>CAYWRZ010000010.1:0-112293 GCA_964460845.1 uncultured Weeksellaceae bacterium
CGCTTGCTTGTCCCGAATGCTTTCGGGAAAGAGGTCATCGGTTCGACTCCGATATTCTCCACTTCTTTTTTTGTCCCTGCCATTTGGCGGGGATTTTTGTTTTTCCAATAAGGCGTTGTTATTCGGTTTGTTATAGTTAATTTAGTGAGGCTATCCTGAAATAAAGCTCCGGTTTCGCAGCATCGCAATAGGTTCAGGTATTATCCTTAAAGTTCCGAACAGATGATACAGACAATAGCACTTATTCTGACGGCATTGGTAGCCCTCGAACACATATATATAGTGTGGATGGAAATGTGTGCCTGGGAAACGGCAGGGAAGAAAACGTTTGGAAAATCCTTGCCGGCCGAATTGTTTAAGCCTACCAAAGGCCTTGCTGCCAATCAGGGATTATATAACGGATTTTTGGTGGCCGGCCTTGTATGGTCTTTCCTTATTTCAGATCCCGATTGGAGCTTTAATGTCCGTTTGTTTTTTTTAGCTTGTGTGGCGGTAGCCGGTATTTTCGGCGCCATAACCGCATCGCGGAAAATATTTTTTGTGCAGGGACTTCCGGCCATTTTGGCCATCCTGTTTACTCTGCTCTCTAAATAAGCTATTCGCTTAGCGCTGTTTTCCCAAACGAAGCCATCTTATTCCCGCTTCCCGATTCTCTTTTCATTCGTTTTTTCCTTATTCCGACGCAGTGTAGATAGTCATGAAACCCTCGCTATTAAAGGATTCTTCATGTAAATCTATTCTGATCTGTTTTTTGATCAATCACCGGAAACTATTTAAATACCTTTTTATATTTATTTCGTATCTGAAAAAATTCAGTATTTGTTGTTTTAAAAAATGGTGTGATGAAAAAACTGGTTTTACTTTTTTTATTTGCCGGTATGGTTGCGACCGGGGCTTCGGCACAGGGATCTTTTTCGCAGTCTGCGGGATTGTCCTTCTTTAGTGCCACGAATGCTACAGGCGCTGCGGGAACCTATTCTCCGCGTTATAATCTGCTCCAGATTTCGGATGAGATGACCTTTTCGATTGGTACTCATGCTTCGTTGGGCTTTTCGATGAACAGCAGATCGGGTGGTTCTTTGGTGTTGGATCTCCCGGCCATGGCAGAGTTGAATCTCGGTCATGCTTCCAGTGAAGACAGCGATGCCGGTTTCGGTGGATTTTTAGGTCTTGGTTTCGGATATAATCTTTTGGCCGGTGAGGGGCCTTTTGGAGGGTTCACTAACCAAGCTTATGGGCCTGTGTTGGGCGGGGGTATTCGGTTTGAGGTACTGCAACGTTCTTATTACCTCAGAGCATCGTATCTTATTAGTGTCAATCAAGGCCATAACAATGTGCTGGGGCTGGGTTTTGGGCTAGGGTTCTAAATGTGTCATAACTGAAGCCTTTGAACCGTTTCGTTTCAGGAAAGGTATTAGGGCTTTGGTCAACTATCAGCGCACATAAATTTCCCCAATCAGATAAAGCTTCCCCTTTCCGCTGAGCTCTACCCTGTCGTTCAGGTAGCGGCATTGCAGATGGCCTGTACGTGCCGAAAGCTGTACGGCCGTAAGTTCCGTTTTACCCAATTGCTGCGCCCAGTAGGGCGTTAAGCTGGTGTGCGCCGAACCGGTTACGGGATCTTCATTAATGCCCGATTGCGGGGCGAAAAAACGGGATACAAAATCAACGTTTTCGCCCCGGGCGGTGACGATAACTCCCCGGCAATTCAGTCGGGCTATTTTATCGAGCGCAGGACGCAGATCCTTGATTTCCGCTTCCCGAGCAAACACGAGCATATAGTCGGTTTTGCCTTTTAGCGCCAGTTGCGGACGAATATCGAAACAGGAGGCGAGATCTTCCGACAGTTCGATCGGGATAAGTATATCGGTTGGGAAATTGAGGGTTAGCCATTCGCCTTTTTTTGTAACGCTAAGCACACCGCTTCGGGGAGAGTAGAATTGAATGCGGTCGCCTTCATAATTTTCGTGGTTGAAGAGCACGTAAGCCGCAGCCAAAGTTGCGTGTCCGCAGAGATCGACTTCAACCGTAGGGGTGAACCAACGCAAGGTATAGTGCTCGCCGTCTTTTACATAAAATGCCGTTTCGGCGAGGTTATTTTCTGCGGCTATTTTTTGCAGCAGATCATCGTCAGGCCATTTTTCGAGCGGACAAACGGCTGCCGGATTTCCCGAAAAAACCTGTTCGGCAAAGGCATCTATCTGATAAATTTTTTGTTTCATTTGCACGCTTGAGTGGAGGGAAGAATTTATACGCGTAACAAGCCTCTAAATCCTCGGGCGGCATAGTACGATTCGGCGCCGTTGTGATAGATAAACACATGGCCGTAGCGCCAGTCACCAAAAATAGCACCACCGGCTTTTCGTATGTCGTCAGGTGTTTTTATCCAGCTCGAAGTTTTGGTGTCGAATTTACCCAGTGTTTGCAGTTCCCGGTATTCTTTTTCCGACAGCAGCGCTATTCCCATTTCGGCGGCTATGCCCTCTGCGCTGTGCCGGGGTTTATGTTCCTTTCGCGATTCGAGCGCTTCCGGGTCGTAACAGAGGCTTCGGCGCCCTTTCGGACTTTCGGGAGCACAATCACAGAACAGCAGTTCGCCCGATTTTTTATCACTACCTATCACATCCGGTTCGCCTTCGGTGAGTTCCATTTCCCGCAGCGACCAAAGCTTTTCGGGCTGGGCTTCCAAACGCGTTTGCACATCTTCCCATTCTATTCCTTTGTGACGGGATTTGTGTTTCTCAAAACGTGTTTTCAGCGTGCCGAGCAGCTCTTTTTTTTCTTCGGCCGACAATTGTTTTTTATTTTTTTTCATCAGCTATCGATTTTTTAGGAATAAACTGTTTTTTAAAAGCGCTATAAAATGAACGCTAAGCACTTAAATTACCAATTAAAAAGCTTCGTCCTTGTAGGGTGGAGCAGATCGCATCCGATTCTTTTTAGACTGCGCTTAGTTTGTGCCATAAACCGTATCGCGCGCAACTTCTCATCGGGCTACAGCTTACAAATGTAGTGATGCGCCTACAAATTTTCAGCTTATTTTTTAAAAAAAGAAAGCCATAAGAATGGAAAAAGAAGATACAGCAAAAGGATCTTATAATCGCTTTATGCTTATGTTTTTTAAGTAAGCGCGTGCTTTACCTTTTAAAAACAGCCGTATTTCTAAAGGCCCTGTATAAGTATCTTTTAGCAAAAAAGTGAATGCCGCTTTTTTACGTAAATGCTGGCCGGGAGCGAGTGTAAATTCTTTTTTCCCCAGCACCTGAGCGCCGTAATTGTTAACTACATCTATGGAAAGAAAAGTTTCTGTGTCGTCGGCATCAAGTAAGCCGGTTTCAAAATTAACCCGGTACTGACCTTTTCGAAGTCCGATAAAGGGTCCGAAAAAAAGAAAATCGTTAACCGGCTTTACCGAGTCATTTTTGATAAGTGCCTCTTGTCCATTTAATTCCGGAATCGTACTCAGTTGCGAATGCCTGAGCTGGAACCACGACAAGGGTAATTCAAGGCTGTCGATAACCTTATACCGGCACAACTGAAGGCCGCGCAGGGTAAACGGGTCGCCTGCCCGGGCAAGAAAATAGCCGTGTTCGATACGGTTATCGGCAAAAGAGTCGAGCCAATGATTGCCTACAAGGTACAGCGTATCCTGTTGCATCACCGAGCTTACCATACGCCGGCCCCGTGGCGCTTCCGTATCCCAGGTAATGGCTTTGATTCGGTCGGGATAAACGGCGGCTAAGTTGTACGACATCCAATAATCGCCAAGTAGTCCGCAGTTGCCCAGTTCCAGACTTATTTCTTTGATTTCGGTGGCCGAAAGGTTTACCAGTGGGTGATACTTTTCATTGCGCTGAATAAGGGCGTTTACACTGGCAGACAGTGTTACACAGAGCAGCAATCCGGCCGCCATTCGGTAAAGGATGCCTGAGCGCAACCGATCGGTGCCCAGGCACAAGGTGATAAGCAGAAGAAAATAGCTAAACGTATAATAGCGGCTGTGATAGTCGTTGAGCTCTACCCAGTAAGAAGCGGTAACCGCTAAGAATGTGAGCACACTTGCGCCGAAGAAAAAAAGCCACAGCGTTCTTGAAGCAGGGTTATAAGCGCGTTTCCAGGCCGCATATCCAAACAGCAGCAGTAGCAACGCAATAAACACCGAATGGAAGGAAATCAGCACATTTCGGACAGTGAAAAGAAAGGTTCTTTTGATGCTGTCCACAACCGTCGAAAAGCCCGACTGTATATGCGATACAGGCGAGAATATGGTGTCGTACGAAATAGGATGCATTTCGGCATGGCTTTTGGCGAAAGACAGAAAAAGATAACCGCTAATAAGCGCTGCCAAAAAGGGCCATAAACCGGCCGACAAGCGTTTTTTATCGATCTGCACCGTTATTTCCTCTTCTTTCAGACTTGTGCGGATATAAGCGCGGAATAACACGATAAGGAACAGCGGAAGAATAAAAAGACCCAGATCGCTTATCCATACCGACAGCATAAAGCTCAGCGTCGAAAAAAAGAGTAATGCGTTATGCCTGCGCAACGAAATACCCGGTTTTCTTATTTTATTCCATAAGAACAGCGATAATCCCAGTAGAAAAAGCTGAGGTGCGTAGGGATGGCTTATTTGCAGATGAAAATCAAAAGCCTGAAGCGGGAAAAACCAAAGTACACAGAGCAAAAGTTTTGGAAGTGTACGACCGATAAATGTGCTGATCAGCCAAAAACCGGCTGTCAGGAAAAGGTAGTGTACGATCGAAATGCTCCATATTGCAGAAGCGCCGAACCATTTTACCGGCAACGATGCCACCATAGGCACCAGGCTGCCGAGCCTGTCTTGTCCCCAAAAATAAAGGTCGTCGGGAAATTTAAAGTAATGTGCCATCAGCACGTGTATGGCGCTGTCGGACGAAAACCGCGCGTAAAAAACCGGGGCGAATAACAAGAAAGAGGTCACGATCAGCAAGCCGACTGTAAGGCAGTAGCTATACTTGATTAGGTGAGGCGGAAAACTATTTTTTGATTTTTGAGGCGCTAAAGACATTCCAAAAACAAGTTCAACAAAATAATAAAAAAGGGCTAATCAGTCTGTTAAACTTGCAAATAAACAAATATCCGGACAAGTTGTAGAATTTATTCCCAGTTTGGAAATCTGAAGTGCAAACTATTACAAGGTGGACACCAACAGGCGATCACAGACCATTTTACTCAGCGTTTCCGAAGTTTTTCGACCGTAATTCACGATCATGCTGCCGTCGAAAGTTTCGACCGACTTTATTTTCAGCTTTAGGCCCAGGCGCAGCTCCCGGCTGTTAAGGAATTTGAGAAACTCTTCCGACGAATGCGTGACCGCCGCCAGCTTTACCTCTTGTCCGGCCTGGCATTCGCTCAGCTTTGTATAGCTTACCCATTCGATACGCCCTTCCTTATCGGGAATAGGGGAGCCATGCGGATCAATTTTCGGATAAGCCAGCAGCTCGTCCATTTTTTCAAAAAATTCGGGCGAATGAATATGCTCGATTTGTTCGGCGATTTCGTGCACCTGCTCCCAGCCGAAGCCCATTTTTTCGACGAGAAACATCTCCGTAAGCCGATGTTTTCGGATGATCAGCGCCGCCGCCTTTTTGCCTTTTTCGCTGAGCTTTAGTGGTTTGTAGCTTTCGTAATGCACCAGCTTTTTTTCGGCCAGCTTTTTCATCATACTGTTTACCGTAGGCATCTTTATCTCCAGATGCCTGCTCAGATCATTCACGCTGACCTCGCCTTTTTCGTTGGCCAGGTTAAAAAGCGCTTTCAGGTAATTTTCTTCCGTTAAAGAGTGCATAAAACAAATTTACACATTATTACGGGTCACCCTAACCGAGACTTTAGCATCATTCTTCCGTTTCTCTATCAATCTAACAGGTTGTTAAATAATTAGTTATATACCATAAAGCAAAGTGCCGAAAATTATTTTGCAATAATGTTGCATTTTTTGATTCATCCGTCGTATTATTGCAACACTGTTGCAACAGAAAAAACAATTTTTTTTCCTTAATTCCATTTCTCATGAAAAAAATTTTCCTTCTGCTTTTTTCCGTTTGTGCAGGTATTGACGCGCAGGCGCAGCATGATACGCTGAAAAACCACGCATCCGGTTTGCCGCTCGATACCGATCAGTACACCGCACCCTCGCAATGGGGGTATTACCTCGGACATAACTACAAATACCAGCAGCAGTTTGCCGAGAAATATTATGTATCGGGCCACACGCACGTGATCGGTGTGGTTGCGCACCTCACCGGCACCTATACCAATGGGCACAACGAAGCGTTCTTCAGGGTGTTTGAGGTAGGAACTAACGGACTGCCCGGCACGGAGCTGGAGCACGGTCATGCCGATTTCGAAGATCTCGATCTGAGCGGCGGTGCTACGGTAGTGCTTTTTCACCACGAAGCTCATGCCGAAGACAGCTTTTTTGTGTCGTTCGACCTCGGTGACTACGCGCACGGCGGACACGAAGGCGATACTATCGGTTTGCTCTATGCCCCCGACGGTAGCCGCGATGCTGCCGATTTGGCCAATTTCGGGCGCAACGTGATTCAGGAGCATAGCCACTCTTCGGTCGTGTGGAAAGATTTTTATTCGCAAAACTTTACGCCGGTAGCTACGCACCTTGCCATTTACCCGATTGTGGAGCTCGACCATGTGGGCATTTCTTCGGTTTTTGCGCATGGACTTACACTTTCGGCACCTTATCCCAATCCGGCGGTAGATCAGATTTATATTCCTTTTTCGCTCGATGCCCCCGATCAGATCAGCATCGAAATAATGGACATGAGTGGACGAATCGTGTACCGTACGTCTAAAGGATCCCTTTCGGCGGGAACACACCTCGAGACTATCGGTATCGGATCACTTGAGGCAGGGTACTACAACGTAGTAATTCGTTCCGGAAAAGCGGCATTGGCTACACGCATCCTCAAAGGATTGTAAATACAGAGAAAGAGAGGGGAAGAACAAGCTTTCTCTCTCTTTCTTTTTACCTAAATATTATACAGATGAAGCTTCGATACGCATTCTCCAAACGCCTTCGTGCAGGTATGTTGCTTTTGCTGATTTCGTCAGTATGGCTGGCTTGTGAAGAGAAAAACACACTGCCCGATACCAGCGCGAATACGGCTCCGGTGATTACCCTTCTTTCGCAGTCGGTGCCGGTGCAAACTACCACGCTTTGCGGAGCCTCTTTCAGCAATGTGCTTCATCTCAATACCGGCGATACTTTACGGTTAACGTTTCGTTTCGAAGGGGTTAACGCTTTGGCGCAATACAAGCTCGATGTACATAATAATTTCGATTGTCATTCGCACAAATCGCGGAGCATACCCTGGTCGGTGCTGCGGATAGTTCCCCTTTCGGGAAATGCGCAGACGGTGACCGAAACGCTTGTTATTCCTGAAGATGCGGCGGCGGGTAATTACCATTTTATGCTCAGGTTGCTCGATGTGTTGGGCAACGAAGCCGAATTTGTCGAATTTAACGTAGTGCTGACGAATCCTGAAGATACCGAGCCTCCTGTGATAAGCCTTACTACACCTTCGGCCGAAACGCTTGCTGTCGAAGCGGGTAATGCGCTACTGCTCGAAGGATTGATTACCGACAATCATTCCTTGAAAAACGGACGCTTTGAATTGTCTTATACCGATGCGGCCCAAACTACCTTTCAGGTACAGCAATTCTTTTTTCATTCTTCACCCCACACCTCATTTACCCTGCAAACCTCCTATACCATTCCCGTTTATGCGGTAAAAGGCGAGGCTGTATTTCTGCTTCAGGCTTACGACGAAGTCAATAATATCGGGCAGAAAAGGCTTCTCGTTCACATTCTGTAAGCAGAATGGCTTCGAGGCTTTTAACGTAAAACGAGGCCGCTATTCTTTTCTTGAAAATTTGCCCGAAAGTCTTAACTTTAGAGGGTGAAAAAAAGTGTGCTTTTTGCGGTCTCAGGTGCAGTTGTAGGTGCTTTAGCAGGGTACCTTTATTACCGATTTTACGGTTGCGACGGTTCCTGTTCGATTACCTCCAGTCCGTGGCGCAGCAGCCTGTACGGCACTTTAATGGGTGCCTTGCTGGGTAGCCTGTTTGTACCCGGTAAACGAAGAAAACCCCAGTCATGAGCTCTTTTTCTGAAATTATAGAAGAGAACAAGCTCGTGCTGGTCGATTTTTATGCCGACTGGTGTGGCCCCTGTAAAACGATGGCTTCGGTGCTCGAAGAGCTTAAAATGATAATGGGCGAAACGGTAGTGATATACAGGAGTAATGTGGATACAGAACCGTTGGTTTATACCTATGGGGTAGTCGCCATACCCACACAGTTGGTTTTTCATGAGGGTGAAATAAAATGGCGGCACACGGGTATAATGCGTGCAAATGAGCTAGCTTCGGTGTTAGAACGTTATACCTAACGCCGCTATGAGAAAGAATAATTTTCGGCAAAGTCCTGAGAATGGAGTTGCAGGTCAGAGACGAATCCCGCTTTTTTTGAAACCCTAATCCGGACAGGCTGATGCACGCCCAACCCTTACCTTTACATGACATTATCCGTTGGGATATCAAATCCTGGTCTTGTATTTTACCTTATTGGGAAAAACAGGTAAACTGGAATACCGTGCAGCAGTGCCTTGAGCTGGGGGGGCGCGAAGGCGGACTTTCGCTTTGGCTGGCCTTGAAAGGGAAACAAACGGTATGCTCCGATTTGGAAGATGCCGAAACCCGTGCGGCGGCGCTTCACCGTAACTACAATGTACAGCACCTGGTGAGCTACCGCAATATTGATGCAACCCATATTCCGTACAGCGATTTTTTTGATCTGATAGTGTTCAAATCGGTTATTGGTGGCGTGGGTCGCAACGGAGCTATCGACAAGCAGCAGCAGGTATTTCGTGAAATCTATAAAGCGCTCAAACCCGGCGGTAAGCTTTTGTTTGCCGAAAACCTGAGCGCATCACCGTTGCACCGCCAACTGCGCAAGCGCTTTGTGAACTGGGGCGATTCCTGGCGCTATGTGAACCTGCCTGAGCTACACGACTTCCTGTCGCCCTTCTCTTCGTTCGAAATCAAAACCACAGGTGTGTCGGCTACTTTCGGAAGGAGTGAGGGGCAACGCAAATTGCTGGCTTCGGCCGATAAGCTGCTGTTTAATCACATTGCTCCTGCACGCTGGAAATACATTGCCTACGGCGTAGCACAAAAATAAATACCGCTTTTTTTATGACTGCGATTGTACAGTTTACCGCACTCCGGTGGATGTTCGCTGAAGAAACATCCGAACTTTCCGTTTCACCCGCAGAAGATCCCTCGGTGTCGGATTGGGAACAGCTAATCGATTGGCTTAATAAAACTTATAAGCTCGAATACAACGGACCCGATGAAGAGGCCGAGGCACTACCTAAAATCGATCGGGAAGAAGTGATGCGGCTGATGCGTGAAGGTGAAGAGTATGCAGGAGTAGAAATACAGTTGGGAAATAGCATCCTCACAGCCGATTTGGACAATACCGATTACATGGTTTTTGAGCTTGAGTCGGGCGCAGTAAAATCGCAGGCTGAGCTCGATGAATTGCTCCTTTTTATGCAAGGGCTGGGTCGTGTTCTTCGGAAGGAAGTGACGCTTAACGATAACGCGCATTATTCTTATCCGCTGATTACCGTGTCCGAATCGGGACAAAAAACCGAAGTGGCTTCGCCGCAGGAGCTCGATCGCGTGTCGGCAGTTATTCGTGAGGGCGCACAGACCCCTTCTTTGTGGCAACGTATTGCGGGCTGGTTTAAAAAATCGTAATTCGATCGGCCAATTACCCGAAGTTTTGTAGCTTCCGGCTTTCTTACATTTCTTATGTCCCTGTCCAAACGCCGTTTTCTGCTCAGCTTCGCCGTATTGTTTACTGCTTTTTCGGTAAGCTTTATTTTCGAAGGTTCTAAAATAGCCGAGTGGCATACCTATGCGATGCAGCACCACTGGGGACAGGTGCTTTGGTACCTGCTGCCTGTACTGCTTATCCTCTCGCTTTTTCATGGCGTTTCGCGTCTGCCTTTTGAGCTGGGTTTGGCTAAGGGTTTTTTCCGTGGAATTTTTTATGCGCTGGTACTTACCCTGCCCATGGGGCTGGGTTATCTGCTCATGAGCGAGGCACTCGATTCCGGAAAGGCCACGAGCGACTTATGGATTTCAGCCACTAAGGCGGCCTTTGGGGAAGAGGTGTTTTTTCGTGCCTTTATTTTCGGGCAGTTGTTTTACCATGCCGGTTGGGGGTTTATTCCTGCGGCGCTGGCCAATGCGCTTTTGTTTGGTGCCGGAGAGTTGTATCAGGCCCAAAACTTTTCAGCGTTTGCCCTGACGACTGTGGGAGCCGTATGGTTAGCCTGGCTTTTTGCCGAATGGAAAAAAAACCTTTGGCTGCTTATTTTTATCCACCTGCTGATGAATTTCTACTGGGAATTTTTTAGTATGGGTTCGCAAGAGGTCGGGGCAATTGAAGCCAACCTGCCCCGTTTTTTTACGCTTGTGCTTTCGGTGTTCGTCACGCTTAGGTTGCGCAGACAGTTACAGCACGGTGCCGCAATAAAGCGATCGAACCTTTGGGTAAATCGTGAAGAATAGGCTTAACTTTAAGAAACCGTATGCGCTTTAACTACTGAACGATGAAAATTCCTGAGCACTATCTGCCGGTAATGCCTTATCTGATTCTTAAAGAAGCAGAAGCATTCTCCCGTTTTCTTAAAACCGTTTTTGGCGCTACTGAGCAATTGATTGTACCCGGAGCCGAAGGGCGCGGTATTATGCACGGGGAACTGAAAATTCATAATGCCGTCATTATGTTTGCCGAGGCAGGCGAAAGCTGGGGCGAAAAAACAGCGGGAATGTTTATCTACGTTAAAAATGTGGACAAGGTGTACGAGGAGGCGCTTCGTCAGGGAGCGCGTAGCCTGCAGGCTCCTGAAAATAAAGACTATGGCTATTCGGGTGGATTTGAAGATCCCTTCGGTAACCATTGGTGGATTGTACAGACGGAGAAAAAATAACTGAATATGAAAAGGCAGGTATCTACAAAATCGTTAACACTATTTCTTCTTCTTTTTTGCGCGACTCATTTTGCCTTTTCGCAGGATAAAAGAGAGGAAGTCTTTAAGCTTTCCATATCGGATCGGGATGGAGCCGATACCTCCGGTAATTTTTCTTTCCGTTTTTTCAGTCCGGATAAAACACCTGTCAATTCCGAGAACTGCAGCGTATTTTTGGATGATGTGCTACAGGAACAGGCAGATGTACAACAGGGCGTAATGTACTGTCGTTTCGATCCCGGCGTTCATACCCTTCGGATAGAGACGCGCTGGTTTAATTCTGTGCGAATCGACTCGCTGGTTATTGCAGAAGGGAAGCATTACGCCGCAGAAATTCATTTTGTATCTAAAACTTTTGTGTTGCCCGAGATACACTTCGAATACGACAAGCCGGTCATTTATCTGTATCCCGAAACGCCCACCGAAATAGAGGTAAAATTACATTTCGACGGACAGCTTGGATTTACCTGGCCTTCTTATGAGAACGGCTGGAAAGTCAACGCAAATCCGAATGGAGAGCTTTTCCAGCATGATAAAGCGTATCGTTACCTTTTTTGGGAGGGGGCTTCTCCGGTCGATTTAAGTGAAAAAGTATATGCCCGGGGCAACGTGGTGAAAAAGGAGCAGGTGCCTTATTTTTTAGATTCTGTACTTACGATAATGGGCTTAAATTCTTTTGAGAAACAAGACTTTATTACCTATTGGGTGCCGCAGTTAATCAGTTCCCAAAGGGTTTATCTTCATTTTCTTGAAAAGAAGGAATACCGGCAGATAGCGAGACTCGAAGTCGTGCCGGAACCTGATCGGGAAATACGAATTTTTATGTGCTGGAGAGCCCTGCAAGAGGAAGAAGAAATGACCCTGATAGTTCCGCAGCAGTTTGAACCCGAACCCGCCCGAACAGGATTTACACTGGTCGAATGGGGAGGTGCGCGTATTCCTTTTCGACCTCAGTAACACCCTCATTCACACGATTCAAAGCCTTTAAATTTACAGGCTATGTATGGCCGGGTATCAAAACGTTTATCCGACCCAAAAAGACGCGATAATTGAAGAAAGGGCTTACAGCGTGGTTTAGCGCCTCTTCCGGGGAAAAAGATAATTTTAACCGCTGAAAATCACGCGGAATCCTCAAACTAATTCGTATCTTTAGTTCCCAAATTTTGAGGTAAAATGGCAGAATGGTGGAATAGTCTGAGCAATTTCGAGCAGGTTTACTGGGGCATCGCAGCGTTGTCCACCCTCCTGTTTGTCATTATTATCGTGTTTACTTTTCTTGGCGGCGATGCGGAAGACGCGACCGATATTGATTTTGACGAAGGTGCTTTTCACTTTTTTACTTTCCGCAACCTCGTTGGGTTTTTCACCGTGTTTTCATGGAGCGGAATAGCTTGCCTGCACTCCGGGCTGAGCACTACCCTTACCATTGTGATTTCGGTGGTTTGCGGTCTTGCCATGATGTTTGCCATGGCGGGGCTTTTTTACATGATGAGCCGTATGACGCAAACCGGTACCCTCAGGCTTACCAACGCCATTGGCGGAGTGGGAGAGGTGTACCTCCGTATAGGCCCTGCGCGTAGCAGCGTGGGTAAGGTTCAAATCAAGGTTCAGGGTACCCTGCGCGAAATCGACGCATTGACCGACGAGTCCGAAGAGCTTCTTTTCGGTCAGGTGGTGCGTGTCAAATCATTAATAAACGATCAACTCCTATTAGTCGAAAAATTAACCTCCTAACTTTTTCAACACTACCTGCATGAATTTCGAAAACGCACAATTTATTCTTATTGCCATTGCCATCGCGGTCCTTTTCCTCGTGGCGATTTTTTTCCAATTGCTCAAGCGCTATAAGCGCTGCCCTTCCGACCAAATCCTCGTGGTGTACGGTAAGGTCGGCAAAGACAAGGAAGGCGGTCGTACCGCCAAATGTATCCACGGTGGAGCTGCTTTTGTATGGCCGGTTTTTCAGGACTGCGCTTTTCTCGATCTGCGGCCCATTGCCATCGAAGCCAACCTCACCAATGCGCTCAGCAAGCAGAATATCCGGGTCGATGTGCCTTCCCGTTTTACCGTGGGTATCTCTACCGAGCCCGGTATCATGGAAAATGCGGCCGAACGTTTGTTAGGGCTTGATCATAAAAACGTATATGATTTGGCGCAGAACATTATTTTCGGTCAGCTTCGTTTGGTCATCGCCACGATGGATATCGAGGAGATCAACAACAATCGCGATAAATTTCTGACCAACGTATCGGCCAACGTAGAAGCCGAGCTCAAAAAAATCGGTCTCAAGCTGATCAACGTAAACGTAACCGACATCAAAGACGAGTCGGGCTACATTGAAGCACTCGGTAAAGAAGCGGCCGCTAAAGCCATCAACGATGCACGCAGCAGCGTAGCCGAAAAAAACCGCGACGGTTCTATCGGTGAAGCCAATGCTGTACAGGAACAGCGTGTGCGTGTGGCCGAAGCCAACTCCAGGGCCAAGATTGGTGAAGCCAATGCCGATCAGGAACAGCGCGTAGAAATAGCCAATGCCGATGCCCGTGCCAAAATGGGTGAAGCCGATGCCCTTTCGACCGAAAGGATCCGCGTGTCGGAAGCCAATGCCAAAGCCGTAGAAGGAGAAAACCTTGCCCGTATCGACATAGCCCGTTCGGAGGCACTTCGTCGTGAAGCGGAAGCCGAAGCGCTGCGCAAAGCCATCGCCGCCGAAAAAGTGAAACAGGCGAAAGCCCTCGAAGAATCGTATCAGGCCGAGCAGGAAGCGGAGCTTGTACGTGCCCAAAGAGACAAAGCATCGCGTGCAGCCGACATCATTGTACCGGCCGAAATTGAAAGACAAAAGGTTGAAATTGAAGCCGCCGCCGAGGCCGAACGCAAACGCATACACGCCAAAGGGGAAGCCGATGCGATTTTCCTCAAAATGGATGCCGAAGCAAGAGGTATCTACGAAGTACTGAGCAAGCAGGCCGAAGGTTTTGAAAAACTCGTGAAAGCAGCCGGCGACAACTCGCGCGATGCGGTGATGATTATGATCGCCGATAAGTTGCCCGAGCTCGTGAAAACACAGGCCGAAGCCATTAAGAACATCCGTATCGATAAAGTGACCGTGTGGGATGGTGGCAACGGAGAAAACGGGAAAAACTCTACCGCCAATTTCGTGTCGGGGCTCTACAAATCAGTACCGCCGCTCGAAGAAATGTTTAACATGGCCGGTATGCAGCTACCCGGTTACCTGCGTTCCAAAACCGAGAACCCCGGTACCGAAGACAAAGGAACTACCGAAGCGGTAGAGGAAGCCTGAAGACAGGAAAACGATTTTTTAAAATAGTTGTCACGCACCCGGTTACTGCCGGGTGTGTGCGTTAAGAGAGGGGGGGAGTGACCGGTCGTTTCTTACACCGGTGTTTTTTATAACTTTGGCTCAGGGGAGCGAAATGCCATGAAAAAATTACCCGTACTGTTTTTTCTCTGTGCTTATTTTACAGGCATCTGCCTTTTTGCACAGCCCCGTCAAATTCGTTTTCAGCACCTTAATATTCACAACGGACTATCTCAAAGTCAGGTCAACGACATTCTACAGGATCAGACGGGATTTATCTGGATAGCCACGCAAGACGGACTCAACCAGTACGACGGCAATCGCGTGCGGGTTTTTAAAAAAGAGCCGCAGGATAACCGAAGCCTGTCCAACAACTTTATTAATTGTCTTTACGAAGACAAATCGGGCGCTATCTGGGTGGGGACAAATGGTGGTGGACTCAATCGTTTTGATCCCAAAATCGGATCCTTTACCCGTTATCCTTTTTCCGAATCGTACCGCATCATTAACGACATAGCCGAAGATTCGGCGGGTAATTTTTGGATAGCTACGCAAAACGGAGGGCTCTGTCGTTTCGATCAGCTCAGCGGCGAAGTATTTCCTTATCTCGACAAGGGAATGCCCTCTCAAAATGTGCAGGTCCTTTATGTGGATAAAAGCGGGAATCTGTACGCCGGCTCGGCCGCTAACGGATTGTTTGTTTATAATAACACTACCGATCGCTTTGAAATGGCTTTTGCCACCAGTGCGGTGTGGTGTATAACCGAAGATAACCAGGGCATATTATGGGTGGGTATTGCACGCGGACTGTTGGGGCTTAAGCTCGATAAAAATCCCGTTACGCCTGAGGTTACAGGCCAATACACTGCCGCTCATTTTTTTCCTTTTGCCGGAAGCGCCGTACGATCCGTATATGTAACCTCTGGAAACTTGCTGGTAGTAGGCACCACCGGAAATGGCATTTACCTGGCCGATCTTAATGCCGAAAAAATTCGTTTTGTCAATTATGCGCACAGCGAGTTTGTCACATACAGCCTGAGCGATAACCACGTATTCTGTCTTTTTGAAGATCGCGGCCGTTCTATATGGGCGGGCACCAATAACGGACTTAGCTTTTTTGATCCGCTCAAGCAGGTGTTCGAGCATTTTACCTTTCAGATCGACAATCCGGTGCATAGCCTCAACGATAAGAACGTATGGTGTATCTACGAAGATGCGCAGCAGGTACTTTGGGTCGGCACACGGCAGGGGCTTAACCGCGTCGATCGCAAGCACAACAAAGTATATCGGTACAACCACAAAGCCAATAACCTGAATAGCCTCAACAACAACAGCATACAGTCGGTGTACATCGATTCGCGGGGTATTCTTTGGGCCGGTGCGGTAGATGGACTTTTCAGGGTGCAGCTTTCGTCCGATCTTAAAACGGCACGTTTTATTCCGGAAGCATACAGGAACGACCTTACCGAATCGAGCGACAACCGGGTGTATCAGATTTTCGAAGATTCGGCCGGATACCTGTGGGTCGCTTCGCGCGAAGGACTCGGCTATTTTCATCCGCTTAGCGGCGATAAGCAGTTTTACCGCCACAATCCTTCCGATCCGAACAGTCTGCCCGCTAACATTGCCCGTAACATATTTCGCGATCACAAAGGACGAATGTGGATTGCCTGCGACGGAGAAGGAATAGCGAGGGTAAATGTAGAATCGAAAGCCGGAAAAAAAACGTTGAAATTTTATCCTTATCTCGATGCCCTGCGACACAGCGACGAAGATGCGGATCTGCTGGTAACCAGCATTTGGCAAGAAAAAAACGGCTTGTTTTGGATCGGAACCTATGGCAGCGGACTTATTTGTTTCGATCCCGAATCGGGCAAAACGCTTCGCCGTTATACCGAACGCGACGGATTGCCTAATAACGTGATATACGGTGTGCTGGGTGATGAGGCGGGTAACCTTTGGATGAGCACCAACCACGGACTTTCCCGCTTTGTGCTGAACCGTCAGAAATTTATAAACTACCTTGAAAAAGACGGACTTCAAAGTAACGAGTTCAATATCGGAGCGTATTTCAGAAGCGCATCGGGCGAGCTCTTTTTTGGCGGGATAAACGGATTTAATGCATTTTATCCTTCGCAGCTTACCGCCAATAAAGTGCCACCTTATGTAGCGATTACCGACGTGCTGCTGTTTAACAAGCCCCTTTCGCGACAGATAATTCACACCGGCGACTTTACACTCGGCTACCGTGAAAACAACCTGACTATTAAATTTTCTGCGCTTCATTATTCCAATCCTTCCAACAACCGTTACCGCTATATGATGGAGGGACTCGATGAAGATTTTGTAGAAGCCGGAACCCTTAGCGAAGCGCATTACAATAAGATTCCTCACGGCACGTATAAATTCAGGGTTTACGCCTCCAATAGCGACGGTGTATGGTCTGATTTACCCGCCGAGCTGCTTATTCGTATTACGCCCCCTTTTTGGGCGACCTGGTGGTTTCGCGGCCTGTTGGTAATGCTGGTATTGGGCGGGTTTATCGCCTTCAACCAGGCCCGGGTACGCGCGATTAAAAAACAAAAACGCCGTCTTACCGAGCAGGTAACCCAGCGAACCTGGGAAGTAATGCAGCAGAAAGAGAAAATCGAACAGCAGAAAAAAACCATCGAAGAAGAAAAAAATAAGGTGGACAAACTGCTGCTTAATATTCTTCCCGAAGAAACGGCCGAGGAATTAAAATCCAGGGGAAAAGCTTCGGCCCGAAGTTACAGGCAGGTTACCGTAATGTTTACTGATTTCGTAGGCTTCACCAAAATTGCCGAACGGATGCGTCCTACCGATTTGGTGGCCAAGCTCGATTCGTATTTTATTGCTTTCGACGGTATCATTCAGAAATATAACCTGGAGAAAATAAAAACGATAGGAGACTCCTATATGTGCGCGGGCGGAGTGCCCATTCGCAGTAAAAGTAACCCGATCGATACCGTGCTGGCCGCGCTTGAAATACAACGGTATATGCAGGAGCTCAGGGAAAAATCAGACGCATCGCAGGAAGAAGAATGGGACTTGCGCATCGGGATAAATACCGGAGAAGTCATTGCCGGTGTGATCGGAATCAAGCGGTTTGCCTACGACATTTGGGGCAATACAGTCAATACGGCCAACCGTTTGCAGATGACCTGCGAGCCTAATGGAATCAACGTTAGCGGCTCCACCTATCAGGAAATAGAACCCTACTTCGATTGCCTGTACCGGGGTAAAATTGCGGCAAAGAACAAGGGCGAGATCGATATGTACTATGTACAGCGGATCAAATCCGAACTTTCGGTCGATGGAAAAGGGTTGGAACCCAACGACAAATTTTGGAAGTATGCCGACCTTTACTTATACAGCGGAATCAATTACCGAAAAGCGGAGCGGCACATTCTCAGAATTTTACACGATAAGCTGCCTTCTAACCTTTATTATCACAGCGAAGCGCATACACGCGATGTGGTACAGGCAGCAGAGCGGATTGCGCTTTTGGAAGGTATTACCGATGAGCAGATGTTTATTCTCAAATCGGCGGCTTCTTATCACGATGCGGGTTTTGTAGAAATGTATGACGGTAACGAACCAATTGGTATTCGTATGGCTTGTGAAGCTTTACCGCGTTACGGTTATACGCCTGCACAGATCGAAGAAGTGTCGCGGCTTATTAATGCAACCATTATTCCTCACAATCCGCAGTCGAAGCTCGAAGAAATTATTTGCGATGCCGATCTTGATTACTTAGGGCGCGACGATTTTCATGAAATTTCAGATAAGCTACGACGTGAACTCCGTGAGCGTGGCAAAATCAATAGCGACAGGCAATGGGATGAAATACAGGTGAAGTTTTTTAAACAGCACCGTTATTTTACCGAATCCTCTATCCGTTTACGCCTTGCCAAGAAAAAACAGCACTTGCAGGAAATAGAACAGCGGCTTAGGGAGAATAATTACAAGGATTAATAGCCTGCTTCCCTTAGCTATTATAGCGTTTACTTCATCTTTCACTTAATCAAAACGCGGTTATCTTCTCATAACCAGATTTGTAAAACAAATCGGAAACCGTGTTCTATTTTTGAAAGTATGCAATGCCCTGTATTTTTGTTTTGTGATAAATTCAAAATTCAAAATATTATTTTGTAACAGCCGGTTTTTCTGCGCAAAAAATGTGAGTTTTCTTTTTGAGGGAACGGTAGCATAACCGAATTTATCGGTTGTGCGTATATACTCTACTTACCTCTTTGCTCACATTTAAACCGGAAGCGGATGGAAATATTTACTCTTACTTTGTTACGGCGGTTTTTTGTTTTATTGGTTTTGGTAGTTGGGTCTGTGCAAGAGGTGTTTGCAACGCACTCTCAAGGTGCAGACATTACTTACACCTGCCTTGGTGGGAACCAGTATCGTATCCGCCTTGCTTTTTACCGCGATTGTGCCGGACAGGCGGCTCCTACAACCGCATCAATTAACATTTCGTCTGCTTCTTGTGGCAGAAATTTCAGCGCTACGCTTAACCGGGTGGTGGGAACGGGTGCCGATGTAACTCCCGTTTGTCCCAGTGTGACCACAAGGTGCGGTTCCGGTTCGCATCCCGGTGTGCAGGAATGGGTGTACGAAGGAACGGTGACCCTCCCGGCGCAATGTACCGACTGGGTGTTCAGCTACGGACTCTGTTGCAGAAATGATGCCATTTCTACCATCAATAATCCGGGTGGAGATAATATTTATGTAGAAGCGCGCTTAGACAACCTGAATTTTCCCTGTAGCAGTTCGCCTCAGTTTTCTAACCGTCCAGTACCCTATATCTGCGTTAATCAGACCTACTGCTTTAACCACGGTGCGATCGATCCCGATGGCGATTCGCTGGCTTATTCTTTTGTACCGCCCGCCACTAGTGCAACTGGTACGGTGACGTATATCGGTGGTCTTTCACCTACAAATCCAATCCATTCTACACCCGGTGTTACCCTGAATCCTGTAACCGGAGATATCTGCATGACTCCGAATCAGCTTCAGGTTTCGGTTATGGCTGTGCGTGTGAGCAAATATCGAAATGGAGTGCTGGTAGGTAGTGTAGTGCGTGACATACAGGTACAGGTAATCAACTGTAGCAATAACCTGCCTGATGTTTCGGGAATAAACGGCGGCACATCTTTTAGTACGATAGGCTGTGCCGGAGCGCCGATCAGTTTTACCATTAATTCGCTCGATGCCGATGCCAGTCAAAACGTAACGATGACCTGGAACAACGCTATTCCCGGAGCCACTTTTACCACCTCGGGGGGTACGCGGCCTACGGCTACTTTCACCTGGACGCCTACTATGGCACAAATAAGTCCCAATCCCTATTGTTTTACGGTAACCGTGAGGGATAACAGTTGCCCGCTTAACGGTACGCAAACGCGCTCTTATTGCATCACGGTATCCGGATTTAACAATGCTATTTCCACAACTCCTGCCAGTTGCGGACAGCCTAACGGTTCGGCTACTGTCACTCCTTCCGATGGCATAGCGCCTTATACCTACTCCTGGAATACTTCGCCTGTTCAGACTACCGCAACAGCTACAGGACTCATCGCAGGTACTTATACCGTGCAGGTAAGCGATGCCAGCGGTTGTACATACACACTCAATGCGCAGGTCAACGACGGTGATGTGCCCCCAACGATAAATCTAACCCCGGATCATGTAGCTTGTCACAACGGATCTGATGGGTCGGTGAGCACTACCGTTACCGGAGGCCAAACACCTTATAGCTATGCTTGGGCACACGGCCCCGTTACGCCTTCATTAACCGGACTCGCGGCAGGAAGTTATTCGCTCACAGTAACTACGGCAGGAGGCTGTGTTTCTACGGCTTCGGTGAATATTACCGAACCCGCAGTTCCGCTTAATGCTACATCGACGCCACAAAATGTGTCCTGTTTCGGATTAAGCGACGGTTCGGCTACAGCCCTTCCTTCGGGAGGAACACCGCCCTATTCCTATTCCTGGTCCACTACGCCGGTACAAACTACGGCTACCGCATCCAACCTTCCGGCGGGTAATTATACTGCTACTGTGACCGATGCCAACGGTTGTACCACTACTGTTTCGGCCAATGTAACTGAACCGCCTTTACTCACTCTTGGCGTAACGGGTACTACCGCAGTAATCTGCAACGGCGAGAGCAACGGGGCGGCTACAGTTGCGGCGGGAGGCGGTACTACTCCTTATACCTACTCGTGGAACACTATTCCTGTACAAAGCACCCCTACGGCTAGCGGCTTGGCAGCGGGTAATTATACTGCTACTGTGACCGATGCCAACGGATGTACCACTACTGTTTCAGCCAATGTAACTGAACCGCCTTTACTCACACTTGGCGTAACGGGCACTACCGCGGTAATCTGCAACGGCGAAAGTAACGGTACGGCTACAGTTGCTGCGGGAGGCGGAACTACGTCTTACACGTATTCGTGGAACACGACGCCCGTACAAAGCACTCCTACGGCCACCGGTTTGGCAGCGGGTAATTACAATGCTACTGTAAGCGATGCCAACGGTTGTACCACTACTGTTTCAGCCAATGTAACTGAACCGCCTTTACTCACTCTTGGCGTAACGGGTACTACCGCTGTAATCTGCAATGGCGAGAGTAACGGTACGGCTACAGTTGCTGCGGGAGGCGGAACTACGCCTTACACGTATTCGTGGAACACGACGCCCGTACAAAGTACTCCTACGGCTAGCGGTTTGGCAGCGGGTAATTATACTGCTACTGTGACCGATGCCAACGGATGTACCACTACTGTTTCAGCCAATGTAACTGAACCGCCTTTACTCACACTTGGCGTAACGGGCACTACCGCGGTAATCTGTAACGGCGAGAGTAACGGTACGGCGACTGTGGCTGCGGGTGGTGGAACCACACCTTATACTTATTCGTGGAATACGACGCCCGTGCAAAGCACCCCTACGGCTACCGGTTTGGCAGCGGGTAATTACACCGCTACTGTGACCGATGCCAACGGATGTACCACTACTGTTTCGGCCAATGTAACCGAACCACCTTTACTCACACTTGGCGTAACGGGTACTACCGCTGTAATCTGCAACGGCGAGAGTAACGGTACGGCTACAGTTGCTGCGGGTGGTGGAACTACGCCTTATATCTATTCCTGGAATACGGCTCCTGTACAAAATACGGCTACCGCTAACGGCCTTGTCGCGGGACTTCACGTAGCTACTGTGACCGATGCCAATGGTTGTACCACTACTATTTCAGCCAATGTAACTGAACCACCTTTACTCACACTTGGCGTAACGGGTACTACGGCAGTAATCTGCAACGGCGAGAGCAACGGCACGGCGACTGTGGCTGCGGGTGGTGGAACTACTCCTTACACGTATTCATGGAACACGACGCCCGTGCAAAGCACCCCTACGGCCACCGGGTTAGCAGCGGGAAGCTATACTGCTACTGTAACCGATGCGAACGGTTGTACCACTACCATTTCAGCCAATGTAACTGAACCGTCCTTGTTGACACTTAGCGTAACGGGTACTACGGCAGTAATCTGCAACGGCGAGAGTAACGGTACGGCTACAGTTGCTGCGGGAGGCGGAACTACGCCTTACACGTATTCGTGGAATACGACTCCTGTACAAAGCACTCCTACGGCTACCGGTTTGGCAGCGGGTAATTACAATGCTACTGTAACCGATGCCAACGGATGTACGGCAAACGCATCGGCCGATATTACCCAACCCACTCTTTTAACATTGAATGTAACGGGCACTACAGCGGTAATCTGTAACGGCGAGAGCAACGGTACGGCTACAGTTGCTGCGGGAGGCGGAACCACGCCTTATACGTATTCGTGGAATACGACTCCTGTGCAAAGCACCCCTACGGCTACCGGTTTGGCAGCAGGTAATTACAGTGCTACTGTAACCGATGCCAACGGATGTACCACAACCATTTCAGCCAATGTAACCGAACCCCCTCTACTCACACTTAGCGTAACGGGCACTACCGCGGTAATCTGTAACGGCGAAAGTAACGGTACGGCGACTGTGGCTGCGGGTGGTGGAACTACGCCTTATACGTATTCGTGGAATACGACTCCTGTGCAAAATACGGCTACCGCTAACGGCCTTGTCGCTGGACTTCATGTGGCTACCGTAACCGATGCCAATGGTTGTACGGCCTTGATTTCGGCGACTGTAACTGAGCCTACTCAGGTACAATTAGCGGTGGTTGTAACGGACCCTATATCGTGTTACGGATATAGCGACGGAGAAATACAGGCTACCGCTTCAGGAGGGATAGCACCTTATACCTATTCGTGGAATACCACGCCTGTACAAACAACGGCACTACTGAGCAACCTTTCGATAGGCAGCTATACGGCAACGACTACCGATGCGAACGGTTGTACAGCTACGGCTTCTATTCAGCTTACACAACCCGACTCGATAGTGTTCAGCTTAACGGGAGCAGGTATCATTTGTCCCGGAACGCTCGCTACATTACAGGTAGTGGCTACAGGTGGAGATAATAACTACAGCTATCACTGGAATCAGGGTCTGGCAAATGTGCCGGCGCATAATGTATCACCCGCGCAATCGACTACCTATACCGTCACGGTAAGCGATGGAAATAACTGTCCCTCGGCTACGCAAAGCGTACTGGTTACGGTGAACGATATTCAACTGGTTACGTTTTCGGTAACGGCTACTCCCGAAATTTGTATAGGTTCTTCCGGTAGCGTGCAGGCGTATTACAACGGAGGGTATGGTAATTACGCGCTCACCTGGCACAATGGCGCTCTTTCGGGGCCGGGACCGCATACGGTAAGTCCTCCTTCTTCGCTTTACTATGTGGTCACTCTTACCGACGACTGTGGAAATACGCGTACCGACTCGGCTTACCTGGAGGTTCACCCGCTTCCATTGGTGGATCTTAGCCCGCAATCGATTGTCGAATGTGGAAGCGCCAATGTGGTAATGGCCAATAATTATCCCAATATTCCCGGCTCTTCTTTTGTGTGGGATATGGGCGACGGTACCATTCTTTCCGACGAGGTGGTTATTCACGGTTATGCCGCTAGCGGAACTTATACCGTATTGCTTACCGTAACTTCTCCGCAAGGTTGTGTGAATTCGGCTTCCAACGTGGTCGTCACTACCGTCAGGCCGCAGGCTATTGCGCAGTTTATCGCCATACCTCCCGAGATGTCTATTTTCCAGCCCGACGTGCGTTTCGAAAACCAATCGGTTAATGCCACAATGTTCTACTGGGAATTTGGCGACGGCGCTTCCTCCACACAAGTGCATCCCGAACATCGTTACCAGCAGCCCGGTATTTATCCGGTCACACTTTACGCCAACAACGTGCACAGTTGTCCCGATACGTTAACCTTGCATATCACAGTGCGCCCTGAGTTTACCTATTATGTGCCCAATGCCTTTACACCTGATGGAGACGGTATAAATGATTTTTTCCTCGGAAAAGGAGAGCATATAGCGGAGTTTGAAATGATTATTTTCGATCGCTGGGGCATCAATGTGTTTACTACCCGCGACCAGCATCAGGGCTGGGATGGCACACACTTAGGCAGCCGCCCGGCGCAGCCCGATGTGTACGTCTATAAAATCAAAATCAGAGACAGCATAGTGGGCGATTACCATCATTTCAACGGCCATGTCTCTTTGGTCAGGTAAAACGATAGCCCGAACTTTTTAAAACTAAAAACCCCGACATTTTTTGTCGGGGTTTTTTATTGAACCGAAGTTTATTTCTGTGAGGAACTCAGGAAAACATAATCGATCCGCCTGATACGGTTGTAGAGCGGGGATTCATGATACATACGGGAACCTGTGCATCGTTGGTAATGAGAATCTGTTCGGCCGAGTTGGCGAAAAGTCCACCCGTAAAACGATTGCCCTGGTGGTTCATAATCGCGATGAGGTCGGCATCGAGTGCAGAGGCAAGACGAATGGTTTCTTTTTCGAGGCTACCGTCTTCGGCGATGTGTGTGGTAAATTCGATATGGCGTTCGCTCAAAAATTTCTTGGTAAAAGCGATATTGCTGTTCAGTTGGTGTAACAGGTATTCGTCGTCTTCGCGAGGGGTGATGATGTGTACTTTGGAGTTAAAATACTTAGCCATATCTGCTACGATAGTCAGCTTTTGCTTGGTGTCTTTTTCAAGGTCGAGCGGAACTACGATGTCGTCGTAGCCCGATTCTTTGATAGGCCGTTCCTGCACCACGATAAAAGGTACTGCAGAGTTGGTGATCACTTTCATCGCGTCGCTGCCTACAATTTTCTGCCAGCCTTTGGCCCCGTGTGTGCCCATAAAAATGAGGGATGCGGATATTTCGCTCGCGTATTTTCCGATATCGTCAAAAATATTTCCGATACGTACTACGGCACCGCAGGAAATTCCTTCTTTCGCTTCGGTTTCAGCGGCCAGCTTTTCCAGCTTTGTACGGGCTTCGTCCACCTGTGAGGTTTTGCTGACTACGTGTAGCAGGTGTACGCCCGCTCCTGTAGTTTTTGCCACTTTTATAGCGTGGTTGAGCGCAGTATCGGCAACTTTTGAAAAATCGTGCGGGACAATGAATGTGGCAGCCATAGCAAGAAAAAATGTATAAATTTAAAGATACGCAAAATTGACTAAATATAGTGATTTTTTGTTTTTCAAAAAAAGTGTCGGATAGCTTATTTTAAGCGTAAAACCGGAAATTTGAGGGGCAAACTGCCGGCTTTTTATCAAGCGGTAATGCGTCAGAAAATAGCGGGATAAAATCCGTTTTTCGCGTCTGGTTTTTACATTTAAAACCAGTAAAATCACCCTGCATTCTACGATATCCTATATTTGACTAATGAGAATCTTTCGAAAAAGAAGAATACGAAGATTTTGGCAATGGCTGGAAACCCGGATTGGGCATTATGAAAGGACGGATATCGGGGCATCAATTTGGGATTCTATCGAGGCTTATCAGGATCAGTTGACCGACGAGCTGTGGCGCCAGCTTCAAAAAGTCGATAAAAAGCTGCATATCGCCTATACTGCCCGCCTCGGAGAAAACCCACTACGAACATTGATTATCTCTGCCAACGGAAAGCGCAGCAAATTTTCGCTTGTGCAGCAAATAGTAGCGATGGCTCCGGCGCTAAAAGGATGGGAAATACTTGCTTTCAGGCCGAGAATGCCCGAATCTGACTTTTCCCTGCATTTTTCACCGAGCCATAGCATGAAGGTAGATGAAATGTATTTCGACAGCGAAATACGAGGAAATGAACTGCAGATAAACGTCTATGGCCGCGACCTGGAACGTTATAACCAGGATTCAGTTTATAATGCCGGAATGATTTTTATGCAGTACGTGCTCGGCGAATACAATGCCGTAATGAATGTGCAAAGGTTTGCTTTTTACGGATTCCACAGCATTCGCAAGTATGCGGAGGTTAGCCCTTTGACGGATCTGTACGCATTTGTAGAATCCCGACCGGCCAAGAACCACTAAACGGAACGTTATAATTAAAAAAGGACGCTTATTTCAGCGTCCTTTTTTATGCTCCCCCTGCTGGACTTGAACCAGCGACCCTCTGATTAACAGTCAGATGCTCTAACCAACTGAGCTAAGGAGGAAGATTCCCTTTTTGTTAGGGTTTGCAAATATATATAAAATCGAAAGAGAAGGCAAAATACAGATAAAAAATCCCTTCACAACGGCATTAAAGGAAATAAAGATTTCGGGTTACCAGGTATTCGACGGTAAATCCGGTCAAGGCGCCCGCATATACCTCTGCCGGACTATGGTCGCCCGAAGTCAGTCTGGCCGAGCAAACTACGCCTGTGCCAAGCAGGATAAGCGAAAGGACCCCCATGTGGGGCAAGATCACCGAATCGGCCGAAAGCCCGATGTAAAGTCCCGCTACTCCGGCTGCTCCGGCGGCGTGTGCGCTTATTTTGAACCGTTGGTTAAAAAGGGTGAGCAGCACCAGTACAAAGATGGAACCCGTAAGCACCGAGAGTAAAGCCGGGGGCATATCCTGAATTTTGTACAGCAGGTAATACAGCAGCAGGTAATAAAACGTGGTTACGATATAGGGCAGGTTCCGCTCCCGCCGTTCGGGCATAGAAAGGCTGGATATCATCTTATTGCGCAGCAGAATCAGCATGCTTACTACCGGCATTACCACGGTGAGCATACCCATAAAGAGGTAAAGAAAGCGTTTGGCTTCGCCGGGAGTATTGTAATTCAGGAACGATTCCGAATGAAACAGAATAAACAGTCCGTAAAGGGACATAAAAACGGGGTGAAACAGGATGGAAACAACCCGTGAAAGGCTGGGCGACATAGTTCAGAGTTCTTTGCGAAGACGGGCTACCGGCATGTTCAGTTGTTCCCTGTATTTAGCCACGGTGCGTCTTGCGATGTTGTAACCTTTTTCTTTGAGCAATGCCGCCAATTGGTCGTCGGTAAGCGGCTTGCGCTTGTTTTCGGAAGCAATGCTTTCTTCCAGTATTTTTTTCACTTCGCGGGTGGACACTTCTTCGCCCGAATCGGTCGAGAGTGATTCGGAGAAAAAAGATTTCAGCAGGAAGGTACCGAAATGGGTTTGCACGTATTTGCTGTTGGCTACGCGCGACACGGTCGAGATGTCCATTCCCACAATGTCGGCAATGTCTTTCAGGATCATCGGTCGCAGACGGGTTTCATCGCCTGTCAGGAAATACTCGCGCTGGTATTGCATAATGGCGTTCATGGTCATCAGCAGGGTTTGCTGCCGTTGCCGGATGGCGTCGATAAACCATTTGGCCGAATCGATACGCTGCCTGACGAAGGTCACGGCTTCGCGGTTCTTTTTGTCGTTTTTGTTTTCGGCATAAGCCCTTAGCATTTGCTCATAATCGGGCGAAATGTGCAATTGGGGTGCATTGCGCGAATTGAGGGTTAGCTCCAGCTTGCCGTTTTCTTCGGTGATCAGAAAATCGGGAATGACGTGCTGCGGTCCTCTTGACGCTTCGCGTGCCGAATTGCCGGGCTTGGGGTTGAGGTGGATGATCTCGTCGATGGCCTCTTTGAGCTGCTCGTCAGCAATACCCAGCTTTTTTTGGATTTTGTCGTAGTGCTTGCGGGTAAATTCATCAAAATTATGCGCTACGATATCAATGGCAAACTCGACCGCAATGCTTTCGGTCTCTTTTCGCCGAAGCTGGATAAGCAGGCATTCCTGCAGGTTACGCGCGCCTACTCCGGGAGGATCCAAATCCTGAATCATCGCCAGCACCCGTTCCACCTCTTCGCGGGTGGCCGAAATGTTGAGTGAAAAAGCCAGGTCGTCCACAATATTTTCGACCTCGCGCCGCAGGTAGCCCGAATCGTCGAGGTTGCCGATAATATAGGTGGCAATCTGTTTCTGCTTTTCGCTGAGCAGCCGCAGGTTGATCTGCCCGATCAGCATTTCCTGAAAAGAATCGCCCGAAGCGATGGGAATTACTTTTTCTTCGTCGTCTGCAGAACGGTTGTTGGCCTGTGTGCGGTAAGCCGGGGTATCGTCGTCTAAGTAGTCATTGATGTCGAAATCGTCGCGCGAATCACTCAGCTCGTCTTTTCCGAAATCGTCGTCGCCAAACTCGTCCTGCTGCGCCCGCTCTTCTTCGTGCATACCCTCTTCCAGCGCCGGATTGATCTCTATTTCTTCCTTGATGCGCTGCTCAAGTTCGGCAGTAGGCACCTGCAGCAGCTTCATGAGCTGTATCTGCTGGGGTGAAAGTTTCTGCAGAAGTTTCTGCTGTAAGGATTGCTTGAGCATATATGCGCCTAAATTAATAATTATTAGGCATTTCTAAGCGATTATTATCCGCTTGCCGAAGCGAAATTTCTATAAAAACAAATCGCCGGATTCTCATGGAATTACCGGCGATCAGGAGAAAAATAAAAAGCGATACTTAACCTTCGGTCAGACTGAAAATACGAACTCCGCTGTCGCTGAACGGACCTTCTACCAGCTTACCGTCTTTGTCTATCAGCTCAATACGAATAGAATGACTGCCCCATTCAAGTCCCTCGATAAAATAAGGAGCCCACTTGCTGAGAATGTATTCTTCGCCGTCGAGTGTAACCCGCACCTTATATCCATCGGGACTCAGCTCGGTATTTAGCAGAAAAAAATCGAGCAGAATTTTGTCTGTTTCGGCTTCGGTGGCGTAATTACCTTTGGGTCTGCTGTAAAACAGCATGGCTTGGGTTTCGTCTGTTTTTTCACCTTCACCTACGACAAATTGTTGAAATACATACGCTTTCGGGCTTTTAATAGATTCGTGGTAGGACCGTGCGAGAAAAGCCAGTATTACATTGTTGCCTTCGGCCAGGTCGTATTCAAAATTGGGTTGATAGACCGCACTATAAGGTTCGTTGTTGAGGATAAAATGGATATGCTGACCTTTGTTGGCATTGGCGCTTCCTTTTGTCTCGGCATCGGCGGTGGCTTCTCCGAGCGAATAGCCTCCCGACACGGTAAATTCGAAAAAGTTTTTACCGGCCACGGGATTGCCTTTTAGCTTCATTTTTAGTGTAGCATCGGGAAAGGCTTCGCCTTCGGCTGCTTCATAGATTTTGATCTCGGGTTTTGGAGGAGGTGTTAGGGTGCGTGGTGCGGTAGGAGCCGGGGCGCTTTTTTGCGTATTGTTTTCGCAGGAATAAAAGCATAGCAAAACCGGGGCGATCAGAACGAACGTCGTCAGCTTTTTCATAATAGGAAGGTATTAAGTTATTCGAAACCTATAAGTACCTGGTTTTTCTCCACCGCCTGTCCTTTCACCGCCAGCACGCTCTTAATTACTGCATCGGCGGGGGCTTTCAGTACGTTTTCCATTTTCATGGCTTCCAGCACCAGCAGCGGCTGGTCTTTCTTTACTTCGTCTCCTTCGTTTACGGCAATGCTCAGTACCATACCCGGCATAGGGGCTTTCAGCTCTTTTACTACCCGGGCCTGCATAGTAATGCCCAGCTTGCTCAGCAGCGCGTCATACTGATCTTTTATAGTTACCCGGTATTTCTGACCGTTTATTTTGAGCAACAGCGTTTTAGAGGAATCATCAGTTTCCAGCACATCGACCGTATAAGAACGGTTATCACGCAAAATATGCAGGGTGCCTTTACCCGTTTCGGCAATGTCTAAGGCGTATGGAACACCTTGAATCAAGCCTTTGGCAAACCCGTTCGAATCGGGCTCTACCTGAATGTCGGAGCTGTTATTTACGCTTATTGTCAACAAACCGCTAATCGGATTAAAATCTACGCTAAACTAAGAAATTTGGCCGCACATACCCGTAACGGTTGATTAATCTTTTTAAAATCGCAAAATTTGGACACTTATTCACCAGTTATGAAGATTCGGTTTTTCTTTTTTATTGCCTTTACGGTATTTGTAACTTCTTGTGGAGCTGGAAAAAAGACAGCTTCTCTTTCGCCTTCCGGAACTACCGCTCAACCCGTTTCCGAAGTAAAAGACGAGCCTGCAAAAAAAGAGTTGCCCGTGCCGGCGCGTTACAATCCTTCGGCGACCCGTATCAACGATATTATTCATACTACCCTCGAAGTCTCGTTCGATTATTCCCTCCAGCGGTTGCAAGGTAAAGCCACGTTAACGATAAAGCCCCATTTTTATCCCGTAAAAGAACTGGTGCTTGATGCCAAGAATTTTGATTTCCACAAGGTTGGAATTTTACAGAAAGGCGTTTTTTCTGCACGGCCCTATACCTACGACAGCTTGCAGGTGACCCTTGCGCTCGATCGCGAATACACCCGCGACGAGCAGTATTCCGTATATATCGAATACACCGCCAAGCCCAACGAGCGCAAAGCAGGAGGCAGCGCGGCCATTAGCAGCGACAAAGGGCTTTATTTTGTCAACCCCGACAGCGCTGTGGCGGGCAAGCACGTCGAAATATGGACGCAGGGCGAAACCGAGGCTAATTCCTGCTGGTTCCCGACGGTCGATAAGCCCAACGAAAAAATGGCTCACGATATTCACATGACCGTACCTGCGGCCTTTAAATCTTTGTCTAACGGATTGCTGGTGAAATCGACTACGCATACCAACGGAACCCGTACCGATCACTGGAAAATGTCGCTGTCTCATGCGCCTTACTTAGTGATGATGACCGTAGGCGATTATGCGGTGGTGAAAGATACCTGGCAACGTCCGAGCGACGGGAAGCTGATTGAGGTGAGCTATTATGTCGAAAAAGAATACGAACCTTATGCCCGCGATATTTTCGGCGAAACACCTGCCATGCTCGATTATTTTTCGCAACTGCTCGGCGTGGAGTATCCCTGGGAAAAATATGCGCAGGTAGTAGTGCGCGATTTCGTGTCGGGTGCAATGGAAAATACCACCGCCACGATTCACGGCGATTTTCTGTACCGCACAAAGCGCGAGCTGCTCGACGGCCACAATCAGGCGATCATCGCACACGAGCTGTTTCACCACTGGTTCGGTAACCTCGTGACCTGCGAATCGTGGGCTAACCTACCGCTCAACGAATCTTTCGCGAATTACAGCCAGTATCTCTGGGACGAACACCGTTACGGTGCCGACGAGGCCGATCACCACGCCCTGACCGAAATGAACGGCTACCTGATGTCGGCCAAACAAACCGGCGAGTTTGATATGATTCGCTTCGATTACCTCGAAAAAGAGCAGATGTTTGATGCGCATTCTTACAACAAAGGCGGACGTATTCTTCACATGCTGCGCAATGTGCTGGGCGATGAGGCATTTTTTGCTTCGCTTAAACTTTATTTGACCCGCCACGCATACAAAACAGCCGAAATTCATGATCTCCGTCTCGCTTTTGAAGAGGTGACCGGGCAGGATCTGAACTGGTTTTTTAACCAGTGGTTTTTGGCCAGCGGCCATCCCGATCTGCGTATCACACAAGATTACGATGCCGCTTCGGGTCTGCTTCGCGTAACGGTCGAGCAGCGTCAGAAGTTTGACAAAACACCGCTTTACCGACTTCCTTTTGCGATTGATATTTATACGGCCGGTAAAAAAGAAAGGCATCAAGTGCTTGCTGAAAATGTCAAAGAAACATTTGAGTTTAAAGTGGCCTCGCAGCCTCTGCTGGTCAATGTGGATGCCGACAAGGTGTTGCTTTGCGAAAAACGCGATGTGAAACCGATGGAGCAATGGATGTATCAGTATTACAATGCCCCGCGTTACCTCGATAGGAGAGAAGCCATCGACGAGTGTGCGAAGAGTTCCGACAGCCGTGCACAGCGTGTACTGATTGATGCTTTGGGGGATCGCTCGCGTTTTATTCGCCAGTTGGCGGCGCGTAACCTGAAAAGAGCCTTGAAAACGAACGGAGAAGAAATAAAGACAAAGCTTTCGGACATGGCGCTGAACGATGCCGATGCCAGCGCGCGTTCGGCTGCCGTGAAAAATCTGCTGAAATATTTCCCTGAAGATGCTTCGCTGGTGTCGGTGTATGAAAAAGGAGTGGCCGATCAATCGTACGAAGTAATGGGTGCCAGCATTGTGGCCCTGGCCAAAAGCAATCCGGATAAAGCGCTGGAGCTGGCGCGCCGGTACGAGAAAGAGAACAACAACAATATCCGGACGGCTATTTCCGAAATTTATGCCGAACGCGGGGGGGCAGGCGAGCACGCTTTCTTTTTGGAAAATGCCAAAACCGTATCGGGAATGTACACCTTCTCGTTCATGAGCACTTACCTCAGCTACCTCAAGCGTCAGAACGATGAAGAGATCAACAAGGGTATAGAAGTGTTTACCGGTTTGGCCGAAAATGGTTCTTCCTGGTGGTTGCGTTTTTCGGGTTATCAGATGCTCAGCGGTTTGCAGAGCTTTTACGCCCGCAAAGAAATGGAATTGAAAGCCAAAGCGGAGAGCTTAACAAAAGAGGGAAGTCGTGCCGAAGCCGACAGGGCTGAAACGGAAAGTAAAACTGCTGCGGCACAGTCGGATAAAATAACCCGCCTTATCGAGGAGCTTCGCGCCAAAGAAACGGACGAGAATCTGAACCGTTACCTGCGCGACTAAGCACGATTACTCTACTCTATAGCCTGCTGACTGAGCGAACTTTCATAACCTTCGTCGGGAGGAAGGTTGGGCTTGTCGGAAGCGGCTACGGCCAGTTGATCGCAGCGCTCGTTTTCGGGATGTCCGGCATGCCCTTTTATCCACACGAGTTTCACTTTGTGTCGCGTATAAATCCGCAGAAAACGCAGCCATAGGTCTGCGTTTTTTTTGCCCTTAAACTGCGTGCGGTACCAGTTAAATACCCAGCCTTTTTCGACCGACTCTACCACGTATTTCGAGTCGGAATACACCGTAACTCTGCTGCCTTCCTGTTTGAGCGCCTCTAGTCCTACAATAACACTGAGCAGTTCCATGCGGTTATTCGTAGTAAGCCGGAAGCCCTGCGACATTTCCTTGTAATGCGATTTGCCGGCGCGCAGGATAAGCCCGTAGCCTCCTTTACCCGGATTTCCTTTGGCCGAACCGTCGGTAAACAGTTCAATCTGCATCAGCTTAGCAGTTCTTTAATGTTAGAGCTGAAAAGTTTTACCGCAATGGCCATCAGGATAATCCCGAATACCTTGCGCACTACCGCTATTCCGCCTACGCCCAGGAGCTGCTCTATCCGTCCGGTGAGTCGCAGCACGACATATACAAACAGGCAGTTGAGCATAATGGCAACGATAATGTTTTCCGTTTGGAATTCGGCACGTATCGAGAGGATAGAGGTCATGGTGCCCGCCCCGGCAATGATAGGGAACGCGAGTGGCACCACCGAAGCGGTTTTGGAAACCTCCTCTTCGCGGAACAGCTTGACGCCGAGGATCATTTCGAGCGACATAAAAAACAGCACGAAAGAACCTGCAATGGCAAAGGAATTGACGTTGATGCCGATAATTTTCAGGATCGATTCTCCGAGAAACAGGAAGCCGATCATGATGAGCATCGATACAAAAGTGGCGCGTTCTTCGTGTATTTCTCCGGCTTTGCGTTTGATCTCGATGATGAGCGGAATGGAACCCACAATATCGATTACCGCAAACAGCACCATAGAAGCGGTAAATATTTCGGTGAGGCTAAAATCCATAATTTATTTCGGTATAGAAGTAGTTATAAGTTGTGTCAAAACTTTCGGGTAATAGGTATGTTCGAGCTGCTGGACTCTTGCCGCCAGCAGTTCGGGCGTATCGCCGGGCAAGACCGCGCAGCGTACCTGTTCTATTATCTCACCTTCGTCGTAATCGGCCGTTACCTGATGAATGGTGATACCGCTTTCTTTTTCTCCGGCTTCGATAACCGCTTTGTGTACATGGTTACCGTACATCCCTTTTCCGCCGAATTTAGGCAATAAAGAAGGGTGAATGTTCACAATTCGTCCTTTCCAGCGATGAAGTACCGCATCCGGAATTTTGCGGAGAAAACCGGCTAATACCAGCAGGTCGGCTCCGGTATTTTCCAGCGTCTTTATCAGTTCGGAAGGCTCATCGAGCATAGCCTGCGTAATGAGAAACGAAGGGATTTCGTGTTGCCGGGCAATCGCTAACACCCCTGCTCCGGGTTTGTTACAGACCAGCAGCGCTACACGGGCTTCTGTCGAAGCGGCGAAGTGCAGAATGATTCGTTCGGCATTGCTGCCGGCACCTGAAGCGAAAATGACGAGCTTTTTCATGCGGTAAACGCGGCAAAGTTAGTGTAAAAGCGGTTCATTTGTCTCGTTGCTGCACTTTTGATCCCGGGAGTCTGTCAGTACGGCGAAAGGTGCGCTGTGCTTGTGTGCAATACACAGTAAGTGAAAGAATAAAACCTATTTTTGGGAGAATGCCCCGGCGATTATTTCCGTCTATGCAAAAACCCTCCCTGCTTATTTTTTGGCACCGCCGCGATTTACGGTTAACCGACAACGCCGGCTTGTATCATGCGCTGCGTGCGGGAATTCCCGTGTTGCCCTTGTTTATTTTTGACACCAATATTCTCGAAAGCCTTGAGCGTAACGATGCGCGGGTCGAATTTATTCACCGCGAAATAAACCGGCTGGCGCAGCAGTACGCGCAATACGGCGCTTCGCTCAGGGTGGAGACAGGCTCTCCGGAAGCGGTGTTTACCCGCCTTTTGCAGGACTATCACGTAAAAGCTGTGCTAACCAACCGCGATTACGAACCCTATGCCCTGCTGCGCGATAAGGCTGTGGAGGCTTTGCTGAAACCTGAAGGCATCCCTTTTCACACGTTTAAGGACCACGTGATTTTTGAAGGCGGTGAAGTCGTCAAAAGCGACGGCTCACCTTATACTGTTTTTACGCCCTATATGCGGCGTTGGAAAGAAAAGCTCAACGATTTTTATACCCGGTCTTACCCCGTAGAAAAATACCTTTCGGGACTTTTTACCACTTCGCCTTTCGCGTGTCCTTCGTTAGTCTCGCTTGGTTTTACTTCTTCGGGAAGGACGTTCCCATCGGCAGAGATCGATCGGGAAACAATCCGGAATTATCACCTTACCCGCGATATCCCTTCGGTACAGGGCACTTCGCGGCTCAGCGTACACCTGCGTTTCGGAACGGTAAGCGTACGGAAGCTGCTGCGCGAGGCACTTGTGCTGAATGAGAAATGGCTCAACGAGCTTATCTGGAGAGAGTTTTATCAGGCCATTCTTTTTCATTTTCCGCATACGGTTACCCATTCGTTTAAACCGGCTTACGATCGCATACCTTGGCAAAACGATCCCTCGCTTTTTGCCCGCTGGTGCGAAGGGAAAACCGGGTATCCGATAGTAGATGCGGGAATGCGTGAGCTGAATGCCACCGGGTATATGCACAACCGGGTAAGAATGGTTACGGCGAGCTTTTTGGTGAAGCACCTGCTTATCGACTGGCGTTGGGGTGAGGCTTATTTTGCGCGCAAGCTGCTTGATTTTGAGCTCGCTTCGAACGTAGGAGGCTGGCAATGGGCGGCCGGAAGCGGTTGCGATGCAGCGCCGTATTTCAGGGTGTTTAATCCGGGCTTACAGGCGCAAAAGTTTGATCCCGAGCAGCGGTATATTCGGCATTGGCTGCCCGAGTTCGGTACCGCAGACTATCCCTTGCCTATCGTCGATCACCGTAAATCGCGTGAACGGGTGTTGGGTGTTTTTCGGCAGGCCTTGGGGGGGTAGGTATAATCAGAATGAAACATACTCCTGATAACCAACATAAATGCCTATGATTATCAGTTAGTTATTTCCTGTGTTGAATGTGTGATTTCCATGTGTCATTCTGTTAAACATCGCAGAGAAAGAAGTAAAGGTGTGCTTTAGAAGTATTCATAAACAACCCTTTTTTGCAAAATACATAGCGTTTTGTCGTAAAAAAAATAAAAACCAAGCCTATTTTGCAAAAACAGAAAAATAGTTTGTATTTTTGAATAGATAGTAATAGTAGTAAAACCCAAATTTAACAAGGATGCTTCTGCAATTTTCCATTAAAAACTTCAGAACGTTCAAAGAAAAAGCTGCTTTGAGTTTGATCGCTTCTAATTACGATACGAATACCCGAGAAGACGACAATATTTATTATCATGACAAATTCGGATTGCGTTTACTTAAAAGCGCAGTAGTATATGGCGCTAATGCGAGTGGTAAAAGCAAGCTTATTGAGGCATTGGCGTTTATGAAATATTTTGTAATCAATAGTTCCAAAAGCGGACAAAAGGGAGATAAAATCGATGTAGAGCCTTTTCGTCTTAGTGTGGAAACTGAAAACTTCCCCTCTGAATTTGAGGTAATTTTTGTACATGAGGAAGTTTTATTTCGTTACGGATTTGAGGTAGATGAAAATCAGGTGATTTCCGAATGGTTATTTTACAAGCCGAAAACGAAAGAAATTGAATTGTTTTACAGAGACGGTTCTACTTTTGATACACATGAGCGAAACTTCACAAAAGGCAGGGCTCTTATTAAAGAAGGATTTGTCAGAGACAATGCCCTTTTGGTTTCGGTGGCTGCTCAATTTAATGACAAAACAGCAATTAGTGTGATTGAATGGTTTAAAAGGCTTAAACCACTTTCAGGACTAACTGAGTCTGCTTATAGAGGATTTACAATAGATAAAACGGAAGATCCTGATTTTAAAGCAAAAATTCTTAGCTTATTGAAAGCCGCCGACCTAGGTATTCAAGATATTAGCTTGCAAAAATTAGACATTGAGGACTTACCCAAAGAAATGCCTAAAGCCCTCAGGGAAGAAATTATAAGAGAAACGAAAGAAAATAAAGCTGAATTTATTTCGGATGTGTTAACCACACATAAGAGGTATGATTATCAGGGAATTGCTTCCGGCACGGTAAGCTTTTCGCTTGACGAAGATGAGTCCTCAGGCACACGCAAATTTTTTGCCTTAACCGGTCCGGTTTTAGAAGTGCTTGAAAATGGCTATACGCTGGTAGTAGATGAACTCGACTCTAAATTACACCCGAACCTGGTTTGTAAAATTGTTTCTCTGTTTAATTCAAAAGAATTTAATAAGAAAAATGCGCAGCTAATTTTCAATACGCATGATACCAATTTATTGAATTCAGGTTTATTCAGGCGTGATCAGATTTGGTTTACAGAGAAAAACAAGCAGGGAGCAGCCCGGTTATATTCTTTGGCTGATTTTAAATCTGATGAAGTCAAAAAGACAGAAGCTTTTGAACAAAACTATATTAGAGGTAAATATGGAGCCGTACCTTATTTAGGTTTTTTTGATAATCTGTATGAAATTTTGCAGAAGTATGAAAATGAAGAACAAAACAGCTGAGCAGATTGCAAATAAAAACGCACATAGGGAACGGTTAAAATCCAAACGAAGGACTGAACCTGTATTTGAAAGAAACGCTCCTGAATTACTGGAAAAGCCAACAATTTTAATTGTTTGTGAAGGCTGTAATACAGAACCGAGTTATTTCAATCAGTTTAGATTGGCTTCTGCGATAATAAAACCTGTGGGAGAGGGGTATAATACGATTTCTCTAGTTAAGCGGGCAATTAAACTGGCTGAAGAAAAGAAATATGAACAAGTGTGGTGTGTGTTTGATGCGGATCCGAAGCCGGGAAACAGCCTTCATAACCAAAATTTTAATAACGCAATAGAGTTAGCTACTTCAAAGGGCTTTGGTGTAGCCTATTCCAATCAGGCATTTGAATATTGGCTTATTCTTCATTTTGACGATCATCAAGGGGGGCGAATGGCCCGATCTACCTATACTGCTAAGATTAATTCGCTGTTGAGTCCTTTTAAAATAAAGTATAATGGGAAGACCGACAAGATAGTGACCGAAGACTTATTTGAATTGCTAAACAGTATTGATGAAAAAACAGGGAAAAGAAGGGTAGAGTTAGCGATAAAAAGGGCAGAACGTAATTATAAACGATGGGATCATAAGAATCCGTCAAAAGAAGAGTCGTCCACTACCGTGTTCCGGCTGGTGAAAGAGCTATTAAAATTTCTATAACCGGATAGTTAGAATAATGAAAAAATGACTATAATTCCTCATGGCTGATAATTGAGGAAAATCCTATAATTAACACATCTAATTCATAGCCCTATGCTCAAACCCGGCGATAAGCTACCCGATTTTACGTTGAATGATCAGCACGGAAATCCGTTTCATTTGGCCGAGCGCCTGGGCACTAAGCACCTGGTCATTTATTTTTACCCTAAAAACGAGACCCCCGGCTGTACCAAAGAGGCCTGTCTGTTTCGCGACCATTACGAAGAGTTTACCGAAAAAGGCTGCGAGGTTATCGGGATCAGCAGCGATAAGGAAAATTCGCACCGCAGCTTTGCGGAAAATCATCGGTTGCCTTTTGTATTGCTCAGCGATCCGGGGGGTAAGGTGCGGAAAAAATTCGGTGCTACCGGCTCACTTTTCGGACTTATTCCGGGGCGCATTACCTATGTGGCTGATCGTAAGGGCATAGTGCGACACGTATTCGACTCCCTGCTTCGCCCCGAGCGGCATATTCGCGAAGCGCTGACGGCGCTCGAAAAAACCGGCGAATAAATTACCGCCTTGTGTGGCAGCCTTTTCGTCTTAATCCGCCGGGATGTGTATATTTGCACAAAACCTGATTTCATGAGTCTTGTCATTGTTGGAACCGTAGCCTTCGACGCTATTGAAACCCCTTTTGGAAAAACCGATAAAATCGTGGGCGGCGCTGCCACGTACATTTCACTGGCCGCTTCGTATTTCAACCGTAAAAACAAGCTGATTTCGGTTATCGGCGATGATTTTGACAAGCCCATGCTCGAAACGCTCAAATCGCGGGGCGTAGAGCTGGAAGGTTTGCAGGTTCGTGAAGGAGAGAAATCCTTTTTTTGGGCAGGCAAATACCACTACGATCTCAATTCGAGAGACACGCTCGACACGCAGCTCAACGTGCTGGCCGATTTCCAGCCGGTAGTACCGGCTTCTTATCAGGATTGCGAATTTCTGATGTTGGGTAACCTCGATCCGAGGGTGCAGATGGAGGTGATTCGCCAAATAGAAAAACGCCCCAAGCTGGTGGTGCTCGACACCATGAACTTTTGGATGGAATCGTCGATGGATCAATTGCTTGAAGTGATCAAAAAAGTGGACGTAATTACCATCAACGACGAAGAAGCCCGTCAGCTTTCGCACGAATATTCGCTCGTGAAAGCGGCGCGTAAAATTCTTCAGCTCGGCCCCAAATATGTCGTAATTAAAAAAGGAGAACACGGTGCGTTGCTGTTCGATAAAGAGCACATGTTTTATGCCCCGGCGTTGCCTCTCGAAGAGGTGATGGATCCGACCGGAGCGGGCGATACCTTTGCCGGAGGCTTTATCGGCTTTTTGGCGCATACGCGCGACATTTCGTTCGAGAACATGAAGCGGGCCATCATTATCGGTTCGGCCCTGGCTTCGTTTACCGTCGAAAAATTCGGTACCGAGCGCCTGCTGACGCTTCAGGAAAATGAAATCGATCACCGTATTCAGTCTTTTGTCGATTTGGTGGACTTTGATATAGAGTTTATCGAAGGATAAGTCTCATGGAAGAATTTCGCGAGTCGCTGCTGGTGTTTATCTCCACACCGGTTTACCTGGTAGTGATAGGAGCAGAGATTTTATTCAGCTATTTTCACCAGCACGGTAAGTACAGCACAAAGGGTACGTTCGAGAATTTTTACCTTATGTTATGCAACATGGGGCTCGATATCCTGTTGCGTGGCGTTTGTCTTTTTGTACTCGATTTCTTTTACCACTATCATTTTGTGAGCTGGGAGAATCCGATTCTTTACTGGCTCGTATTGCTGGTAGCGCAGGATTTTATGTTTTACCTGCTGCATTTGGTCGATCATTACTGTCGTTTTTTTTGGGCCGTACACGTCACCCATCATTCTTCCGAAGAGTTCAACCTTACCGTAGGATTCCGTTCTTCGGTACTGCAGCCTTTATACCGTTTTGTGTATTTTATTCCTTTGTCGTTGCTCGGCTTTTCGGGTATCGACATCATGTTTGTGTATTCGGCCACACAGATTTACGGCATTATCATTCATACCCAGTATGTAGGCAAATTGGGCTGGCTCGAACATGTGTTTGCCACACCTTCCAATCACCGCGTGCATCATGGATCGAATGTGCCTTATCTCGATAAAAACATGGGCATGATCTTTATCTTTTGGGACAGGCTGTTTGGTACTTACGCCAAAGAAGAAGAAGAAGTACGATACGGCTTGACGGAAAACATTAAAAGTCACCATCCGAAAGAGGTGATTTTCCACGAGTGGAAAAGTATATGGGTCGATGTGAAAAAAGCGCCCGACCTCAAGTCGAAATTCATGTATGTATTTGGCCCTCCGGGCTGGAGTCACGACGGCAGTAGAAAAACGGCAGCGCAGCTTCGGAAAGACTGGCAAAAAAGGACGCCAGAAAATCCCTAAGCGTGGTTTCTTTTATTTCGGATATTCTATCTGCCCTTTCTTTTTCTTCTTTTTAGTGTATTTCGGATCGGGCTTATCTGATTCCGAATTTTTACGGCTGTTCAGGATTTTATCGGGAAAGATGCCGCTTTCGGGTTCGCGTTCCAATTTTTTCCGTTTTCGTTTATCGACTTTGGTTAAGGAATAGCGAAAATCTGTTCCTGACCATTCCTGTTTTTGGCGTTTTCGTTGTTCACGGTTGGGGAACAGGCGTTTTTTGCCCATGCCGGTACCGGCTTTTCCTACTTTCGATTTTCCTGTCTTGGAGAAAGGATCGCTTTGTGTCTTGCGTTCGGCTGCGCGCTGCGGCGCGGTAAAGGCGTCGCCGGTGACGGTTTTGGGGCGTGGCCTGGCAGACGATTGGAACAAATTGCCCTGTGTGTGGCCTTTCTTTTTGCCCGGGGCCGACACAAAATAATCGCCGCCCTGATTTTTCCGGTTTTTTTTTGGCGGTGCGGCAAAAGCATCTTTTCCTTGCGAAGTGCGGCGTTCCGAGGGTTTGAAACGAAAAGAAGAGGAGAGCTTGCGTTGCTTTTTGGTGGGTGTAGCTGCGGTAAATGTCGATTTTCGATCGGATGTGTTGTGCTTACGTTCGCGCTGCGCTTCTCCTGTGAAGGGGAAAAGGAAAACTCCGAGTAAAAAAGAGATTAAAAACCTCACCATCCTACAAACATACATTGATTAATGACAAAAAACACATTGACAAGTTGAATCGGTGAAATGCCTGATTCCGACGATTTTGCCGTTTTTCCTATCAAACCGAGACTCAATTCTGTGTAATAAGTCTGTTTCGTTATTTTCAAAATACCTTCTCAATGCATAGCAGCATAAATCAGCAATTTGAACGAGATTCGTAAGTTCAGAATTCACAAAAAAAGGAGTTTCTATTATATGTTCAATGCTTGTCCATAAAGTCCCATGTCGGTGAAACCGCTTCATCAACTCGGTATGTTTTTTTGCTACGGTTTCGTTGTTGTCGTGAATTAATGTGCCAAAAAGGTGGGTGTTTTTGGTGCTCTTGCTCACAATTTTCATATACTGTTCAAACCTTGAAACCAATTGCTCCAACGCTTGTTCATCGACGGAGCGTTTGCTTCTGGTAGGATCAAAGTGAATCTTGTTTACACATTCTGCAAATAGCCTTGCAAAAGACCACTTCCCAATTACATCCGCGAGTTCTTGAATGAAAGAAATACGTTCATGATGTGTCAGGTGAATATAGGCTTCTGTTTGTCGGTAATTTTTTTTGGTCTGTTTGTAATGATTTTTATTAGGACTCTTTTGCAGCCGTAATAGTTCTATTTTTCTCAGTTTTTGAATCTCGTGACGTCTTTGGGTGTAGTTCATCAACTCGAAACCGGTTATTTTAGATTGTTCGAGATAAGGTCTTACAATCCATCCGGTATGAATTTCTGAATCTTGTAGTGTATATTTTTGTTTTATTTTCGAGATATTCTTCTCACAATATTTCCAACATGAAATGGGAATTGACAGGCCGGCTAAAACAAAGTGACTGGTGTTTCCCGGAATCTCAGGAGTGCCGGATTCGTCTATATAACAGAAGTACACCACTGGCGAAAGGACATAAAAAAAGCGACTGGTTTCAGGGATTTAATCCCGTGATAGAGACGCTTAGCGACTCTTCCCAGACGCAGATACAAATTTACCGCGTTTCTTCGTGAAAAACAAGGGAGGAGGCAGATAATGGCGTAAAAACCAAACCTTTTTGCCGAAAAACGGCAGAAAAAATGCAGCTTTTTTCGGGCTGCATTTTTTCTAAAAAAGTTACATAGGTTTTACCCGTTATTCCGGATAGGACTCGAAGCCGACTGGATGCTGAGGTTTTGCACATCGCGGTCGAAGAGGTAAAGCCCGCCTTTGTCGCTGCCAATCATTTTCAGCTTGTCCATAATGTTGCGTGCAAGTGCTTCTTCTTCGATTTGCTCGGCTACGTACCACTGCATGAAATTGTGGGTGGAATAGTCTTTTTCTTCGAGGCAGACATCCACTACATTGTTGATTTCGGCCGAAACTTTTATTTCGTGTTCCAGCACTTGTTCGAATACGCTGGTAATGCCTTCAAAAGTTTTAGGCGGTTGTTTCAAGGCTGGGATAACGGCGCGTCCTCCGCGTTCGTTCACATAACGCACAAGCTTGAGCATGTGCATACGTTCTTCGTCAGAGTGCTTATAGAGAAACTGGGAGGTTCCGTTGTATCCGCTGCATTCGGCCCAGGAGGCCATCGCCAGGTAAAACTGCGAGGCGAACGCTTCCATCTCGATCTGACGGTTAAGGGCTTCTTCTACTTTAGGAGTTAACATACGCGTTGAGTTTAGAATAATACTATTCAAAGTAACGCAAATGACCCCTTTTTTCCAAAGGATAAAAGTAGGGAACGCTTAATACGTAATGGTGAGATAGTCCACACGGGCGTGTGGTTTCCCGTCCTTTCCGCGCGCCTGATAGCTGAAGCGGTACACCCCTGCGGGTACGAGTCTTCCTTCGCGATCGCGTCCATCCCAGCGGAAAGCGAGGTCGTTCGATTCGAAGAGCAGTTTCCCCGAGGGATCAAAGACCTGAATAAAGAATTCTCCGATGAGCGTAGTACGGCTTTCGTCGAGCATGAAATAGTCGTTCACTCCGTCGTTGTTGGGGCTAAAGACGTTCACCGCGACGATGCTCGAAACGGCTTTGGCTTCGATGCGCAGTTGTTCGGTGGTTTTTCGCCCCTGCTCGTCGTAGGCGGTAAGCGTCACGGTATAAGTACCGGCTTGGGTAAATTCGTGCGAAGGACTGGCCTCTGCCGAGTTGTTGCCGTCGCCGAAAGACCATTCGTAGCGGGTAGCGGCCGATTGTGGGCTAAAGGTTACCCGGAAGGGAACCGGGCCTTCCGTTTCGGAAGCGAGAATACGTACCGACAGGGCACTTTCTTCAGCCACCGGAGTGGCGGTAGAAGGCTGTACGGGTGCTGTCAGCGCTTGCCTGCTGCTGCCAGAGGTGCCAGCCGGAACATCTTCGACAGAAGAGGGCTGATCGGTACTGCCTGCCGGAGTGGAACTGGTGCCATTGGCCTCGTAGGCTGCAAGGCTCCGCCCGTTCTTTCCCCAACCGGTGCCCATGGCGCCTTCGGGAACGTCGGAGTTAGGGTCTTGCTGTGGGCGGGTATTCACCGTAGAAGCAGAAGCGACAGGGGGCTGCGGGGCAGGTGTAGGAGTATTTGGCTGTATTTCGGCCTCGGCCTTTTCGGTAACCTGCGTTTCGGGAGTATTTGCCTGAGTGGGCTCAAGGGTTTGGGTGAGCGCCGGTGTTTCGGTTTTTGCCGGTTCGGGGGCAGCGACATACCAGTAGATGCCGGCTCCGATTCCGGTAGCGGCAGTAGCGGCAATGAGAAGCGTTTTCCAGGTCGAAGCACTTGCGGCTACGGCCGAAGAACCTCCAGCGGCAGCCTGTGCACCTATTTTGGCCTGTATAGCTTCCCAGGCTCCCGGACCGGGATCGGCTTCCAGTTGGGAGAGCTTCTCACGGAATGCGTCTGATATAGGATCTTGTGCTTTCAATTTTTGTTATACCATTTTTTGCTTCTCGAGCAGTTGGATCAGGTAGGAACGAGCCCTCGAAAATTGTGATTTTGAAGTGCTTTCGGTGATTTGTAGCTGATCGGCGATTTCTTTATGGCTATACCCTTCTATGACATAGAGGTTAAACACCATGCGATATCCCGGAGGAATGCGGTTGAGCATTTCGAGTAAATCCTGCGCCGAAATATCGGCGATTACATCGTCTGAAGAGGCGACTGCATAACCCACCTCATCGATATCCTGCAACTGCTTTTCCTGTCGGTTACGGCGATAGCTGTCTAATGCCGTGTTGACGAAAATCCTTCTTATCCAACCTTCAAAAGAACCGTTCCCGAGGTAAGACCCGAGCTTCTCGAACACTTTGACAAAACCATCCTGCAACACGTCTTGCGCTTCCTCCCGGCTGCCCGCATAACGGAGGCAAACCCCCATCATTTTTCGCGAGAACCTGTCGTAAAGCGCTTTCTGTGCTACTGCATTTCCTGCTTTGCATTCCTTGATGAGTTGCTCTTCGGTCATTTACTCTCTATGGCTTGAGACTGAAAATCCAATCTAAAGGTTGCTTTTAGGGTCTAAATTACCCAAACTTTACGGCCAAATCAATACTTTCGTGCTTATTATACCTTAGCCAAATGTACCGATTAATAACCCTTACCCTGACGTGTATCCTGCTGTTGGGTTGCTCTACTTCCCGTACAGGCATAAGTACTGATATACCCGTTGCGCTGCCCGAAAACGTGCTTACCGAAGGACCCTGGCGCCTGGAATTAAGGCTGAAAGAAACGCTTATTCCGGTTGCTCTCGAGCTGTACCGTAAACAGGACCGGCTCCATGTACTTGTGAGTAACGGAGAAGAGCGCATAGAAAGTTTGCCGGTAGAACTAAAAGGCGACAGCCTGAGGTTCAGTCTGCCGCTTTTTCAAAGTGAGTTCAGGGGAGTAATTCATTCGTCCACCCATTTTTCGGGCAATTGGCACCTCCTCACCCGGGCGGGTTACTTCATTCCTTTCGAAGCGCGTTACGGCCACGCTACCCGTTTTGCAGGAGATGCTTCGCTGACCGCCGAGGCCATAGGGGGGAAATGGGAAGTTGCATTTAGTCCGGGTACCGAGGCAGCGTATAAAGCTATCGGACTTTTTGAGCAGCGGGGAAACATTGCTACCGGCACCTTTATTACCGAAACCGGCGACTATCGTTTTTTGGAAGGCAATGTGTTCGGAAACAATCTGTTTTTATCGGGTTTTGACGGAAGCCATGCCTTTTTGTTTGAAGCTCAGTTAGATACGGGAGGCCGTTTACAGGGACGTTTCTATTCAGGCACACACTGGCAGGAACCCTGGACTGCGATGCGCAATGCCGATTTTGAGCTAAGTAATCCCGATTCGCTTACTTTTTTGAAACCGGGCTATGAAAAGTTCAGCTTTACCTTTCCCAACCTGGAGGGTAAAATGGTGAGCTATCCTTCGGCGACCTACGACCACAAAGTGGTGATTGTCCAAATAATGGGATCCTGGTGCGCCAACTGCATGGACGAAACCCGTTATCTTACCGCCCTTCACAAGCGTTATCAGTCTCAGGGACTCGAAATTATCGCCTTAGGGTTTGAACGTTCGGCCGATTTTGAAGAAGCCGCACGAGGTATCCGTACCCATAAGGCGCATCTCGAAGCTTCGTACGAATTTTTGGTAGCCGGCGAAGCCAAAAAAGAAAATGCGGCAAAAGCGCTTCCCATGCTGAACCATGTCATGTCATATCCCACGACTATTTATATCGACAAGAAGGGCAATGTGCGCAAGGTGCACACCGGGTTTTACGGCCCGGGTACAGGGAGCTATTACGAGCAGTTTACTACCCGCACCGAAGCGTTTATAGAAAAATTGTTGGCCGAATAATTCCGGAACTTAAAACTCACAGTTTTTCGGAGTACGCGGAAAAGGAATCACGTCGCGGATATTTCCCATTCCGGTCACGAACAGCACCAAGCGTTCGAAACCCAGTCCGAAACCTGCGTGCGGGGCGGTGCCAAAACGGCGGGTGTCGAGGTACCAGTACATTTCTTCGGCAGGAATGTCCATGGCTTTCATGCGCTGTTCGAGCTTATCGAGCCGTTCTTCGCGTTGTGAGCCGCCCACAATTTCTCCTATTCCCGGGAAAAGAATATCCATCGCCGCTACGGTTTTGCCGTCGTCGTTTTGTCGCATGTAGAACGACTTTATTTCGGCAGGATAATCGATGAGAATGACCGGTTTTTTGAAATGTTTTTCGACCAAATAGCGTTCGTGCTCACTCTGTAAGTCGGTACCCCAGCCCTGTACGGGATACTGGAATTTTTTCTTTTTCTGCGGAGTCGAGTCCATCAGAATCTGAATGGCTTCGGTATAGGTAATGCGTTCGAAACGCTGTTCGAGGCAGAAACGGAGCTTTTGGATAAGATCGAGTTCCGAGCGTTCCTGCTGGGGCTTTTGCTTTTCTTCTTCCAGCAAGCGGGTGCGTAAAAACTCTAAATCGTCGGCACAATGTTCGAGTGCGTAGCCGATTACGTGCCGTAGCAACTCTTCGGCCAAATCCATGTTGTCGTGGATATCGGCGAAGGCCACTTCGGGTTCGATCATCCAAAATTCGGCCAGGTGGCGTGCGGTATTGGAGTTTTCGGCTCGGAATGTGGGGCCGAACGTATATACTTCGCTCAGCGCCATGGCACCCAGCTCGGCTTCGAGCTGCCCCGATACCGTCAGGTTGGCCTGCCGCCCGAAAAAGTCTTCGCGATAATCTACTTCCTGCTGTTCGTTGAGCGGCGGACGCACAGGGTCGAGCGTGGTTACCCTGAACATCTCTCCGGCGCCTTCGGCATCGGAAGCGGTAAGGATAGGAGTGTGCAGATAGACAAAACCGCGTTGGTGGAAAAAGTCGTGAATGGCATACGCCAGGGCGTGACGTACCCTGAATACCGCCCCGAAAGTGCTGGTGCGAAAACGCAGGTGGGCAATTTCGCGCAGAAATTCCAGGCTGTGCTTTTTGGGTTGAAGCGGGTATTTTTCCGCGTCGCTGTCGCCCAATATTTCGAGGGTATCGACCTTAATCTCGACTTGTTGTCCTTTGCCTTGCGAAGTGACCAGACGGCCGGTAACCGACAGGGCTGCGCCGGTGGTGATGCGTTTGAGCAGTTGTTCGTCGGTTTGTGTAAAATCGACTACCGCCTGAATGTTATGTATCGTGGAGCCGTCGTTGAGCGAGATAAACTGGTTGTTGCGAAAGGTTCTTACCCAGCCTTTTACCACGACGGTTTGTGCGTTTGCCTCGCTTTTCAGCAGGTCTTTGATTTTGGTTCTTTTCACGATTACCTTATTTAGGACGACTGCAAAAAAACGAAATTTTCGCCTCATATACAGCAGTCCGCTTCCCTTTCCTCCACAGGCAATAAAAAACCTTCTCCGGCGGCCTATCATGCGTAATGGCCTTTTACTTCGTATCTTTGCAGGAATGGAACAGGTGCGGAAAACCGACATACGTTTGCTTTCGTTCGACGAGTTGAAGGCACAGTTTACCCAAATGGGTGAGCAGGCTTTTCGCGCCAGGCAGGTATATGAATGGCTCTGGAAGAAATCGGCGCATTCGTTTGCCGAGATGACCAACCTTTCCAAACCGCTTCGTGAACAGCTTGAACAAAGGTTCGAGATTCGTGCCCTTACCCTGGCCGACAGTCAGAAAAGTGCAGATAAAACCATCAAATGTGCATTCCGGCTTTTCGACGGCAACGTGGTCGAAGGGGTACTGATACCGACCGCTTCTCGAATGACGGCCTGCATTTCTTCGCAAGTGGGCTGCAGCCTTACCTGTGCCTTTTGTGCGACCGGAAAATTGAAACGGCTGCGTAACCTCGATCCGGGCGAAATTTATGATCAGGTAGTGTTTTTGCGCAGGTTGGCCGAAGCCGAATACGGCATTCCGCTGAGTAACATCGTGTATATGGGCATGGGCGAGCCTTTGCTCAACTACCGGAGTACGCTCGAATCGGTCGAAAAGATCACTTCGCCCGAAGGATTGGGTATGTCGCCGCAGCGTATAACCGTTTCGACGGCGGGCATTGCCAAGATGATCCAAAAGCTGGGCGATGATGCGGTTCGCTTTAACCTGGCGCTGTCGCTGCACGCGGCCAACGACGAAAAGCGCAGTCGTATTATGCCGATCAACGAGCAAAATTCGCTCGAAGCATTGGCCGAATCGCTGAAGTATTTCCATGAAAAAACAGGCACACGCGTTACGTTCGAATACATTATTTTCCGCGATTTTAATGATCAGATTGCCGATGCACGCGAGCTGGCCGATTTTTGCCGACACCTGCCCTGCAAGGTGAATATCATTGAGTACAATCCGATCGATGATGGCATTTACCAGCAGGCTTCTCCTCAAAAGGTGCAGGCTTTTGCCGACTTTTTGGAGTCGCGGAACATCGTAGTCAATATACGCCGCAGTAGGGGTAAAGACATCGATGCCGCTTGCGGACAATTAGCCAACAAAAACAATGCGGTACTTAAATAGCTACATCCTTTGTCTGCTTGCTTTGCTGCTGTGTACCGGGCTTTCGGCTCAGGCACCCGAGGTGAAATGGGGCAGCGAATCGAGGTTTCAGAAGCGCATCCGTATTTCGGGTATGCTCAGCGACGAGAGCGAAAATTTTTACGTGGTAAAGCAGTCCACTCGCCGTGGCAGCACACTATTTATTATTGAGCGGTATTCGGGGCAAACCGTCAGTTCCGAACAGACAGCCGAGTTTGAGTTGCCATTTATCCAAAACCAGCAGAGCGTGTTTGAAGACATTCTGTTGCTGGGTGGCCGGCTTTGGCTGTTTTGCTCCATTTACCATTCCGAGACCCGTACCCAGCAGGTGTATGGCCTGGCTATTTCGGCCGGGTTGAGCTACGAAGGAGACCCTGTCGAGATAGCGCGGATACCTGCGCCCTCTTCGCGCAAGATGCCGGGTTTTCAGTTGGTCGAATCAGACGATCAGCGTTTGTTGCTCGTGGTGCATTCGGCTCCGTTTGAGCGGTACAACGACGAAAAATTTTCTTACCGCGTATATGATTCGGGCATGAATCTGCGTTGGGCCAAAGAGCTTGAATTTCCTTACAAAGACAAGTATTTCAAAATCTCGAATTACCTGCTCGACCGCCACGGCAACATTTTTATGCTTAGCTCTATTGCGACCGAGCGACGCAAAGGACAGGAAGGCCGTAACAGTGTGCCGAATAATCTTTACGTGCTGCTGGCCTATTATCCGTTCGAGAACAAGCTCAAGGAATTTGAGGTGAACCTGGGCGACAAATGGGTGTCGGCGCTTACTTTCGAAATGGCGCCCAACGGCGATTTGGTGGTGGGCGGATTTTACAGTCACTCGCAGCAATATTCGATTGCCGGTACCTTTTATATGCGTATCGATCCGCAAACACGCGAAGTCAAATCGAAGAATCTAAAGGCGTTTGAGCCTAACTTTATGCGTGAGTTTTTGCCCGAACGAAAAGTCAAAAAAGGGCTGGAGCTTTCCGATTTTTATTTCGATCATTTTGTGGTGCGCGAAGACGGCAGCGCGCTTTTTGTAGCCGAGCAATATTATATGGTGGTGGTGTATTCTTACAGCGATCCTTTTGGATATGGGCCCTACGGGTATCCCTGGAGCTATTCGCCTTATTATTCTTCTCCGGCTAATTACAACTACCAGTATTATTACAACGACCTGATAGTGGTAAGCGTAAACAGCGAAGGGGCTATTGAATGGACCAAAAAAATTCCCAAGCGTCAGATGTCCACCAACGACGGCGGCTATTATTCCTCTTACGCCCTGGGGCATTATGAGGGAAACGTGTATATCCTTTTTAACGATCATTCCCGAAATACCCCTGAGCAGAGACAGGCCGGCGCGCGCATCAGCTCCATGAACAAGCCTTCGAAGGCGGTGGCTACGCTTGTGAGTCTCGATCGGCAGGGGGGCCTGACCTACCGCCCCTTGTTTTCTTCGCGCGATATAGGCCTTATCCTTCGTCCGAAGCTCAATTATCAGCCTTCGGCCAGTAAACTGGTGATATTCAGTCAGCGGGGTAAGCGGTACAAATTCGGCCAGCTCGATTTGTCGGGTCAAAAACCTTAACCGAACCGCATTGCAGCCCGGTTTTTAGCCTATATTTGCCTGCCGATGCAGGGTATAGAAGAAATAAAGCAGCCTATTGTAGTGGAAATGGAGCAATTTGAGCTTCATTTCAGGAAGTCGATGAAGAGCAATACCGCTTTGCTCGACAAAATTACCCATTACATCATCAAGCGCAAGGGCAAGCAGATGCGCCCTATGTTTGTGTTTCTTTCTTCGCGTGTAGTGGGTGAGGTAACCGAATCTTCGTACGTGGCGGCCTCGCTGATTGAGCTGTTGCATACGGCAACTTTGGTACACGACGATGTGGTGGACGATTCGAACGAACGTCGTGGATTTTTCTCGCTCAATGCCCTGTGGAAAAATAAGATTGCCGTACTTGTAGGCGATTACCTGCTTTCGCGCGGACTTCTGCTGGCGGTTGAGCACGGCGAGCATCGGGTTTTGCAGCTTGTATCGCAGGCCGTGAGAGAAATGAGCGAGGGGGAGCTGCTTCAAATTGAAAAAGCGCGCAAGCTGAATATTACCGAAGAAATTTATTACGACATCATCCGCCAGAAAACCGCTTCTTTGGTGGCGGCCTGCTGTGCTTCGGGCGCTTCGGCGGCCGGTGCATCCGACGAGGAGGTGGCGCGCATGAAACAGTTTGGTGAACACGTCGGTATGGCTTTCCAGCTAAAAGACGATATTTTTGATTACGGCAGCGGTGAAGAAATAGGAAAACCGACCGGGATTGATATTCGTGAGCGCAAAATGACTCTCCCGCTGATCCATGCCTTGCGGGATGTAGATCGGGCCACCCGGCGGCGCATCGTAAATATCGTCCGCAACGAGAACGAAAATCCCCAAAAAGTACAGGAAGTGATCGACTTTGTGCTGGCCGGTAATGGCGTACAGTATGCGGCTGCCCGTATGCACGAGTTCAAGCACAAAGCGTTGGAGCTGCTTTACACCTTTCCGGATTCGCCTGCCCGGCGTTCGCTCGAAGGACTGGTCAATTACACGGTGAACCGTCGTAAATAAACGTACATTCGGCCGATCGGAGAGGATAAATACGGTGATCAACGGATGCGTTTTTCGCTGTGCTGCATTAACTTGCCGGATATGAAAGCGCCGCTATTTAGAAAACTTGTTATTCTGTGCTTATTTGCGTGCTGTGCGCTGCCGCTTCGGGCGCAATATCCCTATATGCTTTCTTTTTTCGCTTTGAGTGGGGGGGCGTTGGCCGAGGAGCTTGGTTACGAATACCGCATTTCTTCGTTCAGCCATCAGCCTGCGCAACTTCATACCATTACCTCGGTTTGGACGAAAGAACAAGATAAGCTGGAGGTGGGGCTTTCGGTAACGATGGGCAGTGCCGATATGCGCGAGCACTCCCTTCGTGAGCGGTTCGAGATAGTGACCTACTACCAATCTCTACTTATTCGTCCTGTGGCAAAAGCCTCCGATTTTCTCCGCTTTTCTTTTCCCACGCATTTGGGCTTCGGTTTTGCCAGCGCACGTGGACCCGGTGTTAGAGCTACTGCTCCTGCTACCTCGTATTTCTTCCTGGCCGATATGGGGGTGAATGTGAACGTCCCCCTGTGGCGAACCCTGTCGCTTGGCGTGGGGGCGGGCTACCGTCAAACTTTTGGGGTAAAAATGTACGGAGCTGACAATCGAGGTATGAGCGCCCCTTTTTTTTCGTTTTCCATTGCTTGGAAAAAAGGGATGGCTAAATGGCTTGGGTCTTTGGAAGAATAATTCGATCTTTAGCGCTTTAGAACTCATTCCGAATGGCCGAAGAGCTTTATGTGGATCGTACCGCTACGCGTGTAGAAAAATACCGTACACTTTTGCCGCAGCTTCGCGCGCTTACCGAAGGCGAAACCGATAAGACGGCCAACCTCGCCAATGTGATGGCGGCGCTGAAGCAAACGTTCGATTTTTTTTGGGTAGGCGTGTATAGCGTGTGTGATCAGGACTTAGTGCTGGGGCCTTTTCAGGGGCCGGTGGCCTGTACCCGTATTCGCCGTGGAGCAGGAGTATGCGGCTATGCCTGGGAAAAAGGAGAGACCGTGCTGGTACCCGATGTAGAAGCTTTTCCCGGTCATATCGCCTGTAGCAGCCTTTCCCGATCCGAAATAGTAGTACCGGTTTACAATGCGCAACAAGAAATAGTGATGGTGCTGGATGTGGACAGCGATAAGCTCCACGATTTTGTCGAAACCGACCGGATTTACCTGGAGCAGGTGGCCGCGCTTATTGGCCAATGGTATTGAGATGCAACAGGTAATCCGTATAGCTTTTTTGGCTTTTCTGCTGGTATGGCAGGGCTGCGCGCAAATGGTGGCGCCCACCGGAGGAGAAAAAGACCTCCTCCCGCCGCGTTTCGACACCCTGCGTACATTTCCCTCCAACCGTAGCGTAAATTTTACCGGCAATCGTATTCTTTTTGTATTTGATGAATATGTGCGGGTCAACAATCCTTCGCAGCAAATTCTTATTTCGCCCGCTATCGACCCCAAGCCCACATTTGTCGCCAAAGGAAAAGAGCTTCGCATGGAATGGACGGGTACGCTCAAAGCCAATACTACCTATACCATCAGCTTTGGTAATTCGGTAGTCGATTTGGCCGAAGGCAATGTAGCCGGCGATTTGCAATACGTATTTTCTACCGGCTCTGAGCTCGATTCGGGACAGATCCGTGGCAGGATACGCGATGCGTATAGCTTAGCTCCTCAAAAAGGCGTGTGGGTAATGCTTTATCCCGCCGACCAGGACTCGGTGCTTCTTGCCCGAAAACCCGAATATATTGCGGTAACCGATGAAAAAGGGAATTATCGCATCAGCCATATTCGAGAAGGCAGCTATACGTTGGTGGCCTTGCGCGACGGCAACGGCAATTATCTGTTTGACCAACCCTCGGAAGAAGCCGCTTTTTGGGACGAACCCATTACCGTCGAGGGTGGTCCTGCTGCTGCCTCTTCTTATGCGCTCTATCTTTTTAAAGAAGATCGTGAGAAGCAATATGTCAAAAAATCGCAGTTTGATTTACCGGGGCGACTCATGCTGGTCATGAACCGGCCGATTGAAACGCCGCAGGTATCCTGGAATCCTTCGTTGGGCTTTACCGATACCTCGGGGCATGAAAAACCTTTTTACGAAGAAATTTCGGAAGGGAAAGACACCCTGTACTATTGGATTCAGCCTTCGGGGCCGGGCGAGGCTTACGTAGCTGTGGCAGATACCGCCAACCGTTATACCGATACCGTGCGGGTGTATTGGGATGCGCGTAAAGCCGAAAAGCAGGAAAAACAAGCGCTGAAAATCAACCACAATGTGCGTTCCGATTTTGGGCTTACCCAAAAGTTGCTCTTGCGTTTCGATAATCCGCTGCTGCATACCGACACCAGCCGAATCCGTTTTTACCGCGATTCGCTGCCGCTTACGGTTGCATGGGCCGAAAAAAACAGCCTTAGTTTGGCACTGGAATACGATTTCCTCGAATATCCGCGTGTGGGGTATATGCTGCACATTGAACCGGGCGCCTTCACCGATATTTACGGGCAGAAAAACGACACGTTGCGGCTTGCTTTTATGTCGCGCAAAGAAGAATATTACGGGGTGCTGAAATTTGCGGTCAAAGACGCATCGGATCGTCCTTATTTTCTTCAGTTGCTCGATGCGCAGGGACGTATGCTGCGTGAGCTGCGCGGTGCGGGTACTGCTTCCTGGACCTTGACGCACATGGATCCCGGCAATTATAAGCTGAGGTTAGTGTACGACGAAAACGGCAACGGACGCTGGGATACGGGCGATTTTCGCGAGCGCAGGCAGCCTGAAAAAGTACTGTATTTCGACGAGCCGATTACGATCCGATCCAACTGGGATGTGGAGTTGGAATGGCATATAGAATAAACAGACGGGTTATTTTATGATAATCCTTCCCAGCTCGGCCGAGAGCAGCATTTTCACTTCCAGCCATATCAACTGCTCTTCGAGCAGGGCGTTCAGCCTTTCTTCGCTGAGCGAATCTTTTTTTAATTCGTCCTGGATACGGTATATAAGCTGCATCACTTTTTTCAGCTTGTAAGAATACACCGCATTGCGCACTAACTGGCTTATCTTTTGTTCTTCGGTAGTGGTAAAAATCAGGTGTTTTTCGCGCCAGTGCGGACTCAGCGTGTAAGGCGAAACCACCATATCGACTGCGGTTTTGGCACTGCCGTCGGCTTTTCCCAAAAAATGTGCCTGCATCAGGATCAGATCCTCGTCGAGCGCCAGGGCGTATTCTTCCAGAATGGCAGAAAACTCGGGGTTTTCCAGTTTCAGATCGTCGCTATGGAGCTGGTGAAGGATAAATTCGGCTACCGTAGTGTGCAGCGCTTCTTTCTTTCCCTCCTCATTTTCGATTTCGAACTGTAGTTCCCTATCTGCGTAGTTAAGCAAGATTCGAATCAGATCGCGTTCCTGCGGCAGCAGCTCGTTTTCAACTTCTAAGGATAGCTCGGGCGTTTGCGTAGCTGCTGTTTCGGGCGAATAGGGCAGGTCGGCACCGGCTTTTTTCGCCGATTTTTCGCGGCGTATTTTATTCAGCTCCTGAATCAGCGTTTGCTCTGCCATTTCGAAGAGCTTGCTGCATTCTTTTATATACACCGAGCGCGTAATCGGGTCGGGAATAAGCGCGATCGAAGTGACTAAATCGCGTATCAGCGAGGCTTTTTTTACCGGGTCGTGCTGTGCTTCTTTGAGCAGAATCCCGGTTTTGAAAAGAATAAAATCGCGTGTATTTTCTTCGATAAAACGGAAAAGCTCTTCGGTCGAAACGCGGCGTGCAAAAGAGTCGGGGTCTTCTCCGTCGGGGAAAAGCAGCACCTTTACGTTCATGCCCTCTTCGAGGATCATATCGATGCCTCGGAAAGATGCTTTTATACCAGCCGTGTCGCCGTCGTACAGAATTGTGATCTGTTTTGTATAACGCTTGATAAGCCGTATTTGCTCGGTAGTCAGCGAAGTGCCGCTGGAGGCCACCACATTTTCTATTCCGGCCTGAAACAGCGAAACCACATCGGTATAACCTTCTACGAGAAAGCAATTATCCTGTGCGATGATTGCTTTTTTGGCGAAATAAATCCCGTAGAGAATATTGCTTTTGATGTAGATTTCGGTCTCCGGACTGTTGAGGTACTTGGGTTCTTTTTTGTCCGTTTTCAGCGTGCGTGCGCCGAAAGCGATCACTTTTCCGGTTACGTTGTGGATGGGGAAAACCACTCTTCCGCGGAAGAAATCGAACCAGCGCTCGTCCCGTTGTTTGAGGAGCCCGGTTTTTTCAAAAAGTTCGAGCTGATAGCCTTGCTGCTGTGCAGCCTTTAGCAGGTCGTCGCTTTTTTCGACGGCGTAACCCAGTTGGAATTTTTTGACCGTATCGAGCGAAAAGCCCCGTTCGCGGAAATAGGAGAGTCCTACGGCTTTTCCTTCTTCGGTGTCGAACAGGTTTTGTGTAAAATGCCGTTGTGCAAAAGTCGATACGGCAAACAGGCTTTCGCGAGCGTTTTCGCGTTGGGTCTCTTCGGGCGTACGTTCTTCTTCCTCGACGTGAATTTGGTACTTGGCGGCCAGGTAACGCAGGGCTTCGGGATAGGAGAAATGCTCGTGTTCCATCACGAAGTTGACCGAGTTGCCGGCGGCGCCGCAACCGAAGCATTTGTAGATTCCCTTGGTCGGAGAGACCGTAAAAGAAGGAGTTTTTTCGTTGTGGAAGGGGCAGTTGCCGAGGTAGTTAGCCCCTCTTTTTTTGAGTGAAATAAAATCGCCGATCACCTCCTCTATGCGGGCGGTTTCAATAATTTGCGATATGGTTTCCTTCGGGATCAATCCTTCGGACTGTAGTTTTCTTCTTTGATCAGATTGCCTTCTTCGTCATAAAAACGCCAAATTCCGCTGCGTACATCATTGGTATAATAGCCTATGTAGCGAGCCTGCCCGTTGGGGTAAAAAGAGGTGGTTCGCCCGTCTTTGACGCCCATCGAATAGGTGTCTTCGCTCCATTTTATGCCCGAGTCGTACCAGCTTGTCCACAAGCCCTGACGTTTGCTATCGCGTATTTCGCCTTTCATTTTGAGCCTGCCGTTGGGATAATAGAGTTCGTTTTCGCCGTCTTTCATGCTGGCGTTGGGGTTCGGGGCGATGGCCTGTGGCGCTTGTGGCGCAGGGGTTTCCGGCTGTGTGGCTGTGCCTGTTTCGGAGGGAGATTGGCAGGATACGGTACTGATAAGCGTACCAAGCAGTAGCGTAAAAAGGAAGTTTTTCATCTGAAAGGGCTTAGTCATTACAAAAATAGCCTTTATCGTTGTTCTTTCAAGTCTGGTGCAAAACTCAGTGCTTCTGTATCCTAAAAATACCAAGACCCGCCTTTGGAGCGGGTCTTGAATGAGGAAAAACGGTTTTTAGAGCGTGCCCCGCAGCTCCTGCTCGCGCTCGATAGCTTCGAACAGGGCTTTGAAGTTACCTTTTCCGAACGATTTGGCGCCTTTGCGCTGGATAATTTCGAAAAAGAGTGTGGGTCTGTCTTGTATGGGTTTGCTGAAAAGCTGGAGCAGGTACCCTTCGTCGTCGCGGTCGATAAGAATACCAAGCTCTTTGAGCGGTTCCAGGTCTTCGTCGATTTCACCTACACGGTCAAGGATACCTTCGTAGTAAGTCGAGGGCACGAACAGGAATTCTACCCCACGGCTGCGCAGGTCTTTTACGGTTTCGATGATGTTGTCGGTCGCTACGGCAATGTGCTGAATACCCGGGCCTCCGTAGAAATCGAGGTATTCTTCGATCTGTGATTTTTTCTTTCCTTCGGCGGGCTCGTTAATGGGAAATTTGATGCGACCGTTGCCGTTGCTCATCACCTTACTCATCAGCGCTGTGTAGTCGGTAGAAATGTCTTTGTCGTCGAAAGAGATAAGCTGGGCAAATCCCATTACTTTGGCGTAAAACTCTATCCATTGGTTCATTTCACCCCAGCCTACGTTGCCCACCATGTGGTCGATGTATTTCAGACCCGTGGGTTTGGGGTTGTATTCGCTTTTCCAGGCTTTGAAGCCGGGCAGGAACAAGCCATTGTAGTTTTTACGTTCGATAAAAATATGCACGGTATCGCCGTAGGTATGGATACCTGAGCGTACCACTTCTCCGTCCTTGTCTTTTTCCACTACCGGCTCAAGAAATGATTTTGCGCCGCGTTTAGTGGTTTCTTCCCAGGCTTTGCGGGCATCGTCCACCCAAAGAGCCACTACTTTAATTCCGTCGCCGTGGGCACGAAGGTGTTCGTTGATAGGGCTTTCGGGATTCAGGGGTGTGGTCAGCACCAAACGGATTTTGTCTTGTTGCAGCACGTAAGAGGTGCGGTCTTTCACACCGGTTTCGAGTCCGGCATACGCGAGCGACTGGAATCCGAAGGCGGTTTTGTAATAATGGGCGGCCTGTTTGGCGTTGCCTACATAAAGCTCCACGTAATCGGTACCGAGAAGTGGCAGAAAATCTTCGGCCTCGGGTACTACTTTTTCGAGCTGGAGGGAGGTGTTATCTTTAGTCATGGGCTGTGTTCTTTTTTTGAGGTTCTAAAAAATGAGTTGTCTGGGTTTTATTCGGTCCAGGACTTGTAATACTTGCCATCGTCTATGCGCATGGCTTCTTCGGTGACCATCAGCGGACGGAAGGTGTCGATCATCACGGCAAGCTCTTGTGTTTCGGTTTGCCCGATGCTGCGTTCCATTGCTCCCGGCGCAGGGCCGTGCGGAATACCTTTCGGGTGCAGGGTGATGTGGCCCTGTTCGATGTTGTTCCGGCTCATAAAGTCACCGTCCACGTAATACAGCACTTCATCGCTGTCGATGTTGCTGTGGTTGTAGGGTGCGGGAATGGAGTCGGGGTGATAATCGTACAGGCGCGGACAGAAAGAACAGATCACGAAAGCACCTGTTTCGAAGGTTTGATGCACGGGTGGGGGTTGGTGTACCCTTCCTGTGATGGGTTCGAAATTGTGGATCGAGAATCCGTAAGGGAAATTGTAGCCGTCCCATCCTACCACATCGAAGGGATGCGTGGCATACACTACTTCATGGATATGGCCTTCTTTTTTGATTTTGATCACAAAGTCGCCTTTTTCATCGAAAGTTTCGAGCTCGGTGGGCAGCTTGAGGTCGCGTTCGCAGAAAGGAGAGTGTTCGAGCAGTTGGCCAAAGCTGTTGCGGTACCTTTTGGGGGTGTAAATGGGATGGATCGATTCCAAATAGAGCAGACGGTTGTCTGTGGTGTCAAATTCTATCTGGTAAATCATACCGCGTGGAATGATGAGGTAATCGCCGTATTCGAAGGGAATATTCCCCATGAAAGTGCGGAGCTTACCGCTGCCTTTGTGGACAAAGATCATTTCATCGGCATCGGCATTTTTGTAGAAATACTGCGTAAGCGATTGGGTGGGCGCGGCCAGCCCTATCAGCACATCGTTATTGACCAGCAAGAGCTTGCGGCTTTCTAAAAAATCGCTGGCCGGAGCTACGTCAAAGCCTTTGAGCAGCATCGATTTGATGTTGTGCGCTTCGGCGATTTTGGGTGCAACGCTATACGAGCGGAGTATTTCTTTCACCTGCGTAGGACGGTGCACGTGGTACAGCAACGACGACATTCCGCTGAAGCCTTCTGTGCCGAAAAGCTGCTCGTAAGCCAGCCGATCGCCCGAGGGGCGGAAAACCGTGTGCCGTTTGGCGGGTATGTTTCCGAGTTTATGGTAAACAGGCATAAGATTCGGTTAAAAAAGTTGAACGAACAAGCGTTGAATAGGGTCATAACCCTGTAAAACAGGCATAAGCTGTCTTGCGGCCGGGTTCATTCCGGATTACGCTTGGTGATGCGCTTCAGGTTTGTGTACTGAAACCGTGAAGAAGTGTAAAGGGGCCGCATAGCTACAAATGTAAAAAACGGGCAGGGCAAATGCAAGCCTGATTAAGGCTCTTCGGGTGTTTTCTGCAAGCGGATAATTTCGCCCAAATTGGGGCGCAGACGACTTTTAAACACCGCATGGGCATGTAGCTTGCGCGCGCCCCGGCGCAAATTTTTCTGTGCTTCTTCGGGCATCAGCGCAATATCCTTGCAGGTTGGTGTACAGCAGCCATTGTACAATTCACGGCAGTTGTCGCACTGGATAAAGAGCAGGTGGCAATCGTCGTTACGGCAATTGGTATGGTTGTCGCAGGGAGCGCCGCATTGGTGGCAGGAGGCAATCACGTCGTCGGTAATACGCTCGCCCATGCGCTGGTCAAAGACAAAGTTTTTGCCGATAAAACGGGAAGGCAGGTTTTCATTTTTCAACTGACGCACGTAGTCGATAATACCACCATGCAGTTGGTTCACGTCTTTAAACCCGTGGTGGCGCAGGTAAGCGCTGGCTTTTTCACAACGGATGCCACCGGTGCAGTAGAGCAGCACCTTTTGCTCCTCTTTCCCTTTAAGCTCATCGAGCACCATAGGAAGCTCTTCTTTGAAAGTATCGGCCGGCGGACAGATAGCGCCTTCAAAACGCCCCACTTCGCTTTCGTAATGGTTGCGCATATCGACCACGATAGTGTCGGGTTGGTTGAGTGCTTCGTTAAATTCGCGGGCCGAGAGGTGCGTGCCTACGTTGGTGACATCGAATGCGCTGTCGTCGAGTCCGTCGGCTACGATTTTATGCCGCACCTTTACGATAAGCTTCAGAAAAGATTTGCCATCGTCTTGTACCGCGATTTTGAACGGAATATCGCGAAATTCCTCGCGCGCGAAAAGTTTTTCGCGAAACGTATCAAGGTGGTGTTCGGGTACGCTCAACTGGGCGTTAATACCTTCTTTGGCCAGGTAGATGCGTCCGAGCACACCCAGCTCCTGCCATTCGGCATAAAGCGTATCGCGCAGCATGTCGGGCTCGTTGAGGATGACATACCGGTAAAAGGAAAACGTAATGCGCCTGAAAGGTTCGGCTTCGAGCTGGCGCAATAAAGTGGCTTTGTCGTATTTGTTGTGAAGGGCCATATTTTGCATGAATATGGAGTTAGAAGATGCAAATTTACCAAACTTTTACCGTCTGGCGAGCGCAGCCATTAATCCATGCAGAAAAAAACTATTTTTAGCCCCAAAATAGAACAGATGGCAGCTACCGAAAAAATACTCGTGATAGGATCGCGCGGACAGATTGGAACCGAACTGGTTGAAGCGCTTCGTAAGCTATACGGCACTTCGCAGGTTATTGCCTGCGACCTGAAAGCGAACGATAGCGGAGAAGAATACTACGAGCAGTTGGATGTGCTGGATAAAGCCCGTTTGGGCGAAATTGTCAGAAAACACGGAGTTACGCAAGTTTACCTGCTGGCGGCTTTACTTTCTGCCACTGCCGAAAAAAACCCTGCATTTGGATGGGAGCTCAACATGAACAGCCTTTTTCATGTATTGGAGCTGGCCCGCGAGAAGATTATCCGTAAAGTTTACTGGCCCAGCTCGATAGCCGTGTTCGGCCCTACTACACCCAGGTTAGGTACGCCCCAGCATACTGTGATGGAACCCGTTACTGTGTACGGTATCAGCAAGCAGGCGGGGGAGCGTTGGTGCGAATATTATTTTCAGAAATACGGCGTAGATGTAAGAAGCTTGAGGTACCCGGGACTTATAGGATACAAATCCTTACCGGGCGGCGGTACCACCGATTATGCCGTAGATATTTTTCATCAGGCGCTCAAAACGGGCAGTTACGAATGTTTCCTTTCGGAAAACACCTTGTTGCCCATGATGTACATGGAAGATGCTATCCGTGCGACGATCGAAATAATGCAGGCCGATGCCGATCGGATCAGCATTCGTTCGAGCTATAATTTGGCCGGACTCAGCTTTACCCCCGATCAGTTGGCTGCGGCTATTCGCGTGCATATTCCCGAATTCAGGATTAGCTATGCCCCTGATTTTCGTCAGGCTATTGCCGATAGCTGGCCGCAGGTGATAGACGACAGCGTGGCGCACCGCGACTGGGGCTGGAAACCCGAAACCAATTTGGAAAAGATGGTGGAAAGCATGTGGCGTAATTTGCGTGAGCAGGTAAAACATTAATGCTTTACGCCGTTTTACCGGAAGTTTTATTTTACAGCCTTTCGTTCTACCCTCTGTAAATTCTCGTTATTTTTGAAAAATGACACAAGCGCTTTACCTCTATAATACCCTCACCCGTAAGAAAGAACGTTTCGAACCGCTTAATCCGCCCTATGTGGGGATGTATGTGTGTGGACCTACCGTTTACAGCAATGTACATTTGGGCAATGTGCGTACTTTTCTCACGTTCGACATCGTGTTTCGTTACCTAACCTTTATCGGGTACAAAGTGCGGTATGTGCGTAACATTACCGATGTGGGTCATTTGGTGGACGATGCCGATCACGGAGAAGATAAAATAGCGCGTAAAGCCCGTTTGGAAAATAAGGAGCCGATGGAGGTCGTGCAGCTTTATACCAACGACTTTCACCGGGTTACCGAGCGTTTTAACCTGCATTCGCCGAGCATAGAGCCTACGGCTACGGGGCATATCATTGAGCAGATTCGGATGGTGCAGGAAATTTTGGCCAACGGATATGCGTATGAAGTAAACGGTTCGGTCTATTTCGATGTGCTGAAATACAACGAGGATAAAAAAGATTACGGAATCCTTTCGGGTCGTGTGCTTGACGAGCTGCTTGAAAACACGCGCGATAACCTTGAAGGGCAGGGAGAAAAGAAAAACCCGTATGATTTTGCGCTTTGGAAAAAGGCTGAAAAGGGGCATATCATGCGTTGGCCTTCGCCCTGGGGCGAAGGATTTCCGGGCTGGCACCTGGAGTGTTCGGCGATGAGCACGCGGTATTTGGGCGAAACGTTTGACATTCACGGCGGTGGTATGGACTTGAAGTTTCCGCATCACGAATGTGAGATTGCACAGAACGTGGCCTGCACCGGCGAAAAGCCCGCACGTTATTGGATGCACGGTAATATGCTGACCGTGAACGGGCAGAAAATGAGCAAGGCTTTGGGTAATTCGTTCCTTCCCGATCAGTTGGTGTCGGGCGATCATCCCTTGCTGGATCAGGGCTATTCCGAAATGACCGTACGTTTTTTCATGCTCCAATCGCATTATGCCAGCACCCTCGACTTTTCGAACGAGGCGTTGAAAGCGGCAGAAAAAGGCTATAAAAGGCTGATGGCTGCGGTCGATACATTGGATCGGATCAAAGCTTCGGAGGTTTCTGAAACTGATATTCCGGCTTTTGTGCAGCGTTGTTACGAAGCCATGAACGATGATTTTAATTGTCCGGTATTGATAGCCCAGCTTTTTGAGGGCGTGCGCATCATCAACAGCGCAGCAGAATTGAAGTTGAAGCTTACCGCTCAGGATTTGGACACCTTGAAAAACGCGTTTACGGGTTTTGTGTTTGACGTGCTGGGTTTTCGTCGCGAAACGGCCGGAGGACAAAATACCGAGCTGGTAGAGGGCTTAATGCAAGCGTTTATTGCGCTTCGTCAGCAGGTAAAGTCTGAAAAAAATTACGCGTTGGCAGATGCCATTCGTGATCGCCTAAAAGAAGCGGGCATAGTGCTGAAAGACACCAAAGAAGGGGTCGAGTGGAGTTTGGAATAAAGGTGCTTTCGGTTTGAAAGGAAGCCGCGTTTTTTTGTGCAGACGCCCCACCCTCCACCCGGTTACAAGATAAGCCCCACTCCCTTATCCTCCAAGTCTCTTTTCAGCCATCCTGAAACTTCGCTTTCCTTTCCCGGCCACCTCCGTTCCGGATTATTGTACCGACATTATTCGTAACTTTGTAGCATTGAACCCACAGGTTTCGGGTGTGAAACACCGCCTTTTTCCTGTATTGGTTCTCACGTAGAGTCATTAACTGCATAAAAACACCCCATTATGTATCCTCCCGATTTAGTAGCCCCCATGAAAAAAGACCTTACCGATGCCGGTTTTACCGAGCTGCTCGACGCGGCGCAGGTAGATGCCGCCTTGAAAGAGGTGGGCAGCGCATTGGTAATGGTAAACTCCGTATGCGGCTGTGCGGCCGGTGCGGCGCGTCCCGGAGTAAAGCATTCGCTTGGTCATGCGAAAGTTCCGCAACATCTTTTCACCGTATTTGCAGGAGTGGATCGCGATGCGGTCGATCAGGTGCGTAAATACACCCTTCCTTACCCTCCGTCTTCGCCTGCGGTGGCGCTGTTCAAAGACGGCAAGCTGGTGCATTTTCTGGAGCGTCATCACATCGAAGGGCGCAATGCCGAGATGATTGCCGAAAACCTGAAAGCGGCTTACGACGAATTTTGTTAATCGCTGCGTAGCGAACGTAAAAAGGGGCTGAAAATACTTTCAGCCCCTTTTTTTATGCGGTTTGAAGAAACGAAGGCAGCTTCATTCGCTTACGGCGGTCATTACCGGGCGGTATTCTGTGTTACCTTCTTTGAAATTTCGGATTCCTTCTTCCAACCAGGTGTGGAACAGCGCAATGGTGCCGTGCTGTTCGTAGCTGGCCGAGCCGTTCATCGTGTTTTCGGCATGGTCGAGGATAAGGTACATAGGCTGTGAATTGCTTTGGTAGCGGGTTTTTTGGAGGTCGCTCCATTTTTGTCCGGCGGTTTTTATACTGCGCCCATCAAATGCAGAGACGTAGTGTTCTGATTCGGGCAGTGCTGTTTTTTCATCTACATACAGCGAAGCGATCACCACCTCGTTGCGCAAAATTTCGAGCACTTCGGGAGCCGACCATACATTGTCTTCCATGCGGCGACAGTTGACACAGGCCAGTCCGGTGAAATCGATCAGCAGCGGTTTACCGGATAACCTGGCGTATTCCAGCGCGTGGTGGTAATCGTGAAAAACCACTAATTGGTGCGGACCGTAAGAAGCGTGTTCGGGTAGCTTTTGGTCGGGCGAAGGGCCGGCGGCACCTACTCCGTAGGGCGATTCGCTGTAGTGCAGGGGGGGCGGGAATCCGGCGATCTTTTTCAGCGGCGCGCCCCACATTCCGGGCAGCAGGTAAATCACGAAAGAGAAGACCGCCACGGCTACCATTAGTCTTCCGGTCGAAATGTAAGACTGTTCGCCGTCGTGAGCGAGGCGTAATTTACCGAGCAGGTAGAGTCCCCAAAGCGAAAAGATCGCTATCCAAATAGCAAGGAAGAGCTCGCGTTCGAGCAGGTGCGCCTGAATGACGAGATCGGCATTGGAGAGAAATTTGAAAGCCAGCGCCAGTTCCAAAAAGCCAAGACTTACTTTCACCGTGTTGAGCCATCCGCCCGATTGCGGCATAGAATTAAGCCATCCGGGGAAAATAGCAAACAGCATAAACGGCAGCGCCAGTGCCATCGAGAAGCCGAGCATTCCCATAAAGGGCCCCATAAATCCGAGGTCGCTCACAATCACCAGCAGGTTACCTATAATAGGACCGGTACAGGAAAACGAAACCAGCGCCAGGGTGAAGGCCATGAAAAAGATGCCGATGAGTCCTCCGCGATCGGCTTGCTTGTCGGCAGCATTTATCCAGGAGCTGGGCAGTACAATATCGAAAGCGCCTAAGAAAGAAAGGGCGAATACGATAAGCAGCACAAACAGCGCGAGGTTAAAATAGATATTCGTAGAAAGCGCGTTAAGCGCATCCGAGCCGAAGATCGCGCTTACAGCCAAACCGAGCGATACATAAATAGCGACAATTGAAAAGCCGTAGATGAGCGCGTTGGAAACGGCTTTTTTCCTCGACTTGCTCGTTTTCATGAAGAAGCTCACCGTCATCGGAATCATCGGAAACACGCAGGGTGTGAGCAGGGCTACAAATCCGCTGAGGAAAGCGGCCAAAAAAATCAGCAGCAGCGAGGTATCTGCTTTAGCGGCTCCATCGGCTTTGGCTTGATGGAGGTTGGCCGGAATGACAAACGCTTCGGATCGTTCGAGCCATTGGTCGTCAGAAGCGGCCGAGTAAGAAAGGTTTATTTCTACCGAAGCCATTTTGAGAGAGTCTTCGGGCAGCACTTTCAGGCGTTGCACAAAATGAATTTCTTTGTCGAAGCCACGGAACTTGCCTTTTGCGAACGAGCGCTGCACCGCTTTTTCGGTGTCAAACTGCCACTCGCCTTCGCGGGTAAATCCTTCGGGAAGCCGTATATCGATGCGGGTGGGTACAGCAATATTTTTTTCTTCGGGCGAGAGCAGTATCCATTCCGAATCGGGTTTGGCGCTGAGGTCGAGCTCATAAGTAGAAGCGTCTATTTTTCGGATAAACAGCGACCAGGCTATCGGTTTTTGTTCGGCATCGTGCTTGGGTGCGACGCTCGCTTCAGGGTTGGATTCAGCATCGGAAATAGAAGGTGTTTCCGTAAGGGGTTCCCTTTTTTCGGCGCAATCATGTCCTTTCACCGCGAAAGAGAAATTTACATCTTCGGGCGGCAGGCAGGTATTGTCGTTGCAGGCCATGTAGGTAAGGAAGCCCTTTAGCTCAAAACCGCTTGCCGAATGCAGTTGTATTTTTTGACGGAACACGACCTGTTTTTCGAAATCGAATACTTCTATTCCGAACACCTCTTCAAAATGCACCTTGGGAGCGGGTTCTTGCGTGGGACCGAGCAAGGTATATTTCCCGTTTTTTTCAAACTCGAACGAAGTGGCTACGGGGCCGCCGTCGGGTGTATGTTGCGAATAAATATGCCAGCCGGCATCGATACGTGCGGTAAAGCGTAATTCCGCTTCACATCCGTTTTGTTTGATTTCGTAGCTCCACTTCACGGGCTGTTGTATTTGCGCAGTAGCCGGTGGCAGCGGAAAAAGCAGAAAAGAAAGCAGGAAAATCAGGATTCCGTGGCGCATAAGCGGTTGTTTTTCGGCAAGAGGAGTAAGGGAATTATTTAACGTGAAATACGGTTTCCTGCTACGGAAATGCTGAATTCCACGTCTTCGGGTGGCAGGCATTTGTGGTCGTCGCAGCACATGTACGTAACGTAGCCTTTTACTTCAAATGCTTCTTTCGACAACACCTGAATACGTTGGGTAAAAGTTACTTTTTGGCTGAAATAGGCCACTTCAAGGTCAAAATTTTCGTCGTGTTTCCTGACAGCCTCGGGCTCTTGTACCTTGTCGATGAGGCGATAATTCTTACTTTCGGTAAAGGTGAAAGAGGTGGCAATAGGTCCGTCGCCTTTCAGGTGTTGGGAATAAAGGTGCCAGCCTTTGTCGATGAGGGCGGTCAGTTGCAGCTCGGCTTCTGTGCCTTTTTTGACTGCCGAAAATTCCCATTTTACGGGGCTATCCGAATTGAAGTGATGGGTTTCAGTGCTTGTATTTCGGACAAAAAACAGCACCAGCAGAAAAGGAAGTATTGAAATTCTTAACATAAGTATTCCGCTTATTTATGCGTAAAAATACGCTTAATTCGTGTTTCTAAGGGAAACAATCTGTTTTACATTGTTGGAATCCTATATGCTCTTTTCTGTTTTCCGGATCTTTTTTCTGTAAGCGAACACCTGTTTTTTATAGAAAAGAGTTAGATGATAGACTTACATCATGTTTTGTAAAGTAATAGTATAGTATTACTTTTGTGGAGTTGTTATTAGCTAATAGTATTATTTTATGGCGAGGAAAAACTTACAATTAGAACAGCTTACACACAAAATGACTGCTTTTGCGAGCTTGTCACAAATCGCGATGCCGCCCACCGGGTGGATAAAAGCCATACGACTGGCCTTAGGGATGTCTATGCAGCAATTAGGACGCAAAATGGGCATTACGAAACAGAGTGTGTTGGATATGGAGCAGCGGGAAAAAGACGGCGCCGTTACGCTGAAAGCCTTGCGTGAAGCTGCCACAGCTCTTGATATGCAATTAGTATATGGTTTTGTGCCCCGCGATGGAACCCTTGATGCGCTCATAGAACGCAAAGCAAAAGAGTTGGCCGTACAGCTTGTAATGCGTACTTCTCAAAGCATGAAACTTGAAGAGCAGGAAAATAACAAATTGCGCATTGAACGTGCGATTCAGGAAAAAACACAAGCCCTCAAGCAGGAAATGCCTAAGGTTTTATGGGATTAGATCTGACGTGTTTTCCCGGACAAACTCCACTGGAACCTGAAGAAACAGAAGGATTGCGGATTCCTGCCATTGCCACACGCGGAGAATTGGATGAGTTCGAGCAGCATAATATTGAGCAGGCGATGCTTTGGACCTTAAAACGCAGGTTTAAGCCGGAACAAATTTTTACCGAAGCATTTGTAAAGGAGGTACATAAGCGTATGTACGGAGAGGTGTGGGCATGGGCAGGTCAATTTCGAAAAACGGAAAAAAACATCGGAGTGGATAAATGGAAGATTGGTCTTGAATTAAGGCAACTGCTGGAAGATACAATCTGGTGGACGGCAAACAAGATATATTCTCCTGACGAAATTGCCATACGCTTCAAGCACCGGCTGGTAAGCACCCATTGTTTTCCCAATGGTAACGGCCGACATAGCCGTTTAATGGCCGATATTGTGGCAGATCAGGTTTTTAATCGCCCGGTGTTCAGTTGGGGAGCCATCGGTCTGACCGCAGAGGGGCAGGCAAGAGCCCATTATCTTGCCGCGCTAAAAACGGCTGATGCAGGTCGGGTGGAAGCTTTATTGGCTTTTGCCAGATCCTAAAGTAAAAATGCCCAACAAGCGTGCTGTATGAAAATGTGAAAGAGGCCATGCAGCCTCTTTTTCACACATAAATGTCATTTTTTAAAACCGGAAGGTTCAATAGAAATTCACCGACACAATGCGGTGAATAGGAATAACCACGCCTTGTTTCAGTACGATATTTTCCTCGCCGGTAGCCCAAATCGTCGTTTCTACCATTTTGAGCCCTTCTTCATCGTGAAAGGTAATGCGTGATTTTCCGTGTTCGATATTGCCCAGCGTGGTGGCCATGCGTAACTTTTCCATCAATGCAGCTTGTTCTTCTTTGCTGCGTTTAATAGGTGTGGCTGGAAACTTCAGATCGGCTATCGATTCTTTTTCTATTAATACGGGTGTGGTAACATTTTCCATTTTTTGCAGAGTTTTTAAAACGGGGTATATCCCTGTATTACGGAACAGCCCGAAGAAAGTTATAAAGGGAGCCGCTTTTTTAGTGCAACCATTCTATACGCAATACCGACCGGGTTTCGGGGTTTACCCGGTAGCGATTGTCGATGCGGTAACCTACTACCCAAATGAGTTGATCGCCCGAACAAAGCACGTAACAGTGTTCTTTTTCGACCAGCGATAATTTCTGATCGATAAAAAAGTCACTCAGTTTTTTACGTCCTTTCATCCCGAAGGGGAAAAAGGAGTCGCCTTTATGCCATTTGCGTAGCACCAGCGGGAATGTGAGCTGCCCGGCATCGAAGCAGGCTATTCGGCTGTCGCGGCTTATGGCTTCTTCGGGTGACTGTATGTCGAGCCGGAGCCGTATAGGCTCATCGAGCTGTGTTTGCCCTTCGGCAATTTCGTGCAGGGTAAGATCTTCGGGGCTGATACGGGTAATGAGCAATTGCCCCCGGTGGTTTACGGCCCGGTATCCTGCCGAGAAAAACTTTTTGCCCGAATCGGCCGCCGGTGCCGAAAGGATGGTGTCGATATGTGAACGGTTAAAGCCGAATTGGCGTAACAGCTCAAACAGTACAAGCCGGGGTACCGCTTGCGCCTTTACTTCCTCTAAAGAAATTTCATACCCGAAGGCATTGCGTTGCAGCAGCCGGTTTTTAAGCGGCGTCATCTGCAGGTGGTAAAACTGCTGGATGTCGGCCATCTTTTCCATTGTTTCGGCTACGGTAGCATAAAACGAAGGATTGATCTGTTCGAACAGGGGCAGCAGTTCATGCCGCAGGCGGTTACGCAGGTAAAGGGTAGAGGCGTTCGAGCTGTCTTCTCTCCAGGTCACTTCATGCTGCCGGGCATAAGCCGTAATTTCTTCGCGCGAAAAGGGGAGCAGGGGTCTGAACAGGCGCCCTTCGGCGATTTTCATGCCGGTAAGTCCGTCGAGCCCCGAGCCGCGCAACAAATTGATAAAAAAGGTTTCTACCTGATCGTCGCGGTGATGCGCGGTTACAATATAATCGGCTTTTCGGAGGCGGCAGAGCTCGTGAAACCATTGGTAACGAAGGTCGCGCGCCATCATTTGTATCGATATTTTTTCCTTTTCGGCCAGTTCGGCAGTAGCGAACGATTCGCTGTAATACGGCACTTCGAGCTGCTGTGCCAGGTGCTTTACCCAGCGCTCGTCTTCGTCCGATTCTTCGTTGCGCAGCTTAAAATTGCAATGGGCAATGGCGAAATTGAGTCGGGCCCGGGCAAACAGGTGGCAGAGCACGACCGAATCCAGTCCGCCGCTTACCGCCAGCAGGAATTTTTTCTCTTCCAAATCAGGCAGGTGCTCGTCGAGTATTTTACGGAAATGTTCAATCATGAAATCAATGCCTTTCTCATGGCTTCTGCTTTGAGCAGGCACTCGTCGTATTCGCGGGCCGGATCCGAATGGATGGTGATGGCGCTGCCTACCGGGAAAGATACATATTTTGTGGCTGCATTGTAAAGGATGCTTCGTATCACCACATTAAAGTCGAAATCGCCCGAAGGGCTGATATAGCCTACGGTACCCGAATAGAGTCCGCGCCGGAACGTTTCGTAGTGTTCGGCCAGCTCCATCGCTTTTACTTTGGGTGCGCCGGTCATGGAGCCCATCGGGAAAGCGGCTTTCAGAATATCGAAGGCAGAGTGCGACAGGGCTACTTCCGCTTTTACCGTAGAAATAAGCTGATGTACCGTGGGGAAGCTATATACGCCGAAAAGTTCGGGTACCGAAACCGAATTTTTTTCGGCTATTCGCGAAAGGTCGTTGCGCACCAGGTCCACGATCATCACGTTTTCGCTGCGTTCTTTCGGATCGCGGGCAAGCTGTTCGCGAAGCAGCGCATCTTCGGCCTCCTCTTTTCCACGGCGCAGCGTACCTTTGATAGGTTGTGAAATAACTTCCGTTCCTTGCCGTCGCAGAAAGCGCTCGGGACTTCCGCAGAGCAGGTAGCGTGAGCCTGTTTTTAAAAACACCGAAAAAGGAGCTACGGTCAGTTGGGAAAGTTTTTCGTACACCGCTGCCGGATCGATCGAAAGCGGAGAGGCTGAAAATTCCTGACAGTAATTTATTTCATAAATATCGCCCTGCTTCAGGTGTTCAAGCAGATGGCCGATGTGTGTGAGGTAGGTCTCGCGCGATACGCCTGCCCGGATGGGGGGTTCGAATCCCTTTCTCTCCGCCGGCTTTGCTTCCGGTTTTGGGGCGTTTAACAGGGTTTCGATAAAAGTGTATTCGGCCGAATTACGCCGTTCTTCGTCGCATTCAATGCGGTATTCGCTTTCTTCGAGCGTGAGCAAATACTGGGGCGAGAAAAAATACCAGGCCGGAAATCCGAGCTGATCAGGATTTTCGGAAGAAAGCTGTTCGGTCGCATTTTTCAGGTCGTACGACAGGAACCCGAACCAATAGCGGTTTTCGAGATCAAAAGAAGGAAATACAGTATCATTTTCCGAAAAACGGATTCGCTCTGCACCCAGTGCGATTTTCACATCACAACCGTCGAGTCCCGTACCCAACACGGCTATCGGGTCGAAACGAGCGGCCAGTGCATGCAGAAGAGCGGTGTCCGGTTTTCGCATGAGTAAAGGAGTAAATGGGAAAAATTCGTTGCGAAGGTGAGTAAAAATACGAAGCAGCCGGTTATTGCCGTTTTATTTTTTAGGCTTATCTTCGCATTACTACTGCTTGAATGAATTTGTTCCGCGTTTTTTATCCACTGTAATTCAGTGGCGCGTTTTTATTGCCTTTATCCTGAAATCGGGAAGGCATTATTTTACTCAGGCAGCAGGTTTACACCAGTGTAAAACGAGTTAATGAACCTGCTATGCACAAAAAAAATTTTATGCTTCTTGCCGGGGCAATGGTATTTTTTTCCGGCACGCTTTCCGCGCAGGGAAGGCTTATTCTCCACAACAACGCTTACCTTGTAATTGCTCAGGATGCTTATGTAGTGCTCGACAATCCGGCACCGGATGCGCTTACTACTACCGGCACGGGGGGCAATGTGGTGACCGAAAGAGAATTTAACCGTGTGAAATGGAATATAGGTGCGAATACGGGAACCTATATCCTGCCTTTTACCACGACTTCGGGTTCCAAAATTCCGTTTACGCTTACCGTTGGGACTGCCGGAACGGGAACGGGTCACCTGCTTTTTTCGACCTATTCAGGCCCTGATTGGAACAACGACACCTATCGTCCTTCGGATGTGACGCATATGCTTGATTATGCCTCGGGGCTGATCAATAATTCGGCCCGTGCTATGGATCGATTCTGGATCATAGAGGCTGCCGATTACAGCACACGTCCTACCGTTAATCTTACGTTTACTTATGTGGACAATGATTTTACCGCTCCGGGAAACTCTATCGCCGAAGGAAATTTGGGTGCGCAGCGCTTTAATTCGGCTACCTCGCAATGGGGCGATTACCTGCCGCAGGGCACGCCCAATACAGGGGCTAAAACTGTGGGTTCGATAACTGCCGGAGGGGCTGATTTTTTCCGTTCCTGGACCCTGGTCGATAATGCTTCCCCGCTGCCGGTAGAGCTGCTTTCGTTTACCGCCGAATGCGACGATGTAACAGGTGTTCGGTTAAAATGGGTCACAGCCAGCGAATCGCAGAATCTTCGTTTTGTACTCGAGAAAAGCACCGATGCTTCGGCGTTTTATGAAATAGTTTCGCTTCCCGGAGCCGGTAACAGTAATTCGCTCAGCGAATATACCTGGCACGATCCGGTTTTTTCGGGTCTTGCCTACTATCGTCTTGTGCAGGAAGACATAGGTGGTTTGCGGAAAACTTATACGCCTGTGGCGGCAGATTGTGAGCAGGCTTCCCTTTTTTCGGCTTTTGCTTATATGGCCGGCGGAGAGATACAGTTGGAAATGCAACTGCCCGAATCAGGTGCTTTTCAGTGGAGGCTTACCGATATGTCGGGACGTATGCTTTACCGGGCGCAGAAAAATTATGTGTCCGGAACTTCTTCCGATCGGCTTAATCCCGGATTTCTTCCGGCCGGCATTTACCTGCTTTCGTTCGAAGGAGAGCGGCACCGCTATGTTCAGAAATTAGTTATCCCATAATAATCTGCTACAGCTATGAAAAAAATTATGCTTGTTTGCCTGTGCGCGGTGATGGCCTATTCCTCACTCAGGGCACAAAATGTAGCCATCAATGCCAACGGGGCAGCACCCCATTCTTCGGCGATGCTGGATGTGTCTTCTATCAGTTCGGGTCTTCTTATTCCCAGAATGAGCGCCGTACAACGTGCGGCTATTTCCTCGCCTGCCAACGGTTTGCTGGTGTATCAGCTCGACGGTACAGCGGGCTACTATTATTTTAACGGAACGGCCTGGGTTCCGCTTTTTTCTTCTAATACCGGATGGTCGCTTACAGGAAATGCGGGTACCTCGGCCGCTTCCAATTTTATCGGCACTACCGATGCCAACGATTTGGTGTTTCGCACAGGCAATGTCGAAAGAGCGCGTCTTACCTCGGGCGGAATTTTTCTTATTGGAATGACCACACCCATTTTTTCGGGCGATAAGCTCGATGTAATCGGAAACTATGCAATTAACGGTGTAGCGAATATTTCCGGAGGAATCGGTGTTTGGGCCGAAAACACCTTTGCTGCCGGTACGGCGTTGATTGCACAGGGCAACGGTTCGCCTTCGGCGCAGGTGCTTACTAACGGGTCGGGGGCCTCGGTCAGCGGAGCGCAAATAGGATTTGCCTCTTTTCGTACCAACACCACGAATGTGGATGGGCAGGGTGCGGCTTATTTCCTCGGCAGCTCTAACCTGACTCAGTATTCTTACGTTTCTTACCGATCAGGGGGCATCTGGTATAAAATTATAGGAACGGGTTCGGTTTCTACCATTGTACACGACAAAGACAACCAAAAGCAGGTTACCATGTTTGCGCCCGAATCGCCCGAAATCTTTTTTCAGGATTACGGCCACGGACGACTGGTGAACGGAAAAGCTACGGTAACGCTCGACCGGATATTTACGCAAAACATTTCGGTCGATGAAACCCGTCCGCTTAAAGTATTTATACAGCTCGAAGGCGACTGCAAGGGCGTGTATGTGACCAATAAATCGGCCGGAGGTTTTGAAGTGATTGAGCTGCAGGGCGGAACCTCTAACGTAAGCTTTACCTGGTCGGTCACCGCCAATCGTGCCGATGAGGTGGATCCGGTAAGCGGAGAAATCATTTCCCGCAACGCGGCGGTACGTTTTCCTGATGCCCCGGCAATGGCTCCGGCGCGTACGCTCGATAAAAAGGCTGAATCTGTCGGACATCCCCGTCCCTGATACGACGTATTTTCTTTTTCTCTACGGCATCTGTCTCGCACAGATGCCGTTTTTTATGCTTACATTTTTCCCCAATATTTCCCCTGAAAAGTCGTTTACTCTCCAAATCCGGTTACTATGCCTTACCTGCCGATTCTTTTTACCTTTTTCTTCACGCTGTTTTTTTCTGGAAATGTACAGGCCTATTGCCCGCAGGGAAATGTGTCTTACTGGCCGAAGTCGGCTCAAATTTCGCGTACCCCGCTTATCGTCATTACCGCCTATCTTGAAGGGAAGTATGTGGTGGAGAGGCTAACACATGATTTTCCGGTGTACCTCGTATCGGGGCGGTCTAAAATAAAGCTGTTGCTAAAAGAAAATTGTGAGGGCGAAAACCGTCTTTTTCAAACGGTGCTGGTTCCCGAAAAACTCCTTCGTGCCGGAAGAGCGTATCATTTGCAGGTAGAGAATCTGAGGAAAGATAGTCCTTCGTACCGGTATTTTTTTACGGAAGAAGACGGGAAACCACTGATAAAATGGAAAGTTGCAAAGGCAGTAGATACCATTGCTCCCCGCTGGCAGACCTTTCCTTCGGCCTTACCGCACGTGCACCTCAAAGCCGGTTGTGGCCGGGTAGAGCAGGTAGCGTTTAAAGGAGAAATAGCCGACGAGTCGCCGGTACTGGTACGCGCTACAGTGACGGATACCATTCGCAATTATTCGCTGAGCTATTACCTTACACCCGAGCACGCCAGGATTCTCGTAGGCAGCGGTATGTGCGCCGGAGCCTTCCGCTTGCAGGAAAAAAGGCAATATCAGGTGGTTTTCGACCTGGTAGATGCTTCGGGGAATATACAGCCCTGGAGCGGCGATCCGATACCTTTTTCTCTGCCAGCACATTAGTAGTGGCCTGATCCGGCCTGCATATTGTCAATCCCTTTTCTATATTTGAGCTTTGTACAGGAGGGACAACCTGCTTTGTACAGTGTAGAATGAAGAAATACTCTGTTATAGTTCCTGTATACAACCGCCCGATGGAGGTCAGAGAATTGCTGGAAAGCCTGGTAAATCAGGATTACCGCGATTTTGAGCTGCTCATTATCGAAGACGGTTCGTCGCTGCCCTGCGAGGCGGAGGTAAAGGCTTATTCCGACCGCTTGGACATACGGTATTTCTACAAGCCCAATTCGGGGCCGGGGCGCAGCCGTAATTTCGGGATGGAAAAAGCGACCGGCGAATACCTGGTGTTTTTCGACTCCGATTGCCTGATTCCGCCTACCTATTTTTCGGCGCTCGAGGCGCAGCTTTCTCAACGCGAGCTCGATGCCTACGGAGGGCCTGATAATGCGCACGAATCGTTTACCGACGTACAGAAAGCCATTAACTATGCAATGACTTCCCTCTTTACGACCGGAGGTGTGCGGGGTAAAAAAAGCCGTCTTGATCGTTTTCAGCCGCGCAGCTTTAACATGGGTTTTCGCCGTAGCGTATATCAAAAGGTGGGGGGCTTTGCCGACGTACATCCGGGCGAGGATCCCGACCTGAGCTACCGTATTATGAATGCGGGGTTTAAAGTAGGACTAATTGAAGAAGCGTATGTCTTTCACAAGCGCCGCATCGATTTTTCCAAATTCACGAAGCAGGTGTACAAATTCGGCATGGTGCGTGCCATTCTCATCAAATGGTATCCCGAACGTTTCCGCATAGTTTACCTCTTACCTTCGTTGTTTTTGCTGGGATCGCTATTACTGCTGAGCGCCGGACTGCTTTGCTCGCCGTATTTTTTGCTGCCGATGGCGGTTCCCTTGCTGTTGTTTTTTGCAGATGCATGGTCTCGTACGCGAAGTATTAAAATAGCCCTGTTGGCAGTAGCGGCCAGCATATTACAGTTGTATTGCTACGGCTGGGGATTTTTGAAAGTGGGTTTTAGCCTGTTTGTCCTGGGCCGGCAGGAACGGAAGGCTTTTCCGAAGCTCTTTTTTGCGGAGCGTTGAGCGTATTTTTCGAGCGAACATTCATTTTACCTGAAAAACGGTTCGCGGCATATCCGATCGTTTAGTAGCTTCGTGGTATGCAGTCTCCTATACTTCCGGAACAGATCCTGTTTCTTGATATTGAAACGGTACCACAGGTGTTTCACTTTGAGGATCTTTCACCACGGATGAAAGAGCTGTTCGAGGCCAAAACGCGTTATCTGCTGCGCGATGAGATGACCCTTGAAACGCTTTACCAAAAGGCGGGCATTTATGCGGAGTTTGGGCAGATTATCTGTGTCTGCGCGGGAGTTTTAGCGGGTGCTTCGGGTACCGGGCGCAAGCTGCGCATTAAAACCTTTGCCGGGCATGAGGAGAAAAAGCTGCTGGAAGAGTTTTCAGACTTATTGCATAAGTCGTTCAGCGGAGGTAGGCAGCGTCTTTCGGCCTTATGCGCGCATAACGGAAAGGAGTTCGATTTTCCCTATCTCTGTCGCCGGATGATCATACAGCGCGTCGGTCTTCCGCCGGTGTTGCAGTTGCAGGGTAAAAAGCCCTGGGAGGTGCCGCACCTCGACACGATGGAGCTTTGGAAATTCGGCGATTATAAGAGCTTCACCTCGCTCGACTTGTTGTCTGAAGTATTGGGTATTCCTTCTCCTAAAGATGAGATTAGCGGAAGCGAGGTGGGAAGAGTGTATTGGGAAGAGCAGGATCTGGATAAAATTGCGGCCTACTGTCGCAAAGACGTAGTAGCGATGGCGCAGGTGTACCTGCGGCTTTCGAATCAGGATCCTTTTGAGATTACTGAAGTAGAATATGCCTGAGTAAAAACGGTAAATAGAAAATTAAAATTTTGAGTATGAAGATAATGGGAAATAGCATCAGGCTGCTGATAGCCTTCGTCATGATTTCTACTTGCTGGACTTCCTGCGGCACGAAAAACGACGATCCGCTCAACCTGGCGAAGGATTTGGAACGCTGTATCCGCAGCCGGTTTTTTTCTGAAAAAGAGCATGACTTTGGGCCTTACCAAATGGGGATGAGTCGTGCTGCTTTTGAGGATGCTTCGATCGGCGTGAACCTGCTGCGCGCCGAAGCCGAAATCGTGGACAGTATCTCGCTTTGTGGAAACGATCGGGTATATTGTGAAGCGGCATACCGTTTTTTTGATTCGAGGCTCGAAGACATACAGGTAAGTTTTTTCTTCTCGGATCCCGGCGATCAAAAAATACCACAGGTAGATAAGCTGCTGGAGCAGGAATTGTCGGAACGTTACGGAGTCTTTGAGTCTGAACAAGGAACGAGGGTGTGGAATGTTGCCCGGCAGCATCGTATCTTACAGGTGTTTTTGTTTGAAGGCGTGGCCGCCGACGGCCGGCCTACACTCAAAGTACTTTATACCTACGAAGGAAAAGTAGCGGTATGACTCCGTGCCTCAGAAAGCTGACCGGTTTATTTGCCCCCGATGCTAACCACGAGAAAGGAGCTCGCGCAACGAATAAAACAAGTACGGTGCTTATGTGTAAAACGCGGGGTGTTTTTTATTCCCAAAAAATATCTTTTATCATCAATTGCAGTGAAACACGATTTTGCCAAAGGTTTTCGTCCAACGCGTAAATGATGTGAAAAGGTTCGCCCTGTTGAATACGTGTCAGGTGTTCGCCCATACCGAAAGCAATAGCATCCAGTTTTACAGAAGAATCAAGGTCATCATAAAGGCAAAGCTTGAGGTGGTTTTCGCCGACCGTACGTGCCTGTCCGGCATCTTTCACCTTTCGGGCCAGAAAAAGCGGATTCATATTGCCAGGCCCGAAAGGCCCAAATTGCTTCAGAATCCGGAAAAAACGAGGAAGCGATTCACCCGGGGAAAGACGCAGATGACTCAAAGGTAATGCGGCATCAATTTCGATCTTCGGAACGAGCGATTCGTCAGTAATAGTGGCGGCCACTACGGCTTCAAATTTTTCACAGAAAGCCTCCAGCCTGTCTTTTTGTAAAGTAAGCCCTGCGGCATATTTATGTCCGCCGTATTGCTCTAACAATTCGGCGCAGGCTCCGATGGCTTCGTGTATATCGAAATCTTTTACGGATCGCGCCGACCCGGTGAGCTTTCCGCCCGACTCGGTGAGCAATATCGTAGGCCGATAATACACTTCCATCACCCGCGAAGCGACGATCCCGATTACCCCTTTGTGCCAGTCTTCGCGAAACAAAACGGTGCTTTTACGTTGTTGCAATACCTGATTTTCTTCTATCAGCGCGAGTGCCTGTTGTGTAATTTCTTTATCGAGGTTTTTACGGGAGGTATTGTGCTGATCGAGCAGCTTGCTGTTTGTGGTGGCCTCTTCTTCGTGTTTGCTCAGCAGCAGTTCTACCGCTTTGTGTCCCGACTCGATACGTCCGGCGGCATTGATACGCGGACTGATGATAAACACCAAATCGGAAATGGTAAGCGGAAATTTTTTGCCCGACACTTTCAGCATGGCCTTCAGCGCTTCGGAGGGCTGTGCATTGGCCTGTTTCAATCCGTGCCAGGCCAAAATTCGGTTCTCGCCGGTAATGGGTACGATGTCGGCGGCAATGCTCACTGCGACCAGCTCAAGCCTGCGGTAGAGCGATTCGATAGAAAGGTGTCCTTTCAGGGAAAGTGCTTGCAGTAGCTTAAAGCCTATTCCGCATCCCGAAAGCTCTTTGTAAGGATAAGGGCAATCGCTGCGTTTGGGATCGAGCACCGCTTCGGCTTTGGGCAGCGTATCGCCGGGAAGGTGATGATCACAGATAATAAAATCGATCCCTTTTTCGAGTGCATAAGCGATTTTATCATTGGCTTTGATGCCACAATCGAGTGCAATGAGGAGCGAGTACCCCTGTTCCGCAGCGTAATCGATTCCTTTAAAAGAGATGCCGTAACCTTCGCTGTACCTGTCGGGAATGTAAAATCCCGTGTCGGGATGAAGGGCTGAGAGAAAATCATAGACCAGTGCCACGGCCGTGGTGCCGTCCACATCATAATCGCCGTACACAAGAATTTTTTCTTTTCGGGAAAAGGCTTTTTCTATCCGTACTACGGCTTTATCCATGTCTTTCATCGTGAAAGGATCATGGAGCTTATCCAGCGAAGGGCGGAAAAAATCGCGTGCTTCTTCGAAGGTTTTAACTCCCCGGTCGGCCAGTAAGCCGGCCAAGACCTTATCCACCTGTAAGGCATCGGCTAGCGAATCGGTAATCGATTCGTCTGCCGCCTGTTTCATTACCCGCCTTTTTTCCATATTTTTAGACCAGCCTTTTGCGGTAAAGGTAGGAAACAGCCGCTATCATGAAATTCCTTTTTTCTTTCTTTCTTACACTTTGCTGTCTTCCGGCGCTTTATGCCCAGGAGCCTGCCTGGTTTTATTTCCGTGAGCCCCAACCCGCTTCGGAGACGACACAGGAAAAAATTCCGGACTCGTTTCACGGTATGTATGTCAGTGTACAGGATACGCTTAAAACCCTTGTGGTGACGGCAGATTCCATTTATGCCAACCTGGCGCTCCCGGTAGAATTTACCTTTGAAGAGATTGCGCATAACCCTAACCTTGTGCTGCGTGATTCGCTGCTGTACGGGGTGAGCGCTACCGGGCCGATAAAAGTGATTCGGCAGAAAGACACCTATTTTGGCTGGCTGTTGGTTTCGTACCCGTTTTTTAAGCCGTCTGCCACGCAGGTGCTCAGGGTTTCGGGTACCCATTTGCTGCTCAGCTTTGAGGAAGAGCCCGGTCGCTGGAACGTATTTTTGTTTCGTAAAGAAAAAGAAGGCTTATCGCTTTCGCAGGTTGATCACGAAGCGGGAGAAGCGCAAATAGCCGGGTGGAAAGAAATGCAGCGCATTCAGCTTTCGGAAGATCAGGAGCTGGTTACGCTTTCATTCAGCGCAGAGGCCATGCGCAGGTTCATTGATCAAAAAGGATTTAACCGTACGGAGTTATACCGAAACAAGCTGTGAGTAGGATTCGTTTATACCTCTTTCACCGTTATACCCTGCTGCTTTTTTCGGCCGTGCTGCTGCTTTTCGGGCACGGACTTTATCGTTCTTCACTGGTAAAGCTCGATCCGCAACGTATCTCTTCTCATCTGCAGTCGGTTATTCAACAAAAAGAGGATCAGGCACGCATGCTGATTAAGGATACGAAAGAAATGCTGGGAGAAGATGCTTCCGCGCTTTTTCAGTCTTTCTTTTTTACCAACAAATGGCGCGAAGGCGACGGGATATCACTTTTTGTGTACCAGCAAAACCAGCTTCGGTTTTGGTCAGACAATAAGGTGCCGTACGATCCGCAACGCGATACCGTATTGCGAGAAGGTGGAATGTTGAAGCTGCGTAACGGCTGGTATAAGTTGTTGAGTGATACTTCGCTGAGCGAAACGAATATCGTGGCGCTGATCCACATCAAATACCAGTACACCAACCGCAATCGATATCTTTCGAGCGGATTTGTACCTGCATTCGACTTACCGCAGAATACGACTATTTATGTCGATACCACAATTCGCGAAGCCATTCCGGTTTTTGATTCGCAGGATACCTTGTTGTTTTCGGTGCAGCTTGAGCGCGGAGATTTGGTTTCGCCCACGGCGCGTTACCTGATGGTAGGGCTTATCGCAGTGGCGATTCTACTGCTGCTCCTGTTTTTGGGTCTCGAATGCCGAAGTTTGGAAAAGCACATAGGTTCTTTTTACGCTTCGGTATTGCTTTGCGGAACGGTGGTGCTGCTCCGTTATGTATCGCTTGAGCTCGAATTTCCTTCCGAGTTTTACGACTTCGAATTGTTTAGTCCCTCGTTGTTTGCCGCGTCTTTTTTACTTCCCTCGCTGGGCGATTTCCTGATCAATGCGTTGTTGTTGCTGTATGTGGCCTATTTTTTCGTGTCGCGTACAGCACGTTTTCACTATTCGCTGGCTGCTCGTCCGCTTGTGGCAGGAACTCTTGTGGTGATCTTGCTGCTGCTGGTGTGGTGGTTTGCGTATTACCTCGGCCGCCTGCTTCAACGCCTGATAGAAGACTCCAGCATCGAGTTTAATGTCAACAATATCTTTAACCTTTCTTCATATAGTTTGGTAGGGTTTGTGATTGCCGGACTCCTCTTTTTTTCTTTTACCCTGCTTTGCGAATTTGCAGTAAAAGTATCGGTAAGATTAAAATTATCCGGGCGTTTTTTCCTGTATGTTTTTGCAGGCACTTTCGGATTGTCGATCCTGCTTCACCATTTGGTAGGCGTACGTGATCTTGTGGTGATAGCCTGGCCTGCCGCGATACTGCTGGTGTTCTTTTTTTCACGATATGTACGCAAAAATGAAATTTCGTTCAACCATATCGTGTTGCTGCTTATTACGTTTTCTGCCTTTTCGGCCCATTCACTTTCCAAGTACAACGATACCCGGGAAGTAAAAAAAAGGCTGGTTTTGGCGCAGAAACTTTCGACCGAAGAAGATCCGGCGATAGAAATTGCCTATTCCGAAATGGAGTTGGATCTGCTGCGCAGCAACCTGCTTCATTCGGCGTTCGATTCGTCTGAAGTCTATTCCAGAACGAGTTTTCAGGAAGCGCTTGAGAATCTTTTTTTCTCTGGCGAATGGAATAAATTCGATTTGCAGTTTTACCTTTTTGCCGCCGATAGCTCTCCGCTAGGAATAGAAGGCTTCGCGCCGATACGCGATTTTGAAGAGCTCGATGAGCTGATTGCCGAAAACGGCGTGTCCTCGGCTTTTAGCACGAACCTGTTTTTTATCTATAATTCGGCCTATAAGCTGAGCTATGTGATACGCCTTCCGGTAAAAAGATCGGGCGAGCCAATCAAAGGATTTCTTTTCTGTGAAATGCGCTCCAAAAAAATCCCGGAAGATATCGGGTTTCCCGAACTGCTTATCGATCGAAGCAGTCAGCGCATCGATGCGATATACCAGTATTCTTACGCAAGGTATGTCGATGGTACGCAGGTGAATCATTTTGGACCCTACCGCTACAGCTACAAGAGTCATGCGTACGAAGATTTCGACACGAAATATATTTTCAAAGAAGAAGGAGGGTATTCACATCTCTTTTACCGGGTCGATAAAAGGACATTGCTTGTGCTGAGCAAGCCGGTCGAGAAATTTATTCAGAAGGCGACCTCCTTTTCTTATCTCTTTACCCTCTTCGGACTTATGCTTATTGCCGGGGTGGCCATACGGCAAATTTCTTTGGGCTATGCCTCTCTGGCTTTGTCGCTGCAGGGAAAAGTGCAGGCCCTGCTCGTCGGACTGCTTTTTGTGTCGCTCGTGCTCTTCGGATTAGGTACCCGCTATTTTATCGCGGATCAATACCAGGAAAAAAACAACAATATCATCAGCGAAAAAATTCAGTCGGTGCGCATCGAAGTGCTGAATAAGCTCGGAAGAGAACAGTCGCTTTCGGCCGATTTGGCCAACTATATCGGTTATATGCTCGATAAGCTCTCGGGTGTTTTCCTGACCGACATTAACCTGTACAAGCCCGATGGGATGCTGCTGGCTACTTCGCGTCCGAAGATTATCCAAAGCGGCTTGGTCGCCCCCGAAATGGATCCCCGTGCCTTCAGAGAGATGTCGCGCGAGAACAAAAGCGAATATATGCAGGAAGAACGTATAGGCGAGCTGCGTTACCTCTCGGCATACGTGCCGCTGCTCAATACCGACAACCAGGTGATAGGCTTTCTTAACCTTCCCTATTTTGCCCGGCAAAGCGCATTAGAAACAGAGCTCTCCAGCTTCCTTGTGGCGATAGTGAATATTTTTGCCGTGCTCTTTGCTATTTCCTTGCTGGCAGCACTATTTGCTTCCAACTGGATCACGCAGCCGCTGCGGCTGGTTCAGGCAAGCATTTCGACGATCAAACCGGGAAAACCCAATAAGCCTATCGAATACCACGGTAAAGATGAGATCGGTTCACTCGTGCATCAGTATAACCTGAAAGTGGCCGAACTGGAAAAATACGCCCGTGAGCTGGCACGCTCCGAACGCGAAAGCGCATGGCGTGAAATGGCCCGGCAGGTGGCGCACGAAATTAAGAATCCCCTTACTCCCATAAGGCTTACCGTGCAGCATATACAGCGCTCGCTCAATCCTGAAGATCCCGATTGGCAGGAAAAACTGAACCGCTTTACGGCTACGGTGATCGAACAGATAGATACCCTCACTCACATAGCAGGCGAATTTTCCAATTTTGCCAATATGCCACGCGCAAGGGAAGAAAAGATAGACCTGAGACGCATTCTGCGCAATGTAGCCGATCTGTACCGCGAAACGCCCGATGCTACACTGGTGCTGAATGAACGATACGACCGCGAAGCGATCGTGTATTGCGACAAAGATCAACTGCTCAGGGTGTTTAATAACCTGGTGAAAAATGCCATACAGGCTATTGCCGCAGGAGAAGAAGGGCAGGTAAGTATTACGCTCGATCGCCGTGGAAAAGGCTACGTGGTGGAGGTGCAGGACAACGGTACCGGTATAGCGCCCGAAAAAATGGAAAAGATTTTTGTACCCAATTTTACGACCAAATCGACAGGAATGGGATTAGGGCTGGCAATGGTCAAAAATATTGTAGAAAATGCCGGAGGCCGCGTATGGTTCGAGACAAGTCCCGGGAAAGGTTCCTCGTTTTTTGTGTGGCTGCCCGAGTTTGAATTTGAAGGGAACGGCTGAGGGGGGATAATGGGCGGGGAGTGAACCCCCGCCCGGAGTAAAGATAAGCCGCTGCGGTATAAGTAGAAAACCGGTTTTCTTAGAATATGAACTTTTGAAAAGGCGCCAATAGCCCGCGCGCAGAGATTCGGCATAAATTCTACCTTTGTCTTAAACCATGATTTTGTATGAGCTACCAGAATATTACCACCCGTCTTGAAAATCACATTTTTTACCTGACCATTAACCGACCCGACAAGCTCAACGCGCTTAACCGCGATACTATCGAAGAGCTGCATAAAGCCTTTACCGAAGCGGAGCGTGATGCGAACGTAAAAGTGCTGATTGTGACCGGTGCAGGCGAAAAAGCCTTTGTAGCCGGTGCCGATATCGCTGAATTTGCTTCTTTCTCGGTAGAACAGGGAAAAGCCCTGAGCCGCGATGGACAGGAAAAGCTGTTTAACCTGGTCGAAAACCTGTCTAAACCTGTTATCGCTGCAGTTAACGGTTTTGCATTGGGCGGCGGATTAGAGCTGGCCATGAGCTGCCACATCCGCATCGCTTCCGAAAATGCGAAGATGGGTCTGCCCGAAGTATCATTGGGCGTTATTCCCGGTTATGGTGGTACCCAACGCCTGGCCCAGCTTGTAGGCAAAGGAAAAGCATTCGAGCTGATTTTCACCGGAGGTATGATTCCCGCTGCCGAAGCCCTGACACTCGGACTGGTCAATCAGGTTACGCCTCAGGCTGATTTGCTTCGTACCTGCGAAGAGCTTGCCGCCAAAATTCTCAAAAACTCGCCCCGTGCCATTTCGGCTGCTATTTGTGCGGTAAACGCAGGGTATCAGAATGGAGTGGACGGTTTTCATACCGAAGTGGAAGAGTTCGGAAAATGCTTCGGTACCGAAGATTTCCGCGAAGGAACCGCCGCTTTTTTAGGGAAAAGAAAACCGGTATTTACCGGAAAATAAACCGATTCGTTTAATCACGGATACACAATGAGCGCCATCCGCAAACTGGTATCGCAAACCGCTGTATATGGATTAAGCAGCATCATCGGGCGATTCCTCAATTACCTGCTGGTGCCGCTTCATACCGATAAGCGTGTGTTTGACCCCGCTCAATACGGGGTTATTACCGAAATGTACGCCTATGTCGCTTTTTTGGTAGTACTGCTCACCTATGGCATGGAAACGGCCTTCTTCCGTTTTTACAACCGCGAAGAAAATGATCGCGAAAAAGTATATTCCACCGCGCTTATCTCACTGTTTTTTTCCAGCACGCTTTTTATCCTTACCTGCTATTTCTTTAGGCAGCCGCTGGCCGACTGGCTCCATTACCCGGCACATTCAGAATATGTCACCTGGTTTGCACTTATCGTCGGACTCGATGCCCTTTCTTCTATACCGCTGGCCCGCTTGCGGGCACAGAACAGCGCCCTGCGTTTTGCGGCGGTGAACCTGATTAGCGTATTTGTCAATATAGGACTGAATCTTTTCTTTTTAGCCTATTGCCTACCCAAGTATCAGGCGGGCGAAACCAATTGGCTCATCAATACTTTCTACAATCCCGAAATAGGTGTAGGTTACGTATTTATCGCCAACCTCATTGCCAGCATTATTAAATTTCTGTTGCTGCTTCCGCTTATGCGAGCCTTGCGTCAAGGGCTTAGTATTCCCCTGCTCAAGCGTATGCTGGTGTATGCGCTGCCCCTGCTGGTAGCCGGAATGGCCGGTATTGTGAACGAAACGCTCGACCGTATCCTGCTCAAACGAATGCTTATCGAGAGTCGGGGTGAAGAAGAAACCATGTCGCTGCTCGGAATATATGGAGCGGTATATAAAATTTCGATCCTTATCACACTCTTTATTCAGGCTTTTCGTTACGCCGCCGAACCTTTCTTTTTTTCGCAGGAAAAGGAGAAAAATTCACGTCAGGTCTATGCAAAAGTGATGAATTATTTTGTGCTGGTGTGCGCCGTTATTTTTCTCGGCGTAATGCTTTACATGGATGTCGTCAAACACTTTATTCCCAACCCCGCCTTTTGGGTAGGATTACACATTGTGCCCGTGCTGCTGTTTGCCAATATTTTTCTCGGTATCTACTACAATCAGTCGATATGGTACAAGCTCAGCGGCAGAACGATGGTCGGTGCTTATCTCGCGATTTTCGGTGCCTGTATCACCATTACGCTCAATTACCTTTGGATTCCTTCGTTAGGCTACGTCGGTTCGGCATGGGCTACCTTTATTTGTTATGGCGCTATGTGCGTCGCTTCTTATCTGTTAGGTCAGAAATATTACCCGGTGCCCTATAATGTCCCGCGTATTCTTTTTTACCTTGCCTTTGCGTTCGGACTGTTCTATTTGTCCACGCTCTTTCCCTTCGATTCGTTGGGCCGTATGGCCGTAAATACCCTGTTGTTGCTTTCGTTTATCACCGTAGCACTGGTCATTGAAAAACCCTTTAAAAAAACCGCATGAAAATACGTATTGTCAATCGTTCGGCGCATGCGCTGCCGGCGTATGAAACACTCGCTTCGGCCGGAATGGATCTGCGCGCCAATCTTGCGCAGCCGCTTACGCTCAAGCCTCTCGAAAGGAAGCTGATTCCCACCGGTTTGTTCATCGAATTGCCCGTCGGCTACGAGGCACAGGTGCGTTCGCGTAGCGGTCTCGCGCTCAAAAAAGGAATCACTGTGCTTAACTCGCCCGGAACGGTCGATGCCGATTACCGGGGCGAAATAGGGGTTATTCTGATCAACCTTTCGGCCGAAGAGCTGGTGATAGAAAACGGTGAACGCGTGGCTCAGCTTGTCATTGCGCGACACGAACGTGCCGAATGGGATTTGGCCGAATCCTTGTCCGAAACCTCGCGCGGAGCCGGCGGATTCGGAAGTACCGGAGTGGCATAACCTGCTTTTGCAGCGATGAACCGCATCTACGGACTTGATGTGTACCGCGCGGCAGCCATACTGCTCGTGGTGTTTTTTCACGGTAATTTTATGCTTCAGCCCTTGCTTCCGGGCTTCCCTTATGTGAAGCTGCCCGATGGCGTGGAGCTGTTTTTTGTGCTGAGCGGATTCCTCATCGGAACACTGCTGCTGCGCGCCACCGAAACGAAACAGTCGTTTGGCTGGAACGACCTTTTCACCTTTTGGAAAAGGCGCTGGTTTCGTACGCTGCCCAATTATTACCTGCTTTTGCTGGTGCATATCTTGTTTGCTTATCAGGGTTGGAACAATTGTGATGCGACACAGGTATCGTGGAAATTTTTCTTTTTCCTCCACAATTTTTCCGATACTTTTCATAGCTTTTTTTGGGAATCGTGGAGCCTGTCGGTCGAAGAATGGTTTTACATTTTTCTGCCGCTTACCTTTGGCCTCTGCTTTTTCCTGCTTCGCAAATGGCTGCGTATCCGTTATGTTTTTTTACTCACGCTGTTGCTGCTGATTTTACTTCCCTTGCTGTATCGTATTTGGACCGCGCCCGATCTACATCCTGATAAGTTTTGGTTCGATCTGCTCTATCGCAAAAGAGTGGTCATGCGTCTCGATTCGATAGTGTACGGTGTATTGGGGGCCTACCTTTGTTTTTATCATCCCGTTTTGTGGAAGCGCTGCCGTTATCCCGCTTTTTTAGCCGGAATAGTACTGCTATTTTCACTGCTTTACCTGCGCCAGCCACCCGATTCGTTTTTCAGTAAGGTCTGGTATTTCCCGCTGACCAGCATAGCCTGCTTATTGTTGTTACCTCTGGCTTACAGCATTCGTACGGCAAAGCGCAGAATAGGAAAAGTGTTTACCTATCTCAGCAAGGTTTCGTACGCCTGGTACCTGGTGCATCTCGGATTGGTAGCTGCTGTGTTCGATCGGCACCTGGCTCCCTTTGCGCCCTGGCCCGGATTATTGCTGTTTTTGGCCTATGTGCTGGTTTCGCTCGGATTAGCCACATTAGTGTATCGTTATTATGAAAAGCCCATGACCGATTTGCGCGACAGGTAAACGCCCTTTCTTTTACCTTTGTACTATGCCCCAGGTTCCGATAACGCATCTTATCAAAGTGCTTCCCGAAAGTCCCGGCGTATATCAGTATTACGATGCCGAAGGGAAATTGCTTTATGTGGGCAAGGCAAAGAACCTTAAAAAACGCGTCAGCTCTTATTTCAACAAAACGCACGATAGCGGCCGTATCAACCTGATGGTGCGTAAAATCGCCGATCTCCAATTTGTCGTAACACCTACCGAGCTGGATGCGCTGCTGCTCGAAAACAGTCTTATCAAAACGCATCAGCCCCGGTACAATGTGATGCTCAAAGACGATAAAACCTATCCCTGGATTTGCATCAAAAACGAAGCTTTCCCCAGGGTTTTTTCTACCCGTCAGAAAATAAAAGACGGATCCCAATATTTCGGCCCCTATGCTTCGGTAAGAATGATGAAAGAGCTGCTCGATCTTATCCGGCAACTGTATCCCTTGCGAACCTGTAACCTACAGCTTACTCCGCAGCAGATCGATCGCGGTAAATACAAGGTCTGTCTCGAATACCACATCGGGAATTGCCTTGGCCCTTGCGAAGCCTACCAAAGCGAAGAAGAATACCTGCGTTCGATTCAGGAGATAAGGCAGATTATTAAAGGCAACCTCAGTACCGTAGTGCGGGAGCTGAAAGAGAAAATGAAGAGTTTTGCCACCGTGCTCGAATTTGAAAAAGCACAGTTGCTTAAAGAGAAAGTACAGGTGCTCGAAAATTATCAGGCGCGTTCTACCGTGGTTTCTTCCACCATTTCTGACGTCGATGTATTTACTATCGTCTGCGATACCCGAAGCGGTTTTGTCAACTACCTGCGGGTAAAAGACGGAGCGATTATTCGCGCCCACACGCTTGAGCTTCGTAAAATACTCGACGAGTCGGAAGCGGATCTGCTGTTGTTAGCCATTATCGAGCTGCGGCAACGTTTCGAAAGTGAAGCCCGCGAAATTATCGTGCCTTTTGAAGTGGAATGCGAAGGCTTGCAAGTTACCGTGCCGCAACGGGGCGATAAAAAACAATTGCTGGAACTGTCGGAACGCAATGCCCGCTTTTTTATGCTCGACAAGCACAAGCAGGAAAGTCTCAAAGATCCCGAACGGCATACCAACCGCGTGCTCGAAACGATGCAGAAAGATCTTCGGCTGAGCGAGCTACCGCATCATATCGAATGTTTCGACAATTCTAACATACAGGGTACGCATCCGGTATCGGCCTGCGTGGTTTTTAAAGACGCTAAGCCCAGTAAAAAAGACTATCGCCATTTTAATGTCAAAACAGTCGAAGGTCCCGACGATTTTGCTACGATGGAAGAGGTCATTTACCGCAGGTATAGCCGCTTGTTGCAGGAAGAAGAACCTTTACCGCAGCTTATTGTGATAGATGGAGGAAAAGGCCAGCTTGGCGCGGCCTTGAAAAGCCTGGAAACGCTCGGCTTGCGCGGTAAAATAGCCGTGATAGGCATTGCCAAAAAGCTCGAAGAGATTTATTACCCCGGCGATTCGCTGCCCATGTATATCGACAAGCGTTCCGAAACGCTCAAGGTTATTCAGCACATGCGTAACGAAGCGCACCGTTTCGGTATTACGCACCACCGTAAGCGCAGAAGCAAATCGGCTATTCACTCCGAGCTGCTCGACATACCCGGCGTGGGCGAAAAGACCCTACAGCAGCTTATTGCACATTTTAAATCGGTAAAAAGAATAAAAGAAGCCTCACCCGAAGCCATTGCCGCTATTATCGGAGAAGCCAGGGCAGCGCTGGTACAGGCCCATTTTCACGACACGCCACCCACTGCGCAAGAGGAAGAACGTTGAGAGTCAGCTCAGGTTGTCGGAGAGGATACGCATCTCGATAGCCGGCGAAATTTTCTCGTAAAGAATATGATACACCGCCCGGGTGATGGGCATATCGACCTTAAATTTTTTGTTCACTTCCCAGATGCTTTTTACGGCGTAATACCCTTCGGCAATCATTTCCATTTCGAGCTGTGCGGTTTTTACGGAATAGCCTTTTCCGATCATATAACCGAAAGTGCGGTTGCGCGAAAATTTGGAATAAGCCGTAACCAGCAAGTCGCCCAGATAGGCAGAAGTTTTTACGTCGCGGTGAATGGGATGCACGGCATCGATAAAACGTTCGATTTCCTGAACGGCATTGGCGATAAGCACCGATTGGAAATTGTCGCCGTATCCTAATCCGCCGCAGATGCCCGCCGCGATGGCGTAAATATTTTTCAGCACGGCCGAAAGTTCGGCGCCGAACAGGTCGTCTGATACCGTGGTTTTGATATACCTGCAGGAAAGTTTTTCGGCCATTTGTGCGGCGATAGTCTGATCGCTGCAGCCGATGGTTAGGTACGAAAGGCGTTCGAGCGCTACTTCTTCGGCATGGCAGGGGCCGCAGATGATGCCGATGCGTTCGTAAGGTGTGCGAAAGGTTTTGTGAAAATAACGGGCCGGAATGGCGTCGTATTCGGGAACCATCCCTTTGATAGCCGAAAAGATCACCTTGTTTTCCATGCCTTCTTTCGGGAAGCGGTCGTACAGTCCGTGAAGGAAGGCGGCCGGCGTAGCCATAATCAGCCAGTCGCACTTTTCGACCGTGGCGGCAAGGTCGTCGCTCACCTCTATTTTTCCCTGCTCAAATTCGACCGACTGCAGGTAACGCGGATTGTGTCGGTACTTGCGGATATGCTCTACGCTTTCGGCACGGTGTACCCACCAGTGTACTTTTTCTACATTGTTGCAAAGAATTTTGACCAGGGCCGTTCCCCAGCTTCCTCCGCCGATTACACCGATATTCATAGCTTGGTTTATGGACACACGCAAAGTTAACTTTTATGTAATATAAAAGCGGAACCTTAGACTTTCCTATTTAGCGGGCTTTGTACGGGAGCTTCTTGAGGATTGTCCGCCGATTTTTTTTAAAAAAGCAAAAAATACCGCTTCCTTTTTTGGAGCTTGTTCGCTTTTACACGTGCTTTGCGCTTGAAAACACGATAGCCCTAAAAAGCAGAGGAGGATTTACCCCGTTTTTTCGTTGCAAAGCACCGTGTTTTAACGTTTACAGCTATGGTACGCTTTACCTTTTTTTTGCTTCTTTTCGCCGTGCAGGGACTCGTTTCAGCGCAGGAAATCACACAGACTGTTCGCGGAAAAGTGATCGAAAAATCGACCTCCGTGCCTCTTACCGGTGCGTATGTCAGGCTTTTGGGTGGCACCGAACCCAAATTGTCTGTTTCGGATGCCGAAGGGAATTTTAGGTTTACGCAGGTGCCGGTAGGGCGTTATCATATTGAGGTGACTTTTGTAGGATTTTTACCTGCCGTATTGCCTAATTTGCAGGTCAATGCCGGAAAAGAGCTGGTGCTGCAGGTTGAATTGGAAGAGCGGGTAAACGAGCTGGGTGAAGAGCTGGTGATCACCGCCGGTACCGCTAAAGAGGAGGCCAATAACGAAATGGCAGTGGTTAGCGCCAGGCAGTTTTCTATCGAAGAATCGAGACGTTATGCCGGAAGCCTCAACGACGTGTCGCGTATGGCGCAGAATTTTGCCGGTGTGCAAGGTGCCAACGATTCGCGCAACGACATTGTAATACGTGGCAACTCTCCAATGGGCGTATTGTATCGCCTCGAAGGGGTGGATATTCCCAATCCCAATCACTTTGCGGTAGCGGGTACCACCGGAGGTCCCGTCTCTATGCTCAACAATAACGTGCTGGCTAACTCCGATTTTCTTACGGCGGCTTTTCCGGCCGAATACGGGAATGCCCTGGCCGGTGTTTTTGATCTGAAGCTGCGCAACGGTAACAACGAAAAACACGAGTTTCTCGGGCAGGTCGGATTCAACGGCTTCGAAGCGATGGCCGAAGGGCCTTTACGCAAAGAGTCGCGGGCTTCTTATTTGGTCAATTACCGGTACTCGACCCTGGGTGTGTTTAAAATGTTAGGTATCGGTTTTGGCACGTCTTCGGTGCCCGAGTATCAGGATTTATCGTTTAAACTTCATTTGCCTTATAAGAAAGGAAACGTTTCTTTTTTCGGTGTCGGCGGACTGAGCAGTATCGAGATGCTCAACAAAGACCTGGATACGACCAATAACCTGTTTGCCGAAGAAGGAGAAGATCTTCGCTTTGTTTCTAAAATTGGGGTGGCGGGAGTAGCGCATACCCATTTCCTCAACTCGACTACGTATTTTAAAACCGTACTTTCTGTAACGGCTCACCAGATGTCGGTAATTAATGATTCTATCAGTACGGCGAATCGCCAGCCGGTGCCTTATTATAGGAATAACTCTACCCAAACCCGACAGTCCTTACAGTTTTTCGTACACAAAAAATTCACTGCCCGCCACCTGCTCAAAGCGGGATTTTTTGCGCACCGCAATTCTTTACAGCTTTCGGACAGCCTTTTTTTTCCCGAGCATAACGGGTTTCTGACGCTTTCCGATTTCAGGGGCTCGGTGTATCTTCTTCAGCCTTATGCCCAATGGCAGTACCGTCCTTCCAATACCCTGACCCTTACTACCGGATTGCATGGCCAGTATTTCAGCTTTAACGCGACGTATGCCGTAGAGCCGCGCTTAGGGCTGCGTTGGCAGTTTACTCCGGCACAGGCGCTAAGTTTGGGATATGGATTGCACAGTCAGCTTCCGCCCACGCAGGTTTATTTTAATCAGGTAAGACAAACGAATGGCCTTATGGAACGCGTAAATGACGACTTGCGATTTACACGCAGCCATCACCTGGTAATGGGCTACGATCGTCGTTTGGGCTCACAGTTGCGGATGAAATCGGAAGTGTATTACCAACGTCTGTTTAATGTACCGGTCAACGTGAACCCCGATTCTTATTCTTTGCTGAACCAGGGCGCCAATTTCGGTATCGGTTTTCCCGACAGCCTGACCAACGGTGGCGACGGCTATAACTACGGACTTGAGCTTACCGTAGAGCGTTTTCTTTCGGGCGGACATTATTTCCTCGTAACCGCTTCGCTGTATGAATCGCGCTTTACCGGCAGCGATTGGCAGGAGCGGAGTACGGCATTTAACGGGAATTACACCCTTAATGTATTGGCAGGAAAAGAATTTAATTTGGGGGCCAAAAATGCCGAAGGCAAGCGAAATTCCCGCAGTGTGCTGACGAGCGATATCAAATTTACCCTCAATGGCGGGCAGCGTTATACACCTATTTTGCTTGAAGAGAGTAGAGCGGCCGGTCGGGAAATACGTGACTGGGACAATGCCTTTTCACGCCGGTATAGCGATTACATCCGGATTGATGTAAGGGTAGGGTATAAGCTGAACGGCAAAAAGATTACGCAGGAGTGGGCCCTTGATTTTCAGAACGTGATGAACCGGAAGAACGTATTTCAGCAGCGTTATAGCACCGTCACCCAACAAATCAGCACCTCTTATCAAATCGGATTTATGCCGATGGCGCTTTACCGGATTGAATTTTAAGGAAGCGGTGCGCCTCTTGTACCGGCGAGCACTGATACGCAACCCTGCTCGATTTCTTCCTGCTCAGGGGCGGTCACTTCAATAATCAGTTGCTGTGTCATTCCCACTCTGATTTCGAAAAAGGACAGCTCTGGATGGTTCCGGCTTTCGTAAATGGGATTACGTTCGGTATCGAGTACCCGGAAATAGACCGCTCCCAGTTCGGGCATGGCGCATACCATTAGTCGGTAATCCTGATTAGGTTCGAGCGTCACCATTATTTCGGTTTTTTCGCCCGGAACGATAATCGTGTGCTGGTAATTTACAGTAGCGTCGTAAACGCCGAGCGAAGGTTTGCAGCTTCGTTTGGCGTAGCTTTTACACTGGGCTGCGCTTTCGCTCACAGGAAGCAAAAAGAAAAGACCCGCTGCAAGTAGCAGGGAACGTAAGATTTTCATAAAGCAAGCAAAACAAGTAGGTTAGGTGTAATCAGGTGTAGGTTGGCAAAGCGTTAAAAGGTGAATGAAGGACAGGCGAAAGCTGCCGGTATCGAGACGATACGCCGATCGGGAAAAGATCGGGCTGAAAAGGAGATAGATCCGGCAGAACGTGCAGTTCTGCGGGGATCAGTAGCAAATATCCTCAAAGCAAGCAGTTTCAGGCCGCAAAGCTACGTAAAAGAATAAATAAGGGAAAGCATTTTTTCTGATTTATTCGGTTTTGAGGGTGGGCTATACCGTTCGCTGTCTGAAAGATACCGGGGGGCATACGTTACCTTTCTGCGTGCTACCGTACCCTAAATCGGAGTGTGCCGACTGGGGTTTTGATACGAGATTGCCTAATTTAGACCTGCGTACCCGATGTGTGACGCTTTCCGTTTCGCGAGCGGGAGGAGGCTGTATCGGGGAGGTGAAAGTGGTCGGTGTGAGATTAAACGCCCGAAAAACGGGGATATTGCGACGAAGCTGTTTTTTTCTCCGTTTTCTGTTTTTGTGAAAAGAGGGGTTTCGACCCGGGTATTTTCGCTGTGTTTTCTCTCCCCCGGGCATAATTTTGCCGCTTATATCAAATTTTCTTTGTTTTCGTATGCTGAAATTTTTACTAACTTTCGCTCGGTTTTGCTGTCTTTTTTTCCTTTTACCACTGGAAGAGGCTGTAGCACCGTCTTTAATTTAAATGTTAATTATGAAAAACATTCGTGTTTTATCAGTCGTGCTTCTTTCTGTGGGTCTTTCCACTTTTGCCGCCGCGCAGGATCATGATCACGGTTTTTGCGGTGCTACCGAGGCCCGAAAGAAGCTTATCGAACAGTATCCTGAGATTTTGGCCAATGAAGAAGCCCTGGAGCGTTCTACCCGTGAATATGTCGAAGCCAATAAAGGACAGCGCTCTTCGCAGGTATATATTATTCCGGTCGTTTTTCACATCGTGCACCAGTATGGTTCCGAGAACATCTCTGATCAGAAAATATACGAAGCGATTGAGACGCTTAACCGCGATTTCCGCAAGCTGAATCCCGATACGGCAAGTATCGTTCCCGAATTTGATACCATTGCCGCCGATGCCCGTATTGAGTTCAGGCTGGCTACCATCGACCCGCTGGGTAATTGTACCAACGGTATCGATCGCATTGCCTCCGTACAGACCTATATAGGTAGCGACGAAGCCAAGCTCAATCCCTGGCCACGCAACAAGTATCTTAACATTTGGGTAGTAGCCGATATGCGCCCCGGCGTAGGTGGTTATGCCTATTATCCTTCGGCAGTAGCAGGAGGCTTTATGAGCTTTCGCGACGGTATCGTAGTGCGTTACGGTACAGTAGGTAACAGCTCGGGTGGCGCCCCTCAGCGTACCATCACGCACGAAGTAGGTCACTACCTTAATTTGGCACATACCTGGGGTAGCACCAACGATCCCGGTATAGCCTGTGGCGACGACGGAGTATCCGATACCCCCATCACAAAAGGATGGAGCGTGTGTAACCTTTCAGGTGCAGAGTGTGATACCAGCATCGTGGAAAACGTGCAGAACTATATGGAATATGCGTTTTGCTCCAATATGTTTACTGCCGGACAGGTAGCTCGTATGCACGCTACCCTTAACGATCCCACCGCCAGCCGTAACAACCTTTGGACTCCCGCCAACCTGGCCGCTACCGGCACCGATGGCATCACTGATCTTGTATGTGCCCCCAAAGCCGATTTCTACCCTAACCGTAAAATGGTTTGTGTGGGTAATAATGTCATCTTCCACGACAATACTCAACATGGTGCAGCTACAACCTGGTCCTGGACATTTCAGGATGGTACTCCCGCCACTTCTACCGTGCGCCAGCCGACCGTTTCTTTCAGCTCTCCGGGTTGGAAAACAGTTACGCTTACCGTCACTAACGATCAGGGTACCGATACTTACACCAATACCCGAACCATCCTTATAAGTGAAACCACCGCTCAATACCAGTGGCCTATCTACGAAGGTTTTGAGTCTGCATCGGTATTCAACGGTTTTTGGACCGTGAATAACCCCGATAACAACGGTTCGGTGTTTACACGTTCAACCGAGGCGGCTTATAGCGGTAATGCTTCTGTGAAACTGTCATCGTTTAATGCCGGCCTCAATCCGCTGGTAGCCGGAGATAATGACAAGGATGAACTTATTACTCCCTCTATCGATCTGAGCGGTATCAGCCCCGGCATGGTCGTTTTCCGTTATGCGTATGCCACTCAGGCGCTCACACCGGCCGACATTACCGAAAAGCTCGAAATTTTCAACTCGACCGATTGTGGGGTAACCTGGTTGCTTCGTAAAACCATCTCGGGTACTGCCCTTACTACGGCATCGCACGCTGCAGATCCTTATACACCGGCCAGCCGTTCCGAATGGGGTAAAGCGGGCTTTAACCTGCTGCCTACCGTAATTGGTCCCAGCGTAAGGTTTAAGTTTGTATATACTTCCGGTATTTACAGCAATAACCTTTGGATAGATGATATCAATATTGTGAGCGGCGTGGTAGATGTGGAAGAAGTAGAGCCGACTCCTGAGATAGAAGTGTTCCCTAACCCTTTTGCCGACTACACCCGTCTGCGTCTCCAATTAGTCGAAACAGCGCCTTTGGTAATTACACTGATTGACGCAAGCGGAAGACTGGTACGCGAAGTTTACTCGGGTCAGGCGCAAGCCGGCGAGCATAACATCGACATTCAGGGTGCCGGTCTCGACAAAGGATTCTATTTCCTCCGTATTCAAACCGGAAATGCATCTTTCGTACGTACGCTGGTACACCAGTAAATCCGTATAAATTTCTTCAAAGCCCCGACGTTCATCGCCGGGGCTTTTTCTTTTCACGGGGAGAGGGTATTGCCACATTGTGAAAAACAGCCCGTAACTTTTTTTATCGCTTCGCCGTTTGACACAATTAAACCCCTCTAACTCCACCTTCCGAATGAAGCGCAGGAATGTATGAAAACCGGTTTCCTGTTCCTGCTACTTTGGCTCGGAATGTCGGGCGAATCATACCGCCGGGTATTTGGAGAAGATTACGAAAAAGCCCTCGCTTTTACAGCGACTCATGAAAAAGATTTTGAGTTGGCCGCTCAACGTTTTCAGGTTGACTCCCGTTTTTTGAAAACCATTGTATTCCCGGAATTGATCCGCTATTCGCAATTCCGCGACTTTTTTGAGACCACCGCGCTGGAGTGGCTATATGTGCAAGGAGGTAGCCAGTCGGCCGATTTTTCGATCGGTCCTTTCCAGATGAAGCCGTCGTTTGCAGAGACGATAGAAAGCTATGCTTCATCGGAAGAGTCACTTCGCGCAGGATTCGGATTTGTCGCGCTTTACGATAGCGGATCGCCCATTCGGCACCAACGCCTGGAGCGTCTGAAACAGCTTTCCTGGCAACTGGTGTATCTATCTTGTTTTATTAAAATAGCGGATCATCGTTTTTCCGCGTATCCTTTCGCAGGCGAAATTGCTCGCCTGCGTTTTTATTGTGTGGCGTATAATGCCGGATTTATGCGCGAAGAGGCTTCTATTAACGCTTTGTCTGAACAGCGTAACTTTCCTTATGGCAGTAAATATCCTTCCGAAATGCAGTATGTATATGCCGATGTGGCGATAGATTATTTTAACCGTTACCTGCGGCAATAATGAATAAGGTCGGCCTCCGTTTTAACTATAATGTTATTTTTACGGAAATGAGTCGTGCAAATCTGCATATTCTTTGGGTCGCTGCGTGGTGTGTTACAGTCTGCTTTACGGCCTGTGCGCCCGAGACCATAGCCGATAAAACTGATCTCCCCGTTATAGCCGAAGATACCGTGCAGCCCGAACCTCCGCTGGTTCGCCCACCATTCGCCGCGCTTGATCCTCCTTTTCAGGCCGTTGAGGTCGATCCCGTGCAGGGCGGCGTGTATCCCGTTCCCGGTACAAAAGGTTCGGCACTTCATATTCCTCCGGGTGTGTTGGTCGATTCATTGCGTATGCCTTTACAGGAAAAAGTAGTGTTGCATTACCGCGAATTTCACGACGCAATACCGATTTATCTTTCCGGCATACCGCTCGACTATGATGCCGCCGGTATTCTTCGTCGCTTCGAAACGGCCGGTATGTTTGAGCTTCGCGCCCTTTCGCCCCAGCAGGTACTGGTCGATTCGGGAAAAGTGATCAGCGTTACTTTTGGCGGAACGGTAAAAGAAAATGTATATCCTTTATTTAAGCTCGATGAAGAACTGACGCGCAACTGGCATTACATGGATCACAGGGGGTATGCGCCGAATACAGAGAAAGCGCAGTTATTGCAAAGGGATCGGAACCTGCTCAAAATTCCGCTCGGCCCTGAATATTTTGCGTTTAACTATATGGCTGCGCTCGACGTGATGCTTCACGACAATACCGCACGTATCAATCAGCAGCGCAATAATCCCGAAATGAAAACCCGGGTAAGTGAGTATGGCCTTAGCTGGTCGAACATTTACAATTACGAAAAAATTAGTTTCTCCGGCGCCCAATACCTGGCTTCGATGCTGGTGTGGAAAAAACGTTCGCGCGAAGAATTTCCTTCCTGGGCCGGCACAGCGCACAGCAAGCTCAGCCATAAGCAGGGTAATGTGTATCAACTTTACCTGAAGGATCAGAAAAACAATGAATTTTATGCCGAAATAGAAGCGTTTATGCCGCTTAAATCGCTTTTTGAGCTACCGGCCTCGACTTGGAAATCGAGGTATGAAGAAGCCCTGAAAAGGCAACAGCTTAATGCGGAGAAATATGCCGCTTTACCCGATGTGTACCGCCATGCCGAACTACATCTTTTGGGAATATATGCTTTCGCTCGCTTTTTGGATGATGCACCGAGAGTGCATGTCAATGCCGAATTCCGTTTCGATCAGCAGCGCCTGTCCGATACTTTACCGGAGGTGTATTACCTGAGTGGCAATAATCGCTCCTTGCTTCGTTTTTCTGCATCGCAGTGGCATAACCTGATGCTGTGGCCCGATCCCGGGGCGCGTTTGTTTGCGGTATTCCCCGATGGCAGGATTTTTATCTATCCCGCCGAAAAATACCGGAAGCTCGATTTTAAAACCTTAGGCCAAAGTGAGCAGCGCCCTTCGCTGACTTTCGAAATGGAATCGCGGGGCAAAATTGAATCGGAAGCGGGATTGCGGGAACTACTCGGATTACCGGTTTTACGTTAAGGGTGAAAACCGTTTTACCCCGCCAATCCGTTGCGGATGGCAAAGCGGATAAGCGCAGCAATATTATGCGCATCGAGCTTTTTCATCAGGTTGGTGCGGTGTGTATCGACAGTGCGATGGGATATAAAAAGCTTATCGCCTATTTCTTTATTGGAAAGTCCTTCTGCGATCAGACGAAGTATTTCGGTTTCCCTTTCGGTAAGCTGAGCCAGCAGCACGGCATCGGTAGGTGTAAGCGAAAAGCTTTCGTTGTTTTTTTTCGATCCGGCTAAAGCAAGGGTTACTTCGGTCGAAAAATATTTTTGTCCGGCGATCACTTTCCGAATGGCATCAAGCAGCTCGCTTTGATCCGAATTTTTTAGCATATACCCATCGGCTCCTATTTCCATAATGCGGCGTATAAGGGCGGGCTCGTTGTGCATGGTTAGCACGATAACGCGGGTTTCAGGAAACTTTTTTTTCAGAAGGATCGTGGCTTCCAATCCGTTCATTACCGGCATATCAATGTCGATCATGACCAAATCAGTTTGAAGCGTTTCCAATACCTGAAGGACCTTCTGCCCGTTATTGGCTTCTGCAATCACTTCCATATCAGGTTGTTCCTTGATAAGGGATTTGATACCGTCAAGAATAAGCTGGTGATCATCGGCCAGCACAATTTTTATACGCTTCACAGACAAGAGAATAAGATTCCGTATCAAAAATAAACCTTTTTCCCGAAGGAAAAAGAAAAGCTAAGCTACCGGAATACGGATGGTTACTACTGTACCTGATACCGGCCCCGGGCTGTAATTCATTTCACCACCTACGGTATGCAGACGGCTTGAAATGTTCATCAGGCCGATACCCGCCCGGTGTCCCTCGAAGTCAAATCCCCGGCCGTTATCTTCTACAATGAGGATAATATGGTTTTTATTCCGGAAAAGCTGTACCGATACCCGATTGGCCTGTGCGTGCCGGATGATGTTGCTGCTCAGTTCCTGACTGATGCGGAAAAGTGTAATTTCTACGGCTTCATCCGGTCGCGTTTCGATGCCGAAATGTTCAAATTCATAGCTAATCTGAGCGTTTCCGAGGCTTTTCTGGAGCATATCTTCGATAGCGGGAATCAATCCGAGCTCAGATAACACTTTGGGCATCATTTGGTGAGAGAGCGAACGTACATCATCGGCCGTATCGTCTAGAATACGGGTCAGCTCTTTCAGCTTTGATCCCTGTGCTTCGTTTGGAAGCGACTGCCCGAGTTTTTGCCAGGCGAGCTTTAAGCCGCCGAGCTGTTGTCCGATACCGTCGTGCAGATCTTTGGCGATACGTTTACGTTCTTCTTCGGTAGCGTGTATTACGGCCTTCAGTCCCGATTCGCGTTCACGGATAAGTGCGGCATCGCGTTTTCCCCGTTCGATCCGTTTGTTGCGTTGTACGATATATAAGCCGAAGAAGAAAATGCCCAGGGTGAGTCCACCGAGGCTCAATGTCCATTTTTTCTGGGTTTCGGCCTGTAGTTTTCGGGTTTCCGATTCGAGCTCGGCCAGTGCCCGTTTTTCGCTTTCACGCGCCAAATCACGGGTTTTTTTGGCGTTTTGGTAGCGGGCTTCGGCTTCGTTGACCTGCCTGCTTTGCTCCTGGTTGAACATGGAGTCAGAAACCTGTATCACCAAATCCTGATAGCGCAGCGCTTCGGGGTAATTGCCGGTAGCTTCGGCGACAGAGGATAGTCCGTCGTAACACTGGCGCCTTACGCGGTTGATTCCGTTTTCGTTGGCGTGGGCCAGGGCTTCGAGAAAATAACGTTGTGCTTCGGCATAGCGTTTCAAGCTGAGCAGGGCTCCTCCGGCATTGGCACCGTAATGCGCCTCACCCGAAACGTCGCCGATTTCCTGACTGAGCTTGTATGCGTTCAGGTAGTGGGTGAGTCCTTCTTCCATTTTACCTAAGCTACGGTAGCTTACGCCAATGTTGTTTTCGCAGTTAGCGGCATCCATAAGCGCACCGCTTTCTTTGAACAGTACGCTGGCTTGCAGCATATAAAAAAGCGCGCTGTCGGGCAGGCCGTTGCGTTGATAATATACGCCCAGGTTACCCAGTGAGCCGGCTATGCCGTAAGGATATTGTTGATCCTCGAAAATATGGAGGGCTTCGAGGGTATATTCTTTCATTTTTTCGTAGTTCTTCATCGACGCGTAAATGTTCGCGATGTTGTTATAGGTCATGCCCATATAGGGACGGTTGTCCATTTCGATGAAGATGTCGAGCGCTTCGAGCTGACAGCGTAGCGATTCTTCGTAGTTGGCCTGTTCATTTTCGATATTACCGATTTTGCTGAGCGAGGAGCCCATACCGGGTTTATCGTTCAGGTGGCGGCGTATTTCCAGGGCTTTTTTGTTCATGACCAGCGAGAGGTTGAACTTTCCCTGCCGATAGGTGAGAATTCCGGCGCTGTTGTATGCTTCGCCCAGCAATGCCGAATCATTAAGCTCAAGTGCCAGCTTCAGGGCTTCGGCAGATACTTTTTCGGCTTTTTTTGCATCCGAAAAACCGTATTGCCACGACAGCTCGATCAGAATAAGCACCCGCTCTTTTCCTTCTGCGAGGGGGAGTTCGCGTTCGAGCGAGTCTGTCGGGTTTTGCTGCGCCCATACCTGTGTACCTGCAAGCGGACAGAGCAGCAAGAAAAGAAAATGCAGGTATTTTGTCATGGCTCTCCGGTTTACAGCGGAATATTACCGTGCTTTTTGCGGGGTAGGGAAACGGCTTTGTTTTCGAGCATGCGAAACGCCTTAATGAGCTTTTCCCGGGTTTGCTCGGGTACAATTACCTCATCTACAAAACCCCGTTCGGCAGCGCGATATGGATTGGCAAACAGGTTGGTGTATTCCTGTTCCTTTTCTTTGAGCTTTGCAGCCGGATCGGAGGCTTCGCTGATTTCTTTCCGGAAAATGATTTCGGCTGCGCCTTTGGCGCCCATTACCGCAATTTCGGCCGTAGGCCAAGCGTAATTCATATCGGCACCGATATGTTTGGAGTTCATCACATCGTAAGCGCCGCCGTATGCTTTTCGGGTAATGACGGTAATGCGGGGTACAGTAGCTTCACAGAAAGCATAAAGCAGCTTGGCACCATTGGCGATAATGCCGTTCCATTCCTGATCGGTACCGGGGAGGAAACCGGGCACGTCTTCAAATACGAGCAGGGGGATATTGAAAGAATCGCAAAAACGCACAAAACGAGCGCCTTTGAGCGAAGATTTAATATCGAGCACTCCGGCCAAAAAGGCAGGTTGGTTAGCGACAATGCCTATGCTGCGTCCGGCTAAGCGGGCGAAACCGACGACCATATTTTCGGCGAAGTCTTTATGCGCTTCGAAGAAAGAATCTTCATCCACCACATGATTGATCACATCGCGGATATCGTAAGGCTGGTTGGGGTTTTCGGGGATGAGGTCGTTGAGCGCGGGGCGAAGCTCCGATCCCGGCGATTCGTAGGGATAAGAAGGGGCATCTTCCTCGCAGTTAAGCGGTATATAGCTCAGCGTGCGGCGTAGCTGCTGCAGGCATTCGATTTCGTTGACGGCGGTAAAATGCGTCACTCCCGATTTGACGGCATGGGTAGAGGCACCGCCCAGCTCTTCGGCCGAAACTTCTTCGTGGGTTACGGTTTTTACCACGTTGGGTCCGGTAACGAACATGTACGAATTATTCTCGACCATGTAGATAAAATCAGTCAGTGCCGGAGAATATACGGCGCCGCCTGCACAGGGGCCCATAATGGCCGAGAGTTGCGGTATTACACCCGAAGCCTGCGTATTGCGGTAGAAAATATCGGCGTATCCGGCTAATGATACCACGCCCTCCTGAATGCGTGCGCCGCCTGAGTCATTGAGCCCGATTACGGGACAGCCGTTTTGCACAGCCAAATCCATAATGCGGCATATCTTTTCGGCATGGGTTTCGGACAGCGAGCCGCCGAATACTGTGAAATCTTGTGCGAATACATAGACCTGACGCCCATCGATAGTGCCATAGCCGGTTACTACGCCGTCGCCGGGGTATTTTTCCTTATCAAGTCCGAAATCGGACGACCGGTGGGTGACGAACATCCCTATTTCTTCGAACGAGTTTTCGTCGAGCAGAAAATGAATCCGTTCTCTGGCAGTAAGCTTCCCTTTTTTGTGTTGCGCTTCGATTCGGGTTTTGCCCCCGCCGAGGTGGGCTTCCGCGATTTTCTTTTCCAGTGCTGCCAGTTTTGTATTCATCAGATAGAGGAGGTGTTTTACACGCTAAAATTAGCAATACTGCACAGATTTAAAAACAGCACCCGTTATGGCATACTTTTTGGCCTGTTTTTTGCGTTTTATTATCATGTAAAAGATAAAATTATGAAAACTAAAGCCTTATTCTTTACAGTTTTGTTAGCCGGGACCTGTTCTTTGGCTCCGGCGTTGACCCAAAGCACGGCCGAAAGTGGGGGAGTAACGCTCAGAAAAATAGAAAATCAGGCTTTCAAGGCCGGAGAAGAGCTGCGTTACCGTTTGCATTACGGATTTATCGATGCGGGCGAGGCGGTGCTCAAAGTAAATACCTCTGAGAAAACCATTAACGGACGCGAGTTACTCCATCTCGAAGGCGTGGGGCGCAGTTTGAGCGCTTTCGACTGGTTTTTCAAAGTGCGTGACCGTTACGAGTCGTATATCGACAGCGAAGGCGTGTTTCCCTGGCTGTTTATCCGAAGGGTGCACGAAGGCGGATTTGAAATCAACCAGGATTACAGCTTTATCCAGCACAAAAACAAGGTGGATAACGGTAAAGGAGAAACTTTTGAAGTGCCTATGGGCGTGCAGGATATGATCTCGGCTTTTTATTACGCCCGTACGCTGGATTTTGAGAATGCCCGTAAAGGCGACATTTTCACTATCCCGATGTTTTACGACAACACCAATTTCCCCTTGCGTATCAAATACATGGGCAAAGACGACGTATCGCTGCGCATGGGTAAGTTTCGCTGCCTGAAATTTGTGCCGGTGGTGGAAAAGGGTCGTATTTTCAAGAGCGAAGAAGACATGACCGTATGGATTACCGACGATCAGAACAAGATACCCATTTTGGCCAAAGCTAAAATTCTGGTGGGCTCTATCAAGATGGAAGTGGTAGAGTATAAGAACCTGGCCGGTCCCATTTCCAAGATTAAAAAGTAACTGCCTGCCTTTTCTGCCAACCCCGACCCTAAGTGTCGGGGTTTTTTTATGCCTGCTCCGGCGCACTTGTCAACACGGGGTTTTTGATAAATCGCCTCTGTGTTCGCAGGTATTTTCCTTAACTTGCCTGACGAATTAACCGTGCGTTTCTGCGTGCGGATCCTGCACTTCTGCCGAAATTATTTTGCCATGAAATTATTTGCCGCTTCGCAAAGGATACTTGTTTTACCGGTGCTTGTTCTTTTGCTGGGTTTTCAGTCTTGTACACCTTCCTCTTCCACAGAGCACTCCTTGGTGGCCGGTGATACGGTTCCCGAAGTACCGCCCCGTATCGAATACGGGTTTCTGCTCGATACCTTCCACGTGGTACAGGGCGCTGTCGAGCCGGGTATGACGCTCAGCCATTTACTGGCGCCTTACGGCATTTCACAGCAGCGCATCAATGTGGCCGCACAGGTAGCAAAAGACAGTGCGGGCTTAAATTACATCAGTCAGGGTAATAAATACACCCTGCTTCGTGCACGCGATACCTCCTGCACGTATTACTGCATTTATGAGAAAAATAAGCTCGAATACCTCATTTTCAACTTTTGCGACTCGGTGCATATAGAACGGGTAGAACGACCCATAGAGATAGTGGAAAAAGAAATCTCAGGTTCTATTGCCAAAAATTCCAACCTTGTGCGGACCCTCAAATCGTCTTTGGGTACGGAAGCGGTCAGCGGGGAATTAGCCGAAAATATAGCCTCTATTTTTGCCTGGACGATAGATTTTTTCAAGCTCTATCCCGAAGATGAGTTCAAAATTGTGTATGAAGAAAAAAGAGTAGAAGGCCAGCCTTACGGAATCGGGAATATTAAAGCCGTGTATTTCCGAAATATTTCGCAGGAATATTACGCTTTTCGTTTTGAGCAGGATGGAGAAACCGGGTATTTCGACGAAAACGGCAAAGGGATGAAGCGTCCTTTTTTGAAAGCGCCGCTTAAATTTAGCCGTATCAGCTCGGGGTATTCGCTCAAACGTTTTCATCCGGTACAAAAAGTTTGGAAAGCGCATCTCGGTACCGATTATGCCGCTCCTACAGGAACGCCTATTATGGCCGTGGGCGACGGTACTATCGAACAGGCGGGCTTTGCGCAATACAACGGCAATTACGTCAAAATCAAACACAATTCCATTTACCAGACAGCTTACCTGCACATGAGTAAAATCGAACCCGGTATCAGGCCCGGTGTAAAAGTGAAGCAGGGCGATATTATCGGATATGTGGGTGCTACAGGATTGGCTACCGGTCCTCATGTGTGTTACCGATTTTGGAAAAACGGGCAGCAGGTGGATCAGCGGCAGGAGAAATTTCAGGCTACCGAACCGATAAAAAAGGAGAACGAAGAGGTTTATGCCCAACTGAAAGATAAGCTCAAAGCAAGACTTGATGCCATAGAAATAGATCGCGGCGAAGAAGAAAAGCAGACTGCCGCCTTATAAGCAGCAATGATAAACCGGTTTATTTTCACCCTGAGCTTAGCGCTGTGGGTCTTTTTATGCCCTGCGCAGCAGCCTTCCGGCGACTTGTATCGCTACATTCCGCGCAGCGATCGCGATTTGCTCGAAGTGAGGGTAAAAATTCATGTGATTCAGTATTCTTTTTCCGATCCCCGCAATTATACCGTGGCCGATACCGCTGCGATACACCGGCAGATGGCGTATATCAATTCTTTTTACAGTCACTTGTATCCACCTACGCTCAGGCCCGAAAAAGAGGTAGAGTTTATTCCCGATTCGCGGATCCGGTTTAAGGTCGAAGGCATTTATTTTTATGCCGATTCGCTCTTATGGGACCGGATTTTTTTCAAAGAAGCGTCCGACAAGTATTTCCCCGCGCATTTTCACCAGGTGGATCTCTCGCGCAGCGAAATTCGGCTTGAAGGCAATCTTACATCTCCTTTTCGCCGAAAAGATACGCGGGTAGTGATAAAGGGAAGCGAAGGGAATGACGGGCATTATACGGTCGATACGGCCTTTTTCGTACAGGCTGAAAACCGAACCGTGTTGCGTTTTCGAGAGCCGCTGTCCAGCGCGATTCCCGGTGGCGAGATCACTTATTTCCGCGAAGAAGATCTGAATTGCCGCGATGATATTTACAAAAATCTGATCGGTAAAGACGAAAACTACCTGCACATTATCCATACCGGCTCTTCGGCGAAAGAATCGGGTTTTGGCTGTGGTCCTTCGCCCTATTTTCTGAACATTTCCAACGTTTACAAGCGCCATGAATGGTCGAGTGCTCAGCTTGTAGCGCACGAGCTGGGGCATTGTCTGGGCCTGCGTCATACCGATTATCCGCAGTTTGACGATTTGCCGAAGAAAGATAAGTTCGGCTTTATCGAGTGCGATTCGATTGAGGTGTCGAACAATATTATGGGCTATAACAAGTGCCGGCGTTACCTTTCTCCGCTACAGATAGCCCATATTCACAAAGCCTACAGTACGAACCCCCGGTATATCCGAACCCGTGCCGAATGTGTGTACGACGAACGTCGATCACTGAAAGTAACCCGCAACGAAACCTGGCAACGGGCGCGTGTCATCGGCGGCGATTTGATTGTGAAGCGCAACAAAACGCTTACGCTCGACGGCATGGTGTCTATGCCCGAAAACGGGCGAATTATTCTCGAAAAGAATGCGAAGCTGGTGATTAACGGAGCTACGGTTACGCAACATTGCAACGCAACCTGGAAGGGTGTATATACCTGCAAGCGGTATCGCGGTGTACGTACTATTTTAACCGAACCCGTAACAACCCAAGTTCAATTGAAAGAAGGTGCCCGAATGGAAAATGTAGTGCCCTGAAATTCTTTTTTGGCTTTTACAATGGCGCTTCTAAAGGTTCCACTACCGATCCCTTTTCGCTTTGATACCGGTAAACTGCGGCTTCGTCGCCTGCAATTTGTCCGATCATTTTTCGGGCGAGCAGTGCGGCGGGAATATCGAGCAGGGAGCTGAAGAGGCTCATTTGCGAAATGGTGATCATTTCCGGCAGGCTTTCTGCACCGCGCAGGCTCCATCTGAAAGCAAGGTTGGAGATGATGTTGGCGACAATGAACAAAAACCACCATCCGTTGATCACAGAAGTTTTTACGGTAGATTGATGTTCCGGAATCAGTTCTTCGGCTTTTTCACGGGTACCCGAGGCTATTTCAAGCGCGATTTGACGAGGCTTGAAAAGGTTGACAATGGGAATTATGAAGCCCCAAAGCGCCATCGAATGACCGTTGTTGATATCGATGTCGGCACGCTCAAGGTTGGCGTAGGCCCTTCTGAACCACTGAATAAACACAACGGCACAAACGATAACCAAGCCTAAATTGATAAATCCGATTACGGTTTGCCGAAGGTCGCTGGCATTGGCTTCTTCCATGGTAATGGGGTTGCCGGCCGCGACACTCTGAAGCAGGTTTAATTCAAAATAGCCCGAAATGCTTTGCACAAGGCTAATGATAGCAACCACCAGTAAGAGGTTCATGGCGATCTTCGCCCGTTGCGAATTGTCTCTCAAACCAAGAGAGGAGTCGGGTTTATCCAGAATGTCTTCCATAGCGGTAATAAAAATAGGTGTATAAGGACGAGCGGCTAAATGTAATGCATCTTCCGATATTTCCAACAGTCATACACCGGATTTACCATAGGTTTCATCTGAGTTTTCTGCTGTTATTCATCGCTGTATTTATAGACGTAACGCAGGTATTTGCGGTGTAGATCGAACAGCATTTCCAAAAACAGCGCTGCGAGCAGTACCGGAATCAGCATCCATGTGGCTTCGTAACGATGCAGTACGAAAGCGCTTACCAAAAAAAGACGGCCATATTCGAGGTAGTAAATCCAACGTTTTTGCTCCATCAACGCCCCGCAGTTGATCAGCGTAAGCAGCACGAACGAAATTGCAGCTAATTTTTCGAGCGCCCCCAGTCGCTCAAAAAACACCGTATAACCGATCAATACGGCTACGCTTAGCAGCAGTTGGAAGGTGATGTATCTTCGGAAAGGGGAGAGATTGCCTTTTTTCTGTCGGTTTTGCAGAAATTTCTTTTCGAGATAGGGCCTTATTTGAGGGTCTATTTTCGTGGGACTCCCAAAAATGATTTTCAGCTTTTCACGAAGAGAAGATGTACGTCGGCAGGCTTCGATAATTTCGAGGTAATAATGAAAATGCTGCCAAAGAAAGCTGTAGCTGTGAAGTGGATGGGTGAGTCCGTAGCGGGGTTGCTCCTCTTCTTTTTGAAACGTGCCGAACAGCTTGTCCCAAAACACGAACACGTCGCCGAAATTTTTGTCGAGGTATTTTTCGTTCGAGGCATGATGTACGCCGTGCAGCGAGGGCGTGATAAGCACATGTTCCAGCCAGCCCAGGTTTTTCCCCATTCGGGTATGCGTAAAAAAAGAATAAGCGCCGTGCAGGATCAGCATGATCGAAACCATGTGCGGATCGAAGCCGATAAAGGGAAGCAGACACCAGAAAGAATCGCGGATAACCGCCTGAAAAGTAGTAATGCGCGCAGCTACCGTAAAGTTAAATTCTTCGCTTTGGTGATGCACAATATGTGCCGCCCAAAAAAAATTGACTTTATGCCCCAGCCTATGATACCAGTACCAAATGAAGTCGGTGACCAGCAGCACCACTATCCACAGCGACCAGTGTTTCGGGATGTCGAACAGCCGGTAATGCTCGTAGATCCAAAAATAAAGGGGAATAAAGCTTCCTGCGATGAAAATGTCTATCAGGCGTTCTGCAATGCCGATGCTTACGTTCGACACTGAGCTTTCGTACCTGAATAGGTCTTTTCTTTTCCTTTTTGCGGCATATCGAAATTCGATACATAGAAAAAGAAAGAAAGCCGGGATAGCGAAAAAAAGGTAGTTAATCTTTTCCATGCGCAGCGGTTTACAGGTTCATACAATTTTCAGCATAAAAAAAGCCTCTCTGTGCGGCTGCACCAGAAGAGGCTTATGAAATTGAACAGTAGTATTGGCAGGGAAAAAACCAAAGGCCGCTTCTATGCAGTATGCACGAAGTCGCAACAACACGGTTCAGCGAACGTGAAGTAGTGAAAGCCGATAGTATTTTCTCTTTTATTCATGAAAGGGTATTCCCTTAAGGAGAACAGTATTAAAGGTAAACGATCTTTTTTAAAAAATCAATAAGCCCTGGTTAAGGATTTTCGCGGTGACTAAATCTCAGATCGCTTTTCCGGCCCGCCATACCGTCGAAATACGGATCGATCGTTATCCATCGATAGCCGTTGCTGTGCAGGAAGCTGCATACAAACACCCGACCGGCAGCATATTTGGCTTCGGGTTCTATAATTACGAGGTTGGCAATGCCTTCGAGCGTTTTGCAGGGGCCGTCCCACAAGAGGGTGTTTTCTCCCTGACCTACCCGGTAAAGTACAGCACGTAGTACCCCCGACTGTTGCCCTTTATAGAAAATGAGTGTCAGGTTATCGCTACGCAGTGTTTTTAACCTTTCGGAGCCGAGTCGGGTTCGGCTTAGTTCTGGCTCCATGGCGTCGAAGTCCACCACATATTCGCCGACGATGTCGTCGAGATAGGCTTGTCCCGAAGCGTGGGGAGCCAGTACAACTAAAGTAATGAGGGCTAACCAAAACGTTTTCATAGCGATATATCAGTTACAAAACGAGGTAAAAGAAGTTATTCCTTTACGGAAGAGGGGCGGCGATCCAAGGTAAATGTGATCTCGTTACCCTTGTGGCTATTTGCACCCGGATATGTATAACAGGGGTCGATCGTTAGCTCGCTGATGCCGTTTTCGGTGACATAGGTGCAGTGAAAAATTTCTTTTTCACCGTTGTCCAGTACCCGGTCCGACTCGATGGTAAATTCCATCATTTGTCCGTTGATGCAACGTCCGTTCCATAGCGGGTTGGTAGTGCTGAAAGAGGTATTGTACAAGGCGGCCCAGGTTTGATTCGTATTCGGATCGCCGTACACCACCAGTACCAGTCCTGCATTTTTGATGCTTTGCAGCCTCTCTGTGCCGGCACGGGTTTTACGCAGTTGGTCTTCAATATAGCTCACATCGGGCTTATACTGTCCGTGCATAATGGAAAGATCAAACTGTGCGGAGGCTGGAAGCGCCAGCATCACAATCGATACCAGCGAGAGTAGCAGGTTTTTTTTCATAAAAAGACGTTTAAGGTATATCCGAAATCCGCATCGCTGGTTTTAACTGTTTTATCAGTAAAGAAACAACCTGCCGTTTCAGCACTAAAAAATAATTTTGACGAGGGAAATTACAAAAAAGATGCCAAATCCGGGATAAGCAAATGGCGGCTCTTTTTATCCGTATTTGCCGCATTTTCAAGACCGAAAGAAAGCATCAAAAGCTCAGATACCTTTCCAGTTCATAATATGAGCCGTTTTCCAGCACTACTTTGGCATAAATGGTGAATTGGCCCCAGCAGGTAAAACGGATGGCAAAACGGTTGTTCTTATCGGAAGAGGATCGCACCCTGGGATTAAAGGTCGAATGCAGCGTATATTCGACATAAGCGACTTTTTGCACAAAAGCCGGAGTGGCGTTGAGCGAAACCGTGACTTCGCGGCTGTTGCCATTGGTGGTTTTTGTGGCCAGCACTTTTACGGTATGGGTAAGCGCGATAGTTTCGTGCTTTTCATCGTCGTCGTCTTGCCCCGGAGGCAAAGGCTGATCGTCGAAGCTCAGGTAACGCGACAGTGATCGGGTGCTGCCGTCGCTGAACGTAACCACGGCTTTTACTTCAAACATGCCCCATACGTAGATTCCCATTCCGAAATTGGAAGCTTTGTTGTCCATTTTCCGAAACCGGTTAGAGAAGGTAGGATGCAGCTCATATACCACATCTTTAATGTGATTCAGGGCATTGGCACTTCCTGCCACATAGATTTGGATGTATTTCTGCAAGCCCGGTCGTGCGGCTTTTTCTTCGGGGGTCATATCACGACTAATGTGATTCAGTGTCACGCTTTTATCGATAGTGCTGGGCGGCGGATCGGGTGTTGTTCTTCGCGGGCCGTAAAGTGTGGTTACGCCGATTATATCGCCTTCGCTGAGCTTGCCCCAGTTAGCGTAGCTGGGGTTACAGTAGTTCATTACCGATTGCAGGTCGCAGGTGGTGATCCAAAAATCGCCGTCGGTACCTTGTTTGTCATCGTCGCAAAAATAGCAGTCGTTACGGTTATGCTCGTGCGAAAAGCCTAATGCATGGCCAAATTCGTGCACGGCAATGGCAACGATGTACTCTTTGCGCCGGTATTTCATGCTGGGCGACCAGTTGTTAAAGGTGAAGTTGAGCACCATGCCATCGCGCATCCCGTTGATACGATTGCCCAGCCCTTTTACGTGGGGTCCTTCGTCGCTGATTTTGATGCGTATTCCTTTCGAGTTGGTTTGCGATTTCCCCCAGTTGGTAAAGGTGATATCGGCCACCGCCTGCCAGGTATTGGTGATGGCTTCTTTCACCCATTCACGTTCCTGTGCGTTTTCGGGCGATGGGTTTTCCCAGGTTACTTCTACCGTATTGCTGTTCCATTTGGTTCCCTTGAGTGCAAAGGCATTTTCGCGCTGCGCATAAAGGGTAGCCGAAAGAAAAGGAGAAAGCAGCAGGCAAAGAAGTATCAGTTTTTTCATAATCAAAGAGGTAAGACAGAAAATAGGAAGGATAAATATAGTAAAATGTCTTTATTCCGAACAGGATATAAATACAGGGATTTATCGGGCAACCGTACTAAAGCGCGGGTTATTTTTTCTTAAACGCGAGTCCTTCGCGGGTCAGAATTTCATGAAATTTAGGCAATGAAGCCTTCCCTATGCCGTGCAGAGAAAGTATTTCTTTTTCAGTGCGGGCGGCTAATTTTTTAGCAGAGGTGATGCCTTCCGCTTCGAGCGCACGTTTTACCGGGGCGGCGAAGGTGCTGAGAAACCCTTCTTTCGGTTTTTTGGTTTTTTCGCACAGCGGACAGCCAGGGCAGTCGCTCGATTTGTAATAGGTATGTCCGTTTTTGCAGATGCGCTTGTTTTTTTTCAGGGCAGCGATTTTGGTATTTTCTTTTACCCTGAACAAGACGATACGCCGAATCAAATCCAGCGGCATGGGCTGGTCGAGTGGAAACTGCACCGAACCTTTGGCACCTTTGTAAACCGATAATTCTTTTTTAAACGCCTCGATTCCCGAAGGTACGGGGTAAAATCCGATATGATTTTTGAAAGCGGCGAAATGTATCAGGTTACCGTGCAGTACGTAAGAAGGCATGGCGTATTTGATACATTCTTCGGCTCCGGGCGCTGCTTTTTGGATAGTACGCCTGATCTGTGTCAGGTACTTGCGGATTTCCTTCGGAAATTCATTGATGTACTGATCGACTTCCTGGGCGGGCATAGGGATTATTTTGGAGGAAAGATACGGTGCTTTCGACTTCGCTCAATCACCTTGTGTCCTTTTTTCGGTTTGGTTCAATCACCTTGTGGTGTTTTTTAGAGGAGTGTTCCGAGAGTAGGTTGAGCGAAGCTGAACCCTGTTTTTTGTGTCCGGTGCTTTCGACTTCGCTCAATCACCTTGTATCCTTTTTTCGGTTTGGTTCAATCACCTTGCGGTGTTTTTTAGAGGGGGTGTTCCGAGAGTAGGTTGAGTG
>CAYWRZ010000010.1:112393-112545 GCA_964460845.1 uncultured Weeksellaceae bacterium
AAGCTGAACCCTGTTTTTTGTGTCCGGTGCTTTCGGTTTCGCTCAATCACCTTGTGTCCTTTTTTCGGTTTGGTTCAATCACCTTGCGGTGTTTTTCAGAGGGGGTGTTCCGAGAGTAGGTTGAGTGAAGCTGAACCCTGTTTTTTGTGTCC
>CAYWRZ010000011.1:0-18877 GCA_964460845.1 uncultured Weeksellaceae bacterium
TCCTTAAATCTAATTTTCTGAGAAAATATCTTTTCACTTAGTCCTTTAATTAAGGTTTCTAATTGTTCAATTATTTTGTTTTGGGTTTGAACACGTTCATCCAACAAGCGCAATAAAGTAGTAATTCTTTCTTGCTCATTTACGGAGGGAAATGATAATTCTATTTTTGAAATCCTTCCAGTATTGATACTTAAAACCTTCGACCCTTGGGATTCTTTTTGAATTTGGGTTCTGACAGAATTGGATTTGAATAAATAACCATTAAAGCCCAAGTGGAAAATACTTGATTTTGGTCTTCCTAATAAGGTGTGTAAACCTGATAATAATTTTTCGCCATTAACATTTATAATTTCGATACTTTTACCTACATCATTCAAATCTTCGGAAGCATCTGCAAATATAACATCTCCTTCTCTGCAATAATTTTCATCAGAGATTCTTACCACATTTATTTCGTCATTTATAAATGGAACTATTTCATTTGTAATATCAAATAAGGTTTGAAATTTAGTATGAATATCTCCGTAATGGATATTTTTTACAGTTCCTATTTCGTAATTCAAATTTTCACGAGAAAAGGAATTAGTTACTTTGAAGTCCATAACTTCCCCCAACTTCTTAGTCTCCCAACCCTCCGTAAACCCCGGAAACCTCAACCGAGGGATGTTTGATTTTCCTCTATTGGGAACCTTACCTACTTTTAATTTTTTATTTGACATCTCGATGATTCAATTTTCATTAGTAAAAACATTAAGGATGTAAAAAATTAAAAAATAAGTCCCAATTCTTTGAAGTACACATCAATTTCTTTGTCCAATTCCGCTCGTTTCGCTTCCAAAGATTTGATTTCCTTCATTACAGCCTGAATATCAATTTCTTCTTCGGCTTCAAACGTATCCACATAGCGAGGGATATTCAGATTATAATCGTTTTCGGCAACTTCCTGTAATGTCGCCAAATGACTGTATTTTTCAATAGTCGTTCTGTTGCGATAGGTTTCCACAATCTTAGTAATGTGTTCTTCCCGCAACATATTTTGGTTCTTTACTTTCTCAAATTCTTTGCTGGCATCAATAAATAAAATGTGGTCAGGATCTTCTTTACATTTTTTAAACACCAGAATACAGGTCGGAATACTGGTTCCGTAGAAAATATTGGCAGGCAAGCCGATAACTGCATCCAAATAATTTTTCTGTTCGATAAGGTATTTACGGATGTGCAGCTCTGCTGCTCCACGAAATAGCACACCGTGAGGCAATACAATAGCCATTGTTCCATTCTCTGCCAAATGATAGATCATGTGCTGCACGAATGCAAAGTCAGCTTTACTTGACGGAGCTAATTTGCCATATTGGCTAAAACGGTCATCATTTAAAAATAAAGGATTGGCACTCCATTTCGCTGAAAAAGGAGGATTGGCTACAATCGCTTCAAACGGCATATCGTTCAAATGCTGTGGATGCTCTAATGTGTCTTCCTGCTTAATATCGAACTGACGGTAATGCACGCCGTGCAATATCATATTCATTCGGGCAAGATTGTACGTCGTACGGTTCATTTCCTGTCCGTAGAAATTATTGACGTCTTTTACTTCCCGAGCCACACGAAGCAACAAAGAACCGGAACCGCAAGTGGGGTCATATACCGATTTTAAACGGTTTTTACCTGTGGTAACAATCTTTGCGAGAATTTTAGAGACTTCCTGAGGGGTATAAAACTCGCCGGCTTTTTTCCCTGCACCGCTGGCAAACTGACCGATCAGATATTCATAAGCGTCGCCCAGCACATCCAATTCCGTATGTTCCAGCTTGAAATCAATTTCATCCAGGTGTACCAGTACTTTTACAATAATCGCATTTCTGGCTTCAGCCGTTTTACCCAGTTTAGTACTGTTAAGATCCATATCTTCAAATAGGTTGTCAAAGTCTTCTTCACTTTGCGTTCCCATTGTACTGAGCTGGATATTGGTCAGAATTTTCTGTAAGTCTTCCAGTATAAATGTGTTGTTGTCACTATTTCCGCGTTTGGCGATTTCACTGAATAATTCCGAAGGTTTTAGAAAATACCCTAAGGTCTCCAATGCTTCTTCCCGAATAGCTTCTATATATTCTAGCCCTTCAGGAGTATTTTCTTTTATGTCTCTAAATTGAATTTTATCTTTTTCTAAAATGGAATTCGCGTAAATCTCCATTTTCTCTGCCAGGTATTTGTAAAAAATAAATCCCAAAATATAATCCCGGAATTCATCAGCATTCATTTTTCCGCGTAATGTATTGGCTATATTCCAGAGCTGTTGCTCTAATATTCTCTTCTGTTCTTCTGACATTATTAGGGATTTTTAATCTTTAAAGATCGACTAAAATAGTAAACTTTTAACACCTAAACATATAAAGAACAGCTATTTTCTTGCGTCTTGTTCATCTATTCTGACAGTGGCTATCTTCCGTTTATTTTACAGAATTGAATTTCCATAGCAGATTTACAAAAACTCATTTTTTCCACTTCAGGCGCAAGCTGTTCGTAACCACACTTACGCTGCTCAAGGCCATGGCGGCTCCGGCAATCATGGGATCCAGCAAAAAACCGTTGAGGGGGTAAAGAATACCTGCGGCAATCGGAATACCGATAAGGTTATAGATAAACGCCCAAAACAGGTTTTGCTTAATCGTCGCTACGGTCTGTTTTGAAAGCCTTATGGCCTGGGGTATTTTGGTCAGATCCGACGAAATAATCGTCATTTTGGCCACATCCATCGCGATGTCAGAACCTTTTCCCATGGCAATGCTTACATCGGCTGTGGCAAGCGCTGTACTGTCGTTGATACCGTCGCCCACCATCGCCACTACCTTACCCTGCCGCTGCAATTCTTTCACAAAATCGGCCTTGTGCTGTGGCAATACTTCGGCCCTGTAATGGGTAATGCCCGTTTGCTCCGCAATGGCTTTTGCCGTGGCTTCGTTATCGCCTGTAAGCATATACAGCTCGATACCCATTCCCCGCATTTCCGCAATAGCCGCTACCGAAGTGTCTTTTATCTTATCGGAAATAGCTATGACAGACAATGCTTGTTTACTGTCCGAAAACCAAATCACAGTTCTGGATAGTTTACCCCATTCATCGGCTTTTTGTTGCAAATCCGGAGCAATAGAGATGCCTTTCTCGGCCAACAGAACGCTATTGCCAATATAATAGGTTTCGTGGTTGTGTACAGCTTTTACTCCCTGGCCTGTAATACTGTCAAAGTCTGACAAGGTTGTGGCTGCTACTCCGTCCAAATGCTTCACTACGGCCTCTGCCAGGGGGTGCTCCGATTGCTTTTCGATGCTGAGAAGAATATCTTTTGTAGCATCGTCATGCTGAAGCCATTGGATTCCGGTCACCCGAGGCTTACCTTCGGTAATAGTGCCCGTTTTATCTAAAATAATGGCATTCACCTTTTTAGCCAATTCAAGACTTTCGGCATCTTTTATCAAAATGCCTTTTTCGGCCCCCTTACCCACTCCCACCATAATGGCAGTGGGGGTAGCCAATCCCAACGCACAGGGACAAGCGATAACCAACACCGTAACGGCAGCCAATACTCCTTGAATCACGCCATTGTCTCCGCCTAACACCCACCATGCTACAAAAGTGAGAATGGCAATTCCAATCACTACCGGCACAAAAATACCGGCAATTTTATCGACCAGCTTCTGTACAGGTGCTTTGCTCCCTTGTGCATCCTGCACCCTTTTAATAAGCTGGGCAAGCAGGGTTTCTTTGCCCACTTTCAGCGCTTTGAACCTAAAGCTTCCTTTTTGATTGATTGTTCCGGCAAACACTTTTTCATTTTCTTTTTTCAGTACCGGCACAGGCTCTCCGCTCAGCATACTTTCGTCCACATACGAACTGCCCGAAGTAACCATACCGTCCACCGCAATTTTCTCGCCCGGCTTTACAAGCAGCTCATCGCCTGCATTCACCGCTTCAATAGCCGTCTGTTTTTCCGTTCCGTCGGCCTGAATTACGACCACCGTTTTAGGCTGTAAGCCCATCAGCTTTTTGAGGGCCGAAGAGGTATTGCCTTTGGCTTTTTCTTCCAATAGCTTACCTAAAAGAATGAATGCGATAATAACTGCTGCCGCCTCAAAATACACGTGGGCGTGTAAGCCCCGTTGATGCCAAAAATCGGCAAACAGCATATTGAATACGCTAAACAGGTAGGCTATGCCTGTGCTCAATGCCACAAGCGTATCCATATTCGCAGAGCGATGTGTGGCTTGTTTCCAGGCATTGATAAAAAAGTCTTTTCCTAACCACAATAAAACCGGTGTAGAGAATGCCCACATAATCGGGTCGGCATAAGGCATATCCATAAAGAACATCCCTATTATCACCACAGGCAAAGACAGCAGAATCGCCCATATTGTCTTTGTTTTCAGCTTTTTAAACTTTTTAGCGTGGAGCGATTCTAAGGTTTCCTGCTGCTTGCTTTCATCTTCGACCAATAAATCATAGCCAATAGACTGCAGTGCTTTTTGCAGCTTTTCGGCATGGGTCATCGTAGGGAGATATTCCACAAGGAGGTTACCTGTGGCAAAATTGACCGAGGCATTTAGCACTCCCGGTTCGGCTTTCACACTACTTTCGGCGCTTCCGGCACAAGAGGCGCAGGTCATGCCCAACACGGGGAAAGTAGCTTTTATCGTGATCACACCATATCCGAGGTCTTTTACGGCTTTTATCGCTTCAGGCACTGCTTCCGGCTCGCTCACGGTAATAGCGACCCTGCGGTTATTCAGCTCTACTTTATGGCTTTCTACCCCTTTCACCTGTGCCAATCCTTTCTCCACGATTAATGCACAATGTTCGCTTTCCACATCCTCTAAAGGGAGATAAATAATTTCTTTATTGCCGCTGGTAGCCATATCGCATTGTTTTATTTTACTGTACAAAATTGGCAATACTACACACAAGAACTATTGTGGAATTTTGGGATTGAGTTGTAAAATTTAGGGAAGATGCATAGTTTTTAGCGTGGCGTGCCCCTTTGGGCCGGGCTATCCGCTATAAGTCCTCGCTCCGTTTCACTTCGCTGCGGGCTATCCGCTCCTATCCCTCACGCAGCACACGTACTCAAAAGCACCGATTTTCGACGCTGTTATTTCTTTTTGTAATATCCCTGATTATGCCGTTTTCCTGGTACTTATCACAATCCTGTTCCACGCATTTATGGTTGCGACTGCCATTATAATTTGAACAATATAATTTTCATCAAAAAGTTTTTCGGCTTCCTGGTAGGTTTTATCGCTTAATCCGTGCTGATTGATTAACGTTACTTCTTCAGTGATAGCCAAAATAACCTGTTCTTCCGCTGTAAATAATCCTGTTTCCTTCCAGGCATTCAGCAAAAAGATACGTTGTGCGGTTTCGCCCTGTTTTAAGGCATCTGAAGTGTGCATATTGATACAAAAAGCACAGCCGTTAATTTGTGAAGCGCGTATTTTAATTAATGCCAAATGCGTTTTCGAAAGTGGCGTATTTTGCAGGTAATTTTCTAATGACAACATCGCTTTATAGGCGTTAGGCTCAAGCTCTTGAAAGTCTATTCTCTGTTTCATAATTTGTGTGTTGATTGTGTTTTTAAATCGAGCTTTTTACGCTACAAAGGCTATTTTTTTTAGCTCACAAGCTTAGTCTTTTTCGTATCGCAAAATCAAACCGCCTCTTATACTTCGTCTAAAGGCTTACGTTTATCCTCCCTAATTTGCTTGAAATGACTGGGAGTCAATCCGGTTACTTTCTTAAACTGATTACTTAAATAGGCTACGCTCGAGTAATTTAAACGAAAAGCGATCTCACTCAACGACAATTCATCATAGACCAGCAGCTCTTTTACTTTTTCTATTTTTTGGGCAATAAAATACTTTTCAATAGTAGTGCCTTCTACCTCCGAAAACAGATTCGATAAATAATTATAATCGTGGTTAAGCTTTTGACTTAGTAAGTCTGAAAGATTGATTTTTGCAGCATTATGCTGATGGTGTACCAAGTCGATAATCTCATTTTTTACCCTTTCGATAATACGGCTTTTTTTATCGTCAATCACTTCAAAACCTAAGGGAATTAAGACCTTTTCCACATTGATTTTTTCGTGTGGCGTAGGTTCTTTAGCAAGCGTCACCTCTCCAAGCTTGATGTCATTTACGTCTAAGCCTAATTTATTCAATTCGTTTTGCACCACCATAATACAACGGTTGCAAACCATATTTTTAATGAAGAGTGTGGCCATGATTATTTTTGTTCCATTACTACTTCAAAGATAAAAAACAGCAAGTACTCCCCACGCTCCTGCGCTTTAAAAACAACCGAAACGAAGCATATAAATCGGTTTCACTCTTTTTATACTTCTTTTTGCTATATTTGGTTGAGTCATGGAGCCAACCGAAAAAAGCAGCCCTTAACTAAGTATCTATAGGCGCGCTTTTCACCTACCCCAATCCAATACCCCCCTGTATAACAACACTTTTATTTGTTTTGAAGATGACGAAAACAAAAACCACTTACACAGGGCAAGACGTAATGGATTTCGTACACAACTATGTGGACGACGCGCAGAAAAAAGCCGACAGTTTTCGTCTGATAGAGCTGCTACAGGAATGGTCGGGCTTTGCGCCCAAAATGTGGGGACCGAGTATTATCGGGTTCGGCAACTATCATTACAAGTATGCGAGCGGACACGAAGGCGATGCACCAATGCTGGGCTTTTCTCCCAGAAAAGCAGCGTTTTCGCTATACGTTTTCTCGGAGACAGAACGAAGTAAGCTATTGTTAGCCGAGCTCGGTAAATTCAAAATGGGCAAAGCCTGCATTTATGTAAAAAAGCTTGCCGATATTCAGCTTTCCACCTTGCACGAACTTTGCATGGAATCTATAAAACACCTTAACGAGCATTACGAATGTGCCTGTCGAACAAAGCAATGATATACAAAAGAATTTACCTCCTGCTCACCGGGATTTTTGTCTCGTTCTCCGCTTTGGGGCAAACGGCGCCCCTGCGTGAAATAGATAATACGCTTACCGCTGCTTTTAAGGCGATGGTGAATGCCAACCGTAAATTACGTACCGACAGCTTAGCGCCCCTGTTCAAAAAGCAGCTTTTGGAACAGCTTACCGATCCCCTCACCCTCGATAATTCGCTCGACAGCCTGTCAACCTATATTACGATTCGAACTTCGGCCGACAAAAAAATCAAGTTTTATAGCTGGGACGAGCGCAGCGGCGGCACCTGGCGTACCCTCTATTGTGTGGCGCAATTTAAGTCCGAAAGCGGGCAAATAATTGTGCAGCCGCTTACATCTCCGCCGGCCGCAGCAACCGGGTCGTTCACCGACAGTGAGATTTATGAAGTGAACGAAGTCACTATCGACCACACAACGTATTACCTGACCTTTGCCCGGGGCACACACGGCAATGGTCATCACCATCAGCTCATTCAGCTATTCACCCTCACAGACGATCGGCTTGTAAACTGCGAAGGCTGTTTTGCACCCCAAAAAGAATGGGTCATAGAATATCCGAGAAGCGAGCAAACGAATCTGATTTTCGACCCTCACACCAACGAAATTTCATACGCCGAATTTAAACCCGACAATGAAGGAGGATTCGCAAAGCTCACCGGGAAAAGGATTACGCTTAAGCTGCAGAATGGCGTGTTTACTGAGAAATGAGAGTCAGGGCGATAAGAATGCTTTATCTACGTAAAGCGACTACTTTCAAGGTGATAAGGTATTTCAGTGACAGTATGCCGCACAGAGAAGCGCTATTTTTGTTTTATCAAAGACAGGTATTACCTTGAAGCATTTAAAGCTAAATAACTCAATGAAAATCAAAATCTTATTCACCCTTTCGGCATTAATCGCTTTGTGGGTAAGCGCTTGTAAATCAACACCCGATCTGACCGAAGAAGAAGTTTATACCCTCCTGAACGAAATTATTGCCGACGACAGTTTACCGATAAGTCGGGTATGCCAAAAATTTGAAGATATAGAACTAACCGCAGAAATAAAATCAGAGTTTACCGAACAAGATCTCCAATTTATTTCGCAACAAAAAACACGGTTTAAAAATAAAACCATAAAATCCGGCAAATTAAAATGGTTTCACAAACGAAAGAAAGTCTTCATAAATACGAATATCGAGCCCGCTTGCGACAGAGGGTCTTTATACCGCATTTCCTTTCCCCTCGTTTCGGCCGACAGACATAAAATACTCATCGAATTGAATGAAGACTGCAATTGTATGTTAGGCGGAACAGGTGGAAAATACCTGTACGAGAAAAAAAACGGCCGCTGGGTGCGAACACGTGCTTTCGATCGCTGGATAGGGGAATTTAAAAACAAGCCGGAGAATAAATCATAAGTCTGCTTTCTTTAGCGCTAAAAATCCAATAACCGCTCCTATTACACGCATAAAGGGTAAAAATTAATCCTGTAAGTACTGAATCCGAAGTTCACAAACTATTCATCTTATGTACAAAGAGTCAAAAAACGGACTGCTAATCGGTACCCTTTTTACAATTTGTTCGCTTTTCGCTTCCTTTACGATTATTGTGCCTTTGATTTCGGTATTACCCGGCGTTTTTTTGGAAGCCATCTCGAAAGAAATTGTTCCAAACGATCCCTACAGCAATGTCGCTATGCTGACGATTTTTCTTTTAGTTCTCGCGCTTATCGCGACCCTTATTCTCAATATACGGGAGATTAAACAAGATGCCTTAAAGCACCAGCCGCTTTCCAAAGGCAAAGTAGCCGAGTTAATGGCTGTCTTTTATCTCATCGTCCACCCTTTGGGTTTTTATATCTATTGGGGACTTTATTTGGATTTTCCCAACGACGGACAATTACTGTTTTCTGCCTCCAAAAGCTTTTTGATATCAAGTTGTTCGTTTGTCCTCTTTGGAGTTTTGATAGATTGGACAAGGCATACGACTGCGAAAAAGCTATTAGCAAAAGGGGATTCCGACAATAAAAATGAAGCTGAGTAAACTAAAAAATAATTTCTCGTTTACTATAAATTGATTTTAAAACAATCAAAAGTAAACGTGAGAATTTTAAACTCCGAAACTGAGTTTATCGGATAAACGAAAAAACAAAAAACAGCAAGAAAAAAATAAATTTGACACATGGAATTAATTTGTCCGGCTTGCAAGCGTACTATTGAAAGCGCACACATAAATGTAATTACCGATCTGTCAAAATGTGAGCACTGTGGATCTCTTCATAAAGTAAGCTCGCTTTTCGCCAGCGCAGACTACACGAACTTGTCCACTCCTCCGAAAGGAAGTAAAATTGAGCGGATAAATGAGGCCGACGATACGATCCGAATAGTGATGCCTAAAAAAGGATTTACGGGATCAGACATACCCAAACTGTTTTTCTGCCTTTTTTTGCTTGGATTTATTTCTTACTGGACCTGGGGTGCGGCCAAAGCCAGTGTTTTCTTCGCCCTGTTTTCAATTCCCTTTTGGATAGTCAGTATTGCCATGCTCATCAGCATTATCAGCCATATCAATGAAACACAAATCCTCAAGCTTAATAAAGCAACTTTAACACTTGTAAAATCAGATCTGTTCCATTCCAAAAATTACGAATACAATTTACAAGACATTCAGCTCATAAAAATGACAGCAATGAAATTGGGATCTTTCTCCCCGTTTTTAAACCCTAAATATATATGGCTGTATCAACGGGCAAGTTTGAACGGCTTGATAATGCCCGCAATTATTACAGGATCAGGAACACGCTATTTCTTTGAAAATGCAAATGACGCAGAGCAGGAATGGATTACAGCGTTGCTTACTTACAAAGTAAAGCAGACAAAGCAACAGTAAACTCTGACAGATAAGCGGTTTACCCTGGTTACATACGCCTAAAAATGGTAGTCACAGCAACTACTTTACACCCGTAGAACCTTCAAAAATTATTTTTTTCACCCGAATTTTCGTAAATTGACTGTTATACAGTATAGTCAAAATAAGCCCTATAGCGGCCGAATCCAATATGAAATGCTATGAAAAAGAGTTTTTTAATGCTATCCTCCCTGTTACTGCTGATAGTTGCGGTAAGCGGAAGCTGCAAAAGAGAGAAAGACAAAGATCCCGAGCCACAGAAAAAAACCATTAAGCTCGTTCGCCCCGATATGGCCGGTGTCTTAGATAGCCTGAGTGTGACCATAGCGGGTGTAGGCAATGCTTACCATCACTCCGCATACATAGGCCGTTACGTGGGCTGCAACGATTCGCCCATGGCTTGCGAAGCCAATTGCCGCCTCGATTACGAAGTCGAACTGGGCACTTATAACGTAGAAATCAAGTACAAAGAAAGTGACCAATGGATCACCAAAACGGAGCAGGTAAAGCTGGAGAAAAGCTCCCCATGCGGACTGGTTCGTTTTTAACAGATAATCACACCAACGTGATTTCGATTTTCAACCGGAAAAAATGGCTGAAGAAGTAATTCGTATTTTTGAATAATAAATACGCCTAGCGTGAGCAATACCCTTATGCATTTTCCCTCTGGAGTCACTTTCGGTTATTTTTTTATTGGCCTTGGTATGCTTATAGCTTCGGCCTTTCTCTTCCGTACCAGTTTTTTTTGGATAGGAATTCCACTCTGCTACGCTGGATTTTGCACTTTTCTTTCAGTAAAAGGCGTATTCATTGACCCCAAAAAAAAAGAAATCAAATCTTATATCGATTTTTTTGTTTTCAAATTAGGCGAGTGGAAATCGCTTGCACCATACAATAGCATAAGGCTCAAATCGACTCTCGAATCGCAGCAAATGCACAGCAGAGGTTCCAGCCTGAACGTACAGACAAAAGCCTATACACTTTATTTTTCAGCACCCGGACAAGAAAAAATAGAAATAAAAGAATTCAGCGAATACACAAAAGCCCGAGACACACTCCACGCTTTGGCCTCCACTTTACAAATCGAAGCTATCGATCAATACGCCCTCGCCAAAGCAAAGGCAGGTCGTACAAGAAGACGCTGAGCTATTCATACTTTCCACTACCCGCTTCCGGATCAAACCGGATTTTATATCTTTAGCTTCACTTGTAAACCAACGGCAGGAATTTGCATCTGATAATACATTAAATGTGTGAAAATTAAAAAAATGAGATTTTTATTTCCCCTTATTTTATTTATTTTCTTTTCCGTACCGGGATGCACAAAGGCAGGAGAGAATCGTCCCGATAATCCTAAAGCATTGGGCGAAGAGGTTTTTAAGAGTTTCCAACACAAAAGCTACGCAACATTTGAAAAATACCTTTTTACGGAAGCTGATTGTGAAATCATGGCCAAAAACATCGATGCTCCGGAGAAATTAAAACCGGAAATCGCACAACGAATGAAAGCGGTTGTCGCTGTTGTAAGAAATCATGCCAAAGAAAATTTTGAACAAATCATTGCCGCAGGCGAGGAGCAAGGAGTTCAGTGGGATAAAGTTGAATTAACTGCGGTAGAATATGAACTCCAAACGAGAGATAATATAGAATCTACAGATATTTTTCTGACCTGCAGGTATGATACCCTTATTTTTGCTATAAAGCTCGACAACTGTCATAAAAGTGAGGACTGGCTTATGATGGATAAAGCGGAAATCCGGTTCAGAGAATAAACGGGCAACCAAAAAAAGGAAAGTAGTCAGTACCTTCGCTTTTACTATTTTTATACCATTGGCGCACCAAACAAAACAGGAGTATGAGAAATAAAATCTTAGGCCTCCGAACCGTCATCTACCGGGTAAATGATCTGGATGCGGCTAAAAAATGGTATGCCGAAGCATTTCGGACCGAACCCTATTTCGACGAACCTTTTTACGTGGGTTTCTCTATCGGCGGTTACGAGCTGGGGCTCCAGCCCGAAGAAACAAGCAGCATAGTCAAAACTGAAAACGTGTTCGCCTATTGGGGAGTGGAAGAAGTCGAGGCGGAATTTACACGGTTCATTGCCCTGGGAGCCACCGAACTGGAAAAACCCCGCGACGTGGGCGACGGAATCCTCGTGGCTACGGTGAAAGATCCCTGGAGCAATGTGCTCGGGCTTATTTACAATCCGCATTTTACACTTACTTCTTAATTCTGTGCTATGAAACTGGTCGAAACCCTGCGGAAAATGGCTTTGTCTTTCCCTGAGGCCACTGAAGCGCCGCATTTTGAAAAGACCTCATTCCGCATAAAAAAGAAAATTTTTGCCACCTTCGATTCCGCTCAGCACCGCATTTGCGTAAAGCTTTCGGAAAGCGACCAGCATGTCTTTTCGAGCTACGATAAAACAGCCATTTTCCCCGTGCCCAATAAATGGGGCAAACAGGGCTGGACCTTTGTGATTCCCGACAAATTACCGCCCGAGCTGCTGGAAGACATTCTATGCACCGCCTATTGCGAAGTAGCGCCCAAAAAGCTGGCCAATCTTGTACGACCCGATACCGGTATCGAAAAAACAAGTAGTAATACGCTATAAATTTAGCCGCTTTTACTCTTTCTTTCGGTACCATGGAAAACATTCATACTACCGAAGAAGAACAAGAAGAAGAAGATGCGCTTTGGGATGCGTATGAGTCTTCGCGACCTGTAAGCTTTGTAGGCCTGCTAAGCCACCTGGTTTCTATACCGCTTTTTATTTTACTGCACAAAACCCTGCCTAATCCCGACTGGGTCTTTCACCTCGATCGTATCCTGTTGGTTTTGCTTACGATGCTTGCCGTAGAGCTGCTGTTCATGCAACTGAGGGTACTCGTCATCATCGGCTTTTTTGCGGCATTGATCCTGTTAAGCTACAATAGCTATTACGGGGGATACGGCTTCCGGAGCCTGTACGAAGATTACCACGAGCTTATTATCAAAATCACCAATGCGAAGGAGCTGACCTGACATAGCTTAACCCTGCCGCCCGAACACAATCCCGACCCTTGCCACACATAACGCTATTGGTGCTCAGGAAAGCGGCTTGCGCTTTATCCGCTCATACACGGTCACTACCAGCAGCAGCATCGCAAATCCGTAAGAAATATCATCGACCGGCATGGAAAACAGCCGTAGCCGAAGATTGTGGCCATTGTTGTACCACACGATCGATTCCTGTATCTGATCCACCGCCGTATTGAACAGGGGGTATTCCCAAAACGCAAGCCCCGTCAGCAGCCCATTCGACACGATAAAAGGCAGCAACAAGACCGAAAACACAAGCACAAAACGCCCCAAATACCGACTTTTCAGGACAAAAATATGCAGCAAAAGGAAAAGTCCGCACAGAAGATGGGTGGTCAGGGTGTAAGCCCTATCGCTGTACAGCAGAGCGACAAGCAGGCAACAGACCGCCAGTACCAAAGGAAGCACCGAAAATACACGCGATAAGGTTTTTCCGGCAGTAAAAAGGGTGAAGCAATGGTAAGTAAACAGGCAGGCATAGGGAATGCAAATAAAAAACAACCACTCTTCGAGGGGCAGGTTGGCAATATACAGGCCGCAAAGGTAATCGGGGTTAAAGCCCCAAATGCCGGCATGGGTAAAGGCTATGTCCCAGGGAATAAAAATCAGCATCATCAGCAGCACGCCTACGGCAAAAGGTTTCCACTGGCGGTAAAAGCGCAGCCGTGGATGAAAGCTGAACAGCAAAGGCACGCTCAGGCAAGCGAGGTTAACCAGCAGGTAATACCAGTGAGGGTCTATCATGGCGCTTTCTTTTTTAAGGCACGTTGGTAAGCAGCCGCTTCGCGGAAATAACGGAAGGGTACCCACAGCATTCCGAAACACTCCCCCTCTTCTTTGCCGAGGTGCTTGTGATGCACCTTGTGCGCCTTTCGCAAGGCCCTGAAATACACATTATCGGTCTTGCTGAACCAGGAAAAACGCCGGTGGATCAGCACATCGTGCACCAAGAAATACGCAATGCCGTAGCACATGATGCCGAGCCCGATAAAAAATCGCCAGTCGAAACCCGCCGCAGCGCCAAAAAACATCAGTAAAAAGCTGGGCGTAGCAAAAATGAGAAAAAAGAAATCGTTTTTTTCGAATAGCTTTTTGGAGGGATTGTGATGGTCCTGGTGAAAATACCACATCCAGCCGTGCATCACGAAACGGTGCGTACACCAGGTAATTCCTTCCATCAGCGCAAAGGTGCCCAGGGTAATCAGAATGTGCCAGCCTATCATAGCGAACGATACTTAAGTCGTACATGATCGAGTACCCCCGGAAAGGCTATCCTGAACCATGCGGTATAAAGTGCAGGATGATTGTCCATATCGGCCAGAATCACTTCAGGAGCCACCCATTTCCAGTCCTGCACCTCTTCCGGATCAGGCAGGGGATCGCGGTCCGAGCGCCCGAAAAACACATGATCGTATTCGTGCTCGATGAGTCCGCCCCCCACTTCGGCCCTGTAGATAAACGCATAACATTTTTGCAGCTCGGCTTCCATTCCCATTTCCTCTTTGAGGCGTCGCGCGGCCGCCTGCGCCACTTCTTCGCCCGGAAAAGGATGCGAGCAGCAGGTATTGCTCCACAAACCGGCACTGTGGTATTTGCCCTCGGCACGGCGGTGTATAAGCAAGTCTCCGCGGCTGTTAAACACAAACACGGAAAAAGCACGGTGCAAGGTTCCCGTAAGATGGGCTTCGAGCTTTTCCATACGCCCCGTTTCGCGGTCGGCGCTATCGACGGTGATGACTTCCTGTTTCATTAGCGTAAGTATATAAGTAGTCTTTTTCTTTCGGTATCCTGTATTTTTTTACTGTCTTTCATAAAGCTAAGGGCTTTTTTCCAAAACGAATCGTTCGGATCGATTTTACCCTGTTCGAGCGCATCGGCAATAAGGCGCGCATCTTCTGTAATATTACCGGTGTAGCCGAGTATAGAAGGAGTTTCGGATTGAATGGCAAAACGCAGAAAACGTATCTCGGCTTGCTGCGGATCGCGACTTACCGCTTCTTCGAGCAGGGCTTTACCGCGTTTAAAAAAGGCGTATTTGGAAAACACCGAGCTGAGCGTACCGGCATACATAGCCGTTGCCGTGCCTTTGTACGCCTTGTTCAGCATTTGACCTTCGGTTAGGGCTTGCGCAGCGGCATAAAATTTCTCAATACCCACAGGGTCGGTCGCTTCGAAAAACAAGTTACGTAGGTGATGTACCTGTCCGTATAAAACGCCAGGGCCAAGCAAGAACAGGAGCAGTACAAGCATTTTTTTCATCGGTATTCAAATCAGGTTAAAACGGTTTACGAAGTAACTGTAACAGAGCAAGGCCAATTTCCGGGAGTTTCGCACCCTGATGCGCGATTGCATCATCTTTTCGCCTGGCACCGATTTGATTTTACGAAGCAGACCGCTGTAGTATTTATACGCCAAAAATACTCCGGGCCGTGCTCCTTTCGGAAGCTGCCTGATTCCACAGAGCGCTTCGCGCATTTCGTCTTCAATTTCGCGCTCGATGGCTTTTTTCTGTCCGTTGCAGAAATTTTGAAAATCGACATCTGGAAAATAAATCCTTCCCAGGCCCTGGTAATCGGCTTTCATATCACGTAGAAAATTGACTTTCTGAAAAGCCGAACCCAGCTTCATGGCCTGGTGCTTTAATTGTTCGTACTGTAGCGCATCGCCATTGCAAAACACTTTGAGGCACATCAACCCAACTACTTCTGCCGAACCATAGATATATTTATCATACAGCATACGGCTGTACTGCTGCTTTTCAAGATCCATTTCCATGCTGTCGAGAAAAGCGGTAATCAGCTCCCGGTCTATTCCGTAACGCTGCACTACTTGCTGAAAGCTGTGCAATACGGGATTGATGCTGATTTTGCGGTCGAGCGCTTCGAAGGTTTCCTGCCGTAGCTGCTGCAACATTTCAGCCTGCGGATAACCCTGAAACGAATCGACAATCTCGTCGGCCAGCCTTACAAATCCGTAAATGCTGTACACCGGGTCGCGAAGGTCTTTCGCCAAAAAACGTATGCCTAACGAAAACGAGGTACTGTAACGGCGCGTGATTTTTTTACTGCAGCCGATCGAAACGGTATCGTACAGTGTTTTCATAAGCGCGTGGATTTTACAGATTGCTGAAGGATGTAATCGGCGACCAGTTGCCCCGATATGAGCGCGGGCGGCACCCCCGGACCAGGCACCGTAAGCTGTCCGGTATAATAAAGGTTGGGCAGCTTTTTGTTGCGGATCGAGGGTTTGAGCAAGGCCGTTTGACGTAAGGTATTGGCGAGTCCATAAGCATTTCCTTTAAACGCATTGTAATCGCGGGTAAAATCCGAAAGGGCATAGTCAGTATAGCTCTGCACCTGCGAACGGATATTTTCGCCGCAATAGGTCTCCAGCCTTTGCATTGTTTCGTTGAAATAATGTGCGCGGATAAGGGGGGTATCTTCCAAACCGGGAGCCACAGGCACAAGTAGAAAGAGATTTTCCATTCCCTCGGGGGCTACCGAAGCATCGGTACGAGAGGGACAGCACACATAAAAAAGCGGCTTATCGGGAAATTCAGGCGTTTTATAGATAGACCGGGCATGCCGTTCGAAGCTTTCTTCGAAAAAGAGGTTATGGTGTTGCAGCATGGGCAGCTTACGGTTTACGCCGAGGTAATAAAGCAGACAGGAAGGCGCCATCACCCGCTTTTCCCAATACCGCTTTGTGTAGTTACGGTAAGAAGGCGGCAGCAGGTGCTGCTCGGTAAAATGATAGTCGGCGGCACTGATTACCACATCGGCCTCGAATACTCCCCTTTCGGTTTTCACGCCCGACACTTTTCCCCTTTCCACTTCTATCGCCTGAGCGCCGGTATTCAAGTGAAGCCGCGCTCCCTGTTCTTCGGCGGTGTTGACCATCGCTGCAACCAACTGACCAAAGCCCCCCTGCGGGTACCAGGTTCCCAATTTAAGATCCGCATAATTCATCATGCTGTACAGCGCCGGAATATCGCGGGGCATAGCGCCGAGAAAAAGCACCGGAAACTCCATTAGCTGTAACAACTGTTCCGATCGGAAATAACGGCGCACGTGTCTGGAAAAAGAAGTAAACAGGTCGAGCTTACACGCTGCGCGCAGCAGGCGGAAATCGGCAAATTCGCGCCAGGAAAGGCCGGGCTTATAAACAAACTCGCCCATTCCGGTTTCGTATTTGTACTGCGCTTCTTTTAAAAAGCGGTCGAGCTGTAGCGCACTGCCCGGCTCGCGCGCTTCAAATACATGGCGCAATGCCTCGTAATCGGCGGGAACAGACAGCACATCCTCGCGCGAAAAGATAACCTGATACGCAGGATCGAGCCGTTGCAGCGCAAAATAATCGGCAGTCGATTTGCTGAAACGGGCAAAAAAACGCTCCATTACCTCGGGCATCCAGTACCAGCTTGGTCCGCGATCGAAGGTAAAGCCGTCTTTATGCAGCACCCTCGCCCTGCCTCCGGCTTCGGCATTTTTCTCCAGAATATCGACTTCCCAGCCTGCGGCAGCCAGTACGGTAGCCGCAGCAAGACCCGAAAATCCGGCTCCTATTACTACTGCTTTTCCGGGATTACGCATCTTATTCGCTTATTTTGTTTAATATTTTAAAACGAAAGTTAAACAAAATTGACAGGTTTACAACTTATGCGGCTTACGATAAGCTGCAAGTCTTTGTAAAAAAACCGACCCGATCGCGCCGCATTAACAGCTTAGCCTTCTCTGCTATAAAAGAAGGTTACAGTGAATTGCACAACGTTTCCAGATCCGCAAAACGAATTACATTGGAAGGCAGCTTTCCTGTATAACTATCGGCAGCCCGCCCTGCGATACGAATTTTTCCGGCAAATACCCGGCCTATTTTATTTAATATATCACTAATATTCAATGTGTTCATAGAGTTAATCAGCGAGCAGACCAGCACATCGGGAGCAGTAATCGCTACGATACGTGCAAGGCTGTCGAGCGGCAGGGCCTGCCCAAGATAAACGGTGGGATAGCCCCGGTTACGCAGCGCATAATTATAGAAGAGCAGCCCGATTTCGTGCAGTTCGGTTTCGGGCAGAAACAATACGATTTTGGGCAGTTCGGGGCGGGGCGAATAGGGCAGCGCATCGGTAGCGGCGATAATTTTCTGCCGCACTAAGTTACTGACGAAGTGTTCCTGTGCAGGATTGATGGCTCCGGTTTGCCACATGATGCCTATTCGCTCGAAAAAAGGAAAGACCACTGTAGCCACGGCTTGCTCGAACCCTAAGCGACCAATGGCCGCATGCAGTATGCCCGTGAACCGGCTTTCGTCGAGCTCTATCAGAGCCAGTACAAGGTGTTCGATCAACTGGGTCTCGCCGGTGCTGGATTGGTAAAGGATCTGTACCTGGCGGCTAATCTCAAGCTCAGACATTTCGGCTATGCGCGAAATTTTGACCCCGCTTTGGTTTAAAAAACGGATGTTCAGTATTTTTTTGAGATCCTCGTTGTTGTAATAGCGAATATTAGTACCGCTGCGTCCCGGCTGGAGGATGCCGTACCGTTTTTCCCATATCCGAATGGTATGGCTTTTAACGTCCGACAGGATTTCCAGATCTTTGATGGAATATTTGGCACTTGTACTCAAACGACAGGGAAAAGATAGCTTACCTAAAGTTAAACAAATAATTTCTTCTGCGTGGTTAATCCGTTTTCTTACAAGCTGTAAATCAGAAATAAGGATGAAAATAAGGGGCTAAAAACAGCCTAAAAATCCAAAACCGGCGACAAGCACCGGTTCGGGAAATTTTATGGTGATCCGGATTGGATTCGAACCAATGACCGTCTGCTTAGAAGGCAGATGCTCTATCCAGCTGAGCTACCGGACCTCTTCTTGTCGGGGTGGCAGGATTCGAACCTGCGA
>CAYWRZ010000011.1:18887-88756 GCA_964460845.1 uncultured Weeksellaceae bacterium
AACTAACCACCGATTATTTTTAAATGTAAAGAGGCTGTATAAAAATTTATACAGCCTCTTTTGTGTTTTAGTCGGGGTGGCAGGATTCGAACCTGCGACCTCCTGCTCCCAAAGCAGGCGCGATAACCGGACTACGCTACACCCCGTGTAATGAACAGGAGAACATCCGGCTGTTCTGCCCCGGTATTTTTCTTTCACAGAAAAAAGACCCGTTTACCGCTGTATGCTCAAAAGTAGCCCGGCAAATTCAGTGCAAAGCTATATAAAAAACAGAATTGCCCAAGAAAAAAGTCATGCGTGGAGCACTTGTACCTAAATTTTCTTTCTGAAAAGCTATCGGTCTGCCCCCACACTCATCTGCATTCACAAACATTGAAAACCAAAATAAGAGCTCCCAATTATGGCGTAACGAAGTGTAAGAATGGAAAAAAAGAGAATTGGAAATAAAAGAAATATCCCGTAGGGAATTCCCACACGAACCCCTTCCCGGGAGCAATTTAGCCGAAAAAAAGACAAGCCCCAAACCCATTTTCCCCGCCGATTACGCTTCGCTCACGCGCGCTCATTTTGCCTTACACAAAAAAAACAGCCAAGACAATACTGTCCTGGCTGCGCTTTTTTAAAATCAACTCTTGCGGCAATTACTGCTTCACAAACTTACCCGTTTTCAAACGTTCTTTTCCGCTGTAAAGCTCGTAAGTATAGACTCCCGGCGCCAGCGAAGCACAATCCCAACGGTTGTATCCGCTGCGAAAATGGGCGGGCATCGCCACCACTTTTCCGGTAATATCACGAATATATGCCTGAACAAAATCGCTCGTTTGCCCTAACTCGAACACCAGCACATCCTGCACCGGATTGGGATATACTTTCAACGCCAATTCACGCTTCTGCTCGGTCACCGACACGGGACTCGAACCTTCTATCACCTCGATAAACTGATTAGCCTGCACATAATTGAGCTGATCGACCGTTCCCGAAGGCCAGTACACAAAAAGGCTGTCGGCCTGCGTATAATTTTTCAGCCCGAAATGTTTCGAAAAGGAATTTTGAATACCATACCCTTCGCCCGAACGCACTTCGCGCACCTGTATGCCCCAGGGGCCGTAAGCCACAATTTTAGCGCCTATGCCATTACGATTGCTCTGCACCCCTTTGAGGGTGACCGTAAGGTGATTATAACCCGAAGCGCCTTCGTTCATCCAGAGCTTGTCTCTGCGCGACGACGAAGGATTGTTGTATATGCCCGTATAGCTGGCATAAATATCGCGGAAACCGTCGTGGTTCAGATCTCCCACGGCAAAAGCCGCAATGTCGTTATTATTAAATTCAAAGGCATTGATATCGCGCCGAAACGTATTATCGCCGTTATTGATGTAAAGCCGGTGCTGATCGCCCGAAAGCAAAATGTCGATATAGGTATCGTTATTAAAGTCTTCGAAAAAGACATTCATCCCGAAGAAATTCACATCGGGCAAAATCCCGGTCGAAGAAGTGATATCGGTAAACACGCCGTTGCCATCGTTGAGCAAAATTTGCGGTGGCACATCGTAATTGAATACAAACACGTCGAGATCGCCGTCGTTATCGATATCCGCAAAATCACTTGCCCAGCTTTGCGCACCTATACGAAGATTGGCCACATCGGCCACATCCTGTGTAAAAGTGCCGTCGCCATTATTGATAAACAACTGATTAATGCGTCTCGGATCGGTATTGTTGGTCACCCCCTGACGGCATTTGGTAATATAAAGATCAGGACGGTTATCTCCGTTAACATCGGTCCAGATAGAGGCATAATTACCGCTGTTATCGGAGCTGGGTACGGTAGCCATAGGCAACAAAGCCTGGTTGTTGACAAAATCTCCGGTACCGTCGCCCACATATATATTGCTTGTTCCTACATCGTTGCACACAAAAGCATCCAATATTCCGTCGTTATCCACGTCAAAAAAATTGGAGCCCTGCGAAAAAATTCCACCGCCCAAATTCAGCGTATTAAAAGAGCTGCCGTTGTTTTCGGCCATCAATATCCGCACGCTTCCGTTAGATCCCCAAAGCACGTCGTTGTAACCGTCGTTGTCGATATCGCCCACACACATGCTCCAGGGCGTGCCGATGGTATTGGAAAAGGCGGTTTCGGTAAATGAGCCGTCAGGCTGCTGATAGTTGATATACATCTGGTTGTTGCTACGCGCACGGATAATATCGTCGTATCCGTCGTTGTTCATGTCGGCGATTCCCACGGCATTGCCGCTCGAAAAAGAGGTGGTGGTAAGCAGCGTGCTTTTGTTGGTAAAGGTAATTTCGGGCGAGGCCGAACGATTTATATTAATTTGATAATCGCCCGACTCGGACGCATCATATCCGTCAATTACAAAATAATAAGTGGTGTTGGCTGACAATGGCACTGCATCGAGCCTTGGTATCCAGTTTTGCGCCAAAGCCGGCGATGAACACACGTCTTCGCTGCAACGAAATGGAGCACCGCTGCAAGCCGCTTCATAAATGATGAGTTTGGCATCGTAGTTGGTCAGGGCCTGGCACAGCGAAACATCGATCGTTTCGGTCGTATTTCCGGTGGTATAACGATATACCACATCGGGTGCGCCATCTGTGCTGGAAGCGCCTCCCTGACACACGGCAAAATAATCGTTCAAATGGCCTGTGGTCGTTCCGGAACCGGTAAAAGGCAATGAAGAGATTAGGGTGGCCGAAGCACAATCTTCTCCTCCCGCTGGTTGCGCATGCGCTATAACAGGCGAAAGAACGAGAAAAAGTAAAATTCCTTTCATGGCTTCACAGATATAGGTTTTGGTAATGTGGGGGATAGAAATGGTGGAAATAGGATATAAAGTAAATATAGTTTTTCCCTTATTATAATCAAAAATTCAGATAAACATTCTCCGCTATTTGAGTTTCTCACCGTTCCTCAAAAAGTCTTTCAAAAAGACCCGATATTGCCTTGGGTTTATTACCTTTAGCTAAACCCCTTGGCTTTTCATGCAAAAAACACTATTCACCTTAGCCCTCATTCTCGCTGTATGTATTGGGATTGGCTCCTTCGCCGGAAGTTCTCCCCAAAGATTCCACTCAGAAAATGAACTAAGAATACTAAGAAATCATATAAGAAACCTACCCGTAGGACGCAACGATCTCTTTCCCGGTTCGGGTGTATGCAGCGGCTGCCACGGCCATGATCCCGCCGGTGAAGCACTGGTTACCAGCGCCGGAATAGACGTCAATATCGCCGACGATTGGGCCGCTACCATGATGGCCAATTCGGCCCGTGACCCGCTCTGGAGGGCCAAAGTAAGCCACGAAATTCTGGTAAATCCCGCGCACCAGGCCGAAATTGAACATACCTGTACCAAATGCCACGCCCCGCAAGGTCATTTTAATGCGGTACACAACGGCGCACTGCATTATAGCATTGCCGATATGATAGGCGATTCGGTAGCGCTCGACGGTGTGTCGTGCGGAGCCTGCCACATGCTCAAAGACACGCTGATCGGAAAGGTATTCTCAGGTCAACTACTGTACGATACCACCAATACGATTTACGGCCCTTATCCCGAACCTTTTGCCGGACCCATGCAGTCGTTCGTAGGCTATAATGTGGAAGAAGGTGCGCATATCAGTAACGCCGGACTCTGCGCCGGTTGCCATACCCTGATTACACAAACCATCGATTTGAGCGGAAACCTTACCGGCAACTTTTTTGTCGAACAGGCCACTTACCACGAATGGCTCAACTCTTCGTTTAACACCGAAACGCATAGCAACGGTATTACCTGCCAGGGCTGTCACATTCCACAAATCGACGAAAAAATTATCCTCGCCGCCAATTATTCTTTCCTCGCCGGACGAAAACCTTTCGGGCTGCATCACCTCACCGGAGCCAATGTATTTATGCTTAGGCTGATGAAAGACAATCTTACCGAGCTGGGACTCACCGCTACCCCCACCCAATTCGATTCGGTCATTACCCGCACCCGCCGTATGCTGCGTACACAAACGTTAGATATGTTCCTCACCGAAACAGAGCGCACCACCGATACCGCATTTTTTGAGTTGGAGCTTATCAACAAAGCCGGACACCGCTTCCCTTCGGGCTATCCGTCACGCCGGGCTTTTGTGCGTTTTGTGGTGATGGACGAACAGGGCGATACGCTCTTCCATTCGGGCACAATGAATGCGCAATACGACCTGATTCACCAGGATCCGAACTACGAGCCGCACCATAATATTATACGCAGTCTGCAACAGGTGCAGATTTATGAAATGGTAATGGGCGATATTGCGGGAAATGTAACCACCGTGCTCGAAAGGGCTTTTGTGCCGCTCAAAGATAACCGACTCGCTCCCAAAGGATTTACCACCACACACAATGCCTACGATACCTGCCGCATCTACGGGCAGGCGCTGAGCGATCCCGACTTTAACCGCAACGGCTCGACCGAAGGTACGGGCGCCGACATCGTGCATTTCCACGTGCCGCTACAAGGCTACAGCGGCGAGCTGAATATTACCGCCGAAGTGTTCTACGAAGCTGTACCCCGACGCTGGCTCGACGAAATGTTCAGCTTCAGTTCGACCGAAATTGATCTTTTCCGCGGTATGTTCAACAGCGCCGATCATACACCCGAGCTGGTAGCACGTATAAGCCGGGGCAGCCTCTTCGTGTCGGTAAAAGAAAAGGAAAAAGCCGCCCTGCGCATATATCCCAATCCTACGCACGACGGACGCATACGCCTGCAACTGCCACAGGATTTACAGGTAGAGCAGATCGATGTATTTGACTTGGCGGGCAAGAAGGTAATGAGCCTCGAAGGCCGCCAGTTTAACGGAACCCTCCAGCTTCCTGCACGCAGCGGCACCTACATTATAAGGGTCATCACCCCGGCGGGCATACTCAGCGGAAGAACCCTTTACCTGCCATGACAGCACCTTTTACCGAACTGACACCTGCACAAGCGCAGGTAGTGGGCGCGCTGCGCGAAGAAGTGCAGACGCGTTTTCGCCACGAAAGCACCGGCCACGACTGGTGGCATATCGAACGGGTGTACCGTACGGCCCTCGAAATAGCCCGTCAGGAAAAAGCCGACCTCTACATCGTCAGTCTGGCTGCCCTGCTGCACGATATCGCCGACCATAAATTTCACGATGGCGACGAACAGATTGGCCCGGCCACAGCCGCTGCCCTGCTCCGGCAACAAGAGGTGGACGAACAGACCATTGCCGCGGTCACAGCCATTATCCGCGAAGTGAGCTACAAAGGTGCAGGGGTGCCCACTCCGGCAAGCAGTATCGAAGGACAGGCCGTACAGGATGCCGACCGGCTCGATGCCATAGGCGCAATCGGCATTGCCCGGGCTTTTGCCTACGGAGGCTCAAAACAGCGGGCGCTGCACGATCCTTCTTCTGCCCCGCAGTTGCACTCCTCTTTCGAGGCTTACAAAACCAGTCAGGGCTCAACGCTGAATCATTTTTACGAAAAACTGCTCCTGCTCAAAGACCGGATGCACACCGAAAGCGGTAAAAGAATGGCCGCCGAACGGCACGCGTTTATGGTGCAATTCGTGGAACGCTTTTTGAAAGAGTGGGAAGGAAAATGAGAAAAAAGCCTAAAATAATCGTACCTTTAAGCCCTTAGCTTAAGCATGAATTTAGTTCGCTACATATTCTGCACCCTTCTTTTTTGTGGACTGACAGCCTACTCGGCTCAGGCCCAAACCGATTCGCTTCGCACGGAGGTCGAAAAGCGATTGGTGCAGTTTTCAGGCATTTTGGTGACTTCCGACAGCCTCCAGCCTTTACCTTACGTCACCATTTTCGACAAAAACACCGGACGAGGAACCATTTCCGATTATTACGGATTCTTCTCTTTTGTAGCGTTAAAAGGCGATACTATCGTTTTTTCTTCCGTAGGCTATCGCAAATCGACCTTTGTAATTCCCGATACACTGAGCGATAACCGCTATTCGCTGATTCAGATCATGCGTACCGATACCATTATGCTCGAAGAATCGGTGATCAATGCCTGGCCTTCGCGCGAGCAATTTGCCGAAGCATTTATCAATCTCGAAATTCCCGACGATTATCTTGCGCGGGCACAACGCAATTTAAATATGGCCTCCCTCACCACGGGGTCGCTCGCTATGAGCAACGACGGCTATATGACCTATCGCCATACCCTGCAAATGGAACGCAACCGTATGCTTTCTCAGGCCGGACAAATTCCTACGGCTAACCTGCTGAGTCCTGTGGCCTGGTACAAATTCGTACAGGCATGGAAAAACGGAGATTTTAGACGCAAAGACTAAAGCGGGCAATAAATACGCGGTCTCCCTGTTTAATAACATCGATTTTCCTACTTTTGGGGCTTCATGCGTAACCTTTTCCTTACAGGCTGTCTGATTTTGTGTCAACTGGCTGCAATCGCGCAGCAAGCGGCCTACGTAAAGGGAGTGGTCACTAACGAAACCGGGCAACGGGTCAAAAACGTTAACGTAGCCCTAAGCGGTACTTCCCTTAACACCCACACCACCGAAGACGGCACCTACCAGCTCGAAGTACCGGCCGGCGCATTGACCCTGCATTTTTCGCACGCTGCCTACATTTCTCGCACCGTAAACCTTCGCCTCGAGCCCGGAGAAACAAGGCAGGTGAATATGAACCTCAGTTTCCTGCTGCTCGACACCCTGGTTATCCGCAACGAACGCCCCCAATTTATCGATGAACTTTCCAAAATCGATTACAAAGCTATTCCCACTTTTTCGGGAAATATCGAAGACCTTATCAAAACCGCCGGACTCGGCGTTTCGGGCCGTAACGAAATGAGCGCCGCCTATTCGGTAAGAGGAGGCAGCTTCGACGAAAACCTGATTTACGTCAACGACATCGAAATTTATCGCCCTTTTTTGGTCAGAAGTGGTCAACAGGAAGGACTCAGCTTCATCAATTCCGACATGGTGGATAATATTTCCTTTTCGTCGGGAGGCTTCGAAGCCCGCTATGGGGATAAATTATCTTCGGTACTCGATATTCGCTATAAAAAACCGACCAGCTTCGGAGGTTCTGCCTCGGCCAGCCTGATGGGAGGCACCGTGCACCTGGAAGGGATAAGCAAAAACAGCCGTTTTACTCACCTCACCGGAATCCGTTACCGCGCCAACTCCTACATTCTCAACGCACTTCCCACTCAGGGCGATTACCGTCCCACGTTTGCCGATATGCAAAGCCTGCTTACCTACGCCGTAAACGAAAAATGGGATTTTAGCCTGCTGGGCTACTACTCTAACAACAAATACCGCTTTGTGCCGCAAACCCGCGAAACCGAATTCGGTACGGTCAACGAAGCGCTACGGCTTACCGTATATTTCGACGGACAGGAAATTACCCAGTTCGAAAATTACATGGGAGCGCTCACTGCCACACACCGTGTAAATGAAAGAACCGAACTGAAATTCATCACTTCGGCTTTTCGTTCGATAGAAACCGAAGCCTTCGATGTGCAAGGACAATACCGCCTCGATGAGCTGGAACGTGACCTGGCTTCCGAAAATTTCGGAGAAGTGCTCTTTACCCGAGGAGTGGGTACTTTTCTGGATCATGCACGCAACCGGCTCGATGCCTGGGTTTATAATGTAGCGCATCAGGGAAAAACGACCTACGGCAATTCGCAGTTGCTTTGGGGACTAAAAGTGCAGGGCGAGCAAATCAAAGACCGGCTCAGCGAATGGCAAATGCTCGATTCGGCGGGGTTTTCGATTCCTCAGCACCCGAAAGACGAAATCGTGCTTAACCAGTTGATAAAAGCCCGCATACAGATGGGTTCCAACCGGGTTACCGGTTACGCGCAGCACAATTGGTTTATTCCGCGCACCGACACCATACGCATGGCCGACACGCTGTTCACCAGCTCTTCTTCCTGGAACATTCACGCCGGAATACGCGGAAATTACTGGGATTTTAACAACCAAATCGTGGTGAGTCCAAGGGCGGGAATCAATTATATTCCCAGTTGGTTCAGGTGGAAAAACGGAAAAATCGCCCGTATCAATACCATCCTTCGCTTTTCGACCGGACTGTATTACCAGCCTCCTTTTTACCGCGAGCTGCGTGATTTTGAAGGAAATATCAATTACGACATCCGCGCCCAGCGCGCCATTCATTTCGTAGTAGGCGGCGATTACTTCTTCGATATGTGGGGAAGAACCTTCAAATTTACCAGCGAAATTTATTACAAGCATCTCGATTTTCTGATACCTTATCAGGTCGATAACGTGCGGCTGCGTTACTTTGCGCGCAACAATTCAAAAGGCTATGCCGCAGGTTGGGATTTTAAAATCAACGGCGAATTTATCAAAGGGATAGAATCATGGGCTACGCTCTCGCTGCTGCGTACTTACGAAGACATTAAGGATGATTCTTACAAAATTTATTACAATTCAGACGGCGAACGCATCATTCCGGGCTATACCGTAAACAATACGGTGGCCGATTCTACTACGGTATATCCGGGCTACATCCCCCGCCCTACCGACCAACGGGTTACTTTTAATCTTTTTTTTCAGGATGAAATGCCGGGCTTTCCTTCCTTTAAAGTACACCTGAACCTGGTGTTCGGCTCGCGTGTGCCTTACGGTCCTCCGGGCACCGACCGCTTCAGAGATACCCTGCGTACGCCCCCCTATCGGCGTGTGGACATAGGGTTTTCGAAACAATTTCTCACCAACCGCGACAAAATCAGACCCGGCTCTTTGGGAAGTCATATCAAAGATCTGTGGCTAAGCCTCGAAGTGTTTAATCTGCTGGGCATAGACAATACCATTTCTTACCAATGGCTGCAAGATGTAACCGGACGCAGGTACGCTATCCCCAATTACCTTACGGCCAGACGATTGAACCTGAAATTAGTCATGAAGTTTTAACGCTGCTGTGCCAGCACAAAAGTGTGTACCGCCACTATTCCGGCGGTTTCGGTTCTTAACCTCGAATTACCCAACGATACGGGCGTAAATCCGTTTTCGAGCGCAAAGGCTATTTCGGCCGGCGAAAAATCACCCTCGGGACCTATACATACCTGAACCTGGCGGTGTTGCTTTGCGATGTCGAAAAAGTGAGGCTTATCGGCCGGTTCACAATGTGCGATACAACGCGCTTCGGAAGCAGTGCGGCGGCAAAAATCACGAAAAGAGACCGGTTCGTGCAGCAGCGGAAGATAAGCCCCTAAGGACTGCTTCATACCCGATACCAGTATTTTTTGCAGCCTTTCCGTTTTTAATTCGCGACGTTCGGAACGTTCACAAAGGAGCGGTGTAATTTCAAAAATCCCGATTTCGGTCGCTTTTTCGAGAAACCATTCAAAACGTTCGTTCTGCTTTACCGGCGCAATGGCCAGGTGCAAACGACTTTCGGGTAAGGGAATATGTGCGGAAGAAAGAATTTGAGCACTTGCCTGTTTCGCGTCCAGCGTACGGAGCACCGCTTCATAAAAGGTACCGCGACCGTCGGTAATGCGAATCGGGTCGCCTGCCCGCAAGCGCAACACTTTCGTGGCATGAAAAGCCTCTTCACGAGGCAATTCCACTTCATTTCCATTTACATCGGGGAGGTAAAACAAGTGCATAAGCCCCGAAAGGTAAGAAAAACGGGAAGAATCCTTACAGCACAGGACGAGCCTTTGTTACGAACTGTTTTTAAAAAGCCTGTACCGCAAAGAATCTTCCCTCTGAGAAAAGAAGATGTGGGCAAACCCTATATTCCATAATTCGCCGGTAATAAAATTTCGATTCCGGCTAATTTCGCCCTGTAAACCGCTGTCGGTAGCCTTTTTTATTCATAACTAAATAGCAGATGTTATCAAAACTTCTTACCCCGGTAGAAATCGCTTCATTATTTGGATAAATTTGTCGCTGCTATACCATCTTACTATTCTTTCGAAATGGCACTTGAGATTTTTATTACGCTTTTCCTTGTTTCACTCAATGGTTTTTTCGTAGCCGCAGAATTTGCGATTGTAAAAGTCAGGGCTTCTCAGCTTGAAATAAAAATAAAAGAGGGCTCTCGCATGGCAGGGCTTGCCCGGCACATTGTCAATCACCTCGACGGGTACCTGGCCGCTACTCAGCTCGGTATTACCTTGGCCAGTCTCGGACTCGGATGGGTAGGCGAACCGGTCATTGCGCAAATGGTCTTGAAAGTGATGGGCTTTTTCGGAATCGATATCGATCCCAAATTAGCGCACGACATTGCACTGCCGGTAGCATTCGCGATTATCACCGTGCTGCACGTAGTGTTCGGAGAGCTGGCACCAAAGTCGATAGCGCTGCAACGCTCGGAAGGCACCGCCATGTACCTGGCTTACCCCCTTCATTTCTTTTATCTGATTTTCAAGCCTTTTATTTGGGTGTTAAACGGCATTGCCAACATTATGCTCAAAGCTATCGGTATCCGCCCCGCACACGGCTCGGAAGTACACAGCAGCGAAGAGCTCAAATACCTCGTCAAGCAAGGACGCGAAAGCGGTACCATCCATGAATCGGATTACGACATCATTAAAAACGCTTTCGATTTTTCGGAGCGTGTCGCCCGGCAGGTCATGATTCACCGCACAAATATTACGGCCATCGACCTGAACGAGTTCGACGAAACCATATTCGAAAAAGTGATCGATGAGGGCTATTCCCGCATACCCTGCTACGAAAATTCGCTCGACAATATCCTCGGCGTGGTGTACCTCAAAGATCTCTTACTTCGGTCACGGAAAGGTGAACAGATAGACGTCCGTGAAATCATGCGCCCCATCATTATGGTACCCGAATCGAAACGCATAGGCGCGCTGCTCAAAGAATTTCAGGTTAAGCACCAGCAGATTGCCGTGGTAATCAACGAATACGGCGGTACCGAAGGTATTATTACCATGGAAGATATCATCGAAGAGCTGGTCGGAGAAATACAAGACGAATACGACAATGAAACCCCCTTTGTCGAAAAAAGCGGCGATAAATATATTGTGCTGGCCTCGGCCTCGCTCAACGATATCAACGATATGCTGCCTCATCCGATAAAGAAAGAAGAAGGCTACGAAACCCTTGCCGGTAAACTGATCTTCGAATTCGGGCGCATTCCCAATACCAACGACAAAATCACCTTCGACGGATACGAGTGCACCGTACTCAAAAAAAGTAAAAGCTCTATCGCTTTGGTGCAGCTCCGCGATCTGAACTAAGCACAGACCTACCCCACAATCGGCGGTAAAAGTCGGAACAGACGAAGAAGAAAGTTTCGTACTTTTGCAGTATGCTCAGAAGGCTCGTTCAATCCCTTTTTATCGCTCCCGTAAGGTTTTACCAGCTTACCATTTCCCCGCTTACCGGCAACAACTGCCGTCATTCTCCTACCTGCTCTCAATACACCATCGAAGCGATAAAGGAATGGGGTCCGTTGCGCGGATGCTGGATGGGCGTAAAAAGAATTGCACGCTGCCACCCCTGGGGTAGCCACGGTCCCGACCCCGTGCCCAAAAAGACCATACTCCGCAAGCCGGAACCGACACACTCAACTCCCTCTTCACATGCTGAACCGTCCACGCCGAAACCGTAGAAGCGAAACCATTCGCCAAATGGTGCAGGAAACGCACCTTCACGTAGCCAATCTGGTATATCCGCTGTTCATTGCCGACGGCAAAAAAATCCGTACCGAAATTAGTTCCCTTCCCGGTAACTACCGCTGGTCGGTCGATAAGCTTTTCCCCGAAATAGAAAGCTGTCTCAAGCTGGGATTAAAGAGCTTCGTGCTTTTTCCGGCGGTAGATGACAGCCTGAAAGATAAAACCGCTTCGTACAGCTACGATACTTCCAACTTTTACCTGAAAGCCGTAAAGCAGCTCAAAAAAGAATTTCCCGAAGCCTGCTTCATCAGCGACGTAGCGCTCGACCCCTATAGCAGCGACGGACACGACGGATTAGTCAAAAACGGACGTATCCTCAACGACGAAACCCTGCCCATTTTGGCACGTATGGCAGTGGCGCAAGCCGAGGCCGGATTCGACATCATCGCTCCTTCCGACATGATGGACGGACGCGTGGGCTTTATCCGCGAAGCGCTTGATGCGGAAGGCTTTACCGAAACCGGGATCATGAGCTACACCGCCAAGTACGCCAGCGCTTTCTACGGACCTTTCCGCGATGCCTTAGCCTCTGCACCCAAAAAGGGAGATAAAAAAACCTACCAGATGAACCCCGCCAACCGTACCGAAGCCCTGCGCGAAGCGGAGCTCGATGTGCTTGAAGGAGCGGATTTTCTGATGGTAAAACCCGCCCTGCATTACCTCGACATCATCAGTCTGCTCCGCGAACAGTTCGACCTGCCCGTAGCTGCTTACCATGTGAGCGGAGAATGTGCCATGCTTACTGCCGCCTGCCGCAACGGATGGCTCGATTACAAAAAAGCCATGCCCGAAGCCCTGCTCAGCATCAAAAGAGCGGGTGCCGATATCATCCTGAGCTATTTTGCCAAAGACTACGCCCAATTCAGGGCCGGCACATTGCGCTGATTTTTCTTTACTATGAAGCCCAAACCACACGAATATCCGACCTACTACGCGCCTTATATCGCCAGGATAGAAAATGAAAACCTGCGGCAGGAGCTCAAAGAAAGCGGAGAAATACTGCGCCATTTTTTCGGCACGCTAAGCCCTGCGCAAAAAGACTACCGCTATGCCGAAGGCAAATGGACCATCGCCGAAGTGATTCAGCACGTGATCGATTCGGAACGCGTATTTGCCTATCGTGCGCTGCGCTTCAGCCGCAACGACCGCACAGCGCTGCCCGGCTTTGATCAGGACAGCTACGTACCCGAAAGCGGAGCCCCAACACGCAGCCTCGAAAGCCTGTGCGAAGAATTTGCTTCCGTACGAAATGCTACGCTGAGCCTGTTCGACGGATTTTCGGATGAAATGCTGCTCCGTTCGGGCGAAGCCAACGGCTATCCGCAATCGGTAAGGGCTATCGGCTTTATCATTTCCGGACACGGCAGGCATCACCTTGCCATACTGCGCGAACGTTATCTCCCGAAATAATATTCGAAATACGCTTCCGCTTCACGCAAATAATCAGCCTGTTTCAACAATAAGACTGTTTTTTTCAACATTCCCTAAAAGCCCTACAGGCCGGGTTGAATATTGCAGCCCTTCTTAGTACTTTCGCACGCACAATTTTACCCGCAAAAATGAGCCTTAGCAAAATCAAGCACGCACTGGTTTCGGTGTTTTACAAAGACGGACTGGATGAGATCGTAAAAGAGCTTCACCAACAAGGTGTTACCTTATATTCTACGGGCGGTACCCGCGAATTTATCGAACAATTGAATATTCCCGTAGTGGCGGTAGAAGACCTCACTACTTATCCTTCTATTTTGGGCGGACGTGTAAAAACGTTGCATCCCAAGGTTTTCGGAGGCATTTTGGCGCGACGCAGCCATGAGGGTGATTTGAAACAGCTTGCGCAGTACGAAATTCCCCAGCTCGATTTGGTTATCGTAGATTTATATCCTTTTGAAGAAACGGTAAAATCGGGCGCTTCTGAAGCGGATATCATCGAAAAAATCGACATTGGCGGTATTTCGCTGATACGCGCGGCCGCCAAAAATTTCAACGATGTGCTGATCGTCTCTTCCCGTACACAGTACCCGGAATTCCTGCAATTGCTTCGCGAAGGAAAAGGACAAACCTCGATCGAAGAACGAAAAAAATACGCCGCACAAGCCTTTCACATTTCCTCGCATTACGATACGGCCATTTTCAAGTATTTTGCTACAGATTTGCCTGTATTTAAAGAAAGTGTCGAAATTTCGAGCAGCCTTCGCTACGGCGAAAATCCGCATCAGCAAGGCACCTTCTACGGCGATTTGGAAGCACTTTTCGAGCAGCTCAACGGGAAGGCACTTTCTTACAACAACCTGCTCGATGTGGACGCCGCCATCAACCTCATCAATGATTTGGAAGATAAAGACGAAGCGGCATTTGCCATTCTGAAGCACAATAACGCCTGCGGAGCGGCCCTGCGGCCTACGCTCAAAGAAGCCTGGGAAGCCGCTTTGGCCGGTGATCCCGTATCGGCTTTCGGTGGAATTTTGGTAACGAACCGTGAAATCGATACCGGTACCGCCGCCGAAATCGACAAGCTGTTTTTTGAAGTGCTTATCGCTCCGGCATTTGCGCCCGAAGCGCTCGAACTGTTACGCCAAAAGAAAAACCGTATTCTGCTGCGACGTAAGCCGCTGGCACTTCCGGCTCAACAATTCCGCAGCGCATTGAACGGCGTGCTGGTACAAGACAAAGATGCCATTACCGACAGCCGTGAACATTTCAAGACCGTTACGCGCAAAGCGCCCGACAGCACAAGCCTCGACGATTTGGAATTTGCCGCCTTGCTGGCCAAGCATACCAAGTCGAATACCATTGTGTTAGCCAAAAACAGACAATTATTAGCCAGCGGTACGGGACAAACATCGCGGGTCGATGCCCTGCGTCAGGCCATTGCCAAAGCCGGTGCCTTCGGCTTTCCGCTCGAGGGTGCGGTAATGGCTTCCGATGCTTTTTTCCCTTTTCCCGATTGTGTCGAAATCGCGCACGAGGCCGGCATACGCACGGTGATTCAACCCGGAGGCTCTATCAACGATCAGAAATCGATCGATTTTTGTGATGCGCACGATATGGCCATGGTCACCACCGGAACCCGTCACTTCCGCCATTAATTTTTTTTCGGCAGGTGGCAAAACCAATTAATTTGTGATTAACTTTAGCAGGTAACGGAGGTAGCAATACGATGGGATTATTCAATTTTTTTACACAAGAAATAGCGATTGACCTGGGAACAGCCAATACGCTGATCATTCATAACGACAAAGTGGTGGTGGACGAGCCCTCGATTGTGGCCGTTGATCGCACTACGAACAAAATTATCGGTGTGGGGCGCAAAGCGCAGCTCATGCACGGTAAAACGCATGAAAATATTAAAACTACGCGTCCGCTGAAAGACGGCGTAATTGCCGACTTCCATGCCGCCGAGCACATGATAAGGGAGATGATCAAAATGATTCATCCCAAAAAACGCCTGTTCAATCCGTCGCTGCGCATGGTGATCTGCATCCCTTCGGGCATCACCGAAGTGGAAAAACGGGCGGTACGCGACAGCGCGGAACATGCCGGCGCCAAAGAAGTATATCTTATCCACGAGCCTATGGCCGCCGCGATAGGAATCGGAATTGACGTGGAAGAGCCTATGGGCAACATGATTATCGATATAGGAGGCGGAACCTCCGAAATTGCGGTAATCGCCCTTGGTGGCATCGTATGCGACAAATCCATTCGCGTAGCCGGCGATGAGTTTACCAGCAATATCGAAGAATACATGCGCCGTCAGCACAACATTTTGGTGGGTGAACGCACGGCCGAGCGTATCAAAATTGAGGTGGGCGCCGCACTGCCTGAGCTGGAAAATCCGCCTGAAGATTTCGCCGTAAGCGGTCGTGACCTGATGACCGGTATCCCGAAAGAAATTACCGTATCGTACTCCGAAATAGCCCATGCGCTCGACAAATCCATTTCCAAAGTGGAAGAAGCGATTCTTAGCGCGCTGGAAATGACTCCTCCGGAGCTTTCGGCCGACATTTACAAAACCGGTATTTACCTTGCCGGTGGTGGCGCTCTGCTACGCGGACTCGACAAAAGAGTTTCCATGAAAACGAAGCTGCCCGTGCATATTGCCGAAGATCCGCTGCGTGCCGTAGCACGTGGTACCGGCATCGCACTGAAAAACATCGACCGCTTCCAGTTCCTGATCCGCGATTGATCGCGCAATACCGCAGTTCATGAGGAACCTGAGGAATTTTATTGTCAAAAACTACTTCTTTTTCCTCTTCCTGCTTTTTGAACTGGCAGCACTTTCGATGCTTGTCAACTCGAATGATTTTCAACGCACTACCTTCATCAATTCTTCCAATTCGGTAGCGGGAGTGCTGTTCGATATCAAAGCAAGGTTCACCGATTACGTGCATCTGCGCGCCGAAAATGAAAAGTTGCTGCGCGAAAATGCTTACCTGCAAAGTCTGCTGAAAGAATCGCACTACGACCTTCAAAAAGGTGAAATTCCGCAAGGCGGCGATTCATTACGCGAAGCCCAATACGTCTATTTACCCGCTAAAGTGATCCACAATACCGTACACGCACAGGATAATTTCCTTACCCTTAACCGGGGCAGCCTCGACGGTATTCGTAAAGATATGGGCGTAACCAATGGCCTTTCGATCGTAGGCTTCGTCAAAGACGTATCGCCTCACTATTCGACCGTAGTATCGGTGCTGAACAAAAACTTCGTGTTGGGGGTGAAGCTCAAAAAAAACAATGAGCACGGACTTATTCGCTGGGAAGGTGCCCACAACGACGAAGTGTTACTGACAGGCATTACCGTACCCGCCGAAGAAGGCGATACCATCGTGACACGGGGCGGCAGTGCGCGTTTCCCGGAAAATATTCTCGTAGGTACCGCCATAAGAAGCGAAAACCGTGCTGGCAGCATCAACTACACCATCACCGTAAAGCTGGCCACGCGTTTCAACGCGCTTTATCATGTGTATGTGATCGACAACCGGCTGCGCGAAGAGCAACTCCAACTGGAAGCACAGATAGACAATGCGCAATGAGTGAAATATTCGGAAATATCTTACGCGGTGTTTTCCTGATACTGCTACAGGTGATGGTACTGAATAATCCTGCGTTGGGTGCGCTTTTTGTTCCGCAGATCTATATTCTTTTTCTGCTGGCGCTGCCTTTCGAAACCCCCAAATGGCTGCTGCTTCCGTTGGCTTTCGGCTACGGGCTGGCTATTGATATGTTTACCAATACCCCTGGATTGCACGCCGCGAGCTGCGTTTGGGTGGCGTATATGAGACCCCGAATACTGCGTCTTTTCGCGCCGCGCGAAGGCTACGAATTCGGTACGCGGCCCCATATTTCCGACATGGGACTACGCTGGTACCTCTATTATGCAGGGACATTGGTACTGCTTCACCATACCTGCTTTTTTCTGCTCGAAATTTTCCGTTTTACGGATTTCCACCTTACCCTGCTGCGCATTACCTGCAGCGGACTGCTGACATTGGCTTTACTTATTCTTGCGCAATACCTCACCTTCCGCCCCAGGTCGAGGTAATACTGCATATTGCAAAGGGCATCCGGCTATGAAAAACTTTGAAAACAGGAAGTTTGTAATACTGCTCATTTTCGTCACCGTAGCGCTTATTTTTTTGGTGAGGCTGGTTTTTATGCAGCTTGTCAGCGAAAAATGGCACAAGAGAGCAGCCGAAATTTCCGAATACAAAATCTACACTTACGCACCGAGAGGCGTGATTTACGATCGGAACGGTGAAAAGCTGGTCGAAAACAGAACCTTTTACGATTTGCTCGTTACCCCGCGTAAGCTGCGGTCGGCGGTACGAAAAAATCAGGAGCAGGGCATTGTGCCGGCATTTGACACCCTGGGCTTTTGTCAGCTTGTGGGCATTACACCTGAAAAATTTGAAGAGAAGCTAAACGCCGCCAAAAACTATTCGTGGTACATTCCTTCCGAATTTGAAAACCAGATCTCGGCCGATAATTTTGAAATCATCTCGGAGCAGCTCTACAAATATCCGGGATTTGAAGCACAGGAACGTACGCTGCGCGGCTACCGAAGAGAAATAGGCGCCCATATTTTCGGCTACATCGGAGAGGTCAACAAAGACCACATCAAAAAAGACCCTTATTACCGACCCCGCGATTACATCGGAATTCAGGGGTTGGAACGCACCTACGAGAACGTGCTGCGCGGAAAGCGCGGAGTGCGATACCTGCTGAAAGATGCCATTGGTAAAGAAAGCAGCAGCTATGAAGACGGAAAATATGATACCCTGGCGGTGCCCGGCGAAGATCTCTACTCCTCGCTCGATGCCGTACTGCAGGAATATGGCGAAAAGCTCATGCGTAACAAACGCGGAAGCATTGTCTGCATAGAACCCGCCACCGGCGAAATACTGGCTATGGTCTCGTCGCCTTCTTATTCGCCCTCGCTGATGACGGGACGCGAAAAAGGGAAAAATTACCTTGAACTGAGTAAAGATTCTTCTACTCCCCTGTTTAACCGGGCCACACAAGCCATGTACCCTCCGGGCTCGATCTTCAAAATGGCACAGGCCCTGGTCGCATTAGAGGAAGGCGTTATCAATTTCAACACTGGATTTCCCTGTTCCAGAGAGCTGGTAGGGTGCCACAATCATCCCCCCGCATCAAACTTGAAGCTGGCCGTACAGTATTCGTGCAACCCTTATTTTTACCGTTCTACCCAGCGTGTCATACAACGCGGGCAAGTAAAGAGCATCTTCAAAGATTCGGAACTGGGCCTGGAAAGATGGGCAGGCCACATGAACAGCCTCGGATTCGGAGAAAGGCTCGAAACCGATATGCCTTCGGTCAACAAAGGATTTATCCCGCATCCCGAATTTTACGACCACCACTACGGAAAATGGCGCTGGGCATTCAGCACTATTTATTCCATCAGCATAGGACAGGGCGAAGTGATGGTAGTTCCGCTGCAAATGGCTAATTTTACAGCCATTATAGCCAACCGAGGCTATTATTACACCCCTCATTTTATCCGTGGAATCGGTAAACCGGGCGAAATTCCCGAACAATACCGCCATAAAAAACAGCCGATGATCGATTCGAGCTATTACGAACCCTTAGTAGATGCGATGAGAGCCGTGGTAGAAGATCCGGGAGGAACAGGTTCGTCGGCACGCATACCGGGTATCACCGTATGTGGGAAAACAGGTACGGTGCAGAATCCGCACGGACAGGATCACTCCGTATTTATTGCCTTTGCACCGATGGACAATCCGAAAATAGCCATTTCGGTATATGTGGAAAATGCCGGATTCGGCGGTACCTGGGCAGCCCCCATTTCGAGCCTGATGATCGAAAAATACCTTACCGGCTCCGTAAGAGACACCATAAAGGAGCAACGTATCCTGAATGCTGTGATTCTGGATGTACAAAAACACAAAGCCACCACCAACGCCAAAAGTCGTAAGCAGAGATAATAATGCGCGCAGATGAAATTTCACTCAAGAAAGCCGACGGCTGGCTGATTATCCTTTACCTGGTAATGGTATCGCTGGGCGTGGTCACTATTTATTCTTCAAATTTCAGCCCCGATTATCCCGAGCTTTTCAGCTTTAGCCGCGAATATGGAAAGCAGTTGTTATGGATTGGGGTCTCGCTAAAGGCGGGCGGTGCCATTTTGCTTATCGAAGGGCGTTTTATCCGCAAATTTGCCTACCAGATTTACCTGGTTGTCTGTCTCCTGCTGGTAGCCGTACTGCTGGTCGGCACCAAAAAAAACGGAGCTACGGCCTGGTTCGGTATCGGTGATTTCGGCATACAACCTTCCGAATTTGCCAAAGTCGGGGTCAGCCTTGCGCTTGCCAAATACCTGAGTACCTTAAATATACGATTCAGCGATTTCAAAACCCGTTTTTATACCGTGCTGATAATCGGCGTGCCGGCTGCGCTTATAATGCTGCAGCCCGACGCGGGAACGGTGATCGTCTTTATGTCCTTTATTCTGGTGCTGTACCGGGAAGGGATGAGTGGTAACCTGCTCCTTTTCGGACTTTTTGTGCTGGTTATTTCGGTGCTGACACTGATTCTGAAAGACACAAGCATAGAAGTGCTGTTTTGGCCGGAACCGATAGACGGAAAGCTGGCGCTGAGCCTGATCCTGGTCTTGATTGCCCTGTGTGTCTTTTTTATCATCCGGCAGCTTACCACACGTCGCAATCGCCGACGGGCAAATACCTTGCTCATTTTGGCACTGACGGGCAGCATCCTCAATATTTATGCAGTCAACTACGCGTTCCACAATGTGCTGGGCAATCACCAGAAAGAACGTATCGACATTTCGCTCGGACTTATCGAAGATCCCGATGGAAAAGGATACAATATAAACCGGGCTATGGCGGCTATCGGTTCGGGTGGATTTAGCGGAAAAGGCTACATGAAATCGACTTTGGCCAACGCAGGGCAAAAGCACGTGCCCATGCAGAGCACCGATTTTATTTTCTGTCCGCTAAGCGAAGAATGGGGCTTTATCGGCTCTACTTTGGTAATTGTGCTGTTCATGCTGCTGCTGATTCGAATCATCTTTATCGCCGAGCGGCAACGTTCACAATTCAGCCGCATCTACGCCTATTGTGTGGCGGGTATTTTCTTTTTCCATTTCCTTATAAATATAGGAATGGCCATAGGTATAGCACCGGTAATCGGTATTCCCCTGCCCTTTTTCAGCTACGGGGGGTCTTCGATGTTCGCTTTTTCCATGCTGCTGTTTATCCTGCTGCGGCTCGACGCCGAACGCCTGTACGTATTGCGCTGATCAGTTCAGCGAAGGGTCTTCGGGATAATTGGCAAACACCGAATAATGGCTGCCCATGTCGCTAAGCACTTTTTTCCAGAGATTTTCTATCTCGGTATCCATCAGCCACGAAGATTCGGCCTCGGTTACCACCCAGGCATTTTCGGCTAACTCGGCTTCCAACTGCTGCTCTTTCCAGCCCGAATACCCCACAAAAAAGCGGATTTCTCCCTGTTTCACCTCACCCGCTTCGAGTGCCTGCTTCATCGCTTCGTAACTTCCGCCCATATACAAACCGGGCATTATCTCTATGCTTCCGGGAAAGCGTTCACCCAGTGTATGCAGGTAATAAAGGCTATCGCGACTTACGGGACCACCGATGCTGATCCGGGTCCGAAATTCGGGAAGCGCTTCGACCAGCTCGGTAAGCGGCAAATCGAGGTAATTATTTAACACAAATCCAAAAGTGCCTTCTTCGTTGTGATCACACAGCAGCACGACGGCACGGCGGAAATATTCATCCTCCAAAAAGGGCTCCGCTATCAGCACTCTGCCCTTTATAGGTGCGAGTTTTTGCGGTGCCGAAAAATCAAACCACTTCATCATATCCATAGTATAGTAATGCGCTGCGGGACACCGCCCGGACATTTCCCTGAAAATTACAATCAAATTTGATGGAATTCAACTCCTGCAGAAAGAAAATCGGAAAGCCCGCGCTGCTTAACGGAATTTGAGCCACATTTTGTACCTTCGGAACCTACTGTAAAGAAAGATGGGACTTCGGCATTTGACATTTTTTCTGTGCTTTATTTCGGCCTTCACGGTACAGGCTCAACAAGGCACTTATCAGTTTGCCGTGCTGAAATACAACGGCGGCGGCGACTGGTACGGCAATCCTTCGGCCCTGCCCAATTTGGTTGAATTTTGCAACCGCAACCTCGGGATGAATATACACCGCGAAGTAGCTACGGTAGAAGTGGGAAGTCCGGAGCTGTTCAATTACCCTTTTATTCACATGACAGGGCATGGCAACGTGGTATTTTCGGCACAAGAAGCTGAAAATCTGCGTCGTTACCTGACGGGAGGCGGCTTTTTGCACATTTCGGACAACTACGGTATGGACAAATTTATCCGTAAAGAGCTGGAAAAAGTATTTCCCTCGCATGAGCTGGTCGAGTTAGGCAAAGGTCATCCGGTTTATCACCAGCGCTACGATTTCCCGAACGGTCTGCCTAAAATCCACGAGCACGACAACAAGCCTGCGCAGGGTTTCGGCATCATATACGAAGGTCGGCTGGTGCTGTATTACGATTACGAATGCGATCTGAGCGACGGCTGGGAAGATCCGGCTGTACACAACGATTCGGAAGAGACGCGTCTGAAAGCCCTGAAGATGGGTGCAAACCTGGTGCAGTATGCACTGATGGGCAACGATCCCGAGTAAAAAATCCCCTTTTATTTTCGAACCTTCATTTTGCGAAAAAAACGGTTTGCATCGCAATTCCGGTGAGGTTATATTTGCTCAGGGTTGCCACACCATTCGCGCCCGCTGACAATTATTGGAATTATGAAACTTTATCCTATTTCTACAGGCTTGTTTAAGCTCGACGGCGGCGCCATGTTCGGCGTAGTACCGAAAACCTTATGGAGCCGTACCAATCCGGCCGATGAAAACAACCTTTGTACCTGGGCCATGCGCTGCCTGTTGGTAGAACACGAAAACCGGCTTATTCTCATTGATACCGGTATAGGCAATAAGCAAGACGAAAAATTTATGGGGCATTACCACCTGCACGGCACCGATTCGCTGCAGGGCTCACTCCAACAGATCGGCTTCACGCCCGACGATATCACCGACGTGCTGCTCACCCACCTGCATTTTGATCACTGCGGGGGTGCGGTACACCGCAATGCCTCGCGCGACCACAGGCTGGAACCTGCTTTCCGCAACGCCACCTTCTGGAGCACCGAGCGCCACTGGCAATGGGCCACCGAACCTAATGCCCGCGAAAAAGCCTCTTTCCTGAAAGAAAACATCCTCCCCCTGCAAGAAAGCGGACAGCTCCGTTTTATCGAACGGGAAGGCGATTTTACGCAGGAAGCACTACCCGGAATAGACATACGCTATGTGGACGGACACACCGAAAGCATGATGATTCCTCAGATTCGGTACAAAGATCGCACACTGATTTATATGGCCGATCTGCTGCCTTCGACCGGACATATTCCGCTGCCATACGTTATGGGATACGATACGCGGCCCCTGCTTACACTCGATGAAAAAGGCCGTTTTCTAAATGAAGCCGCCGATCAGGAGTATATCCTGTTTTTTGAACACGACGCACAGCACGAATGCTGCACGCTGCACCACACCGAAAAAGGAGTAAGGCTAAAGGATACGTTTAAATTCGACGAGATCTAACGCGCGGCTTATGTTTCCTATGCCCCGCCCTCGTGTTTGGTTTCCCTTACGGCTTTTGGGATTTTGGCTGCTGCTGTTTACCCTGTTCAGGCTTCTATTTATGGTGTTTTATCTCTCTCATTTTGAGGGTACGGGCGGACACATAGCTTACGCGCTGATAGCCGGATTAGGGGTGGACATCGCAACGGGCTGCCTGCTGATGCTGCCTACGCTAATCCTTTGGGGTATCTATATCTTTTCAGAGAAAATAAGGCTTGAAAAAACCATACGGATAATCCACGAAAGCTTAATCGTACTGGTGGTGCTTATCATGGTGCTTAACCTGATACTCTACAGTACCTGGGGTACGCTGCCCGACAAGCAGTTGCTGGCCTACCTGAAAAATCCCTTCTTACTTGGCGAGGCCATCGGCACAGGTGAGCTGCTTTTGCTACCGGTTACCCTGATCGGGATGTCGTGGCTCGGAATCAGGCTTTCGAGAACGCTGATCGAGATCTTCCCACCGCGTTGCAGTACCTTCCGAAAAATAGCTTCACTGTGTATAGTTACCCTACTACTCACAGCAGGGCTGAAAGCCGGGCAATACCATATTCCCGTCACCGAAAGCGGAGTGTGCTATTCAAACTGCGCCGCCAATAACGATTTGGCGATAAACCCCTTGTTTTATTTCGGCCAAAGCCTCTCAGGGCTGCTTTAAAACTCCTGAATACGAAAAACGCAGCAGTAGGCGAAAAGCTTAATACTCTTCTTCTTTCTGAGGTTTGGAAGTAGGATCGATTTTATTGCCAAACTCGTCAAAATCTTCTGTCAGCAAGAGCTTGTCGGCCTTATACACCGAGCGCTTTTTGAGCTGCCCTTCTTTGTAAAACTCCTTGTGTTCTCCCTCTTTTTTCCCTTTTATATATACCGCTACCGACTTCTCCCGGCCATCGTCAAACCAGGAACGCCAGGTTCCTTCAGGCTTAAAATCTTTGTAACGCTTGAGCGTAGCCATCTGCCCGTTTTGGTGAAAAGACAGCACTTCTCCCTCTTCTTTACCCCGCTTGTAATTGCTGCGGATAAATTCATTGCCGTTTTCGTAATACAGAATATAAGCTCCGTCGAGGTAATCTTCCTTGTAATTGATCTCTGATTTGAGCTTTGCGCCGGGATAAAACTCTTTAAACGTACCGTCTTTCTTATCGTTCTTATACGATTCTTCGCGCCTGGGCGAACCGTCCTCAAAATAGAAGCTCCAGGTTCCGGTTTTTAGCCCATTATCGTAGAAATTTTCCCAAGCTAATCTGCCGTTTTCATGATAATACATCCAGGTACCATGGGGCAAGCCCATGCGGAATTCGGTGATTGTCCACTGGTTACCGGGCTCGGGAGAACCGCTTTTATCTTTGGTTTTCTTCCCGTCGGCTCCGATTATAAAACGCTGATAATAGGTAACCGAACGCCCCTCTTCTTTGCCGTCTATAAAATTGGCCTCACGTTCCAAACGGCCGTCTTCATAAAACGTACGGCAACGCCCCGTATAAGGCTGGCGCGACTTGGCATGGTACACCAAATCACGTTCTTCGTCGTATTCGAGATCCCATCCGCAATCGGCATCAGGAGCTTCACGTGCGGGATACTGCATTTCTCCCTGCGCGGGAGGTTGCGCGTATGCCGCCGAGGCCCACAAGAACAAGGTTATACAGAGATAATTTTTCATGTGCAGGGTATCAAGTGTCGGTCGTAAACTTACAAAAAGTGAGCCGTTTGCCGATACGGCAGTCTTCAGAGCCGCTTGGCCCGGTTCCAGTACACGTCCATCTCGGCCAGGGTCATTTCACCCAACTGCTTGCCGTCTTTCGCCGACTCCGTTTCGAGGTACTGAAAACGCCGGATAAACTTACGGTTGGTCTTTTCAAGCGCATCTTCCGGATTTACACCAATAAAACGGGCGTAATTGATTATCGAAAACAACAGATCGCCCAGCTCTTCCTCCACATGAGGCGAATTTTGATCCACCTCGGCTTTCAGCTCCTGCAGCTCCTCTTCCACTTTCTCCCAAACCTGCTCCCTATTGTCCCAATCAAAACCGATGCCCCTTGCCTTCTCCTGTATCCGTGTGGCTTTCACCATAGCCGGAAGCGAACGGGGTACGCCCGACAACACCGATTTATTGCCTGTTTTAAGCTTTATTTTTTCCCAATTGGCTTTTACCTCTTCCTCGTCTTTCACCTTTACATCGCCGTAAATATGCGGATGGCGTTCTACCAATTTGTCGCAAACGCTGTGCAACACGTCGGCTACATCAAAATCGCCGGTTTCGGAAGCGATACGCGCATAAAATACCAGGTGAAGCATCAGATCGCCCAGCTCTTTTTTGATCTCGTTCGTATCCTTGTCCAAAATAGCATCGGCCAGTTCGTAAGTCTCTTCTATGGTAAGGGTCCGGAGCGTTTCAAAGGTCTGTTTGCGATCCCAGGGGCAGCCGGTACGGAGCTCGTCCATAATCGTTAGCAAACGCGCAAATGCCTTTTGTTTTTCTTCCATTGAGTGCATGAAAGTAAAGGTAGGATTTTTATTTTTACACCATGTGGAAAAACGCGCTGATACTGCTCTGCATCCTGACCGGCAGCCGCTACTTACAGGCACAGGACACGCTACCGTTCAGCATCGGTGCAAGAGGCCAGTATGGTTTCCTGATAGCGCATCATCATTCGATGGCACACCTCGTTACCCGTCATATTCCTTCGGCCGAACTATTTGCCGAATTTGGAGTAAGCGGGAAAAAGCCCTGGCACCACCAATACCGCAGGCCTTCTTACGGCTTTTCTTTTTATACCGGGCAGGTAAACCCGGAGCTTACGGGTTCGGCTTTTGCCCTGCTGACCTACCTCAACCTGCATATCGTGGAACGGCAGCGCTTTGAATGGAATTTCCGGATGGGAATCGGTCCGGGATATATCCATAAAATATTTTCGCCCGAAACGAACAACCGCAACAATGCCATCGGCTCGCATTTCAATGCCGCTATACTGATGAGCAGCGGTCTGCGCTGGAAAGGCAACACCTTCGATTGGGGAGCGGGACTCTCGTTTCTTCATTTTTCCAACGGTGCCTTTAAAACCCCTAACCTGGGTATTAACCTGCCTTCGCTCTACGCCGACCTTCGATATCACATACGCCGAAACCCTGTAAGACGCTTGCCAGAAGGAACTCCTTCTTTCAAAAAACATTGGTATTTCAGTGCGCTGCTTTCGGGCGGACTAAAAGAAATTTTGCCTTCGGGAGGTCAAAAATATCCCGTTACGGATCTGTCGGTTTTTGCTACCCGGCAATACTCGCCCCGATCTGGAATTTCTTTCGGAGCCGATGTATTCTATAATTCGTCACTCCCTGTACTGCAAAAAAACGCCACAGGAGAGGTGTACCCCGATCTGTCTTTCGTACAGGTAGGTGTACATGCCGGTTATGAAATGGGGCTCGACCATTTAAAAATCCTTTTTCAGACAGGCGGATACCTGCACAGCCGCTACAAAACCGACGGGTCGATTTACCAACGGGTCGGATTGCGGTACTATTTCCCCTCAAACCTCATCGTACACCTTTCCCTCAAAACACACCTTGCCAAAGCCGATTATGCCGAAATAGGAATAGGTTACCGGTTTAAATCCCGCTCGCATGAGAAGCAATAAATGGAGCTACTGCCTATGGGGGCTGCTTATGCTGGTGGCCTGTCAAAAAGAATCGGCGCCCGATTGCCTGAAAAGCACGGGGCCGGAGACGGAAGAGCTGCGTGCTGCACCTCCCTTTCAGCGCATTGATTTAGACGACAATATAGACCTTGAGATAAGCCGCGATTCGGTGTTTTCGATCCGGGTAAAGGGCGGGAAAAACCTCTTAGGTAAAATAGAAACTTCGGTGAACGAAGGCGTACTTCGTATCCGCAACCACAACCGTTGCAATTTTGTAAGAAGCTACAAAAGGAGGCTTACGGTACAAGTAAGCACCCCTACGCTCGACAAAATAAGCTATTACGGCAGCGGAACCATACGAAGCGCAGGCACACTGGATTTTCCGGTACTTACGCTCGAAGGAAAAAATTCGGGAAGCGAGCTGTTCCTTTCGCTCGATTGCGATTCACTTTATGCGCTTATTCATACTGGCGTAAGCAATCTTTACCTGTCGGGAAAAAGCGATTACGTATATTTATATTCTATCGGCAGCAGTATTTTTTATGCAGGCGATCTCGAAGGGGGTTACGTACATGCCAGCAACGGATCGACGGGTAATTTTCATGTAAATGCCCGCGAGTTTCTACATGCCGAAATTCGTTCGCGTAGCAATATTCTGTACCGGGGCAATCCGCAAATTTCACTTCGCACAGAGGGTACGGGTAAGCTGCTTCGTTACGACTGAACCCGGCATAAGGGCGCTATAAAAGCGTAACCCGGACAAACGTAAATTCCATTTCGCCTTCGCCTAGATGAGTCACTTTTTGAGCCAAAAAAGAAGTTTCACTTTCCCAGGCAATGCTTTCTAAACCGTAACCTTCCAGATCAAGCTCCCAGCGTAGCTGCAATCCCTTTTCGGTATCGTATTCAAACAACTGTATTCCATTAGCAGAAAACTCAGCTATCAGATCCACATTGGAGCAGATGATACGTCGGCCCGAGGGCGAGGCCACCGGAATTCCGTAGGCAAAATGATCCTTCTCCGTATGCGGATCGAGTATTTTCCACCCCCTCCATTCGTACCCATGTACTTCCACTACATGAAGTCCGAAATTTAATTTACCCTGATACCGGTATTCGACATACTGCTCGCCTGCATCGTCGTGCGTCACCGATTGATACTCAATTTTTTTCTTATCAAAAGAAAACACAAGCCGATCAGCCTGACGTTGCACTTCCCCAGCGTTAAGTTTCATAAGCCGGTATTCTTCCCGATCGGCACATTCTTCGATCGCGGCGCGGGTTTCTCGTGTACAATAGACATACAGTCCGGGAAATTTAAGGGTATCGCCCAGCGCAGCCACACGCTTGTATTCGGCCTCGGTCACCTCTGTCAGGGTGAATAATTCTTCGGCTTGTAAAGAAGGTGATTCTTCGGCAGCTTCGCTTGTTTCGTCAAGCAAAGCCGTAGTATCTACAGATGGCGTTTTATCTCGCGACTCCTTTGTTTCGGAAGGAGTGCCACAAGCTACACAAAAAACAAGCAGGGGTATAAAATAAGGTTTCATCACATTGCCTGATTAGGCCGTTAAACGCACCTGAAAGCCCGAATGATTACGCAGGTTGATCACCCCCCCTCCTGCAAAAAGGAGGTATTGTCCTTTAATTCCTTCGAGCACTCCGCCTACCTCGGGTGTTTTGAGCAGATTGAGACTCACTATTTTTTGCGGATACCGCAGCACGGGGTAGTTCATCACGGTCAGGGTATCGTCTGGGCAGACATATTCCCTCAGCGATTCGTCGAGCAATACGGAGGCTGCGCTTTTACGCTCACGGAGATCAACATCCTGAGCCACTTGATTTTTCAGCATTTTCTGCCAGTGGGTCTTATCGGGCAAGTATTTTTTAAGATCCACTTCTATGGCACCGGCTAACTGCCTGTAAGGCACTTTGGCAAACAGAATAGCCTCACTGGCTCCCTGATCAATCCACCGGGTAGGCACCTGTGTAAGCCGGGTAACGCCTACTTTTACGTCTGACGAGAGGGCCAGATAGACATAATGCGGCTGCACATGATGGTTTTTCTCCCATTCGGGATCGCGGCCTTCGCCCAAATGTCCACGGCAGAGCTCGGGGCGGATAATACATTCTGCGTTTTCGGGCGCATTCATGAAGCAGGGGTAGCAGAAGCCCTGTCCGAAGGCTTTTTTGGTCTCGCGGCCACAAACCACACAGAATATGCGGTGTTGAAAAGAGAGGGTTAAATGCTTGCCCAGCAGCTCGTTTAGCGAAACTTCGATACCGTCGAGCACGAGCGCGTACTGCACCGTATCTGCGTGGATCGTACGCATTTTATGAAGGGTACCAATAGTGTCTATTGTCATTTGACGCTAAAGATAAACAACGGGTAGAAACTTCGCGCATTGTCCTTTTTATTAATTTTAGGCACATAATGTAATGAACCTGCATGCCTTTTAATTCAATTTTTTCGTGGCTCATAAAAAAGCGTATTCACCAGATCGAGCTATTTACCAAATATCCCGATGAAGTACAGGAGGAGCTGTGGGGAAAACTTATCCGCAGCGCAAAAGATACCGAATGGGGAAAGCAGCACGGCTATGACTCGATAAACAATTACGATACTTTCCGCGAGCGGGTGCCGCTACAGGAGTATGAAGACGTAAAGCCCTATGTGGACAGGCTGGTAAAAGGCGAGCAAAATCTGTTATGGCCGGGCGAAGTGAAATGGTTTGCCAAATCGTCGGGTACGACCAGCGAAAAGAGCAAATACATCCCCGTGACCCGCGAAGCGTTGGAGAACTGCCATTATAAAGGCGGAAAAGATCTTCTTTCGCTGTATTACCATAATTATCCCAACCGCAAGCTCTACAAAGGCAAGCACCTTGTTGTAGGCGGCAGCGCACAGATCAACTACCTCAGCGCCGATTCGTATTTCGGTGACCTGTCGGCCATCATCATCAAAAACCTTCCCTTTTGGGTAGAATTGCGCCGTATTCCGCACCGCAGCATTGCGCTCTTGTCGGAATGGGAAGAGAAAATCGAAAAGATGGCCCTATCGACCATTCACCAGGACGTGTATCTTTTGGCCGGCGTACCTTCGTGGACACTGGTGCTGCTCAAGCGGGTGCTCGAAATTACGGGCAAAGACAACATCGCCGACGTATGGCCCAGAATAGAACTGTTCATGCACGGCGGAGTAAGCTTTGCGCCCTACCGCGAACAATTCAAAAAGCTGATCCGAAAAGACGACATGAATTACGTAGAAACCTACAACGCTTCGGAAGGTTTCTTCGGCATTCAGGATACGAGCGACAAGCCGGAAATGCTGCTGATGCTGGATTACGGGATTTTTTACGAATTTATTCCCTTAGACGAGCTGGGGCAAACGAATCCGAAAGCAATTCCGCTGTGGGAAGTGGAAATCGGGAAAAATTACGCCATGGTTATTTCGACCAATGCCGGTCTTTGGCGTTACCTTATCGGCGATACCGTGCGCTTTACCTCAAAAGCGCCCTACCGCTTTGTGATTACAGGCCGTACCCGCCATTTTATCAATGCCTTTGGCGAAGAGCTGATTGTGGACAATGCCGATAAGGCCATTGCTATTGCCTGTGAAAGAACGCACACGCAGATAAGAGAATACACCGCCGCGCCTATTTATATGAGCGAAACCGAAACCGGCGGACACGAATGGATCATTGAGTTTGAAACCCCTCCGGAGAACCCGGCGTTTTTTGTAGAAGTGCTTGACAATGCCTTAAAAGCGCTCAATTCCGATTACGAAGCCAAACGTTCGGCCAATCTTACCCTTCGTTTACCTGTATTGCATATAGCTCCCGTTGGCACGTTTTATGCTTGGCTTAAATCCAAAGGGAAGTTAGGCGGCCAGCATAAAGTACCCCGCCTCTCTAACGACCGGCAGCATTTGGAAGAAATTCTCGCGCTCATCCATACACACTAAACGTTGATTATACCGGCACTTGTTTCGCTTTTAGGGCTCGCAACGCCCGACACCCTCACGGCAGCTCCGATAGCGCGCATTGAGGTCAGGGCCGATTTTTTCACGACCGACAACCTCGGCAATTGTTACGTGATTCGCAAAGACGAGCTGCTCAAATACAGTCCTTCGGGCGACTCGCTCAGCAGCCAAAGCATCAAAAGTTTGGGTTCCATCACCTTTGTCGATGCCGCAAACTCGCTCCGAATTCTGCTTTTTTACCGTGATTTGTTCAGACTGGTACTGCTCGATAACACCCTCAGTCAGCAGGGCGAAGCCGTACAGCTCGATCGTATCGGTTATCCCTTTGCGCAGTTGGTTTGCCAATCGCCCAATAACCAAAACATTTGGCTTTACGAAACCGAAGAGTTCCGTTTGTTACGGCTCGATCGCAACATGCAGCCCTTACAAAACTCAGGCAATCTCTCGCAGGTATTAGGCTATGGCATCAACCCTGATTTCATGCAGGAATACGACAACCGGCTGTACCTGAACGATCCGCAGCGCGGTGTGCTGGTCTTTGATATGTTCGGCACTTATTACAAGACTATTCCGCTGAAAGGGCTGCGCCGTTTCCAGGTCACCGACCGGGGCATTTTTTACCTGCGCGACAGGCAGCTTTATCGTTTCGACCTGCTCGGGTTGACAGAAGAGGAAATCGTACTTCCGTTTCAGGGTATCAAAGGCTTTCGGATCGAGAAGCAGCAGTTATTTCTTCAAACGGAAGATTTTATCCATATCTTCCCCATTCGGTAAAAAATTCTATTTTTGGGGTGCTGTTCGTGTGGCTTGCCGCCTTACGGCCAATACATTAATTTTCAGGTTCGAAAAACGTTGCTTATGCATATTGCGATTGCAGGAAACATTGGCTCCGGCAAAACAACCCTCACCACGTTGCTCGCCAATCATTACAAGTGGGAAGCGCATTATGAAGACGTTTCTACGAATCCCTATATCAACGACTTCTACGAAGATATGCAGCGTTGGTCGTTCAACCTGCAGATCTACTTTCTGAACACCCGTTTTACGCAGGTGCAGGATATACGTACCCGTAAAAAGAACGTAATCCAGGATCGTACGATTTACGAAGACGCCTACATCTTCGCGCCCAACCTCCATGCGATGGGACTGATGACCACGCGCGACTTTGAGAATTATTTCTCGCTGTTTTCGCTGATGGAGTCTTTTATCGCGCCACCCGACCTGCTCATATACCTGCGCGCCGGTGTGCCTACGCTGGTCAATCATATTCAAAGTCGGGGACGCGAATACGAAGAAAGCATCCGGCTCGACTACCTCAAGCGGCTCAACGAGCGTTACGAAGCCTTTATTTCTCAGTACGACAAGGGCAAGCTGCTTATCGTAGATGTGGATAACAATAAATTTCCTTCCAGCAAAGAAGATTTGGGGCAAATCATCCGGAATATCGACGCCGAGGTGCACGGGTTGTTTAAGAGCAAATAAGTTTTATACGTTTCTTCTGTATCTATCTTGCTCTTACTATATCCGCTTTTAACATTCTGTCTTAAAATCACATAACCATCACTTAAAAATTGGCTGATAATCAGCTTGTTACTATTATAAATGTGTGATTTATCACATAACCATCACATAAGATCTTACCTTTAAGCAAGAGGCTGTAAATTAAGGTCAAGCCCAATAAGGCAAATAGCTGGCATATTTTCTCGATTTGCTTTCAGGATCATCTTCTTTGATAAGTCCTGCCTGTAAGGATTCTCTAATAATCCGGGATGCAATGGAATAATTATGATCTTCTATTTTAAATCTTTCCCGCAAAGACTGATTAGTCATTTTCTCATTAGATACATATTTCAAACAGGCGTGCTGATAACATGCCCTTATTTTTTCGTTTTTATCTAACTGATTAAGCGTCTTATATCCATACATAGTAACTTTTGTTCTATTTTCTGCAACTACCACATTAACCGGCGGAAGTTGAAACAACTCATTATATGCAATAACCTTATCAAGTCCGCTACCCTTTTCCTCACAAAATCCCATTCTTCGCATCAAATCAGCCAACTTTTCATTACGGGATATATATCCGTCAATAAATCTTTCGGGAGTAACAAGTGGAATTCCTGGATTAGAAATTTCTATTCTGTCGATATAAATTTCAATCATGGGAAATCCCTTTTCTGATAAATCCTGATGAATTAATGCATTAGCCACCAATTCACGAATAGCTATTTCGGGATACATTCTCGTATCTTTTCTGAGCGCCCTACCAATTTCTTCATTAGCCGGCAACTGGCTATTGATCCACTCTACCAATCCTTCAAAACCAATCGCATATCCTTTCACACCTGTTTGTTCCCTTTCGGTTTCCACTTTATTTTTTCCTTTATATACAATCACTCTTATCGATTTCCGATCCAAACCCTCAAAATCTTTCAAGTGTTTGGCGAATAAGAAGGCTCCCAACTTAGTAATCGAATAGCCTTTATCCTGTATAATCATTCCCTCTTCTACGAATTTATCAATCACGCCTTTTTGATCAGAAGGATAAGGTATTTGCATTAAATCGAAATAAGTTTCGGTGCTTAAAAGTCTTATAATATCTGCCGCTGTCTGATTTTCTTTCGCAATTTCTTTTTCAAAAGGAATAGCTTCTTTCCTCCATATTTTGCGTTGTTTTTCCGGAAATTCATTTAACTTTCTTGTAATGCTGCCAATCCGAATATACGCCTGATGGAGAAATTCTATCGGTTGATTTTTTGCAGCAGGAATAATGTATATGGAAATACGACGATGCGTGTCGTACGAAAATTCATATACTGAAAAATCTATTTTAGGGTTTAAGCGTGTCGCCAGCCAATGTTCCAGGTTTTCGCTTCCCTTAGCATGTGTTTTCGCATTAAAAGAAGTTCCCTTAATCAGATGTGTACGATCCTCCACTCCGAATACAAGATATCCAGAAGGCTGATTATGAATACAGGCCGAATTGGAAAGTGCTGAAATACGCTCTCCTATTTCTTCAGGCGAATGAAAATTAAGTTTAAACTCTATCCACTCATTTTCATGCGGTTGACTCACTAAATGCTCAACCAGCGCTCTAAGTTGCTGTAAATCCATTTTCTATAAAATGCTTTAAATCCAATCTGTTACTTCCCCACTAATCAAATATAAATTTATTCACCACAATTTTATTGTACCCATTAAGTACAGATTTTTTTAACATCGCCCTGAATCTTGATAAAGTAGTCATAACTTAAAGCGAAATAAAAAATCTTCCCCGCTTAAAATATTTTACCTTGCCGTTCGTCTCCCTCTATAGATGACCGGCGTAAAATATACTTCCGAAATCCTTCACGAAAGCGAGCAGAACAGCCGCATCGGGAAAGCCTTCAAGGATTACGGCAAAAAGTTGCTGGGCTTTATCCGTAAAAGGGTAAACAGCGATGCCGAAGCCGAAGACATCCTGCAGGACGTATGGCTCAAATTTACTGCCGTAGTACACGAAGCGCCTATCGAAGAGACCAGCGCCTGGCTGTATCAGGTAGCCCGTAACCGCATTGTGGACCGCTACCGTAAAAAGTCGGAAACCCGGCTCGAAGAAGAAGCACCCGAAGAGGACGAAGAGCGCTTTTTACTCCATGAAATCATGTCTGCCCCGGGCGATTCGCCCGAAAACGAGTACCTGCGCAGCCTTTTTTGGGAAGAATTGTTCAAAGCCCTCAACGAGCTTCCCGAAGCGCAACGACAGGTTTTTACCTGGCACGAGCTGGAAGATCGCCCCTTCGAAGAAATCGCAGCGCAAACCGGCGAAAACCTCAACACGCTTATTTCGAGGAAACGCTACGCCGTGATACACCTCCGCAAAAGATTGAAACAACTCTATTACGAAATCATTGATTACTGAACGTATGAAAAGCAATTGTTCTCCTAAAATACCGCTTATCGTTTGCTGTGTGGTGGCGGGTATCTTTGCCTTTAGCGCTATCGTGATGTGGCTCTGGAACGCTATACTGCCCGAAGTAATCGAGGTCAGCCCCATCAGCTACTGGCAGGCAATGGGAATACTGGTACTTAGCAAAATACTCTTTGGCGGATTCCGCGGGGGGCCACGCGGCGGAAAAAGACATTCGTGGAAAAAAGAGATGCTCTACAAATGCCGGCACATGAGTCCCGAAGAAAAAGCCCGCTTTAAAGAGGCCATGCGCCAGCGTGTGTCGGGGCATTCTCAAGTCGATTCCGAAACACAAAGCTGAAACGTATGTACATCTTTGTATTCAAAACCGGAATAAGCGAACATTCGCACCTGCAACAGGTGGGTCCACAATTGAACGCACTACCCGGGCTTATCAAATGGACACTTGCATTCGACGACGACGACAAAATACTGCGCGTAGAAACACTCGACCATTCGTCTGAGACGATTAGCCGTACGCTGCACAAGGCAGGTTACCTTTGCGAAGAGCTGGCGGTGGTGTTTTAAGGATGCCCTATAAAAGAGGTGGCTATCACCGGCCTTTTGCTGGTTACACCCACTATTCCTTTGTAAATGCCTTCTACACGCGCTTTTGTATGCGCAAAAGCTTCGATACCCGGAAAATCTTCGAGATTCACCGTTTTTCCAGCCATCCAGGCTGCGTTATACGAAGCTTTTTCTACCCGGATACTCCAGCTTTTGGTATGTTCTCCACCTATGCTCATCTGCGGAGGCGGCGAAATTTTCCCGATCAGCGATACTTTTTCACCCATAAAATTGAACGATTAAGCGCTACTATTTACTAAATAAGAGAGGGCCTATACGCCTTTTTCCTACACTATCTAACTACAAGATAAACACTTATAAACTCTGCTCCAAGAGCACGCTTCGAATATCTTCCTTTTCTTCCCTATCCTTTTTCGCAAAAACGCAAAATAGTACGTAAATTTAGTGGTTTGCTGCCACACATTCATTTGCTTTAAGCGCTGCCAAATGAAAAAACTTCTCCTCTTCTCACTAGCTCTTTTTTCTTTTCAATTAATTACTGCACAGCCTTTTACACGCGACACTACCTTTTCGGTAAACTACCCTTTTCATCGCGAGACTAACAGTATTTTAGGAATGCTGGAAGAACCCGACGGCTCTTTTCTGCTTTACGGACGTATCAATGATATAGGACACATGCTCCCGCAGCGGCACGCGGTAAAATTTTTCGCCAACGGAGAATTGGATCAAAGTTTCGTGGTAGAACCCGTATTATTTGAGCCTGTCAAAAGCGCCTATAAAATGACGAGTTCTTCCCCCTATCACTACCTGTTTACCGAATCGCCGGGAGGTATCCGGAAAACCGATGCTTCGGGCAATGAAGTAAACCTTTCCTATTACTACAATCAGGGCGATACGGCAAATCCTGCCGGAGCAAATATTATACTCCTTAATCCCGCCATAGCACCCGGAGCCGCAGGAGAATTATGGGCCGGTTGTCAGGGAAGCGGACAGCCCTGTATATGGCCTTCTATGAACAATGTACAGCGACGCTACTACCTTTTTAGGCTTAACCCCCAAAACTGGTACGACACCACTTTTACCCGCGATGTCGATAACGGGATTAATGCCATTGTACCCTACAACGACAGCCTGTGGCTGATTACCGGAAAATTCAGCACCTACGACGGAATGTCGGCCGAAAGAATCATACGGATAGACAGAAACGGGAATGTGGATCCTTCTTTCCAAGGTATTTTTATGCCCTGGAACTGGGACGGCTCTATCGTTCCGCTGCATATACAAGCCGACGGTAAAATTATTGTAAGCGGCTCGTTCCGGCTCATCGGTCATGGCGCTCAGGTATTCAGGCTTATCCGGCTTATGCCCAACGGACAACTCGATCCGAGCTTTAACAATACCGGCTTTTCAGATCCGCTGGGCGATATCACCACCGTTTGTCCCACTTCAGACGGAGGATTTCTTTTCGGCGGAAGATTCGATGAATACCAAAGTTACGCGCGTGGCAACATCGTAAAAACCGACCAAAACGGCTTTATAGAGCCCACTTATTTCAACCATACAGGCTTCGACGATGCTCCGGCTCCTTCATTGGGAATTCTACCCTCGGTGTATGCGATCGTACGCGGAACAAACGATATGTATTATGCGATGGGCTGGTTTAACAGCTACGACCAAAAAAGCGTTCAACCCGTAGTGCGATTTTACGGTCCTACTTCTTCGATAAGCGAATCGAAAGAAAGTCTTCAAAAACTACAGATTTACCCCAATCCGGCGCAAACAGAAATCAAGCTCATCGTGAACGGCAGTCCTATCTCCGAAAAGTTTAGCTGGGCTATCCGCAACCTTGCCGGACAAACCATCCATTCGGATTACGCCACAGACCACCGTATTACATTGCCCCCGCTAGCCGATGGGTGCTATATTATTTCGGTAAACTTCGAGTCTTTTTCCTATACTGGAAAGCTGATCATCAGACACTGAGAAACAAGCCTTACGGCCTGTATTCTGCCAACGCAACCATTAGCTTTTCGAGCTTTTTTTCCATTTCACGCCCCGTGCAATTGAAATTATTAGACAGCATGGCGAAGGCGATTTTCTGTCCAGAAGCGCCGGTTACATAGCCTGCATAACTTTTGACCCGGGTCATGGTGCCGCTCTTAGCCATCAGGTTACCCTGCGCTTTTGTGCCTTTACACAAATGACTTAGCGTACCCGTTTTACCCGCTATGGGCAGTGATTTCTCAAACGTCGAAAAATGTTTGCTGCCCTGCATATACTGCAGCAAGGCCACTAAGTGCGAAGCCGAAAGCGCATTAAAACGCGAGAGTCCGCTGCCATCGGAGCCGTAAAATCCGGCCGGTTCCAGCTTCTTACTTTTCCACCAGTCTAAGATCGCTGCCGAGCCCGAACCCGCACTTCCTTCCTTGTAACGAAGTACGCCCAATTGATTGATAAGATGCTCGGCAAAAAGGTTCACGCTGCGCAGGTTGGTCCAATACACCACCGTGCTGAGCGCTGCCGAATAATGCGTATAAAAATCGGTACGGGGCGGCACCGGATAATAATTTTCGGCCGCCAGCTTACGCAGCGTGGAAGCTTCTCCTGCAATGAGAATACCGCGTTCGCGCAAGCTATGCTGTAATTCGTACGCCACAAGATAGGCCGGATCAGGTATCGATCCTTTTACCTCGAAAGCTTCCTGTCCTTTGGGCAGCATACCTTTTACTATACGCGTGTTCGAATAGGGTGCACCGAGAATGTAGGAGTTATCAGAATGCGTATTTCCGGCCACTACATTTGTGTAAAATTCGAGCCCGGGTACATAGGGGTTAACGCATACCAACTGCGCTGAATCGCCCGCTTTGGCTCCCGTTCGAAAAGTAAGTGTGTAGATATTGTCGTAAATGGATAATCCGCCCGGAGCAGTGCCATACCCGTTACCGATATCGCCCCAGGCCCAGGTACCCGGCACCGTCTCTTCGGTATAAATAGCGGCATCGCCAATTACTCTTCCCCTCACCTCACGAATACCGGCTTTTTCGACTGCTTCGGACCATTTGCTCAAAAAATCGGCATTTTCGGGATAATACCTCGATCCCAGTGTAGGATCGCCCCCGCCGCGAATGATCAGATCGCCGTGCAGCACCCCTGCTGTATCGATATGACCGGTATATTGTAACACCGTTTCAAAACGGAACGAAGAACCCAGCACATCGATTGCAACCGCAGTGGTAACCAGTTTCATCACCGAAGCCGGAACCAAGCTCATCGCAGGCTGGTATTCGGCAATCACTTTCCCGCTTCCGAGATCGAGCGCCTGAAAGCTAAATGCCACATTTTTGAGTTCAGGATCAAGCAGCAGCTTTTGCAAAGCCACAGTGACAGAATTGCGAAGTGAATCGGCAGGTTGCGCCGCCACATGGGGTACAAGAAAGAGAAACAATAGTCCGGAAAGCAAATTCTTACGCATCATTCTCATAAAGATAACAAGCTTTTCATTTTGAAATACAAGAACGATGCCTACTTTAGCGAAACTAAAGCACAGCGTGCATTATGTGTGGCATTACAGGCATATTCAGACTTCGGGGAACACAGGAACTTCCGCATGGAGCGGCTTCATTGTCGCTTTCCAGGTTGCGTCGCAGAGGGCCTGATCATGCGGCGTTGTGGGAGTCGCCCGAACTGCTGCTCGGCCACACCAGACTCAGTATTATCGATACCTCCGATGCAGCGCACCAACCTTTTTCCGATCCCTCGGGCCGCTATCGGCTCTCGTTCAACGGCGAGCTGTTCAATTACAAAACGCTTCGCAGCACACTTGAAAAAGAAGGCGTCTCCTTTCGCAGCGACTCTGATACCGAAGTATTGCTGCACCTGCTAATCCGCGAGGGGGAAGCTGCTTTGCAGCAAGTGAACGGATTTTTTGCCTTTGCATTTTACGATACACAAGCCCAAAAATTAGTGCTGGCTCGCGATCGGTATGGCGAAAAACCCTTGCTGTATGCCGCCGGAGAAGATCAGCTCTGTTTTGCTTCGGAAATGGAAGCCCTGCTGGCCTATCCAATCCGGAAAGAGCTCAATCCCGAAGCCCTGCAGGCTTATCTTACCCTTTCTTACATTCCCGCACCACTCACCATTTTTAGCACGGTACACAAGCTTGAACCCGGTACCCTGCTCAGGGTCGAAAACGGAAAAGTGGAAACCACACGTTATTACGCTCCGAAAATCACGCCCTGGACGGGCACGCGGGAAGAAGCCCAACGTGCGCTTTTCGACACGCTCGACGAAGCGGTAAAGCTACGTCTGGTGTCGGACGTACCCCTCGGCGCTTTCCTGAGCGGAGGCATCGACTCGACCCTGGTATGCGGACTTTCGCGTCGCCATCATTCCGACCTTCGTACCTTTTCAATAGGCTTTCCCGATCATCCTTTTTTCGATGAAACGGCATTTGCCACTGCCGCCGCACGCTACCTGAACACCCGCCACGAGGTGATACCCGTTACGCATCAGGATATGCAAAGCGCGCTCGATAAAGTGCTCGATTGCATCGACGAGCCTTTCGCCGATTCTTCGGCACTGGTAGTTTGGCTGCTGTCAAAACGGGTAAAGAAAAATATTACCGTAGCCTTGTCGGGCGACGGCGCCGACGAGTTTTTCGGTGGATACAACAAACACCGCGCGGTGGTAAAAGCCCTGGAACCTTCCTGGAGCAATAAAGCGCTCAAAATGATGAGTCCCCTGCTCCATGCCTTGCCGGGCTCAAGAAGCGGAAAAATCGGGAACACCCTGCGCCAGGCCAAACGCTATGCACGTGGATTGAATCAGGAACCGGCACAACGCTACTGGGAATGGGCCTCTTTTACACCCGAAGCACAAGCCGCTGCACTGCTCGAAAATCCTGCCGATCCGCGAAAATGGCTTAGCTTGCGGAATACGCTTACCGAAACCGCACGTAATTATCCCGGGCTGGAAGGCGTATTGCGCAACGATATACAGTTAGTGCTCCCCAACGATATGCTTTATAAGGTCGATAAAATGAGCATGGCGCACGGACTGGAAGTACGCTCTCCTTTTCTGGATCATCGGGTAGCCGAACTGGCCTTAGCTATACCTGCAGAATGGAAAACCGATACCCGTACCGGTAAAAAAATACTGCGCGAAACCTTTGCGGAATTTTTCCCGCCCGAAGTAGGCACTCGTGGCAAGCACGGTTTTGAAGTTCCCTTAAAAGAATGGTTCAGCGGTCCGCTGAAATCACGCATCCTTCACGAATGGCTCGAAGACTCCAGCATACGCCGACAGGGCGTATTTGACGTCGAGACGATAAAAACATTCAAGCAGCAACTGATAGCGGGTCGATTTAACGAAGCTACCTGCTGGGCGCTGATTGTGTTCCAGCACTGGTGGAAAAAATACATGAGCTGATATGCCCCGGATACTTCGAATCATCAACCGTTTTAACTTAGGCGGCCCTACCTACAATGCCGCTTACCTTACCCGTTACCTGAACTCCGATTTCGAAACCCTGCTGGTAGGTGGTACTGCCACCGCTTCGGAAGCACCTTCCACCTTTATAGCCGAAGAGCTAGGCTTAGAGCCGCGCGTACTGAACAGGATGAGCCGAAGCATAAGCCTGCTCAACGATTACAGCACCTACCGCGAGCTGCGGCAGCTTATCCGCGAATACCGCCCCGATATTGTACATACACACGCCTCTAAAGCCGGTGCATTAGGACGCTTAGCCGCTATACGGGAAAAAGTACCGGTTATCGTACATACCTTTCACGGCAATGTGTTCAAAGGATATTTCGGCCCTGTAAAAACAGGTGTGTACAAAAAATTAGAGCGTTACCTGGCCCGAAAATCGAGCGCCATCATCGCCATCAGCGACTTGCAAAAAGAAGAGCTTACCCGCGAGCATCGCATTGCCCCCGAAGAAAAAGTACAGGTAATCCCGCTGGGATTCGACCTTAGCCGTTTCCACGAAAACCAGGCGGAGAAGCGGCTGACTTTCCGCAGCCGGTACGGAATTGACGAAAACACCATAGCCGTAGGGATTGTTGGCCGACTGGTTCCTATCAAAAACCACCGTTTGTTTATCGAAGCCATGCAGCAGGTTTGGGCGAAATCGCCGGTAAACGTGCGTGCTTTTATCGTAGGCGACGGCGAATCACGTGCGGCGCTCGAAGCGTTTTGCCGGGAAAGGAGTATCGTATTCGGCACCCCTGAGCATCCGGTAGCACAAGCTCCGCTTACCTTTACTTCCTGGATAAAAGAAGCCGATATGGTCAATGCCGGCATCGATATTGCCGCGCTAAGCTCCGACAATGAAGGTACCCCGGTAAGCCTTATCGAAGCACAGGCCGCAGGATGCCCGGTAGTAAGCACCAGGGTAGGCGGCATAGCCAATATCGTGCTTCCCGAAGAGACCGCGCTGCTATCGGCGCCCGGCGAGGCCAACGACTTTGCCCAACACATCTTGCAGTTAGCGACCGACCCGGCGCAGCGGGCCGCCATGCGCATAAAGGGCTGGCCATTTGTGAAAGAGCGTTTTCACTATACACGGCTGGTCAGCGACATGGAACGGCTCTACCGTTCGCTACTCGACAAGGCATAATCAGACCGAAAGCAAATACGATTAACCGCTTTATTTTGGAATTTGGCCTAAGATTATGCGGTACTCGTCGTGAGAAACCCCAATTTGGTTATTTTTGCAGAAAGTGACTCACTTCATGTTTCGACATATACTCCAGGTTGCGGGACTGCTGCTGCTACTTGCTGGCTGTTCGGTCAACAGCAACCTGATGCTGAAAACGGGTAAAAACTTCGTTTTCGATTCCATACCCCAGCAGCCGGTTACCGAATACCGGCTCAGTGCGAACGACCTCATTAGCTTCAAGCTCTTTGCGAACGACGGGTTTAAGCTGGTGGACATTTCATCGGGTACAGGCCGCGAAAACAACGAGCAGAACAACAACCGCAATACCGTAAGCTACCTGATAGAGGCCGACGGCAGCGCGCGGCTGCCCATTATCGGGAAAATCGCGCTTCACGGACTTACCGTCAGAGAAGCCGAATTTTTGCTGGAAGAAAAATACAGCACTTATTATGTCAGTCCATTCGTGCAAATCGAAGTGACCAACAAACGGGTAGTCGTATTTCCGGGAAATGGCAGCGATGCCAAAGTAATACTGCTGTCTAACAACAATACTACCCTGCTCGAAGCCCTGGCTTTGGCCGGTGGAATTACCGAACGCGGAAAAGCCAAAAAAGTAAAAATCATCCGCAAGCAGCCCGACAATACCCGGGCGGTTTACCAGGTGGACCTTTCGACCATCGAAGGACTAAAGTACTGCGATATGATTGTACAGGCCAACGACTATATTTACGTAGAGCCCTCGCGTGATGTAGGAAGAGGAGTGGTTGCCGAAATTGCGCCGATACTTTCAGTACTGACCAGCGTATTGCTGATATACACCTTTGTAATACGTTAACCCGCACAATGCTCAACGACAACCTGCATACCGACAATCCGCCTTATTACAGGAACCGCGCTCAAAATCCGGGAAAAGAATTTGATCTTGGGTTGTTCTTCTACATCGCCCGAAAGAGCATGGTATGGGTAATTATGTTCATGTTGTTGGCCGTAGCGGGTTCCTTTCTTTACCTGCGCTACACACAACCGGTATTTGAGGCGGGATTGGTGCTGAAAATAGGCGACGAAGATGCGGAAAAAAAAGTGCTCAACCTTAGTAATCTGCCCGAAGAAGGCGGCATTGATCAGGCCATAGAGCTGTTGCGCTCGGAATATCTTTTTTCGCTCGTGCTGCACAAGCTCCCGCTTAAAATCAGCTATTTCGCCGAAGGCAACATTCTTTCGGAAAATAAGTACCCTATGGTACCTTTTTCTTTCCAAAACCTGGAAATACGTGATTCGTCGCTTTGCGGCACGCGGATCGACTTTTTCTTCGATGAAAACGATTTTAAAATCACTTACCTGCATCATGGACAGGAATTTCAGGTCGAAGGAAAGCCGGGCATTCCCTTTCAAAGCCCCCATTTTAATGCTACCGTCGAAATAAACGACCCGGAACTGGTAAGACGCATCCAGTCCGAAAACCGTATTTACATCGTATTTAACAGCAACCGGCAACTTTTGGAGAAAATGCTGCCCAAGCTGAGCATAGGGTTAGAAAACGCCGGCGCGCAAACCATTAAAATTACCTTCAGGGATCACAACTCGGTACTTACAGCCGATGTGGTAAAAGCTGTGGCCTCTACGTTCGACGAATATATGCTCAAAAAGAAGAACGAGAGCTCCAGTAAAATCGTGGAATACCTCCAGCTCCAAATTGAAATGGTGCTTGAGCGTCTCAAAGAATCGGAGATGCAGCTACGGTTGTTCCGGAAAGACAATAAAGTGCAGAATTTCGAAGGGGTTTCACAAAATTACCTCGTTCGCCTCACCCAGCTCGAAGACAACCTGCTGAACGAGGAAATCGACCAGCAATTGCTGTGGGAAGTAGAGAAAGCCGTTTCGGAATACGACGATAAGACGGAAGTGTACGATATGCTTTCGGTATTAGCAGGCACCCGGTACGAAAGCGCATTACGCCCCATGCTCACCGAATTGCACAAGCTGCTGATGGAAAGGGAAAAAGAACTGTTCGGAAGCACGCGCCAAAGTACCTATATCAAATCGCTCGATTACCAAATCTCCATTCAGGTAAAGCTGATCAGGCAAGCCATTCAGACCGTTAAGGATCAAGCCCTAAAAAGGCAGGCCGCCCTGAAAGAAAAAATACGTGAATACGAGCTGGTCTATTACGGACTACCCGAAAAAGAAATCGACTACACGCTCGAATATGCGCGGCTGGAGCGTATGTTCAGCATCGACGAAGAATACCATACGCTGCTGGTCAAGAAAAAAGCGGAATATGACATTTCGCTCGCCGGCGGGCAAACCACCAAAAACGAAGTGCTGGTAGAAGCCAAAATACCCGAGATTCCCGTTTCGCCCAACCGTAAAATGGCCTACGCAGCCTTTATCATGCTCGGACTGCTGGCTTCTTTAGGACTGATCGTGACCCGTTATTTCTTCCACAACGAAATCAGTTCCATACAAGATATCAACCGGCAATCGAATGTATCGCTTTCGGTGCTGGGCGTGATACCCCGTTACCGGCAAAGTATTCCCGTATCGCAGCTTATCGTCGATAAAAACCCGAAATCAATGATTTCGGAAGCCTTCCGTTCGATACGCACTAACTTACAATTCATTTCCAACAAGCACGACGCCAAGCTTATTGCCATCACCTCTACCATTTCGGGAGAAGGGAAAACCTTTGTAGCCATCAACCTGGCGGGAATCATTGCCTATTCGGGCAAAAAAGTGATTATTCTCGATTTGGATATGCGCAAGCCCAAAATTCACCTGGGTTTCGAAAGCGATAACGATTACGGCATGAGCACGCTGCTTATCGATAAAGATAACCTGGCGCATTGTATCCGCCACAGCCGTTTGGCAAACCTCGATTTTATCACCGCAGGTCCGATTCCGCCCAATCCTTCGGAACTTATTATTAACGGTAAGCTCGATGTACTGTTGGAAGAACTGCGCGCGATTTATGACGTGGTTATTGTCGATAATCCGCCTGTAGGATTGGTCACCGACGGGCTGGAGCTGCTTCGCAAAGCCGATTATCCGATTTATATTTTTCGCTCCAATTACTCTAAGAAATACTTTGTGCAGAATGTCGATCGCCTGATCAACGAAAATCACCTCACCCGCCTGTCGATCGTACTCAATGGTGTCGATACCGAGCGAAACAGCTTCGGTTACGGCGGATATGGGTATGGATACGGAAAGGGCTATGGTGATTACTATTCTGAAGAACCCGAGAAAAAGACATTCCTCGCCCGCCTTTTCAGCCGAAAAAGAAGATGAAAATAATAGAAACTCCGCTTCCCGGACTACTTCTCATTGAACCGCAGGTTTTTGGAGATGAACGGGGATGCTTTTTTGAATCCTTTAACCGGCAGCGCTTTACCGAAGCCACCGGGGTGAAAGACGAATTTGTGCAGGACAATGAATCCGTTTCCTCGCAAGGGGTAATCCGCGGATTGCATTTTCAGGTGCCGCCTCATGCACAGGGCAAGCTGGTAAGGGTCAGTCATGGCGAAGCGCTCGATGTAGCTGTCGATATCCGGAAAGGATCGCCCACTTTCGGACAGCATTATTCGGTGCTGCTCAGCGGCGAAAACCACCGTATGCTTTGGATTCCCGAAGGTTTTGCTCATGGCTTTGCCGCACTGCGCGACCGTACCGTATTTGTTTATAAGTGTACGGGCTATTACCATAAAAACGCCGAACAGTCGCTGCGCTGGAACGATCCGCAGTTAGCCATCGACTGGGGTGTTTCCCAACCGCTGGTTTCGGACAAAGACCGCGAAGCGCTTACCTTATCTTCATTTGACACGCCTTTTACCTATGGAACTTAGCACCCGACTGATCTGGAGCTATAGCCTGTTTTTCATCGCCGTGGTTTTTTTCACCATTGTGATCAACTCGATACTGCTTCGTTTTTCACGCACCTTAGGCATACGCGACAAAGATCAGCAACACATGATTCGCTGGAGTCCGGTGCACAAACCCTCGCTGGGAGGCATCACCTTTTTTATCGCATTTCTGATCAGCATTTCGGCCTATTCCGTTCTTTTTCGAAGCGGTTTCGATACTTTTCAGCATAAAAGCGTGCTGGCACTGGTCATGGTCACCTCTATCGCCTTTACCATGGGCTTAGCCGACGATGCCTACAATACCCGCCCCTGGCTTAAATTTTTTATGCAGCTTGCCTGCGGACTCGTGCTGGTGTTAGCCGATATTTATATTCGGATCACACCCTACGAAACGCTGAACTATGCGCTGACCATTCTTTGGGTAGCCGGACTCATGAATTCCATCAATATGCTCGACAATATGGACGGCATTACCGCATCCGTGTCGGGCGGCATTATTGTAATGTTGCTCACCTCGGTGTTCTACTTCAATGTACCGGGCTATTTCGATTTTATGATATTGCTCGGAGTGTTGGGCAGTCTTATCGGCTTCCTGTTTCACAACTGGAATCCTTCGCGAATGTTTATGGGCGATACGGGAAGTCAGTTTTTGGGCGTGCTGCTGGCTTATTTCAGCATCAAATACTTTTGGAACGCGCGCGACGCCATGGGCGAAATTATCCAGGCCAAGCAATTTTGCCTGCTCGTTATCGGGTTCTGCGTACCGCTGGTCGATACCGGTGTGGTGGTAATTAACCGGCTGGCCAGGGGGCAATCGCCTTTTGTGGGAGGGAAAGATCACACAACCCATCACTTGTCGTACCTCGGCTTTTCGGACAGGCAGGTAGCGCTCATTTTTATCGGACTCAACCTTATCTCGCTCCTTTTAGTCGTGGTTATGCTGCGTTTAATCGAAGGATGGGCACACTGGCTCACTTTTGCTTTTCTGGCTTACTTTTTAACCGTATTTTCGGTGATGTTGTATATCTCCAGAAAAAATAAGAAACATGAATCCAGGCACTCCGTCACGCATGCACCGCATTAAAAAGAAAACACTCTCTTTCCTGTTTGCAGGGTGTAGCATACTGCTTGCCGGTACGCTGGTTTTTTCGGTAAATACCGAACCTGAAAAAAACAACGATATCAATTACCGGCAGCACATTGCCGAACATTACAAAATCTTCTCCTTACCCGCTCCCGAGGCCCTGAGCTTTGCGGGCGAACGGGTACCTATCGAAGATGTAGATATTCGCGAACGGCTGGATAAAGAACTGACCATACAAACTTACTGGCATTCGCAAACGCTCTTTATGATGAAAAGGGCAAACCGCTGGTTTCCGCTTATCGAAGCCATTCTCAAAGAAGAAGGTATTCCCGACGATTTTAAATACGTAGCGGCCATCGAAAGTAATTTCGAACACGTGGTATCACCTGCGGGCGCCTCCGGATTTTGGCAGTTTATGAAAACCACCGGTATCGGCTACGGACTCGAAATCAATACGGCGGTAGATGAGCGTTACAACCTCGAAAAAGCCACCCGTGCCGCTTGCCGGTATTTTAAAGACGCTTACAAAGTATTGGGCAACTGGACACTGGTAGCCGCCTCTTACAACATGGGCATCAGCGGGGTACAGAACAAGCTGAAAGAACAAGGGGTAAGCAGCTATTACGATTTGTTTCTCAATACCGAAACCCATCGCTACGTATTTCGCCTGCTGGCGGTGAAAGAAGTGTTCGGCAATCCTTCTTTTTACGGGTTTAACATCCGTCCGCAAGACCTTTACGCCCCCTATCTTACCCGCGAGGTAGAAATAGATTCTTCTTTAGCTAATTTGAGTGAGTTTTCTCGTTCACAGGGGTTTAACCTCAAAATAATAAAGCTCCTCAACCCCTGGCTTCGCGACCATAGCCTGCCCAACAAGAACAAAAAAGTATATAAACTAAAATTGCCTCAACACGATTTTCATTTAAAGCCGGTTGCTCCTTAACTTTGCACCCACTTTATGAGCACCCCTTTATTGAACGAAGAAGAGCAGATCGAAGTTTTCGGCGCACGCGTACATAATCTAAAGAATGTAGATGTAAGTATTCCGCGCCACAAACTTGTAGTGTTTACCGGGCTGAGCGGAAGCGGCAAATCTTCGCTCGCTTTCGATACCCTTTATGCCGAAGGACAAAGGCGATACCTTGAAACCTTTTCGGCCTACGCCCGCAATTTTCTCGGCGGAATGGAGCGTCCCGATGTGGACAAAATTACCGGTCTAAGCCCGGTGATCGCCATCGAACAAAAAACCGTCAGCAAGAACCCGCGTTCTACCGTGGGCACCATTACCGAAGTATATGACTTTCTGCGACTGCTGTACGCCAGGGCCGGCGAAGCATTCAGCTATGTGACCGGCGAAAAGATGGTGAAATACTCCGACAGCCAGATCATTTCGCTGATTACCCAAGATTATGCAGGGAAAAAAATAGGCGTATTGGCTCCTGTGGTAAAAGGCAGAAAAGGACATTACCGCGAACTGTTCGAACAAATCCGGAAAATGGGATTTTTGCGCGTACGGGTCGATGGAAAAATAAAGGAAGTCACCGAACGTATCTCCCTCGACCGTTACAAAATTCACGACATCGAAATCGTGATCGACCGGATTGAAATCAATCCGGATAGCGAATCGCGCGTATCCGAAGCCGTCAAAACAGCCATGAAGCATGGCAAAGGCTCGCTGCTTGTACTTGATCTTGCTACCGACGAAACGCGTTATTTCAGCCGGGCGCTGATGTGCCCTACTTCCGGAATTTCGTACAATGAACCCGCGCCCAACCTCTTTTCTTTTAACTCTCCTTACGGCGCCTGCCCGCATTGCGACGGCATAGGAGAAGTGACCGAAGCCGACCTCGAAAAAATTATTCCCGACCCTTCAAAAAGTATCAAGCAGGGAGGAATCGCGCCGCTCGGCGAATTTAAGCAAGCCCATATTTATCGCCAGATAGAAGCGCTGCTCGGGCATTACAAGCTGAAGCTGACCACGCCGCTGCGCGAAGTGCCCGAACAGATACTGCACAAAGTGCTGTACGGCACCGACGAGATGATCAAGATCCCCAATGCCAGCGGCATCAACGAATACCTGACCAACTACGAAGGTGTTGTCAATTTTGTGCTGCGCCATGCACAGGAAAATCCGTCGAAAAGCGTGCAACGCTGGGCTACCGGTTTTATGAACCAGGTGCCCTGTCCCGAATGCAAAGGCACACGTCTCAAAAAAGAATCGCTCTATTTCCGCATCGCGGATAAGAACATCAGCGAGCTTTCGGCAATGGATATTCACGAGCTGGCCGACTGGTTCAAGGGCATCGAAAAGCGGCTCGACAAACGGCAGGTCAAAATTGCCGGCGAAGTGCTTAAAGAGGTACGCGCAAGACTGGGATTTTTGCTCGACGTAGGACTCGAATACCTCACGCTCGAACGCAGCGCACGATCCCTTTCGGGCGGAGAAGCCCAGCGTATCAGGCTGGCCACGCAGATAGGCAGCGAGCTGGTCGGGGTATTGTATATCCTCGACGAACCGAGCATAGGGCTGCACCAGCGCGACAATACCCGGCTTATCCGTTCGCTGAAAAAACTGCGCGATTTGGGTAACTCGGTGATTGTGGTCGAGCACGACAAAGAAATGATCTTAGAATCGGATCACGTGGTGGACATCGGTCCCGGAGCGGGAATGTTGGGCGGACGCATAGTCGCGTCCGGCACTTCCGACGCTTTAAAAAATTCGGATTCGGTTACCGCAGCCTACCTGAACGGCGAAAAAGAAATAAAAGTTCCTGCACAACGACGTGCCGACAGCGGCGAATGGCTGGTGCTGGAAAAAGCCTCGGGGCATAACCTGAAAAACGTAACCCTGAAAATTCCGCTGCGCAAGCTGGTTTGCGTAACCGGCGTATCGGGAAGCGGTAAGTCGAGCCTCATTAACCAGACCCTTTACCCTATCCTGAGCCGTCATTTTTACGATTCGGTAAAAGTGCCCCTGCCCTACAAATCGGTCAAGGGACTGGAACTGTTAGATAAAGTAATCGAAATCGATCAGTCGCCCATAGGCCGTACTCCGCGTTCGAACCCGGCTACCTATACCAATATGTTCGGCGATATTCGCAACCTGTTTGCCTTGTTGCCCGAAGCGAAAATACGGGGCTATGGTCCGGGACGATTTTCCTTTAACGTAAAAGGCGGTCGCTGCGAAACCTGTCAGGGTGCGGGATTGCGCACGATTGAAATGAATTTTCTTCCCGACGTGTATGTCGAATGCGAGACCTGCGGCGGCAAACGGTACAACAAAGAAACCTTAGAAGTACGCTATAAGGGCAAGTCGATCAGCGATGTGCTGAACATGACCATCAGCAACGGCACGACGTTTTTTGAAGGGATACCTTCCATTCAGCAAAAGCTCAAAACCCTCGAATCGGTCGGGCTCGGTTATCTTACCCTGGGGCAGCCTTCGACCACCCTTTCGGGCGGCGAGGCGCAACGCATAAAGCTGGCTACCGAGCTTTCCAAAAAAGACACCGGCCGCACCATTTATATCCTCGACGAACCCACTACGGGGCTCCATTTTGAAGACATACGTCTGCTGCTGACGGTGTTGAACAGGCTTGTCGATCAGGGCAATACCGTATTGGTTATCGAGCACAACCTCGACATTATCAAAATGGCCGACTACCTTATCGACATGGGTCCCGAAGGCGGGAAAGGCGGCGGACAAATCATCGGTACGGGTACCCCCGAAGAGCTGGTCACTTTTACAGAAAGTCACACCGCGCATTACCTTAAACCCGAATTGGGCCGATAAGCCTGTCAGGAAATCTGCCATTTTTTCGCGCCTTCAAAACCGTATGAAAGCACTACTGCCAGATAGGCTGTAGCTTGTTGCCAAAGTTACATTCCGGGCGCTTTGGCACCCAGCTTGCTAAGCCTTTTGCTGTAAACGAAATGTCAAATCTTTAAATTCCTGAACCTATGTCAACAGCGACAGCAGAAAAAGTGGATGTAAAAGTAAAGCCTCTGGCCGACAGGGTGCTTGTAGAACCGGCTGCAGCCGAAGAAAAAACCGCAGGCGGCATTATCATTCCCGACACTGCCCAGGAGAAGCCCCAACGTGGCAAAGTGGTAGCGGTAGGTACCGGTAAAAAAGACGAACCGCTCACCGTCAAACCCGGCGATACGGTGCTTTATGGCAAATATTCGGGTACCGAGCTCAGCATTGAGGGTAACGACTACCTTATCATGCGTGAGTCAGATATTTACGCTATCCTCTGAATTAATCGCTTTTTTACGCCCATTTTTCAACTTCATTCAAAATTTAAACCGCTATGGCAAAAGATATCAATTTTAATATCGAATCGCGCGAAGCCCTCAAAAAAGGGGTGGACACCCTGGCTAACGCCGTAAAAGTAACCCTGGGTCCGAAAGGTCGCAACGTGATCATTGAAAAGAAATTCGGTGCACCGCACGTCACCAAAGACGGGGTATCGGTAGCCCGCGAAATCGAGCTGAGCGATCCTATCGCCAACATGGGCGCGCAACTGCTCAAAGAAGTGGCTTCCAAAACCGCCGATATTGCCGGCGACGGAACCACCACCGCTACCGTATTAGCGCAAGCTATTGTAGCTGCCGGACTTAAAAACGTGGCCGCAGGTGCCAACCCGATGGATTTGAAGCGCGGTATCGAAAAAGCGGTAGCAAGCATAGTAGCAGACCTCCGCGCACAGGCGCAAAACGTAGGCGACGACAACCAAAAAATCGAGCAGGTAGCTACCATTTCGGCCAACGGCGACAACACCATCGGTAAGCTGATTGCCGAAGCTATGGCCAAAGTAGGCAAGGAAGGCGTCATCACCGTAGAAGAGGCCAAAGGCACCGAAACCGAAGTGAAAACCGTAGAAGGAATGCAGTTCGATCGCGGTTACCTCTCGCCTTACTTTGTGACCAATGCCGAAAAGATGATCACCGAGTTTGAGAAGCCTTATATCCTGATTACCGACAAGAAAATTTCGACCATGAAAGATCTGCTGCCGGTGCTGGAAAAGGCCGTACAACAGGGTCGTCCGATACTGATCATTGCCGAAGATGTGGACGGGGAAGCACTGGCTACGCTGGTAGTGAACAGGCTGCGTGGCTCGCTTAAAATTGCAGCCGTAAAAGCACCCGGCTTCGGTGACCGTCGCAAGGCATTGCTCGAAGATATCGCCATTCTTACCGGAGGTACCGTCATTTCGGAAGAACAGGGCTACAAGCTGGAAAATGCCGACCTTTCTTACCTCGGTACCTGCGACAAGGTAACGATCGACAAAGACAATACCACTATCGTGAACGGAGCCGGACAAGCCGATGCTATCAAAGCCCGTGTCAATCAGATCAAAGCACAGGTAGAGCAAACCACTTCCGACTACGACCGCGAAAAGCTTCAGGAACGCCTGGCCAAGCTTTCGGGTGGCGTAGCCGTGCTGTATGTAGGCGCTGCGACCGAAGTAGAAATGAAAGAGAAGAAAGACCGCGTGGACGATGCCCTGCACGCTACCCGTGCAGCCGTAGAAGAAGGAATCGTAGCCGGTGGAGGAACCGCTTATATCCGCGCCATTGCTTCGCTCGACAGTGTAAACACTGAAAACGAAGACGAAAAAACCGGGGTGGATATTATCCGTCGCGCGCTGGAAGCGCCCCTGCGTCAGATCGTGGAAAACGGCGGACTGGAAGGTTCCGTGATAGTGAACAAGGTAAAAGAAGGAAAAGCGGATTTCGGCTACAACGCTGCGACCGAAACCTTCGAGAACCTGTTTGCCGCCGGGGTAATCGACCCGACGAAAGTAAGCCGCGTAGCGCTCGAAAATGCCGCTTCTATCGCAGCGATGATTCTCACTACCGAATGTGTGCTGAGCGAGAAAAAAGAGAAAAAACCGGCTGCTCCGGCTATGCCCGGCGGTATGGAAGATATGTACTAAGCTTTCGCTTTCTAAACCGAAAAGCCCCGGCAGTTATTGTCGGGGCTTTTTAGTTTTTAGAAACTATGGGAAATCAGTTGTAATTACTCCCGGCCAATAAGTAACTTGTTGCATCTCGTGATCATTACCATTCGGCTTGGGGGTTATTCTCAGAAAAAAAACGTGGGGGTAGTGTTTGTGCAGCACTCAGGCTGGCTGCCCGGGCGGGTATTACGCGCTACACGGTAGCCGTCCCCCTAGCAGAGAGGCGGCTCAATTCAGCTCAAAAATAACATCAGCAGATATTTTGATACAGCACACTCAATTTATGACAACTTATCAAAATACTTTTGAGCTTCTTCCAAGCTTAACACCGTATTTAAATTATGTTCCAAAAGATTTCTCATACCTCTATCTTTCATGTCATAATAAGAAAACACATCTTCCCCTCGTTCCATTAATATTAGCATAGAAGTCCTAATCCCAATTCCTATGTGACTATTCAAAATAGTAGGTTCTAAATGTCGTAACTCTTCATATATTCTTTGTTCTCTGCTTTTATTTAAATCCTCTATCCTGTACCAAGGAGACAATTGAGACCAATCCTTTTCAATCAGCATACCTCTCAAATACTTAAAATCAGGAACCTTTTCATCAAGTTCTGCCACTTTTCCCACTAATTTCCAAGCATATTTACCCCTGGTAGGGATATTTTTATACAACATTACAGATCCGAATAATAGTTCCGATGCCTTAATTTCTTCAATAGAAGGATTATCCTTTTCCGGATAAACACCTCTAAAAACCTTTACCAGTCTCCCATTAAAAGTGGATATATCGGTATAATCATCATACCATGCGTACGCATACCCCAACCCAAAATCAAGAGGGAAACGATAAATCAAGCCCGAATTTTCTTTTATCATTTATTAGTACTTGAGACTTAAATGCTAACGACACATCCCCCCCCTCTACTTCATACACTTTCTTACTCTCTTTCTACTTCCGCTCCTGTTTTATCGATCCGATAGTTTCGCCCTTCGAGACTCACGACAGCCGTACCTTGCATAAAAGGTCCCGCCATTTCAAACACCGGAGCTACTACTTCTCTTGCCTGGGCATCGATATATCCCCACTTACCTTCGCGCAATACGGTGGCCATTCCCTCCGAAAAAATACCGGCCAGCTCGTAGTCTGCTATCGAAAACCGCATTTTACCCGTAGTATCGATAAAACCATGTTGTCCCTCTTCTTCTTGCACACGCGCAAGTCCTTCCGAAAATTTCTCTGCAAACGTATAGCGAAACGGAATTGTTTTTTTTCCCGATAGATTGATATATCCCCATCTGCCGCCAAGCTCGACCGCTGCCAGACCTTCTGAAAAAGAGTCTGCAAAGTCGTAACGCGGCGCGATCACTTCCTGCCCCGAAGCATCCACAAATCCCCATTTTTCTTGCGAAAGCACAGCGGCTCTCCCTTCCGAAAAAGGAAGCATATAGGCATAACGGGGCTCGACTATTACGGTTCCTGTACTGTCTATACAGCCCCATTTCCCACCTTTTTCGACCAGCGCCATCCCTTCCTCATACGGCTGCACTTTGTCGTATTCAAGCTTTTCGGATTCGGCTTTTTGTCCCGAAGAATCAGAAGACGAAGAAGATGTACAGGCCACAAAGGCAAGCAGCACAAAAAGGCTATAGGTAAGTTTATTTCTCATTTTTATTCCTGTTTTTTTTCTCATCCACTATTTTACAAACCGAGTCTACAAAATTATTTTTTTTTCGCGACCGCTTCCGTTTTCGGCCCAACACACATTTGCTTTTTCGTTATCCGAAGCAAGCGGGTCAAAATGATGTCGTGGTAATAAAGCGCGAACAAGACCAATTCTCAGTACCTTATAGCGGATCTAATCTCAATGAATTCGTTGAGCAGATACGTCAGGTAGCGTATGGCACTCTCTTTTTTTGTCCGAATAGTGCAAGTCTATCTCTGTCCACAGTAAATTTATCCGATTTTGATCGCCTGTGTATTTTTTCAACAGCGCTCTAAATGTTTCTTTTCACAAATCGCCATCCTCATCACAGACTCAATGCGCCGCACCACAGCGTAGTTTCTATATTACCTCGTACAGTGTTCTTGTAGCTGCTCAGCGGCATCCTCATTACCGAATTCCAGCGCTTTATGCCAATCTGAGCAGGCTCCTTTCAGGTCTTTCAGCTCCATTCTGGCGAGTCCCCTGTTAAAATAGGCCTGATGGTAGTCAGGGATTAAGGCTATACTTTTGTCGAAATCCTCTATAGCCCCCTGTAGATCGCCTGAAAAAGCCTTATTAATCCCTCTGTGGTTATATGCTTCGCTATATTCAGGATTGAGCGCTATAGCCTGATTGTAATCTTCTATCGCACCCGCAGAATCCTCTATATGATCCTTTGCAATACCTCTGTACGTGTAAGCCTTTTCATCCGGATTCAGCGCAATCGCTTTGTTCAAATCCGGTATTGCAGCACGAAATTGGTTTAAGAAACAGCGAAGAAGTCCTCTGTTAAAATAAGCTTCTCTATTTCCGGCATCCAGTTCGATAGCCCTGGTGTAATCCTGAAAAGCGCCTTCGTAGTCGCCTCTTATCTCCGCTTTAAGGGCACCTCTATTGGTATATGCTATACTATAATGCGGGGTGATTTCAAGAGTGCGGTTGAAGTCGCTCAAAGCACCTTCGTAGTCGCCTAAATACTTTTTGACAAGGCCTCTGTTGCTATAAGCTTCACTGTATAAATGTTCTATTCTAATCGATTTATCGAAATCTTCCATAGCCCCCCAGTAATCGCCCAAGGTAGTCCGCACACGCCCCCGGTTGTTATAGGCGAACTGATCAGGCTTCAATTCAATAGCTTTGGTATAATCTGCCAGGGCGCCCTGATAATCGCCCAACTCCATCTTCACACTTCCCCGGTTGTGATACGCTTCACTATCGCCCGGATTTAGTTCGATGGCTTTCGTGTAGTCCTGAAGGGCTCCGCGATGCGCGCCTATATGCGATCTGCTGAGACCTCTGTTATACCAGACCTGACTGACATAAGGATTCAACGCTATGCTTTTTGTAAGATCTTCAATGGCTCCATTATGATCTCCTAAACTACCTTTAGCCACACCTCTGTCGTGATAGGCCTCACTAAAATCCGGGTTTAGTTCGATGGCTTTGTTGTAATTTGCTATGGCTTCCCGATAATCGCCCGTATTGTCATAAATGACTCCCTTATTGTAATAAGCCAGACTGTAACCGGGACTTAATTGAATGGCCTTATCCAATTCCTTTAAAGCGCCCTGATTATCTCCTGCGATAGCTTTCTCGACGCCCTTGTCGAAATGGGCTTTACTCTTACCGGTTTGCGCATACGCGTTTACTCCCGATAAAATGAAGAGGCAAAGTACCAGTTGTTTTATCATCCCTTAAAGATAAACTTTTTTTAAACCCGCTATTTTCGAGGCTTTCCTCACCGAAGGCAAGACATCTGTTTTTATCAAAAAAACAGTTCCTGCGCTACACGAAAAGTAGCGGCATGCGCTTCCACAATATCCGCAATCCGGGGCGAATAGCCGCCTCCCATGCTGCATACCAACGGCACCCGATTGCGGTGACAGGAACCTATCACCAGCCTGTCGCGCTCCCTGCAACCCGCCGCCGAAAGTGACAAACGACCCAGCTTATCGCCGGCCAGCACATCTACGCCACACTGGTAAAACACAAAATCAGGTTGGTGCCTATCGAACAATTCCGGCAGCGTATGCTTCAGAATATCGAGGTAAGCTGCATCGCCGGTTCCATCGGGTAAGGCTATGTCCAAATCAGACAACTCTTTGTGCAAGGGATAATTTTTTTCGCCGTGCATGCTGAACGTAAACACTTCGGGCACTTCGCTGAAAATAGCCGCCGTACCATTGCCCTGGTGCACATCCAAATCCACTATCAAAATTCGTTTCGCCCTGCCGGTATGTAGTAGGTAATTAGCAGCCACGGCATTGTCGTTGAGCAGGCAAAAGCCCTCTCCCCGATCCGTATAGGCATGATGCGTGCCTCCGGCTATGTTCATCGCTACGCCGTATTGCAAGGCATATTCGGCGCAACGGCGGGTGCCTTCCATAATACGCAGCTCCCGTTCTATCAGTGCCGCACTGAGCGGAAAACCGGTTTTTCGTTCTTCCTGCCGCGTAAGTTCCAGGTTTTTTAAACGTGTAAGATAAGTGCCGCAGTGGGTCATCCGAAGTATATCTTCGCTGGCAGGTTCGGGTCTGAAAAAAGCGGAATCTGTCACGGTTCCTTCGTACACAAGCTGTTCGACCAGCAGCGCATATTTTTCCATCGGGAAACGGTGTCCTTCGGGTAAAGGGTGCACATATTCGGGCGACCAGGCTATGCGTAGCATCGTTTATTGCGCGATAAGCGTGTCGTAAGCGGGCGAATAGCCGCCCCATACGCCTAATCCGCCGTGTATGTTAGAATTGACGGGAGCCGGAGAGGCAAAAGGATTCCCGTTGCTGATGACCTGTATCTCGAAGGTGCGCCAAAACTGGTAATGGGCTTCGTCGATGCTGCAAAACTTTACAAGGATGGTATCTCCCTTTTTAAAATAGCCTCTTTCTTCGGGAGGCTCGGAGGTAGTGCTGAATGAATTTCGTCCACGTGCAAAGCCGAAATCAAAGGAGGTGCCGTTAAAAAAATTGTCGTCAAAAGCCGATCCGGTAGGCGCTATATACCCCAAATCTTTACCCTTTCGCATGGCAAACCAGCGGTAGGCATTGCCCGTTGTATCGGGGTCGGTAAGGCGTGCCCAAACGAAGCCCAAACTGTCGGAGCCGGCCAGCTTGAACCAAAGGCTGTCTAAGCTTACGGGTTGCGGAATATGCGTTTGCGCATACAGTTCCTGCCCCGAAGTGGTAATGTGCAAACGATACGACTCACCCACCTGACCGAAAATTTGCGGGTCGAACGTAGTATAAACGCAGTAGTTGACCGAAGCCAGCGTAGCGCTGTCGATACCGAGAAATCCGCTGATAAAGGGCAACAGAGAATCAGGTACGCTTGCGCTGCATATTTCAAACAAAGGGCTGCTGTACGTACCCTGCGATACGGTGACTGCAGCGTTGTGCACAAATAAGCCCTCGAGCGAAGAAAAGGTACTGTTGCCGAAATAGGGCTGCGATCGGGTTAGTATCACAATGGGCGGCGCACCGGGTTCTATCCAGCCTTCGACCACTATTTTTTGCTCGCCTCCGGGAATGTCCAAATCAATATCACGCTCACAAGCCATGCTCAGCAAGGCAAACAAACACACAAAAATATACCCGCACTTTTTCATACGCTAAAAACTAAAGTTCCAGGTTACGGAAGGTAATATCGGAAAAAGCGACACTTTCCGCGCTTTAATGGCCAAACTGCCGTCAAAAGGACTACCGTCCTGATGAATGTAGAGGAAATAAGGATTTAGTCGGCTGTAAAGATTGTAGGCCGAAAAGTTCCAGCTCGAACGGAATTTTTTCGTCTCTTTCATTTTCCAGGTAGCCGAAAAATCGAGCCGGTGATAAGCCGGCATTCGTATCGAATTGCGATCGGCGTATTCGTACACCACCTTGTCTTGCATAAGGTACCAGGCATAAGGTAAGGTAATCGCATTGCCGCTGGCATAAACGAACACCAATCCGAAGGTCCAGCGATTGCCGGGTTCGTACACCAATGCTAATGAAATATCATGACGGCGGTCGAATTTGGCATAAAACTCACGCCCGAAGTTGATGTCGTCGAACTGCCTTTTGGTCCACGACAGGGTATAACCTATCCATCCGTTGAAATCGCCGCTGCGTTTTTTCAGGAAAAATTCGGCACCGTACGACCAACCCCTACCAAATACGAAGTTGTTATCGACATTGTTTTTAACGTCGTCTTCAGGTTGCGCTCCTTCGCGGTATTCGACCTGATTTTTCATGGTTTTGTAATACACTTCGATCGAAGCCTCGTATTTATTTTCAAAAAAATTACGGAAATACCCCACGCTATACTGATTACCCAACTGAGGTTTTACCCGATCGGTGCTCGGCACCCATACATCGGTAGGTAAAGAAACGGCCGAGAGCGATGCCAGGTGAATAAATTGCAGGTTACGGGTATAGGCCGCCTTTATAGACGAATGTTTGCCGGTGGTATAACGCAGCGAAAGTCGTGGCTCGGCACCGTGATACAAAGCGACCTGCTCGCCGCGTGCATAACGCAAGGTATCGAGGGTATGGCCCATGGTCGGATCTTTGAGGTAACGGGTAAAAGGGCCTACCTGTGTAAAAAGCGAATACCGAACTCCGGCATTGATGCGGAGATCTTCGGTCACCTCAAAATCATCGTTAATATAAAGCGCTGCTTCATGTCCGTAAAGCTTTATTTTCTCGCCGGTATCAAATACCACATCGCCCTGCCGCGCCGAAGCGGTACTCGGTACAAAGGTATGGTAGGTGTAAAAAGCACCGAATCGTATCTGATGCCGTAAGTTGGGATGGTAATAAAAATCGAGCTTGGCATTGTAATCGGTGATGCCCGAATAAAGGCTGAAATCAAATTCATCCTGCGAGGCACCAAATTCGAACTGGTAACGGCTGTAAATTGCCGAAAGGTTCATGAACAGCTTGTCGTTAAACAGGTGGTTCCAACGCGCCGTAGCCGTCGCATTTCCCCAGGGAATACGCACGTTGAAGCCTACGTTGCTGTTGTTGTAATTGAACACATCCTGCCCAAAATACCCCGAGAGAAAGACCCGATCTTTGTCCGAAAAGCGATAATTCACTTTGGCGTTCAGGTCGTAGAAATAATACCCGCTGCCGTAAAAAGCAGAGCTTTTTTTGAGAAATGGCTTCATCAGGACGTCGATGTAGGTACGACGCGCCGAGACGATAAAAGAGCTGGTGTCCTTTTTTATAGGGCCTTGCAAGGTAAGCCGCGAAGCAATCAGCCCGATGCCTCCGTCGGCTTTGAACTCCTGGTTATTGCCGTCTTTCATGCTCACATCGACCACCGAAGCTAAGCGTCCGCCGAAGTTGGCAGGCATCGATCCTTTGTAAAGCTCCAGGTTTTTGATGGCATCGGCGTTAAACACCGAAAAAAAGCCGAACAGGTGCGAAGCGTTATACACTACGGCTTCGTCTAACAGAATCAGGTTCTGATCGGGGCCACCGCCGCGCACGTAAAAGCCCGAATTACCATCGCCCGCCGACTGCACACCGGGCGTAAGCTGTATGGTTTTCATCACATCAACTTCGCCGAAAAATGCCGGTAAAGCCTTAATTTTTTCTACTTCAAAGCCCACGCGCCCCATGTCGGCCGACTGGGTATTCTCTTCGCTGCGTTCGGCGGTAATTTCAAGCTCTTCTACCTGAATGGAAGCAGGCTTTAGCGCGATGTTCAATCGCGTATCGGCCCGCAGACTAAGCGGCTGGGTATGGGTTTCGTACCCTATATAAGTCACCACCAAGGTATATTCGCCTTCGGGATACGTGAGCGAAAAAAAGCCATAGACGTTGGTCGAAGTGCCTTTGGCCGGTTCTTTCAGCCCTACGCTTACCCCTACCATCGATTCGCCGGTAGCCCGATCTTTCACGTAGCCGCTAAGAGTATAGGATCGCTGCTGCGCATAAGCACTATTTGCTGTACCTATGCAAGCTATCACCAAAAACAGGATCCATTTTTTCATCGGCATACCGAAAAAACAGTCAAATTTCAGGTTTTCTGCCGAGAAAAGAGAAAATATACGGGTAGAAAATGGAAAGAATGCGAAATGCTGAATATTTCATCGTAAAAATGGAAATAATACGGCTCGAATCAGGTAGAATTGAGCCAGACACCTTAATTTTGCAGTTTCATTTACGGAGCAGAAGTGTATGGCGGTTAAAACCCAACAAGAAACCAGTTACAAAACCCACATCCTGATTGAAGGTGCAAGGGTGCATAACCTGAAAAATGTAAGCGTGGCGATTCCGCGCAACAAGCTGGTAGTCATTACCGGTCTTTCGGGTTCGGGTAAATCTTCGCTGGCTTTTGATACGCTGTACGCCGAAGGGCAACGCCGCTATGTGGAAAGTCTTTCTTCTTACGCCCGCCAGTTTTTGGGTCGGCTCGACAAGCCCGAAGTGGATCATATCCGGGGTATTTCGCCGGCAGTGGCTATCGAGCAGAAAGTCATTTCGCGCAATCCGCGTTCTACCGTAGGCACCATCACCGAAATTTACGATTATCTCAAGCTGCTGTATGCGCGTACAGGCCGTACCTATTCGCCGGTATCGGGTCAGGAAGTAAAACGCGAAGGGGTAAAAGATGTAATTGCCTATCTGCACTCTTTTCAGTCCGGTACCCGTGCGGTACTGCTCGCTCCGCTGGTGCTGAAAAACGATCGCAGCTACCGTCAACAGCTTGAGCTGCTGCTGCAACAAGGGTTTACACGTATCAAGCTCAACGAAGAAATACGTGAGATCAACGAAGTGCTGGAGCAGAAGTTCACGAAAAAAGACCGGCTGCAAATCGTAATCGATCGCTTTGCCATCGACGCTTCTAACGACGAAAATAACAGCCGTATAGCCGACTCGGTCGAAACGGCCTTTTTTGAAGGCGACGGAAGCTGCGAAGTGGAGCTGTGGACAGAACCCCGCCAACGGCGTAGCTTTTCGAACCGCTTCGAGGCCGACGGCATCACTTTTGAAGAGCCTACCGTACACTTTTTCACCTTCAACAATCCCGTAGGTGCCTGTAAAACCTGCGAAGGATTCGGCAGCGTAATCGGCATCGATCACGATCTGGTCATTCCCAACAAAAGCCTTTCTATCTACGAAGATGCGGTGGCTTGCTGGCGCGGCGAAACCATGAGCGAATGGAAAAACGAGCTGATCGCCCACGCCGATAAATTCGATTTTCCGGTACACAAACCGTATTACCAGCTTAGCGCCGATCAGAAAAACCTGCTCTGGACCGGCAACAAACATTTTTCGGGACTACACGAATTTTTCCGTTTTCTCGAAGCCAATCTTTATAAAATTCAATACCGGGTCATGCTGAGTCGCTACCGGGGTAAAACCGTGTGCCCCGACTGCAAAGGAACCCGCCTGCGCAAAGACGCGTCTTACGTCAAAGTAGCCGGACGCTCTATCACCGAAATTCTACAGGAACCCGTATCCGAATGCCGGAAGTTTTTTGCCACGATCAAGCTTAGTGCGCACGAACAGCAAATCGCCAAACGCATTTTGGTCGAAATCAACAACCGCCTGCAATTTCTCGAAGACGTAGGACTCGGTTACCTCACGCTGAACCGGCAGGCCAACACCCTTTCGGGCGGCGAATCGCAACGCATCAACCTGGCCACCTGCCTCGGCAGCAGCTTAGTCGGTTCCATGTACATTCTCGACGAACCCAGTATCGGACTCCATCCGCGCGATACTCAACGGCTTATCGGCGTATTGAAATCCTTGCGCGATTTGGGCAACACGGTGATTGTGGTCGAGCACGACGAAGAAATTATGCGTGCCGCCGACCAAATTATCGATATGGGACCTATGGCCGGGAGCCATGGCGGCGAAGTAGTTTTTCAGGGCAATCACGAAGAATTGCTGCGGTCAGACAGCCTTACCGCCCGGTACCTTACCGGTCGCGAAACCATCGCACTTCCCGTGCAGCGCCGCAAGTGGAAAGATTACATCGAGCTGAAAGGTGTACGCGAAAACAACCTGAAAAACATCGACGTAAAAATCCCGATCGACATCCTGACCGTCGTAACCGGTGTAAGCGGGTCGGGTAAATCTTCGCTGATAAAACAGGTGCTCTACCCTGCCCTGACCAAACATTTCGGAGGCTATGGCGAAAAAAACGGCGATTTCGACAGTATCTCCGGCTCCTTCAAAAAATTGAGAGGCGTAGAATTTATCGACCAAAATCCTATTGGAAAATCGTCGCGCAGCAACCCGGTAACTTACGTCAAAGCCTTCGACGAGATACGCCAGTTGTACGCTTCACAAGCCCTTTCCCGCACACGCGGCTACAAACCGTCGCATTTTTCGTTTAACGTGGATGGCGGCCGTTGAGAAGTCTGTGAAGGTGAAGGCACCATCACCGTCGAAATGCAATTTATGGCCGATGTATCGTTGCTTTGCGAAGAATGTAAAGGCAAGCGCTACAAAGAAGAAGTGATCGAAGTACAGTACCACCAACGCAGCATTTACGATATTTTGAGCATGACTATCGACGATGCGGTGGCTTTTTTCAGCGCCCATACCAAAGCCAAAAACGACAGCGAAGCCAAAATCATTACCCGGCTTAAACCCTTGCAGGATGTGGGATTGGGCTATGTTACCCTCGGGCAGTCGTCGAGCACGCTTTCGGGCGGAGAAGCCCAACGTATCAAGCTGGCTTCTTTTCTCGGCCACGAAAAGCACGACAATCAAACCCTCTTTATTTTCGACGAACCTACCACCGGACTTCATTTTCACGACATTCAAAAGCTGCTTTACGCCCTGAATGCGCTGGTCGATCACGGCCATTCGGTGCTAATTATCGAGCACAATACCGATGTGATAAAATGTGCCGACTGGGTGATAGATTTGGGACCCGAAGGGGGTGAACGGGGTGGAGAGCTGCTCTACGAAGGACTTCCCGAAGGTTTATCCAAACGGAAAGCTTCTTATACGGGACGTTTTCTGAAAGATAAATTCTGAAAAAAAACGGCTGTCTTTTCTTTTTATGCTGCGCAAAATGCAGGACGCTTCGCTGCTTTTTACTGCTTAACTACTTTCAGCGTGCGCTGCAATGCCTTTCCGCGAAGCTGAAGAAAATACACACCTCCGGGCAAACCGGGATCGTCTGTAATGCGAATCACTGAAGTAGTTCCGCCATACACCTGTATTTTTCCTTCGTAAATTTTTCGTCCGCCTACATCGCTAAGTGTATAGGCAATATCCTGTGCTTCGGGCGAATAATATTCCAAATAAAGCCGATCGGTATAAGGATTGGGATACACGTAGATCAACATTTCGGAAGGAGCATCCACCTGATCGGAAAGTAAAAGGTGCGCTTTGTAAAAATCGGGAATGCCGTAGCCAAGCCGATCGTCGGGATGCGCGTATTGCGAGGCACTGCGCCGTATGGCATCCATAATTTCGAGATTGGTTTTATCGAGATGCGCCTGCCAAAGACAAGCTACCAGTCCGGCGGTAATCGGAGCGGAAAACGAAGTGCCGTTAGCCCTGACCAATTCTCCGTCGGGCCATACCGCCAAGGCACGGGCTCCCTGCGCTGCTATATCGGGCTTCACTCTTCCGTCGGCCGAAGGTCCGCGCGAGCTGAAAGGGGCATACGCTCCGAGCGAATCGACCGCTCCTACGGCCAGCGTACTGTCGGCATCGGCCGGCGCACCGATGTGTTGCCAGGAAGAGGCACCGCTGTTGCCGGCGCTGTTGACACAGATAATGCCTTTGGAAGCGGCCACCGCCGCTGCACGACTGATGCGGGTCGTTCTGCCGTCGAGATCGGAATAGGTGTAATTAAAAGCCGGATCGTCAAAAACGGTATAGCTCAGCGAAGTGTTAAAGATCTTTGCGCCCACGCTATCGGCGTATTCGGCGGCGGCTATCCAGTTGTCTTCTTCGGCAGGCGATTCGCCGGCCACATCTTCAGTTACGAACAGCCAGTAATCGGCTGCCGGAGCGGTACCTACGTACTGACCGGGCAGGTAAGCCGCCATGCACGACAGCACCACCGTACCGTGGTAATGCGTATTGTTAAGCACATTGGGCTCTACGTCCACAAAATCATAGGTACCTTTTATCCGTCCTTCGGCATAAAGCATCGAAAAGGCCACCATTGAAGTGAGGTTGGGAAAGCCGGCATCCATGACCGCGATAGCAACCCCTTTGCCCTCAAAACCCAAGCTGTGCAGGCGATGTCCGTTAAGCATGGCTATCTGCCGGTATGCCGCTCCGTACGGCGAATCTACACTTATGTGCCAATGACGCGCCGCGTTATGCGAAAACGGCAAGGGTTCAAAACGGATGCCTTCCCGGTTTTTGCGCACTACCTCGATGCGACGTACAAAAGGCAATGCCAGCAGGGCATCGATCACCGTAGTATCGGTGAGTTCGAGCGTCACCGCATTGAACCAGCGCGAACGATTTACCACAGGCGCATTGCCTACCGCCTGAACCGAATCGATATAGAGGGGTGAAACGGGCAGGTCGTTTTCGGCAAGTGGAATACCTTGTATATATCGTCGTTCGAGCGAAGCCGGAGAAAGAAATTCTTCGGGGCGATCGAGTGAATAAGGCGAATGATGTTTATCAATAAACTGTATCCAATACCGTCGCGGCTCTTGCTGTGCCGAAACGGAACAGCTTAAAAACAGCGCTACCAGGCTACAAAAAGCCGAAAGCCGTAGCGGTCTGGTAATATTTCTGCCCTTTTCTGACATTGGAAGTATCGCCGTTAATAAGGGTAACATCGACAAGTTTTTTTTGCACCAATCCCCTGCCCGCCGCATAAATCTCGAAAGCATGCTGCTGCTCTACAAAATTACGGACGTTGCGCTGCAATACGGTAAGCGTACTGTCGTAGCTGAGTCCACCGATGGTCATCGGGCGATGGAGATCGAGATACCTATAATTCCAGTTCGAAAGTGTGTTATGCACATTCCCGTTCCAGCGTTGATCGGCATTTACCGGAAATACCAGACGCAGGTAACGCAGGTTTTCTTCCATCGTTTCGAAGCCTCTTTCGGTACGGGTCGAATACCATACGGAATGGATCACCCAGGGTTGCGTTACATCGGTACGGATATAGCGTTCGAGTCGAATAGAGGGGCGGTTCTGATCGTCGTTGAAGCGGGATTCTTTTACTTCACGAAGCTGATAATGAAAGGTATCGGCCTGTTCCAATTGCGCATCAAGATAAATTTCGGTAATGTCGTATTCGATCCAGTTTCCAACCGTGGCAGGCGCATACGAGTAGCCGAGATTGGGCAAAGGTGCATCTTTCTGACGGCAGGCAACGGCAGTCAGCAACAGCATGAGCCAAAGCAGCTTATTTGGAAGAACCTTGTGTGGCACCGGATGGATTTTTACCCGAAGCTCCCGTTTGAGGGGCTTTCTGCGGTTGAGATTGTGTTCTTTGTGCTTCTTTTTCTTTGAGGTGTTTTTCAAGCTCCTCGCCTTCGAGCCTTACACCGCGTTGGTAATAATGACGAGAAGCCTCTTTTCCGTCGTCGTCGTATTCGATACGCGGACCGGCCAAAAATCCGGACGAATAATGCTCGCGTATGGCAATTCTCCCGTTAGGACGGTAAATGATCATTTCTCCCTGCAAGGCATTGTCTTTGTAAGTACCTTTCATCATCAAAGTACCATCTTCAAAATAACGCAGCCATTCGCCCTGCTTCTGATCATTTTTATAAATAATTATTTCCGAAACTTTACCCGAATAATAAAACACGTGCTTTTTCCCTTCGCGCTTGTCTTTCACGTACACTTCGGTGTGACTTTTTACCCCTTTGTTGTCGTAAAAGGTCCAGGTGCTGTCTTTTAAACGATTAAGGTATTTCCCTTCTGACATGATAATCCCGTTTTCATGGAAAAATTTAGCCCTACTGGTTTTTCCATCAGACAAGTAAATAAGCGTCGATTTTTTAACCCCGTTTTCGTAAAAATAATTGAACTCTCCGTAAGGTTCTCCGTTTTTAAACTGGCCTTTGTAACGGATTTTACCCGTTTTTTCGTACTTCACTTCCCAAGGTCCCTCTTTCTGCCCCTTGGCATTTAAGCCATTAAGCGGCTGTGCGGCAAGTATGCCGGAAACCAATGTGAAAAACAGAAGAAAGAAAGTGTGACGCATGAAAAACAGATTAAAAATCAAGTGACGCTTTACACAAATATAACAAGAAAATTTCTCGGCTGATGCTCAGCGCTTTCTTCGGAAAAAACAGGCACGTTTGCCTTGTACGCCATTTTTACGGAAGGGTTTTATCCACTTCACAAAACGTATGCCGAAGCCGTTTATTTTTCACAGAGAGCGGAATGCCGATCCGGTAGAAAAGAGTTTACCGCACCAGGGTTACGTGTCCTACCCGCTCTTCAATCACCGTATTGCCACCGGGTTCGAGCAGTCTTACTTTATAGACATACACTCCGTCCTGGCACTGTGACCCTTTTGAAGTACCATCCCAGGCTACTCTCCGGCTCTTTGACTCATGGATCAGCTCACCCCATCGGTTAAAGATGAACATTTCAAGCACAGCCGACTCATTTCCAAAAAATGAAGGCGCAAAAAAGTCGTTTATACCATCATTATCCGGAGTAAACGCATTGGGGATATAGAGATACTGCGCATCTTTTATCAGAAGTATCTGACAGGTCGTATCTTCACAATACGCATTGCTGGCCACCAGGCATATCGGGTAAGAAAAACGATCAGGGTCGGTCGGAGGCGTCCAAATCCACCGTGGATCCTGCGAAATAAGATTTCCATCGAGGTACCATTCAAACTGTGTGGCACCCGTGCTGGTACTGTATAAATTAACCGGCGTAGGTTCTGGAAAAATATGAATCTCATGGGGAGAATAAGAAAAAGAAGCGACAGGCCAGCTCAGCACACAACTGGTGTCGGATGCCCATACGGTAGTGGCACAGCCGTTGGTGTCGGTTTCGGTCAAACTCACCGTATAACAACCGCTAAGCAGATAGTTATGCGCAAATACATTTCCCGAACTTGTATAAGCATCGGTACTCAACCAACTGAAAGTGCTGCCTCCTGAAGAACCCACTGCGGTTAGCGTTACGGCCACTGGCACACAACCGTTGGGAAGCGTACCCTGTATTTGGGGTTGAGGACTGGGCAATACTTCTATAAAAACGGTATCTGCCACCTGACATACTCCCGGAATTTGGTAAATCACCTGATGTACCCCCGGGCCGGCTTGCGCGGGCGAGAACAGACCCGTTGCAGGATCTACAATGCCGTTACCTATCCAAATGCCGCCACCATCAAGAGCCTGAAGCGTAAAAGGAGTCTGACCGCTACATACGGAAGATCCCGAATAGACTATGGCAGGATTTCCGGGTGCATTTACCCTTATCACAAAGGTAGATGAGTTGGGGCAGTTTCCATTTTGGCTATACACAATCGTATGCGTTCCGATACCGGCCAACGAAGGATTAAATTCGCCGGTAGAAGCATTCGCTATACCCGGACCTGAATAGGTACCGCCGGGCTGCGCAGCCACAGGTAATAAAGGCGAACCTGTAAGGCACAGCTCCTGCACCGGATAGCTGAAAGCAGCGTTATCCAGGGGTCTTACCGTAATTTGTAGGGTAGCCGAAGAAGGGCATTCTCCTTCTATCGAATAAAGTATAGTATGTATGCCCACACCTGCATCGGCGGGAGAAAACATTCCGCTTGTCGTATCTGTAATGCCGGGTCCGCTCCATGTTCCACCAGGTGTCGCAGCAGTAAGTAACAGCGGTTGACGATCCACACAAAAAGTTCCGGCCGGTGTGATAGCAGCGTTGGGCAAGGGTACTACTGTAAGCGTATCGTAACCGGTTATGGTACAGGCACCGGGAATAATATGCGATATCACAAAAATACCCGGGCCGGCTGTAGCAGGATCAAATTCGCCGGTAGCCGGATTAGTAACGCCTGTTCCGGACCAGGTTCCTCCGGGTTCTAGTGCGGTAGGAATTATCGGTGCGCCGTTGCTACAAATTCTCGAAACGGGGTAAGTAAAGCTACCGTTCAGCAAGGGTAATACATTTACAATAAGCGTATCGCTTACCGGGCAATTACCAGCAATTGCGTAAACAATAGAATGCGTACCCGGGCCGGCTGTAGAAGGAGAAAAAGCACCCGTAGTAGCATTCGTAATACCCGTACCACTCCAGGTTCCGCCCGGCGTAACCGCCGAGACACTTGTATTTGAAAGGTTTACACAAAAAGGCCCTGCGGGTAAAATAGCGGGATCGGGTACGTGCCATACCTCGATTTGGATCGTGTCGCTTACCGGGCAATTACCACCGATGGAATATACTACCTCATAAAATCCTTCACCTACTGACGAAGGCGAAAAAGTTCCCGCCGCTGCATCCGTAATACCTGCGCCGCTCCATGTGCCACCTGCTTCGGCAGCAGTTAAAGTTACCGAAGTCACGCTTTCGCAATGCGGACCCGAAGCTTGGATGCTCGGATCAGGTACACGCCATACTTCAACCTGGATCGTATCGCTCACCGGACAATTACCGCCGATGGAATACACTACCTCATAAAATCCTTCACCTACTGAAGAAGGTGAAAAAGTACCCGCCGAAGCATCGGTAATACCTGTTCCGCTCCATGTGCCACCTGTCTCGGCAGCAGTCAAGGTCACTGAACTTACACTCTCGCAATGCGGTCCCGAAGCTTGAATACTTGGATCAGGAACACGCCATACTTCAACCTGTATCGTATCGCTCACCGGGCAGTTACCGTCGATGGAGTACACCACTTCATAAAATCCTTCGCCTACTAACGAAGGCGAAAACGTCCCCGCTGAACCATCCGTAATACCTGTACCACTCCATGTGCCACCTGCCTCTGCGGCAATTAAAGTCACAGAATTTACACTCTCACAGTGTGGACCCGAAGCTTGGATACTCGGATCAGGTACACGCCATACTTCAACCTGGATCGTGTCACTTACCGGACAGTTGCCACCAATGGCATACACAATCTGATGTACACCCACTCCAGCCGTAGAAGGAGAAAATGTACCCGCCGCTGCATCCGTAATACCCGTTCCACTCCATGTGCCGCCTGCTTCGGCAGCAGTCAGCGTTACCGAAGTCACACTCTCACAATGAGGACCCGAAGCTTGGATAGTAGCATCAGGTACACGCCATACCTCGATTTGGATCGTGTCACTCACCGGGCAGTTACCGCCTATAGAATACACTACATCATAAAAGCCTTCGCCTACTGAAGAAGGCGAAAAAGTTCCCACCGCTGCATCCGTAATACCCGTGCCACTCCATGTGCCGCCTGCTTCAGCAGCAGTCAAGGTTACCCAAGTCACGCTTTCGCAATGCGGACCCGAAGCTTGAATGCTCGGATCAGGTACACGCCATACTTCAACCTGTATCGTATCGCTCACCGGACAGTTACCAGCAATCGCATACACAATCTGATGTACACCCACTCCAGCGGTCGAGGGAGAAAATGTGCCCGCAGCGGCATCTGTAATACCGGTGCCACTCCATGTGCCGCCTGCCTCTGCGGCAGTCAAGGTCACTGAACTTACACTCTCAC
>CAYWRZ010000012.1:0-87809 GCA_964460845.1 uncultured Weeksellaceae bacterium
GGCATCAGTCGGCACGGGGAGGAAACCGCGATGCTTTTTTGGTGAAATTCAATGCTTCAGGCCAGCGGCAATGGGCCACCTATTACGGGGGGGCTGGAGCTGATTATGGACTTTCTTGTGCGACAGACGGGCAGGGTAATGTGTACCTGGGTGGTTATACGCAGTCGGACAATGGCATTGCTTCGGGGGGGCATCAGTTGACATGGGGAGGAAACCGCGATGCTTTTTTGGTGAAATTTTCTGAACCTTCCTGTTATCCCCAGCCTACCGTTTATGTGGACAGCGCCGCCACGGGAGCCAACGACGGCAGCAGTTGGGCGAATGCCTATACCTCCTTGTCCGAAGCGCTGAACTTGGCGCACAACTGCCTGCTGGTAGATACGATTCTGGTTGCCAAAGGCACCTATTATCCTACAGGTGCTCGCAGCGGTACTAACCGCGACAGCGCATTTGCCTTTTACCGGGGCAGCCTGTATGTGCTGGGGGGCTATCCTACCGGGGGCGGTACCCGCGACTGGAACGCCAACCCCACCGTGCTGAGTGGCGACATCGGTGTGCCGGGTAACTCTTCCGACAACAGTCACCATATCATTGTTATCACGGGTGTTACTACCAATAGCTTACTTATTGATGGCTTTCATATTACCGGAGCCAATGCTAATGTAGAATCTTCATACCCCTACAATGGCCGCAGCATTAACCGTCGCAATGGCGGGGGCATATCTATGGCACACAATGGCGGCAATACCGATATCACTATAAGCAACTGCCGCATTTACGGCAATAAGGCCCGATTTGGCGGCGGTATTCTCTGTCATACCTTTTCTTCTCCTCAGGTTGTCAATTGCCTGATTTACCACAATACGGCCACTACCGACGGAGGGGGTATGTACAATACCGAGACCTCTTTGCCCCGTATCACACTCAGTACCCTTACCGGCAATACAGCTACAGGTAGCGGCGGAGCGATATTTAATGGAAACGCATCCAATCCGCTTGTGTCGAATACCATCGTATGGGATAATAACAGCGCCATAGTTAATTCGGCTACGGTATCGTACTCGATCATACAGGGAGGACATAGTGGTACGGGCAACCTGAACACCGATCCGTTTTTCGCAAATCCTGATGTGTACGATTACCGTCTTTTGCCCTGCTCTCCGGCTATTGATGCGGGGCATAACGATTCTATCCCATCGGGCATTACACGTGATTTGGACGGCAACCCGCGCATTTACGGGGGTACCGTAGATATGGGTGCGTACGAGCAGCAGGGCACAGGCAACGTCACACTGTATGTAGATGCTTCTGCCACGGGTGCTAACGACGGCAGCAGTTGGGCCAACGCCTATACCTCGCTGGCTTTTGCCATTAAGCAGGCGCACGAATGCAGCGCTGTAGATAAGATTTTAGTGGCCGAAGGGACTTACTATCCCGAATATATTCCGCCGACCACATCTACCAACACTACTCAGAGGGACCGGAGCTTTTATTTTTTGCGCGACGGGCTGGCGGTATTAGGGGGCTATCCGCGAGGTGGCGGGGCGAGAGACTGGAGCGCTCACCGCGTGGTGCTGAGCGGTGATATAGGCGTTTCAGGCTCCAACGTTGACAATGCGTATCACGTGGTGCTGACGGTAGGGGCAGGTGCTGCGTTGAGCCACAGTTTGGTGTTAGACGGCTTGCACATCACCCGGGGTAATGCCAGTGGCAGCGGTTCTGTCTTAGTGAACGGCGCAACCGTACAGAGAGGATATGGAGGCGGGATGTATAATCAAAATTCTTCCCCCCTGGTTACAAACAGTGTCTTTTCGGGGAATAACACGAATAATAGCGGAGGCGGGATGATTAACAATAATTCTTCCCCGTTGCTTACACAAACTGTCTTTTCGGGGAATTCCGCTAGTAACGGAGGCGGGATGTATAATCAAAATTCTTCACCTATAGTTATACACAGTGTCTTTTCGGGAAATTCCGCTAATAACGGAGGCGGGATCTATAATAATGTTTCTTCTCCTGTGGTTACAAATAGCATCATTTGGGGAAATAGTCAGGGAATTTACAACAATATCTTTACCAACAATCCCAAAGTAAGCTACAGCATTGTACAGGGGGGCTATACGGGAGCGGGCAACCTGAATACCAATCCTTTGTTTGTCCAGGCACCTTCGCATAGCACTGCACCTTTTACCACAGGCGATTACCGACTTTTGCCCTGCTCTCCGGCTATTGATGCGGGGCATAACGATTCTATCCCATCGGGCATTACACGTGATTTGGACGGCAACCCGCGCATTTACGGGGGTACCGTAGATATGGGTGCGTACGAGCAGCAGGGCACAGGCAACGTCACACTGTATGTAGATGCTTCTGCCACGGGTGCTAACAACGGCAGCAGTTGGGCCAACGCCTATACCTCGCTGGCCTTTGCCATTAAGCAGGCGCACGAATGCAGCGCTGTAGATGCGATTCTGGTAGCTCAGGGAACCTATTATCCTACAGGTGCTCGCAGCGGTACTAACCGCGACAGCGCATTTGCCTTTTACCGGGGCAATCTGAATGTGCTGGGGGGCTATCCTACCGGGGGCGGCATCCGTGACTGGAACGCCAACCCCACCGTGCTGAGCGGCGACATTGGTGTGCCGGGCAACTCTTCCGACAACAGCTACCACGTAGTAGTCACGGCTGGAGCCTCTGCCGACAGCACCTTGATTATTGACGGTTTTTATATTACAGAGGGGCGTGGTGTAGGTGGTGGCGGTAATTACACGATGGGCGGCCACAGCGTGTCCCGCGAACGGGGCGCAGGTATGGCCAATGTGGGTTCTTCGCCTGTAGTACGCCACATGGTTTTTACCGAAAATATCGGCTATGCGGGAGCTGCCGTAGGCAATACGAATGCCTCGCCCCGTTTTGAGAACCTGCTGGTTCATCACAATACCGGCGATTATGGGGCGGGCTTTTATAACAATGCTTCTTCGCCCCGTATAGTGAACGTAACCATTGCGCACAACGTGTCGGCTACGACCAACAACTCTGGTGTGGGTATGCGTAACCTGAACGCATATCCTCATCTTCAGAACAGCATCATCTGGGGTAATCGCAGCGCCAACGGTACGCTAAATCAAATTTTCAACAGTGGCGGAGCCACTCCCACCAGCGTACCTGTTTACAGCTATAGCATTGTGCAGGGTAGCGCAGCAGGATGGACGGGTTTGGGCAGCGATGGCGGTCATAACAAAGATGCCGATCCGTTTTTTGTCGATGCGGCGGCTAAAGATTTCAGGCTTCAGCCCTGTAGTCCGGCTCTTGATGCGGGTAATAATTCCCTTTTGTCTTCCGCAGCGCTTACCGATCTGGACGGCAATCCGCGCATTTACGGGGGCACTGTCGATATGGGCACGTACGAGTTACAGGACACCGCATTTAATCAAATTGACGCTTCGATTGTCACCACCTTGCCGCTTTGTTACAATGGCAATGCAGAGGTGCAAATCAACCACTCTAAGGCACAGGTTACATACCGGCTGATAGACGGAGCCAATCCTGTCGGAATGGCCCTTCAGGGCAACGGTGCTACGCTGAGCCTGCATACCGCAAACCTCACCGCAGGTACCTCCGACTACCAGGTACAGGCTACCCTTCCGGCTTGCTCGATCACGGTAGCGCTGCCCGCTATCACGGTCGATGCATTGCCTTCGGCATTGGCACAGCATGGCGATTCGCGCACCTGTTACCTCAACGGCAACCAGGATTATGTGGTCTTTACGGGTGCCAACGGGGCTGTTTTGGCAGTCAATCCCCGGGGCGAAAATTTAGGCTATGTAACGGCTCAACAGTTTGTAGAACCGGCTGCACCGCTCGTAGAAGATTGCGACAACTCCTCTTCGTCGGCCGCTGCCCTGCGTCGTCACTGGACCTTGCAAAGCCAGCATGCGCCTGCGGGAACAGTAGAAGTAAGCGCTTACCTGTATGCGCAGGACTTGTCTGATTTGGTAGCTGTGGCTGCCGCATCGCCCAATGCCGCCGATAATGTGAACGGCATTACGGAACTGGATCTGCACCGTTATTCGGGTGCGAATGAGAACGGCAATTTCCCCGATAACTGTGGTAATGGTATAGTAACCGTGCATCCTCAGAGCGGAACCGGAACCATCGCAGGAATTAGCGACGGTCTGTGGGTTAGCGCAGCAGTGCCGGGCTTCTCTGAGTTGTGGCTGGCCGGCTCCGGATTGAACAGTCCGCTTCCGGTTAGCTTGCTCTCGTTCGAGGCCACCTGCGCGGCCGGACAGGCCGCACTGCGATGGGCTACCGCTTCCGAAAGCAACAATGCCTATTATACGGTTGAGCGCAGCCGCGACTTTTCGACCTGGGAAACAGTGGCTACTATACCCGGTGCGGGCTACAGCAATCAGGTGCGGGAGTATTCGCTGTACGATCCGAAAGCGGAACAAGGCACTGTGTATTATCGTTTAACCCAAACCGATCATAACGGAGCCTCCGAAACCTTCGGGCCTATACAGGTAACCTGCGATGAAACCGAAAGCAGGAACTTGCTCAGGCTGTATCCCAATCCCACCCGTACGCATTTTATTTTGCAGTTGCACAGCACAAAAAGCATCGACGCACAGGTCGATCTGTACGATATGTATGGGCAACAGGTAGCTACCTATCCTGTAACGTTGCACGAAGGCATTAACGAGCTGCGCCAGCCTTTGCATGCGCTTCCGGCAGGTACGTATATTGTGCATCTGAAAACCGAAGGCATGGAGTTCTTACCGGTCAGACTGACGGTGTATTAAGCGTAACTCAATGCATCAGGCTATAGATTCCCGAAATAGGGTGCAGTTGGTGTAACTACAGCGTATTTCGTAGAATCAAAAAAGAGCGGATATCCCGCTCTTTTTTCTTTTTGAAAGATGAAGTACCCGGGGCGGGACTCGAACCCGCACAGCCGTTTCGGGCTAAAGGATTTTAAGTCCTTCGTGTCTACCATTTCACCACCCGGGCAATTTGATTGGTATCCGAAAGATACGGTTTCAAATAAAAAATCCCTCTCTTTCGGAGAGGGACTCGTGGAGCGGGAAACGAGACTCGAACTCGCGACCCCGACCTTGGCAAGGTCGTGCTCTACCAACTGAGCTATTCCCGCGTTTTGCGAGTGCAAATCTATGAAATAAATTATTATTCCAAAATTTTTTTAATTGTCAATCGAATTCTGTTTTTTTAACCTGTGGTAATAGCCTGAAACACATTTCCAGTATCATGGGTGAGCGAAAGAGAAAAACGAACAAGGTCATTGCAGGGTATCACATGCTGATGTTCCTTTCCAGTGCCGATGGGCAGTTTCCTCCCGAGGAAGGCGCCGTAGTGGTCAAATACCTCTATGAAAGTTTTCCGGTGAAAATAAATATCGATCAGGAACTTGAATGGCTGAGCAGCCTGCCCCGCGACGAGCATTACAACTGTTTCCTGAAAGCGATGGACGAGTTTTACCGCGATTCGACCCGCAAAGAACGCACCCGCTTTCTCGACACCGCCGTTAAAATGGTAATGGCCGATTGCAAGCTCACACCCGACGAGAACATTTACCTCCGCGAGCTGTTCAATGCCTGGGAGCACGCGCAGGAAACCGACGATTAACCCCCAATCAGCTTTTTAATTTCGTTCAGCTTCATCAGGGCTTCTACCGGAGTCAGGGTGTTGATGTCCGTCTGCAAAATTTCTTCTTTGATTTGCGACAATACCGGGTCGTCGAGCTGGAAAAAGCTCAGTTGGAAAGGTTCGGATGTGACAGCACCGCTTTCTGTGGTTTTTTCTTTGCCCGGTTTGCGCCGGGTATGCGTTTTTTCTAATTCTTTCAAAATTTCGGAGGCACGTTTTACCACCACCGGCGGCATACCCGCCATTTTTGCCACGTGAATACCGAAGCTGTGTTCGCTCCCGCCCGGCACTAATTTGCGCAGGAAAATCACTTTCTGCGCCGTTTCTTTTACCGCCACGTTGAAGTTTTTGATGCGCTTAAACTGCCGTGCCATGTCGTTCAGTTCGTGGTAGTGCGTGGCAAACAGAGTTTTAGGTCGCGCTTTCGGATTTTCGTGCAGGTATTCGGCAATCGCCCAGGCGATCGAAATACCGTCGTAGGTACTGGTACCCCTGCCTATCTCGTCGAGCAGGATAAGGCTGCGATCCGAAATGTTGTTCAGGATGCTCGCCGTTTCATTCATCTCGACCATAAAGGTGGACTCGCCCGAACTTAGGTTGTCGGAAGCGCCCACACGGGTAAACACCTTGTCGGTAAGCCCGATTTCGGCCGATTTTGCCGGCACGAAGCTCCCCATCTGCGCCATGATCACGATCAATGCCGTTTGCCGCAGCAAAGCCGATTTACCTGCCATGTTGGGGCCCGTAATCATTATAATTTGCTGCTTGTCGTTGTCGAGGAAAATATCGTTGGGTACATATTCTTCTCCCGCCGGTAAAGACTGTTCTATGACCGGATGGCGCCCCAGGTGAATGTTCAGCGTTTTTTTGTCGGTGATTTCGGGACGCGTGTACCCGTTTTTCAGCGCTGCACGGGCAAAGCTCATCAGGCAGTCGAGCTGCGCCAGCAGGTAAGCATTGCGTTGTATCGGAGCGATGTATTCCGACAGGGCGCTTATCAGTTCGTTAAAAAGAGCGGTTTCGAGCTGAAGTATTTTTTCTTCGGCACCTAATATTTTGCTTTCATATTCTTTAAGCTCTTCGGTAATGTAGCGCTCGGCATTGGTCAGGGTTTGCTTGCGTGCCCAGTCGGCCGGAACCTTGTGGCGGTGTGCGTGCGTCACTTCGAGGTAGTAGCCGAATACGTTGTTAAAAGCCACTTTTAGCGAAGAAATGCCCGTACGTTCGGCTTCGCGCTGCTGAATTTGCAGCAGGTAATCTTTGCCCGAATGTACAAGCGTACGCAGCTCGTCGAGCGTGGCATTAATGCCTTTGCGTATTACGTTTCCTTTTCCGATAGCTACCGGAGCCTCGGGATCAAGCTCTTTTTCTATTTTCTCGCAGATAGCCTGACAGGGATCCAGCTTTTCGAAGAGCTGCTGCAGCGCATCACTTTTGGCCAGCTTGCAAAGTATCTGTATAGGTTCGATGGCTTTGAGCGCACGGTTCAGTTGTACGGTCTCGCGGGGCGAAATGCGGTTTACCGCCACTTTTGAAATAAGCCGTTCCAAATCACCTACCGGTTCGAGCTGTGTGCTCAGCGATTCGAGCGTGTCTTCGTATTTCGACAGGTAAGCCACCGCATCGAGACGTTGCATGATAGGACCTTTGTCTTTCAGCGGCAGGGCTATCCAGCGTTTGAGCAGGCGCGCGCCCATAGGACTAAGGGTGTGATCAAGAATATCGATCAGCGTGCGCCCGTTCTCGTGGGGCGAATGCAGCAGTTCCAGGTTGCGCAGCGTAAAACGGTCGAGCCATACGTAACGGTCTTCTTCGAGACGGCTGATAGCCGTAATATGCCCGGTTTTATCGTGCTGGGTATCGGCCAGGTAATGCAGTGCCGCGCCCGCTGCAATAATGCCTAAGTTGAGCTTTTCGACTCCAAAGCCCTTCAGCGAAGCGGTGCCGAAATGGCGAAGCAGGGTTTCGTGGCCGAATTCGGAGGTAAAGACCCAATCGTCGAGACGGTAGGTGTGAAAACGGTCGCCGAAGCGTTCGGCAAACACTGCGTGCTGGTTTTTTTGGTAAAGAATTTCTTTCGGAACGAAGCTCTGCACCAGCTTGTCGATATAATCGAGCTGCCCCTCGGCTACAAAAAATTCGCCGGTAGAGACATCGAGAAATGAGACGCCATGTGTTTTTCCCGCAAAATGAATCGCGGCTAAAAAATTGTTCGACTTGTGCTCAAGCACTTTATCGTTGTACGAAACGCCGGGAGTAACCAGCTCGGTGACACCGCGTTTTACAATGCCTTTTACGGTTTTTGGATCTTCTAACTGATCGCAGATCGCCACGCGTAACCCCGCACGAACCAAACGGGGCAGGTAGCTGTCGAGCGAGTGGTGCGGAAATCCCGCAAGCTCCGTTTCTCCAGCCGATCCATTATGACGCTTGGTCAGGACAATGCCCAGTATCCGCGACGCTTTTATCGCGTCTTCTCCGAAGGTTTCGTAAAAATCGCCGACCCTAAACAACAGCAGGGCATCGGGGTATTTGGCCCGAATCGTATTGTACTGTTTCATCAGGGGTGTTTCCGAGGCACCCTCTTTCGAATCTTTTTTCTTTTTCACGTAAAGGGAAAATAAAGCCGACAGTATAAGCTTAATCCGGCAATGTGTTCCAAAAATAAAGAATGCGAAGATACTTGCTTAGCGCTTGTGTATATTTTGTCCGGAATGTGAAAACTTTTGATTCGAAGCAGACATTTCACCGAAAGAAAACGCCTTTTTCCGGAAGGTAAAGGGCTAAATCCTTACTTTTCGGACATGAACCGTAAACTGAAGCTCGCCGAGCTGGGTCGTTTAGATACCGAGACTTTTCGGCGTGAAACCAAAATGCCGGTCACGGTCGTGCTGGATAATGTGCGCAGTCATCACAACGTGGGCAGTATTTTTCGTACGGCCGATGCTTTTCTGATCGAAGAAATGATCCTCTGCGGCTATACGCCTGTGCCTCCGCACCGCGAAATTCACAAAACGGCACTGGGCGCCACCGATGCCGTAAGCTGGAATTATGAAGCTTCGACCCTGGAAGCGGTAACCCGGCTCCGGGCGCAAGGCTATGTGGTGTACGCGGTCGAACAGGCCGAACGTACGGTTTTGTTGCAGGATATGGCGGTCGGGACACCACAAAAAACGGCTTTTGTGTTTGGTAACGAAGTAAGTGGCGTGGCGCAGGAAGTGGTCGATGCCTGTACGGCAGTGCTCGAAATTCCACAATTTGGCACCAAGCATTCGCTCAATATTTCGGTCTGTGCCGGTATGGTGCTGTGGGAATGCGTGCGCCGCATAAAATGGGGAAATTGAGTGTTACCTGCACTTTTCCTCAAGGCATCATTTTTGAGGTGACAGCCGAGGTTCCTTTTTTCAAAAGGTTAAATTCCCTACCGCAATGAAAATTTTACTCCCCTCTTTTTTTTCAAAAAATCAGCGCTGGGCTGTAATGCTGCTGCTTGCCTGTGTGCCTTTTTTTCACGGTTTTTCACCTGCGGCAAAGCTCGACAACGCGTCGGTATGTCCTTCCTGTGCTCACAAAGGGTTTAAGCTTTACGGTAAAATCAAAGTAGTCGAGCATTTCCCCGATATTAAGGTAAAGGTGGTCGATCACTTTCCCGATTTGAAGGTGAAGGTGGTAAACCATTTTCCGGACGAATGCGGCGAATGGCAGTTTGTAGAGCATTTTCCCGATATCAAGGTGCAGTTTGTCGATGATTTTCCGGATATCAAAATCAGTTACGTCGATCATTTTCCGGGCTGCCCCTGAACTGTTTACGGAATGATTTGCAATTTGGCAAAGCGAAGCAGCAACTGTTTTTGTCCGGCGTTGGGGAAGAAAATAGTCGCTTTCTGATCGGGATAATTCCCTTCGAGCTGAAGTACTTTCCCTTTCCCGAATTTTTCATGCAGCACATTGTTACCTACCTGTATTTCGGAGTTCTCTGTGCCTGAAATTGCGGCCGAAGAGCTTGGTGTAGCTTGTGGCGGAGCGATTTTGGTCAGCTTGCGTTTTACAGGCTGGGGCTGTCGGGGCAGGGGAGAGGCGGCGAAATCATTGTCGGCTTTACGGCCGATGCTGCGGTAACGGCGCAATTCGTTTTCGTCTGAGTCGAGCTGGGTTTTGCGTTCGGGCAGGGTCGGCATTTCCAAAAATTTCGCATCGACTTCATCAATAAAACGGCTGGGCTCGCAATGCGTCAGGTTGCCCCAGCGGTAGCGGCTGGTGGCGTAGCTGAGGGTTGCTCTTTTTTCGGCACGGGTCAGCGCCACGTAAAACAGACGGCGTTCTTCTTCCAACTCCGAACGGGTATTGAGCGAGAGCTGCGAAGGAAAAAGATTTTCTTCCATACCTACAATATACACGTAGGGAAACTCAAGCCCTTTGGCGGCGTGGATGGTCATCAGCGACACGTGATCGAGGTTTTCTTCGCTTTTATCGGCATCGGTCAGCAGCGCTACGTCGATCAGGAAATCGCTCAGGGTGCGGCTTTCTCCTTCGGGTGCGCTTTCCGAAAACTCTTTGATACCGTTGAGCAGCTCCTGTATGTTTTCGTAGCGGCTTACTCCTTCGGGCGACTTGTCGGCGTAAAGTTCTTTCAGCAGGTGCGAGGCAGAGGCGATGTGGGTGGCCAAATCGAAGGCCGACAAGGTGTTTTGCTGCACCGAAAAGCTTTTGATAAGCGTGGCAAATTCTTTGATTTTGTGCATAGCCGCCGAGGCGATCCGCACGTTGTGCATTTCAGGAAACTCGATCACATTCCAGATACCCGTTTCATGTTCGGCCGCGCTTACAATCAGCGCATCTACCGTAGTTTGGCCTATACCGCGTTTGGGGTAATTGATGATCCGTTTGAGCGCTTCTTCGTCGTTCGGATTGGCCGTAAGCCTGAAATAGGCCAGCAGATCTTTAATTTCTTTGCGCTGGTAGAATGAGAGTCCGCCGTAAATTTTATAATGAATATTCAGCTTGCGGAGGGCTTCTTCGAACGAACGCGACTGCGCATTGGTGCGGTACAGAATGGCAAAATCCCGGTTGCGGGCCTGGTGCTGCATCTTGGTTTCAAAAATGGATTGCGAGACCACACGTCCTTCTTCGTTATCGGTAGGCGTGCGAAGCACACGGATTTTTTCGCCCGCAGGATTATCGGTCCATACTTCCTTTTTGATTTGGTTGCGGTTTTTTTCGATAATGCTGTTGGCCGCGTTGACAATGGTTTGCGTGGAACGGTAATTCTGTTCCAGCTTAAACACTTTATAGTCGGGATAATCTTTTTTGAAGTTGAGAATATTTTCGATGTTGGCGCCGCGAAACGCGTAAATGCTTTGGGCATCGTCGCCTACCACGCAGAGGTTTTCGCGCCGGGCGGCCAGTTTTTTAACAATCAGGTATTGGGCAAAGTTGGTATCCTGGTACTCATCGACGAGGATGTAATGGAACTTTTCCTGGTACTTGAGCAGCAGGTCGTCGAAATCGCGCAGCAGCTCGTTGGTTTTGAAGAGCAGGTCGTCAAAATCCATCGCGCCTGCTTTAAAGCAACGGTTTTCGTATTCGAGGTAAATCTCCGCGATTTTAGGTTTGCCGCTCATGCGGTCGTCGGCCACAAGGTCGGTATTGGCGGCGTAGGCACGGGCGTTGATCAGGTTGTTTTTGGCCGAAGAAATGCGGTTATAGACAAGTCCGGGCTTATAGACCTTATCGTCGAGGTTTTTGCTTTTGATAATGTCTTTGAGCAGGTTTTTGGCATCGGCTGTGTCGTAAATCGTGAAATCGCGCGGGTAGCCGATACGTTCGCTTTCGACCCGGAGAATTTTGGCGAATACCGAGTGAAAGGTGCCCATCCAGATATTACGGGCTTCCGAATGGCCCACGATAGAGGCTATTCTTTCTTTCATTTCGCGGGCTGCTTTGTTGGTAAATGTAAGCGCCAGAATGTGAAAAGCGTCAACGCCCTTTTCGATGAGGTGCGCAATGCGGTAGGTAAGCACACGGGTCTTACCCGAGCCTGCACCGGCTATCACCATGGTTGGTCCTTCGGTATGGATAACGGCCTGCCGTTGGGCTTCGTTGAGCTGATTAAGGTATTCCATACTTCAAAATTACAGAATAGCCCGGCTGCCGCTACCGTTTTGATCCGAAATCTTTACACAGCTTTTGTGTATGCTCTACTTTCGAACCTGTTTTTATTTCACTCTGCGCTGCCAAAATCTAAACAGTGTGCTATATTTACATTCCACATTACAAGCATGAAACCAAGCAAAAAAGCCGGGACCCGAACCGCCTCTTCCCACCCTTTACTTACCGATCACGAGAAGCATACGCGCCGCATACATCGTAGGGTGGTGTGGCTAATTTTTATCCTGTCGTTCGCGTTTTACGGCAATACGTTATGGAATGAGTATTCGATGGACGATGAGCTGGTTGTGCAGAATCACCCGTTCGTGGCTAAAGGGTTGAGCGGTATTCCCGAGATATTTACCAACCGGTATGCCATGAACGAGAAGCAGAACTACGATTACCGGCCGATAGTGGTCACTACGTTTGCGATCGAGCACCAGCTTTTCGGAGAGAATGTGGCGATCAATCATTTGGTGAATGTGCTGTTATATGCGCTTACGGGGGTCGTGTTATACTTTCTGCTCTTATTGCTTTTTCAGCACCAGCACTGGATACTGCCGGCGTTGAGCACCTTTTTGTTCCTTATTCATCCTATTCATACCGAGGTAGTGGCTTCGCTGAAGAACAGAGACGAAATTTTGTCGCTGCTGTTTGCGCTGTTGTCTCTTCGTGCAGTAATGCTATACGGGCGGAAAGGGCATTGGAAATACGTAGCCTTCGGAATCGGCTGGCTGCTGCTTTCTCTGCTCAGTAAGCGCGGTACCATGACTATGTTTGCAGTAATTCCGGTAACGGTTTGGTTTTTCACGGAAGTCAGGTTTAAAAGATTGGTTCCGCTGTTTTTTGTGGGGACAGTGAGCTGGCTTTTCTTTCGCGTGTTTATGCGCAGGCTCATGGGGGTTTCGAACCCTGAAATCCGTGAGTTTTCTTTTTTTGAAAACCCCATGTTTATACAGGAGCCCGGCGTTATAGAGCGTTTGGCTATCGCCTTTCATACTACAGGGTATTATTTCCTGAAGCTGATAGTGCCTTATCCGCTTGCGGTCTATTACGGATACGATACTGTGCCTTTGGGATCCTGGAGCGATCCGCTTACCTGGCTTTCCACGCTGGCCGTGCTGGGCGGATTAGGGTATGCCCTGTATGGAATGCGTCGCCGCTCCATTCCGGCATTTGCCATTTTGTATTTTCTGATCACTATTTCCGTATGTTGCAATTTTGTGGTGCCGGCAGTAGGTATTGTGGCCGACAGATTTGCTTATGTGCCTTCTGTCGGATTCAGTATTCTCGTAGCCTGGTTGTTATTGCGCGCGTTTAAAATCAGTACCGATCCGGCTGTCAAATTGAAGGTTCCCCGTCCGGCCATAGCGCTACTGGGTTTGCTGCTACTGGTAAGTTCGGTGTACACGATACACCGCAATACGGAATGGAAGTCGGCTTTATCCATCTATCGGGCCGACATCGAAAAAGTCCCCAATTCAGCCAAGCTCAATTCCTTGCTGGGAGCAACCTATACCCTGCAATTGGAGCAGGTACGTACGGGTAAGATGAACCTGTCGGCGGTGCAGATCCGCCAAAAGGCCGATTCGGCGCTGTTCTTTTTCAAACGCGCTGTCGAAATCGATCCTACTTATACGAATGTTTACAATAACCTGGGTACCGTATTTTTCTCCTATTACCAGCAGCCCGATAGCGCTCGCAAATACCTGCATGAGGCCGTACGGCTCGATACGGGATATGCCCGTGCCTTACTTAACCTGGGCTCGGTGTATGAATACGATCGCGGGAAATATGATCTGATGGAAAGCGTGCTTCGGAAAGGCACGAATTTGGAGGAAGAACAGGTGAGCGGAAATGCGATATTGCCCGATTCAGCAAAGTTTGAGGCGGTATTTGACCCGCTCGTAAAACTGGAAAATGCCTTGTTGAGCTATGTCAATGAGGTAGTGTATTCTCCCACTCGTGAAGCGCAGCAGCAAAATTTTTCGTCGGCTCCTCAGACCGTAGATAACTTATTAGCGACGTACTGGCCGGCGGGTACTCCCCTTAAGCCGTCTCGCGAAAAATTGACCGCACTTTTACAAGAAACTCTTTACGCGTATTTGTCGGAACAGGCTTCGGGTAAGCCCGAGGGGCTGGTTCGTTACGTGCTGGTGAACACCTGCGCGGCTGATTTTACCGCTTTTTCACGTCAATATGCCGGTGATCAGGAGCTTGTGGGGTATGCCTTGCGTCGCAAAGCAGAAAGTATCCTTCAGATGTTGTTATTAACCACGCGTTCACTGGAGCGTAATTCCGGTCTTTTCATTGCTTATGAGACATTGGCAGGCTTTTATCGCGAACACGGAATGGCCGATTCTTTGCTGGCACTTAGCACCCGCATGCAGGGCAAGCCGGGATATCGGAAAGAGCAATTACTGGTGAATATCGGTATGGCGCATCTGATGAAACAGCAGTTTAATGAGGCTATACGAGCCTATCTCGACGCGATTACCCTGAATCGTAAGATACTTTCACGTTTGGGTACGATTTACAATCAGATGAGTGCTGCAGGAGCTCCGCAGCCCGCTTCTTATGTATATAGTCTTTACACAGGGAAAATGAACGAAATCAGAAGTTTGTATGAATTTGTAGCCCGTCAGTATCATGAACACGGCGATGTGGAGGTGGCGCAACAATTTTATACCGAATCGCTCAAATACAAGTTGTAAATAGGAGAGGAAGAATACTTCTTTTGAAGCGTACGCGACAGGATTTTGCAACGGTATTTTCTTCGGATTAGTATTGGAAAGATCTATCTATTGGAAAATGAGCAGACTAACCCTTCTTTTGTTTTTATTCTAACGTTTTTCGGTCTTTTTTAACCCACCCGATGCGCGTCTTCGGCAGAAAAAAAGACTTTAATTAACAATTAATTGTAAAAAAATAGGGTATTAGGTTGTTTTGTAAAACTAAAAATGTAAATTTGCAGCCCCAATTTTGTGGAGTTTCAATACAAAGTACAGGAAAAACAAGACTTACAGATTATGCCAACCATTCAGCAATTGGTCAGAAAAGGAAGGAATCAGAAGCCCCGGAAAAGCAAGTCGGCGGCTCTTGATTCGTGCCCCCAGCGCAGAGGCGTCTGCACAAAGGTTTATACCACCACCCCGAAGAAGCCTAACTCGGCTCTTCGCAAAGTGGCTAAAGTGAGACTTACCAATAGCACGGAGGTAATTGCCTATATTCCCGGCGAAGGGCATAATCTTCAGGAGCACTCGATTGTGCTGGTTCGCGGCGGCAGGGTGAAAGACCTTCCCGGTGTGCGTTACCACATCGTTCGTGGTGCCCTTGACACGGCCGGTGTAGAAGGTCGTAAGCAAAGAAGATCGAAATACGGTGCGAAACGCCCCAAAGCGAAAAAGTAATAATCATTTAGCCCGCAATAAGTAGTCTGCCATGAGAAGGACGAAAGCCAAGAAAAAAGAAATTTTACCAGACCCCAAATTTAATGAGGTGTTGGTGACCAAGTTTGTGAACAACCTCATGCTGAGCGGTAAAAAAAGCACGGCTTACCATATTTTCTACGATGCCGTAGAGATTGTGGGTAAAAAGACCAGCGAAGAAGGTCTTGAGGTATGGAAAAAAGCACTGGAGAACGTAACTCCTGCCGTAGAGGTAAGAAGCCGTCGTGTAGGTGGAGCTACTTTCCAAATCCCGCAGCCCGTTCGCGAAAGCCGCAAGCAGTCGCTGGCGATGAAATGGCTTATCGGTTATTCCCGCAAGCGCAACGAGAAATCAATGGCAGAGAAACTGGCCGGCGAAATTGTAGCGGCTTCGAAAGAAGAAGGCGCCGCCTTCAAGAAAAAAGAAGATACACACCGTATGGCCGAAGCCAACAAGGCTTTCTCACATTTTAGATTTTAAGTAGAAAATCGTCACATGGCAGATCTTAAATATACACGAAACATTGGTATTGCCGCGCACATTGATGCGGGTAAGACTACTACTACCGAACGTATTCTGTACTATACCGGTGTGAGCCACAAGCTCGGTGAGGTGCACGATGGTGCGGCCACTATGGACTGGATGGCACAGGAACAGGAGCGCGGAATTACCATTACCTCTGCGGCCACTACCTGTTTTTGGAACTACCGTAATAACAAGTACAAGCTCAATATTATCGATACCCCGGGTCACGTGGACTTTACCGTAGAGGTAAACCGTTCGCTGCGTATTCTCGATGGTCTCGTATTCCTTTTTTCGGCTGTAGATGGCGTAGAGCCCCAGTCCGAAACCAACTGGCGTTTGGCCGACGGTTACAACGTAACCCGTATCGGATTCGTCAACAAAATGGATCGTCAGGGTGCCGACTTCCTCAACGTAGTGAAGCAGGTGCGCGAAATGCTCGGAGGTAATGCAGTTCCCCTGCAGTTGCCCATCGGTGCAGAAGAAAAATTCCGTGGAGTAGTCGATCTTGTGAACTTCCGTGGTATCGAATGGAACGAGCACGATCAGGGAATGACCTACAATGTAGTGCCCATCCCCGAAGATCTGCTCGAAGAAGCCAAACAATACAGGGAGAACCTGCTCGAAGCAATTGCCGAGTTCGACGATACCCTGATGGAAAAATACTTTGAGGATCCTACCTCCATTACTGAGCAGGAAATTCTGTCGGCACTCCGTCAGGCTTGCATTGCCGGTAAAATCGTGCCGATGGTTTGCGGTTCATCTTTCAAAAACAAAGGTGTACAGACCATGCTCGATTACGTGATGGAAATTCTCCCCAGCCCGCTCGACAGAGACAATATCAAGGGTATTAACCCTGATACGGGAGAGGAAGTTTCGCGTAAACCCGATGTGAAAGAACCTTTTACTGCACTTGCATTTAAAATTGCCACCGACCCCTTCGTAGGTCGTCTCTGCTTCTTCCGCGCATATTCCGGACATCTCGATGCCGGTTCTTATGTGCTCAACACACGCAGCGGCAACAAAGAACGTATTTCGCGTATCTTTCAAATGCACGCCAATAAGCAGAACGCTATCGAGTTTATTGAGGCCGGCGATATCGGCGCAGCGGTAGGATTTAAGGACATCAAAACAGGGGATACCCTTTGCGATGAGAAACATCCTATCGTGCTCGAAGCTATGAATTTCCCCGAGCCTGTAATCGGTCTCGCTATCGAGCCTAAAACGCAGGCCGATGTGGATAAAATGGGTATGGCCCTGGCCAAGCTGTCGGAAGAAGACCCCACTTTCCGGGTTAAAACCGACCAGGAAACCGGTCAGACCGTGATCTCCGGTATGGGTGAGCTTCACCTCGAAATCATCATCGACCGGATGAAGCGTGAATTTAAAGTGGAATGTAACCAGGGTGCACCCCAGGTAGCCTATAAGGAATCTATTTCCGGTACTGTAGAACACCGCGAAGTGTACAAAAAACAAACCGGTGGACGCGGTAAATTTGCAGACATCGTGGTGCGTATTAGTCCTTCTTCGGAAGAGGCAAAAGACGGCCTTGAGTTTGTAAACGAAATTAAAGGCGGTAACGTACCCCGTGAATTTGTACCGGCGGTAGAAAAAGGATTCAGAGAGTCGATGAAGAACGGTGTACTTGCCGGCTTCCCGCTCGACAGGATGAAAGTGACGCTGCTCGATGGTTCTTACCACGCGGTGGACTCGGATTCCCTTTCGTTTGAACTTTGCGCCAAAATGGCTTACCGTGAAGCGCTTCCTAAAGCGAAGCCCACACTGCTCGAACCCATTATGAAGCTGGAGGTACTTACTCCCGAAGAAAATATGGGTGATGTAGTAGGTGACCTGAACCGTCGTCGCGGCCAGATTGAAGGTATGGACGACCGTGCAGGCTCGAAAGTGATAAAAGCCAAAGTGCCCCTTTCCGAAATGTTCGGTTATGTGACGCAACTGCGTACCATTACTTCGGGTCGTGCTACTTCATCGATGGAGTTTTCGCACTATGCCGAAGCCCCCCGTAACATTGCGGATGAGGTAATCGCTAAATCAAAAGGAAAAGTAACCGCATAAAATAGTTAGCTACATGAGCCAACGCATCAGAATAAAGTTGAAGTCCTACGATCATAACCTGGTTGACAAGTCGGCCGAGAAAATCGTGAAGACGGTAAAGGCAACAGGCGCTGTGGTCAGCGGTCCTATCCCCCTGCCGACCCACAAACGCATCTATACGGTGCTACGGTCGCCGCACGTAAACAAAAAAGCCCGTGAGCAATTTCAGCTCTGCTCATACAAGCGTATGCTTGACATTTACAGCTCTTCTTCGAAGACTGTAGATGCCCTGATGCGCCTGGAACTGCCCAGCGGTGTGGAAGTAGAAATTAAAGTGTAATCGAAATATAACTGTACACATGCCAGGTTTAATTGGTAAAAAAATCGGAATGACTAGTATTTTTAGTGCCGAGGGTAAAAACATACCATGCACGCTTATAGAAACTGGTCCTTGCGTAGTAACGCAAGTAAGAACGCCCGAAAAAGACGGGTACACTGCCATTCAATTGGGATTTGGTGAGCGTAAGGAGAAAAACACTTCCGCTGCGCTGAAAGGTCACTTCAAAAAGGCCAACACCACTCCCAAAACCAAGCTTGTCGAGTTCAACGATTTTGAACAAGATTTTAAGCTGGGCGATGAAATTAAAGTGGAAGCACTCTTTGTGGAAGGTGAATACGTGGACGTTACAGGTACTTCCAAAGGAAAAGGTTTTCAAGGTGTGGTAAAGCGCCACAACTTTAGCGGGGTAGGTGGACAGACCCACGGTCAGCACAACCGCCTTCGCGCCCCCGGTTCTATCGGTGCCTGCTCTTTCCCTTCACGTGTATTTAAAGGTACACGTATGGCGGGACGTACCGGCGGAGACCGTGTAAAGCTTCAGAACCTGGAGGTAGTGAAAATACTTGCCGACAAAAATATCCTGGCTATCAAAGGTTCGGTACCAGGCCCGAAAGGATCATTTGTAATTATTGAGAAGTAAGGAGCTATGGAACTGGAAGTATTCAACATAGAGGGTAAAAAAACCAGCAAAAAGGTAAGCCTGAGCGATGAAATATTCGGTATCGTACCCAATGATCACGCAATTTACCTGGATGTAAAGCAATTTTTGGCGAACCGTCGTCAGGGTACCAGCAAAGTAAAACAGCGTGCCGAGGTGGCTTACTCTACCCGCAAGCTGAAGCGTCAGAAAGGTACCGGCGGTGCACGTGCAGGCAGCATCAAAAGCCCCCTTTTCAAACAAGGTGGTAACATCCACGGTCCGCAACCCCGCGACTATGAGTTTAAACTCAACAAAAAAGTAAAGAAGCTGGCTCGTAAATCAGCGCTTACACATAAAGCGATTGAGAACGGTATTGTGGTGCTGGAAGATTTCAGCCTTGATAAGCCCCAAACCAAAGCGTTTGCCGCTATCCTCAAGAGCCTTTCGCTCGACAATAAAAAAATACTGGTAGTGCTGCCCGAGGCCAATCAGCATATTTTCCTCTCTTCACGCAACCTGCAGAAGAGCAAGGTAGTGCCCGCCTCTGAAATCAACACCTACGACATTCTGAATGCCAATCATTTGGTGTTACTCGAAGGAAGCATTGCGCAAATTGAAAATACCTTAAACCAATAAGGCGATGAGCACTATCCTGATTAAACCGATTATCACCGAGAAGGTGACCGCGCAAGGGGAAAAATACAATCGCTACGGTTTTGTAGTAAACCGCAGAGCCAATAAGCTCGAAATCAAAAAAGCGGTGGAGAAACACTATAACGTGAGCGTGAAAAGTGTCAACACCGTGACTATCGGCGGCGGTAAAGCCGTTACCAAATACACCAACAAAGGTGTGGTAACCGCTCCCAAACCCGTAATTAAGAAAGCTTTCGTTACGTTGGCCGAAGGTGACGTGATCGATTTATACGGCAACATTTAAGAAGAGCAAAGATGGGCGTTAGAAAATTACAACCGACAACCCCGGGTACCCGTCACAAGGTAACCGCTAACTTTGACAACCTCACTTCTTCGTCGAATAATCCCGAGAAGAGTTTGGTGGTCCGCCAGAAAAAATCAGGTGGCCGTAATAAAAGCGGTAAAATGACCATGCGCTACCTCGGTGGCGGTCACAAACAGAAGTATCGTCTTATCGACTTCAAACGTGATAAGCATGGTGTTCCCGGTACCGTAAAGTCTGTGGAATATGATCCCAATCGTTCGGCTCGCATTGCACTGGTAGTGTACGCCGATGGCGAAAAGAGATATATTCTTGCTCCGCAGGGTATTCAGGTGGGTCAGTCGATCGTTTCCGGTCAGGGCGCAGCACCTGAAGTAGGTAACACGCTTTTCCTGAGCGAAATACCCCTCGGAACCATCATCCACAACATTGAGATGAACCCCGGCAGAGGGGGCATGATTGCCCGCAGCGCCGGTTCTTATGCGCAGCTCAATGCCCGCGACGGTAAGTACGTGATATTGAAGATGCCTTCCGGTGAAACGCGTCTCGTACTCAGCACTTGTTTGGCTACGGTAGGTGCCGTGTCCAACTCCGAGCACAACCTGGTACGCTCCGGTAAAGCAGGCCGCTCACGCTGGTTGGGTCGCAGACCCCGTGTGAGAGGTGTAGCGATGAACCCCGTCGATCACCCGATGGGTGGTGGTGAGGGTCGTTCCTCCGGAGGTCACCCGCGCTCCAGAAAAGGTACACCTGCAAAAGGTTACAAGACCAGAGCGCCGAAGAAGCAGTCCAATAAGTTTATCCTCGAAAGAAGAAAGAAATAATTAGCCGCGTATGAGCCGTTCATTAAAAAAACCACCGTTTGTTCATTATAAGCTGAGCCTCCGTGTCGAAGAAGCACAGACAGCCGGTAAGAAAAACGTGATTAAAACCTGGTCAAGGGCTTCCACCATTACTCCCGAGTTTGTGGGACTGACCTTTGCTGTACACAACGGAAACAAATTTATCCCGGTGTATGTGACCGAAAACATGGTAGGTCATAAGCTCGGTGAATTTGCTCCGACCCGTACTTTCCGCGGTCATGCCGGTAATAAAAAAGATAGAAGTAAATAAGCTAATCGTATTCTGAAATGGGTGCCAGAAAGAAAATAAGTGCCGAAAAAATCAAGGAAGCACGGAAAAATAAAGGCCTTGCGATTCTGAAGGATTGTCCGACCTCTCCACGCAAAATGCGTTTGGTGGCCGATCTGATTCGCGGTGTAGATGTCCTCAAAGCGCTGCACGTCCTTCAGCATAACTCCATGCATTCGTCTAGAAACCTGGAAAAAGTGCTCCGCTCGGCTATTGCCAATTGGGAGAACAAAAACGAAGGTAAAAGCACTGAAAGCCTGGTGGTAAAAGAGGTGTTCGTGGATAGTGCCCGCATGCTGAAAAGACTTCGTCCTGCTCCGCAGGGAAGAGGTTACCGTGTGCGCAAGCGCTCTAACCACGTGACGATTGTAGTAGATTCTTTGAACTAAATATAACTGAAGACTAAATGGGACAAAAGACTAACCCTATCGGCAACAGATTAGGCTTCATCCGTGGATGGGACTCCAACTGGTATGGCGGCAGAAACTACGCTGACAAGCTGGTGGAAGACCAAAAAATCCGCAAATACCTCACGGTGCGTTTGCGTAAAGCAAGCATCGCGAAAATCGTAATCGAACGCACCCTGAAGCTGATTACGGTGACGATCAATACTGCCCGCCCCGGTGTGATTATCGGTAAAGGAGGCCAGGAGGTAGATAAGCTCAAAGAAGAGCTGAAAAAACTGACGAAGAAAGAAGTTCAGATCAATATTTTTGAAATCAAGCGTCCGGAAGTGGATGCCCGTTTGGTGGCCGATGGTATCGCCCGTCAGATCGAGGCACGTATCTCTTACCGCCGCGCGATTAAGATGTCGCTCGCCAGCGCAATCCGTATGGGCGCCGAAGGTATCAAGATCACCATCTCAGGTCGTCTCAACGGTGCGGAAATTGCCCGTACGGAGACCTTTATGGAAGGTCGCGTGCCCCTGCACACCCTGCGTGCCGAGATTGACTACGCCCTGGGCGAAGGTCTTACTACCTACGGTTTGCTTGGCATCAAAGTGTGGATTTGCAAAGGTGAAGTTTATGGCAAACGTGATTTGTCGCCCAATATCGGAATGACTAAAACCTTGGGTGCTGGCTCAGGCTCAGGCCATGGCGGACACAGACCCGGTGTCGGTGGTGCCGCAGCAGGTAATAAGCCCAGAAGAAAGAGAAAATAATAAAGCTATAATCGTTAAGCAATGTTACAACCGAAACGTTCCAAATACCGGAAAGTACAGAAGGGAAAAGGCAGCCTTGGAGGCAACGCGAAGCGCGGCAGTCAGATCGCCTTTGGTTCTTTCGCCCTGAAATCGGTCGATGGGGCACTCGTTACTTCCCGCCAGATTGAAGCAGCTCGTATCGCACTGACCCGCTTCATGAAAAGAGAAGGTAAAGTGTGGATCCGGATTTTTCCCGATAAGCCTATCACGAAGAAGCCCCTCGAAGTACGTATGGGTAAAGGTAAAGGTAGCGTGGAATATTATGCTGCTGTAGTGAAGCCGGGCCGTATTCTTTTTGAAGCGGAAGGAGTAAGTGTAGAAGTGGCTAAAGAAGCGCTGCGTTTGGCAGCTCAAAAGCTCCCTGTGCGCACCCGATTTGTAATTCGCAACGATTACGACCAAGCCACCCTTTAATATTGTTAGCGATGAAAGCGAAAGAAATAAAAGACCTGAACCTCGAAGAGCTTCAGGAAAAAATCCGGGAAAAGAGCGCGGATCTGGTGAAAATGAAAATTAATCATGCCATCGCCCCTGTAGAGAATCCTATGCTGATCCGCTCCGCCAGGAGAACAGTTGCCCGCCTGAAAACCGAACTCAAGCAAAGGGAATTAAAGGCATCTAACAAGTAATATTATTTACAATGGCAGAGAGAGCATTACGCAAAGAAAGAGTAGGGGTAGTAACCAGCCACAAAATGGATAAATCCGTAGTGGTATCGGTAGAACGTAAGGTGAAGCACCCTAAGTATGGTAAGTTTATTAAGCGTACCAAAAAGTTCGTCGCTCACGATGAAAAAAATGAGTGTAACACCGGCGATACTGTAAAAATTATGGAGACTCGTCCGCTGAGCAAAACCAAATGCTGGAGATTAGTCGAAATTATTGAACGAGCAAAATAAGTTTGAGCAATGATACAACAGGAATCAAGAATGGCTGTAGCCGATAACAGCGGAGCGAAAGAAGTACTTTGCATCCGTGTCCTCGGCGGAACCGGAAGGAGATATGCATCCATAGGCGACAAGGTCATCGTGTCCGTAAAAGATGCCCTGCCCTCCGGCAACGTCAAAAAAGGACAGGTATCTACGGCGGTAGTGGTAAGAACCCGTAAAGAAGTGAGAAGACAAGACGGTTCTTACATCCGTTTCGACGACAATGCCGTCGTGTTGCTCAATGCTCAGGGTGAAATGCGTGGAACCCGTATCTTCGGACCCGTAGCCAGAGAATTAAGAGAAAAACAGTATATGAAAATCGTTTCGCTTGCACCCGAGGTGCTTTAAGGAAACGGCAATATCAGCGATATGCAAAAGAAGCTACATATCAAAAAAGGCAGCACGGTAAAAGTGATTTCCGGCGAAGCCAAAGGGCAGGAAGGAAAAGTTATTTCCATCAACCGCACCACTCTTCGTGTAGTGGTTGAAGGAGTGAAACTGGTAAAACGCCACACCAAGCCCAACGCGAAAAACCCTCAGGGCGGTATCGTCGAAAAAGAAGCCGGTATTCACATTTCCAATCTGATGGTGGTAGTCGGCGGACAGCCCACCCGCATCGGGCGCCGTGAAGAAAAAGGTCAATTGGTCAGATATTCTAAGAAATCAGGGGAGGTCATCAAATGAGCTACGCACCCAGACTGAAAGCGAAATACAAGGAGGACGTTGCGCCTGCTTTACAAAAGCAGTTCAACTACAAAAGTGCCATGCAGGTTCCCCGCCTTACAAAAATATGCATCAACCAGGGGCTCGGCGATGCCGTGGCCGATAAAAAACTGGTCGAATCGGCTATCAAAGAGCTTACTACCATCACCGGTCAGAAAGCGGTAGCTACCTATTCACGGAAAGACATTTCTAACTTTAAGTTGCGTAAAGGAATGCCAATCGGTGCACGTGTTACCCTGCGCGGCGATCTGATGTACGAATTTCTCGACCGCCTCATTTCCGTGGCGCTGCCCCGTACCCGCGACTTCCGTGGCGTAAATGCCAAAGGCTTCGACGGTAAAGGCAACTACACCATGGGCGTAAAAGAGCATATCATCTTCCCGGAAATCGACATCGACAAGGTGAACAAGATTCTCGGTATGGACATTACTTTTGTAACCACCGCGACTACCAACGAGGAAGCCCATTCCCTGCTGAAAGAGTTCGGTTTTCCTTTTACCAAAAAAAATTAATAGAGCATGGCAAAAGAATCAATGAAAGCACGCGACAGAAAACGTGCGAAATTAGTGGCCAAGTACGCAGATAAGAGAGAAGCGCTGAAAAAAGCAGGTGATTGGGACGCTTTGCAGAAACTTCCCAAAAACTCTTCTTACATTCGCGTCCGCAACCGCTGTCAGCTCACCGGTCGCCCCCGTGGTTATATGCGCCAATTCGGTATTTCACGCGTTACTTTCCGTGAAATGGCCCTGGCGGGACTTATCCCGGGTGTTACAAAAGCAAGTTGGTAATCAAACGATAAAGAAGAAATTGAGTTATTATGGTAACTGATCCTATAGCCGACTACCTGACCCGCGTTCGTAACGCGATTAAGGCCAATCACAGGGTGGTGGAAATCCCGGCGTCTAACCTGAAAAAGGAGATCACTAAAATCCTTTTTGAGAAAGGATACATCCTGAATTATAAATTTGAAGACGACGACAAGCAAGGGCGTATCAAAATCGCGTTGAAGTACCATCCCCTGACCAAGGTGTCTGCCATCCGTAAGCTGGATCGCATCAGCCGTCCCGGTCTCCGTCGGTACATCGGTTCGGATGAGATGCCCCGCGTACTCAACGGTCTCGGTATTGCCATCATCTCTACTTCCAAAGGTGTGATGACCGACAAAGAGGCCCGCAAAGAAAATGTAGGCGGCGAAGTGCTCTGCTATGTGTATTAATTGAATAAAGGAGATTAGACAATGTCACGTATAGGTAAAGCCCCGGTTGAAGTTCCCGAAAAAGTGGAAGTTAAACTGGACGGAACAGTTCTGAAAGTAAAAGGTCCGAAAGGAGAACTTACTCAGGAAATTAATCCGGCAATCACCCTTGAGTTTGAAGACAATAAAATTGTATTCACCCGCAAGAACGACGAGAAGCAAAACCGTGCCCTTCACGGCTTGTATCGCGCACTCGTACAGAATATGATAGTAGGCGTGTCGCAAGGCTACAAAATTGAGCAGGAGCTCGTAGGTGTAGGTTACCGCGCCACAGCCACTGGTCAGCAGCTCGAACTGTCACTCGGGTTCTCCCACAACGTGGTGTTTGAACTTCCCACCGAAGTGAAAGTGGCTACCGTAACCGAAAAAGGACAGCCTCCCCGCATCATTCTTGAGTCGCACGACAAGCAGCTCATCGGTGTGGTAGCGGCCAAAATTCGCTCCATGCGTAAGCCTGAGCCTTACAAAGGAAAAGGTATTCGCTTTGTAAATGAAGTAGTAAGACGTAAAGCCGGAAAATCGGCCGGTGCTAAAAAATAATGTAGTGTAGCTATGGCAACCAAAAAAGAACTACGCAGAAGTAAAATCAAAAAGAGTATCCGCAAAAATGTGAGCGGTACCGCTGAGCGTCCCCGGCTGTCGGTGTTCCGCAGCAACAAGCAGATTTATGCCCAGATCATCGACGATGTGAACGGAAATACGCTTGCGTCTGCCGGCTCACTCAAAAACGAAGGTGCCCAAAAGGTGAATAAAATCGACCAGGCCCGTCAGATAGGTAAAGAAATTGCCGAGAAAGCGATTCAGGCCGGTGTACAGTCGGTAGTATTCGACCGTAACGGCTACCTCTATCACGGACGTGTGAAGTCACTCGCCGACGCAGCAAGAGAAAACGGATTGAAATTCTAAGCATAAGACATACCATATAATATGGCTAAAGAAAGTGTAAAAAGAGTAAAGGCTACCGACATCGAACTGAAAGACCGTCTCGTGGCCGTGAACCGCGTAACCAAGGTAACCAAAGGAGGCCGTACGTTCAGCTTCTCGGCTATCGTGGTAGTGGGTAACGAAAACGGCGTGGTAGGACATGGCCTCGGCAAAGCCAAGGAAGTGGCTGAATCCATTTCCAAAGGTATCGACGATGCCAAGAAAAACCTGATTAAGGTGCCCATCGTACGCGGTACGGTGCCCCACCCTCAGGAAGGTCGTTTCGGCGGTGCCCGTGTATTCCTCAAGCCTGCTTCAAGCGGTACCGGTGTAATTGCCGGTGGTGCGATGCGCGCCGTGCTGGAGAGCGTGGGTGTGACCGATGTACTGGCCAAATGTCAGGGCTCGTCGAACCCCCACAACGTGGTGAAAGCGACTCTTGATGCCCTCGTGCAAATGCGCGATGCCTACACTGTGGCACAAAGCAGAGGCATTTCTTTAGACAAGGTGTTTAACGGATAATACGTTCCCCCAATGGCCAAGATTAAAATTACCCAGGTGAAAAGCGCGATACACCGTCCAAAAAATCAAAAGGACACCCTTAAAGCGCTCGGTATTGCTAAGCTTCACCAAAGCGTGGAAAAAGAAGTCACTCCTCAGATAAAAGGAATGGTGGCTCGTGTGCAACACCTGATCGAAGTAACTGAACTGAATTAATAGGCAATAACCTGCACAATAATGAAACTGAATAACCTGAAACCCGCAAAAGGATCCGTAAAGGAAAACAAGCGTCTGGGCCGTGGCCAGGGATCGGGCCGTGGTGGAACTTCCACACGCGGTCACAAAGGGGACAAATCCCGCTCGGGTCATAAAACCAAAATTGGTTTTGAAGGTGGACAAATGCCACTCCAACGCCGGATACCCAAGTTCGGTTTTAAAAACATTAACCGTGTTGCTTACAAAGGGATAAACCTTGATAGCCTTCAGGAACTTGCTGAAAAGCACAGCCTCTCGGAAATTACTCCCGAAATCCTGATAGCTAACGGTCTGCTCGGTAAAAACGACCTGCTCAAAGTGCTCGGCCGCGGCGAACTTAAATCGAAAGTGAAAGTTTCGGCTCACGCATTTTCCGCTACAGCTAAATCCGCTATCGAAGCACAAGGCGGAGAAACCGTTATACTGTAATACATCGCTTACAACCGCATGAAGGATCTGATTAAAACATTAAAGAACATTTGGAAAATTGAGGAGCTGCGTCAGCGTATCATTCTGACCCTGTCGCTGATCCTTATTTACCGGATAGGTTCTTACATCGTGCTCCCCGGCGTCAATTCCGCCGCATTGTCGCAAGATGCCAGCGGCCTGGCCGGGCTTATCGACCTTTTTGCAGGGGGTGCGTTCTCGCGCGCCTCGGTGTTTGCGCTGGGTATCATGCCCTACATATCCGCCTCCATTATTATGCAGCTACTCGGGATAGCCGTACCGGCCATCCAAAAGATGCAGCGCGAAGGTGAAAGCGGACGTAAGCGACTCAACAACTGGACCCGCATCCTGACCATTTTCATTACCCTTTTTCAGGCCCCCGGTTACATCTCTACCACTATCCCTGAAATTGCACGTACGGATATGTTCAGCTATCCCATTACGGTACTTATTCTCATCGCCGGTACCATGTTCATCATGTGGCTGGGCGAAAAGATTACCGATAAAGGAATCGGTAACGGTATCAGCCTTATCATTATGATCGGTATCATCGCCAAGCTTCCCGGTGCTTTTGCACAGGAACTGCTTGCCCGCCACACCAACGGTGGTTACGTGGTGCTGCTGGTCGAAGTGGTGCTGCTCCTACTGGTCATCGCTTTCTCTATCATGCTCGTACAGGGTACACGCCGTATCCCCGTGCAGGTAGCCAAAAGAGTAGTAGGCAACAAGCAATACCAGGGTTCGCGCAGCTATATCCCGCTCAAGGTGAACGCTGCCGGTGTAATGCCTATCATCTTCGCACAGGCTATTATGTTCGTGCCCATGTATGTCAATCAGGCCACACAAGGACGCTGGTTCAACAGTCTGGTCGATTTTGAAGGCTTTTGGTACAACTTCCTTTTCGCAGTGTTCATTATTCTCTTTACCTATTTTTACACGGCAATTATGGTGAACCCTCGCCAAATGGCCGATGAAATGAAACGTAACGGAGGATTCATCCCCGGTGTGAAACCCGGAAAACAAACCGAATCGTTCATCGACAGCCTGATTTCAAGAATCACGCTGCCCGGTGCCATCTTTCTCGCGCTGATTGCCATCCTTCCCGCATTTGCGATGAATCTGCTTGGCATTAAGCAACAATTCGCTTACTTCTTCGGGGGTACTTCACTGCTCATTATGGTGGGCGTAGTGCTCGATACCCTGCAGCAGATCGAAACACACCTGCTGAGCCGCCATTACGACGGACTGATGAAGAGCGGTAAAATTAAAGGGCGGGGCACCCAAATGCCCAGTATGGTAAGCTAATTACAACATGGCAAAACAGTCATCAATAGAGCAAGACGGAGTTATCATCGAAGCATTGTCTAATGCAATGTTCAGGGTAGAGCTCGAAAACGGTCATGTCATTACGGCTCACATTTCTGGTAAGATGCGTATGCACTACATCAAAATCTTACCCGGCGACAAGGTACGTGTGGAGATTTCTCCCTACGACCTGACTAAAGGTAGAATATCGTTCAGGTATAAATAAGAAATAAGTAACACGATGAAAGTTAAAGCCTCCATCAAAAAACGTTCGGCAGATTGCAAAATCGTGCGTAGGAAAGGACGTTTGTACGTGATCAATAAGAAGAATCCCAAATTCAAACAACGTCAAGGTTAATCAACTCAAATAAAGAACATGGCAAGGATTGCTGGTATAGATTTACCTAAAAACAAGCGAGGAGAAATCGGTCTCACGTATATTTTTGGCATCGGTCGCAGCTCGGCGAAGAAAATTCTCGCTGCCGCAGAGATAGATGTGAATATAAAAGTAAACGACTGGGACGATGACCAACTCGGAAGGATCCGTTCCGTTATTAACGATAACTATAAGGTAGAAGGTGCCCTTCGTTCAGAGGTTCAGCTCAATATCAAGCGCCTTATGGATATCGGATGCTACAGAGGTGTGCGTCACCGTGTAGGACTCCCGCTTCGCGGACAAACCACCAAGAACAACGCTCGTACCCGTAAAGGAAGACGTAAAACTGTGGCTAACAAGAAGAAGGCAACTAAGTAATCATTGACGATTAGTTCACTATAGTTATGGCAAAACAGAACGAAGACAAAAAGAAGAAAAAGAAGAAGGTAGCCGTTGAAGCTGTCGGACAGGCACACGTCAGCGCTACGTTCAACAACCTGATTATCTCGCTTACCAATGCTCAGGGCCAAGTAATTTCCTGGTCGTCTGCAGGTAAGATGGGTTTTCGCGGTTCAAAGAAAAACACACCTTATGCCGCTCAGATAGCCGCTGAAGACTGTGCAAAAGAAGCGTATGAAAACGGACTGCGCAGAGTGCGTGTATTTGTAAAAGGACCGGGCGCCGGCCGCGAATCAGCAATCCGTTCGCTCCATAACTCGGGTATTGAAGTGACGGAAATTGTAGATGTTACACCGTTGCCACACAACGGTTGCCGTCCCCCGAAAAAAAGAAGAGTATAACATTTCTGTAATAAAAGAAGAACATGGCAAGGTACAAAGGCCCCCAATCGAAGATTTCAAGAAGGTATCGGGAAAACCTGTTCGGCCGTCCTGACAAGGCACTGGAGAAAAAGAATTACCCTCCCGGCCAGCATGGACCGAACAAAAAGCGCATGAAGCAGTCGGAATATGCCGTGCAGTTGTATGAAAAGCAAAAAGCGAAATTCATCTACGGCATTCTCGAAAAGCAGTTCGAAAACCTGTTTAAGGAAGCTGCCCGCCAGCGCGGTGTAACCGGTCATAACCTTCTTGCGCTCTGCGAATCAAGGCTCGACAATACGGTGTACCGCCTCGGTATCGGAATCACCCGCCGTGCGGCCCGCCAGCTCGTGTCGCACCGTCACGTTACCGTGAACGGCAATGTGGTCGATGTGCCCAGCTATCAGCTTCGCCCCGGCGATGTGGTAGGTGTACGTGAGCGTTCTAAAGCGCTCGAAGCTATTACCAATTCGCTGGCCTCTTCCTCCAAACGTTTTGACTGGCTCGACTGGAACGCCGCCGAATTTAAAGGTACATTCCTGGCGAAGCCCGATCGGGAACAAATCCCCGAGAACATCAAAGAACAGCTCATCGTCGAATTGTACTCTAAATAATATTTATATATGGCCATTCTTGATTTCCAGCGACCGGATAAAGTCATTATGATCAGCTCCGACGACCATATCGGTCAGTTTGAGTTCAGACCGCTTGAGCCCGGTTATGGGATAACAATCGGCAACGCCCTCCGCAGAATTCTGCTTTCTTCACTCGAAGGTTACGCCATCACTTCAGTGAAAATCGAGGGTGTCGATCACGAGTTTTCCACCCTGAAGGGAGTGGCTGAAGACGTGACCGAAATCATTTTGAACCTCAAGCAGGTACGCTTCAAACGCCAAATCAACAGCGACAACGAACACGTAGTGGTGTCGATCAAAGGTCAGGAAAAAGTGACCGCCGGCGACATCGGGAAATTCACCTCCTCTTTTCAGGTGCTTAACCCCGACCTGGTGATTTGTAACATGGAGAAGTCTGTCAACTTCCACATGGAGCTTACCCTCAGCAAAGGACGCGGCTACGTGCCCGCCGAAGAAAATAAAAACGGCAATGCTCCCATAGGTACCGTGGCGGTTGACTCGATCTTTACGCCTATCCGTAACGTGCGTTACAGCATCGAAAACTACCGTGTGGAACAAAAAACCGACTACGAAAAGCTTGTGCTCGAAGTAGCTACCGACGGTTCCATTCACCCGAAAGAAGCACTCAAAGAAGCCGCTAAAATTCTTATCCAGCACTTCATGCTTTTCTCTGACGAGAAAATTACACTCGACACCATCGAGAAGCAGGAAACGGAAGAATTTGACGAAGAATCGCTGCACATGCGTCAGTTGCTCAAAGCCAAGTTAGTGGATCTCGATCTTTCGGTAAGAGCACTCAACTGCCTCAAGGCAGCCGACGTCGAAACCCTCGGCGAACTGGTGGCATACAACAAAAACGACCTTCTCAAGTTCCGGAACTTCGGTAAAAAATCACTGACCGAACTCGAAGATCTCGTGCACGCCAAAGGACTCCAATTTGGAATGAACGTAGCGAAGTATAAACTGGATAAAGATTAGTTCACAGCAATTGCCCGGTAGCATAAAACCCGGACATTCAACCTCAAGAAGATGAGACACGGTAAAACAGTAAATCACTTAGGCAGAAAAGCCGGCCACCGCAAAGCGTTGTTGTCTAACATGGCCTGCTCGCTGTTCCTGCACAAACGTATCCACACTACTGTGGCTAAGGCGAAGGCGCTCAGGAAATACGTAGAGCCCCTGATCACCAAATCGAAAAACGATACCACTCATAACCGCCGTGTGGTGTTCAGCTACCTCAAAAACAAACAGTCGGTTTCTGAACTGTTCCGCGAAATATCGCCCAAAGTGGCCGACCGCCCCGGAGGATACACCCGTATTATCCGCACCGGATACCGCCTGGGAGATAATGCCGAAATGTGCATGATCGAGCTGGTCGATTTCAACGAATTGCTACTCAACGCACAATCGGATAAAAAAGCGAAAACGACCCGTCGCGGCCGTACCCGCAAAAAAGCCGATGCGCAAGCCGCTCCGGCCGCCGAAAAAACCGAAACACCCGCTCCCGAACCGGAAGCCGGTGCCGACACGGAAACCGAAGGCGAAGAAAAAGCAGGAGAATAACTTTTCTTTATACACATTCCCAAAACCCCGACGTGCATCGTCGGGGTTTTTGTATTTGCGTCGAAACGAAGAACGATGCCGTTCATTTTTTGCCCGAAAAAGCAGGAAAAAACTCCGGATATTATCTCTTTTTCAGATGAGAGCCGACGAAGGCAAGCGTTCGGATTAAGGATAACTGCCCCAAAATAATGTAAGAAACACCGAGAAAAATACTATTTTAGAGGTTTAATTTTTGAAAGATATGAAGCAGCTTTTACTGCTATTATCAGCCCTCTGGGCAGGAACAGTTACAGGGCAGGTTGTGGTGAACGAATATTCCTGCGCTAACGTCAATACACTGGCAGACAGTTACGGAATGCAGGAAGACTGGGTCGAATTGTACAACCCTTCTGCGGCTCCCGTAAACCTGTTGGGCTACTTTCTGAGTAATGACCCTGCCGACCCTTACAAATGGCGCTTTACAGGCGGTAGCGTACCCGGTAACGGATACCTGCTCGTATTTTGCTCCGGTCGCAATGAAATTACCGGAGGCGGTGAAATTCACACCAGCTTTAAGCTCACACAAACCGCTGGTGAATCGCTCGTTTTTACCGCTCCCTCAGGTGTGCAGCTTACCCAACTCACACTTACGCCCACGCAGCGGAATCACTCCCGTGGCCGCATTACCGACGGGGCTTCCAGTTGGACCCTTTTTACCACGCCCTCGCCCGGTGCCTCTAATTCCAATCCACAGCAGGAATATACCCCTATGCCTGTCGCTTCAAGGGCCTCGGGCTTTACACCCAATCCCATTCCCCTGCTGCTTTCCTCTCCCGACCCCAATGCGCTTATCTATTACACACTCGATGGCAGCGAACCCACTACCGGCTCTACGCTTTATACCACGCCCATTACCATCATGACTTCTACTGTCGTAAGAGCGCGCGCCTTCCGCAATACACCCGGCATTCCGCCAAGCTATATTCTGAACAATACTTATATCATCGGAGAGACACATGCTTCTCTTCCTTCCATATCGCTGATAGGAACAAATGCCGAAACATTGCTCAACGGTAATCAGATAAATACCGAAGTAGCAGTAGAATATTTTGACGGTAGCCGTACCTTACGCGCCGAAGTAACCGGTATGTGCGCTATGCACGATGCCGCAGCATGGGGCTACAGCCAGCGCGGAGTTGATTTTACCGCCTTCGACGAGCACGGTTACGACCACGGGTTGCAGCATCGCCTGTTTCCGCAAAAAAATCGCGAAGTCTATGAACAACTGGTGCTCAAAGCAGCCGGTAACGATAATTATCCCTTCGAACAGGGCAGCGCTCACATCAGAGATGCATTCGTACAAACGCTCTCGCAGGAAGGAAATCTGCACCTCGACGAAGAAACTTATAAGCCCTGTCTGCTTTTTGTGAACGGCAAATACTGGGGCGTGTATGAAATGCGTGAAAAAGTCGCCGCTCCGGATTTTACCCGTTTTTACTACAATCAGGATGAATACGATCTCCAATTTTTGAAAACGGACGGCGCTACTGTTGCGCTCTACGGAGGTACACAGGCACAAACCGACTGGAACGATTTGGTGAACTTCATCACCACTTCCGATATGTCTATACAGGCAAATTTTGATGTGGTAGACAGCCTGCTCGATGTGAAAAGTTTTGCCGATTATTTTATTCTCAACTCTTTTGTGGTGAATAAAGACTGGCTCGATCGCAATACCGGATGGTGGAGAGGACTCAACCCCGACGGAGAAGCACGCAAATGGCGCTATGCCCTTTTTGATTTTGATGCGACCTTCGGGCATTATACCAACCATACCGGCATTCCCGACGAAAGCGCGTCTGCCGCACCTTGTTTCCCTGAAATATTAGGAAACCCCGGCTCGCAGGGACATACCGATATGCTGATTCACCTGCGCCAAAATCCCGACTTTAACGATTATTTCATTAACCGTTATATCGACTTGACCAATACGGTCTTGTCTTGCGAAAATATGCAGGCGCTGCTCGATCGCCTCGTGGAAGACATAGAGCCCGAAATGGCGCGCCATTTTACGCGCTGGGGTAGTGGTACGGTCACGCAATGGGAGCAGAATGTGCAGGCGCTCCGCGATTTTATCGACGCACGTTGCGTATCTATTAGCAACGGAATGACAGGTTGTTACAATCTTCAGGGACCCTATAACCTGACCATTACCGTGAACCCCCTCGGTGCAGGTGTGGTGACCTACAATTCTACCCTGCTTCCTTTTTATCCCTGGACCGGTACAGCGTATGGCAATGTCAATACTACCTTACGTGCCGAATCGATCATGACTGAATACATGTTCGATCGCTGGGAAATAAGCCTCAGTACACCCGTACCCGGATCCCGCGATTCGCTCATTACGGTCGATTTTGTAGGCAATGACCGCGTGATTGCTCATTTCAAACCTTCCAAATCACTTTTTGTACCCACCGCATTTTCACCCAATGGCGACGGACATAACGATTTCTTACAGGTGTTGGGCGAAGGTATCATCACCCTCACATTCGCCGTGTACGATCGCTGGGGGCAGCTTGTGTACCAATCCAGCAACCAGTCCGACCAATGGGACGGCAGCTATAAAGGAGAAATACTTAGCTCCGGAGTGTACGCATACCGCCTGCAGGCAGTGATGCGCGACGGTTCCGAAATCAAACAAAGTGGCAACATAACCCTGATGCGATAAGCGAATTTTTATGAAAAAAAGGTTTACCCTCTTTTTAGGTGCCCTGCTCGGTGCTTCAGGGCTTTTTGCGCAAGACATTCACTTCTCGCAGGTTATCAATAACCCGCTGCTGATCAATCCCGCTAATGCCGGAGGATTTGAAGGCTACGAGCGTATCGTGCTCAATTACCGTAACCAGTGGGCGGCGGTAGGAAGTACCTTCAATACGATGGGCTTCTCTTTCGATATGCCCCTGTTTCAGGGAAGAGGAGACAAAGCCTATATGGGACTTGGAATTAACTTTTTCAGCGATAAAGCAGGCGATGGCAAATTCGGCCTCTCGCAGGGTAATTTTACCGTGTCGGGAATCGTACCTATAGACCGTAGCAGCAGGCTGGCCGCAGGGGTACAAATCGGTTACGGACAACGCTCGGCCGATCTCTCCAAGCTGCAATGGGGCAGTCAGTTTAACGGACTCGAATTTGATCCCACCATGCCCTCGTTCGAAGCCAACCGCCTCGCCTCGTTCGGATATACCGATCTTTCGGCCGGTATGCGTTACGAATTCCGTAACACCAAAGAAAATCCCAAAGTATGGAGCGTGAGGCGTTTTACCGTAGGTGGCGCGTATTATCACCTCAATACCCCCGAAATGCGTTATTTCTCGGGCGGTTCCGAAAAACTTTCGGGCCGTATAGTGGTGCATGGTATGGGCGAAATTAACCTGCCGCTTTCCAAAGTATCGGTGATACCTTTCGGTACCTGGTTTTCGCAAGCCAATCACAACGAAATTAACGTAGGAGCGCTCTTTCGTATCGAGCTCAGCTCAGGTACGAAAATTACAGGACTGCGTCAGGAAACCGCTCTCTACGCCGGTATGCAGCACCGACTCAACGATGCCATAATTCCGTTTGTAGGTTATGAAATGGGAAGCTTCTCCCTGGGTGTTTCTTACGACATTAACGTATCTACCTTGAATAAAGCCTCGCGGGGTATGGGCGGATTTGAAATTTCACTCAAATACCACAACCTGAAAAAGGCTATTTTCAAACGTCGTCAGGGCAATCGTCTCTACGAATAAGCGCGGGAACGTGTTCAAGGTAAAAGCCTACGTTGTGTTTCGCATTCTTTTTTGACCTGCGCATATTCCGCAGCGCTCGAAACCACCCAATGCCCACCGTGCAGCGTGATAAGATCGCGCACATAGTTCCGTTCCGGTAAGATCGTCGCTTTTAGATGAATTACGGAATACGATAGGCCCAATAGCTTGATCTCCTCAAACTCATCTTCCGAAAGCACACAAAAATAAGATTGTCCGCCGGCATACTTCCGATACAGCGGAAAAACGGGTGCAGGATCAGTAACAGACGCCATACGTCAAAGGTAAGTAAATCGCTTTAGCCTTGCGAACCGGCTCTTGTGCAGGCAGGAAGATGCTTATTCTGAAAAGCTTTTCTTACTTTCACCTGTCAGATAAACCTGTTGTGGCAATGGATTCTTTTCTCGGACAATTAGCCGCTTATATTCTCGAACAGCACCCCCACGATAGGGAGCAGGTGGCGGTGGTATTGCCCAGTCGAAGGGCGGGACTTTTTTTTCGCAAGCACTTGTCGCAACGTATAGGGAAAACCTTTTTTCCTCCGCAAATCATTACCATCAGCGAGCTGGTAGAAACTCTTTCCGGACAACGCCTGGCCAATGCGACCGAGCTGGGCTTTATTCTTTATGAAGCCTATCGTGAAACGGAAGGAGAAACGGCCGAGCCTTTTGACAGGTTCAGTAAGTGGGGACAAATTTTACTGAGCGATTTCAACGAAATTGATCGCTACCTGCTCGATGCCGAAAAAGTATTTGCCGATCTGCGGAATATCCGTGAAATAGAACACTGGAGCTTTCTCCGCGAAGACCTATCTCCCAACCAGCAGCAATACCTGCTTTTTTGGAACCGACTCTACAAATACTACCTGGCTTTCCAGCAAAAGCTCGAAACCGCTGGCATCACTTATCAGGGAAAACTCTACCGTACGCTGGCCACACAGGCCGAAACGCTTGGGCCACAATTACCCTATACAAAAGTCTATTTCGCCGGCTTTAATGCCTTGTCGGCTTCTGAAGAAAAGCTGATCGATACCTGGATGAAGCAAGGAAAAGCAGACATTTTTTTTGATGCCGATGCATGGTACACCGACAACGAAGCGCACGAAGCAGGCTTGTTTTTTCGCCGTATCCGGCAAAAGTGGGGCGAAGCGAAATTCCGCTGGAAAAATGAATTTTTCTCGACCCGCAAAGGACGCATCGAAATTACCGGAGCACCCGGACAGGTGGCACAGGCGCGCGTAGCCGGACAATTGCTCGAACAGCTTTCTGCAAAAGCACCCCTGCACGATATAGCACTTGTGCTGGCCGACGAAAGTTTGCTGTTGCCCGTACTGCATTCACTGCCCGATGCGGTAAGCAGGGTAAATATCACCATGGGTTACCCGCTTCGGCTCAGCGATTATTTTGCACTTTTTCAGGCTTTATTCAGCTTGCATGAGCATAACCGTCTGCGTGAAGACGGCGCTTACCGTATTTATTTCCGCGATTTTCTCGATGTGCTGCAACAGCCTGTAGTTCGTGGTTTTCTTGGCGACGAAGCCTTGGAAATAGAGCAGGAGCTGATTCGCACAAATCGGGTGTATCTGCGTAGCGCCGACCTGAAACGCATCGGCGGACCACGTTTTGCACAGCTACGTTTTGTAGTGGAACCCTGGGAAAATATTCCTTCCGATCCGCTTGCCACGTTCGAAAAGCTGAACTTGCTTTTTCGCGATTGGTACCAACATACCGCACCCGATAAGCTGGCATTGGAATACGTATTTCTGTTCAGCCGGATTACCGAAAGTTTGCGTGAAATGTGCACACGCTACCCTTATGTGCAGGAATTACCCGTTTTTAAGCAGTTGTTCCGACAGTATGTGGCGCGCGAAGACATTGCTTTTTTTGGAGAGCCGCTCGAAGGACTTCAACTGATGGGTATGCTCGAAACGAGAGCGCTCGATTTTCGTAAAGTGATAGTTCTTTCGGTGAATGAAGAAATATTACCCCGTCCGAAATTCGAGAATTCTTTCATTCCTTTCGACATTAAATCGCGCTATAATTTGCCGGCTTACCGTGAAAAAGAAGCGGTTTTTGCCAATCATTTTTACCGGCTTATTCAGCGTGCCGAAGAGGTGTACCTCGTGTATAATACGGATCAGGATACCTTCGGTGGTGGCGAGAAAAGCCGTTTTATCCTCCAGCTTGAGCAGGAGCTTCCGGCACTTAATCCGCAGATCGAACTGGTGAACCGAACGGTACAATTGCCCGCTACTACCGCGGCGATGCAGGCACAGGCAATGCCACGCGATTCTTTTAGCCAGGCACGCCTGCTTTCGCTGCTGAGCGGAGGCGTGTCCCCTTCGGCATTGAGTACCTTTATTCGTTGTCCACTCGATTTTTATTACCGTTACCTTGCGGGAATAAGGCAGGCCGAAGCCCTGGAAGAGTCGGCCGACGAGGCGCTGCTGGGAGAGGTAGTGCACACGGTACTGGATGAATTTTATCGCCCTTTTTGTGGGAAAGTGCTTAGGGCAGCAGACGTAAAAGCGATGCAAACCCGGGTAGAAACCGCTACGTCGGCAGCTTTTCGTAAGCATTTTGGCGAAGCTACAATCGCCGAAGGGCGTAATCATCTGGTTTATCGGGTGGCTGTACTTTACCTCGATCGTTACCTGAGCGCCGAAGCCGGTTTTTTGGAAAACAGCCTCGAAGCGCTTACCATTTTGCATACGGAATATACGCTCGAAGCGCCGCTTACACTCAATTTACCTTCTGGAGAGGTCCAAATCAGGCTGAAAGGGAATGCCGATCGTATTGATAAGCTGGGCGATACGTATCGGATTATCGATTATAAGACCGGACGTACCGAACCCCGTAAGCTGGTGGTAAGCGATTGGAACAAGCTGGTCGTTTCGCCCGAAATGGCCAAAAGTCTTCAGTTGCTGTGTTACGCCTATATGTACCGTTATGCTAACCCCTCACACAGCCCGCTTTTATCGGGCATAGCCTCGTTGCGAAGTTATTCGCTCGGACTGATGCCGGTAAAAACAGGAGATACGGCATGGATCAGCGAAGAAACCTGGCCGCTCTTTACCGAAGCCATTACCGCATTGGTTACGGCCATGTACGATGCTTCAATACCTTTTGCACATAACTCCGAAAGCCGCTTTTGCGAGCTTTGTGTGTAAGAATGAATCGCGAAGAATTGGGAGGAAAAAAGAAAGCCTGAAAAGAGTCCGGCTGAACTCTTCTCAGGCAAACCTGCAAGGAAAATATAAAACCAGTAAAAACAGGAAGTAAGGAGGTAGCTAATCTGCCTGTTTTCAAGAGTAAGACGCTGAAAATGTAAAAGGGTTGCTTCCTTAGGGCGTAAATTTATAGCCTACGCCTCTTACCGAATGAAAATGCCTCGGTTCGCGGGGGTTTTCTTCAAAATATTTCCGAAAAGCGAGGATATAATTGTCGATGGTACGTGAAGAAGGAAATGCGTCTTCTCCCCATATTTTATCCAAAATATCTTCACGCGACACGACCTGATTGGGTTTTTCGGTCAGCATCTTGAGTAAAAGGGTTTCTCTTTTGGTTAGCTCGGCCAGCTTTTCCTCGTTTTTAAAGATTTCGTAGGTCAGGAAATTGACGGTAAAAGCGCCGAAAGAAAAATTGTCCTGTGTTTCGGCTTTGCCGTGCCGTTGGATCAGGTTACGCACCCTGAGCAGCAGCTCTTCGAGGTGAAAAGGCTTTACAAGGTAGTCGTCGGCACCTATTTTGAGTCCGGTAACCCGATCTTCGCCGGTGCCTTTGGCAGTGAGAAAAAGAACGGGAGTGCGGGTGTCGCGGCGCCTGAACTCGCGACATATATCGAAGCCGTTGATACCGGGTAGCATCACATCGAGCAGTACCAAATCGTAAGAATGTGTGTGCAGGGCTTCGAGCGCTTCGCGGCCATTGGCAAAAGCTTCCACGTCATAGCCTTCGATCTCCAGGTTAAGCTTTACTACGTCGAGCAGGTGCTCCTCGTCTTCGGCTAATAATATCTTCGCTGGCATAGTCAAAATTACCCCCAATAACGTGATTTTATCGGCGTGCTGTCCTTTTCAATCGCTCCTGTTCGAGGTAGAGCAGGTAATACAGGCGATAGCTGTCGAATTTTTTTAGGGAAGGATAGGGGCCGGTGAGGTTTTTGAGCAGCGCCTTTTCTTTTTTGAGGAAACGGCGGGCGAATAAAGGACGGGTCAGCCCCTGGTTCAGCAGGCGGTAAGCCACGTAAAGGGTGTTATCGTGATCGGTTTCCTTGCGTTGTATAAGCTGGTGCAGGTTGCGGATGGCGTTGCGGGTGTTTTCCAGAAATTTTTCGGCGTTTTCGAGTCCGATATGCCGCAAAGGATTGTCGATATGCACAACCGGAATCCGCTCTTTTTTGAGCTGGTACCCGAAAAAGGTGTCTTCATGACCGTACCCTTTGATGGTTTCGTCGAGCTTTATCGAGAGGAAAATGGCCTTCGGGACCATAAAATTGTTGGTCATAAACGAACGGTAGGCGTGAATCTGACGCAGGTTACGGGTCAGGCATTCGCGCTCTTTTCCGTACAGCCAGCGCAGGTAGAGCGCCGGGTCTGTGGGGGGCTCGGGATCGTAGCTTCGGCCGCCATACACCACCGTGCCGGGTTCGGCTTCCTGCAGGTAATGCCGGATAAAATCGGGGCTTTCTACCTGCGAATCGCAATCCATGAACAGCAGATAGGGGAAACGCGCCTCTTCGGCCAGTCGGTTGCGGATGCAGGCACGACCGATATTTTCAGGAAGCTCGGTATAACGCACATGAGGCAGCGAAGCGATTTCCCGATTTAGCACTTTAAACGCCTCTTCCGAAGCATCGTCAAGGCAAACCAGCTCGAATTCTTTTCCGCTCTCGGTAGCTTGTCGGTGAAGCTCGTTCACCAGCTTGCGGATGTCGAAATTGTAAACCGGTATGAGGATCGAAAGCATCGGATTTACGAAATAATGGGATTCATGGGGTTGAAGTGTGCTGCCGGTGTTACTTCGGTAATGCGGAGGTTTTCGCATTTGACAGTGCGGCAGGGGAAACGCTCCATGAGCGTATAATCGTGCGTAGCCATAAGCACCGCAGTGCCCTGGCGGCTGATGGCAAACATCAGGTTCAATATTTCGGCCGAAGTTTCGGGGTCGAGGTTGCCGGTAGGTTCATCGGCCAAAATCAGCTCGGGGTCGTTCACCAGCGCGCGCGCGATAGATACCCGTTGCTGCTCCCCACCCGAAAGCTGGTGCGGCATTTTAAAGCCTTTGGTTTCGAGCCCTACCATAAGCAGCAGCTCGTCGATACGGGCATCGGTTTTTTTACGGTCTCTCCAGCCGGTAGCCCGCATCACAAAACGCAGGTTGTCGTGTACCGAACGGTCGGTAAGCAGTTGGAAATCCTGAAAGACAATGCCGATTTTACGGCGCAGATAGGGGATTTGCCTGCGGCGCAGCTTACGCAAATCGTAGCCGGCCACCGTACCTTCGCCCTGTTGCAGGGGAAGCGCACCGTACAGCGTTTTCAGAAAACTGCTTTTTCCGCTGCCCGTTTTACCTACAAGGTAAACGAATTCTTTGCGCTGAAGGCTGAAATCCACGTCTTTGATAACGAGGTTGTCTTCCTGAAAAATGCTGGCATTTCGGATGACAATAACAGGCGATTCGGTATTTTCAGACATGGTAGGGTAACCTGATTTGATTTTCTACGTAAAGTTCGCAAAAAAATACCGTTTGCTTCTCCCGGTTTTCAGCCCCTGTTGTGAAATAATGTTAACAGAAACGCGTTGAAAACTTAAACCTTTCACACACGATCCCCCCTCTCACCTGCCTAATTTTACTCATTAAAATAAATTAAGATGGCGTATGTTGTGAGTGCCGCACGCAGGCTGGTCTGTTTGTTGTGCGTGGGGTTGGCGGTATCCGGTGCATGGGCACAAAAAACCACGGTATATACCGACGAAGCTGTCGATTATCGTGCAGGGCTTGAACTGTACGACAAAGCCAAGTATTCGGCCGCTCAGGAAAAATTTGATCGTGTAATAGCCCAAACACCCGATACGCAGGACGAAGTGCGGATCCTATCGGAATATTACCACGCGCTTTGTGCGATGAAGCTTTTTCATCCCGATGCCGAGTACCTGCTTCAGCGTTTTATCGATTTGCATCCCGAATCGCCGCAGGCAAAAATGGTGTATATGCACCTCGGTCGCCATTTCTACAGCCAAAAGAAATACAAAAAAGCGCTTGAATATTTTGCAAAAGTAGATCGCTTCGATTTGCCCGAAAACGAACAGGCCGAATATTTTTTCAAAAAAGGATACAGCCATTTCCAACAGGGAGACACCAACCCCGCGGCGATGGCTTTTGCCGAAATCAAAGACAAGGATACCGAATACAGCGAGCCGGCCCTGTATTATTATTCGCACATCGCTTACCACGAGAACCGGTATCAGGTAGCGCTCGAAGGTTTTGAAAAGCTGCGTGAAAGCGCCACGTTCAAATCGCTCGTGCCGTATTACATTGCCCAGATTTATTACCTGCAGCAGAAATACGATCGCGTGATCGAATACGCGCCGCCGCTGCTCGATTCGGCTTCCGAAAAACGTAAGCCCGAGCTGGCACATCTTATCGGAGATTCGTACTACCAGTTGCAGCGCTACGATGTGGCGGTGCCTTACCTCGAACAGTATATCAAATCTGTTACTCCCACGCGCGAAGAAAATTATCAGATGGGCTATGCTTATTACCGCAGCGGTATGTACCACAAGGCTGCGCCTTATCTGAATCGCACGGTTAACGGTAACGATGCCATGGCGCAAAACGGCTATTATCACCTGGCCGAATGTTACCTGCGAATGAACGAAAAATCGTTTGCCCGTAATGCTTACGAAGGTGCCGCCCGACTTGAAGCCGACCCCAGGGTACAGGAAGATGCTATGTTTTCGTACGCCCGCCTGGCGTATGAATTATCTGATAATCCTTTCCACGAAGCGATCACCGCTTTGCAGCAATATTTGGAGAAATACCCCAACAGCAGTCGTCGCGACGAAGCCTATTCTTTTCTGATTAACGTGTATCTGACTACGCGTAATTACGCCGAAGCCTTGCAGGCTCTCGATAAAATCAAGCAGAAAGATTTCCGGATGCAAACCGCTTATCAGATGGTGGCGTTTAATCGAGGTGTGGAGCTGTTTCGCAACAATAACTACCGCGAAGCGCTTTCTTTTTTCGAGAAAGTAAAAACCTATCCGATCGACAAAAAGCTCAATTACGAAAGTCGTTTTTGGATTGCCGAATGCCAGTATGCGCTGCGCGAATACGACAAAGCCATCGGCTCTTACGAAGCTTTTCAGCGCGAACCGGGCGCTTTTTCTTCGGCTTATTACAACCTGGCCAATTACAATATGGCCTACGCCTGGTACGACAAAGGGATGGATCAGCTTCAGGCCAATCGCAATGCCGATCTCGCCAGCCTTAATCAAAGTTTGCTGTTGTTTAGGAAATACGTAGCCGACAAAGACGAACAGGATAAGGTGCGGGTTACCGATGCCAATATTCGCATAGGCGATATTTATTACGTCAAACGGGAAAATGACAATGCCGTGCAGTTTTACACAGCCGCTTACCGAGGTAGTACAGGCGCACGCGATTATGCCCTTTTCCAGTCGGCGCTTTGCAACAATCTGCTGGGCAGGTCGAAAGAGGCAATCAGCTCCTTACGGCAATTGCTCACCGATTTTCCTTCGTCGAAATACGTGCCCGAATCCATTTTTGAAATTGCACAGATACACCGTGAAAACGACGAACGCCAGCAGGCCATCGATTATTACCAGCAATACATTTCACGCTATCCTTCCAGCCCGAATGTGCGCAAAGCCCTGGGCTATATGGCGTTGACCTATTACCGCGACCGCAACTACAAACGTTCCGAAGAGATTTATCGCCGTATGCTCAGCGAATACACCAATCCGGAAGATGTCAAAACGGCGCTCGACGGACTCAAGCCCGTGCTTACCGAGCAGGGCAGGGTGGACGAATGGGTGGCGCTGGTGCGGCAATATGATAAGCAGGGTGGTTCGGATAAAGAAATCGAAAATACGCTGTGGGACCTTGCCGAAAATGCCTACGAAAGCGGCGATTGCGAAAAAGCCATTGTGCAGCTTAACAAATACATCGGTCAGTTTACCGCCGGTACTTATGCCACACAGGCACATTTTTACCGTGCCGAATGCCTTTACCGCCAGCAGAAAGAAGAGTTGGCGCTGCCCGATTACGAGTACGTAAGTCGCGTGCCCGGTAATCCTTACCTCGAATATACGCACCTGCGACTGGCTACGGCCTGGTATGCCCGCAAAGACTATCCCCGCTCGCTGGGCCATTTCCGCGAGCTCGAAAAAGTAGCCGTTCAGCCTTCGATATCGTTCGATGCACAGCTCGGGCTTATGCGCTGCTATTACCTTACCGGCGATTATGCACAGGCAGAGGTGTATGCGCGCAAGGTGTTGGGCGACGCCGGACTCAAAGACGATCTGCGTTCCGAAGCCCATTTTGTAGCCGCGCAGTCGTTGTTCAGAAAAGAGGAACTGAACAAAGCGCTCAGCGATTACCTCCGTGTGGCAGCACTCACCAAAAACGTACGTTGGGCCGAGTCGCGGTACCAGATAGCGCGGATCTATTACCTGCAGGGCGATTACCGCAAGTCGGAGAAAGAAATTTTCGATTACGCCCAGGTAAAGCCTAACTACGATTACTGGCTGGCTAAAGCCTATATCCTGCTGGCCGATAATTATGTGGCGCTCAACGATCCTTTTCAGGCTAAGGCCACGCTGAAAAGTATTATTGATAACTACAAAGCGGCCGACGAAATCGTGCCGGTGGCCGAAGAAAAGTACAACCGCATCATCGAGCAGGAAAACCTCCAGAATGAGCGGCGCAACATAGAATCTATAGATGAGTCGGGACTGCCCGGCACAGACTCTGATTTTCCCGAAATACAAGATTAAACGGTATGTACATGAAAACAGCATTGGTTTTTGCAGCCCTGTTCACTTTTAGTGCAGCCGTGGCGCAGCAGAAAGAGGGAGGAACGGAATCGACTTCCATTTACGGCGTACAGGTAATCGTGTCGGGTGCCCCGCGTCCTATCGATCGTGCGCGACGCATACCCGAAACGCCGCAAACGGCCGACACTTCGGTTTCGGTTCCGCCTATGGCATACAGCAATGTGCCTTCGCGCACCGAAGTGAAGACCGAGCCCGAACGCCTCAAAGCAGTGAACCTTTCCGAACGGAAAGACCTGGAAAAGCTCTACCGTTTTTACGCCAAAGCAGGAGTGGGATCTTATACCATGCCGCTGGGTGAAATTTATTTCAACGACATCTATAACAAAAAAGGCACTTACGGAATTTATGCCCGTCACCATTCTTCGCAGGGCGGTATCAGGCACGTAGGGTATTCGGGTTTTTCCGACAACAATGCCGGGGCTTTTATACGGCACTATACCAAAAAGCTGGAAATTGGCGGTGGCGTCGATTACCAGCGTAACGTGGTGCATTATTACGGTTTCCGACCCGATACCATACAAGACCTTACGATGTATCCCGATGGAATTACAAGTAAGGATCGCATCCGTCAGCGGTATAATTACGTAGGGGCACAGGTCTCGCTCGGCACTTTCCATCCCGATACGTTGAAGTTGAATCACCGCGAAGAGCTGCAGTACTACAATTTTGGCGATGCATATAAGGCTACCGAAAATTATTTTTCGGGTAAAACCAAGCTTCACAAAAAGGTGGGAAGAGAAATTTTCGGACTGGGCTTTTCAGCTTCCTATAACCGTTTTCTTCCTTCGGTAAGGCAGAACAGGCTGGGTACTGGCAATGTGATTCCGCCGGCGGCGCAGGAAAATATACTGGCTACGCTCAACCCCACGATTCTTACCAATGGACGTAATTGGGTTGCCAAAGTGGGACTGGCCGTATCGGCCGATGTGTACGATGGTTCGGGTAAATTTTATTTTTATCCCGATGTGGAATTCCGGTACAGCCTGTTTAACGACATGCTCATTCCTTACGCCGGGGTAAACGGTAATGTGCAACGCAACTCTTTCCGTTCGCTCGCGGCTGAAAATCCGTTTATAATCTCTGAAATCGATCTTCGTAACACCAATCGCAAGCTGCATTTGTACGGTGGATTCAGGGGTGCGCTTAGCCGTTCGGTAGCTTTTAACCTCAAAGCTTCTTTCCTGAAAGCGGGCGATGTGGCGCTGTTTTATACCGATACCGTATATTCTTTGCACAACCAGTTTAGGGTGATGTACGATAATATTGATATTTTCTCGGTATCGGGTCAGCTCAGTTGGCAGCGCGAAGAAAAGCTCAAGCTTCTGCTCAAAGGCGAATATTTCAATTATTCCACTACCCGCGAAGCTTATGCCTGGAATATGCCCGATTACCGCGTTACTGCTTCTGGGGTATATGATTTGTTTGATAAAATTTTGGTCAGGCTCGACATCGTGGCTACGGGAACCCGCTGGGCACCTTCTTTGCGTCCGGTAGAGGGAGTGGCGCTTCGCGATGGCTTGTATCCCGTAAAGCTCAAGCCTTTTGTCGATGCCAACATAGGGTTGGAATACCGTTATACCAAGCGGCTTTCGGCCTTCCTGAATTTCAATAATATAGTTGCACAACGCTACCAGTATTGGTACCAATACCCGGTGCAGGGATTCAACCTGATGGGCGGTGTAACATATTCTTTCTAACTGCCAAATTTCTCCCTTCGGAAATTTGAACAAAAGCCGCTGTTTATCGGGCTTTTCTGTTGATTTTTTCTTGCAAAAAACGGCCGTTTTTCGTATTTTTACAGGTCTTTAAAAAAAGGGCTGTGTTATCTTTGTGTACAGCCTTCGAAACGAAAAAAACCTGCGTAAAAATATGAGCGAGATTCAAGAAAAAAACCAATATTCGGCAGACAGTATTCAGGTACTGGAAGGGTTGGAAGCGGTGCGTAAGCGCCCGGCGATGTACATCGGTGATGTAGGTGTCAAAGGGCTCCACCACCTCGTGTACGAAGTAGTTGATAACTCGATCGACGAAGCGCTGGCCGGACATTGTACCCATATCGAAGTGACCATCAACGAAGACAATTCCATTACCGTAAAAGACAACGGTCGCGGTATTCCTGTCGATTATCACGAGAAGGAAAAACGTTCTGCCCTCGAAGTGGTGATGACCGTACTCCACGCCGGTGGTAAATTTGACAAAGATTCTTACAAGGTTTCGGGCGGTTTGCACGGAGTGGGCGTATCTTGCGTAAACGCACTTTCTACCCACATGGCAGTGAATGTGCATCGCGACGGTAAAGAATACATTCAGGAATACAGCATCGGTAAGCCCCTGTACAGCGTGAAAGAAACCGGTGTCACCACCTACCGTGGTACTATCGTTACGTTCAAGCCCGATCTGTCTATTTTTACCGTTTCGGAATACAATTACGATACGTTGGCTTCTCGTCTGAGGGAGCTGGCTTTTCTGAACAAAGGCATTCACCTGACCTTAACCGACAAGCGTATTACCGACGAAGAGGGTAATTTCGTAAGTGATGTGTTTTTCAGCGAAGGCGGGCTGCGCGAGTTTGTACGTTTCCTTGACCAAAACCGCGAAGCGCTTACCACCGATGTAATGTACATGGAAGGCGAAAAAGCCGGGATTCCCGTAGAAGTAGCCATGATCTACAATACTTCGTTTTCAGAGCATATTCACGCTTACGTGAACAACATCAATACCCACGAAGGAGGTACGCACTTAGCGGGCTTCCGTCGCGGACTTACCCGTACGCTCAAAAAATACGCCGACGATTCGGGCATGCTCAAAAACCTCAAATTCGAGATTGTCGGTGACGATTTTCGCGAAGGATTAACCGCCGTAATTTCGGTGAAGGTAGCCGAGCCGCTGTTTGAAGGGCAGACCAAAACCAAGTTGGGCAACAATGAGGTAATGGGTGCCGTGGATCAGGCGGTGGGTGAAATGCTGGCTAATTACCTCGAAGAAAACCCGAAAGACGCCCGTCAGATTGTACAGAAAGTGATTCTGGCAGCCCAGGCCCGTCATGCGGCACGTAAAGCCCGCGAGATGGTGCAACGCAAAAGCGTAATGGGAGGCACCAGCCTGCCCGGTAAGCTGGCCGACTGTTCAGAGCGCGATCCGGCGCAATGCGAGCTATTTTTGGTCGAGGGAGATTCGGCCGGCGGTACGGCCAAGCAGGGCCGCGATCGCCGTTTTCAGGCCATTATGCCGCTGCGGGGTAAAATCCTCAACGTGGAAAAAGCCATGTACCACAAAATCTTCGAAAACGAAGAAATCAAAAATATCTATACCGCCCTCGGCGTAAAAGTAGGTACCGAAGAAGACAGCAAAGCACTCGACATTAGCAAGCTGCGCTATCACAAAGTGGTGATCATGTGTGATGCCGACGTGGACGGAAGCCACATCGAAACGCTGATCCTTACGTTCTTCTTCCGTTACATGAAAGAAATGATCGAGAACGGTCACGTATATATCGCCACTCCGCCGCTGTACCTTGTCAAGAAAGGGCAAAGCGCGCGTTACGCCTGGAACGACGAGCAGCGCGACACCCTGATTCGCGAGCTGAAAGGTGCCGGGAAAGACAGCAGCGTGAACGTACAACGCTACAAAGGTCTCGGAGAAATGAACGCCGAGCAGTTGTGGGAAACTACCATGAATCCTCAGTTCCGCACCCTGCGTAAGGTAACCATCGAAAACGCCGCCGAGTGCGATCGCATCTTCTCTATGCTCATGGGCGACGATGTGCCGCCACGCCGCGAATTCATTGAGAAAAACGCAAGGTACGCCAAGATCGATATCTGATTATTTTTTCTGAAGTATTTAAAAAGCCCCGACGATATTTGTCGGTAGTAAAAAGAACCAGGTATAACCCTGGTTCTTTTTTTTGCCGATTACATATTTATGAGTCCTGTTATCTCGTTTGTTATACTTGAAGGATATTTTAAGTCGCATAGAATGAATATGGAATCCGATATTTTAATAGGTGAGAGTAGAGAGGTGATTTGATTAGTGCATTTGTTTGAAAATGAATTATATACTTGCGAAAAGGTGAGGGTAATAGCTATCAAAATTAAAAATGAGTAGTATTTTTACTTAAACTAGAAGAAGAAAATGATGAAAAATTGGGTAAATAGAGCGGTTGCATTGTTAGCACATAGTTTGCAACCGATACCGCAGGAATTGAATGAGTTAGATTGGAAAGAGGACCTGTCACCGAACAAAGAAAAACTTATTAGGCATCTTTCTGCTTTTGCCAATTTACCTGGTGGCGGTTTTTTGGTATTTGGCGTGGAAGACAGTAGTGGAAAGCTAGTGGGAATCACGCAACAGCAGGCAACGATTATCCTTGAAAAACTGAGTAATCTTGGAAGAGACGCGATTTCACCTGTGGTAAAAATTGATCACAGTATCGAATTGTATTGAAATGTGCCCTTGCTTTTTGTTTGTATTGCTGAAAGCAAAATTAAACCTGTTCATCTGAAAAACGGAACTATTGAAGATACATATATCCGTAGTGGAGGTAGTACGCGCAAAGCTTCCCGACCAGAGGTTGGTAGCCTAATGCTAAATAGCAAAACTCCTCAGTTTGAAGAATTGCATTGTTCGCCTTTATTGCCTTCGCATGAAGTATTGAACCTGTTGGACTATCGTAGTATTTTTGGGCTGTTGAACAAGCCTGTACCACAAAATCACGATGAGATTTTACAGTGGATGCAGAATGAACGTATGATTGAATGTATAGACGGTGCCGGATTTTATATTACCAATTTTGGAGCATTAGCAGCAGCCCAAAATCTGAATGATTTTGACAGCTTATCACGGAAGACTATTCGTCTTATTCGGTATCAGGGAGTTAACAAACTTATAACCGAAAAAGAATATCCGGGTTCAAAGGCTTATGCTATTGGTTTCAGCGGTTTAATTGGTTTTATCCGTGCTTTGCTTCCGGGAAGCGAAATCATAAAAAATGCGCTTCGAACAGAAACATCGGTGTATCCTGAGGTAGCCCTTCGCGAAATTATAGCAAATGCACTTATCCATCAGGATTTTACCATCCGTGGCTCAGGTCCGATGATAGAAATTTTTGATGATCGCATTGAAGTTTCGAATCCTGGGAAATTGTTACCCACTAAGCAGCTTGATCGCTTAATAGGTACTACGCCCGAATCAAGAAATGAAATATTGGCTGCTGCTTTTAGGAGATATAATATTTGTGAAGAACGGGGCTCAGGATTTCAGAAGGCTGTCGCATCCATTGAGTTGTTCGGATTACCGCCGTTAAGATTTTATGAAACCGAAAATTCATTTCGTGTAATTATGTATAGTCCGCGGAAATTTGCAGAGATGACACTCGATGAACGGATTGAAGCGGCATATCAGCACAGCATTATCAAATATTTCTCAAGCGGAGGAATGACCAATACCAGTTTGAGAGAACGATTCAGGATGGGTGAAAAACAAACCTCCCAAATATCGAGATTAATAAAGGAGGCGCTTGATTCGAAAAAAATAAAACTCAAAGACCCGACAATGGGTAAGAAATTTGCATTATATATACCTTATTGGGCTTAGTCTCTTATTTGACTGGAAAACCGCAACGGTATATAACTATCTGATAATCATATGTTTTTTATTTGACTGAGAACTGTAAAATAGTGTCATTTTGAATCATCTGTGACACAATTCTCGATAGTTTTATTCATAAAAAGCCCCCCGACAGTAAATGTCGGGGGGCTTTTTTGAAACCGGGCAGGAAAGGGGAGGTATTAATCCAGTCCTACCCAATAACCTTTGGGATGCTTCACGGTATAACGCAGCTTCCGGGTTTCTGTCTGCGAAGGTTCCAGCGTGATGTGCCAGCTCACAATTCCCGTTTTTTCCTCCAGCTTGCCGCCCGAACGTTCTTCCTGTTTCACCTCAATGCGGCTGTCGGCTGTTAAGGGAAACTGATCTTCGAGCAGCAGCGAAATTTTTTGCTTTTTACCGTTGCGTACCTTTATCTCCCATTCGCGCGCTACAAAACGGTCGCTGCCCACCCATTGCTTTTTCTGATAATCTCTTATTTTTTGGCGTTCTACCTGAATGTGCTTGTCGCGTCCTAAGGCTATTTCGAGCGTATCGCTGAGGTATTTTACATCGATCAGCGTTTGACCTACATAAGTACCTTCAAAAAAGACCTGGGCCTGTCCTTCGAGCAGGTTGTACTGATCCCATTGCGTGAGCCGGGCGGTGAGGAATACCTCTTTGTCAATCCGTGGGGCGCAGTAATACTGGTAAGTGGCCGGAAGCTCCAGCTCCTGTATTTCGACCGTGTAATGCCGGGTGTCGGAAGGAATGGTATAAGGCTGTTCGATGCTGAATTCGGTTTGAATGATATTCTCGACGGGCGTCACTACCGGTACGCTTACCGAAGCCGCCGAAGTTTTGTTTCTGCCCCTGGCGCCCCGCACAGGAGCACGTTCTACCGAAGCGGTAGAAACGGAGTGTTTCGCGGATGCTTCTTTAGTGATAACTACTTCTTCCAGTCGAACCTCCTCTTCGGGTAGAATGACATTGAGCTTTTCGCCTGAAATGTTCAGCGTGGTAGTTTTATAACCTATGTAAGAAACCTGTACCTGCTTTGCGTTGGGGGGTAGAGTGAGCATGTAAAAGCCCTCCATATCGGTGGCCGCACCGATAGTGCTGCCTACTACCATTACGTTGGCAAAGGCTAGCGGATCGCCGTATTCGTCGGTGACCCGCCCCTGCAATTTCAGGTACTGATTACCCGAATACCGATCAAAATTGGAACCCGCTTTTCGGGGTGCTGCGTACGCTTCGTTGAGCCGCAGCCACCAGGCCTGTAACTGTGGCTTTTCGGACGATACAGAGGGGTCGCCCGACGAAAGTGTGAGCTTCACCTTGTTCCAGTCTTCGCCGGTTTGTTGCGAAATATTGGCTTTGTAACGCAGGCTAAGCGGTTGGGAAATATCGTTTACTCGGATGTCGTACGTGGCATACCAGCGCGCATTTTGTACGAGGTAATTCACGGTAAACGAAGCCCGGCTTTCCTGCTTCGCTGCTACTTTGATCACGATGGCATTTTCGAATATCGCTTTGGGCAACTTTTTGGCACTGAGCTCCTGACTTACACGCTGCTCTTCTTGTTGCAGTTGTTTTTGTTCGCGCCCGAGTCTGAGCTGCTCGGTTTTTATCTGTGTGAGGCGTACCCGTGCGGTTTCCTGCGCTTTGATCACCTGATCGACCGCATTAGGCTGGTCGAGTATCAGTTTTTTTAAGGTAGAAATGATTTCTTCTTCGCTGCGCAGCACTTCGAGTTTTACCTGTATCTCTTCGAGCTTACGGCGTACTTCCTGCTCGCGGGCTTCGAGCGCGCGAATGTCGGCAGCGGGTGTTTGTTCGGTATAATCCTGTTGGTAGTTGACCGATAACAGGGTGAAAGTGCCTTCTCCGTTTACCTGAATACTTTCTTTAAGCAGCAGTGGCGAAACGTTTTTCACTTTTATCAGGTGTTCGCCCACCGGAATGCTGAGCGTGCCGGTTCGGGTTACCTGGGCACCGTTGCGGAATACGGTTACGCCTTCGATGGTGGTTTTCAGCTCCAGGTCTTTTCCTTTTGCGGACAGACCCGACAGGAGTAATAAGAGAAATACACAATATTTCATATTCTTCTTTTCGGGGTAAGATGCCCCCACATCGAAGATTCCATAAAAAAGCATAAAAAAAACGGGAGATAAAGTGTGGTACTTATCTCCCGTTGATATAGGATGGCGTATAAGGCTTATTTTCTCTTCTTGCCTTGCTGCTGTTGCTGACGTTGACGAGCTGCTTCTTCGAGGCGTTGCATGAATGCCGATTTCTTAGGCGACTGCGGCTTTTTACGGTTTTCATGAATGGTGGCCAGCAGTTTTTTCTCGTCGATAAACCATTTTTTAATAGCCCACATGATAATGAGCGAGAGAATGTTACCGATAAAATAATAGTAGGTCAGTCCCGAAGAGAAATTATTAAAGAAGAACAGCATCATGATGGGGAATACGTACATCATCACTTTCATACCGGGCATAGAGGTGTCCATTTGTCCGCTGTTCATACGGGTAATCAGAATGGTCGATACGCACATGAGCAGGGTAAAGAGGCTGACATGGTCGCCGTAGAAAGGAATGTGGAATCCGAGCTGGAGAATGGAATCGTACGCAGAAAGGTCTTCGGCCCAGAGGAAACTTTCCTGACGCAGCTCGATGGCGGCGGGGAAAAAGCGGAATACGGCGATCAGTACGGGCATCTGAATCAGCAGGGGGATACAGCCCGCCATGGGATTCACGCCCGAACGGCGGTAAAGTGCCATCACTTCCTGCTGTTTTTTCATGGCATCTTCTTTACCGTAACGCTTGCCAATCTCTTCCACTTCGGGTTTCAGCACACGCATTTTAGCGCTCGATTTGTAGTTGCGGTAGGTGAGCGGCATAATAAGCAGCTTCACGATAATGGTCAGCAACAGGATGATGATGCCGTAGTTCAGTCCGAAGCTTTCTAAGAAATTAAACACCGGAATGACAAGGTATTTGTTCACCCAGCCGAAGATTCCCCAGCCGAGGTTGACAATATTTTCCATGTCGTGTCCCATTTTTTTCAGCTCGTGGTAGTCGTTGGGACCGAAATAAAAACGCAGGGGCACTACCGTGTTACCCGAATTGGAACTCAGGTTGAGGTTGGCTTCGTATCCTTTGATATAACGCCCTGAATTCAAGGTGTTGATAGCAATTTCGGAACCCTGATTACGGATGCCCTCGGGCGAAAAGATAATGGCCGAGAAATAGCTTTGTTTGAAGGCTACCCAGTTCGTTACGGTTTCGAGCTGCAGCTTGTCGGAGCTGGTCTCGCTCAGGTAGGAACGTCCTTCGCCATTGTATTTGTAGAACACCGAAGACACCATGCGCTCGTTGTCGATGAGCTTCTCGGTCGAAAGCATTTTCATCTGCCAGTTGAGCTCAATGCTTTGTACCACTTCCTGCGGAAAGCCTTTTACATCGACCTTAAAATCGAGTATGTAAGAATCACCGTGCAGGGTATAAATAAAATCGATGTATTGCTTCGTACCGGTTGCTACTACATTAGAAGAGGCCAGTCGAAATACCAACGTAACTGAATCGCTTTTTTCTACGCTTTGGATCGTAGGAGCTATGGTACTGAAATAGAAATCGCTCGTTTGCAAACGCTGATCTTCAAAGAAAAAGCTAAGCGCGAGCGAAGAAGAATCTTCATCGAACAGCCTGAGGGGCACTTTTTCGCCTTTATTGACAAAATCCTTGTAGGTCTGATATTCTTTCAGCTCAACGTATGCGATGTGTCCGCCCTTGGAGCGGAAATATACTTTCAGCTTTTCGTTTTCGAGCACGTAAAGGGAGTCTTCGCCAATGGCAGCGGCTGCGAATGCGCCGTAACGGCTTTGCAGACGGGCGGTTTCCTGTGCGGTTCGCAGCGAATCGTTCGAAACGGTGGCTACGGTAGAATCCGTATAGGCTCCGGAAGCTTGTACGAGGGTGGTGTCGTTCGACGCGGGTTCGGCTTCCACTTCAATCGGTTTGGCTTTTTGCTGTGCCAGTGCGATGCTGTCGCGTGCTGCCTGACGGGCGCGTTCTTCTTCGACCGACGGTGTGTTCAGGTAAGTGAAAATGCCCAAAATGAGCGCAATCAGAATCAGACCGATGACGGATTTCCTGTCCATGTATCCCAAAAATTTTAGAGGGGCAAAGATACTATATTATGCCAATTACTCAATTTTACTTTATGAACGGTAAGCGTTTCAGGCTTTGTCTGATTGTGCTTTTTTCCTGATCTTTGTACCATGACCCCTGCGCGATTTTCCATTTTTCTGCGACAGTATCCTTATGTAATAGCTACTTTGCTGCTTCACCTGCTGGTGTTCCTGTATTCGCGTAATGCCGTGGTGGTCGAGGTGTATGAGCGGCAAACTCCCGGAAGCGAGACCATCGAGATGGTATTTGTGCCCGATGTACAGGTGCCTGCGCAAGAAGATGCGGTTGTATCTAATGCCGAAGGAGAAGCCATAAGCAACCGGGCTTTCGACCTGGCCGACAGTCGCGAAACGCGAACGGGGCGATACGATAGCCGCTTTAGCCGTTCGTCGGTCGATGATCAGGTGTACCGCGATCTGAAAGCCTTTGAACAGGCCGAATTTGATAGACTGGCCGCTACTCGTGGCGAAAACGGAGGGAGTCAGGCCGGCGGAGAGTCGTCTGTAACTGCCCTGCCCGATAGGGTCTCGCGAGACCCGAATACCACTGCCAACGGGCAGGCACAACCGACTTCTTCGGGGGCATTTAAAGGCCGAACCACCGCCACCTACGATCTGCCCGGAAGAAAAGACGAACGCCTACCCATACCTTCGTACCGCTGTATAGGAAGCGGGGTGATAGTGGTGAAAATAAAAGTATCGCGTAACGGCAAGGTCACTTCGACGCGTATTGATGCCCAACAATCGTCGTACAGCGAAGAATGTATGGAAAAAGACGCCCTGACTTTTGCCGCCCGCGCCAAGTTCAGCGCTTCTTCGACCGCCGCCGAACCGCAGGAAGGAACCATTACCTATACCTACGTAGCACAGTAAAAATCCGGCATATAGCGCGTGTCGGACTTGTATTCCGAATCGGCAGGGCTTAACTTTGAGTTAACCTTCGCTTAACCTTCTTATTTTACCTTGCATGGCTAAAAAAAAGAAAGACCTCATGGGCCAAAAGGCTGTAAAATTTGAAATCATTAACCGCGATCTGAGCTGGCTTTCTTTTAATGCCCGGGTCTTACAGGAAGCGGCCGACAACCGGGTTCCCTTGATCGAAAGGGTGCGTTTCCTCGGTATTTTTTCCAATAACCTCGACGAGTTTTTCAGGGTGCGGGTAGGTACCCTCAAACGGATGAACGCACTCGATCACAAGTCGAAAAAAGAGCTGGGTTTTGATCCGCGTCGTATTTTGGATAAGATACACCAGACCGTGCTGGAACAGCAAAAAGAGTTTGACCGTATTTTTCAGCTTATCACCAAAGAGCTCGAAGAAAAAGGTGTTTTTCACCTCACCGAAACGGATCTTTCTCCGGCACAAGGTGAGTTTGTGCGGCGTTATTTCCACGATTCGGTGCGTCAAAACCTGTTTCCTATACTGCTCGATAAAAAAAGCAGGTTCCCCACGCTTCGCGACAAAGCCATTTATTTGGCGGTAAGAATGGGCTACAGCCACGACGAAACGGCGGCGCATTATGCCCTGATCGAAGTGCCTTCGCGTATAGTGCCTCGGTTTTTGGTATTGCCCAAAGAGGGAGACAAGACCTTTTTCATGCTGTTAGACGATGTGCTGCGCTATTGCCTGAAAGAAATTTTCTCCAATTTTGACTACGATACTTTCGAAGCTTATACCCTCAAAATGACCCGCGATGCGGAGCTCGATATTGATAACGACATCGCCCAAAGTTTCCTCGAAAAAATTTCCAAAAGCATCAAAAAAAGAAAACAGGGCCAGCCTGTACGCTTTATTTACGACAGTAAAATGCCGAAAGAGATGCTGCAATTTATCAGCAGAAAACTCAAACTTTCGGATGCTGAAAATATAATTGCCGGCGCCCGCTATCATAATTTTAAAGATTTTATCCGTTTTCCGGGTATCGATGCTTCGCTGCTCAACGAGCCCTGGCCACCGCTTTCGCACCGTATGCTGGCCGGACAACGCAGTTTGTTTGACGTGATTCGCAAAAAAGACGTGCTGCTCAGCTTTCCTTTTCATTCGTTCGATTACCTGATCGATTTGCTGCGCGAAGCGGCTATCGACCCGAGAGTGGTTTCTATTCAGATCAACCTGTACCGCGTGGGCGAAAAATCGAAAATTGTCAATGCGTTGATCAACGCGGCTAAAAACGGAAAACAGGTCACTGCCGTGGTGGAGCTACAGGCGCGTTTCGATGAAGAAAACAACATCAAGCTGTCGCGTAAATTGGAAGAAGAAGGCGTAAAGGTGATTTTCGGTGTGCCCGGCTTAAAGGTGCATTCCAAGCTGTTGCTCATTGCGCGGCGCGAGAAGAAAAAAACACAGCTATACGCGCATATCGGTTCCGGAAATTTCCACGATAAAAATGCGCTGATCTACGGCGACCATTCCTTGCTTACTGCGCATACCCAACTGGTTACAGAGGTGCAGAAAGTGTTCGATTTTTTCAAGCGGAATTACGAGCGTGCCAATTTTAAGCACCTGCTCGTTTCTCCTTTTAATATGCGCAAACGGCTTACCGAGCTTATTCAGGAAGAGATTCGTCATGCGCGCGAAGGAAGACCGGCTTACATTTTACTCAAGCTGAATAACCTGGTCGATGAGGAAATGATCCGTAAGCTTTACCAGGCCAGTCAGTCGGGGGTGAAGATACAGCTTATCGTGCGGGGTATCTGCTCGCTGATTCCCGGCGTAAAAGGCATGAGCGAAAATATCGAAGCGCTGAGCATTGTGGATCGTTTTCTGGAACATGCCCGCGTATATGTGTTCGGCAACAACGAAAATGCGCTTATTTATTTGTCTTCGGCCGATTGGATGAGCCGGAATCTCGACGGGCGTATCGAGGTGGCGGTTCCCGTTTTTGACCCCGATATCAGACAGACACTGCTCGATATTTTGGCCATTCAGCTCAAAGGCACTTCCAAAGCTCGTATTATTGATCGCGCACAGCTTAACCGTTATGCGGGAGTACCCGGCAAGACGGCCTTTCGTTCGCAGTACGAAACGTATAAATACCTGCGTCAGAAACACGAAGAGGACTGATCGCTGTGTGAAAAGGGCTTCTTATCGTTTTATTTTTTAACAATTTCCGCAATTTATTCAGGAATTTCGGGCAGGCTGCGGTCGAAACTTTACTTTTAAAGCGCCAAAACCGAATTGTATTGTGATATACGCGGCAATAGACATAGGTTCCAACGCCGGGCGATTGCTCATTGGCGATGTGGGAGAGACGGAGGGATTTCCTGTCGTAAAGAAAATTTCGTTGACCCGGGTACCGCTCAGGTTGGGTGAAGACGTGTTTACCACCCGGAAAATCTCGCCCGTTCGTGTGCGGATGCTGATCAAAACCCTCAAAGCGTATAAGCTGCTGATGGAGGTGTACGGTATAGAGGTGTACCGTGCCTGTGCCACTTCGGCTATGCGCGAAGCTGAAAACCGGAAGGAAATTCTGGACGAGATCAGAAACGAAACGGGTATTAAGCTCGAGCTGATCGACGGAGATATGGAGGCGGAGCTTATTTTTTCTACCTTCTTTACCCAGCGTTTGGCGCGCGATAAATCGTATCTCTATATTGATGTAGGGGGTGGAAGCACCGAAATTTCGTTGCTCGAAAACGGCGAAAAAAAACAGTCGAAATCGTTCAAGATCGGCACCTTGCGTATTCTCAAAGGCAAGGTCGATGAAAAACGCTGGCTCGACCTGAAAGAATGGGTAAAAAGCCTCAATCCCGAACACCGCGAGATCATTGCGATTGGAACGGGAGGCAATATCAACCGTTTGCTCAAGATGAATCGCAGCGACGAGCACAACGAAATTCAGTACAGCGATATCAAGCGATTACATGCTTACCTGAACTCGTATTCGGTCGAAGATCGCATTCACAAGCTGGGCTTACGTGCCGACCGGGCCGACGTGATCGTGCCTGCGGCCGATATTTACCTTTCGGTGATGCGCTACGCCGAAGTGAGTCAGATGTTTGTACCCAAAGTGGGCTTGTCGGATGGGATATTGTATGATCTTTACAAAAAGAGACAGAAGAAAAGAGAATAATTTCTGTCCGAATATTTCTGATCAATACCCATACTTCTCTTTCCAGCGGTTTCTCAGAAACTGCCGCAGCTCTTCTTCGCGCTTGTTCTTGCCCGGCTCGTAAAACACGGTACCTTTTAGCGCCTCGGGCAAAAATTCCTGTGCTGCAAAATTGCCTTCGTAGCTGTGTGCGTACTTGTATTCTTTGCCGTAACCTAGGTCTTTCATCAGCTTGGTAGGCGCATTGCGGATGTGCAAAGGCACGGGCTGATTACCGGTTTTCCGAACTGTTTCCTGCGCTTTGTTAATGGCGTCGTACGAAGCATTGCTCTTGGCCGAAGTAGCTAAGTAAATGGCGCATTGCGAAAGAATAATCCGCGACTCGGGCCAGCCTACCGAATTGACCGCCTGAAAAGTGTTGTTGGCGATCACCAGCGCCGTAGGATTGGCATTGCCTATGTCTTCCGAAGCAAGAATCAGCATACGGCGGGCGATAAACAAGGGATCTTCTCCGCCTTCGACCATACGTGCCAGGTAATACACCGCTGCATTGGGATCGCTGCCCCGAATAGATTTGATAAAGGCCGAAATAATGTCGTAATGCTGCTCCCCGCCTTTGTCGTACAAGGCCAGGTTTTGCTGGATAATTTCTGATACAGCACGATTGTTGATCCGTATTTCTCCCTCGGGCGAGGCATTCACTACAATTTCGAGCGCGTTCAGCAGCTTGCGCGCATCGCCTCCCGAAATCATCAGCAAGGCATCGGTTTCTTCCAACACGATAGTACGCTGGCGCAAAATTTCGTCTTCGCGAATGGTGTTTTCGAGCAGTCCGATAAGCTGCTCACGTTCAAGGTGACGCAACACGTAAACCTGACAACGCGAAAGCAAAGCGGAGATCACTTCGAACGAAGGATTTTCGGTGGTGGCACCGATAAGCGTGATCCAGCCTTTTTCTACGGCTCCCAGCAGCGAATCCTGCTGCGCTTTGTTAAAACGATGTATCTCATCGATGAACAAAATAGGATTCTGTGCGCCGAACAAACCCTGACTTTTTGCCTTTTCGATCACTTCGCGCACTTCTTTTACCCCCGAGCTGATAGCGCTCAAGGTATAAAAAGGACGTTTCAGCGTGTGCGAGACAAGCTGCGCCAGGGTGGTTTTGCCCACTCCGGGAGGTCCCCACAAAATCATTGAAGGGATATTTCCCGTTTGCAAGGCGTTGTACAATACCGAGCCTTTGCCTACAAGATGCTCTTGCCCCGTATATTCTGCAAGGCTTTTAGGACGCATTCGTTCGGCTAGAGGGGCGGTACTTAACATGCAAAAAATTTAGACGCAGTAATGCCGTTAAAGTGAGTTGAGCGCTTCGAGCACACTATGGCGTTTGCGGGTCGATACGGGTACCTGCGAGCGATCGTTCATGACGAGGTATCCTCCGTCGGCTTTTACAAATTCGCGAATGTAGCCCGAGTTGACCAGGTGCGACTGGTGTACGCGCAGAAACTGGTGTTCTTTGAGCAGCTCTTCGTATTCTTTGAGTGTTTTGGTGACCAGCAATGCCGTGCCGTTCGAAAAGAAAAAACGGGTGTAATTCACATCGGCTTCGCAACGCACAATGTCGTTGATATTGACCACATGAATTTTATCGAGCGTATGGAGGGTAATGCGGCGCTGGGGTTTCGGCTGACGAATATGTTCCAGCAGCACACCAAGCGATTCTTTGGGCGTATGCCCCCTGCCCGAAACTTTTTCGACGGCCGCTTTCAGCTCTTCGGGATCGATAGGTTTGAGTAGGTAGTCGATCGCCGAATAGCGGAAGGCTTTCACTGCGTAGGCATCGGAAGCGGTAGTGAAAATGAGGTTGAATTTTATTTCACCTAAAATTTCTAAAATATCAAAACCGGAGCCGTCGCCCAATTGGATATCGAGAAACACGAGCGAAGGCTGCACCTGCCTGATCAATTTTGCGCCGTTGACCACGCTGTCGGCTTCGCCCAAAATTTCTACCTGCGGACAAACCGCAGCCAAATCGGCCCTGAGGTTTTCGCGCGATTCGGGACTGTCATCGACCAATACGGCTTGTAGCATAAGGCAATGGGATAAGGCACAAAAATAAGCAATAATATTCCTTAAAAGAAGAAGGTCTGCCGCAGCAGACCTTCTGTACTAAAAAAGAATAGCTTATTTGGTGAACAGCAGCTCACGCAGCTTGGGCATAGACCAATGCTCGTCGTCCACTTTGATCTCCAGCTTGTCGGCATGGTAGCGGATTGAATCGAAATAAGGTTTTACCTTGTCGCAGTAGGCCACTGCGCGTTCGCGTGAGTCGGTAAGGTTGTTGGCCTTTTTCCTTTCCTCGATCATTTCTTTGATCTCTACGATAATGGTATTGATATGCGTGGTAATCTCGTTTACGAGCTTCTGTAGTCCTTCGGTTTGTTTTTTTCCGGCTGTGCCGAAAAGCTGCTGTTGCCTTTCGAGGTTTTCGAGCAGCAGGTTTTGGTACTTGATGGCCGAAGGTACGATACGGGTCATGGCGATATCGCCTACCAAACGTGATTCAATCTGGATTTTGAGCACATAGCGATCCAGCTCTATCTCGTGGCGGGCTTCCAGTTCGCGTTGGGTAAGCACACCGGTTTCTTCAAAGAGCTTGATGGTTTTTTTGTGCAGCAGCACATCGAGCGAACGGGGGGTGTCGCGAATATTCGACAAACCGCGTTTGGCAGCCTCTTTTACCCATTCTTCACCATAGCCGTTGCCTTCAAAACGGATCTTTTTCGACTCGATAATGTATTTCCGAAGGGTTTGCAGAATCACTTCATCTTTATCTCCGCCTTTGGCAAGCTGTGCATCCACTTCTTTTTTGAATTGGATAAGCTGCGAAGCGACAATCGTATTGAGTACCATCATCGGACTCCCGCAGTTGGCCGAGGAACCTACCGCACGGAACTCGAATTTATTACCTGTAAAGGCAAAGGGAGAAGTGCGGTTGCGATCGGTGTTGTCGAGCAAAATTTGCGGAATACGGCCGATGTTCAGTTTAAGCTCCGTTTTGTCTTCGGGGCTCATTTTCCCGCTTTTTACATTTTTTTCCAACTCGTTGAGCACCTTCGTCAACTGACGACCGATGAACGCGGAAATGATCGCAGGAGGCGCTTCATGTGCTCCCAAACGGTGGTCGTTAGAAGCCGAAGCAATGCTGGCGCGGAGAATATCGGCATGGGCTTCAATGGCTTTCAGGGTGTTCACAAAGAAAGTGAGGAACATCATATTGGCCTTGGGCGTTTTGCCGGGAGCGAGCAGATTTTTCCCGGTGTTTGTGGCCAGCGACCAGTTGTTGTGCTTGCCCGAACCGTTAATGCCGGCAAAAGGTTTTTCGTGGAACAGCACGCGGAAATTATGCTTGCGTGCAATTTTATCCATCAGATCCATTAGCAGCAGGTTGTGGTCGTTGGCCACGTTCACTTCTTCAAAAATGGGCGCACACTCAAACTGGTTGGGGGCTACTTCGTTGTGGCGCGTTTTTACAGGGATGCCCAGTTTCAGCGCCTCGGTTTCAAATTCACGCATATAGGCATACACCCGGTCGGGAATGGAGCCGAAGTAATGATCTTCGAGCTGCTGACCTTTGGCAGGGGCGTGGCCGAACAGTGCTCGGCCGGTCATAAGCAGGTCGGGACGGGCATTGAACAACGCCTGATCCACAAGAAAATATTCCTGCTCCCAGCCTAATGTAGAATGGACTTTAGTGATGTTTTTATCAAAATACTGGCATACGTCGGTGGCTGCTTTGTCGAGCACACTCAACACTTTCAACAGGGGTGTTTTGTAATCGAGCGCTTCGCTGGTGTATGAAATGAAAATGGTGGGAATACACAGGGTTTTACCTATCATAAATGCCGGCGAAGAGGGGTCCCAGGCCGTGTAGCCACGTGCTTCAAAGGTATTACGGATTCCGCCGCTGGGGAAGCTGGAGGCATCGGGTTCCTGCTGGATGAGCATACTCCCGCTAAATTTTTCAATGGCACGTCCTTCTCCGCCAATTACGGGTTCAAAGAAAGAATCATGCTTTTCGGCGGTAGTGCCGGTCAGGGGTTGAAACCAGTGTGTATAATGTGTGCCTCCTTTGGAAATGGCCCAGTCTTTCATCCCGCTGGCTACCTGTTCGGCAATAGCCCGATCAATTTGTCCGCCTTCATTAATGGTTTGTTTTACTTTTTCGTACACATCGCTCGTAAGATGCTGCTGCATAGCGTGGTCGCCAAATACATTTTCTCCGAAAAAGGAAGAGATTCGGCCCAGACCGGAAGGCGTGGGCAGCGGTTGCCGGTTAAATACTTCTTCGAGTGCGGTAAAGCGGATGGTTGACATAAAAGGTTATTTTTTGGCAAATGTATGCGAAAAAAAGGGGGGTGTTTTTCAAAAAATGCAATTTTTTTTGAACAAGGGGTGGAAAAATGGGGGGTGATCTCCGATTTTATGCTTTTTGAAATATAAAGCCCTACGGAAAGCATGAATTTTTACAGGAGTGCGTAGGTTGAAAAAGCGAAGAGGTTGAAAGCAGAAAGCAAGTTTGAAGCAGCGCAGATAGGGTGAGATTTTCTGTATGTAGTTTTTTCGCGCTGAAATAGAGTGAGCGTGGAGACGGGGCGTGCGGCGTGGATAGAGTGGGGAGAAGGTGAACAAAAGAAAAGCGTTGACCGAACCTTCATCGGAGAGGGAAAAAGACTTGGAAAGGATATTCGTTTTTCGTAGGGCATTCCCACTACTAACCCCTTCCCGGGAACAAGTTAGCGGATTTCGCTATACAGCGCAAACCTGTTTTCCCGGCCGATGAAACTTCGAAAATAGCTGTAGTACGTGTTTAGGTAAACCGGGCTATTCGGCTAATAATAGCAATAAAGGGAGATTCGGGAGTGAAGAGAACGGATTACCCTTTATTTTTTAGGGGTATCGCGGAACTCGTCGGGCGCTTCGAGCTCTTTGCGCAGGTCGATGTCGAGCTTGGTGTCGAGATCAAGGTTAAGGTTGTTCTCTTTTTTGATCTCCTCGGCCGATTCCTGAATATTACGTTGTATGTCGGAGGCGGCATCTTTCACCTGACGTATGGCACGCCCTAATCCTCGGGCAATACCGGGAATGCTTTCCGGACCGAAGAACAGCAGCACCACTACCAGGATCACGACCACTTCGCCCGGACTGATATTTAAAAAAAGCAGCATAAGACCGAAACAAAAGTAACTAAAAAAAGCCTCTCCGGGGTGGAGAGGCTTTGAGAATTATCGTAACCGAATCATTTTAGGATTTGCCTTTGGCAGGCGTGTCACCTAACAGTTTCTTTGAAAGGTCGTACACCAGCGGGCTCGATACGAACAGCGAGGAGTAAGTTCCTACTACGATACCTACGAGCAGCGCAAAGATGAAACCTCTCATCGAATCGCCACCGAAGATGAACATCACCGACAGTACCATAATTACAGTAGCCGCCGTGTTGAGGGTACGCCCCAGTGTACTGTTAAGCGCACTGTTTACGAGGTCGCCGCTTTCGGCACGTTTATGACCGCGGATGTATTCGCGGATACGGTCAAATACGACTACGGTATCGTTAATGGAGTAACCTACAACGGTAAGTACGGCTGCAATGAAGGCCTGGTCGATTTCCATGGCGAAGGGCAGGATGCCGTGGAAGAGCGAGAACAAACCGATTACAATCAATACGTCGTGGATGATACCTATCAGCGCCGACAGCCCAAACTGCCATTTGCGGAAACGTACCACAATGTATAAGAAGATGATAATCATGGAGAATACTACCGCCAAAATAGAAGAGTTGAGCAGCTCGTTCGAGATGACGCCATCCACTTTACGCGAAGCTTCGAGTTCGAATTTCCCGAGGGGCTCGAGTCCTTCGCGCAACTTGGCCTCCACGATGTTATCGGCATCTTCCGACTTATCGTCGAACATGAATTTCGTGGTGATCTTTGCCCTGAACTTGTTCTCAATTTTCTTTACGATGGGAGTAAGCTCATTGCCGTCTTGCACGAACACTTTCGACAGGTTGTTCCGAATGGCATCGTAGTCGGCTTCATTTTCGATAAAACGTATTTCGTAAGTACGTCCGCCGGTGAAATCCACACCGTAATCCAGTCCGCGGATTCCCAACGATACAATACCTATACCGGCGAGCACGATAGAAATGCCATAGAATACTTTGCGGTATCCCATGAAATTGTATTTCGCACCTACAAAAATGCCTTCGGTCGCTTTGCGGGAGAAAGTTACTTTTTGTTTACGCTCCAGCCATTCGATGATGATCACGCGGGCGATAAAGATGGCAGAGAAAAGTGAGGTGAAAATACCGATGATAAGGGTAGTGGCAAATCCGAGTACGGGACCCGAACCGAAGGTAGCAAGCACTACTGCGGTAAGCAGGGTAGTCACGTTACTATCGAGAATGGAGGGCAACGCGCGTTTGAATCCTTCGTTTACGGCCAGCTTTACACTTTTTCCTTCGCGGAGTTCCTCACGGATACGCTCATAGATAAGTACGTTGGCATCGACCGCCATACCGATGGTCAGTACGATACCCGCAATACCGGGAAGTGTCAGCGAGGCCTGAAGTGAGGCCAGTGAGCCTACAAGGAAAAGTACGTTGGCCAGCAGCGCGATGTTGGCAGCCAAACCTGCTTTGTTGTAGTAGAAATACATGTAAATCAGAATCACCAGCAGGGCCAGTGCGAAGGAGTTGAGTCCGGCCGAAATATTCGACTCACCCAGCTCAGCGCCCACGGCTACTTCTTCTACGATTTGCGCTTTGGCGGGCAGTGTTCCCGATTTCAGTACGTTAGCAAGGTCTTCGGCTTCTTCCATAGAGAAGTTACCGGTAATCGACGAGCGTCCGCCGGGGATTTCCCCATTTACCATAGGTGCCGAATATACGTGCTCGTCCATCACAATGGCGATGGCGCGACCCGTATTCTTCTTGGTAAGGCGTGCCCATTTGTCGGCGCCTTCGTTGTTCATGCGCATGGATACTTCCACTACGCTGGTTTGCGGGTTAAAGTCGGCTTTTGCTTCCACCACCACGCTTCCGGTAAGCGGAGCTTCGCCGTTGCGCTGGTTGGACTGGATAGCGTAAAGTCCGAAAAGGTTGGTTTGCTTGTTATTTACTTTTTCCGCTTTTGCACCCCAAAGAAGCTTCAGTTCTTTCGGCCATACGCTCGCAATGGCAGGGTGATGGATAAGTTGGCTCAGTTTGGCCGTGTCGCCTACGGGACAGAAACCGATGCAGGAGGAACCGGGATTTCTCCAGGCATAGCTGCCGTTTTCAGTCTGATACAGATCCAGTTGCAGGTAACGGAAAAGCGGGAAACGTTTTTGCTGATCTTCTGTGCTTTGGGCTGCCTGATTTTGAGCCTGTGTCAGCGAGTCGCTTTTTGCTAAAGCCAGCAGGCTGTCGCGTTCTTGAGGAGTGGTATTGACGGTGTCAATTTCGAGGGCTTTGATTTCTTTCTTGTCGGCCAGCTCGGGGTAGAGCGCAAGGCTCAGTACTTCGTTAGCCGTTATGAAAGCAGAATAGATCTCGTCATTTTTGTAAGTTTCCCAAAACTCAAGGTTGGCCGTACTTTGAAGCAGGTTGCGTACACGCAGCTTGTCTTTTACACCGGGCAGCTCGATCATGATACGTCCCGAACCGGCCTGACGCTGAATGGTAGCATTGCTTACTCCAAACTTGTTGATACGATTATCCATCGTTTTTTCGATGTTGGCCATCGCTTCTTCCTTCTCTTTTTTGAGTTGGGCGATAACCTCATCGTTCGACATTTTTGAAGGGAACTTATCCTTGTTGGCCAACGAGAAAATAGCGGCCAGCTTGCCATCGGGGCTCAGTGAGCGGTATTCGGCATATAATACGTTGATAAAATCTTCGCCGGGGTTAGTGACGATTTTTTTCTGTGCCGATTCAAAAGCTTTACGGAAAGCAGGGTTTCTGCTTTTACCTGAAAGGTTGTACACGAGGTCGGGAATAGACACTTCGAGGGTAACGGCCATACCGCCCTTGAGGTCAAGTCCCATGCTGAGCTCACGCTTTTTACAATCCTGATAGCTGGTTCCCAGCAGCGGATAAGCAGGCTCATGCGCCACGCTGCGCAGGTAGGATTCTTCCAGAGACTGGCGCAGGTTTTCTTTCTCTGCATCGTCACGCAGGTTGAATGTATCCGTGCCTATTACCGTGAATTCGGCTCCGGTTTGCATGATCGAGTCAAACTGGTAATTGGCCGTCCGCTCTGCAGTCTTCTCCACACGGTAAGTCACCCACGAGTAAGAAATCTGGAACAGGCACGCCAGTGTGAGAAGGATCGTGAATGTCCAGATGGCACTTTTGTTTTGCATTGATACAGTCTTTGGTTAGTCTAAAATTGGGCTGCAAATATAGAATTTGATAATTTATTTACCAATTTATTACCATCAATGGAATAAACAGTTTCGGTATGGAATTTTTAAAATATACCTTCCATTTCTACGGAAATGGCGGTTTATCCTCAAAAATCCCGATTATCAGTTAGTTAGATTCTTTTCCCTGTGAGGAAGGCGCCACATAAGTTTCGTTCAATAGGGCAACTCTTACGGGTAGCGCCCCGATTTCCAGCATCATCGCCAAATCGGTAGCCTCATCGCGGCTAAAATTACCGCTGATAACCAATTCTCCTTCGGTGATGGCTTCTAGCACTTTTGGTGCGATATGTACTTGGTTATCAATTATGACAGCGAGGTGCTGTCCCTTGTTTTTCCGAGTCAGCGCTGTCCACTGCTCTGCACCCTCACTATTCAGGGTCAGGTAAATTTCGTAATTCCCGTTAGGACTCTGACGGGCTACGCTTTGGAAAATATGGCTCCCGTTTACCGGGGCTTCGCTGCGTATCGTATTTACCTTCACCGCATATAATGACATAACGTCATCTTCAGACTTTGCGCTCCAACACCATTGCAGCTCGTTTGGCCATATATCCGAAAGGGAAGGATTATACAGAAACCTGTTTACGGCGGCGGTATCGGCTATACGGCAAGAGGCGACATGGGCTTGCTGCTCCCAATCCAATTCGCCACGTGCATTTTGCTTCAAAGGAAGGAACAGCTCGAACAGAGAGGGTTCATCTTCGTTTGTTGCGGCAGTGTCGGAAAGAGAAAGCTCCTGGTAACGCGCATTGGCTGCTATCAGCAGGGGAAATGCTTCCTGCATGGTATAAAGCTCCTGAAACTCAATCCAGGTACGGGAGGTGATCAATTTACGTAATCCTTGCAGGTCTTCTGCACGGAGGCCGGGAAGGACCACTTCCATGCTGTGCCAGTTTGGTCCGGGCTTGAATTCCACGTCTCTAACGCCTGCTTTCGCCAAACGGGTACGGAGAATTTCACGAACCCTGTCAAGAAGTTGACGCTGTTCTTTTTTCAATTCCTCCAGCACTTCCTGATCCGTTAAGCCGAGTCGAAAACGCTCCTTATCGCCCGGGTGAAACACTACCGACAGGCGGGTATGGGCTTCCGAATCCTGGTAAGCGCGGTAAAATGCATCGATAAAGTGAAGGCTGGTATCTTGTGCCGTCAGTGTATATGCTTTTCTCACCGCTTCGCTTACTGTCGTTTTTTCAAGCGCCCCTGTGAGGTGTGTAAGCTGGTCGCCGACCGCCACCTCGACTGTGAGGATTACTCCGCCTTCGGTGTGGATGTCTTTTTTTTGGGTGTTTTTATTTTCGCTGCATCCGGATACTAACAAGCACAGCAATGCTCCGGTATGGAGAAGGGAAAAAACGCGGAAAGCCATCAGAAGGTGAAGTTTTAGGGTTTGGACACTCAAAAGTACATTTTTCATCTAAACTTTGGTTTAGGCTAAGGCATGAACGGGCCGGGAAAAGGCAGGAGAAAAACGCCTATATTTATATAAATTTGTCAATAAGCCGTTTTCCCATAAGGGTTCGCCCTCCTTTCTCAATTGCTTTTCTATGAAATACAGGTACTTTATTGCAGTCTTTGTTCTTTTCTGTCAGGTAGGATTATTGCGCGCGCAATCTGATTTCCGCTTTACACGCTATCACGATGTGCCCGTAATCGTAAGTGGCAACACGCTCGATATGGCCTGGGCGGGAGGAATCAATTACGCACAGTTTTCAAACATCGATCTTAACGACGACGGCATACAGGATCTTTTCCTCTTTGACCGCACCGGTAACAAGGTGCTGACCTTTGTACATCTTCCGGGTGTGAATACCCTGTTTCGGTATGCACCCGAATATGAAGCGGCCTTTCCGCCTATGCAAAACTGGGCGCTGTTGCGCGATTACAACTGCGACGGCAAGCCCGATATTTTTACCCATACTCCCGGTGGTATCCGGATCTACCGCAATACTTCTTCGGGTGGCACGCTTTCTTTTCAGTTGGAAACCTCGATGCTGCGTTCGCAACAGTTTTCCAATTACGTCAATTTGTATGTGAGCTCGGTCGATATTCCCGGTTTGGCTGATGTCGATGGCGACGGTGATCTCGACGTGCTTACGTTCGGAATTTTCGGCACTTCGCTCGAATACCACCGTAATTATTCGGTCGAAAACGGCTATGGTTGCGACAGTCTTCAGTTTGCAATGGTCAACCAGTGCTGGGGCTGCTTTTCGGAATCGGTTTCCTCGAACGACGTGACGCTGTTCGACACCTGTGCCAATTTCGGCATTCCCAATCCTGAGCTGCCCCGTCTTATTGAAGAAGCGACTCAAAAAGATTCACGTGCGCGCGAAGGCGATTTCGGTCAGCGGCACGTAGGCGCCTGTTCCTGTGTGTTGGATGTGGACGATGACGGGATGCCCGACCTGCTGATGGGAGGTATCTCCTTCTCCAATCAGGTGCTGGTCATCAACGGCGGCACCACACCCAATACAAATTCGTGCATGGACAGCTTAGACGCTTCTTTTCCTTCGTATGATATACCGGTCAACCTGAAAACTTTTCCATGCGCTTATCAGGTCGATGTGAATAATGACAATAAGCCCGACATAGTGCTTACCCCACAACAAACGGCTCAGGCCGAAAACGCCAAAGGGGTGTTGTATTACACCAACGTTTCGACCGATAACAGCCTGGTGCTCAATTTTACCAGCGGTAATTTGCTGCAAAATCAGATGATCGAGCGTGGAGAAGGAGCTTTCCCTGTATTGCATGACTACGACGGCGACGGATTGCCCGATCTTTTTGTGGCCAACTTCGGTTTTTTTCATGCCCTGTCAGATTCCTATAAATCGCGGCTGGCACTTTACCGGAATACCGGAACCCCCACCGATCCGAAATTTACCTGGGTAACAGATAATTTCGCCAACCTCGAGGTCGAGATCGCACTCAATAACCTGTATCCGGCTTTTGGTGATCTCAACGACGACGGGGCACCCGATATGGTAGTGGGCAACGAATCGGGTACGCTCAGTTATTTCAGAAATACGGCTGCCGCAGGAACCGCCGCCAATTACGTGCTGCAGCTTCCGGCTATGGTCGATGAAAATTCGGTATTGATCAGCGCCGGGCAGTATTCCGCTCCCCTGCTGGTCGATTTGAACCGCGACGGATTGATAGACCTCGTGCTCGGAGGCCGCAACGGGCGCCTTACCTATTACGAAAATGTAGGTACGGCGAGCAGTTTTGTGTTCCGTAAAATCACCGATTTTTTGGGGCAGGTCAATGTAAAAGAATGGTGGGACAATACCGGTTACAGTGTACCCGCTATTTTTGAGAAAGACGGCGAATACCAGCTTTTCGTCGGTTCCAAGTCGGGCTATATTCACCATTACAACGCCATTGAAGCCAATCTTTCGGGTACCTTTAACCGTGTAGATACGACCTTGATACGCACCCCCGAAGGCATACGCAGCACCTGTGCCGTATATGATCTCGACAACGACGGTTTCGTCGATATGATTACCGGGAATTACCGTGGCGGACTCACTTATTACAAAGGCGACCCCCAGGGTAGCTCTGCCGTGCGCGAATACAAGGGGGTAAGCCATTTCTCCCTCTTTCCTAACCCTTCTTCTTCGCTGATCCATATACGAAGCGCCCTGCCGGTAAACGATGCCATACTTACCGTTTACAACCTTACCGGGCAGCAAATGACCCGGCAGCTTATGCGCAGCAATACCGAATCGGTCGATATTTCCAATTTCCCGGCGGGCATTTACCTGCTCGAAATTCGTTATGGTACCTCTTCCGAAACGCTCCGTTTTGTGCGAGCTGCACAATGAGTAAAGCACCGTTGACAGCTCCCGAATCGGCCGTTCCCGAACTTATCGTGTTGTTCGACGGTGTGTGTAACCTCTGCAATGCCAGTGTACAACGGATTATTCGTAACGATCGGCGGAAGCGTTTTTATTTTGCGTCCTTACAATCTCCCTTCGGGCAGCAGATGCTCAAAAAATACGGGCTCGATCCGACAGCAGCCGACAGTCTTGTGTTTTTCTGTAAAGGCAAGCCGTATCAATACTCTTCGGCTGTGTTGCGTATCTGTGCTTACCTCGATTTTCCGTATCCGCTTTTGCAGATAGGCTGGGTAGTACCGCCATTTCTCCGCAATGCCGTTTATCGGAATATAGCGAAGCACCGTTACCGCCGTTATGGTCGCAGCGAAAGCTGTATGCTTCCCGAACCTGCGCTTAAAAGTCGTTTTTTAGACGATAGTCTGCTTACTTTTTAGCCGCCTGATAAGGATACGCCGAGAATGTACCCGATCCTTTTGCGAGCACTTCGCCCTTTTGGTTTTTTATCTCGCCTTCGGCAAACACTATCCGTTTTCCTTTACGGATTACACGGCCTGTACCGCTTAGCTGGTCGCCTAAGAGGGCGGGGAGCAGGTAAGAAATTTTGAATTCGAGCGTCGCCACCAGCTTTCCTTCGTCGGCTACCGACGAAAGTGCTGCTACGCCCATGATACCGTCCATAAGTCCTGCAAGCGCCCCTCCGTGGGCCGCTTCGACAGTGGCCAGTATTTCTTCCCTAACCGGCATACGGTATTCGATGAGCCCGGGTTCAATCACGGTAAACTCCATTTGCAGCAAACGACCGAAATGGTTCATCCGGCGATAGATTTCAAGAAGACTTTCCATGTTTCAAAGGTAGATAATCCCTGTAATTGAAATGTTCGTGTACATTTGCATTAGAAAACTCTAAAAAACCCTTTTATGAAAAAGATTCTTTCTGCGGCGCTGGTATCGGCCGGTCTGCTATTTGCCTCCTGTAGCGGAGGTGGCTCCGGCGAAAAAGTATTGCTTCGTCTTACTCCCGAAGCGGGTACCGCCCGCAAAATGACGGTGAGCATATCGATGGATATGAGCTCCATGATGGGAATGAAAACCGACATGGTCACCGAAAGTGAGATCGAAATCAAGAGCGTGGCCGAAAACGGTGATTTCGAAATGGAATCGACGTATAGCCGCATCAAGATGGACATAAGCTCGTCGATGATGAACATGAGCTACGATTCGGATAAGGATGCCGATTTGGATCCTTTCGATCCGATGGCCGAAGCTTACGAGAATTTCAACGCCATGCTGAACAAACCGCTGGTGTTTGTAATGAACAACCGCGGTAAGGTGGTAAAAGCTCCCGATTTGAACACACTGCTTACGGAAGAAGCGCAAAATGAAGCTGCGGCCCGCGGTCAGTCGGATCAGATGGGACAAATGCTCGACAATATGTTTGCCATTTTCCCCGAAGAAGAAGTGAAAGAAGGTGATAGCTGGGAGCGCGAAATGGATACCAAATCGGGCGAAATTCCGATGAGTGTAAAAGTGAAATATACCGTAGATAAAATTCAGGCCGATAAGGTAATCCTGAGTTGCGCGGGCGATATTTCAGGTTCGGGAAACACCCAGGGTATGTCGATGAAGCTGACCGGAACCATGAAAGGTACCATGGAGCTTGACCGCAAAACCGGCTGGACCGAAAAAGCCGAAATCACTCAGGAACTTGAGATGAATATGGGCATGAAGGTTAAAATGACCAACAAAATTCAGATTACTTCCAAGTAATCCTTTCTCAATCCCCAGACGCTACGGTCTGGGGATTTTTTTAGCTATAAAAATGTCTAAACAATAATAGTTTGTACAGTTAAATCCGGATTTTTATGTGTCGCTGATATCGATTACTTTACAGTAACTTGTTAGAATATGACGAAGCATAAAATTTCGGCAGCCGCCCATAATCCGAATAGATGATGAAGATTACACTGATTTCCGGAAGTCCGCGTAAGCAGAGTGTGACGGTACGTGTGGCGCTTTTTTTAGAGCGCTATTTTACCGAAAAAGGCCATGACCTGTCTTTGATAGACCTGCGTGAGCTCGGTTTACCCTTTACAGAAGATCCCTGGCAGAAAGAAGAAGAGGTGCCTGAGACCCGAAAAGCGCTTTGGAAAAAAATGCACGATTCGGATGCAATGGTATTTGTGAGTCCGGAGTACAACGGCGGGTATTCGCCGGCCTTGAAGCTGCTTATTGATCATTTTCCCAAGCAAAGTTATGCCCGCAAAACCATCGGTATTGTAACGGCTTCTCCGGGTGCAATGGGCGGAATGCGAGCTGCTTTGCAGTTGCAGTTGTTGTCTTGTGCCTTGTGGGCGGCTCCTTGTCCGCACATGCTGATAGTGCCTGCAGTAGATAAAAAATTTGATGAAGAAGCCCGGCTTACCGACGAGGGTTTCGGGAAATCGATAGATCGTTTTGCCGAGGAATTTCTTTGGCAGGCCACCGCTTTACACAAAGCCCGTTAAGCGTTTTTACAGGGCTTCGGCTACTACGAAGGCGCTGCCTCCTATAAAAATGAGGTCTTCTTCGTTCGCCGCGCTTGTGGCGGCGTGCAGGGCTTTTTTTACGGTAGTGTAGGTGTTCCCTTTTAGTCCGATCGACATCGCCAGCTCACGAAGCTCTTCTACTGGTAGGGCACGGGGTATTTGAGCCTGTGTGAAGTAATAATGCGCTTCGGGCGGCAGCAGACTGAGCATAGCTTTTACGTCTTTATCGTGTACGGTACCCAGTACGATATGCAGTTGCCGGTGCGGTGTTTGCGCAAGCTGTGCCACCACTTCGCGGATACCGGCTTCGTTATGCCCAATATCGCAGATAGTGAGCGGCCGGGTAAGTAGCGTCTCCCAGCGCCCCCTGAGTCCGGTGCGGGTTACCACCTGTGCGATACCTGCTTTTATGTGTTTTTCATGCAAAGACCAGCCTTTTTCCCGCAGGTGCTTTACGGTTTCGAGCACGGTACGAATATTACGAGGCTGGTAGTTTCCTTTCAGCTCGCTGGGGTACTGGTGGGGCAGGGGATTTTGCTGCGCAAAAAACAGAGGTGCCTTTTCTGCGGCGGCTTTTTCACGAAATACGATTTCCGTTTCGGGGCTATGCTCGCCGATTATGACGGGTATTCCGGGTTTGATGATGCCGGCTTTTTCGCGGGCGATTTGCGAAAGGGTGTTGCCCAAAAACTGTGTGTGGTCCAGACTTACATTGGTGATCACTGCCGCTTCCGGAACGATAACGTTGGTCGAGTCGAGTCGTCCGCCCATACCGGTTTCGATAATAGCGATGTCGGTTTTCTGATCACGAAAATAGCAGAAGGCCAACAATACGGTCATTTCAAAAAACGAAGGACGGATACGCTCAAAATCGGCTTTGTATTTTTCGACAAAGCGTACCACGTACTGTCGGCTTATTTCTTTGCCGTTTATTTTAATCCTTTCACGAAAATCTTTGAGGTGCGGAGAGGTGTAGAGTCCGGTTTTGTAGCCTGCTTCGGCAAATACAGACGCGAGGTAATGCGATACCGAACCTTTTCCGTTGGTGCCAGCAATGTGCACGGTGCGCAGTTGGCGCTGCGGATTGCCTGCCAGTTCGCAGAGCGCATACGTATTGCTTAGGTCGGCTTTATAGGCCGGCGCGCCGATGCGTTGAAAAGCGGGAAGCTGGTTATAGAGGTATTCCAGCGTTTGCCGGTAGGTCATTTATTCTACCTTGAATACGAATTCGTACAGCCCTTTCTGTTCGAGCGGTGCTTTGGTGTCGGCTTTCACGATTTGTTTACCCAGTAGCACTTTTTCACATTCGCTGATCAGCTTGGGATCGTTGGTGGTAGAAAGCTGTTGTTCGACCTTTACGCGGCTCACTTTACCGTTTTGATCGACCCAAATGGAGAAGACGAGCTTACCGCGTTCGAGGCCGGGGTTATCGGGTTTGGGCCAATAGACTTGCGTGCGCCCCGACATATTGAGTCCGGGACCGCTGTACGGGCCTATGCCAGGGCCGTGTCCGCCGCCTTGTCCGCCACCGCTTCCTCCGTCGCCATTGCCCACACCGTCACCAAAGCCTGCGCCGATTCCATCGCCTGCGCCCCCTTGCCCGGTACCGGTTTCGCCGTTGCCGCCCTGAAAGAGCGCATTGGGGTTAGGCCGCCGTTCCTGAGGAGTAGATGCGGTGGGTTGCGTGTTGGGGGTGCTGACAGGAGTATGTACCTGAGAATTGGGCTGTGTGTAAACCGGAGGATTGGGATTGCTTACTGCCGGAGAGGGAATGGCCGGTGTTTCGGCAGCCGTGGGCGGACCCGGTGCCGGGCTTCCCGAACCGCCGCCCGGAGTGCCTCCACCGCTGTTAAATTCGAGCAGAATGTATTCGGGATATTGAGGAATTTCGGTAGTCCATTTCACGACGTAAATGCCGCAGCCTATCAAGACGTGGATTAGCAGCGTGCTGATAATTACGAGGGTTCTGCGTTTTTTAGCCCGTTCTTCCTCTATGCTGATTTCTACCGAAACTCTCATGGTTACTGGGATTTAGTGGCGAGTGCGATTTTCCAACTGTTGCGTTTGGCAATGTCGAGCACGCCTACAGTTACGCCGGTCGGAACAGCCTGATCTACGTGTAAAACGACAGTTTGTTCCACTCCTTCGCGAGAAAGTTCTTCGGCCAGCTTTTGTTCCAGTGTTTCGGGGCTAATGGGGGTGTTGCCAAGAAAATACTGCTCGTCGGAAGTAATGGTGACCGTTACCCGCGAGGGGTAGTCAGAAGTGCCCGATTGGGCAGAAGGCAGCTCGACCGGTAGCCCGGGGTTGATCAGCGTCGAAAGAATCACAAAAAAGATAAGCATCAGAAACACGAAGTCGGTCATGGCCGTCTTGCTGGTTTCGAACGATACTTTGTTATTGGATTTGATACTCATAACCGGAGCTTATTTGCCGGGCTCGTCGAGCAGATCGAGGAAGTCGATGGAGGTGGTCTCCATTTTCGAAATCACTTTCTGCACTTTTGCCACGAGGGTATTGTACATAATGTAAGAGATGATACCGATGACAAGACCGATAACCGTAGCTACCATGGCCATCATGATACCGCCCGACAGTTGTTCGATTTGTACCTGTCCGCTTTGGCGCAGCTCGTTAAACGTACGGATCATACCCAGTACCGTTCCGAGGAAGGCCATCATAGGCGCCACACCCGATATGGTAGCCAGCAGCGATATCCCTTTTTCGAGCTGGTAAATTTCGATTTTACCTACGTTTTCGATAGCGGTTTCGATGTCTTTCAGCGGCTTTCCGATTTTCGAGATTCCTTTTTCGACCATGCGCGCATAAGGGTTGTCGGTGCTTTGGCACAGGTGGCGGGCGCTGTCTATTTTTCCTTCGGAAATGTATTCCCGGATTTTGCGCATAAACAGTTGTTCGCCTTTGGTGGCTTTCTGAATCGCCATGTAGCGTTCGATAGAGATGTACACCATTACGATAGACAGAATCGCCATCGGGATGATGATGAACCAGCCGGCGTCTTCGATCATTTCCCAAAGGGTAATTTCTTTTACGATAGGCGGCAGGCTCGATACCGGAGGATTGGTCACAATACCGGTGGCTTCTTGCAGAATCAGGGGGACGTACAACATAACGAAAATTTAAGTGGAATGAGCGGTCAGGTTTTTATTTAGCGGTTATCAGTTCATGAGTTCGTGTAAGGCAATTTCGAAACCGGTGCGTGCAAGGTGTGTACCGGAATTATTTTTGGCGTGAATGCGTTCGAGGGCTTGTCCGATAACCTTCGATACGTCTCCGAAAATCGCTTCATCGCTGACAGTGGCATTCGCCTGCATCAGGTAGGCAAACACCCTGGCCATGCCACAGTTGGCTACGAAATCGGGAATTACGCTCACTTTTTCGTCGGCTTTTTCGCCGGTAGGGCCGAAGAAAATTTCGGGGTCGGCAAAGGGTACATTCGCTCCGCAGGCGATCACTTTCAGGCCGCGTACAATCATGCGGTTAAGCTGATCTTCGGTGACTAATCGTGAGGCCGCGCAGGGCAGGAAAATATCGGCTTCGATATCCCATACGCGCTGCAGCAGCTCGGCAGCAGGGATCATTTCGGGAGCTACGAGCTTGTTGCCGTCTTTCGCACGGAAAAGTTGTTTTATTTCTTCAAAAGAAAAGCCCTGTTCACGGATAAGTCCGCCTTCGCGATCGATGATGGCTACCACCGAAGCGCCTTCTTGTGCCAGGTAATAGGCGGCCGCAGAACCTACGTTGCCCCATCCCTGTACAATTACTTTTTTGCCTTTCAGGTCGCCTCCGTAGATGCGGTAATAATGCCTTACCGATTCGGCCACGCCATAGCCCGTAATCATATCGGCCACTACATAGCGGCGTTCAGGATCGGGCGAAAAATGTACGTTGTCTAACACTTTAGATACGCCTCGCTGCAGGTGTGTAATGATGGTGGCTTTGTCGGCTTCCGAAGCGTGAAAATGACCGTTTACCACTCCCTCTTGCGGGTGCAGGATACCCAGATTATTGGTGATGGGTATTACATCGTGCACCTCGTCGATGTTGAGGTCGCCACCGGTGCCGTAATAATTTTTAAGCAGAGGGGCTACGGCTTTGTACCAGCGTTGCAGCACCTCATTTTTGCGCGGGTCGTTAGGGTCGAAATTAATGCCCGATTTGGCACCGCCTATGGCAGGGCCGGCTACGGTAAACTTCACTTCCATCGTTTTGGCGAGCGACTCTACTTCGCGCTTGTCCAATCCTTTACGCATACGAGTGCCTCCACCCGCCGCTCCTCCCCGCAGGGAATTGATCACTACCCAGCCTTCGGCTTCTGTTTCGCTGTCTTTCCACTCGAATACAATCTCGGGTCTTTTCGTTTCAAACGCTTTAAGTAACTCTCTCATTTCGATGTTAAAAAACGGGATTATCTATCTAACAAAGGTAAAAAGGGCGGGATAGCGCGCTGCCTCCGAAAATAAAAGTTTTGCAAGCGCTGCTGTTAATTAAAACGTAGCCGGGATGCCGGCGTAAACGGCTCCTCCTGTCGAACTGAAACGCGCTCCGGTTACGCTGTGCAGGGTGTTGATGCGGCCCGACAGGCGCAGGTAGCCGAGAAAAGCAAATACAAGCGCTTCTTTGAATGCAATTAGTTGTTTATCAGGGATAACAAGTGTTAGCTGGGTGGCCTGTTCCAGTTGTGTGAGCAGGAACCGGTTAAATGCGCCTCCGCCTGTCACGAGCATGGTGCTGCCGCTGATGGAACGGGTTAGCGCGGCGATCTGACGCGCACTATGAACGCAAACGGTATGCAGCTTATTGTTCAGCGGTGCGGAAGAAGCATCGAGCAGGGGGCGAAATTCCTGTTCGAACCATTCTTTGCCGAGCGATTTCGGGAAGGGGCGGGTATAAAAAGGCAAGCGGTCGAGCGATTCGAGCAGGCTTTCGTCGCAAGAGCCTGCGGCGGCCATCGTGCCTTCGGGGTCGTATTCGAGATTGGCCTGACGTGCCAGGTAATTGAGGGCCATGTTGGCTACTCCGCAGTCGGAGGCTACGCGGCTGCCGTTTTTCCGGAAAGAGATATTCGAAAAACCACCCAGATTGAGGCAGAAATCATATTGCGGAAAAAGCCATTCGTCGCCGATAGGGACGAGTGGAGCACCTTGTCCGCCAAGTGCCACGTCGGTAGTGCGAAAATCACAGATTACGGGTAATCCGGTTTGGGCGGCTATTTCGGCTCCGCTGCCAATCTGCAAGGTAAGTCCTTCGTCGGGGCGGTGAAAAACGGTATGTCCGTGCGAAGCGATAAATGCGGCCGAAGCTTCATTTTCGCGGAGAAATTCATTGACCAATTGACCGTAATACCGTCCGAGCTCGGTATGCAAGCGCGCCAGCTCGAGGCCTGAAAAATGCATACAGGTACTTAGCCGTTCGTAAAGGGTCTGCGGATAGGGCACCGTAAGGGCTTTCAGAATTTCGAAAGAAGCGGGATTGTGCGGGTCGAAACGGCACAGCGCTATATCCGTACCGTCGAGCGAGGTGCCCGACATAATTCCGATTCCGGTAGAAGCATTCATAAAAAAGCAGGTGAACGTAAAGCGAGGTAAAAGGTTCCGGTTTTCGATGTAATAAATCCTGTAGATGAACGCGGTGCAGGTATAAAAAATGATTCTGTACGCTTCCTGCTCGTGATGTTATGATTCTTTTAATCAGTTTGTTACTTCATAGTCGTTTTACGGACGTTCAATTTCTTTTGTCGGCATACAGATTATTAAATTCCCGGCCTGATCTTTGATGGCTGATTTTGCTTTTTTAATGTAATTTGTACAATCTCTCCTTTCAACTACCGATTTTACAGTAAAAGAAAATAATAAACGTGATCCGATTCCCGTGTTGAATCCATTTTTCACAAGCTCCCTACACGCTTCAGCAGTGTGGAAAACAGGAATTAATATGCCTGGAAATTTAATGTGTAAAAAAACATTTGCTTTGCAGCACTAAAGTCTCAATTCATGAAAAAAATAGTCTTCTTATCCTTTCTTTTGCTCGGATTATCCGGCTTTCAGCTCCGTTCCGGGGAGCAATGTGAATTTAACCTCCACATACAGGCGGACTGGGAAGAAAAGCTGACCGGGAAATCATTTCCTTACTCTTTTGTAGAGAAGAAAACGCTTCACCCGGGATACGATTCTACTGAAATGAGTAAGGAGGAGCTTGCGCAGAAAGCCGTTGTGACCCATGTTTTTTTCTTTACATCTGCCGTCGATGAAACGAAAACTATTCAGCTTTCGGAGCGGGTTTTTCATACGCCTTGTGCGGCCTATTCGAATTTCAAACAGACCTTGACGTATTTCCAATCCGATCAGCCCCGATACGAGTACAATACCCAACCCCGGATTTTTCTGATTCAGGGAAACAGGGTGTTTTCCATGTCGGCAGAAAGCGGAGAAGAAAAGCTGCTGGAAGAATTTATGAAGGCTTTTTTTGACATCCTGCTTATCCGTCCTTTTCAAAAAGAGACCGTGATTGTGCGCCATACCAGCGCACGTGCGGTGTTGAAATAGGAGAACTAAAAGCGTTCAGAAGCAGAAAGAATGCAGGGTGCATTTAGAAGGAAAGCAGCAGATATGTTGTCGCGAAAACGCTGATACATTATCTTATACTGAATGTCATTCTTCTGTAAAATCTTCTCTACTGTTTCATACAGATAGCCCGCTTTCACCTCACTGCCTGAAAAGCAGCTTATTTTCTTTAAAAAAAGAAGAACTCAGGCAGAAGCGTAAAAAAAGAAAATCCCCCTGTGCAGGTGTGAGCCGACAGGGGGATTCTTATACAGAGAAGCGTATTATCCACATTTAGAGGAGCCGCAATCGTTGCAGGTGAGGCAGCCCTCCTGGTAGTGTAAGTTTGTTGAATTACAGTTAAGGCATTTTTGTTTTTTAGCTGTGGTGCCGTCGGGAACATAGCGTTTGAGTGCGCGGGCTACTCCGGCTTTCCAGGTGTTGATGGCTTCGTCGAGCTGGAGCGAACCGATCAGATCGACCACCTTTTCGATGGGCATACCGTAACGCATCGCACCCGAAATGAGCTTGGCGTAATTCCAGTATTCGGGGTTAAACTTGTGCGAGAGTCCTTCGATAGTGGTTTTGTAGCCCCTTTGATTGACGTACTGAAAATCGTAGCGTGAGCTGCCGTCTTCCTCCCGGTTTTTGATGATAAAGCCCTCGTTGACCCAGCGCGGCAGCAGGATTCCGTCTTCGTCGTCAGACAGTCCTGTGAAAATTTCGTAGGGACGGTTGTCGAGCAGTCCGACGAAAGCGATCCACTTGTCTTTTTTGTTTTGAAAGCGCACCACGTCGGCTTTGAGCAGTTCGGGCCGGGTTAGGGTAAACGCTTGTTCTTCTTCTTCCGCTTTTTCTTCTTTTTTGTCGGATCCGGCGCTGACCAGCACGCCCGAGCGTGAGCCGTCGCGGTACACCGTTACTCCTTTGCAGCCCGATTTCCAGGCTTCGAGGTAGCAGGCACCCACCAGATCTTCGGTCACCTCGTTCGGCATGTTGATGGTTACGCTGATGGAGTGATCGACCCATTGCTGGATGGCTCCCTGCATACGCACCTTGCTGAGGTAATCGACATCGTTGGAAGTCGCTTTGTAATATGGAGAAGCCGATACCAGCTTGTCTAACTCTTCCTGGCTATAATTTTTGGAGGTATCGTGACCGTTCACGTCCATCCATTGTTTGAAGCGGTGGTGAAACACGATGTATTCTTCCCATGCATCGCCCGTTTCGTCGGTAAAATCGACACGTACGTTTTTGTCGTTCGGGTTTACTTTGCGGCGGCGTTTGTAAACGGGAAGAAATACCGGTTCTATGCCCGAGGTGGTTTGCGACATAAGACTGGTGGTGCCTGTCGGGGCAATAGTGAGCAGTGCAATGTTACGGCGTCCGTATTCGGTCATTTCGAAATACAGCTCCGGATCTTCTTCGCGCAGGCGTTGAATAAAAGGATTTTCTTCCTCGCGTTTCGTATCGTAAATGGGGAAGGCCCCGCGTTCGCGAGCGGTATGCACCGAGCTGCGGTAGGCTTCGAGTGCCAAAGAGCGGTGTATGTTTTCCGAAAAATTCATGGCTTCTTCACTTCCGTATCGCAATCCTAATGCGGCCAGCATATCGCCTTCGGCGGTGATGCCGATGCCGGTACGGCGGCCTTCGGTGGCTTTGAGGCGTATATTTTCCCAAAGGTTTTTTTCTACACTTTTTATTTCGTCGCTTTCGGGGTCGGTGGCTATCTTATCGAGGATGATGTCGATTTTTTCCAGTTCCAGATCGATAATGTCGTCCATAATACGTTGCGCATAAGCCACGTGCTGCTTAAAAAGTTCGTGGTTGAAATGGGCTTCGGCAGTGAAAGGCTTTTCGACGTACGAAAAAAGATTAATGGCCAGCAGGCGGCAGGAATCGTAGGGGCAAAGCGGTATTTCGCCACAGGGATTGGTAGAAACGGTGCGATATCCGAGATCGGCATAGCTGTCGGGCACCGATTCGCGGATAATGGTATCCCAAAACAAAATTCCCGGTTCGGCTGAGCGCCAGGCGTTGTGTACGATTTTTTTCCAAAGCTCGCGAGCATCGATGTCTTTGACGTACTTGGGCTTATCCGAATTGATGGGGAATTGTTGCCGATAGGTCGCGTTGTTTTCTACGGCGCGCATAAATTCATCGTCGATCCGTACCGATACGTTGGCTCCGGTTACTTTGCCGAGCTGGAGCTTGGCGTCTATAAAATCTTCGGCATCGGGATGTTTGATAGAAATGGAGAGCATGAGCGCTCCGCGCCGTCCGTCTTGTGCTACTTCGCGGGTCGAATTGGAATAGCGTTCCATAAAAGGTACGAGTCCGGTCGAGGTGAGCGCCGAATTTTTTACCGGTGCGCTTTTGGGGCGCAGGTGAGAAAGGTCGTGTCCTACACCGCCACGGCGTTTCATGAGCTGTACCTGTTCCTGATCGGTTTTGAAGATGGCGCCGTAAGAATCTGAAGCACCTTCGTTACCGATTACGAAGCAGTTAGACAGAGAGGCTACCTGATAAGGATTGCCTATGCCGGTCATGGGACTGCCTTGCGGAATGATGTACCGGAAATTGCGCAGCAGATCAAACACCTGATCTTCGCTGAGCGGCTTTGGATACCGGGTTTCGATACGGGCAATTTCGCGGGCTATGCGTCGGTGCATATCGTCGGGCGTAAGCTCGTAAATGTGACCGGCTGAATCTTTGAGCGCGTATTTGCTGACCCAAACTTTTGCAGCCAGATCATCGCCTCCGAAGTACGCTAAGGAAGCCGCATAGGCTTCTTCTTCGGTGTACGTTTTTTGAGTAGTGTCGGACTTAACCATTTCCATAAGAATATAAAGAGTATGTTATTGTAAAAATTGAGCAGGGTAAAATTACAGATTAGTGAAATGATTTAACCTCTTTAGAAACAAAAAGTTTACAATTTTTCAACATAATGTATTCATTTTCAGTAAAAATTAAATTTTCAAACAGTAAAAAGTTTACAAAAAACAGGAAGATCGCTGAATAAAGGGATTGTGAAGTTGACAAAAAAATATAGGTTGAGAAAAACGGGGGATCAGAAAACCGACCTGGGAGCCACTGAAGGCTATCTTGCTAAAACGTGCTTTAGTCGGATACCAATCGAATTATAAAGTACGTGTCTAATTATCCAATATGTCGGGTTGTGGAGGAAGAGTGGATTTGTAGATGGAATAAAAACGGTATAGGATAAGCGCTACCGCGAGTATATAGCAGAAAATTATCCCGTTTGCCACATCGGCATGATAATAACCGATGTAATAATGGAAGTGCATCACGCACAGAAGTGTCGTAGTGTGTATAAGCGAGATCACTAAAATACTGCGGATTATCCGTTCGGCGAGGGGCATCGTTTTATCCGGAATAAAGAAAGAGAGGAGCATTGCAAATCCGGAAAAGAGCAGTGAAATGAAAATGGCTTCTTGCGGTCCGCCGAGAAAAAAGCCTACTTCGGGATGTGCGCCTATGCTGCCCAGCAGAATCAGGAGGCTGAGTGTTTTTTTGTTGTTGAACACGAACCAGCTTCTGCCGAAGAAGAGCAAGCTAAGGCCGATGGTAAGGATAAGAAGCAAGGTCATGCGTAGCGAGGCGTTAAGCGCATAAGATTAAAGATAGGGATTTATCGTTTTGTTATCCAGCTTTTGGGGAAGCCGTTTGTTTCGGTGTGGTTAAAATAAAACGGAGTTCGTTGGCGAAGCGTGGAGGAGGGGACGTATGCCGAGGATTTGTTTCGAAATGTAAGAATGGAGGAAAAGGGATTTGGAAAGGGGAGGCGTTTTATGTAGGGAATTCCCGCAGCTTTCCCCTTCCCGGTTCAAGTTAGGGGTTTAGGGTTTTGGTTGCAAACTTGTTTTTTCGGCAGATGAAGGTTTGAAGTCCGGGTGTTGTTTTTTGAGGATGAAATGAAACCGAAAAATGGATTTTTAGAAGAGATTTTGTGCCTTAAATAGAGGGAGGTAAGCATGTGGCAAAGGTCAAAAAAGGCTGAGTGAACCTTCATCGAAAGAGAAAATCGGTTTGTGAGATTGTGCTTGTTTTCGTAGGGAATTCCCACAACTATCCCCTTCCCGGTTTAAGTTAGGGATTAAAGAAATACCGCGCCATTCTGTTTTTGTTCAAACTGAAGGTTCGAAGGTATGAACCGATACACACAGAGGCATTCCTTGCACAAGAAGGCGAGGAGAGATGTTTCGAAATGTAAGCGTGGAGGAAAAGGAGTTTGGAAAGAGGGGGCATTTTTTGTAGGGAATTCCCACAACTTTCCCCTTCCCGGTTCAAGGTAGGGATTTAAGAAACACCGCGCCATCCATGTTTCTGCCTAAATGAATGTTCGCTCGTTTACTCTTTTTAATTCAGTATTTCAGGCGTCCGAAACGGGATTTCCCGTACAGCCACAGTACGAGGAGGAGTACGCTGCTTCCGATAAGAATCCAGATTATATGCGCGCCGGTTTCGTCGCGGCGAATTTCCCATACGCTTTTGGAAAACCGTAAGATCAGGTGCGAAAACAAGGACAATCCGGCAAGTATAGCAATGAGAGATGCTTTTTTAGCGGGAGTATAGCTTTGTATGCGTAGCACAATAAGCGATGCCGATAGCCAAACCAGCACTCCGGCAAAAAAAGAAAAAATAATACCGTCGAGTCCGCCTAATTCACCGGTATAGACACGCAAAATAAGCAGTATACTGAGAAATAGAATGTCTAATCCGTACAGCAGTATCAGCAGGCGCGAAAAAGAACTTCCGCTGATAAGGCTCAGTGCCAGTCCCCCAGCCATCGTCGTGAAAAAGAGCGGATAATCTACATACGATTTTTCACCGCTGTAATGTACCGTAGGAAAGAAAAAAAGGGAAGTTCCCAACGCAAGCACGCCCAGCGCGGGAATATCAAACTGAAATTTCATGTATTGGTTTTTGAGTAGGTGGTTGCATTTGCCGCAGCGTATGTAAAACGACTAAAAATATATAAAAGTATGCCCTTCTTTCATGTCGGAGGAAAGGAAACACACGGCGAAATTAATGCAGTGGTGAATGCTCGTCAGGAAAATGTGCTGGTGCTTACGAAGCAAAATCTGCTCTTGCGTTAACAAGCGCCTCCCTCATCGCAGGCATACAGCGCTAAGATTAAATGAAAAATACCGCTCATTTATTTGATAAACTAAGATGAGGGTCGGTATAAGGTCGTAAAAAGGTATCGTAATCCTGTATCTTTTTACGGAATGATTACAGATTATTCTTTTGAAAGTAAGAGTATTACGAATTTAAAATCGGTGTCCGAAAACACCTATTTTCGCCTGTAAAATCCAAACCAATTTGAGGCAGCGTAAAGAAACATAAGCAAACGTTTTTTTTCATCTGAGAATCAGAAAGGATAGACCTTTTTTTAAGCAGAACTACTTTTTTTAAACTTTATTGATAGTCAGCGAAATGTAATTTTCTGCGTGGATTTGTAGTCCACCTACAATACACAATGCCGAAAAAGACTATCCGGCAATTAACTAAGATAATCGTCCCCAATTTTTATTCACAAGAGTAAGGGATTAAAAAATCTTCTTTAAATTAGACTTCATAGCGAGATAGATTTAGCAGCAGTTTAGGATAGGCACGTAACCTAATTTGTAATTAATTATTACTTCAATGGAGCTATCCCTTAAAATGGGATTGTCGCTTTTAGGTGTATTGAGTATTATAGTATCTAACGCGCAGACGGAAGAGCAGCAGAAAGAAGATCAGGGAAAGCAGAAAAAAGGCGAACAATGGATGCAGTCAGGACAGGTGAGTCTGGGATACGCCTATGGCCTGTTGCCATTCCTTTCGGGTACGCAAGGTGCCACGGGAATGTTCAGCAGCGAGGGCAATCTTGCATTTAACGTAGCGGGATTACCGCTCAACGGCTCCTTTTTTTATACCGATAAACAGGGTGTCTCGGGACTCTCCAATTATTTCAGAATTTCTTTCGATGTTCAACGGTTTCGTCGTTCGCAGCAGCAAAAAGTAGCAGGAGACCTTTCTTCGATACAAAATGCAATAGACAGCCTCAGTACCGCTCGCCAACAAAAAGCCAGGCATCTTTCTTATTTGCGCTCACGCCTTTCGCAAGCGGTTCCGTCACGCCCGGCATTGCCGACTCAGTTTCCCGATGCCGAACTGCCCGATTCCTTACAGCTTCCCGCCAAGCCTTCGGTGAACCTCCCGGATGTGGATAAAGCGACGCTCGAACAAAAAATAAGCATGGCCGAAGAGGATTTGCGTCAGCTCGAAACACAGCTTGCAAACTACCGCGAACAGCTCGCCGTGCACGCCAATCGACCCGATTATAAAGGACAGATGAAGCCGCCTCAGACCTCATTTACCCGTTTTTTGTCGGGGGTGCGCCGTTTTGATGTCGGGCTCTGTTATCCCGGACATTCGACTTTTCTGACCGCTAATGTGCCGGTACGAGGCTTGCATACCGAATACCAGGCCGGACCGGTTTACCTCGCATTTACGTACGGTAAAGTCATTCATCCGCTTTGGATTACGACCAATCAGGTGCAGAACAACCTGAATCAGGCTCGCAATCTTTACAATTTCTTCGACTTTAATGAGGTGAGTAGCGGACGAAAAATTGTAGCCTTTAAAGGTGGTGTAGGACAAAAAGAAGGTACTCACCTTTATGCCGGATTCCTTTACGGAAAAGGTTCTTCGGGTTATACGTATTACGATTCGCTTTCTCCGCAACCCGGACCTACGCAACGCAATTATGTGATTGAAATCGACGGAAGGATTAAGTTTTCGGAACAGTATCGTCTCGATCTGATTTATGGCCGCTCTTTTCTTCAGGAAATGGAAGCTCCGTCTGATGCACCGGCTACACCTGCTTTTTTTTCTTCTTCGTACCGCAGCAATGCGCTCAAAACGCAATTCCTCGCCGACTATAAAAAATCAGGTACTCGCATCACACTCACAGGCCGTCTGATAGATCCTTTTTTCAGAAGTTTCGGATTAGGATTTGTACGCCCCAATAGCCTGCGCTACGAAGGCGAAGTGGCGCAACGCTTTTCATCCAAATTTAAAGCTACGGCATTTTATCGCCGCGAACGTGATAACCTGATTTCGTTTTACTCGGTGCGCAATGTGTTGCAAACAATGGGTGTGTCGGCCGCTTATCGCCCCAATCGGCAATGGATGCTTAATGCCCAGTACTCGCCGGTAGTGCATGTGATGGAAGAGACAGGGCCGCCTTCGCAACGCCTCTTGTTTAACCGTAATCATATCGGTACGCTGATGTTGGCCTGGCTCCCCAAAGCGCTGCAACGGAAGAAAACCCGTATGCGATTCAGTATGACAGGCAGCCATTATGTGCTGTTCGACGGTACACAAAATAATACGTATTCAAATGTGCTGTTTACGCAGCATACCACCGTGGGCGATGCCGCACTCAATGAATTTAGCGCCGGGTATTTTAATACCAATGTGTCTGATAGTCTCACCACCGCTTTTTCCACTATTCTTTCCAACGAGTTTTCTTACCGGGTAAAAAATACCCGACTTAGCGGGCGTCTCAGTTACGCCGGAATAAGGCAGGAAGCCTCACAGTGGGGCTATAAATTGTCGGCGACTTTCCCATTGTATCGTATCGTTTCATTAGAACTGACAGGCGAAAAACTGATACGCGGAGATTTTTACCGCGTTTATGACATAGAAGCGTTCGACCGTTTTCCATTTTATTGTTCAGCCCGTGTACTTCTAAATTGGTAGTTATGGCAAGGTATCTTATTTTATGGATTGTCTTTTTTCTGGTGCCTGTCACCGGATTACACGCTCAGGTGAGCGTGGTAAGCACAGGATTTCAGTCTTTTCGTGTGAGTCCTTCTTCGTTGTTGCAGGTCAATGTGGTGA
>CAYWRZ010000013.1:0-50804 GCA_964460845.1 uncultured Weeksellaceae bacterium
CCGGGGTCATCGTCACGCTGTATGTGCCTGTGGCATTGGCGGTCACCGTTTGGGTAGTCTGACCGTCCACACCGGGACCCGCCCACAAGTACGAAGATGCACCCGGAGGGGCTATCACGTTCACAGGACCACAACCGCCACCTGTAGCGGCAATCTGAAACTCCATGCTTGAGCAGCGCGCATCGAGATACGCATAGCCGAAGTGACCGTTCTGCGAGCAGTCGCCCACAATAAACTCGATGGTTACGTTACGGTTGATATAGCCGTGAAGGGGAGCAAATACGGTGGTCCAGTTCTTATAATACAAAGCTTCTCCACTGTATTGAATAAGCGTAAAATCAGGGTCACCTCCCGAGTTCACCGGACCGGCAATTACCTGATAGTCTCCACATTGAATGACATTGTTCTGTTCATCGTACATCCGGATTCGGAAATAGGGCTGCTGGTTAGACGGGTGCCCCGCATCCTGCAAAAGCGCGGCATAACTATACGTAAAAGAAGCGCTATTGGTGGTTACCAAAAAAGTTTGACGAATACTGGCGGCGCCGTTGTTGGTACCTGTTCCGTCTCCCAATCTGAGCGAATATTGTCCGCCATCGGGATTTACACGCGGAATCGCAGCCACTACAGGGTCATTACCTCCGTTGTAAATAGTGTGATTGGCTCCGGGAGTAGCGGGGTTTACGTTTACATAGCTGTATTGCGCGCTCCCGTTAACCGCACCACGAAACAGTTCCCAGCCCGATGTATTACCCGCTTCAAAATCAGCATTGGTACAAGGCTCTCCTGCTGCGCGCTGCGTATTTAATGATTCGATATGCTCTTCCGTAAGCCTGTCGTGCGAATGATTATCCGCATATTTATCAATAAAAAGATGACGCTTTCCGGCATCTGTATATAACTCCGTGGCCAGCACAACACTTGCATTAAGAACTGAATCGAGGAACGGAGCTACATTTTCTTCCGTAAGCGTAAGCTGCTGATAGTACATCATCACTTTCAGCCGCTCTTTGTGATAAAAAATCCTTACCGCATCACGCAACTCAGGTGTGTTAACCATTTCCCGGCCTTCTTCGGGAAGACGAGCCGCCACATAGCGACTAAGCTCGGTAAGATCAAAATATTTATTGGTAAAATCCTCGGCCTCTTTGAGGTTGGGTTGGGGCCGGGTTTGCTGCTGCGCCGAAACGCTCACGAAAACAAAAGACAACAAAAGGTATAGAAAACCTCTTTTCATAGCAGGGATTTTTGTGTGTTGTAAGGAGGGACGAAAAATACACAAAAAGTTCCTTGTAAAATGTGAGAAAAAGGAGTACCAGCCCTCCAATTAGGTCAAAAAACGCGTATTTTCAACGCAGATTAAAAAAAATGTTAAAAATAAAACTCCGGTTAGTGTAACCCTGCTAATAGATTTACCGGAAAGGCAAGCACAAAAAAAGGCGCTTAAAGCGCCTTTTTTTTATATGCTTAGTCGAAAACTCAACGCGTCACCACGATACGCTGTACAGAACGATGTTGTTCCTGTCCGGCTTCCAGCAGATAAATGCCTTCGGCCAGTCCCTGCAGCTCAATCTGCTCGACGGTCGAATACACTGTACGATTCAGCCACACACGACCCGAAAGATCCATGATTTTGAGTGTGTATCCGTTACGGAGCTGTTCGGCGGGCAAGCTAAGGGTAATACGATCTGCAGCAGGATTGGGATATACCGACAAGGGCAGCAATTCTTTTTCGTTTACCGACGAAGACGATTCCACATCGGCCGCACTGCGAGGCTCGATACGGTATTCGGAGAATGAATAATATACGGGACCGGTTACGTTGTACACTGTATTCAAGGTCGGTGTATGCTGATAAATCAGATTATGAATTTTGCACTGACCCGAACCGTCGTTTACGGCCCACATACCCACACCGGCACTGGTACTGTTGCAAGTGGCATTCTGTACTTTCACAAGTACACCCTCATATTGTTCTGAATTTACAGCGTTGGTAGAGATAACTACCGCATCAGGAATCGGTCTTCCGCTGGCTTCTACACTAAAGCCGCTTACGGTAGCCAATTGAGTCATGTTAAAATATTCGACCACAGAAGCGGTAATTTTTACTGAATCGCCGAGCGCAGGCTCGTTGAAATTGTCGAACACATAAATCCCGTTCCAGGCACCTGTGCCATCCTGAATGAAATATCCGGAGCTGTGTGTCGCGGTCACCACGCCACTGGTGCTTACGGTTTCACCTACATGAGGCGAATCGCCCGAAGGATCGGAAGTAAACTGAATGTCGTAAATGCTCACTTCCGGAATGGAAGGCGTAGAAATTACCAAACTGTCGAACTGAAGATGTCCGGAAGCCGCAGCAGTAGAACGAATCGACAGGATGAACTCGGCCGATCCAAAAGTAGTATCGGCTAAAATAATTTGTGAATATTCGGTCCAGGTGGTCGTATTCACGGTAATATATGGTCCGTAATGGTAACCGCTGGTGGTCGAGATATTGCTGTTGTCAAACAGTCCGGTACGTACCTGCCCATTGCCCTTGGCCCAAAACTTCACTTCGTAAGCTTGTCCGTCGGTTACGGCAATGGGTTGCGAGGTAAAACGGCGGTGAGAAGAATTGGAGTTGATCAGTCTTACAGACTTACTGCCATAGATAGAGCCGGTGGTCACTTCCACGATGCTATCGTTGGCCAGGTTGGTCTTAGAGCCTTTCCAGCCGTCGGGGCTTTGGCCCGTCCAGTTTTCGAAACTCGTGCTGGTCACTACCTGCGCCTGCACTGCTCCGGTGCAAACCAGCGCGGCCATTAAACAGAGGTAAATCTTTTTCATAATGCGTCGGGGTTTAAATTTTTATTCTCTTAAAATGTATGTTTAATCGGTGATTTGTACATTATCTATACGGTAAGTGCTGGTCTGCCCCGCTCCTGCATTTCCTTCATATTTAAAGGCAATATGGAAAGAGCCCGTATAACCCGCAGGAAGGTAGCCCGCCAAAGGAATCGCGCCCGAATTAACCCAGGCATTGTCGGCATTTGAAGAGTTAGCCAGTACAGCCGACACGGAATTCCATGTGGCCGAATTTACGTTTACCCCATCAAAATTAGTCGAAATCCAAACGGAAAGCCCGTTGTGAAACCAGAACGATTTGGCCGACTGAAAAGAAAGCGTCTTTGTCGCGCTGGCTTGTATCGGGGGCGACACTAACCAGGACACGTTCGAAGCGTCGAACGAGTTATACGCCGTGGCCTGTACATACTTTTCGGCATTAAATACGCGGCCTCTCCAAAAACGGTTACCGGCAGTCGCCACACTGGTCCAGCAACTGATAGCTATATCGGCGTTGTCGGTTACATTGTCAAAAGGTTCGTTTACGCTGGCTACCGGACTACAAGGGCCGCCGCCTGTACAGCGGGGTGCGTTCATTATCGCTTCGGAAGGTGTACGCAGGTAGAGCTGCATGGTGCCGTTAAACTCGCCCACAACCGCAATAATAGAACCGTTGCCATGTGGTAAAGGTGTGCCTGCAAAGCTGGAATAACCGCTGGTGCGAAGCAAAATGGAATTTCCGTTACAGTCTTTCAGCGTACGGTTCACGTTGGCCTGATTCACCGCATCGGCGTAAGTGAGTCCAAGCTCATTGCTCGCAAACTCTACATTTTCCAATTTGATAAGCCTCGACTGAAGAGTGGTATTAATCTGATCGATGGTTACCACCTGCGGAGCTACCTGCACTCCGGTTTTTTGTTTGATAATATTGCGATCCACATCGACCGAATCGAGCTGCAGCATACCGTTATACCGCGAAAGCAAGGTGCCACGCAGGTAAATCCGCACCGAATCGCCCTGGTATATACCGCCCGACGTAAGCAGGCGCAGGTTGATAGCTCCGGTATTATCCTGCACATATACGTTGCGGTAAAGATTGCCGCTGCGTTCATCGGCGGTTACCACGGCAAAAACCGAATAATCGTCGGTAAACGAAATGTTGGTGCCGGTGTGCATCGCTTTCAGGTCGGCGAGGGTAAGCACGTTACCTACGGGAATCTCTTTTTCCGGCGGAGAATCGTATTCGCGCTTACACCCACTCCAAACCGTCAGTCCGGCTGCTAGCAGAATCAGGCTCAGGGAACGAATCTTCAACACTGTATTCATAAATTTATTTTTTATTCTTTTAAGTTAAAAACGAAGACTCACCATTGCAAAATAGGTGGTGCCAAACATATAGCCCAGCTTGGGCGGAAAACGATCGATATTATTCACGTCGTAACGAAGCTGCTCGAATCCTCCGGTCACCAGCTCTCTGTTGTTCAACACATTATTTACGGTAAGATTCAGCGTCAGGTAATATTCCTTTATCCTCCATGATTTACCGCCGAAAGCATCCAGCGTATAGCCGTTTTTCAGCTTGGTCTGATCCAGCACTTCGGACCATTGTGGATCGGTTATTACAAAATTTTCGACGGCTTCGACCGTACGGCGATCCGGATTAGGATCGAGGTACATATCGGCGAAATAGTTAAAGTTTACACCTACAAACCAGTTTTTGGTTCCGTTGTACCGCAGTCCGCCCGACAGCGCCGTTTGCGGCATTCCGCCGACACGGTAATTCTTAAGGTAAACGGTACGGTTATCGGCCAGCAGCTCGGTGGCGTTATCGCGGGTGATGGTCACCTGAGGACGGGAATTCCACAGGTACTGTCCATAAGCCGCCGCCCCGCTGAACACCAGCGAAGGACCGATATTTATTTCCAGTCCGAGCTCGGTTCCCATATACAGGTGATTGACTCCGGTCATCACATAGTTCACAAAAGTGCGATACGCATCGTGGTAAAAGCTTCTGAGCCAGGTTTGATTATTGACCTGCGTATAATAGCCGCTCAGGCGTGCCTTGAAACCGGGGTAACGCACCACGTAGCTCAAATCGGCCGAAATTATCTCTTCGTCTTTCAGGTTACTCACCACCAAATCGCGGGTACGTGGCGATACGAATGCCGCACGGGGTTGCGGAGCACGGGTCAGGTAGGCTACGTTGGCTGAAAAATAATGCCTTCCGGTGAGCTTATAGGTCGCGCCGGCTTTGAGCCCGTAATTCAGAAATGCCTGCGTTTCGGAACGACCGGCCGAGTTCTCGGGAAAGCGTCCGTTGCGCATACTGCTCGTTCTCCAAAATGCGGTGGTAGATAACGTAACAGCGCCGTAAGCATCAATTTTGGGCGAAGAATATTCCAGTTGCCCGAACGTTTCGGCGCGGTGAATATTCAGGTAGTAGTCGTAACCGTAGCTATCGCCCACCTGCACAATACGATTCGGATTGTCGAGATCATTCTGCGCAATGGTATCGTTGTTGAAATTTTGCTCTGCGAAATTGTCCACATCTACCCAAAAATCACCGCCGAGCAAATCAACCATTTTACGGTAGTTATGCCCACGATGGTAGGTGTAATTTATTCCGCCCGAAACATAAAACTTATCGTTAAGCTTCGATTGAATCACAGAATTAAGTCCGGTCATCGTCACATCGTTGCGCAATTCTTCGACGACATATTTGGAACGGTTCCCGGTGATATGCTGGCCATTTACGCCATTGGCATTGTAAACGGTATAAAGGTTTTTGCGGTTGGAGAAATAAAGATTATCCCAGTTGATTTGGCGGGCATTCACATCGTTTTGCCAGGCGGAAGTTACCGCAGCTTCCTGATCGGGATAACGTTCGGAAAAGAAGCTGGGCAGGTAACGGTAATAGTCGGGACGTGGGTCGCGGGCATCGTACCAGTTAAGACCGCTTATGCCGCTTTGCCCCGGCGATACGAAAGCACCTGAATTGATGCGGGTTTTTTCGTTGAGCTTCCAATAATGGTTGAGCATGAACACCGGTTCGTGATTATTGCTGACACGGGCGTTTCTTTTTTTGCCACTCTGATATCCCCAGTTGGGATTGTAATAATTATTATCGGCTAAATCGTAGGCTTCCTGCACGGCTAATGCCTGCCGTCCTTGCTTGGTGGAAGCACCGAAACCTACAAAACCTATGCTGTGCCGCTCGTTGATTTTCTTTTCGGCCGAAAGGAAATAGGACCATCCGTCGTAGAAGGTGCCTTCGACATAACCCTCATCGGCATAACGACGCGAAGCCGAAGCGGTTACGGCCCATCCGTTGGCCATCATTCCGGTAGAACCGGTAGCCATAATACGATGCACATAGCTGCGGTTCGAATAGGCGTATGATACCCGGTTCCCTTTTCGATAGGCCGAAGCTCTGGCATCAATATTGGAATACCCCCCGATACCACCGAAGGCGAAACGGGAAGAACCGAGTCCGGCACGAACTTCCATCCAGCGGGTCACATCGTTGAGTCCGCCCCAGGTGGACCAAGAGGCCCAGCCTGTTTCCATGTCGTTCATCCGCATACCGTTGATCATGACGGTGGTATTTTCAGAACCTAAGCCACGCATACGAAAACGTGCGTTACCAAAGGTAAAACCGGCAATGGAAGTAAACACATCGCGGGAAGATTGCAGCAGACCGGAAATATCCTGCGACTGCATCTCTCCGTCAAAATCGGCTTCGGCCAGAGAAAGTACCGGCAAACGGCTGTCGCGCTGCAAGGTAGTATCGGGCACCGCCCGACGGGTAGTATCTTCTTCCTGTTGAGCACTCAGCGTACCTGCCGTGGCGAAAAACAAAAAAAGGAAAGAGTAAAAACAACGCGTATTAATCACAGTAGTAGAAAAAAAGGGAACAAAGGAATTCTGTTTCTTTTTAGGTTACGGAGCGCAATTTTAGTGATATTCGTGCAACCACCTGTGTCAGAGCGGCAAAGTTAATAATAAATTAACTTGCCTTTGCTGGATAGGGGGTAAATGCAGCGAAATGTTAATAATTTCTACCGACGTACTGTGACAAGGATAAATGGGTAATTTTACGGCTCGTTCGCCAACGCATTAAATTTCAGCACATGAGCTTCAGGTTTCTTTCTAAAAAATTCATTTACAGCTTTTTACTCCTTTTCTTGCCTGTATGGGGCATGGCGCAGGAAAAATCGAAAAAGGAATTTTACCCGGCCTGTGTCGCCTTTTACAACGTAGAAAACCTTTACGATACTATCAACAATCCGCTGACCAACGACGAAGAATTTTTACCTGATGGAGCCAATCGCTGGAACGGTCCTCGTTACTGGAAAAAAATCAATGACCTTTCGACTGTAATTTCACAGATAGGTACTGAATTTACCCCTGACGGACCTGCGATTTTAGGTCTTTCGGAAATCGAAAACCGTGAAGTGCTGGAAGATTTGGTGAACAACCCCAAGCTTAAAGAAAAGAATTACAAAATTGTGCATTACGACTCGCCCGACCGCAGGGGTGTAGATGTAGCGTTGATTTACCAATCGGCTTATTTTACCGTTACCTCCAGCAAAAACATCCCACTGCGCATTCCGGGCAGAGACGATTTTTATACCCGCGATCAATTACTGGTTTCGGGATTACTCGACGGAGAGCTGATACATGTAATTGTCGCCCACTGGCCTTCACGACGCGGTGGCGAAAAAAGAAGCCGCCCTATGCGAATTGCCGCCGCTGAACTCGGCCGTAAGATTATCGATTCGCTGCAACAAATTGATCCCGAAGCGAAAGTTATCTATATGGGCGACCTCAACGATGATCCGGTTAACGAAAGCGTAAAAACGCACCTGAAAGCTTCTGCCAAACTGACCGACACCACGGGTGCTGCATTGTACAACCCGATGTACGATCTCTTCCGCAAAGGCATAGGTTCGCTGGCCTGGCGCGATAGCTGGAACCTGTTTGACCAGCTTCTCATCAGCACTTCTCTGCTGAAAAAAGATTATTCTTCTTTCAGGTATTATGGAGCGCGGGTGTTCAATAAAACTTTTCTGACTCAAAGCGAGGGCAACTACAAGGGTTATCCTTTTCGTACCTTTGCCGGAGGCTCCTATCAGGGCGGATACAGCGATCACTTCCCGGTATATCTGCTGCTGGTGAAAGAGAAAAAAGAATAAGATCTTTTCCACTTCACTTACCTACTGCATGAAACGTTTTTTTAAAACGCTAACACTATTCTGCCTGTTCTTTCTCTTTGGCGGATTTCTGCGGGCACAAGCCACACTCCCTACTTTTTTCAGCTTTGAAACATTCTCTCCTCCCACAGGCTGGACACTTTTTTTGGACGTCTCCGCAGGAGACACTTACTATTCCGGAGGAAGCGACGATTCTCCCTCCTGCCGCCTCGACGCTACCGGCGAATACGTGCAGATTTATTTTTCAGACGCGCCCGATTCGGTAAGCTACCATCTCCGCAGCACGGGCATTGGCAGTCAACACACCGCAGCAGGTACACTGTTCAGTGTACAACACTCGGCAAACGGTGTTAACTGGACCGATCTCCGTGTATTGGATGCTTCTTCACTCAGCGGCTCTTTTACGCCACATGTGGACTACCCACCCCGTTCTGCGCGTTATGTGCGTTTTTACTACACGCAGAAACGCTCGGGCAGCAATATCGCGCTCGACGAGATAAAAATCACCAAAGCCGCACCCGGCCCCGAAGCTTCGCTTATCCTCTTCCAAAACGGCAATCGCATAGCGGCAGGAAGCACACTGGTGGTGCCGAACACCCTCGCTATCGACATCGGTAACGAAGGCACTTCTGATGTGCTGCTGCTCACTGGCAGCACTATTACCGGCCCCAATGCTTCCGATTTCCAAATCACCGGATTACCTTCTTCCGTGAATCCCGGCGATTCGGAACCGTTTACGTTGCAGTTTACGCCCGGTGGTACCGGAAGTCGCTTTGCCACATTGACGCTGCAATCGAACGACCCGTATAACCCCAGCTTTTCAGTACCACTCTACGGTATCAGCGGCGGACTCGCCACTCAGCCTGCAGGACAGCCTTCAAATCTACAGTTTTCAAACTTGCAGTCTTACACATTTAATGTAAGCTATACGGCTCCTTCCAACGTCCCTGAACGTTACCTGATATTGCGCAAAAGCAGCCCCATTACTGAAGCACCGGTCAATGGAAGCACTTACCGACAGGGTGACTATATCGGTGCTGCACAAATTACTTATCTCGGCACAGCCACTTCTTTCAAGCCCGAACACATTATCGCCAACACGCCCTATTACTTCAAGGTTTTTTCCTGCAACGGCCCTGCGGGATACGAACATTACCTGCTGAGTAACCCCGCTTCGGGAACTACCACCACTTACGGACGACAAACCGGAAGCTATTACAGCGGCATTACTTCTTCTTCTCCCTCGCTGATTAGCCAACTGCATAGCCGCATCAATCCGCATACTCAAATCCCTTATGGCAGTTATGCTTCCACGCTGATAGACCATTTTGAAGAACGCGACACCACCGACGGTCAAAAAGCGGTAATCTGTTCCTACTCCGGTTATGCGTACCTCTATCGCCAGCCCTTTGTATGGGATACACTGAGCCGCGAACACGTCTTTGCCCACAGTTGGTTCGCTTCTTATCCTGCCACCAACTACATTGAGTACTCGGACTTATACAACCTTTTTCCCGTACAGCTCACCCGCGCTAATATTCCCCGCAGCAACCGGCCTTTCGGAGAAGTGGTTACCGTGACCCAAACGTTTCACGACGGTAAAGCCGGATACGATGCCAACGGTATCGCCGTGTATGAACCCCGCGACGAAATAAAAGGCAATGTAGCACGCGCCATTTTTTATATGCTTACCTGCTACCACACCGCCAACGGACTGAACTGGACGCTTCCCACCACGCAGGATCAGCAAGTACTCAAAAACTGGCACTTTCAGGATCCACCCGATAATTACGAGATTGCACGCAACGAATACATTTATTCTCTGCAAAATAACCGCAACCCCTTTATCGACAGCATCCACTTTGCCTGCTACATCGATTTCAGCAACATGAGCTACATCTCCAACCCTCCCGGCTGGTGTGTAGCGCTGAGCAACACAGACATTCCTCCACCGGACGGCTCCGGCTGGATCATTTTTCCCAATCCCTCTTCCGACGAAGCGACATTGCGTTTCTCCGAACCCATGCACAACTCCTCTGATCTTTACCTGACCGACCTCAGCGGCCGGCTCCTACAGCACCGACAGATTGCCGCAGGCACACAGGAAGCCCGCATTTCGCTGCATAGCTTGCCCGCAGGCGCTTACCGCGTGGAAATTCGACACGACCGACACGCTTCTTCACGATTGCTGATCAAACACTGAGCGACCTTTCTTTCCGCTAACCGGATGTAAAAATAGGCCCTGTTTCGATCGAAAAAATCGAAGATTAAGAATAGACGAAAAACGGTCGTACAAAACCGGAAGATCCCACTATTATCAACGGGAAGCAAAATCCACTACCTCGCGCAGAAAGGCTTCGGGCGCTTCGGCGTGTACCCAGTGACCCGCTTCTTCGAGGGTGACTATTTCGGCCCGGGGATACTGTTTTTGTATAGCCGGGAAATCAGACTCCAGAATATAATTCGACTTACCGCCCCGGATAAATAAAGCCGGAATGTCGATGCTATCGGCAGGTACCGCCTCCAGTATCGCCTCTGTTTCACGGTACAAGACGGGTATATTCATCCGCCAGGCTAACTGCTCTTTGTCCTGCCAGTACAAATTCTTGAGCAAAAACTGGATAACGGCAGGCTCTTCGATATAAGTACGGATATGCGCTTCCACCTCACGCCGGCTACTCATTTTGTCGAGATCAGTACTGAGCAAAGCCTCAAAAATACGCTGATGATGCGGCGGATAGGCTTTCAAGCCCATATCAACTACAATAAGTTTTTCAGCTATACCGGGATAAAGATGCGTATAGTACATCGCCGTTTTACCACCCATAGAATGTCCGCACAAAATGGGATTCTCCAGCTTTTCGTCGGTAATCAGCGCGTGCAAATCGGCCGCCATAGAAGGATAATCCATTTCGTCGGAATGCGGCGAATGCCCGTGGTTACGCTGATCGATAAGATAAACTGCAAATTTTTCACCGATAGCGCGTGCCAGCGTTTGCCAATTATCGGCCGAGCCGAATAAACCGTGAAGGATAAGAAAAGGCTGTCCCTCTCCTATTTTTCGGAAATGAAGTTTCATGCTAATTGTCGTAAATACATTTGTACGGTATTCTGCAAGCCGAAATACAGGGCGTCTGCAATCAGCGCATGACCGATAGAAACCTCCTGCAAGCCGGGTACGGCATCGCGAAAATAACGCAGGTTTTGCAGGTTCAAATCATGTCCGGCATTTAAGCCCAAACCCAGCTCCTGCGCAAGCAACGCCGCTTCGCGGTAAGGTTTCACGGCCAGCTCCGGATTAGTTTCATACTCTTTTGCATAGGCTTCGGTGTAAAGCTCTATACGATCGGTACCGGTCTGCTTCGCCCCTTCGATCATCCGGAGATCGGGATCGACAAAGATCGAAGTACGGATACCCGCTTCCCGAAACCGTTGGATCATTTCCTGAAGAAAAAGGGCGTGTGCCCACGTATCCCAACCATGATTAGAGGTGATCTGCCCCACCGCATCGGGCACCAGCGTAACCTGCGTAGGCTTGACAGCCAACACCAGCTCGACGAAACGCGCTTCGGAAGGATTGCCTTCGAGGTTAAATTCGGTCGTGATGACAGGACTGATTTCCCACACATCCGCGTAGCGGATATGGCGCTCGTCGGGGCGCGGATGTACGGTGATTCCCTGCGCACCGAAACGTTGTACGGCCACGGCAGCCTGCTTCACCCCGGGAGTGTCGCCTCCTCTTGCATTGCGTAAGGTGGCAATCTTATTGATGTTGACACTCAGCTTAGTCATAGATTTTTCTAACTTTGATGCACTTTGTATAGGGATTTCAAAGTTAATTAAAACATAGCACGATTCTTGACCGCTGCTTTTTATGCTGACCCAGGAACTCATATCTGAAAATATTCCGCCCATCAAGCTGAGCGATACCGGTGTGAAAGCACTGAAGTGGATGGACGAATTCAAAGTAGCGCATCTTCCCGTAGTGGAAAACGGGCTTTTTCTCGGGCTGCTTTCTGACGCCGATATTCTCGACCTGCACGATCCGGAACAGGCGCTCGAAGCCGAACCCGGGCTGGAGCTCGACAAGGTGCACGCTACCGAAAACGAGCATATCTACGATGCCATGCGCCTGCTGAGCGAAAACCGGCTTACCGTAATACCGGTGCTCAACAGCGAAAACCGCTATTTGGGAGCCATTTCGCTTACCAACCTGATGGAAAAAATCGCTTCGATCTCTTCCATCACCTATCCCGGAAGTGTGCTGGTGCTGGAAATGAATTACGCCGATTATTCGCTGGCGCAAATCGCGCAAATTGTGGAGGGCAACAATGCCCGCATCCTGAGCGTGTTCATGAACAGCAATGAAAACGGCACGCTCGACGTAACCGTAAAAATCAACAAAACCGACGTAGCCAGCATTCTCGAAACGTTTCAACGTTACAATTATTTCATCAAATCAGCTTTCCAAATCGACTCCGATTATATCGAAGATCTGCGCAATCGCTACGAAGGACTGATGCACTATCTTAAATTGTAAGCCTCGGTGCGTTTCTCACGGTTGTGCCTCTCTCTCGCGCTCTTTCTGCTGGCGTACCCGCAGGTAAAAGCACAGGAAGATTCTCCCGTGAAAGTGATAGGACGGATTCTCATCGCCGGGAATCAGGTCACCAAAGACCATATTATCTTACGAGAGCTCGATTTCAAGCCGGGCGACAGCATTCCGGCCACACAGCTCGAATCCCGTTTTGTACGCTCGCGTTCCAACTTAGTCAATACCCTGCTCTTTAATTACGTGGAATTGCGTCCGCTTCCGATCGATTCGGTATTCTGCGATGTGCTTATCGTGGTGACCGAACGCTGGTACCTTTGGCCCATACCCGTATTCAGACTGGCCGATCCCAACTTTAACACCTGGTGGGAAAACAAAGATTTTTCGCGCACCAACTGGGGACTCATTTTACTTAAAAACAATTTCAGAGGCAGAAACGAAACGCTGGGCTTTAAAGCGCAGTTAGGGTATTCGAAAGAATTCGGCTTTGTGTACCGTATTCCTTATCTCACCAAACAACAGAATATAGGCGCGGGGATCTCTGCTTTTTATGTGCAAAACCACGAGGTGACCGTGGGTACTGTCGATAATAAACGGATATTTTATACCGGCGATACCGGGAATTCGAGAGAAGAGCTATCCGTAAAGCTTTACGGCACCTACCGGCGCAGGCTGTACAACACGCATACGCTCGAAATGCAGTTTCACCGCAACAGCATTCTGGATACCATTGCCCGGCTGAATCCTGATTATTTTCTTCCCGGCCGCACCGATATGGGATACCTCAGCGCACATTACTCGTTCCGCAACGATACACGCGATAACAAAGGCTATCCGCTTACCGGAACGCTGCGCCAGGTCGATTTGGTCAAGCACGGACTCGGTTTCGGCGGGAGCAAAGATCTGAACGTGTTTTCTGCTACCGGCACGCTGAATGAATATTTCCGCCTTTCGGATCGATTTTATTTTGCCGCCCAGCTCAAAGCCAAATATACCCCTACAGGCCATTTGCCCTATTATTTTCAGGAAGGCTTAGGCTATTCGAGCCTTATCAGGGGCTACGAATACTATATTGTGGACGGCCAACATTACGGCTTGTTCAAATCAGGATTGAAATGGCAGGTTTTCGGTCCACGGCTTCACGAGCTGAAAATGTTAGAACGCACCAATTTTGCCCGGGTACACTATGCCTTTTACCTCAACCTCTACGTAGATGCGGGCTATGTGTACGACCGGCTTACCCCGCATACCAATCCGCTGGCCAACCAATTTCTCTACGGAAGCGGTTTAGGACTTGATTTTGTGTCGTTTTACGATAAAGTTATTAGATTTGAATATTCAGTGAACAAAGAGCTGCAACACGGCTTCTTCCTGCATTTTATCAAACCGATCTGACGCATGACCATTGCCATCTACGGCCGCTCCTTCCACGATTCTTTCATCCCTGAAATACAGCGGCTGTTCGACGAGCTTGCGCAAAGAGAAGCGCAGCTTTATATTTTCGAAGCGTTCAGCTCTTACCTAAGGCCCCGGGTCACACTGCAGGGATCTCCGGTACTGTTCAAACGGCATGAAGAAATAGCAGGAAAGGTCGATTTCCTGATCAGCATCGGCGGCGACGGTTCCATCCTTGACAGCGTAACGCTGGTTCGCGATGCGGGAATCCCCATTCTCGGCATCAATACCGGGCGGCTGGGCTTTTTGTCGAACATTTCGAAAGAAGAAATAGGACGGGTGATTGAAACCCTCTTTGACGGAAAATACAAAATCGAGCAACGGGCACTTATTCGGGTCGAAACGGGACACGGTATTTTTAACAAGCTCAACTTTGCGCTCAACGAGCTTACCATCCACCGCAAAGACTCCAGCTCGATGATGACCATTCACGCTTACCTCAACGAGCAATACCTCAACTCGTACTGGGCCGACGGGCTCATCATCGCGACCCCCACCGGATCTACCGCTTATTCGCTGAGCTGCGGCGGCCCCATCGTGGTACCCGGCTCCGAAAACTTTATCATCACCCCGGTAGCTCCACATAACCTGAATGTGAGACCGATAGTGCTCTCCGACAATACCGTAATACGGCTGAAAATAGAGGGACGGGGACGGCATTACCTGGCTACGCTCGACTCACGCACCCATACTGTAGATGCCGAAATTGAGCTGACCGTGCGGAAAGCTCCTTTCAAAATACGGCTTATCCAATTGCCCGAACAAAATTTCCCTCAAACCATACGCCACAAGCTTATGTGGGGCCTCGATCGGAGAAATTAAGTCGGCAGCCCCCCAATTTTCTAAAAATGAGGAAGAAAAATTTGCGGGATAAATGGGATTGCTTACCTTTGATAATCAAGCTATTTTCAAATTGAACATCGGAATGCAAAATTTGTTACGCCTATCGTTATTGTTGCTCTTGATATTTCCGCTGACGGATGCCTTCGGCCAGCCCTGGAAATTCTATCGGCATGAAGTACGCTTCGGACTGGGAGCTTCTAACTTTTTGGGAGAACTTGGAGGTGCCAACCAGGAAGGCACTCACGGCCTCAAAGACTTTGAATTCAACATGACGCGCCCGGCTGTGGAAGTGGGATACAGCTATTTTCTCTCTCCCCTTTTCAAGCTGCGCGGTAACCTTGTTTACGGTCGCCTGAACGGAGACGATAAGCTTACCAAAGAACGCTTCCGCAACAACCGGAACCTGCATTTCCGCTCTCCGATTATTGAGCTGGCCGGTATGGTTGAGTTTCACCCTTTTGGAGAACGTTTTGACAAAGCCAACCGCATGAGAGGCACCAAAGGCGGCAGCACGCTGGGCTACTGGTCTCCTTATATCGCAGCCGGTATCGGTGGCTTTTGGTTTAACCCCAAAGCGAAATCCCCTACCAGCGGCAAATGGGTAGCGCTCCAGCCACTCGGCACCGAAGGGCAGGGCTTACCCGGAGGACCGGCTCCCTACAAACGTATCGGGCTGTGTATTCCGCTGAGCATAGGTGTAAACTACGCGCTGAGCCGCGAATGGAGCATAGGCTTCGAAATGGGAGGACGCATCACCTTTACCGACTATATCGACGATGTAAGCGGCAATTACTATGATAATGCAGCTATCCGTGCCGCCAAAGGAAACGAAGCAGCCCATTTTGCCGACCCGAACCTGGGGCTTATTCCTCCTTTTGCCGATGGTCATTACATCTACGACCCCACAAAAGCCGGTATGCAACGCGGGCAACCCGACCAAAACGATCGCTATCTTTTTGCAATAATATCTGTACACTACCGTTTCCTGAAAGGGCGTAGCCATCCGCCCAAACTCTAAAAAAGAGCCCGGAAGGAATGAAACGGATACTGCTTCTTTTGTGCATTACCTGCACGCTACCCGCTTTTTCGCAGCTTAATGAAGCGGGAGTTTTTGTAGGAGGCTCTTACTACATCGGAGATCTGAATCCTTACGCCCATTACCGGCAAACGCATTTTGCCGCAGGCGGACTCTACCGGATAAATTTCAACAAACGTTTCAGCCTGCGTCTCTCCGCCAACTATGGCAAGGTATCGGGCGCCGACTCGCTTTCCTCTTCCGATTACCAAACTACCCGCAACCTTTCCTTTCGCTCGCATATAATAGAGCTGGGGCCTATACTCGAAATGAATTTCGTGCCCTATCTGCCGGGCGATATGAAAAATCATTTTGCTTCCGCTTATCTTTTCGTCGGTCTGACTTACTTCCACATGAGCCCCCAAGCCATGTTGAACGACCGCTGGTACCAGCTACAGCCTTTGGGTACCGAAGGACAGGGCAGTTCGCTCAACGACCGCCGCCAATACAGCCTTAACCAACTCTCTATTCCTTTGGGTATAGGCTTCAAAATGAATGTCACTAAAAGAATCTCCCTTTCTTTCGAATACGGTATCCGGAAAACCTTCACCGATTATCTCGACGATGTATCCGGCAAGTACGTCAACCCCCTTCGCTTACGCGAGGAAAACGGCGTATTATCCTCCCTGCTCTCTGACCGCAGCGGAGCCTCCGACCTTTCGCTGAAAGACGGCACCCCCCGGGGAAATTCCAACAGTAAAGACTGGTACTCTTTTTCAGGCATTATCCTCACCTTCGTGCTGGGCAATGACAATGGGTGTCCGAAATGGAAGTAAACTTTCGTTAAGAAAGGTTAAATTTTCACAATCCAAACAATAATACGGATATTTGCACGCTTGATTCCGGAGCAATGAGTTATAAAGTACAGATCGATCTTACCCGCGTGCCCACCCACGTAGCCCTAATTATGGACGGCAACGGACGTTGGGCCAAACAGAAAGGGGAAGAACGTATTATAGGCCATATAAGCGGAGTGGAATCGGTACGTGAAGTCTTGTCTGCCGCTTCCGAAATAGGCGTAAAGCACCTTACCCTGTATGCGTTCTCGGCCGAGAACTGGAACCGCCCCAAAGAAGAGGTAGATGCGCTGATGGATCTGTTGGTAAACACCATTGCCCGTGAAATAGAAAGCCTCCATACCAACGGCGTAAAGCTGCGCGCCATCGGCGAAATCGAAGCTTTACCCCCCTCTTGCGGCAAAGCGCTGCTGGAAGCCATTGCCACAACCGCTTCCAACACCGGTGTCGAGCTGATACTGGCGCTTAATTACAGCGCACGTAAAGAGCTCACCAAAGCCGCCCGCGAAATGGCTACACAAATAGCCGAAGGCCGTTTGCTCCCCGAAGAAGTAACTGAAGATACCCTGACCCAACACCTCGACACCTTCGGTATTCCCGATCCGGAACTGTTGATACGCACCAGCGGCGAATGCAGAATCAGCAACTTTCTGCTTTGGCAATGTGCCTATACCGAATTTTATTTTACCCAGACCTTCTGGCCCGATTTCAAAAAAGAACATTTTTTTGAAGCAATTCTCGAATACCAAAAACGCGAACGCCGGTTTGGCATGGTAAGCGAACAACTGAAGTCCGATGCAAATTTCTAAAGTTCTTCTCATCTTTCTGACACTCTTGCTTGCCCCGGCAGCCTTCGCACAGGTACGGATAGGTGATGAGAAAACGGTCGATTACAGCACACCCCGCGAATACGAAATCGGAGGCATTACCGTCACCGGAGCCGTGCACTTCGATACACGCGCTATACAATTGCTCACCGAGCTCAGTCAGGGACAACGCATTCGCATACCGGGCGACGATATCCGCAAAGCCATCCGCAAACTATGGGATCAAAAGCTGTTTTCGGAAGTAGCTATCGATGTCAGCCAGTTTATGGGCGATAAAGTTTATCTCGACATCAAAGTAAAAGAAAGACCCCGCCTCTCGCGTTTCAGTCCGCGCGGCATGAAGAAAAAAGAATGGGAAAAGGTGAAAGAAAACCTTGATCTGTACTCAGGACGTATAGTCACCGAAAATCTGATTACCAATACCAGCAATGTGGTACGCGGTTATTTTGTAGAAAAGGGATACATGAACACGAAGGTAGAGATCACACAAGCCATCGACACCCTGCTCAATAACAGCGTAATTCTGTATATAAAAGTGGAGAAAGGGGCTAAAACGTCTATCCGGCAGATCACTTTCGAAGATGCGCACACCCTCTCTGACCGGAAGATGAAACGCCTGATGAAAGACACCAAAGAAAAACGGATATGGCGTTTTTGGAAATCATCCAAATTTTTGGAATCGAACTACAAAAAAGACAAGGAAAAAATCATCGACAAGCTGAATGACAAAGGCTTCAGAGATGCACGTATCATATCCGATTCGGTTTACAGCCACAACGGCAAAGCGGTAGATATCCATATCAAGCTGGAAGAAGGCAATGTGTATTATTTCCGGAACATTACCTGGGTAGGCAATACCAAATACCGGAGCTCCTACCTCGACACGCTGTTGGGCATCCACAAAGGCGATGTGTATAACCAGTCGCTGCTCGAATCCAAGCTGTTCATGAGCGCCAACGGTACCGATATCACTTCGCTTTACATGGATAACGGGTACCTCTTTTTCTCCATTACTCCCGTAGAAGTGCGGGTCGAAAATGATTCGATCGATTTTGAAATGCGCATCATCGAAGGGAAACAGGCACGCGACGAAAACATTATTATTCGCGGTAATACCAAAACCAACGAGCACGTTATACGCCGTGAAATACGCACCAAGCCGGGCGATCTTTTTAGTCGTAACGACATTATGCGTACGCAACGCGAGCTGGCACAACTTGGCTATTTTAACCCCGAAAAATTTGGCGTCAACCCCATTCCCAACCCCTACAAAGGCACGGTCGATATCGAATATACGGTCGAAGAAAAACCCTCCGATCAGGTAGAAATTTCGGGAGGCTGGGGCGCCGGACGACTCATCGGTACGCTGGGTGTTTCGTTCAATAACTTCTCGGCCCGCCGTTTCTTTAAGAAAAGCGCATGGAGGCCTCTGCCTTCGGGCGATGGGCAACAGCTCAGCATACGTGCCCAATCGACCGGCACATTCTATCAGGGCTACAACGTGTCTTTTACCGAACCCTGGCTGGGCGGTAAAAAGCCGCACTCCATGAGCATCAACCTTTACCATACTTTCAGCTCGCGCGATAACCTGCCCCGCAGAAATCCGGAGAAAAGCGTGCTCAAAATTACCGGTGCTTCGCTCGGTTTCGGCCGCAGACTCAAATGGCCCGACGACTATTTCACGCTTTATGCCGAACTGCCGAGCTTCCAATATTACGAACTGCGTAACTACGGTGGGGTATTTACCTTCTCAGACGGGTATGTAAATAACCTCAGCTTCCGGTTTACCCTGAGCCGCAACTCGATAGACCAACCGCTGTATCCGCGCTCGGGTTCACAAATCACGCTAACCACCAAGTTTACCCCTCCCTATTCCTTGTTCAACGGTCGCGATTATTCGCAACTAACTGATCAGGAACGCTATAAATGGCTGGAATACAATAAATGGAAGTTCACTACCTCGCATTTTATGGCGCTTTCCAAAGACCGGAAGCTGGTGCTGAATGCCCGCACAGGCTTCGGTTTTCTGCTGCCCTGGAACAAGGCCGTAGGCGACTCTCCCTTTGAACGTTTCAAGCTGGGCGGAAGCGGTCTTTCGGGGCTTAACTTCATCTTCGGACAGGAAATTATCGCGCTGCGCGGTTACGACGACGGAGCCCTTTCACAAACCGTAGGCGACCTCTTTATTGCCAAATATGCACTTGAGCTGCGTTATCCCATTTCGCTCAATCCTAACGCTACCGTGTATATGCTCGGATTTGCCGAGGCCGGAAATACCTGGTCGAAACTGCAAAACTTCAATCCTTTTGCCGTAAAACGAGCCGCCGGTGTAGGTGTACGTATCTTCCTGCCCATGTTCGGGCTGCTCGGACTTGATTACGGCTGGGGCTTCGACAAGCTGGAAACTTACCCCGGCTTTGTACCGGGTCGTGGACAGTTCTTCTTTACCATTGGCATGAATATTGGTGAATTGTAGCGAAAAGAGTAATTTCGAAACGGAAAAAATTATTTGCCATGAAAAATATGCTTGTATTGTTTACGGCGCTGTTCTTTTTCGGAGGAAGCGCTTACGCACAGAAATACGCGTACGTGAACACCCAATATATCCTTGAAAAAATTCCGGAATACCAGGAAGCACAGAAAAAAATCGACAACCTTTCGGAACAATGGCAGAAAGATGTGGAAGCCCGCTTTGCCGAAGTGGAAAAACTCTATCAGGCTTATCAGAAAGAGCAAATCCTGCTGCCCGACGATATGAAGAAAAAGCGCGAAGAAGAAATCATTCAGAAAGAACGCGAAGCCAAAGAATTTCAAAAGCAGATATTCGGTGTGAACGGCGAGCTTTTCCAAAAACGCCAGGAACTGATCAAACCGATACAGGATCGCATTTACAAAGCTATACAGGAAGTAGCCGAACAGGGGGGCTTTACTTTTATCTTCGATAAAGCCAACTCTTCTACCATCCTGTATGCAGACCCCAAGACAGACAGAAGCGATGCTGTCCTTAAAAAGTTAGGCTTATAAATTCTATTAAATCTCACCTTTGATCACAATGAAAAAGTTAATTGCACTTTTTGCAGTCATCCTGTGCGCTAACGTTGGAACGGCAATCGCCCAGAAACTCGGACACGTAAATTTTCAGGAGCTGATGCTGAGTCTGCCCGAGCGTAAACTCGCCGAAGACTCCCTGCGTAAAGAAGCTACCCGTATGGAGGATGAAATCAAACGTATGAATGCTCGTTATGAGCGGCTGGTGCAGGAATTCAACGAAGATGACAAAGCCGGTAAGCTGGTGGGAGCTATCAAAGAAAACCGCTACGCCGAAATCATGGATTTCCAGCAACGTATCAGCAAATTTGAAGAGTTTGCACAAGAAAGCCTTTCTAAAAAAGAAAACGAGCTGCTCGCGCCCATGGTAGAAAAAGTAAAAGCCGCCGTAGGTAAAGTCGCCAAAGCACAAGGCATCAGCTATGTGCTCGACGTAAGCCAGCTCATTTTTGTAGAAGGGGGCACCGACCTGCAATCGCTCGTAAAAAAAGAGCTCACTACGCCTTAATTCCTCTTCAGCAAAAGATTTTGCCTCAACCCGCCGCGAATTCCGGCGGGTTTTTTAATTTTAGTATATGCAGTTTGCACCTCCCAACGCTTCACAACCCATCGGTATCTTCGACTCAGGTATCGGCGGACTCACTGTGGCCAAAGCCATACGCAAGCTGCTACCCGCCGAAACGCTTATCTATTTCGGAGATACCGCCCATTTCCCTTATGGCGATCGTTCGGAAGAATCGATTCTTTTCTACAGCCTGAAAATTGCCCGCTTCCTCCAGCAACAGCATTGCAAAATTATTGTCATTGCCTGCAATACCGCCTCTTCGTACGCATTCGAAATGCTCGAAAATTTCATGCAGGAACATCAAATCACGGTAATCAACGTGATAGACCCGGTGGTTAATGAGGTAGCGACACTTCCGCACCTGCAGAAAACAGGTGTAATCGGTACCAAAGGCACTATTCAGTCGGGCATTTACGAAAAAAAACTTCGTGCGCTGAATCCCAATCTGAATATTGCGCCGCTGGCTACTCCACTGCTGGCACCGATGATAGAAGAAGGTTTTTTCAGTCAAAAAATTTCAAAGACGATTATCGGGTCGTATCTCGACCATCCGATATTAGCAGGTATCGACTCACTGATACTGGCCTGCACGCATTATCCGCTCATAAGACGCGAAATCAACGCGCTTTACGAAGAGAAAGTCGCCATTATCGATTCGGCCGAAATCGTAGCGCGACACGTGGCTAAGGTGTTGGAAGAAAAAGGATTGCTTCACGAAGGGAAAGGCGGAAAACATCATTTTTATGTATCGGATTATACCGATACCTTCGGCAAAAGCGCAGGGCGTTTTTTTCACCACCACATACGGCTCGAAGAAGCCGACATCTGGGGACTCAACAATATTTCCAAAGCTATTCAACAAGCCGAAGCGGAAGACGCCGCCGGCGAACCGCTTATTTAAACCAGCCCGAATACATCACGTAATTATCGGCTATACGGCGTATTTCGCCGTCGAAAAGTTCCTGACTCACTTCCTTTACCTTACGCGCCGGCACACCGGCGTACACGCTGCCACTTTCGACGCGGGTGCCTTCCAGCACTACCGCACCGGCCGCTATAATGGAATTGGATTCGATCACGCAACCGTCCATTACAATGGCACCCATGCCTATCAGCACATTGTCGTGTACCGTACATCCGTGCACAATGGCGCGATGCCCAATAGACACATTGTTGCCTATGGTAGTAGGCGCTTTTTGATAGGTGCAATGAATACAGGCGCCGTCCTGCACATTGACCTTATGGCCCATACGAATGGAATTGACATCGCCGCGCACTACCGCCGTAAACCAAAAGCTGCACTGATCGCCACATTCTACATCGCCTACTATGGTCGCATTTTCAGCGATAAAGCAGTCTTTTCCAAAACGAGGTTCTTTTCCGTTGACAGGTAACAATAGCGGCGGCATAACACTTGATTTTATCCCGAAAAATAACATTTTGCCGGGCGATAAAAAAATCCCTTTCCGCAGAAAGCAGAAAGGGATTCAAAGAAAAAAGCGCTATTTATTTACCGTGCTGTCCTTCTTCCCGACAGCATTTGGGCAGCCTGGCAAAGGCTTTCGGGTCGGCTTTGCGATCGTCGGCATCGTATCCGATACGGGTCACCGCTTCGCGAATCTTATCGGGAGTGGTTTTGTCCTCTCGGTATTTCACGTGAATTTCACGCTGTTCCAAATCGACATGTACCTCTTTTACCCCTTTTTCAAACACCAATTGGCGCTCGATACGATCTTTACACATATCGCATACCGTCGAGGTTTGAATAGTGAGCGATTTTTCTTCTTTCTGCGCCATCGCCGGTACAGCGAAAAGCCAAAACAGACATAAGATCAATAATTTATTCATGATTGTAATTTTTAATCGGAACCATTTCCGCGTGAAATTTATTTTTAGTTAAGCGAAAGACGTAGCCCGGTGTACACTACCTGTCCGTTGAGCGGACCCCAAATCATAGAGGCATCAAAATGCGGACCGAAAGGATCATCGGCACCCATAATCGGATTACGCTGCCTGAAGCCCAGCAGGTTCTCTCCTCCTACATACCATTCGAAATGGCGGAACACCTTTGTAACCTGAAAATGCAGGATGTAGAAATCTTCGCTGCGTTCGGGGAAACGGTAATGCTCGGGCACGCTCTCTGTAGAAGGTAAACGCGAGGCGCTGAACCAATTGCTGATCAGATCAAATTTCCATTTGTCGTTGCGGGTATGATAGCTCAGGTTCAGCATGACACGGTGCCGGGGCAGCATCGGTTTTTCAAGCAGCACACCGCTGTAGGTGCTTTTTACGAGGTAATGCTTATACGCCAGCTTGGCGGTAAGTCCGCGACGCAGCTCTACGTCGAGGTCAGCTTGTGCGCTGTGTGAAAACGAACGCCCCGAAAGGTTGTAAAACAACAGCATATTCGGATCATAATCCATATCTACTACTACCTGATCCTTAAAATAAGTATAGTAGTAATCGAGATTAAGCGATGCCTCACGTCCCAGCCACGAAAAATAGCGGGTAATTCCGCCACCCACATTGAGGGTCTCTTCGGGCCGAAGCGCTTCGAGCCTATACACGGTACGCGAGCTGACCAGTGCGGCACTGTTTTCCATCAGCACATTGGGTGTACGAAAACCCGTTCCGCCCGAAAGCCTGAACACGGTACTCGGGCTGGGGTTGTAACGCAGGTGCATCCGGGGTGTCAGCTTAAATCCGTAAAGGTTATGGTAATCGCCTCTCAGTCCTGCCAAGAGCGAAAACTTGTCGAGGTAATTAAAATGGTATTCGGCAAAGGCACCCGGCACCAGTTCGGTGCGCTCCATAGGCATACCGATATAATTTTCACGAAAACGATCGTAAAGGAAGCTCAGCCCGACTTTGTAGTTGTGCAGCGAAGTATTGATTACGTCCTGAAAAATGAGGTTGACGTAAGCATTCTGCTGCTCCGCATCGTAAGTACGCAATCCGTAATACGAATTAACCGCATGGTATTTTCCAGAAGCGATAATACCTAATGAGCGGGTCACAGAATTGGGAAACAGGTATCCGTTTTTCACAAACCCTTCGATCAGCCGCGTGCGAATTCCGATTCCATACGCATTGGTCGTTGTCCTGTCGAAAGCCGGATTAAAATGAAGCTGTCCGCCTGTTTTATCTTCGTAAATTCCTCTTACGCCTATGACCTGCTCGCTGTTTTCACCCTGTATTTTCCAGCGGTTAAACACGTTTAGCTGCTGCGAAAGCGGATTGTCAAGAAAGCCGTCGCGATTGATGTCGTTTTTCGCAAAAATACCGCTACCGTGGGTAAACAGCAGCGTGCTTACTTTGTCGTTAAACTTATGATTGAGGTGCACATTGGCTTCTCCCCTGCCAAGCGAATTGCCGTAAAAGTTCAGGAAAACTTTATCGGCACGGGGATCTTCGGGCTTAAGAAACTCTACATTGATCTGCCCGGTCATTGACTCGTACCCGTTAAGCACCGAGCCCACGCCTTTGGTCACGTAAATAGATTCTATCCAGGTACCCGGAATATAAGAAAGCCCCGAACTGGCCGAGAGTCCGCGCACCAAAGGTACGTTCTCGGTGAGCAATTGGGTGTATATTCCACTCAATCCCAACATCTGTATGGCTTTGGTACCCGACATGGCATCGGTGTACATCACATCGACCGAAGCGTTCGACTCGAAACTTTCGGAAAGGTTACAGCAGGCCGCTTTACGAAGCTCTTTGATGCCTATTTTTTCGGTATTGATGGGCTTGATCGCACTGTATTCGGTAGCCGGCTGCCCCGAATTAATGGTCAGCTCACCGAGCGTAAGCGTTTCGGACAACACAATCGGAAGCGCGGCAGGTAAGCGGTCGCCGTACAGTACCAGCGTGTCTGATTGATAACCTATAAAGCTGACTACTAAATAATTTATACTGTCGCCCGGCCATGCAAGCGCAAAACGCCCCCCCGCATCGGTAAGGGTATGAAAAGAGGTGTCGGCCCAGTACACACTGGCTCCTTCCAGGGGTACGGGAACCCCGTCTTTAGTCTCACCGCTTACGGTACCGCTCACGATCGGCTGTGCAGACAGGCCGGTAAGCGAAAAAAGCAGTAAGACAGTAACACTGAATTTCTGAATGAATGACATAAAATATCCGGTTTACTAAAACAATCGTTTTACAAGAAATGCCTCTTCGGCATTTCTCACCGGAAATCAAATACGGAGAATCTGTGTAAAGGCTAATATGTCCCTGCCTTGTCGTAAAGGCGGGTGATCGGGAGTAGGAAGCTGCGTGTCGGATTCGGATACCGCTACCGGCATCACGAAGCATACTTCAGGCAATAGCACCGGCGAGAGGAGCAGTGGTATTTCGGTAAAATAAACCGGAATATATTCCTCTATCTGTAACTGACGGCTAAACTCGCTGTCGGCGCAGCAGGACTTATGCGTATGCGATACTACAGCAGGTTCTTTTGGGCTTTTGCAACAGCCTTCTTCTTTTTCTTCTTTGGGATTTTCCTGATGTGCATTACAGGTATTGCGATCGGAGGTAAGGCTGTACTGTGTTTTATCGGCCGAGAAGCAATGATGACGATAAATGGTAAAACCCGTTCCGGCTCCTATAAAGAGCAGGAGAAGCAGGTATGCCACTGTATGCCGGAATATATTTTTAAACCTGATCTGCATTATATAGTTGCAAAAATAAACCCTTTTCCAGCTAAATCCTATCCTTTTTCCACGCTGATAATTGGAATCCCAACAGCGGAACGCACAAAAAAGTGCCGAAATCCTTAACTTTGTAGCCGAAATCCGGATCAATCCCGGTAAACGCTTACCCTTCAACCGACTTTAGGCCATGTTTGCGACCAATGTATATGCCGAAATGACTCCGAATCCTGCTACGATGAAATTTGTAGCCGACCGTATGATTATTCCCGGTCACGGAGTAGCCGAATACCTGAATGCCGCCGATGTAAACGGCAGCTCTCCCTTAGCCGAAGCTTTATTTAATTTTCCGTTTGTAAAAAGCGTATTTGTCGCGGCTAACTTCGTTACCGTCACCAAGACCGACACGATAAGCTGGGATTTTATCACGATGGAATTGCGCGAATTCGTATCTGATTTTCTTCGAAAAAACGAATGGGCGGTAACCCGTTTGCCGGAAGCGCAACCCCGTGCCGAAGGAGAAGCAGCACCGGCTTTACCCGGCGGCGGACATGCCGAGCCACAGAGCGAAACGGATGAAAAAATTATCAGTCTGCTCGACGAATACGTACGTCCTGCAGTAGAAAGTGACGGAGGTGCCATTCACTTCAAATCGTTTCACGAAGGCCAGGTCACACTGGTACTCAAAGGAGCCTGTAGCGGCTGTCCTTCTTCGACCGCCACACTTAAGAACGGTATCGAAACCATGCTGAGGGAAATGTTACCCGAAGTAAATGAAGTGGTCGCCGAAGCGCAATAATTCTCTAAAAACCTTTTCTACTTCCTGCCATTTACTGTCAGGGATCCGGTCGTAATGTCGGCTTATGTCAGCCTATTGGCAAAACGTCAGGTTAATTTTGTTTGGTCTCAGCTCCTTTATGAGATAAAAAGGTATTATAATGTTTTATAAAAACAATTTTGATGCATTGCGTGAAATATTCTATTACCTGACAAAAAACGCCGGATACAGTACAGAAAAAGGAATTATCTCCAGCCATTAGAAGCCGGAAACGCAAGGAAAAAGGGCGTAAGAAAACAGGTAACGTTTAGTCGAACAAGCCGTCAAGCCATTTATCTTCGACAAGATTAGGAAGGGTGACCTGCAGTTTTTTGCTGCGTTCCATTTCGCGGCGTATAGCAAACAGCGCTTCGTCGTTACGCGCCCAGGCACGACGTGCGATACCGTTGTTGACATCCCAAAAAAGCATGGATTTGAGACGAGCAGTTGCTTCGGCGCTTCCGTCAAGCACCAGGCCGAATCCGCCGTTGATGACTTCGCCCCAGCCTACTCCGCCGCCATTGTGCAGCGAAACCCAGGTCGCTCCCCGGAACGAATCGCCTACAAAATTCTGCACCGCCATATCGGCTGTAAAGCTTGAACCATCGTATATATTAGAGGTTTCGCGGTAAGGTGAGTCGGTTCCCGACACATCGTGGTGATCGCGGCCCAGCACCACAGGAGCGCTGATTTTTCCCGACTTTATCGCCCGATTAAATGCTTCAGCGATCTTTGTCCGCCCTTCGGCATCGGCATATAAAATACGTGCCTGCGAACCGACCACGAGCTTATTTTTTTGCGCTTCTCTGATCCAACGAAGGTTGTCGTTAAGCTGCTGTCGGATACGGGCGGGTGCGGTACGTGCCAGCTTTTCGAGCACACGGGTGGCAATGCGATCCGTTTGCTGCAAATCGGAAGGGTCGGCCGAAGTGCATACCCAGCGAAAAGGACCAAAGCCGTAATCGAAACACAGAGGACCGAGGATATCTTGCACATAGGAAGGATAACGGAAGCTTCCATCCGACTTCAGCACATCGGCGCCTGCGCGCGAGGCTTCGAGAAGAAATGCGTTACCGTAGTCGAAAAAATACATCCCCGCTTTGCAGAGGGTATTTACCGCTTTTACATGACGTACCAACGATGCCTGTACTTCGCGGCGAAAACGTTCGGGCTCCTCGGCCATCATACGGTTCGACTCTTCGTAGCTGTATCCCGCCGGGTAATATCCTCCGGCCCAGGGGTTATGAAGCGAGGTCTGATCAGAGCCCAGCTCCACTTTGACCTTACGCGCAGCCAGGGCTTCCCAGAGGTCCACCACATTGCCACTGTAGGCAAACGACACCGCTTCGCGTGCTTTACGGGCCTTTTCCACCCGATTGATCAAGGCGTCAAGATCTTCGTACACCTCATCGACCCAGGCCTGCGAATGGCGGGTATGAATAGCACGCGGATTCACTTCCGCAATGATTGCAATGCCTCCGGCAATGACAGCAGCTTTGGGCTGTGCGCCGCTCATGCCGCCGAGACCGGCGCTAACAAATACCTTTCCGGCCAGTCCGTCTTTGGTTCCACCCGCAAACTTACGCGCGGCGTTGAGCAGGGTGATAGTGGTACCGTGCACAATGCCCTGAGGACCGATGTACATAAACGAGCCGGCGGTCATTTGTCCGTACTGAGTGACACCCAGCGCATTAAATTTCTCCCAATCGTCGGGTTTACTGTAATTGGGAATCATCATTCCATTGGTTACCACCACACGTGGTGCTTCGCGGTGAGAGGGGAAAAGGCCGAGCGGGTGACCCGAATAGAGCACGAGCGTTTGCTCGTCGGTCATGGTCGCCAGGTATTGCATGGTAAGCAGGTACTGTGCCCAGTTTTGGAACACGGCTCCGTTACCTCCGTAGGTAATTAGCTCGTGCGGATGCTGCGCCACCGCATAGTCGAGGTTATTGCTCAGCATGTGCATAATAGCAGCAGCCTGCTTCGATTTGTGGGGATATTGCCCGATAGGTCGGGCATAAATAAGGTAATCGGGACGAAAGCGATACATGTATATACGCCCGTATTTTTGCAGCTCTTCGGCAAATTCGGGTGCCAGCACCGCGTGGAATTTTTTAGGGAAATAACGCAATGCGTTGCGCAGCGCCAGTGTTTTTTCCGCTTTACTCAGGATGGCTTTTCGACGGGGTGCGTGGTTAAGGGTTTCGTCGTAAGCTTTGGGTCGGGGGAGCTTAGCCGGTATCCCCTGTAGCACTGTTTTCCGGAATTCCTGAACGGTCATACGCAACTCGGTTGTAGATTACACTAATATCAGGCACGAATATACAAAGCCTGCCGGGTGCTGACAAAAAGAGGATTGTACTGAGAAGCAGGGAGCTACTTCACACGGGTAAACCAAACGGGATCCGATTCGTCGCGAAGCAGCAGGGTTTCGCCGTCGAGTCGGGCTATATCGAGCTCTACCACGAGCTTTCCTTTTTCGATGATGGAAATTCGGGAAGTATCTTCACTTACAATGTATTCGGCTTCTATGAGTTCATCGCCCACCTGGCGTTTTATTTTACCATCGGGGAAAAATTCCATTGTAATTTCGATCGGATTTTCAGCGACCACGGAATCGGCAACCTGGGTGAGCTTCCATTTGCCGTGCAGGGGATGTGCGGGTCTTGAAGAGCAGGCCACAAGACCTATTAGCAGCAATAACAAGCATAAATATCTCATAGTGGGATAGAAGAAAGTTTAAAAAATAAACGCCAATCATCGGAAAACCATCTATTCGGGCGCAAAAAATGGAAAAAACAGACATTTTCCCTGTTTTTTGTGAAAAAATGGTTTTTTTCTGTACTTTTCATCGGCCATAAAACCAAAAAAGCTGCTGCCTTTCGACAGCAGCCTTTTCGGACTACAACTACTAAATGAAAAAGTTACCGCAATGCCTCTCATGCTGCTTACGCATACATGGCGGTGCATAGCAAGTAAGTGCGTATCGAAGGTAAACTCTCCTGAGCAACAAAAAAAATCCGGATTTTCCTCTAAATTCAGATAAGGATTTTATTTAGGGTATAGTCTTTGCCGAGAGGTGTGACTGGTTTCCAAAAAGAAACGCTAACTTCACGGACATACCATGCTGACCATACAAAAACTTGTTCTTCTTCTCGACGCAGGGCACCTTGAGGCCTTCGGGAACTATTTGGCGCAAACGGGTAACGCTTTACCCCTGAAGCTGATCGAAAATATCGCGCGTTACGGTGAACAGCAACCGGACAGTGAGCTTTTGTGTAAAGACATCTACGGCGATGCGGACGATAAGTCGAAAGGCAAGTTCTTCCAATTAGCGCATTATTCGTTCCGACTCAGCTCCTTTTTGGCTAAGCGGTACCCCTTCTACCTGTCGCACAACCTACAACGCATTGAAGAACAGCTTAATCGCGGAGAAATAGACCGTGCGGTAGCCAAAGCCGAGCTGCTGCTCGACATTGCCTCAAAAATTGAGGATTTCCATACGCAGACCTGGACTTTAAAGCTGCTTATCAATTTCTCGCACATCAAAGAGAAGCGCAAAGAGGCAATTCGTATGCAGCAATTGTTAAATAAATCGTTGGAAAACGAAAAAACACTTAATGAAATATATCTGTATATAAGAGAGCACCTCAACTTTAAGGACAAGCGAACCATCACGGCACCCAATACCCGGAAGCATGTCGCTTTTTTCGGCTATTACCACGATCACCCCTCTTTTCCGGTGCGTATCCTGAGCCGTTACGGGAGCTGCTATAGCGCCAGCTTTTTGGAAGACAAGAAGTTCTACGCAGAAGAAATCCGCAAAGATTTGGCCTACCTGAATTCAGAGCTCGAAAAGCACAGCTATGTGATTTTCCCCTTTGCCGACGATGTGCTCATCAATATTGACTATCTGCTGCTCAAACATCAGATAAAGCAGCTCAACGAAGAAGGCATTCTGCGGGAAGCTTCCCGACTCACCAAAAAATGGAACGCACTACGGTTCTGGCAGCCCTATATCAATACCGCCCAAATCGTATCCCTGAGCCTTCAGGCCAGCCATTTCATCACCCATTATTGCGTCTGTTACCGCGAAAACTATACCTCGCTGATTCCTTCACACATCAGTGAAATGATCGAAGAAACGCGGCAAATCTGCGAAGCGATGCTCGAACAGATGAAGGACGAGAAAGAAGCGCACGTCAGACTGATCAACCTTCACAATATCTACTGTACACTCCTGCTTTTCGGTGGGCCTTCCGAAATAGCACGTGCCGCCCGCATTTTGGAAAACCTCATGATCAACTACCAGCAGATCCCTTTCCAAAAGCTGTACGACGCACTTTTCGTAAACCTGATTCTTGCTTATTTCTCGCTCGGACAACACAACGAAGTGAGCGAATGTTACCGCCGCTACGAAAAGCTGACCGCCAAAAAAGTAAAAGTAGAAGAGAACGACATTACCATCAAGGCATTCTATTATGTGTCTCAATGGCTACAGACCAAACGCGACCAGTATGTAGAAAAACTCGACGGGCTGCTGCGCGATACCAGTGATAATTCCGTACTGCATTCGACACACCTGCTGATGCTACAACTTGCAGAATACTACGAACTTCCCATAAAAAGAGATTACTAAGGTATTTTTGCGTTTTTCACCGAATCGCCTTAAATTGTATAAATTCAAATCTATACATCTATGGGTGAATACATTTCCACTATCCAGTCTTTTGTTACAAGCTTACCGGTATGGGTCATTGTATTAACCTGCATTCTCCTTTTTATCGGGGTGGTCGGCCAGTGGGCACTTTATGAAAAATGCGGCCTGCCGGGATACGCCTGTCTGGTGCCGGTATGGAACGTGATTGTTTTTCTTAAAATCGTAGGACGACCCGCTTCTCAGGGCTGGATAATTATGCTGCCGCCATTGGTGATTGTGGCTGCATTCCTTTTTGTACCCAATCTCACCTACGCAATTGTAATCGCGGGATTTGCATTTGCCGCCTGGTTTATCTTTCTGGTCATTGTCTGCATAGAAATCTGCCAAAGCTTCGGCAAATACAATGTAGCCAGCTATATTCTGATCGTGCTGTTCAACGGCTTGTACCTGTTTAACCTTGCACTTTCTCAGGAAGAAAAATACTACGGCCCCGTCTATTCTACTACCGAATAATTTTTACCCAAGATAAGCACGTGCTTTCTCAAGCGCTGCCGGTATTCCTGCTGCACGGGTGCCTCCCGCAGTCGCAAAAAACGCCTGTCCGCCACCGCCGCCGTTAATTTCACGAGCCAGCTCACGCACTATCTTACCTGCATCCCATCCTTTTTCGGACACCAGCTTCTCATCAATCATCACCGCCAACGAAGCCTTGTCTCCATTTTCGGAAGCCAATACAAGAAACAAGTTCTGTACCTGACCTTTCAACTGATAAGCCAGCTCTTTTAACATACCCGCATCCAGATCGACTGAAGCCGAAATAAAACGTACGCCCTGAATCTCTTCCGCCTTTTCCAAAAGTGAAGTCTTGATCTGAGCCGCTTTTTCCCGCATCAACTCTTCTATACGACGCTGTAACTCGCTCTGCTGACGCACAAGATCGGTCACCGCTTTTTTGAGGTCTTTCGGATTTTTAAGCAGCACCGACACCTCAGTTACAAGCTGACGCTGCGTTTCAAAATAATCAAAGGCTTTCTGACCGGTAAATGCCTCTATACGCCGTACTCCGGCTGCTACGGCCGACTCGGACACAATTTTAAACAATCCTATCTGACCTGTAGCCTGCACATGGGTTCCACCACAAAGCTCTACCGACGAGCCAAAACGGATTACCCGTACGCTATCGCCATATTTTTCGCCAAACAGTGCCATCGCACCCATTGCTTTGGCGGCTTCTATCGGCACTCCTCTTTTTTCATCCAGCGGCAGGTTCTCTCTGATTTTTTCGTTGACCTGTTTTTCGACGCGTGCCAGCTCTTCTTCGGTGACACGTGCAATGTGCGAAAAATCGAAACGCAGGTATTCGGCATTCACCAGTGATCCTTTTTGCTCTACGTGCGTACCGAGTACCTCGCGTAAAGCCTCATGCAGCAGGTGAGTCGCCGAGTGATTAAGCTGTGTCTCGCACCGGCGCGAAGCATCTACCACTGCTAAAAAAGTCGCCGAAGGATCGGCCGGAAGCATATCGGCAGTATGTACAATCAGGTTGTTTTCGCGACGGGTATCGCTGATAGGTGTGCGTACTCCGGCTGCTTCGAGGTAACCTGCATCGCCCACCTGTCCGCCACCTTCGGGATAAAAAGGCGTACGATCCAACACCAGTTGGAAAAAGGTTTTCCCTTTAGCTTTTACTTTGCGGTAACGGGTAATCTGTGCGCTCACTTTCAGGCTGTCGTACCCCACAAATTCTTCGGTCACACCAGGCTGTAAAATGACCCAATCGTCGGTTTCGAGCGTAGTAGCCTGACGTGAGCGTGCTTTCTGTTTTTCCAGCTCCTGCTGGAATCCTTTCTCATCGACAGTCCACTGATTTTCGCGCGCCATAAGCTGCGTAAGATCGATGGGAAAGCCAAACGTGTCGTACAACTCGAATGCAAAAGCACCGGGAATAATTTTAGCGGTCTGTTCACCCGATTGAATGAATTTTTCGAAACGCGCAATGCCGTTTTCGAGTGTGCGCAGAAAGGATTTTTCTTCCTGTTCTATGGTAAGCGTAATATGGGTCTGCTGCTCGGCAAGCTCGGTGAAAAAGTCGCCCATTTCACGCACCAATACGGGCACCAATTTGCAAAGAAGAGGTTCGCGGGTTTCGAGAAAAGAATAGGCATATCGTACGGCACGGCGAAGTATCCGTCGAATTACATACCCGGCTCCGTTGCTGGAAGGTAGTTGTCCGTCGGCCACGGCAAAAGCCACGGCACGGATATGATCAGCCACCACACGAATGGCGATATCGGTTTTTTCCTCTTTTCCATAGCGCGCACCGGTTAAGGTTTCGATAGCGCGAATAAGGGGTTGAAATACGTCGGTGTCGTAGTTAGACTGCTTGCCTTGCAGCACCATACACAGGCGCTCAAAGCCCATACCGGTATCGACATGCTGTGCGGGCAGCTTTTCGAGCGAACCGTCGGCTTTGCGGTTAAACTCCATGAACACGTTGTTCCAGATTTCAATCACTTGCGGGTGATTGGCGTTGACCAGGGTTTTGCCGTCGATACGCGCACGTTCGCTGTCGGAACGCATATCGACATGTATTTCGGAGCAAGGGCCACAGGGACCCACATCGCCCATTTCCCAAAAGTTATCTTTTTTGTTGCCTTTCAGAATACGGTCTTCAGCAATGTATTGCTTCCAGCAATCGTAGGCTTCCTGATCAAAAGCCAGCCCGTCGTCGGTACTGCCTTCGAACACGGTCACATAGATGCGGCTTTTGTCCATTTTATACACCTCGGTGAGCAGCTCCCAGGACCAGTGTATGGCTTCTTTTTTAAAATAGTCGCCAAAACTCCAGTTGCCCAACATTTCGAACAGGGTATGGTGGTACGTGTCCACGCCTACCTCTTCGAGATCATTATGCTTACCCGAGACCCTCAGGCATTTCTGTGTATCGGCCACGCGCGGATTTACGATGGGTGCGTTGCCCAAAAAGAGATCCTTGAACTGGTTCATCCCGGCGTTGGTAAACAGCAGGGTAGGGTCGTTTTTAATCACCAGAGGGGCTGAAGGCACGATAATATGTCCTTTCGAGTGGAAAAAATCGAGGAAAGTACGGCGTATCTCTTTGGCAGTCATAAAGGCTTAATTCGCTTGATTGATGGGCTTTTGCACCGGATTCGGACTTGCAAATTTAGATTATTTGACTAAATTAGCGTCCCTTTCGGAAAAATAAGGTGTCGAAGTTCAAGTATCGTTATAATCCGGAGACGCTCCAGTACGAGAAGGTCCAGCCCGGCTTCCGTGAGCGGCTCCTTTCGTTGTTGCCTTATTTTGCAGGTAGCATCGTGTTTGCTATCCTTATTATTGTGGTTTACGAAAGCCAGCCTTTTTTGAAATCGCCCAAAGAACAGGCGCTTACACGTGAAAATGCACAGTTATTAGAGCAATACGAGCTGCTGCGCAAAGAGTTCGAACAGATGGAGCTCGTGCTGGCCGACATTCAACAGCGCGACGATAATATTTACCGTGTCATTCTCGAAAGTGAGCCTTATCCGAAGTACAAACGTGAGCGTGCCACCGGAGGAAGCCGCAAGTATAAAGATTTGGAAGCGCTGGCGAACAGCGAACTGCTTATCCGTACGCGCAAAAAGCTGGATCAGTTGGAAAAACGGCTTTACGCACAGTCCAAATCGTTTGACGAAGTGATTGAATTGGCGAAGAAAAAAGAAAAAATGTTACGCTCCATTCCCGCTATTATCCCGGTTTCGCGAAAAGATCTGACTGCCGGAATAGGCCCCTTCGGCTGGCGTATAGACCCAATTTACAAGACCAGGGCCATGCACGCCGGTATGGATTTCCCGAGTCCGCCGGGAACCCCTATACACGTAACCGGCGACGGGGTGGTGGAAAGCATCGAGTCTAACTACTGGGGTTACGGCAATATGGTGCTGGTCAATCACGGTTTCGGCTACAAAACGCTTTATGCCCACCTCAAAGAATTTAAGGTCGAAGCCGGGCAACAAGTGCGGCGGGGCGACGTCATAGGGCTGGTGGGTAGCACCGGAAAATCGACCGCTCCTCACCTTCATTACGAAGTGATTCGCAATGGAGAGAAGCTGAACCCGATTAATTATTATTACAACGACCTGTCTCCCGCCGAATACGAGGAAATGCTGAAAGCTTCTTCTTCCTCGGGAACTTCGTTCGACTAAGCATGGCTTACAAGGAAAAACCCACGGTAAAACTCTATTACTCGATCGGCGAGGTAGCGGCTATTTTTGGCGTAAACACCTCGTTGATACGTTTTTGGGAAAAGGAATTTGACATTATCAAACCTACCAAAAACAAAAAAGGGAACCGCTTGTTTACCATTGAAGACATTGAGAATTTCAAAAAAATTTTCGCCCTGGTAAAAGGTGAAGGCTATACCTTACAGGGTGCCAAAGAAAAGCTGAAAGACAAACATTACGAGGAAATCACTGTTGCTTCGGGGCAGGTCGAAACCCGGGAAGTGCTGGACAAGCTGAGGCATATCAGGGAACAGCTTAATGCGCTGAAAAATGCCTTCTGAGACCTCTTGTAGCCCGTTATTCGGAACTTATCAGCCATAAAATCACAGAAGAAATTATTTATTTTCTTTCTGAAAATCAGAGCCATAATACGTTTACCTGCATTTTTACTTGAATCATTATTAACAATTTTGAAACAAATGTTCATAACTTTGCGTTATACAGCCTGTTTTCATCGCAAACGACTTTAAACGCTCATGAGACATTTAGCTTTCGGCCTGTTGGGATTTCTGCTTACCGGTTTTTCGGTGCAAGCAGCTACAGAACGAAGAATTTCGCGCAACAGTTATATTGAAACCTGGAGTGCCGAAGCACAACGGCAAATGACAGAATACGGGATTCCGGCCAGCATTACCCTGGCGCAGGGTATTTTGGAAAGTGGCGACGGCAACAGCGCTTTGGCCCGTTACGCCAATAATCATTTCGGCATCAAATGCCACGAGGGTTGGAACGGAGAAACTTACATTCAGGACGATGATACGCGTGATGAATGTTTCCGAAAATATAGTTCGGCCTCCGAATCCTACCGCGATCATTCCGAATTTCTGAAAACCCGCAGCCGTTATGCCTCGCTGTTTACCCTCTCTCCGACCGATTACAAAGGCTGGGCGCAGGGCTTGAAAAAAGCAGGCTACGCTACCAATCCGCAGTACGCCAACCTGCTGATACGCCTTATTGAAGCGCATAACCTTCATCAGTACGATACCCCTGAAGCGCTGGCTACGGTGAGCCCTGCAAAAAAGGAAAGCAAAACCGAAGAAGCCTATACCGCCACCCTTCAACTGAAACACGAGGTAAGGCAACATGAAGAGAATAAGCTTCGCTATATCGTGGTCAAAGAGGGCGACACCTTCTATAAAATCGCCAAAGAGTTTGAGCTGGGACTATGGCAGGTGTATAAGTACAACGACCTTTCAAAAAAGGACGTACTACAGGAAGGAGATATTCTGTACCTCGAACCCAAGCGTAACCGCTCTAAAAAAACGGAGCTGCACCGGGTCAAAGAAGGCGAAACGCTGTATGCAATTTCACAACATTACGGCATTAAGCTGCGCAAGCTGTGCCGTCTCAACAATATTGAACCCGGAACCGGAGAACCCGAACCCGGCACCCAGCTTCATCTGCGCAAGCGGAAAAAAGTCTGACGCGCTCACCTGAGGAGGTAGCAATCAGGTTGTTAGTTTGGTTTGTTTGTGTAGAAGGCCCCTAACGGGGCCTTCTGATTTTTTAGAAACGGTACCGGTTCAACCCCGGTAAAACAACCATTTCCACAATTCTTTATAGGTCGTTTTTTTGCCGTACATCAGAATGCCGGTACGGTAAATACGGCCGGCCATCCAGGTGCAGATAAGGAATCCGGCGACGAGCAAGCCCATCGAAAGATAAAGCTGCCAAAGCGTACCCTGATCGAAGCCCATCGCCACCCGCACCATCATCACCACCGGCGAAGTAAGCGGAATTATCGAGGTCCAAAACACCGCCTCGCTCTCGGGATTGGTAATGGCTATCTGCGCCACCACAAATCCGAAAAGCAGCGGAATCGTAATGGGCATCATAAACTGCTGGGTATCGGATTCGCTATCGACTGCGGCGCCTATGGCGGCAAACAAGGCACTGTAGAGCAAGTATCCGCCGAGGAAATAAAATAAGAAAAGGCTGAGAATGACTACGAAATCGATCTTATTAAAAATAAAATCGTACACCTTGCTTTGGGCGTAATCGGGAATGGCTTGTTGCAGCAGCTCTTTATTTTCGAGATTGGCGGCCTGCACGGCTCCGTCCATAAAGTCGGGGAAAAAGATGGCTTTGCTGGCCAGCAGAATGGCACCGGTAAGCAGCACCCAAAGCACGAACTGGGTAAGTCCGACGAGGGCAATGCCTATAATTTTGCCCATCATCAGTTGGAAAGGTTTAACCGAAGAAATGATGATCTCAACAATCCGGCTGGTTTTTTCTTCTATCACACCGCGCATTACCTGTACGCCGTAAAGGAAAATAAACGTGTAGATCAGTATGGCAAAAATATACCCTACGGCGGCGGCATCGCGTTTATGGGAAACGTCTTCGCCCTGTATATCGACTTTGATCAGCGAGCGTATGGAAAACGACTTCAACTGATCGTAGGTGCTGCGATCGAGGTTGTATTGTAGCACTAAATGGCGTTCGAGCAACTGGTTAAGCTGCCGCAAAATCTCGAGCTCGTGCGCCGCATCGGGGTATTTTTTGAATTTCAGCTCGACCTTCCGGCTTTTGAGCACATCGGGCTTGATGGTCACCATCAGGTCGTAAGGACTTTGCGCAAATTCTTCTTTGGAAATTTCGCGGGCTGCGGTTTCAAAAGTAAGCGAAGAGGTTTCCGTAAATTTTTCGCCTTCTATGAGTCCCAGCTCATCGACCACCAGCACTTTTTGCCGGTTGGACTCGCCCAGGGTAAGCCAGATAATGAGCGAAAGGAATCCGCCTATAAGCAGCGGCGCCAGTACGGTCATTACGAGGAACGATTTTTTGCGTACGCGGGTAAGGTACTCGCGTGAAATGATCAATCCGATTTTACCCATGAGACGACTGATTTTGTTGTTTCACCGCTTCAATAAAAATATCGTTCATGCTCGGCACGATTTCGCGTGCGGCATGAATTTGTACCGCCGGAATAAGAGCCTGCAACATATCGTTCAACGAATTGTTACCCATAAGCTTTACACGCGCCTTAAAATGATTGGGCTCTATCTGCTCATGGTCGGTCAGCTCAAAACCCGCCCAAAGGGCGTTGGCAAAAGCGATCATATTACCACCAAACTCGACCTCGTACACGTGCGAACGAAAGCGGTTGCGGACATCGCTCATACGGCCTTCGAGAATCACTTTCGAATTATTGATCAGGGCGATTTCATCGCACATTTCTTCGACCGAACCCATGTTGTGGGTAGAAAAAATAACGGTAGTACCTTCGTCACGCAGCTTCAGAATTTCCTGCTTTATCAGCTCGGCATTGATCGGATCAAAACCGCTAAAAGGCTCGTCGAGAATAAGCAATTGGGGCTTGTGCAGCACGGTAGTAATAAACTGCACTTTTTGCGCCATGCCTTTGGAAAGCTCTTCGACCCGCTTATTCCACCAGGCCGAGATTTCAAAACGCTCGAACCATTCAGACAACTGGTGAATGGCTTCACGACGCGACATCCCTTTGAGCCGGGCCATATAAACGGCCTGCTCACCGACTTTCATTTTCTTATACAATCCACGTTCTTCGGGCAAATAGCCGATACGCGCAATGTCGTCGGGCTGGAGCTTTCGTCCGGCAAAAAACACCTGTCCCTCATCGGGCGCAGTAATCTGATTAATGATTCGGATCAACGAAGTTTTACCGGCTCCATTAGGCCCCAGTAAGCCGAAAATACTTTTTTCGGGCACCGAGATTGTGACACCGCTCAGTGCGGTATGACCGGCATAACGTTTAAAAATGTGATCGGCACGAAGTAGTTCCATACGGTGTTACGGCATTTAGTCACCCTGTCCGGTAAACATTTCTTTCCAACGCTTAAATATACTCTTTTCTTTGCGGGAGGGGTGCGGAATAAAATTTTCGGATTGGCGGAGCTTTTCGAGCAGGCTGCGTTCTTCTTTGCTCAGCTTCTGCGGGGTCCAGATATTGAGGGTAACGAGCAGGTCACCTTTGCCGTAGCTGTTGAGCACGGGCAATCCTTTTCCTTTGAGGCGCAATATTTTACCGCTTTGCGTACCCGGTTCTATCTTGATGCGGGCACGTCCTTCGAGGGTAGGAATTTCGGAATCGCAACCCAGGGCTGCATCGGCAAAATTGAGGTGCAGATCGTAATGCAGGTTGTGGTCGTCGCGCTGGAGAAACTCGTGCGGAATTTCTTCAAACACCACGATAAGATCGCCGGGAACGCCGTTGCGAATGGCATTGCCTTTTCCATTGACCGACATCTGCATACCTTCTTCCACGCCCGCCGGAATGTTCAGCGTGATTACTTCTTCTTCGCGCAGGGTTCCTTCTCCGTGGCAGGAATTACACTTTTCGGTAATGGTAGTACCCTGTCCGTGGCAAGAGGGACATACGGCTGTGGTTTGCATCTGACCGAGGAAAGTGCTGGTCACACGGGTTACATGCCCCGAACCTTTACAGGTAGAACAGGTACGAAAAGCCGAGCCGTTTTTAGCACCGGTGCCGGTGCAGGACTTACAGCTTACCTGCTTGTTGACTTTAATTTTCTTCTCTACGCCCCGGGCTATCTCTTCGAGCGTGAGCTTTACTTTGATACGCAGGTTAGAGCCTTTTTGCGCCCTGCGCGAACGGGACGAACCTCCACCACCGAAAGCCTGATTGAAAAAATCGCCCATACCACCTGCGCCGCCGAATGCCTGCCGCAGGATATCTTCCATGTCCATACCGCCATCGAAACCACCCGAAGCACCCATACCCGCATGGCCAAACTGATCGTACTTACGACGCTTGTCGGCATTGCTCAGCACGTCGTACGCCTCGGCCGCTTCCTTAAACTTTTCTTCGGCTTCCTTATCGCCCGGGTTCTTATCGGGGTGATACTTGATAGCCAGCTTACGGTAAGCTTTTTTTATTTCCTCGGCATCGGCGTTGCGCGCTACGCCCAGCACTTCGTAATAATCTCGTTTTGCCATTTTTTCTTCAGCGGGTTAAACTTACTGGCCTACCACTACTTTGGCGTAGCGGATAACCACTTCGTTGAGGTAATATCCGTTTTCTACCACTTCAATCACTTTTCCTTTTTGGGCTTCGTCTTCGACAGGGATGTTGGCAATCGCTTCGGCCAAATCAGAATCAAAGGCTTCGCCCTGTACTTCTATCATCTTCAAACCTTTGGCTTGTAAGATGGCGAATAATTTATGGTAAATAAGCTTGGTGCCTTCGCGAATAAGATCCAAATCGGTAGCCGTTTCGTTGGCTTTTACCGCTCTTTCAAAATCGTCGAGCACGGGCAGCACGGCTGTTACGACATCGGAACCCGCACTTTTGATCAGGTCGAGACGCTCGCGCGCAGTACGGCGACGGAAATTGTCGAACTCCGAATACAGACGCAGGTATTTATCGTTCATCGCTTCGTAAAGCGCTTTGTAGTCGGTTTCTTCGCTAGCCGAGATCGTGTCGGGCGCGGTTTCTTCGGTTTCGGGCTCAGGATTTTCACCTGTCGTTTTCACTTCTTTTTCTTCGTTCAGTTTCTCCTCGTTGCTCATAGCATAAAAAAGTTTAAATCGCTTTGGGTTTCAGTCAAAAATAACGCCATTCTCAGCTTTCGGTCAATGTGACAGCCGCCGCGCAAAAATAGCGGAAAATGTGGGAAAAGATGACCGTTTCGGCCGAAGAAGGGGCAGAAATGCTCAGAATTTCTCGACGTATTTATCAAGCTCAAGGTGCAGGGCATTGCCGCGCAGGTTGGTGGCGATAATTATTCCGTCGGGATTCACCAGAAAATTAGCCGGAATCGACTTTACACCGTAAGCTGTTGCTGCCACAGACTTCCATCCGGCAAGGTCGCTGACGTGGTATTTCCAACGAAGTCTATCCTGCTCAATGGCTTTTTGCCAGGCCGACTTATCACGGTCGAGGGATACGCTGAACACTTCAAAACCTTTGGCCTTGCGGAAGCGGGCTACAGCATATTTTTCGTACACGGCAACTATGGATGGGTTTTCTTTGCGGCAGGGACCACACCAGGAAGCCCAAAAATCGATCAGCACGTATTTTCCTTTAAGCGCCGAAAGACTAAACGTTTTACCGTGGGGGTCGGGCAGGCTTATTTCAGGGGCTTTTTCTCCGGAAGCCAGCAGGGCGCTGATATGTACCGATTGCCGGGACCCGGCGTTTTTTTCCATGCGCAGAAAACCGAGGGTAATAAATACCGCGGCAAGCAGTCCGAGTGAAAGATTCAGCTTGTTTTTCATTACCCTGCAAAGATACGAAAACCCCGATATTTCGGGCTGTACACCCTTGCGCGGAAAAGAGAAAAATATACGGAAAATCAGTTGAAACGAGGTACCGCATAAGCGGCCACATCGGCTTCGCTGATGGATTTGCCACCGAGAATCAGCAGGCGTTCGACCACGTTGCGCAACTCGCGGATATTACCGGTCCACTCTAATTCCTGAAGCGCTTTCAGCGCACTTTTGTCGAATGTTTTGGGCTGAATTCCCTGTTCTTCAGAAATCTGCCGGCTGAAATGGTTCACCAACAGTGGAATATCTTCTTTGCGTTCGACAAGCGGCGGCACGTGAATAAGGATCACCCCCAATCGGTGAAAAAGATCTTCGCGGAAATTATTCTGTGCGATTTCTTTGCGCAAATCTTTATTGGTGGCGGCCACAATACGCACATTGACCTTAATGTCTTTTTCTCCGCCTACACGGGTAATGCGATTTTCCTGCAAGGCACGCAGCACTTTGGCTTGTGCGGCCAGGCTCATGTCGCCTATCTCGTCGAGAAAAAGGGTACCGCCTTCGGCCTGCTCGAATTTGCCGATACGCTGCTTAATGGCCGAAGTAAACGCTCCTTTTTCGTGGCCAAACAGCTCACTTTCGATAAGCTCGGAAGGTATCGCGGCGCAGTTTACTTCTATAAAAGTGCCTTTGGAACGATTGCTTTTGTCGTGAAGCTGACGGGCTACCAGCTCTTTACCCGAACCGTTACCACCGGTAATAAGCACCCTTGCGTCGGTTTGTGCCACGCGGTCTATCATTTCACGAATCTGGCTGATGGCCTTCGATTCGCCCACAATTTCAGCACTTTTGGCTTTGCTGATTTTTTGCTTCAGCACTTTGGTTTCCTGCACCAGCGAACCCCGGTCGATGGCATTACGGACAGTAACCAGCACACGATTGAGATCGAGGGGTTTGGGAATAAAGTCGAAGGCTCCTTTTTTAATGGCTTCGACGGCTGTTTCAATATTGCCATGTCCCGAAATCATCACTACCGGCACGTCAATTCCCTCTTGCTGAATTTGGTCGAGCACTTCAAGCCCGTCCATTTTCGGCATTTTAATGTCACAAAGCACTACATCAAAATTTTCTTTCCGCAGCCTTTCCAGTCCCGCAGGACCATCTTCGGCATCTTGAATTTCAAATTTTTCGTATTCAAGAATTTCTTTCAAAGCATTACGAATGCTCCGTTCGTCGTCGATTACCAGAATTTTTGACATAAAAGGGGAAATGAATTGAGGTACACGAATATAGGATATAGTTGGGGAAAGGGTATGGAAAAAATCAGTTTTTTGGCGGTCCCACCCGGCCGGTATTGCGGTTAAATCCGTAGGGACAATGACGGCATCCGCTTTTACAGCAATACCCCCGTTTAAGCAGGTATTTGGCGGTAAAGACGATGTAACCCTCGTCGGTGAGGTAATAGTCTTCGGGGTCGAGCTTTGCCCGCCGGGAGAATCCGCTCATGTCGTCACTCATCAGGGCGAAGATACGGGGAAAAGCCGGTTGCCGGAACGGATATTCACAAAAAACCCCTGACGGTTAGCGTCAGGGGTTTATAGCGATATAGAAGTTTTATCAGAAAAACTGGCGGTTATCGATCACTTTGGCTTTTTCTTTCAGGGCCCTGAACGAGTCATCACCCGAACGGTTGCGAAGGACACGGGTAAGGGTCTGCTTATTGGTGCTGTAATCGGTAGTTTGTGCAGGCTCTACTATTTCCTGAAGCTGTACTACATACACACCTACCGTACCGGCAATGGGTATAGTGATAGAACCCTGTTGCTCTTTGGTCAATGAAAATACGGTGCCTATTACTTTGGGCTCGTCTCCGCCTCCACCGACGATGGTGGTAGAAGCGAATTTAAGGTCGGCCGAAAGCACGGGGCTGCTCACGCGCTGCCCTATTTCTTGCAAAGAAGAGGCATTGCTCATTTGTTGGGTCAGGTATTCGGCTTTTTTCTCGTTGCGCACTGCGGGACGGAGAAATTCTTTGATGTCTTCAAATTCGGGCACGCCTTTTTGCTTCACTTTCGAAATGCGAGCCACAATCACACGGTTACCGGCGATAAACACATCAGAGACCTCGTCTTTCATACCGGTCTGTACCCAACGTACCAGCTCACGGGAGAGGGGATCCTGGTTAATTTCGCGCTGGCGAGGGAAAATCTCTTCCTGAAACACGTTATAGTTCTGCGACTCGGCTACTTCGCGGAACTTGGAAGCATCGGTTATCGCATCGAGCAGTTCGTGTGCCTTTTCGCGGGCAAGCTGCTCCGTTTCCTGAAGGGGGCGTATTTCTACATCTACTGAGACATAACGCAGACGTTTGGCTTTGCGTTGACCTAAAATTTCGATAAGGTGCACACCGAATTCAGTCTCTACGATAGGCATATCACCTACTTTACCATTGAAGCAAGCATCGTTAAAATTCTTCACCATACGACCTTCGGTAAACCATTCGTAAACCCCGCCATTTGCCACGGAGCCATAGTCGGTAGAATATTGGGTAACCATTTCGGCGAAGTTGTCGTCTCTTTTGATCACACGGCGCAAGCTGTCGGCACGGGCTTTCAACTGTGCTGTCGTTCCGCTTTCGGAAGGCAGAAGGATGTGACGTACTCTTACCTCGGGCTCTGTTTTTACACCCAATACTTTTACCAAACGGTAGTAGCCCATGTGCAGAAAAGGCCCTATCACCTGTCCTGAATCGGCCGCATTGATGAGGCTGTCGGCTTCTACGGGAAATTCATTGTCGGTGCTGTAACGGTAGGGATTGTAAAATTTATTCTCAGAATACTGCATCACGAACAGCGAATCGTTCTTCGTGGTGAGGAAAGGTTCTTTGAGCGCCTCCAAATCTTCGTAGGTTTTTTGGCGATCTTCTTCAGAAGGGACAAGGGGGATTTCTATATATTCAAACACTCTTGAACCGGGCTGCTGATATTGCTTGCGGAATTTGTTCTTTTCGTAATACGCGCGCAGATCACTATCGGTCACAGTGACCAGCGAGTCAGGCAGATCGAAGAATTTCTTTACCACGAAGTTCACGCGATAAATGCGGTTATTGTCTTCAAAATTTTTCTTCGCTTCGGAAGTAGTCACATATACGCCCTGGGTAATCAGTCGGGTAAACTTCGCTGCTTCGCGATTTTTTTTGAGCTCGAGCTCAAAACGGCGCCATTGTTTTTTGGCCTCGGGATCGCGCTCTACCACAAGGGTGAGATACTTGGTCAGCGAATCTCGCACAAACTCTCCTGTATAAGGATTTTGAAAAGCTCTTTTATTGGCGATAGAAGGATGCAGGTTTTCACCGTACATCATGTCGTTAAGCTCGTCGCTACCCACCGCAAAATTAAAATGCGCCATTTCGCGATCGCTGATGGTACGGGCAATCAGTTGATTCCACACCGCTTCGCGGATTTCATCTTCGTTGATATCGCCCAAATCGTCTGTAGGAAGACCCTGCATTTCACGTTCCTGCCTCATCCGGTCGAGCTGCATACGTTGCATTTCGATCTCTTCCCTGACGAGTTGCTCATACTCCATCGGATCGATGGGCTCTCCATAGATTTCTCCAATCGATTCAGCGCCTCCGTAACGGGGACTTCCGAGGAAATCACCAAGAATGAAAAGGGCCAGCGAAAGCCCTACGATGACAAGCACCAGGACCGATTTTTCGCGTATTTTACCAATTATAGCCATTGCTCTGGTTATTAGGGCTGCGAATATACAATTGTAAAACGATTTTTAAAAGTTTAATCCGCGTCGCGGGGCTTCATTTTTACGAGCGCTATCCGCGTACCGCTCACGGCTACCACGGTAAATGTATAAGCACCTATGTCGATTATATCGGCTGCTCTCGGAATATCGGCCAAATGATGAATAAGGTAACCGGCCAGGGTTTCGTAAGCCTCACTTTCGGGAAGATTAAACAGGTATTTTTCATTAAGATGCTCTATTTCAATACGCCCCGAGAAAAGATATTCCTCACCTTCGAGACGCTGCTCCACGAGATCTTCTACATCGTGCTCATCCTCAATGTCTCCGAATATTTGCTCGATGATGTCTTCCATGGTTACCAGTCCGCAGGTACCGCCAAACTCATCGACCACTACCGCAATGCTACGGCTCTGACGAATAAACTCACCGAGCAGGGTTTGGGCGCGCATGGTTTCGGGCACGACCGACACCGGCAACAATACCGATTGTATATCAGAAGGTTGCCTGAATAATTCGTACGAATGTACATATCCGATTATCTGATCGATATGATCTCTATATACGAGTATTTTGGAGAGCCCGGTCTCTACAAAGCGGGCACTGAGCGTTTCTATGCTTTCGTCCACCCCCACAGCCACGATCTCGGTACGCGGAATCATGCAATCGCGGGCTTTGACGCTGGAAAAATCGAGCGCGTTGCGAAAAAAAAGAATTTCCTGTTCCATTTCCGCTAAAGGCACTTCGGTTCCTGAGGTCGCTTCGCGGAAATAGCTGTCGAGGTCAATCCGGCCTAACACGGGTGAGCCTCCCCTTACTCTGCTTCTGAAAAACAGACGCATAAGCGCTTCGGAACAACCAAGCACTACTAATGTAGGCAGCCAAAGCAGGAAATAAAAGAGCAAAGTAGGTACGGCAAAAAAGGCCAGCACGCGGTTAGGGTTGATTCGAAAAATGAGTTTAGGAATAAATTCGGCCGCCAGCAGCACCAGTAAAGTGGCTATCAAGACCTGAAGCGTAAGCACCACCGCCGAATGATCCCAAAGCACACGCAAGGGTATATCCAGCATAAAAGCCATGGCAATACCGAATACTACAAGCGCCAGGTTATGTCCGACCAGCAAGGTGGCGATAAAACGGGACGAGCGGCGCAGGAAAAAAGAAAGGATACGAGCGCTGAATATTCCCTGCTTGTTTTCGAGCTCTATTTTCAGCTTATTGGCCGACAGGAAAGCGATCTCCATTCCTGAGAAATAAGCCGAAAGCAACAGACAGGCCGGCAGAATAAAAAACAGCGCGGAATCCATCGGGGCTTAGCGCTTTTGTTTAGCGGCCTCCGCTTTATTCCTTTCAAAACGTTTGCGAATGGAGCGCCGCATAATGTACACCGCCGCTGTCAGCATGGGCACCACAAAGGTCCACTTCGTTTTTTCAAACCCTTCTACAATGCAGAGGTAAATCACAAGCACTGCCGTGACGATGGTCACCAGCAGCCAAAAAATTTCAGAATACCGATTGTACCTTTCCATAATTTATTTCTTTAAAAATTCGTTGTCGTCGTAATAATACTCGCCTTCAAAATCGATGAAATCGTAGAAGGTGAACGTTTCTCCGGCCACCAGCCCTTTTCCTTTAAACACGCCTTTTACGGTTTTGATGGTCACGGTTTTATCGGTATAAACCCGGGCGCTGTCCTGGTACCAGTTGAGCAGCTCGGTATAAAGGGTATCGGAATTAATAAAATTAATAAAAACCACGTTGTTTCGCACGGTCAGCATTTTACGGCTTTGATCGAAAATCCCGTAACGAGCGGTCAACTGCGATTCCTGTAGGCGATCATTATTGAAAAAAATAACTTTCAGTCCCTCGGGGAAAATCATTTTTTCTTTTTCGCCGTAATATTTTTCAATGAGCGGACTCTCCATTATTGCTTTGGTATAGCCCGAATCGGTATAAACGAGAGTCACGCCCAGCATACTTTCCTGCGGCATCTCGTCGGTACGGGTTATCCTGTCCACTTCTTTGAGATCATTTTCGCACGACATCCAAAACCCGGTCAGCACGACAAGCATCAGCGGTAGCCATCTGGTGTAAAAAAAACGGGACTGACGTTTCATAAGACCTGAGTTACCGGCCCTACCCGAACGTAGGGATTAATCGTATTTGCGCTTATAAAACCATCCGTCCATACGGTGCGGGCAAATGGTAAAGCCGAGGTAAAACTGGAAATAATTCTCGCGCACAAGGTTGTTGTCGATGGTACCGCGTCGACCCCACTCTACTCCTATATTAAGCGAAGAAAGGGAAGCGGATTGCATCAAAGGAATGCCCAGTCCGGCGGTTACCCCGTAACGCGTGAGCTGGGTGTTATTGAGCTGAAGATAAGTATCCTGGTACACGAGCCCGGCGCGGTAATTGATAGTTTGCCAAAACTTTACGCCCGGTACGCCAATCATTACCGTACTATAAGGTGTGTACTGCACCCCGGCCGAAAAGCTGCGGCTGTTGCGCAGGTTATCGGAGGTACGCACGCCGCCGAATACTTCGGAATAAGAAGACCAATCTTCGGTTTCGTACTGGGCTGCAATCACCAATCGACGGCTGGCCGAACCGCTTCGTATGGGCTTGTTGATTTCGACCGACACTCCAAAGCCTATGCGCTGGGGAAGAGACAAATGGCCTCTTAGTGAATCGACATACTGTACGGTATCGACAAGCTCTTCGGTATAAATAGAGCTGTAGGTATAAGCCAGCATTTCCTGACGCGCGTTCACTTTGGAAGGCAGCCCGAAGGTGGCTCCGGCCGAAAACCAGGTATGATCTGCCACTTTCCCTTTGTAAAGAAGCCCGGCATCAAACACAAAATCGGAAACTATTGTATTATGCTTTACTTTTCCGTTGAGCGTGCCCCCGCCTGCAGGATAAATGGTTTTGCGCTCGCGGTTAATATTTCCGAAAAGATAAGAAGCGTTGAAACCCAAACTAAGTCGGGTATCGGGACGCTTAATCAGCAGCATCGAATTGCCGATAAACAGGCGATTGATGCCTCCGTTGCCTAAAAATTCGGAAGTGACGGTGCCCCGCAGGGGATCGGTTTCGCTGCTTTTCATCTGATAGCCTACCGAGCTGAAAGGTATTATCCCGAAAGAAGAACCCCAGCGCTTCCCGATAGGGATTCCCAGCGCTATGTTACGCAGAGCTACGGCATTAGAGGTAGATGTACCCGTGGCGCTATTGGCTTGTACGAATTGCCCCGATATACCGATGTCAAACGCCGGACGGTGACGCATCAGAAAAGCGTAGGAAGCGGGATTGCCGATGTTGAGCAGGCATGAATCGGCTAAGGATACATAGGTGTTACCCATACCTGCATAAGGAGCCAAAGAAGTACCGCTTAGCTCACCCACCGCATAACGCGAATAGGGCGAGGTCACACTTTGTTGCGCGAACACGCGGCCTGTACCTAAAACGGCCAGTAATATACCTATGATGAGCTTAGCCCTGATGCCTGAGTATCGCATGTAATCCCTTGAGCGTAAGAAAACGGTCTGCAAAGATGGCATTTTTTAGCGCTTTGGCAAAAAAGTCGCTGTCGCCACCCGTAAGCCAAAGCCTGATGTCTTCAAAACGGAGCCTGTACTGCTCTGCAATCCCTTCAATTTCGGCACACATTCCGTTGACCACTCCTGAGAGGATAGACGTTTCGGTGTTTTGCCCCACGAGCAGACCGGGGTTACGCGCCTCTATTAACGGCAGTTTTTCGGTGAAAGTATGCAGGGCTTTGAAGCGCATCTGCAAGCCCGGACTGATAGCGCCACCAAGGTATTCGCCCTGTGCATTGACCAGGTCGAACTTAAGACAGGTACCCGCATCTACCACCAAATGCGCAACTCCCGGCTGGGCGGTCCAGGCGGCCACGGCATTGGCCAACCGATCCTGCCCCAGGGTAGCGGGTGTCTCATAACGGTTTTGCAGCGGTAAAGGAGTATCGGGACGCAGCACGCATAAAGCCAATCGACTGCCCAGCCATTGCTCGGTCGAAGCATCGTCTAAACCGGCTACCGAACCCAAAATAGCCCTGGATGGTGAATACTCGCTGACCCAATCGCGGAGAAAACGGTTTAGTTCCGAATGCGGAACCCTCTCTACCCTGACAGGCACGGTCTCTTCAAACAAAGCCACTTTCACGGCCGTATTCCCGCGGTCGATAACCAGGTCCATAAGCTGTAGATTAGACTGAAGTAGTGAAGGTACACATAGCAGCTCAAACCCGGCCAATTTTTTTTGCAGGAGTAAAAAAAATTATATCTTTGCCGACCCTAAGACGGTACAGTAGCTCAGTCGGTAGAGCAAAGGACTGAAAATCCTTGTGTCGGGGGTTCGATTCCCTCCTGTACCACAGCAGCCCCGGCCATAAGTGTCGGGGTTTTTTGTTTTCAATACTTTTTATTGTCCAAAAAGAAGCTCTCTTTTCTGAAAGGTATTATCTCCCCAAAAGAGTCTTAGCCACAGCAATTCTTTTTACAGACGAGTCTTCTGCATCGATGTAAAGCTGATTCATTCCGCACAAACCGTATTTCTGATAAACTCCTCTTCAAAAGCTAAAAAAGAAAGCAATAATGGTGCTATCTTCCAACAGTAGTATAAACGTAGAGAAGGAGGGGAAGTGTGGATAAAGGGGTATATGTATATTCTAAAATGTGCCGACGGCAGCTATTATACCGGCAGCACCCGAAATCTTGAACGTCGTTTGAAACAGCATCAATCGGGCGAAGGCGCCAAACACACCCGGAAACACCTACCCGTGGAACTGGTCTATGTGGAAAAGTACTCGCGGATTGATCAAGCGTTTTATCGCGAAAAACAAGTGCAGGGCTGGAGTAGAAAAAAGAAAAAAGCGCTGATAAAGGGAGACTCTAATATGCTGAGAAAGTTAGCGGAATGTAGAAATGAGACGCATTGTTCGAGCTTCCCCCGGTGGCTTCGACTTCGCTCAGCCACCGGAGACGGGAAATAAAATACGCTCAAGCTGAGAAAAACCAAGAGCCACTGAATGCACAAGATCCTTGGTGGCTGAACGATGCCCGGAATGGCTGAACGAGATCCATGGTGGCTGAGCGAGATCCGTGGTGACTGAGCGAGATCCGTGGTGACTGAGCGAGATCCGTGGTGGCTGAGCGAGATCCGTGGTGACTGAGCGAGATCCGTGGTGGCTGAGCGAGATCCGT
>CAYWRZ010000013.1:50904-82216 GCA_964460845.1 uncultured Weeksellaceae bacterium
GCGAGATCCGTGGTGACTGAGCGAGATCCGTGGTGGCTGAGCGAGATCCGTGGTGGCTGAGCGAGATCCGTGGTGACTGAGCGAGATCCGTGGTGGCTGAGCGAAGCCGAAGCCACCGACCCGAAATGCAAACAAAAATCAAAACTGACTGAAGAATACTCCCAATACCCAAACGAAATCCATGAGAACCGAACGAGCTTCATCTGACTGAACAAGCCCCATGTGACTGAGCGATACCCGGGGCGGCTGAGCGAGATCCATATTGACTGAGCGAGATCCGGGGTGGCTGAGCGAAGTCGAAGCCACCTACCCGAAATACAAACAAAAATCAAAACTGACTGAAGAATACTCCCAATACCCAAACGAAGTACGTGAGGACCGAACGAGCTCCATCTGACTGAGCAAGCCCCATGTGGCTGAGCGATGCCCGGAATGGCTGAGCGAGATCCATGGTGGCTGAGCGAAGTCGAAGACACCGTTGACACAAACACCTTATTTTCCTATTTTTGAAATATTCTCTTATTAATCCCTCATACTATGCAGCATTTTATCAGTTGGTTCGAAATTCCCGCTACAAACTTCAAGCGGGCCGTATCTTTTTACAGCGCCATTCTCGGTATCGATATTGAAGAAAACGACAGCTACGGCATGAAAATGGGACTTTTCCCTTCCGATGGCGAAAACATTTCAGGTGCCATTGTCGAAGGCGAAGGCTGTAGCCCTTCCAAAAACGGTGTGCTGGTGTACCTCAACGGCGGAAAGGATTTACAAACGCTGCTCGACAAAGTAAGCGCCGAAAAAGGCACCATTTTGGTTCCCAAAACACAGATAAGCCCCGACATGGGCTATTTCGGGATTTTCCTCGACAGCGAAGGCAATCGGATCGGCGTACATTCTATGGAATAAAATTTTCCGGAACAAACCATGAAATTATTCCTTTACCTGCTGCTGATCCCAGCATTGGCACTCCGCTCATTTTTACCGGACCAATCCGAAAAGGTAACTACGGTGAAGGAAACAGAATGGCTCGTGGGTACCTGGGAGTGCCTTACGCCGCGCGGCGTATTCTATGAAAACTGGGTAAAAGAAAACGATCGGAAACTGGCCGGAAAAAGCTATTATCTACTCCACGATCGGGATACTGTCGTAATGGAAACCGTTACGCTGATCGCTGAACACGGAAAGCTGGTCTATATCGTTAGCTTAGAAAAAGAGAATGTTGAAGACGAAAAGCCCGTACGCTTTACCGCGACCAGCCTGAGCCACGATCGGTTTGTCGTTGAAAATCCGGCAAACGATTTTCCACAAGTCATCACATATACTCAACTAAGCAGCGATTCGCTGATAGCCGAAATTTCACTCCTGGATACGGAAGAAAAAGAAAAGCATAAATCGCCGGTACGCTACCCGATGAGACGGATAAAATAAAAATACCGCCGTGCGATACGTTGTAAACAAATCTTCTTTCGGCCGAAAGCTGAATATACAACTTACGAACCTGTCATTTCGCCGCCGTTAACATGAATCACCTGCCCGGTGATGTACGTCGCATCGTCTGAGGCCAAAAACACATAAGCCGGCGCTACCTCAGAAGGTTGTCCGGCACGCCCAAGCGGCGTATCCTGCCCAAAGTCAGTCACGTCTTTAAACGTAGCCGGAATGAGCGGTGTCCAAATAGGCCCCGGCGCGACTGCATTGACCAAAATGCCTTTGGAAGCAAGAACCTGCGACAAAGACCGGGTAAACGTCGTAATAGCACCTTTGGTAGCCGAATAATCGATAAGGTGTTCGCTGCCACGATAAGCCGTTACAGAAGTGGTATTGATAATTCGTGCGCCTTTTTTAAGGTGCGGCAATACCAGCTTTGTAAGGTAAATCATCGACACGATATTGACCTGAAACGTTTTTTGAATACGCGTCATTTTCATTTTTTCGGGCTTGTCTTCCGAATACTGTACAGCCGCATTGTTGACCAGTATATCGATTTTCGAAAATTCATTCAGCACCTTTTTTAGCAACTTTTTACAAAATGCCGAATCTTGTAAATCGCCCGAAAGCAGCAGGCATTTACGTCCTTCCTTTTCTATCATGTCGCGGGTTTGAAGCGCGTCTTTATCTTCGTTAAGATAGACAATGGCTACATCGGCACCTTCGCGGGCAAAATGCACCGCCACAGCACGACCTATACCGCTGTCGCCTCCGGTAATCAATGCCTTTTTACCGCTAAGCTTTGCACTGCCCTTGTATGCCGCACGAATAATTTCGGGCTTGGGAACGAGCTTGTGCTCTTTACCGGGTTGTGTGCGCTGACGCTGCGCAGGAAATTTGCGGGGCTTACTCATGGTCTCGGGTATAAAAAAAGGTGAAACGGCTACACACGTAAAAAGGCAGAAACAAACCGGGACTACTTACGGCCCAAAAAGCGTGTTCGCCCCGGTCTTTCCACCTTTTGAAAAAGCAACGTGTGTCTGTACTTGGACAGCTTCATTTTTGAGTCTGCCGTCTTTGCTCAGGATTGTCGGTATTGCCGGGGTTTGAAGCCTGATTGGGATCCTCGCCCACCGGATAAGGCTTCTGCACAGGCTCTATATCCTGTCTGCGGCGGTGCGGAAAATGGTCCGGATCGCCAGAGGGTGGAGCCTCGGTTTGCCGATCGTATTCTTTCTGCGGCACATCGGGGTTTTCGCGACGCGGTGAACCCGGTTCGCCGGGATTAGATTCGTCGATCGGCGCACGTTTTTCCCTGTCGCCTCTTTGCTCTTCTTTATCTGGCATTTGCCGCGTGCCAGGCCCATAACGCTCATTCTCCTCACGCGGCGTATCGGCCCCTTCGGGGCGCGGCCGGTCTTTTTCCGTACCCGAATAACCGGGCGACGGATAATTCTCTTTGCTTTCCATACTAAGTGGGATTAAAAAATTGTAAAATACTTTTGCGGGAAATTCTCCCGGTTTTCCCGGCTAAAGCGAATAGGACTGTCCTGTTTTTCAAACTTTTCCGCTTCATTTTCCAACTTCATCGGAAAAACCGGACTTCTGCTTTTTTCCTTATAGCCGGGATATTGCTTGTGCTTCTTCATTTGGCAAAATGTATCGAAAGCAGTCGCATAACCGGTAGAATAAACGCAGCGAATCTTAGTGCCGGGATTCGCGAGTGCGACGTGCCTCGTCCTGCGGACGGCTGGAATCTGAACGACCTTGTGCAGGTTTCCGGGTCGTATCAGGCTGCTGCTGCTTTTGGGTTCCGCTCCGGCGATTCGGGCCTGAGTTGGGATTTTTTTCGTTTGCCATGATAATTGAGTTTTAAGTGTAATTAATGAGTGTATTCTAAAATAGAATCGGGTTGGGCTGTCTTACAGCGTTCCTTTTTCGCGGCGCGGCGATTCTCTTTCGGGAGAATGCTCCTGTTCACGCCCTTCTCTTTCCCTTTGCGGGTTCTTGGGCTGACCGGGCTGATTTTCATGCGGTGTACGCCGGGTGTTATCCTCTCTCTCGGGAGTAGGATTTGGTTTTCTTTCGTTTTTCATGACACAAAAATTTAATAAAACATGAATAAAAATTAACTTGAAACTTCTGCATAAAACCTATACTTCTTCTCAGTCTCACATTGCAGGCATTGTAGTTCCTAAAACCAAGCTTTCGCAAGGCGGATCAAAGCCTATAAATTATTAAGCAGAAGCAGGGATGTAACTTATTGCTGCCTATACGCGAAGTGATAAAAGCAATAAGGCATAGATGTGATGCGGATACAAAGTTGCGGCACTTTACCAGGAGAAGCATTATACGATCTGCTCAAAATGTTATATAATTTTTAAGCCGTCGTTCGAACAATTTTCTCGCCTTTACTTCACATTGTTTTTCGCAAGCTTACACTTCGAACCAAAAAAAATGTAACAAAAGGGAGCAAGCACGTAAAAGCAAAGCGCCGATTTCGCTTTATTTTTAAGAGGTAAACGTAGTGCGAATAAAGAAGTATGTACATTTTTAAGCACCCTATATACACGAATAAGTTATGACAAAGTATTCAAAAAAAGCGCAGAAAAAAATCGGTGAAGTAATGCGTGAGTTCAAAAAAGGAGAACTGAAATCGGGAAAAAAAGGGAAGGGTGGTAAAGTTACGGATCGTGATCAGGCCCTTGCCATCGGGATCAGCGAAGCCCGTAAAGCCGGCTTAAAAGTGCCGGAAGAAAAAAAGAAAAAGCGTAAATCCTGAACGTTCGCTCTACCCACACTTACGGAAGACCGCGTTAGGGATATGAAAAAAAGCTGTACTTTTCAGAAAAAATCAACCCGTTTTTATGAAAGCTATCCTGTTTATTTTCGGTATTCTGGTAGGCGCTACCGGACTTTATTTTTATTACCCGCACCTTCCCGAAAACATGCAGTTGAACAAGCCGAAATATACGGAGCAAAGCGCCGAAGTGGAAAAGCTGCTCGGTGTTTCGGTATTTGTAAAATGTAAGCCACAAAAACCCTACGAGCTTATTTCCAAATTTAAAGATGAAAATGCGCTGGATATTCTTGGCGGATTGGGAATTGGCGAAAACCGCTGGGATCGGGTGGCCGAAAATATTTTCAACGCCGGAACGGAAAACCTCATTTTTTCAAACAAACTCCAAAAAGTGGTACAGAATGTAAAAGAGAAATATCCCGAGGCACAGGGAATTATTTTTTACGACAACCTCAGCGAATGTGAAGTGATTCGTTTCAAAGGAAATAGCGAATAATAGCGCTGGCCAAACAACACCTTACTGCATTTTCAGCAAGCGATTTTTCGCAACTTTAACGCTTTAGTTTCGTACTATTTCCATAGCGCTTCGCAGACTAAATTCTTGCGCATTTTTCACCCAGAAACGCAACTTTATGGAACCTAAAGCAGATTACCGGGAATTTTTTAACGAAGCGGAAGCCGAAGAAATAGCAGGCATATTAGCCAGCCGACATATCGAATACGAACTGGTACGTTTTACGAATCCTGTAAGCGATGTGATTTTAGGGCAGGTCATCTCTCCTCCCCTCACCCTGAAGCTGAAACCCGAAGATTTTGAGCGCGCAGAGCAGGCTATCTTCGACCATTACGATCAGGATCTGAGACTGGTAAGCGCTGATCATTACATTTTCCAACTGCACACCGACGAGCTGTACGACATTTTAACACATCCCGACGAATGGAGCAACCTCGATTATGTGCTGGCCGTAAGAGAGCTGCGCAAAAAAGGAATCACGCTCGATGCAGCGCTGCTTAAACAGCTACGTGAAAAAAGACTGAAGGAACTTTCTACAGGCAAACGCGCAAGCACCGCTTACCTGATAGGAAGCTACGTTGCCGCCCTGTTATTTGTACCCATAGGCATGGCAATGGGACTTTACCTGTGGCAAGGCACACAAAGACTTCGTAACGGGCAACGGAGCTATACTTTTGATGCCACAAGTCGAAAACAGGGACAAGCGGTATTCTTTATCGCCACCGGAATCCTGTTGCTGCTTGTCGTACTAAGACTGATCAATCCCGAATTTTACCTGAGCTCGCTATTCGGTAGCAATTAACGGTAAAGTACGTCGCGAAAAGTTTCTACCTTTTCAAAAACCGCTTTGGCAAAAGGACAGAGCGGCATTATCCGGATATCGTTCTCACGGGCATACTCAACGGCCGCAGCCACCATTTGCTTACCGATACCTTTACCTGCAAGCTTTTCCGAAACTTCAGTATGCTCAATAATGATCTTGTCGTTTCCGGCGCGGGAATACACCATTTCGGCAAGACGCTCCCCGTTTTCTTCGACGTAAAACGAACCCTTCGTTTCTCCCTGCGTATGTGCAATCTCAGCCATATCTATTCTGTTTGAAAATTAATATTCGTGCTTTTTCTGCTCAACTCTCATTTAGGAATATTCGCATCCCGACTCCGGTATTCGGAACCGTTTCACAATGATCGGTATTTCCGGCAAAAAACCAGCGCGATTCCCTGTCTTTGTTACCGGAAAGCCACCAGTCGCCCGTACCCGGCGGACAACACATCAGCACATCGTGACCCGGATGTACAAAACGGCCTTTCCAGGTTTTTCCGTCCGAAAACATCTCGAAATCGCCGGCATGTCCTGAAAAAGTCCAGCGCAACTGCAAACCCGAATAAGTACCTGTCCACCACGTATGATCCTGCGTACGGTACCAAAGCACCTGATCGCGGCGCCCCGAGGTAAAACGTCCGGTGTGAAACACGTTAAGGTAGCCGGGCAAATCGAGGCTTGTGGTATCAGAGACCAGGTGCCAGCCGAAATCACGACCGGAATAGCCCCCCATCCACCATTTTTTATCGCGCGAATAGCAGAGCAGCTCATCGTACCCGTCGCCGTCAAAATCGCCCTGCCAAAGTTGCGGGGTCTGTGACGAAGATTCCTGGTGTATGGCATTGCCAAAAGCGATCGACCAGTGCACTACGCCTGCTCTCCAAGTGCCCAACCACCAACGTTTTTGCGAGGCATCGTACCACATTACCTCCTCGCGCGAAGCCGAAGAAAAACGTCCTACACGCAACAAAGCCTGATCGGAAGGAAGGTTTAGTGCAGGCGTACGAGATACCGATCGCCCTGTAAACCGACGGCCATCGTATCCGTAAAGCCACCAGTTACCGCCTGTTTTATCGTAAAATAAAATTTCGCTATAGCCATCGCCGTCAAAATCGCCGGTAAGAAAGTTGGACAGTGTACCGGAAGGAGCAGGTAAAGGGAAATGTCCTGCAAAACGCCATTGGAGTCGGTTTCCTTTTTCAAGTACTGCCAGCCACCAGCTTTTATCGTTTTCCTCATAAAAAGCGATTTGCTTACGGTGTTTATCCGAAAAAAATCCGGTACAGACTACCGAACCCTCCCGCACAGGTGCCCAATCTTCTGCCTTCCCGGCAAAAGCCCAATGCATTTTACCCGAGCCGTGTTTACCGAGCCACCAGCCTTTATCAGCCGGGTTGTAAGCCAAAATTTCTTCCAGTAAATCGCCGTCGAAATCGGCAGTAACTACCTGGCGGACTGTGGCCGCATTTTCCTTAAAAACGCTCATGCCGGTATAATTTAAAAGAAGCTAATCCGGATCCTGTAGGAGAACCCGAAACGCGCTTCGCAAAAAATGAATACTGGCAAAGCAGGCAGGTAGCGTAGGGTGTGTGTACACCGCAGCAAGCAGACGCTCAATTTAACATATTCCGGAATGTTACACAACTAATCTTACGTACGAAAAGGTAATTCGCAGAAATACAACCCGGAACAAATGCCACACTGCTGCCTGCCTCACACCGGGACTCAAAAAAGACGAATACGCCGATACAAACGCTTCAAAAAGCTTTTCCGTACCTTTCGGCTCAGGAATTTACATTATGCGTACCTCGTTTTATTCTTCGTTCAGGCTGGTACTTTTTGTACTGTTTTTCTACATTATCGCCCAGCTTACCTGGTGGTCTTTCTTAATTATAGAGCTGACCCAGCAAGTGTATGCAGACGACCCGAGGCTTTCGCTGAAAAATACGATGATCATCGGAGAAGGGATCGTATTTATCATGATCATGCTGCTGGGATTTATCTATACCTACAAAGCATTTCTCAAAGAAGTGGTGCTGGCACAACGCCAGCAAAATTTTATGCTTTCGGTCACCCACGAGTTTAAAACTCCACTGGCCTCCTTACGCCTTTATCTCGAAACACTTATCAAACGCGAGCTTCCGGCCGCACGGAAAGAAGAAATCCTGCAAAAAGCGCTCGGCGATACCGAAAGGCTGCACGCGCTTACAGAAAACATTCTGCTGGCCACACGTATCGATCTGAACGCTTATCCCCTTCAACGTCAAACCCGAAATCTGTCGGCATTTGTAGAAGCGCTAAGCGATAACCTAACCGGTTCGATAGGTGCCAACTACGAGACCCATAAGGAAATAGAACCCGAAATTTTCTTTGCCTTCGACGAGCTGGCCATGAGCTCCATTTTCTGCAATCTGTATGAAAATGCTGTAAAATACTCGGATCCCGGTGCCCGTATCCGCATTGCTTTATACCGCGAAGCCGACCAAATTAAGCTTTCGGTCAGCGATCAGGGATCGGGGATCCCCGCAGCGGCACGGAAAAAAATATTCGGGAAATTCTTCAGAGTAGGCAACGAAGAAACACGAAGCAGCAAAGGAACCGGACTCGGACTTTTTATCGTGAAAAATTTTACTGCGCTGCATCAGGGGAAAATAGAGGTACGCGATAACACCCCGAAGGGAACCGTTTTTGAAATTTCTTTCCCCTTTCACTAAAAATCCCCGCTGCCGGAAGCAGCGGGGAATGAAACTACTTTACTTACGTATCAACGAAGTATGGTCACGTGCCCGGTATAAGGACCAAAAGCCGTGTTGGCCGGAATAACAATGTAAAAATAGGTGCCTTCGGGCACACCGCCGCCGTTCCAGTTGTTCTTATAGTCGTCAGATTCGTACAGGAGCTGCCCCCAGCGGTTGTATATCTGCACTTTGGTATTGGGATGATTTTCAATGCCGGCAATAATGAACGTATCGTTGGCGCCGTCGCCATTGGGTGAAAATACATTCGGTACAATAAGCTCACAGCCGATAAAGGTATAAGCTGCCGAAGCCATTGCCGTGGCTCCGCAACGATCGATTACGGTGACGGTATAAGTGCCGTCTTGCGGCGTACCGGGAAACACCAATTGTCCGCTACCCGGATCAGAGGCGATAGGATTACCGTTGGGATCGAGCCAGGCTATCTGATACCCGCCGGCGCCACCGGTAATTTGCGGCACTATCGAAAGACTTTCTCCAAGACAAAACTCTCCGGGCGCGACAGTCACCCTAAGCGTATCGTACTCCGGTATAAGTACCTCAAAAGTCACGGTCGAATCGACCCCACAGGCATCGGCTACCGTAACGCTGTAGGTGGTATTCACTATCGGCGCTACCGCAATCAGGGAAGTGGTATCGGAAGTGCTCCACGCAAAAGAATAAGGAGGCCCTCCTGCACCCGAAAGTACAGTAACGGAAAGCGTCACTATATCGCCCGCACAAACCTGCGTATCCTGCGCAAGCTGAAAAATATAGGGATCAGGTACGGGAATGGTAACCCGTATGGTATCGGTATCGGTTTGTCCGCACAAATCGGTTACAGTAACCGTAAATTCGGAATTCGAATTAATAACCGGCACGATATTAGGCGTGGTGGCTCCGTTGCTCCAGAGGAACGTATAAGGCGGCGTTCCGCCAGTAATAACGGGCGTAAGCGCAGCGGTTTGTCCCGGGCAGGCCACGGTCTGATCAGCACCTAAATCGACCGTCAGCAATTCGGGATCCACAATAAGCAGAATGGCTTCTTCTACCAGCGTATCTCCGCAGGCGGTATAGGTGGTAATGGTAATGGTTACCGTATCTACACTACCGGGACTGCCAGCGCCTATGGGGTTAACCACCAAATCTACAGTGCTTTCGCCGGGCAGGAAAATTACGCTGTCGGCAATGGCCGTATAATCCACCCCGTTGACCGCATTACCGCCTATGTCAAAATTCACCACAAGCGAATCGGTATCGTCGGGTCGGCTAAACGTAAATGTAGCATTGTCGCAATTGCGGGTAATTATAGTGTCTCCGCTGAGTGTGGTTACTTCTACGCTGACCCCGCCGCCGTCGGAGTTAAAGCTCCCGGCTTCGAGAAATACGCCCGAATCATAATTCTCGTCGCCCATGTCGGCAATGGCCATCTTAATGTGATAGGTTTCGCCACATTGCACCCTCGCCGAAGCGGTAAGCACTCGGGTAAAGCCGTCGTACTGAATAGTAGCGCCGCCCGAATTATCTACGTAGTAAGTGCTGTAGCTGGTCCAATTGGGATCGCTTGCGGCACAGGTAAATGGAAAGAACCCGAGCCCCGCTACCCCTGGATTCACGGTGTTAATCGCCACAAAGGTAGCCGTACCCGGCACAAGCGCCAGGTTGACCCCGCCATTGCTGAACCCCCCGCTAAAGCCGGGTCCGCTAATAAAAAACCCGAACACATCGTTGTAATCGCTGCATACGTATTCGGGATATTCTTCGGAAGCAAATACATAACGAAACTGCACACTATCGCCTGCCGGTATAAAATCAAATTCCAGCACCGCCACATCGTACTGCGCATTGGACAGGATAATGCCCAAATCGGGATCGCTGCTGGAAACACCTCCACCCAGCGTAGCATTATCTAAATTATTGGGACCGACCGCCACCTGCACATTACCGGTACCGAGTATTATTCCACGGTTAATCCCCAGGTTCGTGCCATTTGCGGTAAAAGAGCCTACCTGGTTGCTCACTGTATTGGCCGGTACACCGTTAAACATTACGTTCGATACCGATACCCCCGAACCGAGCAGTACGCTTCGTACAAGCTGATCGGGAGTCTGTGTCGTATTGTTGATCACTAATTGCGCAGAAGCGGAGATACTATAGCTAAAAAAAAGTAAAAGAAGCGTAAGGCTCCTCACACTTAATGTTTTCATAATTGCAGGCATTCGTAAGATTAGCTCTTCCATTTAACTTAAGAGACTGCTAAATTAAGCTTATAGTTGCATTTTGGCGAAAAAAAACGCTCGTTATTGAAAAAGAATCAGTTAAGAAGAAGCCCGAGATAAACCTTATATTTGCCTGAAAATCGACAAGGACAATGAGTGATATCAAAAATTACGTGCACGAAAACCGTGACCGCTTCATCGAAGAACTGTGCGACCTGCTTCGCATTCCTTCTGTAAGCGCCGACCCGAAGTATAAAGCCGATGTGCTCCGCACCGCCGAAGCCGTACGCGACAGGCTTAAAGAAGCCGGTGCCGACCATGCCGAGCTTTGCCCCACTAAAGGCAATCCTATCGTGTATGCCGAAAAAATAATAGACCCCACCCTGCCTACCGTGCTGGTGTACGGTCACTACGATGTGCAACCCGCCGATCCGTTTGAGCTGTGGACCTCCCCCCCCTTCGAACCCGTTATCAAAGACGAAAAGATATATGCACGGGGTGCCTGCGACGACAAAGGGCAGATGTACATGCACGTGAAGGCTTTCGAAACCATGCTCAAGACCAACTCGCTCACCTGCAACGTGAAATTCATGATCGAAGGTGAAGAAGAAGTGGGCTCCGATAACTTAGGCCCGTTTGTGAAGGAAAATAAGGAGAAGCTCAAGGCTAACGTGATCCTTATCTCCGACACCGCCATGATTGCCAACGACACGCCCTCGATAGATGTAGGACTGCGCGGACTGAGCTACCTCGAAGTAGAAGTGACCGGACCCAACCGCGACCTGCACTCGGGTGTTTATGGCGGCGCCGTAGCCAACCCGATCAACATTCTCTGCAAAATGGTCGCCTCGCTGCACGACGAAAACAACCACATCACCATTCCCGGTTTTTACGATGCGGTAGCCGAACTTAGCGAAGCCGAAAGAGCCGAAATGGCCAAAGCGCCTTTCGATCTGGAACATTACAAAAAAGACCTCGACATCGCTGAAACCTATGGCGAAAAAGGCTATTCGACTATCGAACGCACCGGTATCCGTCCTACGCTCGACGTGAACGGTATCTGGGGCGGCTACACCGGAGAAGGTGCCAAAACCGTGCTGCCCTCCAAAGCATTCGCCAAAATCTCGATGCGCCTGGTACCCAATCAAGGTTCCAAAGCCATCACCGAGCTCTTCCAAAAACACTTTACAAGCATCGCTCCCGAAGCTGTAAAAGTGGAAGTAAGACCACACCACGGCGGAGAACCCGTAGTGGTATCGACCGATTCGGCCGCTTACCTGGCCGCCAGCCGTGCCATGGAAGAAACCTTCGGTAAAAAGCCCGTACCCACCCGCGGCGGCGGAAGCATCCCCATCGTGGCGCTGTTCAAAAAAGAGCTGGAACTCGACACCGTGCTGATGGGCTTCGGACTCGATTCGGACGCTATTCACTCGCCCAACGAGCACTACGGCGTATTCAACTACCTGAAAGGTATCGAAACCATTCCCCTTTTCTACCGGAATTTTGCGCAGCTCACTCAGCCATAAAATCACACTCCTCTCTGGAAAAGGACTGTCGGCGCTGCTGGCAATCCTTTTCCTTTTTTCTTCCTGCCTCAGCTACGATCAGATAGACCTGAAAAAAGTCAACAATCTTCAGGTAAATGAGTTTACCCGCGAGAAAATGGTGGTCACCTTCAACGTGAGGCTCCACAATCCGAACGGCTATAAAATCAAAATCGTAAAAGGCGACCTCGATTTGTTTATCGGCGGAACTGAAGCCGGAAAAGCCAGGCTGAGCAAAAAAGTAAAGCTCAAAAAACGCAGCGAAGAAGATTACGACATTATCGTCGAAGCCGACCTGAAAGATCTCGGCAAAGCCCTGCTCAATTCTTCACTTACTATTGCGCTTACACGCAGTGCCCCCGTCAAAATCAAAGGCTGGATCAAAGGACGCGTATTCGTTTTCGGGAAAAAATTCCGCGTAGAATTTAAAGAAAACGTGGATCTGAGCAAGTTTAAACTTCCTTCATTTTAACACCTATGTCCGCTTCCAACCGACTCGGTAAGGAAAGCAGCCCTTACCTGCTTCAGCATGCCCTTAACCCCGTCGATTGGTACCCCTGGGGTAAAGAAGCATTGGATAAAGCGCTGCGCGAAAACAAGCTGCTGCTCATAAGCGTAGGCTATTCTTCCTGCCACTGGTGTCATGTGATGGAACACGAATCGTTCGAAGACGAAGAAGTGGTCCGGGTCATGAATGCCCATTTTGTCTGTATCAAAGTAGATCGGGAAGAACGCCCCGACGTGGATCAGGTCTATATGAACGCCATTCAACTGATGAACGGACAAGGCGGCTGGCCACTCAACTGCTTTGCCCTGCCCGACGGCCGACCGGTATATGGCGGCACCTATTTCCCCAAAGAAGCCTGGCTCTCGGTGCTGCATCAGCTTGCCCTGCTCTACCGCAACGAAAACGAAAAAGTAGTCGAATACGCCGCCAAGCTTACGCAAGGCATACAACTGAGCGAGCTCGTTACTCCACCCGATACACCGGTAAAATTTTCACGCGATACGCTGGCGCAACTGGTAGCACGCTGGAAAAAACAGTTCGACCTGCTCGAAGGCGGGCCCAACCGCGCACCCAAATTTCCCATGCCGCACAACTACCTTTTCCTGCTGCGGTACGGCACCCTGCAAAACGATCAGGCCCTGCTCGACTACGTAAAGCTCACGCTCGACAAGATGGCGCTCGGCGGTATTTTTGATCAGGCCGGCGGAGGATTTGCCCGCTACTCGACCGACATGATCTGGAAAGTGCCGCATTTCGAAAAAATGCTGTACGACAACGCCCAACTGCTCAGCTTATACAGCGAGGCATACGCCGCTTCGGGCCGAACCTTGTACCGCGAAACCGCGTTTCGTATCGCCGCGTTTCTCGAAAAAGAGCTGGCGCATAAAGACGGTGGATTCTATGCCGCACTCGATGCCGATACCGAAGGCGAAGAAGGAAAATTTTATACCTGGTCTAAAGAAGAGCTACAGGGAATACTGGGCGAAGAATATCCCTTAGCATCTGCGTATTACCAAGTCAACCAATTGGGTGAATGGGAAGGACGCTATATTCTTTTACGCCGCGAAACCGACGAAATTTTTGCCCGCGAACACGATATTAACCTGGAAGAATTACGCGCGCGCATCGAAGCGATAAACCGTAAGCTCTACGCAGCCCGCGAAAAACGCGAAAGACCCGGACTCGACGACAAGGTGATCACTTCCTGGAACGCGCTGGCCATACAGGGTTACTGCGATGCCTTTAAAGCATTTGGCGAAGATCGCTTCCGTGAGCAGGCACTTCGTACCGCCCGCTTTATATTGGGCGAACTGCTGCGCAGCGACGGCGGACTTTGGCACCGCTGGTGCAAAGGAGAAGCCGGTATCAACGGTTTTTTAGAAGATTACAGCTTTACGATCGAAGCTTTTCTGTCGCTGTATGAAATCACCTTCGACGAAGCCTGGCTCAAATGGGCACAAAAATTTGCCGACTACGCTTACGCCCACTTTTACGATCCCGCCTCGGGATTGTTCTTCTTTACCTCCTCGATCGATGCTCCGTTGGTAGCGCGCAAAACCGAATTTACCGACAATGTAACCCCAGCGTCGAACTCTTCTTTAGCCAAAGGATTGTGGCTGCTGGCACAACACACGGGCGAAACGCGCTACGCCGATTTTGCCACTGCAATGCTCTCGGCGGTGTATGCGCAACTGCCTTCTTACGGAGCGGGCTTCTCTTACTGGGCTTTGCTGCACCTGCACCTGTCGTGGCCTTTTTATGAAATTGCCGTATGTGGCCCTCAGGCGCTGGAGCTGGCTCACGAGCTGATGCCGCATTACCATCCCAACAGACTATGGGCAGGCAGCACCACCGAAAGCCGCTTGCCGCTGTTAACATCGAGGTTCAAAACTGACGAAACGCTCATTTACGTATGCCGTGAGAAAACCTGTAACTTGCCTGTCGGTTCGGCTGCAGAAGCGGCTGCTCAATTATTATGAGGTTTGTATCGCGCAGTTTGCTGCTTCTTTTTTTCGGCTTTTTCGGACTGTTTGGCTATGCCCAAATTATCGATAACCGCTACGGTACGGCTTTTACGGAAGACTCCTTTTTTAATGTCGATTTTATCCGGCAGAATAAGATAAAAAGCATTACCGGCTCGGTAGCTACCAAACGCGAAGGTGAAGCGGTCAGGCAACGCGATCAGTTTTTCTACTACGAATTTGATTCGCTGGGCCGAATCAGCGTGATCATGTCCACGTTTTCTGCATTAGGTCTTTCGACAGACACTACCGTTACCCGCTTTTATTACGATGCGCAGCACAACCTGATTACCCGAAGAAGTAACGACAACCACGGCTTTTATTCCTACAACTACGAATACGATTCGCTGGGCAGAATAACCCGTGAGTCGTACTGCCGCGACGAAAATGCAGGACCCGACAAGTACCATTTCATCCAGGGGCAGCAGTTTGTGATTTCTTCCGAAACCTTTTCTTACGAGACGTATAGCAAACACCAACGGGTAAAAAGGTATTACAACAATTACGGGCAATTGTACCAGGAAAAATTCAGCTATTTCAACGAGCTGGGCTATCATACCGAAGACATTCTGCGGCTTACGCTGAGCGGAAAAGAATCGAAAATGGTATATGGCTACGACGACAAAGGGCGCTTAAACCGCAAATCGGATATTTCGTACCTTATGGGCTATAACGAGATTACGCATACGTATGTCTATGACACGTTTGGTAATCTTGAAGAAGAAAATGTGTTTCGCAACGAAAAACAAAGTACGCTGCGCTCGCTGCTTTACGACAAAAACACGCTGCTGCTCAATGCACAGGTGATGAAAGATTTCCATACCGAACTGATTTATATTTTCAAATACAGCTATTCTTTTTACCGGTAAAATTTTTCCCTTCGGCAAATGCGCATCGCGGTGATCGACATGGGTACTAACACCTTTAACCTGCTGATAGCGGAAAGGCAGGGTACTGTGCTGAAAAGGCTGTATCAGGATAAAATCGCCGTAAAAATCGGAGAAGGCGGCTTCGGCCAAAAAAAGATTCTTCCGCAGGCCTGGGAACGGGGACTCGAAGCCATGAAAGCACATGCCTCGATCATCACGCAGTATGAGTGTCGGCTCGCCAAAGCCCTGGCCACCTCGGCCATACGCGACGCCATAAACGGTGTCGAATTTGCCCGCGAAACCGAAAAGCTTACCGGTATCCCGGTCGAAATTATCGACGGTGATCGCGAAGCCGAACTGATCGCTATCGGTGTATGCCGATCGACCGAACCCGAAGAAAAAACGCTTATCATGGACATTGGCGGGGGCAGCACCGAATTTATAATCGCCGACCGACACAGGGTATATTGGAAAAAAAGCTACCCGCTGGGTGTAACGCGCCTGCAAGAAGCCTTTCCACATTCGGACCCGATTACCGATGCAGAAGCACAGGCGCTCGAACTTCATTTCGCCACCCTGCTGAACGATTGCCTCGAAGCGGTAAAACTACACGGAGTACACACGCTGACCGGCTCTTCGGGCAGCTTCGAAACGTTTGCCGATATGCTGAGCTGGAAATACCTTCGCCGGGCAGCCGATTTCTCCGTTTCACAAGGCACACTCGATAAGGATCAGTTTGTCGAAATGGCGCTTATGCTCCGACACAGCACACGCCGCGAACGGAAAAAGATGAACGGACTTTCCAAATTACGCCGCGACCTTATCGTGACGGGTGCCTTACTTACGCATTTTGTGCTGCGGCACAGCACTATCGACACAATTCGCTATTCTACCTGGTCGCTGCGCGAAGGCGCTTTGTACGAGCTGAGCGAAAAAAATAGTTAATTTAGGCTGTTACCTTCTCTGTTTCTCTACCTAAGCTTTTTCGTATGGCGCAAACGTCAAAATGGTTATCCTTCCGTATAGTTCTTCTCCTGGGTTTTCTGGCACACCTGCCTATGCTGTGGAACGGTTTTACGTACTACAGCGACGACGTGTATGTGCTCGACAATCCGTTGATTCACGGTTTCAGCGGAGCTTCGCTAAAAGCGCTATTTACTACCTATTTCGACGGACACTATCACCCTCTCACGTTACTGAGTCTTGCCATAAGCTGGATGGCCGGTGGAACAGCGCCTTTGGTCTATCAGTTGGCCGATCTTAGCCTGCACCTGTTGAGCTGCTGGCTGCTTTACAACGTATTGAAATCGCTGAAGATAAACCCTACAGTGGCTGCCGTAGCTGTGCTTGTTTTTGCTATACATCCGCTTTCGGTCGAATCGGTAGCGCGTATTTCGGAACGAAAAGACACGCAATACGTGTTTTTCCTGCTGGCGGCCCTGCTTAGTTACCTGCACTTTTATTGGAGTAAAAAACCAAAATTTTACCTGCTCAGCGTGCTGCTTTTCCTTTGCGCCTGCCTGAGCAAAGGACAGGCTATGGTGTTTCCCGCATTGCTCTATGCGATCGAATGGTATTTTCGTAAAACAGAGGGAAAGAAAATCAATCACCTGTACATTATTCCGCTGTTTGCGCTAAGCGCAATTACGATTTACTTCAACTACCGCGCGCAGGTGGTAACCGGCTACCTGAACGACAGCGAAACATGGAGCTTCACTACGCTGCTCACCGACTCTTCTTATATTTTGGTGCAGTATATCCTCAAGCTGTTTGCTCCCTTCCGGCTCTCGGCACAGTATCCCGCTCCTGAACCGGGCGCCTGGCTTTGGATCTTTCCGGTACTACTAATCGGCGTACTGCTTTTTATGAGATGGCTGTATCGCCGCAAGCAATACCTCGCGTTGCTGGGCATACTTTGGTACCTTATTGCAGTAGTGCCCATGCTCAGATTGGTGCCCAACAGCGAAAATTTTATGGCCGACCGTTACAATTACCTCGGACTGGCCGGTTTCGGAATTTTTGCCGTCGCCTTTTGGCATTACCTTGCCGAAACATACCGTTGGAAACGGATTCGTGTCGTACCCGCAATTTGGCTGACCGCACTGGCAATAGCCTGCTTTGCACGAACTACCGTGTGGGAAAGCGGACTCACGATATGGAGCGACGCCTATACGAAATATCCCGAAGATCCGTATGCGGCCAATAACTACGCGGGTAACCTCACGAAGCTGGGCGGCGACAAGCTCGGCCCCGGATTGGATCTTTACCGGAAAAGTATTGCGCTGGCACCCGAAATTTTGGCACACCGCATCAATTATATGAATGTGCTGAAGCAGCAGCAACTGGAACGCGAATACCTCCAGCAGCTTAAAATCATCGTAGAAACGGAAGCCCGCACGCCTAACGATAAAGCCAACAAAGCGAATATTTTGCTGATGCACGGCTATCCGGATGCCGCATTGGCCGAACTCAATACGGCTATTGCACACAAACCCGAATACGCAAAGCTGAGACTTAACCGAGCCGGGTTTTTCTTCAATCAGTTTCGGTTCGACGAGGCTTTACAAGAGCTGGATACGGCGCTAAACCTTTGTTCCAACTACCTCACCACCGTTTATCTGCTGAAAACGGAAATCTATATTTGCCGCCATCAAACGCAAGAAGCGCAGCAAGCGCTCAACCATGCAAAGGCTTTATTTGCGCCCGAAGAAACGGTAAAAAAGCTACAGCATAATCTGACGGTGCTGGCCGCCAAAGCTTTTCCGGTCGATCCTTCGGCCTTGAGCGACGAAGAATTGCTGAGCGAAGGCTCTTTCTATTATTACAACAAGCTGTATTATCACGCGTGGGTGCTTTTCAATGAGGGACTCCAACGTCACCCCAACCAGTCTGATCTGCTCAACAATGCTATGGCCTGCAGCTACAACCTTGCGCGTCCTGATCTGGCTGCCGCTTATATGCGTACGCTTCGCAAAAATGAGTACATCCTCAATCAGAATGCTCAGGAATGGTTGAAATCGCTGGGAATCGAAGCCTGAAACTTCCTTCAGGTTAATCCGGGATATGCGGGGTAAAAATTTCGACCGAAAAATTATCTATTTCTAAGGCTTCGAGTTTTCGATTCCAAAAGTACACGCCTATTTTATCGCCGGGATACATCCGGTTAAACAGCAAAATAGAACTTTCTTCCTGTGTCCATTCTCCTACTTTTTCATGCGGCATTTCCTTAATGCGATAACGGTAATAGGAGAGCAGGCTGTCTTTCGGATCGGTGCCGTGAAACACCAGCAGCACATCTTTACCGGCCTCGGGCGTGGCATTGCGTTTCTGATAGCGCACTACCGCCCACAAGCGATCCGACTTATGCGGCGCATCGGGAATCTCGAAAATTTCGGTCAGCGGAAATTCCTGTCCTTCCATTTGCAGCACACCACCCGGACGATCCGAAAAATCGGTTTCCCATTTCCATACCAAATCCAACCCATGCGGAGAATAAGGCTGTATCTCGCGCATACCACCCAGCGTATGCCTATGCGACTTGTCGGTTTTGAAAAAAATGTACCAAAACTTTTCGGCCGTCATCGCATTCGGATGCGAAATAAAATGATAATGCTGATACGCGAATACCAAATTGACCGGAATGAAGAGTAACAGCAGAAACACATAAATCTTACGCCATACTCCGCTAAGCGCGGTAATGACCAGCACACACACGCACATCCAAAGAATGGAAAAATCGGTCATGGGACGCATACTGAACGATTCGGCATAATACCAGCTCCACCAGCTTGAGAAAAAATAAACGGTAAACACAAAAAACACCAGAAACATGGAAATCCGCCAGGGCGATTTTTTCCAAAGCAGCCAAAGCGCCGGAATCATCAGCAGCCAAAGCGGAGCATACACGAAAAATCCTTTTTGATAGCTAAACAGAAAGTCCCACATACGCGGGTTGCTGAAATAAAATCCTTCGCCTTTGTACGACCATACGAACCAACTGCCGGTCTGTAAATACCAAAGCCAGCATTGCACCAGCACTGGAATAAGTCCGAACAGAATAAGCATGGCGGCTCTTTTCCAGGGCGTAATAAGTTGCCGGAGAAAAGCGAGAAATTCTTTTCCCGAATGAAAGCATACCGGGAGAAACAAGACCACCACGGCATTTACCGGGCGGGTGACCACTATCAGTCCGAGTACGAGTCCGCCCCAGCACAGCCATTTTAAATGCTGTGTTTCCCTGAACCGAAATACAATGTAAAGCAAAGCCGTAACGAGGAAAAAAGAATAGACGTGCGAAAACGAGCCGAGAAAGACCATGTAATACACGAGCGGCGCGCCAAAAGCCAGCGCGGTAATTACGGTTAAAGCCGTGTTTCGACCCAGGCCAAAATCGCGGGTAAAAAGCAGGTACGCCAGCCATAAGCCCCAAAGCCAATACACCCATCCTGCCAAACTGATCGCTACCTGAAAAGGAGGAGAATAGCCGTCCATTTCATAGCCCGCCACCTTGGCCACCACGGCCGCTCCGGCAAAAAACGGAAGATGAAAAAATGAGGTTCCGTAGGTGTATTTGCTCACGTAGGTCGAGTCAGATACCCGCACATGGTGGTAACGCTCGTATTTCTCCTGCCCGAAATCACCACGCAGGAACAAGGCAGGCAGGTAGGAATAATACCCGCGTCCGTCGCTGTGCACCACGTATTTATATTCTTCATTCAGCTCGTTGTGCCAGCGAAATTTTTCTATCAGGAATAAAGAAGACAGCGCAAGGCACAGCCAAAAAAGTATAAATACTGTTTTCCGCATGAACACTTTTGTTTAGTGAGTAAGCATTCTTCTTCGCTGCTGTTTTTTACCGCAAAGATTGCCGGTAAGCACCGTAATACAGCAGCATACATTCTCCTATCTTACCATGATCGGCCGGAGGCACATCGAACGAGGCGATAGAACCGGCCCACGATTGTAAAGGTTGAATAAGGTACGCTTCGTCTTCCAGGTGCGTCAGTATCTCGGCTTCGCGGTGCTGCTGCGCTTCGAGGTAAGCCGAAGCCCTGCCCTGCAGCAAATCGGAAGATACGAGATATCCGTTACCGGTAAAACAAACCGCCGAAATAAAAAAGGCCGACATCATGACGCGCGCCTTATACGTATGCAAAGGCGCCATGTAAGGATGCTCGCCAAATCGCTGACGCAGTGAAAAAGCCCATACCAGCGCCAACAGCAAAAACGCGCCGTAGGCCGCATTTATGGTGCGATGCTGCCCAAGGGTACCGGTGGTGTAATAGGGGATGAAAGCCGAAAGGAAAACAATCAGTCCGCCGATAAGCAAGGCTCTTTTGGCCGGTAAACGAAAAGGAAGCTGCGGGAGCTTTGCAGGTACCACGAGGCAAAGCCCGATACCCGTCCACAAAGGCGCATAAGCCAGCCATTCGCCGAGGAAACGCAGGGTTTGCAGGAAACTCATTGCCACGCTGTATAACAAGCGGCCGCTATCGGGATAATGCGCCGCACGTACGGCATTGCCCGGTGCCAAATACACGATTACCGCCAGGGCTATCGAGAAGAAAGTAAGTCCGTAAAACCACAAACCGGATTTACGACCTGTAGCAAGTTTCCAGGCCAGGGTAATGGCATAAAACAAAGCCAGTCCGACGGTTTGCACTTCGTAAAAACCCATGGCGAGTATCAGCGTAAGAAACAAGCCTGCGGTATGTAAGAAAGACGTTTGCTGATGCGCACGGAAGAAAAAAGAAAGGTGCAGAAAAAGCAGGGCCTGTCCGCCTAAATAAGCGGTCGCTCCCGCTTGCCAATAGACGCCTTCGGCAAGGTCGGGCATACCCGAAAGGAACACGAGGTGCCAGCCGAAATTGGCGGCAAGCCGTACCCAAAGCGTATCGCGCCCCCCGCCGGGAAATACCGCCAGCAGCCGATGTAACGAAAAAAGACTCAGCAGCAGCAGCCCAAAAGCCCAAAGCTGATACCCCGTCAGCGAAGCCTCGCGCAAGGGCGAAAACCAAAGCAGGAAATTGACGGCATAACGGCCGTTCGAACCTGAATACAGGTTCGCGGCATTCTGAAACGCATCCGAAGCCTGATCCGAAAGCAGGGTCGCACAAAAATCATCGGCCGAAGGAAAACTGAAAAAAGCAATCCACAGGTAAGGCACCATACCCAGCACAAGGGCTATCAGGAAAAGTGGACTGTTAAAAAAGGAACGGGCAGACATAATATGCAGCATGAAAAAAGGGTGCCTTGTCGCACCCCTTTAATTGACAATCACAGCGCTTAGCTGAGTTTAAATTCTTTGCGAATAGCGTTTACGTAGTTAAGCTCTTCCCAGGGGAACAATTTCACTTTCACTTTTTTCTCGGTCTTTTTCCCTTTGTTGAACACTTTCACTACTTCTTTGGGTTCGCGGCCCATGTGACCGTAAGCAGCCGTCTCCGAATAAATCGGGGTACGCAGCGCAAAACGGGTTTCGATGGCGTAAGGACGCATATCGAACAGCTTCTCGATACGTTTGGCAATTTCTCCGTCGTTGAACTTCACTTTGGCAGTGCCGTATGTGTTGACATACAGTCCGACGGGTTTAGCCACGCCAATGGCATACGCCACCTGTACCAGCACTTCGTCGCACAAGCCGGCAGCCACCATGTTTTTAGCGATATGACGCGTAGCATAAGCAGCCGAACGATCCACCTTGCTGGGATCCTTGCCCGAGAATGCTCCACCGCCATGTGCGCCTTTACCACCGTAGGTATCGACGATGATTTTACGGCCAGTAAGACCGGTATCGCCGTGCGGGCCACCGATTACAAATTTGCCGGTGGGGTTCACGTGGTAAGTGATTTTATTGGTGAACAGCGCCTGTACACGCTTGGGAAGTTTTTTCTTAATGCGTGGAACAAGTACGTTGATCACATCGTCTTTGATCTTTTTGAGCATCACCGAATCTTTCCCGAAATCGTCGTGCTGGGTCGAAATAACGATGGTGTCGATACGCACCGGCTGATTGTTATCATCGTACTCAATAGTTACCTGCGACTTGGCATCGGGGCGAAGGTATTTCATGGTTTTGCCTTCGCGACGGATGGCCGCCAGTTCGCGGAGCAGCAAGTGCGCAAGCTCCAGCGGCAGGGGCATATAATTGTCGGTTTCGCGACTGGCATAGCCGAACATCATACCCTGGTCGCCGGCACCCTGATCTTCTTTCTTACGGCGCTCTACTCCCTGGTTAATATCGGGCGACTGTTCATGAATAGCCGAAAGAATACCGCAAGAATTGGCTTCGAACATGTATTCGGAACGGGTGTAACCGATGCGTTGAATTACTTCGCGGGCAATGTCCTGCACATCGAGATAAGCCTCCGATTTCACCTCGCCTGCCAGCACTACCTGACCGGTGGTCACCAGCGTTTCACAAGCCACTTTCGAATTGGGATCGTAAGCCAAAAAATGATCGATAAGCGCGTCTGAAATCTGATCGGCTACCTTATCGGGATGTCCTTCGGAAACGGACTCGGAGGTGAACAGGTATGACATGAAATTGTGTTTAAGTTCGGTTAAGTGCCGACAAAAGTAAAATTTTTTTAAGGATTGACTATCCGGATCCCAAATTTGCCCCGCAGCCTCAGGACCGCTTCTTCCCGGTAAGGCGTTTGAACACGTCTTCGAGGCTTTGCTCCTCGCGACGGATGGTGAGCACGAGCAGCCCCTTGTCGAGCGCAAAACGGGATATTACCGGACGAATATCTTCGGCCTGCGAAGACTGGATCACCCAGCTAAAGCCCTGCAAGTGCTTCACATTGCGCACACCGGGTATGGAAGAAAGTGCCGCACGGCTAATTTCCTTGTCGAACTCTACGTAAATAATCTGTTCGGTAGTAGCTTCATGCTGCAGGCGCGCAGCAGTATCGTCGGCTACAATTTCGCCACGGTTCACGATAATTACGCGGTCGCATATGGCTTCTACCTCCTGCATAATGTGGGTCGAAAGCATGACCGTTTTCTGACGACCTATCGTTTTGATCAGGTTACGAATATCTTCGAGCTGATTCGGGTCAAGCCCGCTGGTCGGCTCATCTAAGATCAGCACTTGCGGATCGTGGATCATCGCCTGCGCCAGCCCTACCCGCTGCCGGTACCCTTTCGAAAGGGCGCCTATTTTTTTGTGCTGCTCCACCTCAAGCCCTACGGCATTGATCATTTCTTTTACCCGCTCGCGCGCACCCGAAAGCTTGTGCAAGCCCGCAATAAAAGTGAGGTACTCTTTCACGTACATCTCCGGATAAAGCGGATTGTGCTCGGGCAGGTAACCCACCTTGCGTTTTACCTGCAAAGGCTCTTCCATCACATCGATTCCGCAGACCTTTACCTGCCCCTCGGTAGGCGGAATGTAGCAGGTAATGATTTTCATCATGGTGGACTTCCCCGCTCCGTTGGGACCGAGAAAACCAACCACCTCCTGCGCCCCGATTTCAAAAGAAACACCGTTGAGCGCCCGTTGCTGGCCGTACACCTTTGACACATTGCTGACTGAAATCGACACGGCTTAAGGATTTTAAGAGTTCGTACAAAACTATCATTTTACCGCGAATCTCCGTAAGGATTTAGCCCTAACTTTACCCCGTGAAAGGAATCGTACTCAAATCGACCGGAAGCTGGTACACCGTGCATTGCGAAGACGGCTCCCAGATGGCCTGCCGGATAAAAGGAATTTTCCGCCTGAAAGGCGATAAAAGCACCAATCCTGTGGCGGTAGGCGATCGGGTCGAAATAAGTCTCGAAAGCACCGGCGACGGTATCATTACCGCTATTGAACCGCGCCGTAACTACATTATCCGCAAGTCGGTCAACCTGTCGCGACAAGCCCATATCATTGCCGCCAACCTCGATCAGGCGCTGCTCGTAATTACCCTCAAGCAACCCGACACGCCACTCGGTTTTGTAGATCGTTTTTTGGTCACCGCCGAAGCCTATCGCATACCGGTTATCCTGCTGTTCAACAAAAGCGACCTCTACGATACCGACGAACTGAATGTGTTACAAGCCATTGCACAGGAGTACGAAAGCATCGGCTACCGTAGCCTTATCCATTCCGTACCTCAGGATTCTCCTCAGGCGCTCCGCGAACTGCTTAAAGACAAGGTAACCCTGCTCTCGGGACACTCGGGCGTAGGCAAATCGACTTTGGTCAATAGCGTAGAACCGGATGCGGCCTTGCGCACAGGCGAAATTTCGGGCTACCACGAAAAAGGGCAACATACCACCACTTTTGCCGAAATGTTTCCGCTCAGCTTCGGAGGCTGGATCATCGATACGCCCGGCATCAAAGGCTTTGGACTGGTCGATATGGAACGTTCGGAGCTGGCTCATTATTTCCCCGAAATGCGCGATCGGCTTAACCAATGCCGTTTTCACAACTGCCAGCACATCAACGAACCCGGCTGCGCCATTAAAGAGGCCGTCGAAAAAGGCGATATCTGGGAAAACCGATACGTCAATTACCTCAGTATCTATCACGACGACGAAGACGAAACCTATCGCGGTAAAGGCTATTGATTCTCCGGTTCCCGGAAATAGGAAGTCCGCCTAAATTCACCTGATCAGGGTATTGCGCTCTTGCGCTTTCTCCTGCACATTTGCAGTGTTGTTTAGAATTATTCTAAATAACAAGAAATCCTAATACAAAGGTGCTATGGACTGTGCGTACAAAATCTTACACCGGAATAAATACGGTTACGTAATCAAATGCCACGAATGCGGGCATATCGAAATGGCTTTCGGTACCACCGCGCTGATGCTGACCTACGATCGTTTCAGCGAATTTACCGAAACGCTTCGCGAATATTACGAAGCCTATCGGCATACGGCAGTAGTACATCAGAAAGTGATCCGTATTCCCACACCGCTGCACTCGATCCGATTGGTGTACAGCCTTCGTGAATTAAAACGCTTGCTTTATCTGCTCGAAATGGCGCATGCCACACTGGCTATAGAAAATCTGCTGAATGCGGAGCTCTCTTAACAGACCATGCTCTTTCCCATTCGGCTACTTACGTGAACCCTGAAAAACAAGAGTATTCCGTTGCTGGGCGGTACGCTGCTGGTCGAAGAAAATGTATCGCTTACCCTACGATTCGCGGGTATAAATTCTTTTTACACGTGCCGACACGGAAGTAAGCACTTCGTAAGGAATGGTCTGCATCGCCGCCGCCACTTCTTCTACCGGCAGTCCGGGACCAAAAATCACCACCCGATCACCTTCTGCCGCTTCGGGAATATCGGTAATATCGACCATGCACATATCCATACAGACATTGCCTACCACAGGGGCTTTTTTCCCCTTTATCCGCACATAGCCACGTCCGTTACCGAGGCTGCGCGAAAAACCGTCGGCATAGCCGATAGGCAACGTGGCAATACGTGTGGCGCGGGTAAGTTTTCCATTGCGATTATAGCCTACCGTTTCGGAAGCAGACACGGTTTTTACCTGTGAAATAAGCGTAAGCAACTGACTTACGGGTTGCAGATTATGCCGATCTTCTTCGGTAATTCCTACTCCGTAAAGGCCAATACCGAGTCGAACCATTTCGAGCTGCGCCTCGGGCAAACGGCTTATACCCCCCGAATTAAGAATGTGCCGAAGCACCGGATAGCCTACTGCAGCAGATACCTGGGCAGCCGCTTTTTCGAGTGCTTTCACCTGCGTCCGACTAAATTCATCATGCTGCGGATTATCGCTGGCTGCCAGGTGTGAAAATACGGAGCCGATCTTTAGCTCGGGATGCCTGACTAACAGTGCGCACAAGGCCGGAATTTCTTCCGGATCAAAACCAAGCCGGTGCATACCGGTATCTATCTTCAGGTGAATAGGCGGATAATACGCCGGATCGAGCAGTTGCAACAAATCCTGAAGAAGCGCAACACTGTATATCTCCGGCTCCAGCCGGTAACGCTGCATCGTCACAAAGCTGCTTTTCACCGGATTCATCACCACAATAGGCAGGGTAATTCCCGCACGACGCAGCGCCACACCCTCGTCGGCATAAGCCACCGCCAGGTAATCGACCCGGTTAAATTCGAGCAAGCTCGCAATTTCATAACTGCCGCTTCCGTACGAAAATGCTTTTACCATCGCCATAATACGCGTACCCGGATCAAGACGGGCACGGTAATAACGCAGGTTATGCGCCATCGCATCGAGGTTGATTTCGAGCACCGTTTCGTGTACCTGCTGCTGAAGGCGGGCGGTAATTCTTTCAAAGCCGAAAAGCCGGGCGCCTTTTACGAGAATGAGCTGTCCGGTAAAATCGAGCGCAGGCAACTGTTCGATCAAGGCTTCGGTGCTTGGAAAAAACAATTTCTCTCCGCGAAAGCCTGTGGCATAACGGCTTATTTTTTCACCTACACCGATTAAACGCGAAATACCTTTGTGCTGTAGCAAATCGATGACTTTCCCGTATAGTTCGGCATCGGGCGATTTGTCTTGTAAAATGTCGGACAAAATAACCGTTTTTTTACCCTGTTGCTTTTGCTGATGGAGAAAATCGAGCGCAATGGAAAGTGAAGCCGTATCGGAGTTGTAGCTGTCGTTTACAATCAGCGAACCGCTTGTGCCGCTCAGCAGCTCAAGCCGCATTTCGAGGGGGGTAAGTCCGGCCATACGCAGCTCCGTTTCGTGCGCGCTAAAGCCCAGGTGACGGAGCAGTACCCAGCAGGTAATGCAGTTTTCGACCGAGGCTTTGTCGGTAAAAGGAATAACCAAACGCACGGTTTCGCCTTCACAAATTCCGGTAAGCGTGGTATATTTTGAGCCGGTGCGGCTTTCGGTAATTTGCAAAAAAGCCGGCTGTTGCAAAGACCAGTGCCGCAATTTTTTAGCGGCGTATTTTTCCTTTACAAGCTGCTCTACCTCCTCGTTGTCGCGATTGTAGATAAGCACCGAGGCGGGTTCAAACAGGCACAACTTTTCTTCGGCTTGCTGGCGGGTATCGGTAAAATTTTCGGAGTGCGGCGGACCGATAGTAGTCAGTATAGCAATATCGGGGCGAATCATATTCGCAAGCTTTTCCATTTCGCCGGGTTGAGAGATTCCCGCTTCAAAAATACCAAGGTTCTGCTGTGCTTCCATCAGCAGCAAAGAAAGCGGAACCCCCACCTGCGAATTATAGCTTTTGGGGCTTCGTACACTGTTGTAGTCTTCGCGCAGCAATTGGTAGATCCACTCTTTGACCAAGGTTTTCCCGTTGCTGCCCGTAATACCGATAACGGGATAAGTAAACCGGCTGCGGTGATACGCCGCTAATTGCTGAAGCGCCTGCAAGGTATCGGGTACAAGCAGAAAACAGGCATCGGGCAGATCGGGAAGCGTGGCATCGCTGTTCACCACAAAATAGCGCACCCCTTTTGCGGCCAATTCGGAGATAAACGAATGTCCGTCGTGCTGCGGTCCTTTGAGCGCAAAAAAGAGTGTTTGTGCAGTGGGAAGCAGCGAGCGGCTGTCGGTAAATACGTGTGTGATTTGCCCTTCGCCGGGATTACCCTTGCGTTGGGCACCCCACAGGGCTGCCAATTCACTAATATGGTACTGAAGCCTGTTCATGGCTGTGCGGCACGTGCCTCGGCATAACAACGCCTGCAAAGCGGACGGTAATGATCGGTTTCACCCAGCAGCACCAGCTTTTCGTCGGCGCTGAGGCGGTGCGAATACTGCGCCAAATCACCGCAATTTACGCAGATGGCATGTACTTTGGTAATATATTCGGCTATAGCCATAAGGCGTGGCATTACGCCAAAGGGCTTACCGGTAAAATCCATATCGAGCCCGGCCACTACTACTCTTATTCCTCTGTTGGCCAAATCATTGCAGACATCTACCAATCCTTCGTCGAAAAACTGCGCCTCGTCTATCCCCACCACCTCTACCTCCGAAGCGAGCAGGAGAATGGTAGCTGACGAATCGACCGGTGTGGAGCGGATGGAATTGGAGTCGTGCGAGACCACTTCTATATCGTGGTAACGTTTATCTATCGAGGGTTTAAAAATTTCGACCTGCTGACGGGCAAACTCGGCGCGTTTCAGTCTTCGGATAAGTTCTTCCGTTTTCCCTGAAAACATAGAGCCGCAAATCACTTCGATCCATCCTTTTCTTATACCGGCTGTATTGTTTTCGAGAAACATGAGACTGCGCTTAAAATTGACGTGAAGCTATAAAATTTTCCGTATCTCTTTCGTGTTTTTGGGATTATGGTTTACCTTTAAACCTTGTAAAACCTACATTCGAATGAACGCAAGCGGCTATCGTACCATGAAAGATCTTCTGCAACACATCAGAGAGAACCTCGATCAGCTCGAAAACGGGCAGCTTCAAGCTTCACAGCTCGATCCTTTGGTCAACGACAGCCGTGAGCTTTTTGAGCGTTTGGTGGTACTGCGGTATAAGGCATTAGAAAAAGATCTGCTGCCGCCTTCTGCGTCCGAAAAACAAAAGCAGCAGGAAGAAAAAGCGATACAGGGCTTTAAGCTGAATCTGGCATCGGGCTTTACACCGCCAGCGACACCAGCCGAAGAGCCCAAACCGGTGGAAGCAGCGCCCAATCAGATTGACCTGTTACAGGCCATCAAAGAAGCTTCTGCCGAAGAGAAAGCGGCAGCCAAGGCCGAACCTGATGTGCCTGCGCTGAAAGAAGATCCGCTGGCTACTGCGGCTCCTGCCTCGCTCAACGACAAGCTTTCTGCTTCGCACCCGCCCCGGGTTACGCTGGCCGAAAAGCTACAGAAAAAACCCATCAGCGATCTGAAAACGTCTATCGGGCTCAACCAAAAATTCCTCTTTATGAACGATTTGTTCAAAGGGGAAAATGCCGCTTATAACGAAGCTGTAGAAAAGCTCAACTCTTTTTCTTCGCTGGAAGATGCCAAAAATTACCTGCTACAATTAGGCACAGCGCATAACTGGAATCACGATTCCGAATCGGCCAATCAGTTTACTGAGCTGATAGAGCGCCGTTACACCTGAGTCTCACTCCACTATTTCTTCTCCACAACCTGCGCTTTTCTATCCGGATAATACCGGACAAGGCGAAGTATCGTCTTTGACGGGGATCTACTGATCCTAAAAGCCCGTTGACCCTCTCTTCTACCGCGCGACGGAATAAGTTTTATAATCTTATTCTTCAAAAATATTTAATAAAAACCCCAAATGATTCAACGTATATAAGTTGCTTTTTTCGTGCAATAACATACATTGATGTCTTTTTGTGTATAAAAATTAACAAGTGATTAATACAAAAAATCCAATAATATTTCTTTATCAAATCCTAAATATAAAGGCCGTCTTTTCAAAAAACAAGCTGTAAACAAGACAGTTAAGAATAAAACGCAGGGATAAACACTTGTTTTTTAATCTTGACATTATTAGTTTATCACATGGGTATTTTAGCGAAAAAGCGAATTAGGAATACTTTCTTCTTTCACAGAAAATTTATTATTACATAATTTAGAACGCATTAAAATCAGTTCTTATGAAGAATGTTGACTTCTCTTTTTCTCTTTCCCTGTTTTCCATTTACAAACGATTTTTCTCCGTTTGGCGACTTCGTATGAACGCTATCGTACTTACAGGAGCAATATCGGGTCTTACTTTACTGCTTACCGCGACACAGGCCTTCGGTCAAGTCACTCATACGGTATTTTCAGAAAACTTCGACAGTCCCAATTCTGCCACCTGGGTTTCGGGAAGCGGAAGTGATGCCGAGATTATAGCCGGAAAACCCTGGAGAATAGTCAACAACGGAGTCTTTGTAGCACGGCTGAACAACGGACAGCTACACATTAACAGCCGGGATGGTAATTCCACCCACGGTCAAGGATTCGGTTATGTTCCCTGCGGAGGAACAGGTTCCGTATTCGATAATACTTACTATAACCCTACCCTCTCTTCGAGCAGTGGCGTTATTACCTGGACATTTAATATGCAACGCCCGACTTCCGTTTCCAACAGCAGCGGATTTAGCTGTTCACAGTCGTCGAGCCAAAATAATATTACCACAGGTCTGGCTTTTATACTCGCCTCAAATGGCACATCTTCCATACTTAGCTCTACCGACAACTGTAATCCTAATGGAACCGCAGTCGGTTATGCGGTAATATTCGGCGGAGGGACAAGCGCTAATATCACACCAAGATTAGTGCAATTCACCAACGGGCTACACAACGGCACCCATACCACTATCGCTACGTGGAGCGGCACTGTTCCAAAAGCCAATTACATGAGTGTGAGAGTCACCTACGATCCTTCCAACAATGCCTGGACTTTACAGGTTAGAAATGACGGAACAAGCGCATTTGCCAATCCCGACGCAGGTACTTACAGCGCAGCCGTAACAGGTACAAACGGCACCTATACCAATCAGGCACTCAATTATATGGGTGGATATTTTCAGTCAGGCTGTACAGGAAACTGTGACGAAGCCTCGTCAGGATACGTTACCCGTTTCGATAACGTAACCGTAAAAGTTACTGAAACGTGTACCTCTCCTACCCAACCCTCGGCTATTGCTGGTAATGCTACGCTTTGTTCGGGTGCTTCGGGCACTTATAGCGTAACCAACGATCCCAATGCGACAAGCTACACCTGGACTTTACCCGGCAGTTGGACAGGCAGCAGCACCACGAACAGCATAAATGCTACGGCTGGTGCTACAGGCGGAACCATTACCGTCACGGCGACTAACGCTTGCGGCACTTCTACTGCCCAAACCCTTACAGTAACCTCAGGTGCGGTGCCTGCACAACCGGGTGCCATCACCGGAAGTCCCAGTCTTTGCGACGGAGCTTCCGATACTTACA
>CAYWRZ010000014.1:0-82035 GCA_964460845.1 uncultured Weeksellaceae bacterium
TGTTTTGGGAGAGAGTTGCGGTTGTTCCCTTCGGCTTCGCTCAGGGAACGTGGTGAGGTGGTTTGGGTGGAGAGTTGCGGTAGTTTCCTTCGGCTTCGCTCAGGGAACGGGGAGTGGTGGTTTGGGTGGAGAGTTTCGGTGGTTCCCTTCGGCTTCGCTCAGGGAACGGGGTGTGAGTTCCGGTAGTTGCCTGAGCGAAGTCGAAGGCAACGTTGCCCATCAAGCTCCCTGAGCGGAGTCGAAGGGAGCGGTTAATGCAAAATTTTATACACCAGCTCTTTCAGGATTTCGTCCTCATCAAGTCCGGTAGTATCTACCCCTTTGCTGTGCAGATCGGCTTCGAGCAGGTATTCGATAATACGCAGCAGTTTGCCCGGCGAATAATTTCTTGCATAACGGGCATAGTCTTTTACAAAAAACTCGTGTACACCCAGCGAAGTGGCAATTTCACGCGGCGATTGCGCACTGACCATATGGTAGCGCAAGATCTTCGTGAAAAAACCATACAGCGAGGGAATGGTAGTGAAAATCGGATGATTCTTGCTGTTTTGTGCAAAATACCGGGCAATGCGATTTGATTTTAAGATGTCTTTATCGCCCAGCGCATTTTGCAGCTCAAACACGTTGTAATCTTTGCTGATCCCGATATTTTTTTGAATAACCTCGTCGGTGATTTCAGCGCCTTCGGGCAGTAATATTTTCAGTTTCCCGATTTCGTTGCTGATTTTGGCCAAATCATTGCCTAAAAATTCGGCTAATAAGGTAGCTGAGCGCGGACCTATTTTTAGCTTTTCTTCCTTTACATATTGCTCAATCCATTGGGGAAGCTGGTAATCGCGAAATTTCTCCGAATTGAAATACACCGATTTTTTGTCGATCAGTTTACCGAATTCTTTGCGGCGATCGACGGTTTTATACTTGTAACAAAGCACCAGAATAGTGCTCTGTGCCGGATTTTCTACATACGATTTGAGCTCTTCTATTTTACTCAACTGCTGTGCTTCTTTGACGATAATTACCTGATATTCGGCCATCATCGGAAAGCGTCTGCAAGCGGCAACCAGTTCGGGAATCTGAATGTCCTGTCCGTAAAGAATGGTCTGGTTAAATTCCTTTTCCATCTCGTTGAGCACGTTCTCTTCGATGTAATCGCTGATGCGATCAATGTGAAAAGGCTCTTCTCCACATAGAAAATACACCGGTTGGTAGATCCGGTTTTTCAGGTTGCGAAGTATTTCGGCACAGGTGTCGGCGCTCGTTTTTTTGCTCATTCGAAACGAAGATGTTTGATAGAACGGCCGAAGTTAATTAACTCGTTCAACGAATCGATACCGATCTGCAAATGTTTTTCCACGAAAGAGGAGGTCACTTTCCGATCGCTTTCTTCGGTCTTGACTCCTTCCGGAACCATAGGCTGATCCGATACCAGCAGCAGCGCTCCGGTAGGTATTTTGTTTGCAAACCCTGCGGTAAACAGGGTGGCCGTCTCCATGTCGATGGCCATCACCCGCAACTTGCGCAGGTAGGCTTTGAAGTCTTCGTCGTGCTCCCATACCCGGCGATTGGTGGTATAAACGGTGCCCGTCCAGTAATCGCTATTGTGCTCGCGGATGGTCGAAGAGACCGCTCTTTGCAACTGGAAGGCGGGCAGGGCCGGTACTTCGGCAGGCATGTAATCGTTAGAGGTGCCGTCGCCACGCACGGCAGCAATAGGCAAAATAAGATCGCCTATGTTGTTTTTCTTTTTTAAGCCCCCGCATTTGCCCAAAAAAAGCACCGCCTTGGGTTGTATAGCGCTGAGCAAATCCATGATGGTAGCTGCATTGGCGCTTCCCATTCCGAAGTTGATGATCGAAATATTGCCCGCTGTGGCATTGGGCATGGCCTTGTCTCCGCCTTTGATTTCTACGTTTTGCATAAGCGCAAAAAGCTGCACGTAGTTGCTGAAATTGGTCAGTAGAATGTATTCGCCGAATTCATTCAGGGGAGTCCCGGTATAACGGGGCAGCCAGTTTTCTACAATTTCGGGCTTGGATTTCATAGTAAGCGTTATTTTAGCGGTATGATGCAGGAACTTAATTTCCCCGCGTATTCGTTCAAAATTAACACACTGGGGGCTAAGCCCCAAATTTTCGACACGGTACGTAAGAAATGGGTGGCCCTTACCCCCGAAGAGTGGGTGAGGCAACATGTGCTGCAGTATCTTTTTACGGAAAAAGGATACCCGCTTTCGCTTACGGCGGTCGAGGCGGCTATCGATCTGCACGGTATGCGTCGGCGCTGCGACGTGATTTGTCACACTTCGGAAGGGAAACCTCTGCTGGTGGTCGAGTGTAAGGCACCGGGAGTCAAAATTACGCAAGCGGTGTTTGATCAGGCCTGGCGTTATCATTTCTCCCTACAGGTCAGCGCTTTAATGCTCACCAACGGACTCTCTCATTACATTGCCATAGTGCATCCCGGTAATCCCGCTCCGGTTTATACGCCGGTTTTGCCCTCATATTCCGAGCTGCTCGTTAGCTGAGATTTTACAAAAAATCATTTTTTTTTGCGATGTCCGGTCTGCGCTCAAGTGTACGTTTAACGGCTTCTTCGTGCCGCCAGTTTTCGATGTCTTTATGCCGCCCCGAAAGCAAAATATCGGGCACCCTTTGTCCGCGAAACTCTTCGGGACGCGTATATACAGGCGGAGCCAGCAGGTTATCCTGAAACGAATCACTCAGGGCCGAAGTCTCGTCGTTGAGCACACCGGGCAACAGTCGTATGATGGAATCGCAAAGCACGGCTGCGGCTAATTCTCCGCCCGACAGCACATAATCGCCTATCGAAATTTCGCGGGTAATGTACATATCGCGGATGCGTTGATCCACCCCTTTGTAATGCCCACAAAGGATAAGCAGGTTTTCGTGAAGGGAGAGCCGGTTAGCTAATCCCTGCTGAAGTGTTTCCCCGTCGGGGGTCATGTAAATGACCTCGTCGTAACGCCGTTGTGCCATGAGGCTTTCGAAGCACAGGGCTATCGGTTCGGCCATAAGCACCATGCCTGCGCCTCCGCCAAACTGATAATCGTCCACACTTTTGTGCTTGTTGGTAGCCCAGTCGCGGATATTGTGCAGGTGAATTTCTACGTGTCCTTTGGTCTGTGCTCTTTTGAGGATCGAATCGGAAAAAGGACTTTCGAGCAATTGGGGTAAAACGGTGACAATATCGATGCGCATGTAGCAAAGATAAGCAATGGGCGCTTAGTATCCTTCGGGGTAATTCTTCGGGAAATCGAAGCTGCGCAGCGTGCCGGAGTCTTTCGAGATTTCCTGCCAGTTGTCGGTATCGAAGGTGATTTCGGCAATGCCGCAGGTGGGGAAATGGGAAATGGCGCCGTTGCTCAGGTAATTGCTGAAATCTGTAATGCCCGGGTTGTGTCCGAAAAGGATGGCGCTGTGCTGGCGGTTGTCGAGCGCGCAGAGGGTATCGAGCCAGTCCTGTACCGAAGCTTCGTAGAGGCGCGACACTTTTTCGATGTCCGCAACGGGAATATCCATTGCTTCGGCGATAAGTGTAGCGGTGCTATAAGCACGCTTCGCCGGACTCGATACCCAAAGTTCAGGCCGAATACCACGCGCGTGCAGCACTTTTCCCATCATCGGGGCATTGCGCAGCCCCCGTTCATTGAGCGGGCGATCAAAATCAGGCATTCCGGAATCTTTCCAGCCCGATTTGGCATGCCTCACAAGGAAAAGCGTTTTGCTCATTCTTTAAAGGTAAAAAAAAACGACGGAACGTTTTTACTACTCAGTCTTTGGCTAAGGATTACACACTACAATAGGTCACCTTATTTCCTGTGCTTTTTTGAGGCATATTTTTACTATTTAGCTTTGTAACTTACAAACATCGTTAAAAAAGTAAATAAAATTATTGCGTATAGGATATGACCAAACGTGTCTTTTTTATTGTTTTTACAGTACTCTTTCTTACATCGGGTGCGCTTGCCCAACCCACTGTGAGGTTAAAAAAGGAGTTCACTCCCGAGGTACGTCAGGAATTGAAAGAATTCATTTGTACGGAGTTTTTTCCGACCGGTGTTTCCTTTCAGCTCACTTTGGTCGGGAAAGAAATAGCCTGTGGGCTTGACAGTATGCCTGATATACAGGTTTACAAAGAAGATTTTATAGCAGACCAGTTAGGCCAGATTCGTGCCAATCCCTCTAATTACAAGCTCTATACAGAGATGGGTACGTACTATAAGTATCATAATCGACCGGTAGAGGCTTTGCATTATTTCAAACAGGCCTACCAACGGCTTGACCTTTCGAAGTTCGAGTCAGATACTGCCGCGTATTATTTTGAGCGTGCGCTCTTGAAGATGGAGCTGGGTGACTCCACTTCTTTTCAGGATTTTGAACGGTCACTACAGCTTACTCCCAATTCGTTAGATGAGATAGATTTAATAGTTGATTACCTCCACGGATTTATGCTGACAGGGGCACATGATAAAGTGCGAATGCTGGCGGAAAGGTATTTTGAAAAAGGTGGTAAAGAGGTGGCTTCGGTCTATTTTTGGTATGTGTTTTCGTATTTATCTGACGGAGTAAGCCGGTTTATGGAAGCGATTGAGCTTAGCGATGATTTTCAGAAAGGAAAAAATATCCGTGCCGAATACGCGGCTATGCCGTACGACAAGCTAATTGATTATAGCAATATAGATAAGTATGCCCGACTTTTTCCACTTGATACAACGGTGCAGCTTGTCCGTTACATAGCCGACGTATTTGCGTTTTCTGCCAAGTTGGTCTTATTCGAAGATACGTTGCGGCTTAGTCCTGTATTAAGCGTACAGGAGCAGGAGCATCTGCTTGAGCTTGAACGGGTTTTTTCGCCGGGTTCGGGATATTGTATGAATGAATTTTCCAGACTTAAACAATTAGCTGTGGTAAAATGGATGCAGGGCAAATCCGATACTGCAATTGTACTTTTTCAACAAGCTATTACGGCTTTTCCCGAAGGAAAAAGAGATCCGATGTTTAATCCCGAAGGAGTATATGATCGTCTTGCTTTGTTATTTTATCTTAGAAAGGATTACCCGGCGCAGGAGGAGGTCATAAAACTTAAAATAGTCGATTCTCCGTATGGGCCAAGTACGCAGGATATGCTCATGTTAGCCAAACTGGCTTTACGGGATAACCGTCTGTCGGAGGCCATGAACTGGGTAGAGAAAGTACGCGAGACAGACCCCGATAATTTTGAAGCCTTAACCTTGCTGGCTCATTTGTATTTTCTTTCACAAAATTATTCGCTGTCCCGGTTTTACCTCGAAGAGGCCGGTAATTTTTATCGGGACTACGACGATATGTACAGCCTGTTGCTGCAGCTTGCGTTATACCAAATTTCGGCAGGCGATGTGAAGCAAGCTTATGACCACCTCAATAAGGCCCGAACAGTAAGGGAAATGGAAAATAAAAATAGACCCGCTCTGCTTTGCGATGAAATAGAGGAAAAATACCTGATCCTGACGGAGTAAATCTTAAGAAAAGAACGTAACCGGCTTACCCGTTCTTTAGGATTTCGTATCGATTTGTGGTATCAAAACAGTTTTAAATTACAAACATTGTCAAAAAAGTAAATAAAATTATTGAGGATAGGGTATGATTAAACGTCTCTTTTTTATTGTTTTTACAGTATTCTTTCTTACATCGGGCGCGCTTGCACAACCCACCGTGAGGTTAAAAAAGCAACCCAGTCTAGAATTACATCAGGAACTGAAAGAATTAATTTCTACGGAGCTTTTCCGTTCTAAGGTGCCGCTCGCTTACGCTATATCCGGGAAAGAAACAATTTGTGAGCTTGACAGTATGCCTGATATGCAGGTTTACAAAGAAGATTTTATAGAAGACCAGTTAGGCCAGATTCGTGCCGATCCCTCTAATTACAAGCTCTACACGGAAATGGGAGCGTACTATAAGCAGCATAATCGACCTGTAGAGGCTTTGCATTATTTCCAACAGGCATACCAACGGCTTGATCTTTTGAAGTTCGAGTCAGATACTGCCAAGTATTATTTTGAGCGCGCCCTCTTGAAGGTGGAGCTGGGTGATTCCACTTCTTTTCAGGATTTTGAACGGTCACTACAGCTTAATCCCCATTCGTTAAGCGATATATATGTAGCGCTTGATTATCTCTACGGATTAATGATGACAGGAGAACATGGTAAACTGCGAATGCTGGCAGAAAGGTATTTTGAAAAAGGCGGTAAAGAGGTGGCTTCGGTCTATTTTGTGTATATGTTTTCGCATTTATCTGTCGGCGTAAGCCAACTGCTGGAAACTATTACTACTGTTGACTTTCAAAAGCTGGAAAACACCCGCGCCGAATACCTGGCCATGCCGTACGACAAGCTATTTGATTATAGCCATATAGATAAGTATGCCCGCCTTTTTCCGCTTGATACGACGGTGCAGCTTGTCCGCAACCTGGCCGACGTATTGGGGCTCTATGCCAAGTTGTTCTTATACGAAGATACGTTGATGCTTACTCCTGTATTCATGGTGCAGGAGCAGGAGCGTCTGCTTGAGCTTGAACGGATTTTTTCGCCGGGTTCGGAATATTGTATGGACGAATATTCCAGACTTAAGCAACTGGGCGTGGTAAAATGGATGCAGGGAAAACCCGATACTGCAATTGTGCTTTTTGAACAAGCGATTACAGTTTTTCCCGAAGGAAAAAGAGATCAGGTGTTTAATCCTGAAGCAGCCTATAATCTTCTTGAGGTGTTACACTATCTTAGAAAGGATTACCCGGCGCAGGAGGCGGTCATAAAACGCAAAATAGCCGCTGCGCCTTATGGCGCAAGTACTGAGGATTTGATCGTGCTAGCCAAACTGGCTTTACGGGATAACCGCCTGTCGGAGGCCATGAGTAGGGTAGAAAAAGTACGCGAGACAGACCCCGATAATTTTGAAGCCTTAGCCTTGCTGTCTCATTTGTATTTTCTCTCGCAGAATTATTCGCTGTCTCAATTTTACCTCGAAGAGGCCGGTAATTTTTACCGCGACTACAACGATGTGTACGGACTTTTGCTGCAGATTACACTTTACCAGATTGCGGCAGGCAATGCGGCACAGGCTTACGACCACCTCAATAAGGCCCGTACAGTAAGGGAAATGGAAAATAAAAATAGACCCGCTCTGCTTTGCGATGAAATAGAGGAAAAATACCTAATCCTGTCGGAGTAAATCTTAAGAAAAGAAAGCAATCAAACGTTCACCTTCTTCCGAAAGTAATCGGCTACTACCAGCTCTTTGCTGCCTGCGGTGTAGCGGTAAAATCCTTCGCCCGATTTGGCGCCGAGCTTGCCTGCGGTGACCATGTTTACCAACAAAGGACAAGCCGCGTATTTCGGATTGCCGTAACCTTCGTACAGCACGTTCAGGATCGAAAGGCACACATCCAGTCCGATAAAATCGGCTAATTGCAGCGGACCCATCGGGTGTGCCATACCCAGCTTCATTACGGTATCGATCTCTTCCACACCGGCGGTGCCCTCGTGCAGCGTGATGATAGCCTCGTTGATCATAGGCATCAGTATCTTGTTGGCTACAAAGCCGGGGAAATCGTTTACTTCGACCGGGATTTTACCCAGCTTGCGCGAAGTCTCCATAATCCGTTCGGTCACCTCGTCGGTCGTGGCATATCCACGTATCACTTCTACCAGCTTCATTACCGGCACGGGATTCATAAAGTGCATGCCTATGACCTGCGCCGGACGCGAAGTAACCGCAGCAATACGGGTGATCGAAATGGAAGAGGTGTTCGAAGCCAGTAGGGCATGTGCCGGAGCGGCCTGATCGATTTCGCGGAAAATTTTCAGCTTGATATCGGCATTTTCAGTAGCGGCTTCTACCACAAGATCAGCTTCTGCCACCCCTTCTTTTAAGGAGGTGAACGTGCGGATGTTTTCCAGTGTGCGGGTTTTCCAGGCTTCATCGAGCGAGCCTTTAGCCACTTGGCGGTCAAGGTTTTTGGAAATGGTAGCCAGGGCTTTCTGAAGCGCTTGTTCAGACACGTCCACCAACGAAACCCGGTAGTCGGATTGGGCAAATACGTGAGCAATTCCGTTGCCCATAGTGCCTGCGCCAATTACGGTGATATTTTTCATGCGCGATAAAGATTGAAAATTCGAAAGGATAAAGGTAATTATTCGGTTCTTTTTTCGGGGCTTTTCCGGCGGTTTTGACGCACACGGTAATAAACGGCCATCAAGGTGCCAAGGCACATCAGGACGCAACCCGCCCAAAGAATATTGATGTAAGGGAAACGAATGGCATGCATTACCACAAACTCACGGGTTTGTACGCCCAGCGTGATCTCGGTTTCGTCTTTGGCAAACAAGGGCGCTTCTCCTACTGCCGAACTCAAGGCGTGATCGTGACTGTGATCGTGCCCATCGTCGTGGCTATGCCCTTCATGGCTATGATCGTGCCCGTCGTCGTGGCTGTGACCATGCCCTTCGTGCGAATGCCCTGTTTCGGTTTTTTTGGGCGTAAGCTGATTGATAGTAATACGAATATCCAATTCAGGTATATCGGCCGGTATTTTGGTAAATTGCCCGTCTTCTTTAACGACAAACAGAGGATTCGCTGCAGTACCGAATTGCATCTGCGTATCCCACAGATCGAATGCCCGCAGATTTACGCTGGCGCCCAAATCGGAAGAGTCCAGGCCGTAGCTGGCTTTTAAGCTGTCAGGCAAAGGCGCTATTCCGTCGAGAATGATCAGAAATCCCGCCGTAGCGAGGGTGTCTCCTATCTTTCCGTTAAGCTGGAAAGGCGTGATGTATTCTTTATCCGACGAGAAGCTGCCTACATCGGCAAATTTAAGGTGGGTAAATACGTCGTAATTCCAAAAATGCCGGGTGCCCGGTTCGGCCACGTTGCCCATGGTCTGGTTAAGCTGCACGAAAGGTTCCAACGAGAAAAGTTTGGCTCCCGGCTCTACCCGCAGCCAGGGTTTGGCCGCGAAATATTCGGTTTTCGAAGGGTTTTCTAACATTTCCCATTGCAAGGCATTGTCGGCTAATCTTTCGCCGGCGGTATGGGAATTCAGGCAGCGATATACATTGCCCTGGTATTTCACCAATTCTCCGGGATGATAAGTACGTGGCTGCTGTTCGAAATAATCAATTTGGTGATACAAATTAGGTCCTTCCTGCCGGAGGTTCGAAAAGACTACAAAATACTCGGCCATAGCGGTGGTATCGCCACGAAACAACTGAATATCTTTGCGGTTATCGAATTGCTGCCCCAGCATATCGAGCTTGTACCCTTTATAGTTTTGTGAAATAACCTGCTGTTTGTTCTGCGAAATCAATGCGCCGAGCAGGATAAGTCCGAAACCCACGTGTGCAATGGCCGATCCGGCATGGTTGAGCTTGCCTTTGAGAATGCGCAGCCAGTAGTCGAGGTTGGCCGTAATCGAGAAAAGGCAGGTGAAAAGCAGGATGTAGTACGCCAAATTATCAAGTCCCAGCGACCAGCCCCACACCAGCGAAAGCAGCAGACTAACGCCTACCGAAAGCGTAATTTTGCGGAGAAAATCTTTTACCGGCGTTTTCCGGTATTTCAGGAACTGTGTATAGGCCATTATCAGCGTGATGAGAATGGCGAAAGGTGTTTGCCAGTTGTTGTAAAATGCGTTTCGCGTTTCGGTTTCGACCAGGTTCATTTCCGTATCGAACAGCAGATTTATAACCGGTATCGAAGTGTTGAATGTGATTTGCAAGGCCGAAAGTGTCAATACGATCGAGGCGATAAACATCCAAAATTCTCTCGACCACAGCTCTTCTTCTTTTTCCGCCTTCGGGAAATGGAGGAGGTAGTTGTTGATGAGGAACATCAGACTCAGGGTCAGTGCCACAAGAATGAGCAATCCGCGGAACGTAAGTACAAAACCTCCGTTTTGCCACAATACCTGATCGAGGTTGACAAGAAATCCGACCACCACCAGTACCAGTGTGAGGAGGCTGAAATTACGCTGTGCCTTACGGTTTATCAGCAGCAAAGTGAACGAAAGCCATACGAAGAACAGCAGGTAAGCCAGCAATTGCCCTAACATCCCTTCGCCGGTAAAGGAGTGTACCGAGGTATCGCCCAGCACTCCGCTGCGGGTCAGGAAGGTAGAGTAGAGGATAAGGATAAAGCTGATGAGCGAAAGGAAAAAAGCGGCGTAAAGCGATTTCGGCTTACTGCGATTGGCCAGCATAAGGTGCGCGGCACCCACCAGTGTAATCCAGGGTACAAGCGAGGCGTTCTCTACCGGATCCCATGCCCAAAATCCGCCGAAGCTCAGCGATTCGTAGGCCCAGGCGCCTCCCATCAGAATACCGGTGCCCAATACGGTAATGGCGAAAAAGGTCCAGGGCAGCGCCGGTTTGATCCAGGCGGTATATTCTTTTTTCCAAAGTCCGGCTACGGCGTAGGCAAAGGGCACCAGCGTAGCGGCAAACCCAAGGAAAAGCGTGGGCGGATGGATAATCATCCAGTAGTTTTGCAGCAGCGGATTGAGTCCGCGCCCGTTGGCAAAACGGGGGTCGAGCTGGAGGTATTCGGGAATTTTACCCCAAATGGTACCGAAGCCGAATGCGATTTCACGCTGCAACGCGAAAGGACTGGAACCCAATCGGTGATCGCCGATGTAAATACCGAGCAGCATCGACACGAGGAAGACCTGTACCAGCGCAAACACGGTCATCACCGGGGCTTCCCATTTGCCCGAAGTGCGCATCACCAGCAGTCCTAATACCGAATGCCAAAAAATCCAAAGCATGAAGCTGCCTTCCTGTCCGCCCCAAAAACAAACCATGATGTAACGCATCGACATTTCGGCGCTGCTTTGGGCATACACATATTCGTACTCGAAGCGGTGGGTCACGAGCAGGTAAAACAGGGTAGCTATAAATACAAATGAAGAGAGTGCCGAAAGGATAAAGCCTGCACGTGCGGTTTTCTTCCAAATCTGTGTGGCTTCATCGTCGCGGCGCGCGGCCAAAAACCAGCATACGGTAGCTACTAATGCCGTTACAAAAGCGAGCGATACGCAAAAATGGCCTATTCTGCCCGGAAGCAGTTGTTCGCCGATAAATCCAGTTTCCATGCTTCCTAAGGGTTCTTCGTGTTGCCCACGTCGTTATACTTGGAAGGACATTTCAGGGAAATTTCGGAAGCGAAAAATACGTCGCCTTCGGCCGTCCCGGTGAGCACAATGCTTTCCGAACGTTCAAAATCCCTGGGCTTGGGCTGGTTGTACACCACTTTTTTCACCACATCGTTTTTGTCTTTGATGTAAAACGTGCAGCTCAGCGGTTCGGAAATGATTTCGCGGCTGTGATCCAGCCAGCCTACCACGGTGTATTTTTGGCCGGGCTTTTCGAAGGCTTGTGTGAAATTGGCGTAGGTGCTTGAGCCTGCTACCGAGGTAAGAATCACTCCGATAGCTACCGCAATCACCAACAAGGCAATAAGGTGGGTCTTTTTCATTCTGATTTATCTTTCCATTCTTTTTCAATACGCTTTAATCGCCGGTCGATCAGGAACAGATAAATTACAATGCCGATAAACACCAGGGCTACTACCCCGATTACGACATTCATTTTGCCAGCGGCATGCATGGAATCGTCCAAACTGCCTGCCTGTGCCGCAGAGAAGCACAGAAAAAAACAAAGGCTGAGCAGGTATTTCATACTGTTCATGCGAGTTCGGTTTTGCGGCGCAGCTTTTCCAGCCTTATCCGCAGGTTGAGTATCCAAAGCGAAAGCCCCATCCAGCCGATAACGGCAGGGTAGAACACTTTACGCAAATTGCTGTCGAGGTCGTACTGACTGAAGGCCGGATTACCGCCGCTGCCAGGGTGCAACGACTCGGTCATTCGCGGCAGGATAAGCAGCATCACGATCAGAATGACAAAAGCAAAAATATTATACACGGCAGCCACACGTGCCTGATTCTGCTCTTCTTGAATAGAGCCACGCAATACGAGATAGGCGAGATAGACCAGGGTAGTGACGGCGGCACCGTTGAGCTTGGTATCGTCGACCCACCAATGCATCCAGGTAAAACGCGCCCAAAGCGAACCGGTAAGCAGCCCCAAAATACCGAACAGCAGCCCTACATTGACCGCCTGCCGCGCAATCAGATCATGCACAGGATTAAAGCCCGAAAGGTAACGAATGCTGTAAATGACCGAAATAAGCAGAATCAGCATCATGGTAAACCACATCGGCACGTGAAACATGAGGTTGCGGATAGTTTCGTTCAGTATTTCGCGGTTGGGAAATGTAAAACCGGTAGCCGTATTGGCGTAAGTATAAGTCTTTTCTGCACAGGCATCGGGTTGGAAAGTACCTTTTGCCGCATTTTCCACACGGAAAGCATTGGCTAAAAAAAGAATACGACCCTGATAGGACACGTAAAGATGGAGGAAAGAAAGGGGCAGACTGTCGGGCACTTCGATCTGCAATTCAAGCGTTTGCCCGCCGGTAGGTGTAACGGTAGTCACACAAAAACGGCTGGTATCGCTTTCCAGCCAAACGTGCGGCGCTTCGGCGCTTGAAAAATCGGTGTTATAGCCGTAAACGCTAAGCGGCTCGTTGAGGCCGGTACGGAGCGTTTCACGTTCTACCCCGCTGATACCCGGTGCCAACGGAGTGGAAAGGCTAACTACAACCACGTAAAGCAGCAGGATTACCGAGGCATATTTCCACCAGTCTTTCATACGTCCGGAACGCTTTCTGTACGGAGAGAACAGCTCGCCGTTTATTCGCGCCAAAGGTAAGGAAATAATATGTATGAGAGTGCGCCGACCAACACATTTATACCCGCCAGCAGCATCATCGGAGTAAGGGCAAAAGACCAGGGCAGACCGCGTAAGGCAATGCCCGAAAACTCAATAAGCGTGATAAGCAGCGGAATGACCAGCGGAAAGCCGAGTATAGCCATAATACCGAGGTTGTTGCCGCTTTTGGAAGCAATGGCCGCTACCAACGTAAAAATACCCGAAAAACCTGTGCAACCCAGTAGCAAAGCCGTAAGGTACATCGATAAAGTAGCGCCTTTGAGCGGTTCCTGCCCGATAAAAAGGCTGTAAAACAGGAAGGTAACCAGGGCTACGACCGCCATCAGCAAAGTGTTGTAAAACAGCTTGGCTAAAATGACAGCCCCGGGCGAGGCCAGCGTGTAAAGGTAAAGCAGCTTGCCACGGGTTTCTTGCACAAAACTCTTCGACACCGCATTCAGCGCCGAAAACAACATAATGATCCAAAACAGCGTATTCCATACCGCCGGATCGCTCAGTTGCCTGAAAGAAAGATAACAGACAAAAATAGTAGCCACTACATACAGCAAAATGCTGCTCAGCGCATACCGGTGGCGAATTTCCTGCCGGAGCTCTTTGCGCATAAGCCAAATAATTTCGCGTGCCTGCATGGCGACAAAGGTAGAAAAGACTGTACGCGGTAAGCTAAAATTGGCGTATTTTTGTGTCAAATTGTACTGAAACACTATAATTACTATGTTTAATCCGGCACTATTCTTTTCGGGCTTTTTGGCTTTCTGCGCATTTCAATCCTGTACCGGCGCAAAGGCGGGCGAACCGGAGTCGGGTGCCATACCCACGAATACCTCTTCTATGAAAACGATCTATGATTTTAAAGTGACCGATATAGACGGCCACACTTTTGATTTTGCAAGCCTTAAAGGCAAAAAAATAATGGTGGTCAACACCGCCAGCGAATGCGGACTTACCCCCCAATACGAACAGCTCGAAGCACTCTATAAAGAATACGGCGGCGAAAAATTCGTCATTGTAGGCTTCCCTGCGAATAATTTCGGCGGACAAGAGCCCGGTTCGGAAGACCAAATCAAGGCTTTCTGCACCCGTAACTACGGCGTTACTTTCCCGATGATGGCCAAAATTTCGGTAAAAGGGAAAGATCAGGCACCTATTTATACCTGGCTTACTCAAAAATCAGAAAACGGTGTCGAAGACGTGGAGGTACAATGGAATTTTCAGAAATTCCTGATCGACGAGCAGGGGAATTATGTCAAAACGGTTTCGCCCCGTACCGAACCCCTCGACGAGGAAATTGTGAGCTGGATCAAAGGCTGATTCCGTGAATCTCCTACTTTTACGCTCAAATTTTAGGCTATGAAACTTGACGTGCTGGCTTTCGGTGCGCATCCCGACGATGTCGAAATTTCGGCATCGGGAACGCTGCTCGTTCATGCCGCCGCCGGTAAACGCACCGGGGTGGTCGATTTGACAAGAGGCGAGCTGGGTACCCGCGGAAGCGCCGAATTGCGTGATCGCGAAGCCGAAAAAGCATCTGCCATTCTCGGACTCTCGGTGCGCGTCAACCTGAGGCTGCCCGACGGATTTTTTACCTGCGATCGCGATTCTCTGCAAAAAGTAATCGAGCAAATTCGCCGTTTTCGCCCCGAAATAGTGCTCTGTAATTCGGTCGAAGATCGCCATCCCGATCACGGTCGCGCTTCGAAGCTGGTTTCTGATGCCTGCTTTTACGCCGGTTTGCCCAAAGTGGAAAGTGAGTGGGACGGTAACACACAGGAAGCCTGGCGTCCGAAAACGGTGTATCACTACATTCAGGATAGGCCGCTCAAGCCCGATCTGATCGTCGATATTACCGGTTTTTTGGATAAAAAAATGGACTCGATACTGGCCTATTCTTCCCAGTTTTACAGCCTTGGATCCGAAGGACCGCAGACCCCCATTTCCACCCCTGAGTTTCTCGAATTTATCAAAGCCAGGGCCGTGCAGCTAGGTCGCACGATCAACACCCTTCACGGCGAAGGCTTCACGGTCGAAAGAGCGCCCGGGGTAAAATCCCTGTTTGAATTGTATTAAGCGAGTGTGCTACTCTTGTGCTTCCTGCGGCAGCGAACGCAGGTATTCGGGTAAGGGGGTATCGCCCACATACACTTCACGCAGCAGGCTTTTCCCATTTTTTATCACCACTTCGGCCACAAAAGGAAGACTTTCATTCTCGGCCAGCTCGGCATATTTTTCTTCCGCCACGGGGGCCAGCTCTTCGTTGAGGTAATACCGTTCGAAAGGAATCTCCACACGCACTTCAGAGTTGTACGTGGAACGCACCTGCGTTTCAAAATAAGCTTTTCCTTCAGGTATAGTCGTACTTACCGAAGCAAGATAGGCGTATCCCGAGTCGCTTTCTACACTGACATATACCGTGGAACCGCGCCGAAACCCCTGAGTTCCATCAACTTTAATCCAGTTGTCGAAATCGAGCCGAACGTAACGTCCCCGCATCATGTCCCAGGGATCGATGGGGCGTATCCGGAAACGATAGACCGATTCGGTCTCGTTGCGCAGGCTTTGGTTTTGCCAAATCAGGAAAACCGGGGCGGCGAGTATAAAAAGAAATACGGCGCCCAGCAGGTACAGTTTACGTGCCTGGTTCATAGTTTAGCGCGTTTGGAATAAATGTAATTAAAGAGAAACACCAGTGCTCCGATGCCGATGTAAATCAATCCTTTCAGGTAAAAGCTTATCGTGCTGTCGAAATAACGTACGGCCAGCGTGGCGGTAAGCACGGCAATGCCCCAGCCTATTACACCGGGTAGCTGCTGCTTTGTACCCTGATAGACAAACCAGCCTCCCCAGCTCAGCAGGTACACATTGAGTAAAATGCGGCCGCTGTGGTACCATTCTTCGCGGGCCATTACCAATGCCACAAATACGATAAAAGGCAGCAGGTATTGAAGATAATTGATGACTTTTCCCTGACGGTATTCACGCATGTAAAACCAGATAATCAGCACCAACACTACCACGCAAAAAATCAGGCTGAGGCTGGAACCGGCTTCGGCATCTTCCATATAGCGCGGTGTGCTTTTCTGATAGCTGTCGATATATAATGCGCTCTGTAAGGCTCCTTTTGCCGAAAGACCCAAGGTATAAAGCAGTGTTCCGGCCAGGGCTGTGGTTTGGAAAGGACGTTTCCACCAATGGGTTTCGCCCCCGTAAAAATGTTTACCGGCAGCGTAGAGCAGGGTAAGCAGCAAGGCAATGCTCATGATATGGTGCGTACCCGTAGCCTGAAAGCCGCCGAACCAAAGGCAGAGTGCAATGGTCCAACCCAACACTATGCTGCGTAGCCCGATTTGCCCGGGTCGGCTTACTTTGATGAAATGCGGAATCGCGATAGCCAGCAGCGCCCAGTAATAAAGAATTTCGTTGTCGAACAGAAACCTGAGTCTGGACAGGCCCTGAACACTTTCGAAGGCCACCATCATCGCCCATACGGTAATCCCGATTACATACAATACCGCTGTGCAGGTCGAATGGGCAATATACACGAGTGGAACCGAAAACAGCATCCACACAAAAAGATAGTCTTTGAAGCTGCCACTTGTATGGTATAGCTGTGTAATCAACGCCAGGCTCGAACCCAGCATCAGTAGTAGAAATGCAGCGCTGCATTCCATCCATACTTTCGAATCCTTTTTCTTCAAAAAAGCATAGCTGAATACCGCCAGACCCAACAATACCGGGAACATACCCAGCACCATCCGCAGTCCATGCGGAAATTGATCCCAGTTGTGTCCGAAAATAGCGATGATTCCGCCGCTGAGCGATAATACAGCCAGCAGGCCACAGGCAATAAGCACCAGCTCGGGAGCTACGCGCTGTTTGTGAGGAATAGAATAGGACATACGATGGTATTTTTATCCAATATACAATAAAATTTAATCGGTGTTTTTATTTAAATTAGGGTTTTAGGTGTTTGTAGTAAAATCAGATTGAGTATATAATTATCTGATTTTGAATTTCAAATAAGGCATTCTTGGCCTTTCACGGACATGAATTATCGCGGATTTTATTGACTAATCCTTTATTTATTTCAGTATGAAAAAGAAAACAAAAATTAACCTCGACTCGCTGAAGGTAAGCAGCTTTGTGACTTCGTTAGAAGAAAAGGAAGCACAACTGTTTAAGGGCGGGGCCTTTACTACTTTGCCCAAATGCGGCTATACGATTTTGCCCTGTCCCGATCCCGAATCTTCACCACGGATTTCGGCCTGTTGTACAGATGGCCCGCATTGTGCCTGAATGTAGGCACAGGTACTATGCACACTGCCAGGTTCTTACCGGGCAATTTTTTATTTTATACAAAAGTCGGGGAAAGTGCTTTTCTAATATTTATAGCTCAACTCTTCTTTATACCCGTTGATTCGGAGTAGTACTTCGCCTTTTTCGGTACCCGGATAACGCGCTTCACGCACATTGAATTGCAGGGTGTCGTACACAATGCTGCGGCAGCGATCGTCTTTGGCATCGTGCACCAGCAGCAGGTTGGCTTTGGGCGGCATAGACTTGAGGTACATACCGTCGAAATTCAGCGAAAATTCGTGCGTTTCGCAACCCCCGCCATAATGTACAAAAAGGGTCAGTATATCGCCTTTTACTTTGGCGCCGGTAACGGTGAGCGAGTCGTTTTTTTCGGGTCTGAAATCGGGAGACACACGCAGCGGAAGTACAGTAGAAGCTACCTCTGTATCACTGGTTCTTTTTTTCTTTTTTACACATTTACAGGAAAAGAACGCGCCTGATACACAAAGGGCGACAAGCGAAAAAAGGACTATACTACGGTTCATACGTTATTTGGTTTTGAGAAGATCCATTAATTCATACAGTTCGTCGCGCAGCCTGGCCGCCTCCATAAAGTTTTCGGAACGGGCTTCGGCTTCCATCGATTTTTTTACTTTTTCGATGTAATCGAGCAGCTTGTCTTTACTCAGGTATTGCACCACCGGATCGGCTGCCGCACCGACAATTTCTTCCGGAATATACGCTTTTTCCGTATTTCGGTTTGTTCGGGCACCGCTCTGGCCGAGCGCCGTATGTGTCGATTTTACAATCTGACGTGGAGTAATGCCGTGTTCCCGGTTATAAGCGCTCTGCTTCTCCCGCCTACGGTTCGTTTCGTCGATGGTACGCTGCATCGAATGGGTCATTTTATCGGCGTACATGATCACTTTTCCGTTCACGTTGCGTGCCGCGCGTCCCACCGTTTGCACCAGCGACCGTTCCGAGCGCAGAAACCCTTCTTTGTCGGCATCCATAATGGCTACCAGCGATACTTCGGGAAGGTCGAGCCCTTCGCGCAGCAGGTTCACCCCAATCAGCACATCGAACATTCCGATGCGCAGGTTATGCAGTATCTCGACCCGTTCGAGCGTATCGACATCGCTGTGGATATACCGGCAGCGAATGCCCATTTTTTCCATGTACTTGGCCAGCTCTTCGGCCATGCGCTTGGTCAGTGTGGTTACCAGCACCCGCTCGTCGCGTTCGGCCACCTGTGCAATTTCTTCCAGCAGGTCGTCCACCTGATTGGCAGAGGGCCTTACTTCAATCGTTGGGTCGAGCAATCCGGTAGGACGAATTACCTGTTCCACCACCACGCCGTCTGATTGTCCGAGTTCGTATTCGGCCGGAGTGGCGCTTACATAAAGCACCTGATTGACCAGCGTTTCGAATTCTTCAAATTTCAGCGGACGGTTGTCCATCGCGGCGGGCAGCCTGAATCCGTATTCGACCAAATTGATTTTGCGAGAGCGGTCGCCGCCGTACATGGCCCTGATTTGCGGAACGGTCACGTGGCTTTCGTCGATTACCAGCATGAAATCTTTTGGGAAATAATCGAACAGGCAATAAGGACGTGAGCCTGGCTCCCGTTGATCGAAATAGCGCGAGTAGTTTTCTATGCCGCTGCAATAGCCCAGTTCGCGCATCATTTCAAGGTCGTAGTTTACCCGTTCTTCGAGCCTTTTGGCTTCGAGCGGCTTGCCTATTTCCCGAAAATATTCGACCTGTTTTACCATGTCCTGCTGTATATCCCAAATGGCATTTTTGAGGGTATCCTTGCTGGTCATGAAAATGTTGGCCGGGAAAATGTTGAACTGTGTAAACGTCTCGACAGAAGTATAATGCAGCGGATCTATCGTTTCTATTTTTTCAATTTCATCGCCCCAAAACACCACCCGTAAGGCCGAATCGGCGTAGGCTAACCAAATATCGATCGTATCGCCTTTTACCCGAAAGCTACCGCGTGTAAGCTCGGTTTCGGTGCGCGAATACAAGGCATCTACCAATTTGTGAAGAAACTGATTACGGCTGATAACCTGTCCTTTTTGAATGGTCACTTTCCCTTTCCCGAACTCGACCGGGTTACCCATACCGTAGATACAGGACACCGAAGAAATTACGATCACATCTTTTCGACCCGAAAGCAGCGCCGAAGTAGTGGCCAAACGGAGCTTTTCGATCTCGTCGTTGATGGCCAAATCTTTTTCGATATAGGTATCCGTTACCGGCAGATAAGCCTCCGGTTGATAATAATCGTAGTACGATACAAAATATTCTACCGCATTGTCCGGAAAAAATTGCTTAAACTCGCTGTAAAGTTGGGCAGCTAACGTTTTGTTATGCGAAAGAATCAGTGTAGGACGCTGTACTTGCTGGATGACATTGGCGACAGTAAATGTTTTTCCCGATCCTGTCACACCAAGCAGAGTCTGTGCTTTGTCGCCACGAAGGAGTCCTTCAGTAAGCTGCTTTATCGCTTCGGGCTGGTCGCCGGTGGGACGAAAATCGGAGGTAATGCTGAATTCCATGCGTAAGCGTAAAGTTAGTTATTCCCTTGAAATTCATTGATTTTTTTCTACGGGTTTTTGCGTATAATTCCGTACCTTTCAAATTACGCGTTTTAGGCTAAAGCTATCCGCCGGGCTTAGGGTAATTTTGAGTAGGAGAATACCACCCGGGAATAAACCTGATTTAATACTCCAATTAACGGATGCATATAAGGGTATCTACTTGGGAAAAAGACACATGGGATTCGTTTTTTGGTTCGGCCGGGTTGTATTGCCTCTTGTTTGATCGCAATCTTAACCTGCTGGAAGCAAGCGAAAATTTCTGCCGTCTTTTTTCCTCCGATCGCCCTTCTTTCTCCGACCCTGCACTTCATTTATGCCTGTCGGCTCTTACCCGCTCTGCCCGCTGTATTCGGGTGCTTCACCACGGCACACCAGAAGAATGGACCGATGTGCTCGACTTGCCCGAAACAGGGAAAGCGCATTATCATATTCGTGCAGTAAGGCGGAAAAATAATCTCTTGCTCGGTTTTTCACGCTTGCCGATCCTCTTAAATACGCCCGTTTCCGGTAACCTGCGCGATAAGCATACGTCCGAAAAACTTTGGGAAGATCTGCGCTTGGTAATCAACCGGGATCAGGAAATACTGGAGGCAGATCGCCATTTTCGTTCGCGCATCGATTCTGCGCCCGAAGGAAAACTTTTCGAATACGTGTATCCTGAAGATATTCCGTCGCTGCATCTTCACCTCTTGCGTCCTTCCTGCGATTCGACCGGCGATTGCACCTGTACCGCTGCCGAGCTGCGACTCATAAGCCGTAGCGGACACGTGGCCTGGTACGAAATGAAAAGCGATTGCCGCCAACGAAAACGCAATCCCGAAAAAATAGTACTGTATTTCAGAAATATTGCCGAACGCCGCGAACTCTACGCCCGCCTCGAAGAAAGCGAACGGCGGTACCGCACTATTTTTGAGAGCTTTCAGGATATTTATTACGTAACCGAGCAAAACCGAAACGAGTTTTACATCACCGATATTTCACCTTCGGTAGAACGGATAAGCGGTTATACGCCCGCTTCGGTGACCGGCTGCAAAGCCCGCGATTTTTTCTACGAATCGCCCGAAGCCAAACGGCTGCTCGATATTATTTTTAGCGAAGGCTCTGTGCAGGATTATCCCATCCTGCTCCGTCACCGCGAAGGATACCCGCTTTGGGCCAGCATCAGCTCACAATTGGCGTACGAAAACGACAAGCTCGTGATACGCGGTGTGCTCAAAGATATTACCCTGCAAAAAGTAGCCGAAGACAGGCTGCGGCAACGCGAAGAATTTTACCGATCGCTGATCGAAAACTCGCTCGAAATTACCGGGATTATCGATCCCAAAGGCAGCATCAAATTTCTTAGTCCGGCAGTAAAAACGGTAATGGGCTACGAACCGGGCAATCTCCTGGGCAAAAATGTGTTCGATTACATTCATCCCGAAGACCTCGAAGTAGCCCGCGATTCTTTTTTCAGGCGTGTAAAAAACGGCGGAATCGGCCGAAGGCTCGAATGGCGGTTCAGGCACAACGACGGTCATTACGCGTATCTCGGGGTGATGATCAACAACTTGCTCGACAATGAGATCGTGCAGGGAATGATTCTCAATGCGGTCGATGTGACCGAAAAATACGTAGCCGAGCTCGGACTTATTCGTTCCAACAACCGCTTTAAGCTGCTCAATGACATCAACACGCTTATCCTTTCTTCCGATAGCGTCAAGGAAATAGCCGATCGTTCGCTGGGACTTATCGTAGAAGATTTGCTCAATTGCGAACATGGAAGTCTCTCTATTTTCCGTCAGGATCAGGTCGAAATGGTCTCTTCTTACGTGCCTCGCGGACGTTCTTCGCTTAAAAAAGGCATGAAGCTGCCCATGACCAGCTTTGGCAGCATTCCCACCTTGATTACAGGGCGATCCTACCTGGTCGAAGATATCGAAGCCCTGCCGCTTCGTTCACAAACCGACGAAGAATTATGGCGCGACGGTATTCGCGCTTACGTCATGTTTCCGCTAATCGCCAAAGGACGTCTTATCGGTTCTCTGAATTTCGGAAGCTGTACTCCCGGCTTTTTTAAAGGAGAAACGGTCGAGTTTCTCGGTTCGGTGGCCGGTCAGGTGGCGCTTGGGGTGCAGGATGCCTTTCTGAAAGAAGAGCTTGTGAGCAGCGAGATACAGAAGTCGGCCATCATAGCCGGTATTCCTGATCAGATATTTCGTATCGACAAGAAAGGTAATTTCATCGATTACCATTCCATACAGGAAGAAGATTTTTACGTGCCGCCCCCGGGATTTATCGGGAAAAATATCCGCGATATGCTGCCGCATAACATAGGGCGTAAATTTCTTGAATACAGCGGTATAGCGCTGGTGAGCAGCGAGCTTCAACTTTTTGAGTACGAAATAGAAAAGACCGACGGGTCACGCTTTTACGAAGCCCGCTTTTCGCCGACCGCCAATAACGAGGTGATAGTATGCGTACGCGACATCACTTCCAAAATCAACATCATCCGCGAGCTGAAGCTGCGCAACGAAGCGATAGAAACTTCGCCCGACGGGGTATTTATCGTCAATGCGCAGTCTTGCCGCTTTACCTTTGTCAACAAAGCTTTTTCGACCGTGACCGGTTTTTCGGAGGCTGAGATGCAGGATAAAACCTTTTCTTTTTTGCCGCGCACCCGAAAAAAAGACAATTGGATATTTCATCTTTTTAGGCAAAATACCGACGCCGAACAGATCTACAAACGGCTTAACTACGAGGGTATTTACAAAGGAGAAATGCTCAGTTATCGCAAAGACGGCACCTCTTTTTGGAATTTCTTCACCATTCATGCGCTTCGCGAACGCGACCGGATTACGCATTTTGTGGGCATGATTCGCGATATTACCGAAATGAAAAACTTTGAGCGTAAGGTGCTGCATGCGGTGGTCGATGCGCAGGAAGCTGAACGTAAACGTATTGCGTCCGATTTGCACGACGGATTGGGGCAAACGCTTACGGCGGCGCACATGTATTTCATCGCTTTGGCCGATTTTCAGGTCTCCGATCCGCGCTGGGAAGAGCTTTCCCATACCACCGAAGAGCTCATTTCGAAAGCCATTTCGGAAACCCGGCTCATCAGTCACAATTTGATGCCTTCGACACTTAACCGTTTCGGATTGGGGCAAACGATAAAAGAACTGGTAGAGCGTCACAACGCCATTGGTGTATCTTTACGGATTTTTTACCAAAATACCATCGGCGCACAACGCTACGATTCGCGTGTCGAAACGGCGCTGTTCAGGATTAGTCAGGAAATTGTAAACAATACGCTCAAACATTCAGGTGCCGATGAGCTGCGGATAGAACTTTCGGAAGATGCTGATTTTCTGCGTTTTTTGGCGGCCGATAACGGTCGTGGGTTCGATACGCGAAGGCAGAAAACCGGACTCGGGCTGAGTAACCTCCGCACCCGCGTAAAATCGCTGAACGGACAAATAGAAATTTATTCGGAAGAACGAAAAGGCACATCCGTGCACATTAAAATACCTAAAATAAATCCCATAATCTGACCCTTATGAAAAAAATCCTATTAGTTGATGACCATAAAATTATCCGCGACGGGATTAAAGCCTTGTTATATGGAAACAAAGAAATTACGATTGTCGGAGAATGCGAAGACGGGGATGAGGTAGTTGATTTCCTGGAACAGGCACCTGCCGATGTGATCCTGATGGACATCAACATGAAAAGAATGAGTGGAATAGAGGCTACCCGGCAGATTTTGGCTCGTTTTCCCGGTGTAAAAGTGGTGGCGCTGACCATGCACAACGAAGAAGGATATATTTCCAAGATTCTGAAAGCCGGTGCGGTAGGCTATATCCTGAAAAATACGGGTAAAGCCGAATTGATTACCGCTATCCAGTCGGTCTGCGAGGGGAAAAACTATTTTGGTCCGGAAGTGGCCGAAATAATGATGTCGAAATACGTACGCAACAACAGCAAGCCGAAAACCAGCAATGCTTTTTTGGTGACGATAGACGATTTGACCCGCCGGGAAATAGAAATTCTGGGACTGATTGCCGAAGAGCTGACCAATGTCGAGATCGGGGAGAAGCTGTTTATCAGTCCGCGTACGGTCGATACGCACCGGCGCAACCTCTTGCAGAAGATAGGCGTGAAGAATACCGCCGGACTGGTCAAGTTTGCCTTGCACAACGGCCTGATCGATTAAGCCCTTATGCGGTATTTTTCGGGAAGGAAGCATCTTATCCGCTATTTTAGCGTCATCCGATAAGATTTTATTACTTTTAGTCTCCACCGAGAACTGCTGCCTGCGATGAATGTTCGACCTGCTGCGCATTTGAATTACGTAAGTTACCTCCTTGCCCCCGAAAAGGTTACCAATGCCGATTTGGTAAGGCTTTATCCGACTTATACCGAAGCGCAGATTTTTAAGAATACGGGTATTCATACCCGTTATCGGGTGCATCCCGGCAGCTTGAGTTCCGATTTTGCCACTGCCTGCGGAGAAGATTTTTTCCGGAAATTTCCGGTTCGCAAAGAAGATATCGACTTTCTCATTTTTTGTACCGAAGGGCCCGATTACATTGCGCCGGCCGCTTCCTGTCTTATACAGCATAAGCTCGGTTTAAGAAAAAACATAGGTACGTTTGATCTCACTTTCGGCTGTTCGGGCTATACTTATGGGCTTTCGATGGCCAAATCGCTGGTCGAGAGCGGTATGGCTAAAAACGTGCTGTTTATTACGGCCGATATTCCGAGTACGGTCGTTTCCCCGCTCGATCCCCACCTCAATTTTTTGTTTAGCGATGGGGCTTCCGCTTCACTGATCAGTGCCAAGCCCGAAGGGGCCGCTATCGGCCATTTCGAATTCGGTACCGACGGCTCGGGCGAATACAGCCTGCGTGTAAGGCACAGCGCATATCGTGAACCGAGAGGCTCCGACTGGCATACGGATCCCGCTCACGAAGGGTTGCCTGTGGGCCGCATGGAAATGAACGGAGAGGAGATTTTCCGCTTTTCGCTGCGTGAAGTGCCGCCTTTGGTCGAATCGGTACTGCATAAAAACGGACTTAGCACAGACGATACGCAACTTTTTATTTTTCACCAGGCCAGTCAGATTATTCTGAAATCGCTGGGGCGTAAGCTCAGGCTGCCTGCCGAAAAGCTGTATTCTAACCTGGCCGAGGTGGGCAATACCGTTTCGGCATCAATACCGATCGCATACGCGTCGGCTTTGTCGGCCGGCGCTCTGGCACCCGGTTCCAAACTCTTGTTAGCCGGGTTCGGCATAGGCTATTCATGGTCGGGAACGGTAATTGAATACCTAAAGTAATACCGTATGGCGAATCCTGTAAACTATTCAGTGGTAATTCCGGTATTCAATGCCGCTTCGACGCTTCCCGAATTGGTACGGCGTATCGGAGAAACTTTTGCCGCCATCTCCCAATCTTTTGAAATTATTTTGGTCGATGATTTCAGCAGCGACAATTCCTGGGAGGTGATTCGGGCGCTTAAAGCTTCTTCGGGCATTTCGCTCAAAGGCATTCGTTTGGCGCGTAATTTCGGTCAGCACAACGCTACCTTGTGCGGAATTACGCACGCTTCGGGTCAATGGGTAATTACGATAGATGATGATTTGGAATTTTCACCCGAAGATATTCCGCAGCTTATCCGCAAACAGTCCGAAACGGGGCATGATCTGGTATATGGTGTAGTCACTTCGCGTCGAAAAAGGGCTTTGCGCAGGTGGCTTACTTATGGCATCAAAAGGTTGGCGCAACTGCTTAACGGCAAAGAAACGGCTACCGGTTCGAGCTTTAGGCTGATGCGGGCTTCGCTGGCAAAAGCGCTGTTGCAGCATGCACGGTATTTTTCGGTGATCGACGAGTTTGTGCTTTGGCACACCGCACAAATAAGCCGGGTAGAGGTAAGCTACGCTCCTTCGGCCCGGAGTCGGTCAAGGTATTCGTTATGGAGGCTGTGTATGCTAGCCTTCGATATTATTTTCTTCTCGTCGGTTATTCCGCTGCGACTGGTTACTTTGCTCGGTGGCCTTCTGATAGGCGTGAATTTCATTATCGGTTCTTATGTGATCTTTAAAAAGCTGGTGTATTCCATTCCTGTAGAAGGTTATACTTCGCTGCTGGTCAGTATCCTGTTTTCTACCGGCATTATTATTTTCAGCTTGGGAGTAATTGCCGAGTACATCAGCAAATTGATCAAAACGGAATACAATCAACCGGCTTTCAGGGAGCATGAAATTATCTGAAAAATCAGCTTGAACGCCCGATAAACAACGGGAGAGAAACGAGCTGCCCGACAAGGAACAGCGATTAGCTACTGCCGAGGCATCTTTTTCGGCGTTTTCGCGTCTCTCAAAAGAGAATTTGTTACTTTTAGTCCTGCCTTGTGAACTGCTCTGCGAAGAATTCCGAACCTTTCGGATCCGTGCTTTTTTGTACGTATCGACCGGTTTTTGCCTGTATTTTTCTTCTGCCTGTTCCCGTTTTAATTTATACGGGTACAACTGATAGAGCCGGTAAGCGGGCAGCTTGTCGTTTTTTATTTTAAGTAAACCGAATGATTGAGATAACCGAATTTACCCGTCTGCTGGAAGAAGAGTTTGAAGACATTACGCCCGGTACGCTCAGTCCGCAGACCAATTACCGGGAGATCCCGAACTTCAGTTCCATGCACGCCCTTATTATTATTGCTTTCATCGACAATCAGTTCGATGTGCTGCTCAAGGGGCAGGACCTGAAAGAAGCCGATACGATTGCCGATCTTTATCGTGTGGTAAAGGAGCGTATGGCATAATGGCCGTATTTAAAATCGATCATATCAGCATAGGGGGAGTGGCGGCCTGCGTTCCCGAACAGCGGTCTCGCACCGCCGACTATACCCGTATTTCGGAAGCCGATCGCAAGCTCTTTGAAACCGGCACCGGTATTGTCGAAAGAAGAGTAGCGCCCGAATCGGTATGTACGTCCGATATGTGCTTTGCCGCCGCGCAGCGCTTGTTGGCCGAAACCGGCACCGATGCCTCTGAAATCGATCTGCTGGTTTTTGTATCGCAATCGCCCGATTATTTTCTACCGGCTACCTCGATACTGCTGCAAGAGCGCCTGGGCTTGTCCAAACGGACAATGGCTTTCGACATCAATTTGGGTTGCTCGGGTTATGTATATGGGCTGGCCGTAGCCTCCAACCTGCTCAGCTTGCCCGGTTTTCGAAAAGGATTATTATTGTGCGGCGATAAATCTTCTTTCTCTGCCGCCTACACCGACAAGAGCACGCATCCCTTATTCGGCGATGCCGGTACGGCTACGCTTATTGAGCATCATCCGGGTGCCGCGCCCCTGTATTTCAACCTGCAAACCGATGGTGGAGGATGGGAATCGATCATTATACGCGGCGGAGGTACACGCAACCGTTTTACCGAAGATTCGCTGAAAAAAGTGAAAATCGAAGAAGGCATCGAAAGAAGCGCCTGTGATTTGGAGCTTAACGGCATTGAAGTGTTCAATTTTTCCCTTCGCGAAGTAAAGCCCAATGTGGAAGAGCTGCTCCGGTTTTCGGGCAAATCGCTTGAAGAAATCGATTACGTACTCATGCACCAGGCCAATAAGCTTATTAACGAATCGGTGCGTAAGAAGCTGAAATTAGAAAAAGAAAAAGTACCTTATTCCATCGACCGTTTTGGCAATACCAGCTCGGCATCGATACCGCTTACCCTGGTGACCGAACTGGGAGCTACCTTGCGGCACGCGCGCAAAGAACTGCTGCTTTCGGGCTTCGGGGTGGGCTACTCCTGGGGTTCGGTGCTGCTTAGCGCCGATCGGCTTGTCGTACCTGAACTCATAGAATTGAAATGATCACTACCGATACTATACCCCGCAGCGACACCCCTTTTCACCTCTCTGGTAAAACGATACTGGTTACCGGCGCCACTTCGGGCATCGGTATGCAAACGGTGAAAAGCATTATCGCTATGGGTGGAAAAGTGCTGGTAGCGGGACGAAATCCGGAAAAGCTCGGCCAGGTGGCCGATACCTGCGGCTCGGCTGTGATTCAGCAATTGCTTTGCGATTTTACGCAGGAAGCCCAAATCCGTGATCTGGCCGCGCAGGCTAAGCCTATCGACGGACTGGTGCATTGCGCCGGCTTAGTGACCCCTTATCCCATTCGTTATCTTTCTTTTCAAAAGATGGACGAAACCATGCACCTTAATTTTTACTCGGCTTTTTCGCTGGTGGCGCAGCTCGATCAGAAAAAAAAGCTGTTGCAAGGCGCTTCGCTGGTATTCATTTCCTCCATTTCGGCCCGGCATCCGCACAAAGGCGGATCGGCTTACGGGGCTTCTAAAGCGGCACTCGAATCCTTTTCGAAGGTAGTGGCGTTGGAATATGCGCATCGCGGAATCCGATCCAACTGCATCCTTCCGGCTATGGTACATACACCTTTGTACGAAAAAGCTTCGGAAGAGGCAGGACACGACTCCATGCAGGCGCATATCGAAAAATATCCGCTGGGCATAGGTCAGCCCGAAGATGTGGCCAACGCGGCTGTGTATCTGCTTTCGCCGGCGTCGCGCTGGATGACCGGGTCGGAGATTACACTCGATGGGGGCTGTTTGCTGGGATACTGACCGTTCGGGTTTACACGCACTAACGCATTACTGGAATTATGATCATCGAACAATACGGTATAAAGTTAAAACGACTCACGCATGCCGATATTGAGCAGGTACGCCGCTGGCGTAACCATCCCGAGATCCGGAAAAATATGGCCTTTAAAAGGTATATTACCCGGAAAATGCAGGAAGCCTGGTTCGAGTCGATCGACAACAAATACAACTATTATTTTATTATCGAATACGAAGGACAGCAGGTGGGCGTGCTCAACAGCAAAAATGTCAATGTAAAAGACGGCTACGGCGAAGGTGGAATTTTTATCTGGGAACAGGCATTACACGCTACTTTTGTACCTACGCTGGCTTCTTTCCTGATGCTCGACGCTTCTTTCAACCGGCTCCAGCTTTTCGATAAGTCGTATATCCGGATTTTACCGCAAAACACGAAGGTTATTGCCTACAATCGTTTGCTGGGCTACACAGAGGTTCCTTACCAGGAGAAAAGCCGGAATCGTCTTTACGTGCTTACCCGCGAGGCGTTTAACCGTCGGAAAATCCAGTTGGAGAAAACCCTGGTGGCGCTCTCGGGTGGGAAGTCCGAATTCCGGATCAGCGGAAAGCCTTCCGAAAAAAATCTTGATGAAATTAACCTGATACTGGCACGTCATGGCGAAAGAGAGCGATAGGATAACAGACTTATCCGCAGTCATGAAAATCCCGGAAGTAAGCACCTTCTTACACCGTGGAATGTCGCTCTTTGTACCCAATACCGAAAAATACAAAAGCTGGATAGGGTTTAATTACGATCGTCAGGGCTGTACAGGCATAAAGTTTTATTTTACCTGGTACCGCGATCTTGCTCCCGATTTTTTGAAGCAAATGCTGCCTCCTCAGGCGGTAGAAGATTTTTTGACCTCCTATTCCGAACGGCATATCCCTTCGATACTGCATTCGTACGAATACGGTAGCGGATATACGCTCGGATTGAAAATAGATGCGAAACACCGCATCACCCGCGCTTTTGTCTATAATTTACCGCTCGGTGAAGAAGATTACGGCTTGCTGGCACAGCGTGGAATACATCCTGATTCGCTTTTGTCGTATAAAGGTGTTTACCACCATTATTCCGAAACGGATGCTTATCGTAAAACGTATTATTATCTCAATGGGGTAGAAGCCGGTAAAAAACTGATCGACCTTTTCCATTTTTCTATCGGGAAAGAACCGTTTGTGCCGGTAATCGAGTACGGATTGGGAACGGGGTTTTATGCCGAATCGCCTGCCGACGATGCCAAAATTATTTTGCTCGGCAATTACGAAGCGGTGTGGAACGCTTATCGCGAGTCGGGAATTTTGTTCGGCTCGCTGCAGCACGATGCCGAAGTCTTGTCGCGACGATACGGACTGTCTTGTATGTGTCCGGCGGTATATGCAAACGGACAGATACAGTCTTTCTACCTTTGCGACATGGCCGATACACCTCACCTGCATACGCTTGAGAAAATAGCAGAGCGCGAAAATCAACTCAAACTCAACACGGAATGAGCAGTACCTTGTCATTGACCAACGAAGGGAATTATTACGATGTGAATTTTTTTCAGTACTACCCTGAAAATACTCGTCCGTCTTCGCTTCCGTCGGCTTATCTTTTTGAAAAGGCACTTGCGTACCTGTTTACTCCCGACACTACGCTCGGAGAAATGGCCTGCGCGATTCAGCAGCAACAGGGCTTGAACCGTACTTTATGGGGAATACGCAATGAAAACGGGCGTTTTTCGACCGAATTTTATTTTTTTTATCCCCGGAAATTTCCGCAGAATGCCCTCGAAAACCTGGCTCCCGTTATTGATCCGTACCTCGAAAAGCCAGTTTCGGGTCAGCGTCTTAAAGAGGGATATTACCTTATTTCATTCAATCCTCAGGCCGGGAAAAAAGCCGATGGTATTAACGTGTATTACCCCGAGGTGGATGCGTCGCGTCCGGTGATTACGATAGCCGATACCGGATTTACCTTTAATACCGAAGATCCGGTGTTCTATTCCTACCTCTTTGATCCCGCTTCGGGAAGCTATACGCTTACCAATACCTACCATACCTTTTTCGGCATACAGCAGACCAAAGCTATTCTCGACAAGATGTACGAAGCCTGTCGTGCATTTTTTCCGGATCAGGATCCGCTTCGCGCCAATGCTTACCTTAGCTTGCCGTACCTGTACGAAGCGGGAAAAATGATCCACAGTTCGGCCGTCACCTGGAAACAGGGTGTAGTAGGCTTGTATTTTGTCGGACTTTCTTTCGCAAAATTTCTCCAGTTTTTAACCGAGCATGCTTATCCCTCCGAATATGTGGAAGCCTTGCGCGAGCGAGCCGCCGATCTGCAGCACCTGCGGTACGATGTAGGTTTGGATTTCACCTTAGAAAAAGGCGAATTCAGCCTCAAAAAAACGGCCTTCTGGGGTACTTTTTAAGGAATTTCAAAAAAACAGCGGGCTGGTTCAGCCCCTCATTTTAGTAAAGATGATCGATTTTACCGCACAATTTTATGCCATCTTGCAGCATCCCGAAGTAGTGCGGAGCGTGCAGCAGTTGCGAGCGGAACTGCGTATGGATGAGGGAGCCTCGACCTATTTTGGGGTAAATTATACCGATCAGGCCATTACTTCGGTAAAGCTTTATTTCGTATTTCAACAGCAGTTCCCACCCGAATCTTTGCTCGAAAAAAGGGCCGATCCGCTGATGCGCAAGCTCATTGCCGCGCATTGGAAACCCGCTTCTGCGGCAGAATATGTGCATCGCGGACTTACCTTCGGATTGAAGTGTTATCCTGCTGCCGACGGAGAAATAAGAATTTCGGACTATGTGTATTTCCGGACAGACGAGTATGCCTGGGGAGAACCGGAGCAGCTTACACTTACTCCTTCAGATAGGGCGCTTCCCTGCGGACTTTGTGCCGAACAGGGCAGTCAGGAGTGGCACTACAAACGGTATTATTACCTCTATGACCCCGCTACAAAAGCGCAAGTACTGGAAGAATTCGGGCTTTCGGATAAAATACCCCGTTCGCTGCTCGATTTTGTGGAATATACCGAAAGCGCTACCGAACGAAAAATAAACCTGAATATAATAGAAAGTCACGCTGTGCTGAATCTGCTCAGGCAGGAAGATAATCCGCATATTTTGGCATTGAGCGGCCATCTTTATGCGCAGCATCAGCTTTATGTCTGTGCGCCCGGCTACCGTCTTCACAGTCCGGTAAGGGCCTTGTATTATATGCCCGGAGCAGCCTTCGGTCAGGTGGGATACAAGCCGGATACATTGGCCCTGTTTTTTTGATAAATTAGACGAATGAAAACACGTTTTTAAACTGACGAATATGTTTTACGACATCGAACACTTTCCGGTGCTTCAGCAGTTAAGAGCAAATGTGGATCGTATTGCAGAGGAATTGTACCGGGCCGATTCAGACCCGGTGGTTGCCGATTTTTTGTCGGAAACGCCCCAAGTGCCATACTACCGGCATGTAGAGTACTGGACCCGCGACGTGGGCATACACCCCGAGCAAATCGGTGATACGCCGGCTTATGGGGGATCTATCGCGCTTCCCTTATACAAAAGAAATTTTCCGGTCAAAGATTACAATCCCGAAGCGGCTTTTCCTTTCCTGTTTCCACTGCAATTGCAAGTACCCGAATTGAATTTTTCCGCTTTTTTCAGGCTCCCACCCGAATCGGGCACACGAGAACATACCCATACCAGCCGTAACCTGATTTTTCACCTCTGCCTTTCAGATGCCGACGGCATTTCGACACTGACCTGCGCAGGCGAACAACGCGCATTGGGCCGCAAGGGCGATTATGTCATTTTTGATTACTCAAAACCCCACTCTTCTTTTAACAAGGGGCGAAAAGACCGAATTAACCTTGTGTGCGATTTTGTGCCTCCCCCCGGGCTTTAACCCGATTAATCCACGTTGGCCTGACTCTGCGCGGCGCATCACACATCCGATACTCACTTCTAACACGACATTATGCAGGTTGTTATTCTGGCAGGGGGAGAAGGTTCCCGGCTCGGTGAAGAAACCCTACTTCGTCCGAAACCAATGATAGAAATAGGAGGTATGCCCATTCTATGGCATATCATGAAACTCTACTCGGCACACGGATTTAACCGCTTTATCTTGCTGTTAGGCTATAAAGGAGACGTGATAAAAGACTTTTTTACCCACTATTATCGCTACCGCAACGACATGACTATAAACCTCCGCGAAAATAGCATCCGCTATCATACCGGCGATACCGAACCCTGGGAAGTGACGCTTGTCGATACAGGGCGCGAAACCCATACCGGAGGTAGAATTAAACGTGCAATGCCGTATCTGCAAGGCGATCATTTCTTACTTACTTATGGAGACGGTGTATCGGATGTGGATATAAACCGTTTGCGCAATTTTCATCTCGAACATGGCCGCCTGCTCACCTTAACGGCAGTTATTCCCGAAGGCCGCTTTGGTCAGCTTCGTGTAGCAGAAAACAATAGCGTCAATTCTTTTAAGGAAAAACCACCCGGCGAAGGATGGATTAACGGGGGCTTTTTCGTTTGCCACAAATCGGTGATAGACTACATTGCCGGCGATACCACTGTATTTGAAAAAGAACCTATGCAGCAATTGGCCGAACAGGGCGAGCTGATGGCTTATAAGCACGAAGGATTCTGGAAATGCATGGATACCCTGCGCGATAAAAAAGAACTGGAACAGCTCTGGCAGTCGGGCGAAGTGCCCTGGAAAACCTGGAATTAAATGATTGCTTTGTTTGAAGAAGCCTATAAGGGTCGAAAAATTATAGTGACCGGTTCAGCCGGATTCAAAGGTGCCTGGCTTTGTTTTTGGCTAAAACAGTTGGGTGCTACGGTGAAAGGAGTAGATAGGATCAGTAATGGAACGCTTGGCGATATACTACGCATCGAACCGGTATCTGAAGTAACTGACATCACCGATTTAACGGCACTCAGCCAAGTGATACAGCGTTTTGAACCCGATCTCATTTTTCACCTTGCTGCACAGCCTTTGGTAAGCGTATCGTACGAAAAGCCTTACGCCACATTTATGACGAATGTGCTGGGTACGCTTAATGTGCTGGAAGTATTCCGCAATACCGCCTCAGTGACCGGATTGGTGAATGTCACTTCCGACAAGGTTTACCGCAACGACGGAAAAACCCTGCTCACCGAAACCGATAGCCTGGGAGGCAGCGACCCCTACAGTGCCTCCAAAGCTTGTGCAGAATTGCTTACAAAAGCGTATTACGATTCTTTTTTTGCAAATGCGCGTCCGGTAGTCACAGCCCGGGCCGGTAATATTGTCGGGGGTGGCGACTGGTCGCGCGATCGGCTGCTGCCCGATTTGTTTAGGGCGCTTTCCGCAGGCGAAACTTTTGCCGTCCGAAATCAGGAAGCGGTAAGGCCCTGGCAGCATGTGTTTGACGCACTGTCGGGTTATCTTCTGCTCGGAAGCGAAATGCTTCGGCAAAAGAAAACGCTTTCGGGAGCCTGGAATTTTGGCCCCGAGCAGCAGGGAATAACGGTGGGAGAGGTAATAGAAGAAGTTTACAGGTATTGGCCACCTGTTCAGCCTGTCGCACAAGTTTCTCCTTCATTTGCCGAACATCAGGTACTGAAAATAGACGCGTCTAAAGCCCTTACGCTGGGCTGGAAATCGATATGGCCACTGCGGCAAACGCTACACCATACCACCGCGTGGTACAGGGAGTATTACCGCGATGGGAGCGATATGTACGAGGTAAGCCTTGCTTCGTTAAACCGATATGTGCAGGATGCAAGACAAATGGGGCTTGCCTGGGCATCGTCATAAACACAAGAGCCATGAGCAAAGCCGAAGAAGTATTACAAGCCGTTAACCCTCCCGAAACGCTGAACAGTTTTGAGGAAGTGGAGCAGATGCTGCGCGATGAAAACACGCTTACCTTATGCCTGAGCGACAGCTTTCATTTTGTTAGCAAAGCGATCGATACACTGATAGCGGAAGAAATACCCGGCGATATCTTGCTGGCAGGTGTATGGCGAGGCGGACTGGCCGCTTATCTTCAGGCGCTGCTGCTCGAAAAAAAACAGTTGCACCGCAGGCTTTTTTTGGCCGATACCTTTACCGGTTTTTTGCCGGTAGCCGAAACCTATCCCAAAGATCGGAAGATGCTGGAGCTTTTTTCGACATTTACACCGAGTCCTATCAGTCGAAAAGGAGTGGAATCGGTTTTTATACGTTTTGACTTGCCGCTCGAAAATGTGGTCTTCCTTGAAGGAGATATCGCCGTAACGTCGAAAAATGCGGAATATCCGCTGGCGATGCTGCTGATCGATGTGGATTTTTACACGCCTACGTATAATAGTCTTGAAAATTTGTACCCTAATGTGCAGCCCGGAGGATTCGTATATGTGGACGATTACCATGCAGAGGTGTACGAATGTAAGGAAGCGGTAACCGAATTCAGGAAGCTGCACCACATTCACGAAGAAATACAAAGGATAAGCCGTTATGCGGTATATTGGAAAAAACAAGTGTAGCTGGAAATGAAAAACAGGGCAAGGGCTGAGTTTGAAGTACCCGTGGTGCTGTTTGTGTACCGGCGTCCGGCGCATACGCAAAAGGTATTCGAAGCGCTGTCGCGCTGTCGCCCTGCCCGTTTGTATGTATTTGCCAACGGTCCGCAGGATCCCTCCGAAGAAGCCCTTTGTATAGAAACACAGCGTATTTTCGACGCTATCGACTGGGAATGCGAGTTGATTACCGATTTCCTGCCTCGTAATATCGGTTTGTCGCCCCGGATAATCAGCGGTCTGAATCGCGTGTTTGAGACCGAAACCCAAGCCATTATTCTGGAAGACGATTGTGTGCCTTCGCCCGCCTTTTTTGAGTTTTCCCGAAATTTATTACAGCACTATGCCCACGATGAGCAGGTGATGCACCTCAACGGCACCAATATTATTCAGGATCATCCGCTCTTACAGGACTATCCGCACAGCTACTTTTTTGTACCGCATTCGTTGCCTTCGTGGGGATGGGCTACCTGGCGCCGTGCCTGGCAAAAATTTAATTTGCAGCAAGATACCTGGGAACGGTATAAAAAACAGCTTTTCATTAAATTTAAGCAGCCGCATTTTCAGCAGTGGACGGCTGTATTTCGTTTTCATCGCGATGTGTATCCGCTTTGGGATGTGCAATGGTGCCTCGATATATGGCGTAATCAGGGCTTGGTGGTGGTACCCCGGTCAAATTTGGTAAGCAATATAGGGTACGACGAAAATGCAACATTTACCCGTGCCGAAGCAAGTAAATATGCCAATTTACAGGTCGCGGTTGCCGCTGAAAATAAACCTCTTATTCATCCGCCCTTTAAAATGTATTGGGAAAAAAGTTCCCTGTACGAAGATGAACTGATTCACTTTTTAAAAGAATGTCGCCCATGTTTTACCGCATAGAGCAGTTTCCTTACCTGCAAAAAATCAGGGAACATTGCAGTCTGATCAGCCGGGAGTTTGAAACGGCCGTAGGCGCTCTGCCCGAGTTGAACGATTTTATGCAAAAAAAACTTCCTGAAACGTATTCGCATATTGACTACTGGATACGCGAAACCGGTATAGACGAAGAAACCGTGGGCTACGATTCCCGCAAAGGCATTTGGGGCGCTTTTCCACTTTTTAAAGAGGGATTTCCTATCAAATGGTACGATGTGAACGTACATTTTCCCCGCAGCATTTCGCTGGTGTCGGGTGTAGATAAGGTCTATTTTTCCAGCTTTATGCGGCTTGGCCCCGGTTCGGGTACGGCTGCGCATGCGCATAAGCTGTCGCATCTTATTTTTCACCTGGCGCTGTTTGACAACCCCGGTGGTTCGGAACTGACCTGCGGTACGCAGACCGCTTATTTTGAAAAGCAGGGCGATTATTGCATCTTCGATTACAGCAATCTGCATTCTTCGCAGAACCACGGCACACTCGACCGTATTCACCTCACTGTCGATTTTCGTTGCGAAAAGCCGCGTGAGCTGCTGCTTCCTATGCAGGAACGTGTGCAGGGGATTTGAAAGATCTTGGTTTTACGACAGACTTATTACCAAAATTCCGGAAATCACACCCATAAGCAGCCAACCTCCAAAAAGGATACGCATCATGCGGTGCTGATTTTCTTCTGTCATCAGGAACAGCACTATCCCAATAAACCCCGGTGGGATAAGTCCCAGCCGATTAGGTTCGAACGCAAAAATCAGTATAATCAGGGTCAGTAGCCCCAGTCCGACGAGGCGTGCGGTTTTAAAACCGTGCACCACCGCCAAAGTTTTTACACCGGTTAACTGATCGCCCACCCGGTCGGGAATATCCGAGATAATTTCTACCGCCAGAAAAAGCAATCCGAGGTACAATATATAATTCTTCCACAGCAGGCTGTCGTTGGCCGGATACCCCAGGTAACTGATCAGTACTACAGCGGCAGGTGCAAGCGTGATAAGGATAGCAGCGTAAATGTTTTTAACGAGGTACATGTTTTTGATGCGCACTTTTCCGCCGAACAGCGGAAGGCTGTAAAGTATTCCTACCGGATAAAAAAGCAGCAAGGGAATGACCGGATAGCCATATCCGATCAGGATCAGCGGAGGAATAAGCATAAACAACAGGCTAATCCATAGAAAAGGAAGTCGTTCGCGATTGCTGAGGGCTTTTTTACCAAGGCGCCGGTCTTCGGCCACGTCGGTTACTTTATTAAAAACATAGACCGAATTGTGCCAAAACGTAAAAGCGATGAGTACCGGTAATAGCTGGGCAGAGGGATCTGCGATTTTTACCGAAATGTACAAAAACGCAAAAAAGCTAAGGCTGATGTGAAAGCGAAATTTGGGCAGTAGCTTAAAAATGTAGGGCATGGAGCAGGCAGAAGGAGGGTTGGTATTATTCGTTGAAATAGCCTTGTTCGAGCCAGCCGACCCAGGTTTCTTTCGGTGCTATCTGTAACAGAAAGGGGTCATCTACCCTTTCCATTTTGTAGCGGCATATTTGTGCTGCGGTATAGCCGCAGCCGGGTTTGGCGATGTCGAACATCAGTACGGCGCGCACTTCGTCGGAACGGTTCCAGGCTTCGTGCTCGAAGCTGTCGTCGAACACGACCAGCTTTCCTTCTTCCCAGTAGTGGGTCTGATCTTCTATACGTAAGGCGCAGGTATTGCCGGGAGGCACCACCAAAGGCAGGTGGTTGCGCAGTATAATTTTGCTGTATCCTTTGTGCGGCATGATGTGTGTGTGGGGCAGCAGCACCGAAAACTGGGCAGTGATAAGCTCTGGTATCTGTTGCAGCAGCTTCCACGTTTCGGGACAGGCTTCGATATTGCTTCGTTTTTTTATCCCGAAAAACACAAACTCGAACGTTTTCCAGGAAATTTCGTTGATTCCTTTCACGTAAGACGGATGTGCGGCAATCCAGTTGCTTTTTAGCGGCTTTAAGGAAGAATTGTGCGTAATAACACGCTTAAGCTCGCTAACGATGGTGTCTGTATGTGCTTCCAGCAGTGCCGTATAAGGGAATTGCTGACTTTCGTAAAACCGAGGTGGAGTACCCATAATTTAAAGATACTGTTTTTCCGTTCATGCCGGGCTGTGCAGGATACGGAATATCTTATTTGTTCGCATTGGCCGTTGTGGCGGAAGAGTGGAACAAAGGCACGTAATTGAATTTGCTTTTACCGTACTTCATTTTTTTGAGCAAAGCCTGCACCGAAAATGGCAGAGATATCCAAAGATGCTGTATGCTGTATTTCAAAATCAGGAGTTTTGTGTAACGCAGGTAATACGGTAATCCTCTGCTTACGCTTGCGATGGAAGGGTCGCGTGTATAGCCCATTTTTTCGGCGGTTTTTCCGCAAATATCCCAGATAACATTCGCATCGGCAGGATCCAACTCTTTTTTCCATGCACCGATTTTGGAAGGAAGTGGTTTTTGAGTAAGTCCCAAATGACTAAGCAGGTAGCTGCTTATATCGTATTCGCTGCTCAGCTTTTCAAAGCTTTTCTTATAAATTTCATCGTATTCCAAAAGCTGATCCGAATAGGGGATAGCTAAGAAATTACATATTTTTTGAAGCTGGGTTTTCGGATCTAAAATCAGGTCTTCGTACTTCACCTCCAGAATCCGATCGGGACTTATTTTTTCCTTGTCTCTCATCAGCAGCGAATAATCATAATTCCAGTTCAGCGCATTGTACATGAAGCTCTGCTTTCTTTTCTTCTTGTAGCCGTTATCTAACATGCGCTTTCTTCTGGGAATATTATCGAGCGGATTGCGGTACAGCAGCACAAACTTCGCTTCGGGATACATGGTCGAAGCCTGTAGCAGATAATTACTCATTTTGATCTGCTTGTCCACAATCGTGGTGATTCCTTTTTTGTGTTTCAGCGGAATGAAACAAAGGTAGGTAAGCCTTACCACAAGGTTGAAATCGAGTGCTTTTTCATGCTTTAATAAGCGCTCTTTCAGCTCGTTTTTGGTGCCAAACTGAAAGCTGAGCAGGTTGCCCGAGAACAGAAAAAAGTCTTTGCAGTAATCATCTATAACCGATCGGGTCCATTTTTTTACATTGTGATATTTGAAGTAAAGGTTGTAAGAGAAAGGCTCTTCTACAGGAGAAATAACTTCGGGATGCATATTCAGCATCGACGAAAGTAAGGTGCTTCCTGTGCGTGGTCCACATACGATAAAATTGATGTGGATTTTTTTAACTTCTTCAGATGTCATGGAATAGTAGAGGAGATAAGATGGTGTTCCTCCAAATTTAATAATCCAAAATCAAATGTCCCTGTTTTTGTTGGGAAATAAGTTAAGTGTGTAGTTTTGAAGCACTTTCTTTTGTGAATAAACAGGATAGGTGTTTTTACGTATAAATCATTGCCAAAGCCTTATCCCGTAAAGGAATGAGGTGATAAAAGCAGAGGTTCCTGCCGTCTGCTGTTCGGATATTTTTTACCCCTGAAAAATAAGCGCTGATAAGTTGCTTGCGGTAAATTTAGTCGCGAAACATTTCGGGCTTGAACATCGGTTCAAAGCGGGATTTGCGTTTACCGTACATCAGTTTTTTAATCAGTGCTTTAAGCGAGTAGGGGAGCAGCGAAAACCAAACGTGCTGCACGCCGTATTTGAATAGATACATTCTGATTTTCAGTAAATAGTAGCGGATGCTTTTACGTGCAGGACGAATATCCGGATCGCGTGTATAGCCCATCTTTTCGGCCGTTTTTCCGCAGATACTCCATATAAGATTGGCCTCTTCTGCACGCAGCTCTTTTTTCCAGGCCCCGATTTTTGCAGGATTGGGCTTGCGCGTTATTCCCATGTGCTGCTGCAGCAGCTTCCCTGTTTCCGGATCTTTTTTCTTCACTTTTTCAAATAATTCTTCCAAAAGAGGAGCATAGCCGGTAAGCGTTTCGGTATAGGGCAACTGTAAAAAGGTACAGATACGCTGTAAGACGGTTTCGGGCTCGCGGATCAATTCTTCATAGTGAATTTCGAGCAGCCGCCTGGGATCGAGCTTTTCTTTATCCCGCAGCAGCACGCCGTAATCGTAGTTCCAGTTCAGCGCGTTGTAGGTGAGGCTTTGGGTTTGGCGTTTGTATTTGTTTTCCAGCAGCTTCTTTCTGCGGGGTATGTTGTCGAGCGGATTCCGGTAAAGCAGGATAAATTTTGCGTCGGGGTAGCGATCGGCCAATTGTTTCAGACAAACGGTCATTTTCAATTGTTTATCTACAATGGTGGTGACCGCTTGCTTGTCTTTGAGCGGAATGAAAAGCAGGTAAGTAAGCCGGATCGCCAGGTGAAAGTCGAGCGATTCGCGGTGTGCCCGTAAGCTATCGCGCAACTCGTCTTTGCCCGGAAACTGAAAACCGAGATTTTCGTCCGAAAAAAGGAAAAAATCCCGGCAATAGGCGTCGATTACCGCTTCGGTCCATTCTGTTATCCGGTGGTATCTGGCATACAGGTTATAAGCAAAAGGCTCTTCGATCGGAGAAACGACTTCCGGATGCATATTCAGCATGGTCGAAAGCAGGGTACTTCCCGTTCTTGGCCCGGATACGATAAAATTCAGACGGATATTTCTGATTTTTTCGGTTTCCATCAAGGCAGGTATGGTGTTAAAATGGAGAGGCAATGTATTAAAAAAATCAAAAAGGCTGCACCTAAATCCCTTTGCCGTTCAGAATGAATGCTTCATGTCTTCTGTGACGCTTTATTATGCGCTGTTTTCACGCGGTACCTTGAGGCTATCCGCTAGTTCTTTTTTTGATATATTTAGCGTGTTATTTTACCGACAAAATTTTTGATATGCCACAAAAGAAACCGCGCTTATGGTTTTCTGTGTTTAGTCCCGGATTTAAACCTTATGCAGGCGAAGAACCCGCTTTTTTCAGCACTTCCGAATTTCGTTGGGCAGATGAGCTGGAGCGCTCTTCAGAAATCATCCAGGCCGAATTGCGCAAGTACCTGAGCTCGGATTTAGGCATGAAGTCTTATTTTCATACAGGCATGGTCTCTGATGCCAATAGTTGGAAATCGGTAGGACTGATTGCCTGGGGAGTTAAGTTTCACAAGCGGATAAAACACTTCCCGGAAACGTTAAAAGTGCTGTCTCGTGTCGAAGGACTGGTATCTGCCAATTTTGTGAAGCTGGGCCCCGGTGCGAAAGTGAAGTCTCACCACGGAGATACCAATGGAGCGGTAAGGGTGCATTTGGGGCTAAAAATACCGGGTACATTGCCCGAAATAGGGATCAGGGTAAGAGACGAAGAACGATCCTGGGAAGAAGGAAAGCTGGTCATTTTTTGTGACGCCTATGAGCATAGCGCCTGGAACGCTACCGGAGAAGACCGGTATATCCTTCTGATGGATGTGGTAAGGCCTGAATTTATTTCTAAAAAACGCTTCATCTGCGGCATGGTGCTAGGCTCTTTGGGTCTGCAGGTTACGCTCCGTTGGCTGTCTTTTCTGCTCCTGCTTTTAGCCTTACCCTTCTATATGATTTATATGCTGTATGTAGCAGCAGCTATCGTATCGACTCCTGTGTACAATTTTTTCGGCAAACTCTTTCACCGCAGGTAGCAAAGTAGGAACCGTTTTTTATCCGTTTCAATTCGTAGTTACATGCGTAAAAAGCTATACATCGGACTTAACGAAAACTTTCACGATCCTTCGATCTGCGTGCTGAATGAAGCCGGAGAAATTCTTTTTGCCGAAGCTACCGAACGGTTTTTTCAATATAAGATGGCTATCGGGTGTCCTGCCGACCCCGATTTTTTGGTAGAACGCATTTTCAGCCATATAGACGTAAAAGAGATAGACGAATTGGTAGTGGCTTATTCCTGGAACAGAGCAAGACACAGGAGCATGAAGCTTTTGAATGTAACGGGAATTAGCAATTTCGACGATAACTATTGGCTGCGCAAATGGTTTAGAAAAAAGGGAGTCCACTACGATTCATACCAGGTCATTAACCGTACACCCGCTAGTTTTGCCCAAGCAGGTGTAGGGCTGTTTGTGTATTTTGCTAAAAACCATCCGCAGGTAAAAATCACCAAACGGTATTTTACCCATCACGATACCCATGCGGTGAACGCGCTTCATGCGTCTGCTATCGATTCGGCACTCTGTGTGGTAATCGATGGAGGAGGAGAAAAGGGCGGTATTTCTGTCTATGAGATACAGAAAGGACGTCTTCGTCTTTTACTGAAAGACAAGAGTGCTTACAGTCTCGGAAGCCTTTATTGGATAGGCACTTTGCTTACGGGCTATTCTATGCTGCAGGGCGAAGCCTGGAAAGTAATGGGAATGGCGGCTTACGGGAAGAATAACAGTATGCTTGAAAAGGCCCTGAAAGCGGTATTCCGTTTTGAGAATGGAAAGTTTAAACGCTCACACGTCTCTTCCGGAGTAGGGCATCACCTCCGCTATTTCTCAGAATTGATAAAAGAAAATCAAATTCCGCGCGAAGATATTGCCTGTACGGTGCAACAGGTGTTTGAAGCTATTTTTTTCGACCTGGTCAACCATTCACGCAAGCTGCTTCCCGGAGCCGACCACCTGTTCGTATCGGGAGGAAGCGCGCTTAATTCTTCTGCAATAGGCAAGCTGCACGAGCTGGGCTGGTTTAAAAAAATAGTGGTGCCCAACGGCCCCGCCGACGACGGTAATGCCATAGGTGCTGCGCTGCTGGCTCATGCGCAGGATTTTCCACAAAGCCCTTTGTGGCAGTCGCGTAATTTTCGCAATCCGTATTGCGGAGCTGATATTACCGCTGAGGCTATCGAAAAATATGTACAGACTTCGGGTTTACCTTTCATAAAGCTGGAGCAGCCCGAACACTATGCCGCCGAGCTGCTGCATCAGAATCAAATTATAGGCTGGATACAGGGGCGTGCCGAATTTGGCCCCCGGGCCTTAGGCAATCGCTCTATTCTCGCACATCCGGGATATGCCGATAACAAAGATCGCATCAATGCTGTGGTCAAATTCAGAGAATCTTACCGCCCCTTTGCACCTTCCATTCTGCACGAGCATGGCGCCGAGTATTTTGAGCAATATGATTTTACGCCTTACATGGAAAAATCACTTACGTTTCGGGAAGAGGTGCGCGACAAGGTACCGGCGGTAGTACACCTGAATCTTACCGGACGTCTGCAATCGGTGACCGAAGAAATCAATCCGAAATATTACCGTCTTATCCGTCATTTCTACAGCCTCTCGGGTATTCCTATGGTGGTCAATACCAGCTACAACGTGATGGGAAAACCGATTGTGAATGATATTAACGATGTGATGGCCGTATTTTTTAACAGCCGTATCGACGCGGTTTTTATAGGCTCTTACTGCCTGGAACGTAAAGCGCTGCACGAAAAAAAACAGTAACTTATCCTGCTTTTATTTAAGAGATGCTTATCTTTAAAGTATAGTGCGAACCCTAGCTCGAAATCGTAATGAGAAGCCTATTTTAGAGGGTAAGTAAGTAAAAAAGCGTAGAATTTAGCGCTGAATATTATTTTTTCAAAATACGATTTTTAGGGCTGCTTTGTAATCGTACGTAGATATACTTTTGATTTTCAGGATAGATTCCTATTATGTATATACGTTTACTTGCTTTGTTACTTCTGCTTTGCACGAAGCCCCTAACTTCCGTTTTCGCACAATCGCATTTTTCGGCCGCATCGCGTGCGGGTTGCGCACCCCATAGTGTCCGGTTTGAGAGCCATGTGCAGGATGCCGTGTCCTGGAAATGGGATTTTGGCAATGGGGCTTTTTCGACGCTCGAGCAACCTTCGGTAGTGTACCTGCAACCCGGTGTATATACCGTGAAACTCATTACCTGGAATGCCGCCGGACAAACCGATACGCTGGTGCAAAGCGATTTTGTCTCCGTCTATGCTGTGCCTTTGGTCGATTTTCAGGTTAATACAGCCTCGGGCTGCCCTCAGGCCACCGCGTTTTCGTTTACGAATCTTTCGCAGCGCGCCGATCAGTGGACCTGGCATTTTGGCGACGGTACGGTTTCGACCGACCAGCATCCTACGCATCGTTATGCTTTGCCCGGTACTTACACGGTAAAACTGATAGCCTCTAATGGAGAAGGATGTTCGGCTATCAAGCAGCAGGTAGGGGCTGTCACGGTTTTACCGATCACGTCTTCGCAATTCTCCGTTTCTTCTTCGCTCGTATGTGAGCCCGGTCTGCCACTTATTTTTACGGCTTCGCCGGGTGCAGCCGCTTATCAGTGGAGTTTTGGCGATGGCACGGTCTCATCGCTTGCTGCCCCTGTACATAATTATACAGCTCCCGGTACTTATTCAGTGTCGCTGCTCACTACGCATTCTTCCGGATGCACCGATACTACGGTCGTGCAGGCTGCAGTAACTGTAAAAAACCGTCGCAATCCGGTCATTACCGCTTCTGAATATGCAGGCTGCGCGCCGGTTACGGTACAATTTTCTTCCACGCCTCATCCCGAATATGCGGCATATCAGTGGGATTTCGGCGATGGAACGGTTTCGGCACAAGCTTCTCCCGGACATATTTATTCCCAACCCGGTACTTTTCAGCCTTCGCTTACGGTGACCACACTGGCAGGTTGTACTTATAGTTCTGCATTGTCTCAGCCCGTTTTTATTCCCCCCGCGCCACAGGTAGCTTTTACCGCTTCGGGTGCCTCGGGCTGTGCCCCTTATCAGGTTACTTTTCAAAACCAGTCGTCGGGTGCGGTTCGCTACGAATGGGATTATGGCAACGGTGTGAAAGATACTACCTTGCACGGCTCGCATACCTACGTATCGGGCGGTCATTATCCGATGCGGCTTACCGCCATTAATGCGGCCGGCTGCTCCGCTTCGGTCGAACAACCTATAATCGTAAGTAGGCCGGTAGCCGAATTTACTTCCAGCGCCACAATGGGCTGCGGTCCGTTGCAGGTACAGTTTACCGGATACGCGACCGATCCTTCCAGTCAATACCGTTGGTATTTCGGCGATGGAGCTACTTCTTCTCAGGCCAATCCGGTGCATGTGTACCAAACTCCGGGTACTTACCACGTCGCATTGGTAGTGAGCGAGGCCAACGGATGCAGCGATAGCATTGTAAAATTGAATTATATAACCGTGGTCAATCCGGCGATGGACTTTACCACTCCTCCTGTCGTAAGAGGCTGCGCACCTTTTAATGTGATGCTTTCCGATTCGACGCTCGGTGCAATAGCCTGGGAGTGGGATTTGGGCGACGGAACCCTTTCTTCTGCTTCTTCGGTATCGCATCAGTACAACGAACCCGGCGAATACGTGGTTTCGCTGCTCCTAAAAATCGGCGGAGGCTGTACCCAGTATTATCCCGAATTTCGCCGTTATCGTATAGGGCGCCCCGAAGCCGACTGGACCGCCGATACAAGCTGTACGTCTATTGCCGTACAGTACCACGATGCTTCTGTCAATGCGACAAGCTGGTTCTGGCAATTTGGCGACGGTACTACCTCCACCCAGCAAAACCCCCTTCATCTTTTTCCGTTTCAGGGAGTGTATTCTACCAGTCTGACCGTAACCGACTCGTTGGGTTGCAGCCATACGCAAACAATTATCAATGAAGTGACGCTTCGGCTTTGTGCCGAAGATCCGGGCGTGGCTATACCTTCTTTTGCCGGTTCGGGCGTAGTCAATACCAGCTATTTAACGCTATCGGGTTGTGTGCCCTATACGGCTCGTTTCCGGAATCCGCTGCCCGCGGGCTATACCCTTGTAAGCTGGGATTTTGGCGACGGAGCCTCTTCCACGCAGCCCGATGTGTCGCATACTTATTCCCGTGCCGGATGGTACGATGTGCGCTTGATTTATGCGTATAACGGAACGCAGGATACGGTGTTTTATCGGGGCTTGGTAAAAGTGGGTGGTGTAAGTCCCGGTTTTAGGATTACCCGTTTTCCCACTTGTGTCGATCCCTTGCTCGAAGTACAGGATCAATCCTCGGGCGCTGCTTTTTGGGACTGGAATTTTGGCGACGGACACAGCGCTTCGGTGCCGAATCCTTCGCACCAATACCAGCCTGCTGCGCTTCACGGATCGGTCGATGTGATACAGCGGGTTACCGATACCCTGAATTGCAGCGCATCGCAGGTGCAGACCCTGTTCGAATCGGCGTTTAACTATATTTGGGCCGATATGTATCAGGTTTGTAACGGTGAGCCTGTGCAGTTTCATTTTACGTCTTCCGTGTACGCGTCTTACCATTGGGATTTTGGCGATGGCCACACTTCTTCTGCTTTTTCTCCCGCACACCAATATACCGACAACGGCAGCTATACGGTGGTACTGACCGTAACCGACCCACGGGGTTGCAGTTACCAATACCGGCTTGCCCAGCCGGTAACCTCTTATATACCGCAGGCCGATTTTGCTTACCTCATAGATGAGGATTGTGGTTCTACCCGGGTACAGTTTACCGGACTTTGTACCGGAACAGGATTGCCCGTAGAACAATTCACGTATTGGCAGTTTGGCAATGGCGCTGCGCTGTGGGCCTCCAATCCGGTGGTCAATTACCCGCATCCCGGCGTGTATGAGGTTACCGTGGCTGCTTATGCGCCGGCAGGTTGTTTGCATAGAATGACCCGGCAAATCACAGTGGGGCATGGGCTTGCCCGTTTCAGTACTGTGCAGGATAAGCAATGCTTACCCGTAACCCTTACCTGTACCGACGAGAGTGAAGGAGCCGTTTCCTGGTTGTGGGATTTTGGCGACGGACAGACCTCGAACGAGCAGCATCCCGTGCATGTATTTACCACTCCACCTTCGGGGCCGGTAAAGCTCATCATTACCGATATCAGGGGCTGTACCGATACACTTATCCGTCCCAATATCGATCTTTATTCGGCTTATGCTTTTTCACCTTCCGTACAGGGTTGTGTGCCTTATAATGCTTCGTTTAATGCTTCGGCCAGCGACAGTACGGTATCCTGGCATTGGGATTTTGGCGACGGTACTTCTGCACAGCAGCCTTCGCCCACACATACCTATACGCAAGCAGGCGTATTTACGCCGGTACTTACGGTTATTGCGGCCGACGGTTGCAGCGATACACTTGTACTTTCGCAGGTTACCACAGGCCAGGTTACTGCTTTATTTAGTGTCGATCAGTCTTCGGCCTGCGCACCGGCTACGCTGACCTTCCATTCGGAATCGACCGGGGCCGATACTTATGTATGGGATTTCGGGAACGGAAATGTATCCGCTCAGGAAAATCCGCAGCATCTTTATACCGAACCGGGAGTATATGACGTATCCCTGGTAGCCTCTTCGGTATTGGGTTGTAGCGATACCCTGAGTCTTTCGGGAGTGGTAACTATCAAAGGGCCTGTGGTAGGATTTGAATACCTGTTACAGGCCAATTGCAATGAAGTGCAAGTACAGTTCACCGACACCTCTTCGGGGGCGGTAGCCTGGAACTGGAATTTCGGAGACGGTAACCAAAGCAATCAGCAGCATCCTTCACACAGCTATACCGAACCCGGTTCATACGATATTACGCTTGAAGTAACCGATGCTTCGGGTTGTACGGCATTTATTCACCAGGTTTCGGGCATACAGGCATTACCCGAGATTCACGCTCAATTTGAAGTCTCCGACAGTCTGGGCTGTGCGCCTTTCGCCACTACTTTTCGTTCCACTTCGCAGGGGGCGCAGTCTTATTACTGGGACTTTGGCGATGGAACCACGCAAAGTACGAGCTCCGATACCGTATTTCATACCTACGTTACCAGCGGAAACTATACGGTTATGCTGATAGCGCATTCGGCTGGCGGATGCAGCGATACGGCTTTTTTCTCTCCTTTGAAAGTGGCCGCTGCACCTGATTTTTCGATGCAATCGACAAGTGAAGAACAGTGTGCGCAAACCCTTGTGCATTTTCAGGCGCAGGGTTGCTGCGATCTGACCTATCAATGGTTGTTCAGTAACGGGCAGCAGCATACCGGCGACAGTGCGCAGGTGCTTTTTGGTCCGGGTACCTGGGATGTGAGCCTGATCGCTTCCTATGCAGGTTGTTCCGATACGCTGTTTTACAACGGTTATATTCATATTAACGATACCCTTCCGATACCGGAGCCTTATCTTAAACGGGTTACTGTAATAGATGATTATACGGTGGGAGTCGAATGGCATCCTGTACCGCAGCCGGGCATTACGCATTATGAAGTGTACCGCGAAGTAGGGGGGACCTTTGTGCTGGTGGGCAGTACACAGGATTCGTCTTATACCGAAACCGGACTTGCCACATTGAGCAATGTATATTGTTACCTCGTAAAAGCGGTCGATGGGTGTAACCGCAGTGCCGTATCGCGCAAGCATTGCACGGTAAATATTGAATCGCAGCTTAGAAGCGCTTCGGTAGTGCATATTGAGTGGACCCCTTACATGGGGGCGTCCGTGACCGGCTATCGTTTGTACCGTTACGGAGTCGGAAGCAGTACGCCTGTCCAGTTGGCCGTGTTGGATCCGCAGGATCGCGAATACTTCGATACCTTAGGCTACTGTACGGGCGGTTATTTTTACAGGGTACATGCTTCGGGGCTTGATCAGAGCGGACTTCATTCTGCTTCCGACAGCTCGGCCGTGTATGTGAGCGGAATTACCATGCCGCAGTTTACCGCCGAACTGATACGTTCTACCGTGCATCAGAACGAATATGTGCTGACCGAATGGAAAGAAAGTGCGGTGCTCAATCTGGTAGCGCATTACAACCTTTATCGTTCCGAAGACAGCCTGAATTACATCCTGGTAGGCAGCTTTCCTCCCGGAGTGGGCGCTTACCTCGATCGCGATGTAGATGTGCATCGCCGCAATTATTATTACCTGCTCGAAACCGTAAACATCTGTGATACTCCGCAGTACGGGCAGCATAAAAGCTCATCTGTTTTTTTGCAATCCGAAAAGCTGGGCGATATGCAATATGAGTTACGCTGGACAGCTTATCGCCGTTGGGATAGCGGAGTAGCGTATTATGAAATACAGAAACTCGACGAAAACGGGCAGTGGATACCCGTGAAAAGAATTCCGGGCAATGTCATTTCCACGACAATTGAACCCTGATACTCAGAATCTCTTTATTTTTCAGGACTTTCGGCGCTGTCTCCACCACGTGAAATCACGTAGGAGAATCACTTACTCAGGCTTCTGTTTTTTGGCGTAAGTGAAAAAAAAGACTTTTCGCGCAATTCACCATTTTTCTGAAATACCCTAAAAACGGCTGTTCCAGCGCATATCACCGAAGTAATTTCGCATCATACAATAGTGTGTTATGCTTCGTTATATTATTATCGGAATTAGTATTTATCTAATGGCTCTTACACCTTTATCGCTTAAAGCGCAGGATGAGCAGGCTTCTCTTTCTTACCGTGTAGTGGCTTATCAGCAGGGAAATGCAGATGTGCAGAGCGTTTCTAATGAAATAAAAGTGGAATCCCCTTATTTGCTCTTTGTGCCCAATGCCTTTACACCTGATGGCGATGGACTCAATGATGCCTGGGGTGCAATAGGAAGGGGCATTGGCGAATTTTCAATACGGATCTTTAATCGTTGGGGAGAGCTCGTGTTTGAAGCGGATACCATAGATCGCCTATGGGATGGACACTACCAGGGCCAACTGGTCGAAAGCGGAGTATATGCTTATCAGATACAGGCGCGTACACTTTCGGGCAGCCAGCATATTAGTAAGAATGGCTCCGTTACTGTAGTGAGGTAAGTAGAAAATACTTTTTAGGTAAAAACACTTATTTTTTTAAAATCCGCGAAAAGGGTCATGCGCATACGCTGAATAACTGCCACTTTTGAGTGGAGGTATTCACACCCCTTTTTCAATGCATAAAATTCTCTTTTGTCTTTTTCTTTTTCAGGGCAGCTTGCTCTATGCCGCTCATCCCGACACACTTATCTCGAATAAAACGGATCTGTTCAACACAGAGCCTGTTGTTTCTTCCGATTCTTTTCTCAGGCACCATAGCGGGATAAACTTCTTAATGTGGTCGGTAGAAGAGTCTTACGCACATTGTACGTATCTGTTCGAACGCTCGGTAAACGGTACCGACTGGACGGTACTCGATGTAAGGGTAGCCCGCCGATCGCCGGCAGGCCGTCCGCTGGCCTATTATTTCAAAGATACCGTGGGTGCAGATGCGCCGCTTTATAGCTACCGCTTGATGCGGATGGTGGCTACCGATCCGGATTTGCAGAGCGAACCCTTGAAAGAGCTTGATCCTGCTATGGTATTCAAAAAATTAGAGGATGAATATTACCATATCCTGTTGCGCAGGGAGCATGAAGAAATTACGCTTTACCTCTTGCAGGAGTCGGGAACGGTCGTTGATCAGCTTTCCTTTAGCCGACAGACCGAGATTCATTTTGACGGCTCTTCTTACGAGAACGGAGCTTACCTGCTGCTGGTCGAAGGAGACGGTAAGCGGTATCCCGTGCAGAAAGTTGTTTTCGATAAGTAATCCCTTATTTTACAGGTTAATTCTCTTTTTCGGGACGACACTCGTTCTTCCTTAAGCAGTCGTTTTTCCGAACCGAATTTTAGTCGGATATTTGCCGAATGAAAACAAAGACCCTTAAAAAGAACAAGGTCAACGTCATTACGCTGGGGTGTTCCAAGAACGTGGTGGATTCGGAAGTGCTGATGGGACAGCTCAAAGCCAATCGTTTTGAAGTAGAGCACGAAAGCAAGCAAGACGATGCGGGCATCGTCATTATCAATACCTGCGGTTTTATCGAACAGGCCAAGCAGGAAAGTATAGACATGATATTGCAATTTGCCGATGCCAAGAAGCGTGGGTATGTGGACAAAGTATATGTAACAGGTTGCCTGAGCGAACGTTACAAGGGTGATTTGGAAAAAGAAATTCCCGAAGTCGATGCCTATTTCGGCACCCGTGATCTGCCGCGTTTGCTCAAAACCCTCAAAGCCGATTACCGGCAGGAGCTGGTAGGGGAGCGTTTGCTGACTACCCCGGTGCATTACGCGTATTTTAAAATTTCCGAAGGCTGCGATCGCCCCTGTTCCTTTTGTGCCATTCCGCTGATGCGTGGCGGCCACGTGTCGGTACCGATGGAAGAGCTGGTGGAACGAGCCCGCGGACTGGCGCGTAACGGTACACGCGAGCTCTTGCTGATTGCGCAGGATTCGACTTATTACGGGCTCGATTTGTACGGCGCGCGTAAATTACCCGAGCTGCTCGAACGCCTGGCCGATGTCGAAGGTATAGACTGGATAAGGTTACATTATGCGTTTCCGGGAGGCTTCCCGCTCGAAATACTGGAGGTGATAAACCGGCGATCGAATATTTGCAAGTATTTGGATATGCCCTTGCAGCATATTTCTAATCCAATGCTTAAGAGCATGCGTCGCGGTACTACCCGCGAAAAAACCGATGCGCTTATTGCTACCATTCGCGAACGGGTACCCGGTATCGCTTTGCGCACTACACTCATTAGCGGCTATCCCGGCGAGACGATCGCCGATCACGAAGAAATGCTGCGTTGGGTCGAAGATACCCGCTTCGATCGTTTGGGCGTTTTTCCCTATTCGCACGAAGAAAATACGCACGCTTATAAATTGGAAGACAATGTGCCTGCCGAAGAAAAAGAAACACGTGCAGCCGAAATAATGGCGGTACAGCAAGGCATTTCGCTTGCGCTGAATCAGCAAAAAATAGGGCAGATATACAAGGTGCTTATCGATCGCAAAGAAGGCGCAAATTATGTGGGACGTACAGAATTCGATTCGCCCGAAGTAGATAATGAAGTATTGATAAATGCAGCAGCCGATTATTTACGTATAGGCGATTTTGTTTCTGTCCGTATCACAGAGGCCGGAGATTATGACTTGACTGGAACACTCGTTGATCAGGCTTGACTTAGCATTCCCTCAATCCGTATAAACTTCAGTCGTTCTACGTAAAAACGCGTGTTTTTTTCAAATACCGGAAACAGGGCATATAAAATAGACTTTGCTTATCGAAATTTGTTTCAGCATAATCAGAGAGGGTTTTTGAAAAACGTGAAGAAAGAGAAAAGATTTTGCAGCGGTTATTGCGGGTAGAAAAAAGTGCCCTCAGCATACCGCCTCAGGAAATTTTCCTGATATAGTCGGAAACTTTTCCGGCGCTTAATGTAAGGCAAAGCAAGCAAGTAGGCAGTACCCCGGGTTCATTTCCTCAGCGAAATAGCCCGGGTTTACTGTTTTTAGGAGGTTCTTTTACAAAAGTTTGTACGCATAGATAAAACACGGCGGAATCAGAAAGGATAGAGGGGTAGTTCGTTGGTTATCATTAATTTTATGGAAATATATACGCAAAGCTGGGCAATTAAAAAACCCGACAGGCTATACCACTTTGTTTTTTTTAGGGAGCGTATTCCGATAAAAAGAAGGTGAGTTATCGCAAAAATCACATAGAAAGCCATTAGCCCCAAGTCTCCTCCCGATTGACCCTTAAAATGGGTATAAAGTATGCTGAATAGAATCAGCGGAAAGAAAAGGTGGATAAGGAGCGAGTACATCGGTTGCATAGAATATTGGCAATATTTGAGGGGCTAAGAAACAGTTATATCTTTTAACTCTCGTTTGATTTACAATTCTGAAAAACAGTTAAAAAATCAGGCTGAGAAATTCTTTTTAAAAAGTCGGTGAAGGTTTCTCCGTATCCTATAAAAGTTGTTTTTTGAGCTGAATATCCGCTCAAAGTTCGGTATAACCGGCTTCCAGTTCGCCTTTCCGAAAGCGGTTTACGGTTTCGTGCGCCAGCCGGGTAGGCTCCGGAATTCGGTATTTCCCGGTACAGCGGCCAATAATGTCGAGGCTGTCGTCGAGGCTTAACAGATGCCCGGGCGATACAAACACAGGTGCGACACGTGCTTTGCTGCGGAAGGCATAACCGATCTGCTCTTCGCGGTGGTAGATCGGACTATAGGAACCCTGTATCGTTTCAGGCATTTCGTACTTGCCACAAAGTATTTTTTTGGCACAACCCATTGTGGGCTGGCCGCTAACCGCTCCGAAATGCGCGGCAATTCCCATACGTCGTGGATGCGCTATTCCGTGTCCGTCCACTATCAGCACATCGGGACGCGAGCGTAGCTGTGCCCAGGCTTTTACCAGCGCAGGTACTTCCCGAAAAGCGAGAAATCCCGGCACGTAAGGAAACCGTGTTTCGGCTTTTACCAGCGAATACGCCACGGGGATAAGCTGCGGAACCGAAAGCAATACGATTCCGGCGTAGATGGTCGTGCTGTAAAGGTTAAGTGAAATATCTGCCCCGCCGATGAGTTGCAGCGGCCCTTTTCGTGCGCGTATCACATTCTTTTCTCTGAGCGATTGTTGAATACGTGTCGCTTCCTGAATGCTTATGCCTTCGTAGCTTAGCTCCATGTTCTGAAAAAATCATATAGTACTTGAGTACTACAGGGTTCAATTCAAAAAAACAAGACCGTTTCGGATTAATGCTTAATCCCTATCGTCGCGTATTTCTTCGTAATCGGTGAACCCACCGTCGTTATCGTGCCTATCATCGTCGTTCCGGTTGCGGCGGGAGTAGTTGCCGCTCAGAATATCCATAAAGGAGGAAATAAGCCCGGCAGTTACTACCACGCTTTTTATAAGCATGATCAGCAGGAAAAATACGCCTATCAGCCCGATGATCCACCCGATAACCGGAGTGTCATAAATTTCTCTTATCGTGCCGTAAAACCAAAGGTTTACGTCGTTTTCCATAATATGCGGATGGGTCAGACAGAAGGAAAAATAGACCAAACTGGCAATAATGCTGAGCGATTCGGCAGCCAGGTTAGGCTTTTCCTGTACCACTTGCCGGTTGTTAAACTGAATGATAAGCCGTCGTCTTTCGAGCCTGCCGGTAAGGTAGGAATACAGCACCAGCATACCTATAATAGTCAGGAAAATTCGAGGCGATTGTGGTTTTTCAATGTATTCTAAGGTTTGCATCGCGCTGAGTGAGACCAACAGGTAGAGGTTAACCAACTGGAAAATATAAATTTCGATACGGCCACGCGACTGAAAACCGGTAATAAGCCGGTAGAGAAACATAAAAAATCCCCAGATGAGACTGAACACGATAAAAACGATACCGAGACCGAAAATGTACTTAAGGAGTTCCAAGAGAAATGAGTTTAAGGATTGAAAATGTGAGGTGATTTATCAAAAATAGATTCGCTTTTCTTTCTGTATTACATTCGGTAAATCCGTTTTGAAGCCCATCTGAGCCCCGTATTACGTACATTACACTAAAGTAGCTAAAATTCCTTAATGCATTTGTATTTTGCCGAAGCAAGGCGCAATTGTTGGCTGATAGTAGGCAGTTATTTCGTGAATTCAGGCAAAATGGAATGGAGTGATAAATCAGATCCGCAGCTCCGAACGGCGAATGGTGCTTTGGTATTTCCCGCCGGGGTAATAATCGTTGTAATCGAAATTTAACCATACCCTGCCGTTTTCATCCACATGGTAATAAATAGGCTGATCCTGATTTTCTTTTACAAAAAGAACCTGACGAATAAGATAGCTGATATTTTCCAAATCTTTAACGGTACCCGCCAATACTTCGGGATACACGTGCCCGATCGATCCCTGCTCGGTCTGTACGGTAGTGCGAACCAGCTTCACTTCCCCGCCGATGGCCTTGATACAGGCCGCCATCAGGATAGAGTAATCGTCGCAGTCGCCTTTAAAACGCCCGTCACTTTTTAGCTGACGTACAGTCTCCGAAGCCTTTGCAAAATACTCGTCCGACACCGGATCAAACACATACCTCCAGCGCTTGCGTATTTCCTTAAATACCGAAAAAAACTGTATAATCTTACGGTTCGAATTGTTGACGTACTCTTCAAAATGCATCACGGCAATATCGGCCGCATAATTACGCACCGACTCGCTGCGGTAGTCGATGGCTTCCCGAAACTGGCTGGCTAACCCGAAAACGGCATCTTCCGGATTCCGATTGTCGAAACGAAAGCGGATGGCCGAATGGTTGATTCCGTGCAGAAAAGCCGAATAATCGCTGTAAAGCTGCCTGAACGTGTAATGCCCGGTAAAGCTCGTAATGCTCAAGGCCAGCAGGCCGCCTGCAAAAAACAGGTAAAGGAAATACCTTATGCGCCGTGCCAGTATATACACGGTAGTAAAGACCACCGCAAAAGTAAGCACATGGTCTATACGCACGCCTTCGGTAAAAGGCAGATATACCGGAGGAATATGGTTGTAAATAATGATAAACAGCGGAAAGCTCACCACACATACAATGAGGATAAGCAGCACCACCTGCACAATGCCCGGCGTTTTACGGATGGATTTTGTATCTTTAGAAGGTTCCGTCACATTCACAAAAATAGGGATTGCACAGCTATTTCCTACTCACGAAGATAAGTCCTTCCGGGTTTATTTCGCTGTACATCCGGTATTAATACTTCATCTAATGGCATACGAAATCAGCAAATCAGAAGAAGAATGGGCGAACGAGCTTCCGCCCGACGCATTCCGCGTACTCAGGCTGAAAGGTACCGAAAGACCTTTCAGCGGAGCCTATAACCTCCATTTTGAAAAAGGGAAATACTACTGCCGGGGCTGCGGGGCCGAACTCTTTGACTCGGATTCAAAATTCGACGGCCATTGCGGCTGGCCCAGTTTCGACAGCGAGCTGGGAGAAGGACGCATACAACGCATCAGGGATCAGAGCCACGGAATGATTCGCATCGAAATTGTCTGCGCACGCTGCGGAGGACACCTCGGCCACGTGTTCGACGACGGACCTACCGAAACAGGCGAACGGTATTGCGTAAACTCCGTATCGCTTTCTTTTAAGCCCGAGGCTTAGTATTGCCCCGTATTGAGCAGCACCAGGGTACAGGCTTCTTCGGTTTTTATGCCCTGCTTTGCCAATAATGCCTCGAACACCTGATTTTCGGCGCCGGGGTTAAAAATTACCCGCTCCGGCTTCAGTCCGATGATATAGTCATAATAAGCCGGCTGCCGCGCAGGATTGAGGTATAAAGTGACTGTGTGCACGTCTTTCCATTCAGGTGTATTTTTGACAATGGGTACGTCTTCCACTTTTCCTTCCCGCAATCCGATAGCATATACCGGGTGCTGGTACCGTCTGAGGTTGTGTATAGCCATATTCGAATACCGCTCCGGATTTTCGCTGGCGCCTATTACCAATGTAGGTTTCATAGTTCTTCAAATTTAAGGGGATCGGCCAAACGAAGCTGCGTGGTTTCACAATACCCCCTGCGTATAGCGAAACCCGTAAACGGGTCGTTGCGAATCAGGTAAGGCCCGTCCAAATCAAGCAGATCCGAGCCCGGGGCAAGCTGCGAAGCATGATACACGCCGCAGGAAGATTCGGACATACAGCCCGTCAGCACAAATTTACCGCTTTTCTGCGCAGTTTGTATCATCAATGCGGCAGGTCCCAAACCACCGCACTTGAGAATTTTCACGTTAATTCCGTGAAAAGCATTCAGCACTTCCGGCAGGTCTTCGGGAGTTTGTACCGACTCGTCGGCGATAAGGGGCAGCGGACTACGGGCGCTTAGCCAGGCATGACTGTGTAAATCCTGCCTTACAAAAGGCTGCTCGATAAGCAGTACGCCCAGTTCTTTCAAGGCATAAGCCAGTTCAAGAGCCTGCGAAGGGTTGTCCCAACCCTGGTTCACATCGACACAGAAAGGCTTATCCGTCATACTGCGGACATAGCGCACATACGCCAAATCGTCGGTTTGCCCGAGCTTGAGTTTAAGCAGGGGGAAATCGCTTGCTTCTTCGAGCTTTTGAACGGTTTCGGTGGCATCGCCCATGCCTAGCGTAAACGTGCAACGCGGAGCCAGTTTAGAAGGAGAGACCGGTAAAAGAGGGGGGAAGGGGTTATCCAGTTGTGCGCAAAGGTGCCTGAAAGCCGTTTCGACGGCACATTTCGCGGCATAATTACCCGGAGCGCAAGTGGCGAGGTAGCTGGTAAATGCTTCTGCTTCGCTGCTTTGGTAACGATCAGGCAGCTTGAGTCCTGCTGCAAATGCAATCACCGAAGACTGTGTTTCGGGCAGATAGGGCGGGAGTGTAGCTTCGCCATAGCCATCCATCCCTTCGTGCGAGAGGCGTACATATACCGTGTGGGTTCCTGTGCGTTCGCCCGTCGCCAGCCTGAAGGGATGCGTAAATTCGAGATACCGGGTAGCTACCGAAAGCTTCATACCGGTAAAGCTATTCCAAAAAAACATACGGCGCTAAGCGAAAGCCTCCTGATTATGAAAAGGGTGCTGTTTATACCGACCTGAGACTGTATCGGAAATGTCCGTAACTTTGCAGCGATTGAGGTTATGGAAGAAGATATAGAAAGAAATCCGGCGGAGGATTATCTCCGGCTCAAAGAGTGGTTTAAGACGGGCAAAGCGAATCTCCGAAAAGAGTTTCGGCGCAACCGTGAGGTAGCGCGCGAGCTGGGGCATAATGCCGAACAGGCGCTGCAGGATTTACGCTCGGGTAAAGTGCGCACCGACAAAGTAGCGGCTCGCAATCTTCGCAAGACCCTTATAAATGCCGTAAAGGCGGCTGGAATTACAGGCATATTTGTGCTTCCGGGCGGAGCCTTCGGCTTGCTGGCTTTGCGCAGGCTGCTCAAAACCAAGGAAGCCCGCGAATGGGGTATGGAGAATCTGCTTACACTCACCGTCGAAGAATCGGCCCGTATCGAAAAAGAACAGGATTTGGAAAAAAAAGATCCGGAAACGGAATAGAATTTGTATTTTACCCTTACCTGACCGACAAGATTTTTTGTGTTGAACCCGAGCCGCCTCTTTTTTCTGCTTATCGTATTGCTGACCCCTTCGGTGGTCTGGTCACAACAGACCGATACCCTTCGTCTTAAAGTTAAAGTAATCGACAGCGAAAATTCGTTCGTTTGGATAAATTATATGGCGGTCAACAAACGCACGGGCACAGGCGCTTTTGGTGATCGCAACGGTACTTTTGAGATGCGTATCCGTCCTGCCGATACCATTACCATTTCTGCACGCGATTATCATACACTCAATTTATGCTTCCGCGATTCGACCTGGGAAAAAGGTAAAATTTGGGAAGTAAAGCTGGAAAAAAAGCCCCTGGAGCTTAAAACTATCGAGATCAGAGCCGATCGTGAGTTTACCGAAATCGAAAAAGACATACAAAGGCTGGAAAAACGCAAGACCTCGTCCTATAGTGAATACGGTTCTCTCGAAAGTCCCATCACCGCATTGTATGAGCGCTTTAGCCGTATCGAAAGGCAAAAGCAAAAAGTAGCCGAGCTGGAGTACGAAGACGCCAAACGCGATCTCTTGCGCGAGCTTTTGGCCAAGTATGTAAAAGGAGATATTATTTCGCTCAGCGAAGAAGAATTTGACGATTTTATCTTTTTCTGCAACCCTGATATGAATTTTCTGCGCTCGGTTTCGCAGTACGATCTGATTATGTATTTCAAAATCAGGTTCGAAGAGTACAGCTATTACGTACGCGGTAACCGGGGCGAATTAAAAGACTGATATACGCAAAAAAGGAGAGATCGGAGACCTCTCCTTCGCAGCAGTGTGCAGTAAAATTAAGGAGCCTGGTAAGGTGTCCTTCGTTTGGCCCGCGTAAAGCTCCAGATAAAATCAAGCTGTTTGTAGGTGTATAATCGGTTAGAGATTCTTCCCCTTGCGATAAACCACTCAGGCTTCGGGCTTCCGTTATGGGTAAGGAAAGCATCGTATTGCGGATGTAGCGGATTGGGGTTTTTTACTCCGAATCCGAGTCCGTTAAAATAATGCTGTCCCCGGGGGTTTTCCGCTATTATAGCTTCTTGAATCTCTTTAGGAAGATCGGCAAATTCCATCGTACCTCCGTACGAAGACCTCGCATGGCAGGTAATGCAGGAAGAGGAGAGCATAAAGCTGTTTTCGAGCTGGGTATTGCCGAGCAGCGTGGGCTTCCCCTTATTGTCGGTATAATTGATCTGCGTGCCGCGCAGGATATAATTTTCCCATTTCGGATCCATGCCGGCCTGTCGGAAAAGCGCTTTCAGCTCGTCCGAAACCTTGCCTTCGGCATTTTTTCCAAAACGATCGACCGATTTGAGGCGAGGGAACAGACGCTCTATAATTTTAAGATCGGTATTGTCTTTGTGCTCGAAAGTGGCCCAGGTCCATTGCGGAATGTCTTTGGAAATGACATGAAGTCCGGTAAGACCGCGTAGCTCGGTTTCTCCGTTTTTATTGGTGAAATACCGGTAATGATAGTGTGCTTTTTCGCCTTCCGAAATGGGTTTCCAAGTGGCTTTGATCTCCATGCTTTCTATCGGGGTTTGAATATCCTCGTGATTTTTTAAATACGCTTCAATTCCTTCCTGATAATACAGGTCGTGTTCGGCAATAAAATCATACAGGGCTTTATTGAGCCTTGTTTCAGAAATAAGCGCACCGATGTCGTCGTTTCCGCTCAGGTTTTTTAGCTTTTCCGGGGTATGTGGCGAAATGCCTAAGCGTTGTAATTGCAGGGGTGTTTCGTCGGTTTCTTCCAGGGGTGTGATTTCGGGCTGTGACCCTTGTGTAGCGTTGCTTTTCAGGTTGGGAGTTTGCCAATCGGGTAATTGATTTGGATTTTTAAACAGTACAGGTGCCGAAATCCAGGATTCCCATACCGTTTTGCCTTCGGGCAGCGAAGAGGTATAAGGTTGGCTGATTTTTACAAACAGTTCCCAAGCAAATTTGTCGGGATTGTTCATGGCCGGATTCGGGTCGTAAGCGTCTGCTCGGCCAGACTCGGCCAATGCTTTTTGTTCATCCGGCTTTTGTTCCGAGCAGGAATACACCAATACAGTAGCGAAGGCAGCCGAAATAAAGAGTGCGACAAGGGTCTTTTTCATAAGCTATCGGTTAATACGTTTTATACACACGAAGTAACGCTATATCGACTCTTTATATAAGGGGATTATTCCCGTATCTGATACCGGCTTTTTTCCCGTTTCGACAGGTCGAATTTTTATCGAAAAATTTAGCATACAGGTTTTTTGGACGTACTAACCATTTAGTAAGCTAAAAGCCGTTAAAAAAAAGGCCGCACTTAACGAAAAGCGCAGCCTTTTTTTATCCGGAATTATTTTTTAGCGACTCAGTACAATTCGCTGTGTAATGACACGCTGCGGATCGCGGTAACGCACCAGGTATATTCCGGGTGTTTGGCTCGAAAGGTCGAGCAGGACCTCTGTGTGCGCCGATGTGGGTATCATCATCACCTGTTCGCCCAGCGTGTTGAGCACTTCGATAGCACCGTCGGCAGGTTGGGGCGTACGTATAGCTACATGGAAAATTCCGTTGCCCGGATTGGGCCATATAGTAAGATGACCCGCGTTTTCCACTTCTTTGACCGATACCGGACTTACGGTACGACAGCCGTTCTCAATTTCGGTTTGTACCGCTTCGTAACTTCCGTTTACAATATGCACGATTTCGCTCAGGCATACTTCCGTGTCGGTGAGCGAAGAATAATAAATACGGCAAAACGGAATACTTTCGGGGTTGCGGTTTAAAGCCGAATCGAGGTGCGAAATTCCGACGATTTTTTGCTGGCCGGGAATAAATACCGGAAGCACCGGAAAAGAAGGATCGTTGTAAAGGGACACTACATCGAGAATTTGCAATCCGCTTACGTTAAACTCGAACGCATTTACCAGGCTGTAGGGGTTTTTGATCCATACATCCATGTAATGATCGGTCAGGTTCAGCGTGTCCACACGCAGCGATACGGTTTGAAGGGTATTATAGATGCTGTAAGGAAAACGGCAGGCATTGTTGAACGAAGAGCCACGTAGCACACAATGGTTAACCAGCGCGGCGTCCCAGACGGTAATTTTACCGTCGTTGTTGAGGTCGTTACAGGAAGAAGGGGAGAGGTTTTGGCTTAAAATACGCTGCACATAAAGCTGTGCATCTGTTGCATCGAGCGTAGCATCGGTATTCAGATCGCCGTATTTACGCGAACCTCCGCAATTGCCTTCACAATCCGCTTCTTCATTTCCGAAGGGCGTACCGTTACAATCGACATAATCGGGGCAGTCGTCGCTAAACGCAAATTGTTTGACACCTGCACCGTCTTCAAAAATCCGGATACAGACCTGCGCCCAGTTGTTGTCGTACCGCGTTTCGTAACGTCCCAGCGCATCGGGCGACTGGTTCCAGTTAATTTTGACTGCCAGTACATATTCGCCGGGATCGACATCGGTAATATCCAACCATTGGCAATCGAGTCCGGCATCATATACATCGCCGCATCCGGCCGAAATACCCATATTGTTGCAGCCGTACTGTGCTTGTCCTCCGCCTCCACATTCGAGATCCATTACACAAAATCCGTTTTTATAGCCGATAGGAATACGCTCGCCCGTGATTTTGTAAAGCGAATATTCGGCGTATCCTTCGTAATGCGCATGACCATGACAGTTTTGGAAAGAAAACTGGTCCGGATTATTGCCCGGGTTACCGATAAAATAATCGAGCGTACCGATGTTTCTGATCCAGGTGGTAAAACGCAAAATTCTTCGTTGGCCGTAGCCGGTAAGGCAATTTTCTTCTACCCAGCAATTGGTCGAATTGATATAGGTAGCGTGTAAAGAATTTTCAATTTGCGATTGCAGAATAATCAGATCGGGTCCGTCGGGACAGTTGGGGTCGGGGTAGAACAGGCAGTTGCCATCGCTAACCGTAGCCATAGGATTGTAGTTACAGGATTCGGGATCCATACAGCCGGTAATGGGGCCTGAGTAAGAAATGGACCAGTCTATCGCTCCGCTGCCACAGCTTCCGCCCGCATCCCCGATTCGGATAATATACGTGATTCCGGCTTGAAGCGCAGCCGATACCCGGGCAAGATTGCCACATCCGCCACTGTTGTCGTCGTAATAAAGCGTACCCTGGTTAGTATTGTTCCAGTTGAGGTTGGTGCAGGTTTCGTACACCCATATTTTTGTGTCGCAGGTATTGCCGGGTTCGCAGGTAGTGATTTGGTACATACCCGATGCGTTGGGGGTAAAGCTGTACCATGAATTCGCCTGGGCTGCGGTAAAAGTGCCTGTGTTTACGGGAATAGCCATGTTGCAGGAATAGCCCGGCGGACAATTAAAATCGGTTCTTTCCTGATTTCCGAAATTGCCTCCCGAAGCGATCTGCACGCCATCGGCATAGACCCGATATGAGCCGTTGCCGTAGGTACAGCAGATACCGTCGCCGTACGTATCGTATATCGTAAACGAAAGGCAGGTATTGGCCGGTACACAAAAAGTACCGCCACTCGCATTGCCCGTAGCCAGTATGCTGTTGTTGGCACTTCGGATGTCCCAGGTGGTTTCGTTGGGGTAATTGTCGGGTGTAATTTGCACCACGATTTCCGTTTCTCCTGTAGCGCAGGCGGCTTTAGCCTGAGATGCCCCACAGTACATACAAAGCAATAGTAGCAGCGGATAGTATAGCCCTTTTTTCATAAAATAGGAATAGTATTAGCGTAGTACTTAGGTTACTTGATAAAGACTATTCCTGCAAGAAAAAGTTGCTTGTACTTTTGCAAACACTTATAATACAAAAAGCCCCGACGAGAAATGTCGGGGCTTTTTTCGGAAAATCAGTGAGATTAGTTCACTTTACCGGCAAGCTCAGCACCTGCTTTGAATTTCACTACTTTTTTAGCAGCGATTTTGATTTCTTTTCCGGTCTGGGGGTTACGGCCTTTACGGGCAGCTCTTTTAGAAACGGCAAAAGAACCGAAACCTACGAGGGCTACACGGTCACCTTTTTTCAGCGCCTTGGTAGTAACGGTGATAAATCCGTCGAGCGCTCTTTTGGCATCAGCCTTAGACAGGCCAGAATCAGATGCGATAGCATCAATCAATTCCGCTTTGTTCATGATTGTTTGGTTTTAAGGGTTAACAATGATTGAGTGACAAATTTATACGAAGGCTTTTGCCTGTCAATAGGTAAGGGTAAGAAAAATAGGGGCTTGTTGAAAAGTAGCCCTTTTTGTTGAAAAGCGTTCGCTGAATCCCCCTGTTTTAGCCCTTTTCAGGGGGGGAGGATCGGGAAAAGGCTGCTATTTATAAAGAAAAAGGACCTTTTTTGTCTGCGTAAAGGGCTGTAAAAGGGCTTTGTCCGCTCCAAAAAATGGGATTCTGAAGCCTAAAATGCTTTTTTCAGGACTTTTATAGTCCCCAAAAATCCTTCTTTTCTTCGGGTACTCACGGTGAATAAAGTTGGCCGTGCCGCCCGGTATTTCGTATATTCGCGGCATCTATTCATGACAAATTCCGCCCCCCTTTTAGCACTGCCCCTGATGGAAGATTTTTACACCATTCAGGGTGAAGGATTTCACGCCGGTACGGCGGCTTATTTTCTCCGAATAGGCGGCTGCGATGTGGGCTGCGTATGGTGCGACGTGAAAGAAAGCTGGGAAGCCGCTGCGCATCCACCGGTAGAAATTAGCGAAATGGTAAGGCGTGTCGAAGCTGTCGGCGCACGTTTTTGTGTGATCACGGGTGGAGAACCCGCGCTTTATAACCTCGATCCGCTTACGCAGGCGCTGCAAGCACGGGGTATAGAAACGGCATTAGAAACTTCGGGTGCCTACCCGCTCAGCGGAGTTTGGCACTGGGTTTGCTTCTCTCCCAAAAAGTTTAAGACGCCCGATCCTTCGGTGTATGCGCAGGCCGACGAGCTAAAGGTAGTCGTGTACAACCGCCACGATTTTGAATGGGCCGAGTCGCACGCCGCACGCGTAAAGCCCGGCTGCCGTCTTTTTCTTCAACCCGAATGGAGCCGCGAAAAACAACTGCTGCCCCTGCTGATTGAATACGTCAAGAAAAATCCCCAGTGGAGAATTTCTTTACAGACTCATAAATACATGAACATACCCTGAGCCTATGCATCTTGTGAGACGTTTTAAATGGATATATGTGCTCTGCTTCGCGCTGAGCATAAACGCCCTGATGGCACAGCCCGGTCAGTACACCAGCACCAAAAAGAAAGCGATAGCCCATTACGAAGCTGGGATCAAAGCGTACGAAAAATACGATCTCAAAACCGTGCAGCCCGACTATAAAGGTGCCGAATCATCGCTTAAAAAAGCCATTGCCGCCGATGATCAATTTATCGAAGCCTATATCCTGCTCGCACAGGTATATATGGACTGGGGCAAAAACAAGGAAGCGATCCAACGCCTCGAACAGTCGATTGCCATTAACCCGGATTTTTTCCCCAACAGCTTTTATTTCCTTGCCCGTTTACAAATGCGCGAAGCCGAATACGAAGCTGCAAAGGACGCGCTCAGGCGTTTTCTCGCATTGCCACGCATTCCGGCCGAAATGAAAAACAATGCCGAAAAGCTACTAGCCAGTGCTGAATTTGCCGCTCAGGCGGTACGCAATCCGGTGCCTTTTAAGCCTGTAAACCTTGGTCCGGGAGTGAACACTAATCGCCCGGAATATTTCCCTACCATCACTGCCGACGATCAGGTGCTGCTCTTTACCCGTCTTGTTTCGGACGAACGCTCGGTCTATGGCGAACAGGAAGATTTTTTTGTCAGTACCCGTCAAGCCGACGGCACCTGGAGCAAAGGAGTGAGTGTAAGCAATCGCATCAATACGCCTTTTAATGAGGGCGCACCCTCGCTTTCGGCCGACGGGCAGGTGCTTATTTTTACCGCTTGCGAAATTGAAGGCGATTACGGCAGCTACCGCGACGGATACGGAAGCTGTGACCTGTTTGTGTCGCGCAGAAGAGGAACGGAATGGAGCCGCCCCGTGAATATAGGTCGCCCGATAAATACCAATATTTGGGAGTCGCAACCTTCGCTTTCGGCCGACGGGCGTTCATTGTATTTTGTACGTGCTACTCGTGGAAAAGACGGACGCAGAACATCCGACATCTGGTGGAGCCGCCGCAACGATTCGGGCGAATGGGAAGAACCCAAACGCCTTTCGGATAAGATCAATACCGATGGAAATGAAGCTTCGGTGCTTATTCACCCCGACGGACAAACGCTTTATTTCTCTTCCGACGGGCATCCCGGTATGGGCGGACTCGATATTTACATGAGTCGCCGCGATGAAAAAGGAGAGTGGGGTACTCCGGTGAACCTCGGTTATCCGATCAATACCAGCGCCGATGAAAATTCTTTGCTCGTTTCGTCCGACGGAAAAGTGGCTTTTTTTGCTTCCGATCGCCCCGGGGGTTACGGTGGACTCGATTTGTACAGTTTTGAACTGCCTGAGAATGTGCGTCCGCAGGTGACCACTTACCTTAAAGGAGTGGTGTACAATGCGCAGACCAAAGAACTCCTCGAAGCGCGTTTTGAGCTTATCGATCTGCAAACGGGGCAGGTGCGTGTCGAAAGCTTTTCCGATCCCGTTACCGGCGAGTTTCTCGTCGCTATTGCTACCAATCATGATTATGCCCTCAATGTGTCGCGCCCGGGATTTAACTTTTATTCCAAAAACTTTTCGCTCATTGCGCAGGCCGGGCAGACCGATCCGTTTCTGATGGACATTCCGCTTGTGCCTATCGAAGTGGCAGAACCGATCCGTCTCGATAACGTGTTTTTTGATTTTGATAAATACGAGCTGCGTACCGAATCGTTTCCCGAGCTGGACAAGCTGTACGAATTCATGCGGAAAAACCCCGGTATCAGCGTGCAGATCAACGGGCATACCGATAGCCGTGGCGATAAGCAGCGCAATCAGGTGCTTTCCGAAAACCGCGCCAAATCGGTGGTCGATTACCTTGTCGCCAAAGATGCAAAGCAGGCAAATGCCGGTAAGTTAGCCGAACGCCTTAGCTACAAAGGATATGGAGATACCCTGCCCAAGGTTCCTAATGCCTCGACCGAAGAAGAGCACCAGCAGAACCGTCGTACCGAATACGAGATTTTACCCTGATGCCTCGCTTTTTCCTTGAAATTGCTTACGACGGAACCGCTTATCACGGCTGGCAGGTGCAGGAAAATGCACACAGCGTACAGGCCGAGCTTAACCGTGCGCTTGAAAAACTTTGCGGAGGCTTGTCGATAGAAACGACAGGCTGCGGGCGTACCGATACCGGTGTGCATGCTACTTGTTTTTTTCTGCATTTCGATTTGCCGGTATTGCCTTCTTCGCCCGAAGATTTTATTTACAGGCTTAATACCATTTTGCCCAAAGACATTGCCGCGTATCGTATCGAGGCCTTGCACGACAGCGCGCATGCCCGTTTCGATGCAAGTTCACGTACTTACGAATACCATATTCACAGCCGGAAAGATCCTTTTTTGACCAGGCGATCCTGGCAAATGACCCGTCCGCTCAATGTGCCGCGTATGAACGAAGCAGCGGCTCTTTTACTGCAATACAGCGATTTTGCCACTTTCTGCAAGTCGAATTCGGGCGCTCAGACCACATTCTGCAAAGTAAGCCGGGCCGAATGGACCTTTACCGCCGATCGGCTGCTGTTTACCATTACCGCCGACCGTTTTCTGCGCAACATGGTCAGGGCCGTAGTGGGTACCCTGGTGCAGGTAGGGCTGGATAAACTGTCGGTCGATGACTTTGCCCGGATCATCGAAACACGAAATCGTGCGGAGGCGGGCGAATCGGTTCCGGCCTGCGGATTGTATCTTACCCACGTAACTTATCCGTATCTTTGCACCCGAAATTATGAGCAGCGTTAGCGGAAAAACGTTCGATCTCGGTGTGCTGAGGAGAGTCTTGCGGTATGTCAAACCCTACCGTGGTATGTTCCGTTTGGCCATGTCGCTCACCGTAGTGCTGGCCGTAGTAGGAATTATCCGTACCGAGCTGATAGGCTATACCATCGATTATGTAACCGGTGCGGCACGTACTCGTCCTTTTCCGGGGCTTACCCATTTCTTTGAAAGCATGACGGCTGGTGTCGGTAAGCTCGAAGGATTGCACGTAGTGACCCTTGTCGTGATGGTATTTCTTGTGGCCGAATCCCTTTTTCAATATTATCAGATGTGGTTGTCGAATCGTGTGGCGCAATCGGTCACCATCGACATTCGTACCCGGCTTTTTTCGCACATCACCGCGTTTAAGCTGCGCTATTTTGACCAAACGCCTATCGGAACACTGGTTACCCGTGTCATTTCGGACATAGAAACCATTGCCGATATTTTTTACGAAGGGCTAATCTCTGTGGTAGGCGACGTGGTTAAGCTGCTGGTAGTGGTGGTGGTAATGTGGTGGGTTAACTGGAAGCTGGCGCTTTACGTGCTGATACCTATTCCTTTGCTGCTGATTGCCACCCGTATCTTTCAGGCTTCTATCAAAAAATCGTTCCAATCGGTGCGTACGCAGGTAGCGCGTTTGAATGCCTTTGTGCAGGAACACGTGACCGGAATGAGCATCGTGCAGATTTTTAACCGCGAGGAAGTGGAGATGGAAAAATTCAAAACCATCAACAAATCGCATCGCAAGGCGCACATCGCTTCGGTAATGGCTTATTCGATCTTTTTTCCGGTGGTGGAAATTTTCTCGGCGCTGTCTCTCGCTTTTCTGGTATGGGCGGCGGCCGGTTTTGCGATCGACGGAGAAATCACCTTTGGCGATATTGTGAAATACATTTTGTACGTCAACATGCTGTATCGTCCTATTCGTATGTTAGCCGACCGTTTTAATACCTTGCAGATGGGGATGGTGGGGTCTGACCGGGTATTTACCATACTCGATACCGAAGCGACTATTGAGAACAGCGGTAACGTAGATGCCCGTGAAGTACAAGGCGATATTCGTTTTGAAAACGTGTGGTTTGCCTATAAAGACGAGGAGTATGTATTACGAGATATTTCGTTGCAAGTAAAAGCCGGAGAAACCGTAGCATTTGTGGGGGCTACCGGAGCCGGAAAATCGTCGGTGATCAATTTGCTGAGCAGGCTGTACGAGTTTCAGCGCGGACATATTTTTATCGACAATACCGATATTCGTGATTTTCGTATCGAATCGCTTCGCCGTCATGTGGGCGTGGTCTTACAGGATGTGTTCCTGTTTTCGGATACCATTCACAATAACATTACCCTTCGCGATCCGTCTATCAGTCGCGAAAAAGTGATAGAAGCTGCTAAAATTGTAGGCGCGCACGATTTTATCATGAAGCTGCCCGGTAATTACGATTACAACGTACGCGAGCGGGGGAGCACACTTTCGGTAGGACAGCGACAGTTGCTTTCCTTTATCCGCGCCTACGTGTATAACCCGGCTATCCTGATTCTTGACGAGGCTACTTCTTCTATCGATACCGAGTCGGAGCGGCTTATCCAACAGGCTACCGATAAGCTCACCGAAGGGCGTACTTCGATAGTAATTGCGCACCGTCTTTCGACTATTCAGAAAGCCGATAAAATTGTGGTGATGGATCACGGGCGTATTGTTGAATCGGGTACGCACGACGAACTGCTGCGTATGGACGGAAGCTACCGGCGCTTGTTTGAGCTGCAGTTTAGTTAAGCGGGTTTCGACTTCGCTCAACCCTCTTGGTGCCGTTTTTTGCACTCGGTCTGCGGCTTCGCTCAACCCTCCTGGTGCCGTTTTTTGCACTCGGTCTTCGGATTCGTTCAACTCTCTTGGTGCTGTTTTTTGTACTCGGTCTTCGGCTTCGCTCAACCCTCTTGGTGTTGTTTTTATATTCTGCTTTCGGTTTTGCTCAATCTTCGTAGTGCTCAAAAAAGAGGCTCTTATGGCGAAAGGTGATTGAGCGAAGTCGAAAGCGCCGTATTTATTTTTTCACTTACTTCTTCTGGATGTGTAAGCGTCATAAGATGTCCTCCGTCTTTTACTTTTAAAGTGCGGGCAGTAAAAAAGCGAGGTAAAATGCGGTCGGCAGAACCGTGTATATGTACTACTTCTGAAGATGTAGAAGTGATTTTCCACCTTACAATGCAGCCAATAGCCCATTTCAGAAACTGTGGATCCGTATCTGAAAGAATTTGTAGGAGCAGTTCCCGGTGTCTTTTTTCGCGCACACCAAAAAACCAATAGCTCCATTTTTTAGTACGCATTAATAAATGGACGGGCAGCATTTTATCCAGGTATAAGAAACCTGCCCATCGGTAATAAAAGGGGATTTCATGCCTTGATTTTGAGGAGGCTAGCAGGATGATTTTTTCGGTTTCGATGAGTTGCGCTACTTCAAGCGCCATGATTCCGCCAAATGAAAGTCCGATGAGTACAGGGCGAGGCGTATGGATTTGTAGCGATAAACGCCGGGCATAAGCGCTGAGCGATTCTCCTTTTTGTACCGGAATCCATTGGATGAACACAGGTTCAAATCCGGGAAATTCAAGTCCTGAAAAAACACGTTGATCAGTACCAAGGCCACTGAAGAGGTATATCTTTTTCAAGCTGTGGGTTTCGGCTTCGTTCAGTCCTCTTTGTGTTGTTTTTTGTATTCTGCCTCCGATTTCGCTCAACCCTCGTAGTGCTCAAAAAAGAGGCTCTTATGGTGAAAGGTGATTGAGCGAAGTCGAAAGCACCTGTGCAAAGACGGCTTGCGGCGAGGTGCCCGGTAAATTTTATTTGGGAGGAAAATAGGTGTCCAGCTCTTCGGGTTTTATCCGGATAATCTTATTGTCGCGCATAATGACCAAATCTGACTTTTTCTGCTTTTTGAATTCAAGAAGCTTTTCGAAAGCTTTTTCAAGCCCTGCGATAATGCGTTTAGTCAGTTCCTCGTCTTTTTCAATACTGTTCATATTGAAATCTTATACGGTTAAATTTGAGCGGATTAATCAGGCTTAAGTCGCTGTCTTTCTTTTTTGTAGCGAGAAGTTCAGGTGTTCCGCCTGAATTATCAAATATACGCAACTTATCTACAATTGGTATATATAGCTCAAACAGGTTTTTAATCCCTTTTTTATAGCGTCTTTCTATGGTTTCCGACTCTATATTATGTCCTCCTTCGACGACACGTGTTTTTACCCTTTCTTTTGCCAGGTCAATAGATTCAAGCCAAAAAAACAATAGTGTTACCGTATAATTCTGTTCTTGTGCTGCGATAATCTTTTTTTTATGACTTCGGGTAGAAAGTGTGGTTTCAAAGGCAAAGCTTTCTTCTTCGTTTAGCAGTTCGTTAATCCGGTTCAACATAATTCGCCCGGCATCTATGGCTACTTTTTCGGGCTGAAAAGGAGAAAGTCCTTTGGCTATCTCGTCGGCATTGACAAATTCTTTACAGTCTAAAATTTCAGGTAAAATAGTGAAAGACGCGGTTGTTTTCCCTGCGCCGTTACACCCTGCAATGAGGTAAAGATTTTTTTCATTCGCACTCATTATCCACAAATTTACTGAATTGGAGCCTTATCCAATGTGTAAAGCCTAAACTCACTCCAACAGCTCCTTCAGCCTTTTTAGGGCCATTTGGTTCGATTCGAGACGGTACAACGAGCTGATAACCTGTTGCTTTTCGAGCTGTGTCAGGTGCCAACTGAGCGAAACTCTTTCTTTTTCATTTTGCACCAGGCAGAAGCTGACCACGTCGAGCGGCGTCTCGAGCCAACCCGACGCATTTTGCAACAACTGGTCGTTTTCAAAATCCTGCGTATAAAAAATATTTTCATACACGTTGCCCAAAGGCTTGGTTAAGCCCTTTACCAACGAATTATTGCGGGTAAACACGTTGATCGCTTTTTGCCGATCGCGTATTTCGACCAGTACTACGCCGCTGGTATGAGTGCTGATCCATTTACGCAGCGAAAAAATATAGCGCAACGCCATCCGTATGCCGTAATTATCGCGGTAACCCGCATCCATCACTTCGATAACCGGTTCGCTCGGCAAACTGACCATTGGCATTACGTAAGGAAAAGAAGCGCTCATTCGTACCGCCGAGGCAAACCGCATATTGGAAGCATTCTGCTTTTCGAAAAGACGATTAAATTCTACATATTCTTCTGCCGGAAGGTAATTTACATTGGTCTTTTCGGTGTTCCCGGTCAGGAACGATAAGGGTTGCGAAGCGACAATCAAACGGCGGCTATCGTTGATGATGGTAGGGGTAAACAGCATGAGCGGAATATCGCTAAGCTGTTCGGGAGCCGTGTATTCGTGCATCCTTCGTGCAAGCGCCGAATCGAGATTGGCGTGCAGGTGCTTTTCGAACATATATCCCCGATCGATAGTGTAGTAATAAGGCCCGTCAGAAAAACGACGCCAGCGTATAAAAAAGTCGTTGGTAGCAATCGAGAACGCCACGGGATTAAGAATGTCTTGCGCGATTTTTTCTCTGTAAATCGAATCGTAGATATCTACAGGTTGCCCCTGTTGCTGTTGCAGCATCAGTTCGCGAAAATAAGCGGCACCCATCATTCCGCCCGAAGCGCCGGTAATCATGTGAGTCAGCGGACGCATACGTCCGTTTAGTTCCTTATCCGTTTGTTGCAGCACGTGGAAAGTCCACAAGGCGGAACGCAGTCCACCGCCCGAAGCGCAGACAATCACCATTTTGGGTTTGCGTTGTGTGGCCGGGATGTTTTCACGGTTTTTCAGCTTCCAGCGGTCGAGGGTCGAAAGGGTAATTTTCATATCCTCGCGGTGCCGTGCCTCGTCGTGCTGCATTTGGTGGATATGTGCGGGCGAATAATCGGCCTGTCCCGAATCTTTGTAGTCGAGTCCGTAAGCGAAATTTCGGTAGCTGAACAGTTCCGAATGTTGTGAAATGTAATTCAGCAGCAGAAAGCCGACTATCATAAAAGGAATGGTCCAGCCCCGCAGCCAGGACGAAATGGCGCTGACCAGCATGATGATCATCGTAAGCAGCAGGAAAATGCTCGCTCCGGCCGGAATCATAAAGAAAGGATATTCGCCCAGCGACCCCAGCAGCAGAAAGGACATAATCATGGCGAATTCAAAAATCGAAGTGTTGATACGGTTCTGTGCAAGCACTTTTTTCAGCAAATCTTTGTCGTAGTGCATACTGTCGCGGGCCAGCCTGATGCGAAACGGCGAATTGAGATAGGTGACTACCCGCCAGCCTTCGTCGTACTTAAAGATTTCGGACCATTTGATTCTTTTGTGCAGCGTAATCCCTTTTTCAAAAAATTCCCGATCGCTATCGGCTTCACTTTTCCCCATAAACCGGAACAAATCCTTATTGGTTTTGAAGAAATAAAGCATCGAGAAGAAAAAAAACAGAAACATACCGGTCAAAAATCCGGCTATATGTAAGGCGATTTGATCCGCAGGAACCAGCTCTTTGTAATACTGAAATTCGATGGCTTTCCAAACATACAGGCTTACAAAAAGCAGGGGAATGATAAAATTATTGATGCTGAATTTGTAGAAAGGTCTTGATACGGTAGCGATAAACGAAAAGCGGTAGCCGAAGCTGACATAGCTGTACATGTTAAAAGCCATGATAAATCCACCGCAGGAAAAGCCCAGTATCAGATGCGACCATCCGTTCACACTGCCCAGGTATTCGGGATAGAGCAAGAGGTAGGGCAATCCGAACTTGCTGCCTATATCTTGCGTGGCCATGCCGAAAAGCAGCAGCCAGCATACCAGCATAAAATAGTTGCGCTTGAGATGGAGAAATAAAAGCTGTAGCGGAAAAAAGAAGAGTATTCTTACAAAACGTTGTGGTATGTTAGGCTTTTCCCCCAATGCGTGACGAGTTTAGGTAAATGATACGGAAATTAAGTTTTCCGGGTTCAGCAATTTAGTTTACGGTTTAAAGTTTTGATAAAATCGCTGACGAAATAGGCTACTGCTTTTCCGTAAACTCCGCGTGTTTCGGGGTTCAGCGGCGCGCCTTCGCAGAGGTGGAAATAGCATATATCGCTCGAATGGGCGATCCGGATGATCAGTTCGCGTATCTCATTTTCGGTAAATCCGGTAGGACTGATTGCGCTGGAGGGGAAATGCGCAATGCTGTCGAGGTCGAGCTCAAGCCCGCAGGGACCATGCCCCATAAAGTCGATAGCTCGTGCGGCTAATTCCGAAGCCGGAAGCCGTTCGCGCAGCTTTTCGTCGAACGACACATAATGTAAGGCTTTTTCACGCTCCAACTGTTCGATGATAAAATCGGAATTATAGGCTTCGTGCAGACCGAGCACAAAGTACCGATCGAGGCATCCCTGTGCCCGCGCATAGCTGAATCCGTTGCCGCTGTGCCGTCCTTCGAGCGGACGTAAATCGGCATGCGGATCGATATTGATGCAATGTAAGGGGCGTCCCAGGGCATTGCCGGCACCGAGCAGGTTTCCGTAAGCATTGTTGTGTCCGCCGCCGATGATGATCGGAATTTTACCGGCTTTTACCAGTAGGTTTACAGTTTCACTTACACGTTGGTCGAGTATTTCGACCAGCTTGCGAAGCGTGGCCACATCGGCTTCGGCCGCTTGTGTACGTAGGTCTTCCGTTTCTATTTCTCCGGCCACAAGTATTTCCTCGCCGCGTAGAAACAGGTTCGACTGCATATTGAGCCATTTGCTTAAAAAGGCGTTCCACATTTCTCCTGCGCCACTTTGCCCGTAGTTAGCGCGTGGACCAATGTCTTCAGGGATGCCCAACAGCACGAAAAGGGCTTTCGACTGTAGCAGCTCTTGCTGCCAGCTATCGGAACCCGAAAAAGTATGCACACGCTGCCCCAGCTTATATTCCTCTGCTCTTTCCGATACGAGCGTGCGGATAAAATCGCGGGAGTAAGTGCGCAGCATAGGGGTAAAATTGAGGACAAAAGTAATTCAGGGAGTAAGTTACAGCATCGGCCTAAGCTTTCTAAACCTTTGTCCGAAAAAAATCAGCTATGCGGTCGAAAAAGGCGGTTTTCGTCAGACACCGGCGAAAAGGCTGTTTACCAGCGGAGAATTGACACGGTACAAACCGCGTTTGTCGAGTGTTTCTTCTACAAAAGAAAAAGTAGAAAGTACGGAGGGGCCATCGGGGGTAACGGCCACATCGTGTTCGAAATGGGCCGAGGGCTTATTGTCGGCTGTGTTGATAGTCCAGCCGTCTTTGAGCTGGCGTACGTTACGGGTTCCCATGTTGATCATGGGCTCTATCGCGATAACCAGTCCGTTTTGCAGCTTAGGCCCGTATCCGCGCCGTCCGTAATTGGGTACTTCGGGGGCTTCGTGCATTTTTTTGCCCAGCCCGTGGCCAACCAGCTCGCGTACCACTCCGTAGCCGTGCTTTTCGGCATGCTGCTGAATGGTGGCGCTGATGTCGCCTATGCGATTACCCGCTTTGGCCTGAAGCAAGCCGAGATACAGGCATTCGTAAGTGACTTGCAGCAGTTGCTTTGCCTCGGGTGTTATTTCGCCGATGGCGAAGGTATAGGCATGGTCGCCGTGGAAGCCGTTTTTGAAAGCGCCGCAATCGACCGATACGATGTCACCTTCCTGAAAAGGCACATCGGTAGGGATGCCGTGCACTACCGTTTGGTTTACAGAGATACAGAGGGAAGCAGGGTAACCGTTGTATCCTTTGAAAGAGGGAGAAGCGCCCTGATCGCGGAGAAAGGTTTCGGCCAGCTTATCCAGTTGGATAGGGGTAACGCCGGGGCCGATATGTTCGGCTACCAGTCCGAGGGTACGGGATACAAGCTGCGCACTTTGGCGCATAATCTCGATTTCTTCCGGTGTTTTGTAATAAATGGCATTCGACATACGCCCGCAAAGGTCTGAAAAATTAGGCGTTTGCGCAAGCCCTACTCAGGCGAAGGCAGCACGCTGTATGCCCAGGTTTTCGTCGAGCGTATAGATTTTCGGGCTACCGGTGGGTATTTCCACTTTCAGAATCTCTTCGGGACTGAGCTTTTCGAGGTACATAATCAGCGCGCGAAGACTGTTGCCGTGTGCGGCTACGATCACATTTTTCCCGGCTTTCAGCAGCGGTACGATTTCTTTTTCGAAATAGGGAATTACGCGTTCGGCGGTATCTTTCAGGCTTTCTCCTTTCGGCGGCGCGATATCGTAGCTGCGGCGCCAGAGCCGAACCTGCTCTTCTCCGTATTTTTCGACCGTTTCGGCTTTGTTGGCACCTTGTAAATCGCCGTAATGCCTTTCGTTTAATGCCTCGCTGGCGGTAACCGGTACAGCCGACTGACCGGTATTATCAAGTATAATGGACAAGGTACGTTGCGCACGTTTTAAAGCCGATACGAAAGCGTAATCGAAATGGGTACCTTTGAGCTTTTCGCCGGCCTCGCGTGCTTCTGCTTCTCCTTTTTCGGTGATGTCCACATCGACCCATCCGGTAAATCGGTTTTCGAGATTCCAGGCCGATTGTCCGTGTCGCACGATCACAAGTATGCTCATTTCTTTGTAGGGTTTTGTGTGTCGTTTTTCAGGCGGCACACCGTAAGATTCGGTTTATTTTTTGCGGGATAATTTTTTAGCAAACTGATAAAGCAGGCGTACACCTACTGCGCTGGCTCCTTTATGGCGATAGTCTTTCGCTTCTTTCAGAAAAGCCGGTCCTGCAATGTCGAGGTGTATCCAGTTATAGTCGGTAAAGTGGGCGAGGAATTTACCTGCCGTGATGGCACCGCCTATGGGACCTCCGATGTTACGCAGGTCTGCCACATCCGATTTGAGCAGGTCGTCGAATTCGCGCCAGAAAGGCAGCTCGGCACAGCGTTCATACACTTCGTCGCCGGTCTCCACGAGGGTTTGCCGGTAACGTGTTTCGTTGCCCATCAATGCGATTCCATAAGTGCCTGTGATGGCTGCGGCGGCTCCGGTAAGCGTGGCAAGGTCGATTACCAGCTCGGGCTTGTATTTTTTGGCAAAGCTGAGTGCATCGGCCAAAATAAGTCTTCCTTCGGCATCGGTATTCTGGACTTCTACTGTAGTGCCGTCGTGCATGGTGATGATATCGTCCACCACCAGCGCGTTAGATGAAATTTTGTTGTCGGTAGCCGGGATAAGTCCCACTACGTGAATCGGGAGCTTGTTTTTAGAAATGGCAATAAGCGAACCTAACACGGCCGCAGCACCTGCCATATCGCATTTCATGGTCTGCATAAAGCCTCCGGTTTTAAGGCTGTATCCGCCGGTATCATAGACCACGCCTTTACCGACAAGCACCAGCGGCTTGCTGTTGACCGCATTTTTGGGCTTATAGGTAAGAATACTGAAGGTAGGAGGATCGATGCTTCCTTTGTTGACACCCAATAGTCCGCCCATATTTAGCGCTTCGATTTGGGATTTGTGCAGCACTTCTACTCCAAAACCACAGGCTTTTCCCTGTTTTTCCATTTCTTCCGAAAAAGCCACTGCACTCAGCGAGATAAGCGGTTCGTTCACCAAATCTTTGGTGAGGTTTACCGCTTCGGTAAGCTTTTCGAATTCGTCCATTTCTTTGGCGCTGAGCAAGCCCTCTTCGAGAATGAGTGTTTCGAGCGTATAGCCTTCGCGCTTTTTGGTTTTGTATTTCAGAAACTGGTAGTTGCAAAGCGCTACACCTTCGAGAAAAGCAAAAATCTCTGTTTTATTGAAAGTGCCCTTCAGGCCCAGTACCGGAATTTCGCGGTATTGTTCTTTGTTGAGCAGCTTACAAATTTTACTGGCAAATACGCGGATATTTTCGAGATGATACGAAGGGTTTTTTTCTTTACCGCCATACACGGCTACCTGTAAACGCCGCGAGCCTTCGTAAAAAAGCAAAAAGTCGGTTTTTCCCGCTTCGATCTTTTCACGGATAACAGGGCGGAACGCCTTGGGCACATCGTATTGTTCAAGCTGTGCGTTTTTCTGGATCACCAACACCACGTCTTCACGTTTAGTGGGTAGGTTGGTACTGGTTTTTAGCTTTAAGCTCATCAGAAATCAGATTAGGGAGGTAAAAGTATCTATAAGCCTGTGTTTTTCAAAACAGCAGCGCGCTCAAATTAGCCTAAACAAGGTATCGATGGCCTGCCGGGTATTGAGATAAACTTCGTTGATACCGGCTTCCATCATATAGCAGGGCGCAGTCACAATACGATTTTGCGTATCGACGGCTACTTCTCTTACGTTTTTCATCACGGCTTTGGAACCTGTTTTATCGATGCCCGCCGAAATAGCTTTGATGTCATAAGGCGAAGCTTCTTCGGTGGTGCCCACGGTCAGCGAAGCGTTCAGTCCTGCATCTTCGAGCGCTTTGGCTACTACGGTAGGGCCCATGCAGAGTGCGGCGATGGGCTTGCCTTTTTTTACGGTTTCGACGATAGCGCGTTTTACTTCGGGCTGAATTTGACCTTCGGGGCCGTCAAAGGCCCATTGGGTAAGATTTTTGGCAGCGCCGAAGCCACCGGGAATAACCAGCGCATCAAATTCGGATGCCTTATAGGTAGCGAGATCGCGGATTTGGCCACGGGCAATGCGGGCCGCTTCGACCAGTACGTTGCGCGTTTCTCCGGTTTCTTCGCCGGTAAGGTGGTTGATAACGTGGTGCTGCTTCACATCGGGTGCAAAACAGGCGTATTCGGCACCGTGAGCGGCAATGGAAAGCAGGGCAAAAACCGATTCGTGTATTTCACTTCCGTCGTACACCCCGCAACCGGAAAGGATAACAGCTACTTTTTTCATGCGTAGAAAGGATAGAATAAAAAACAGGTTATGAAGGTATTGGAAAAAATGCGCAGACCCAATTTTTGAGCGAATTTTTCGGTAGAAGAAACCTCAGACCGGATAAAAAGCGCGTAAGCGGGGGCCGACGCGTATCTTCTTTTCTTATTGTGGTATGAAAATTAGCTACATACAACCTCTAATGCGATATAATGTACAGCAACCTGTACGCGTGCTGTATGTACAAAAATAAAAACAGGGACTGCCGAAGCGAATCCCCGTTTTTTTAAAAAAAGGAATACCGTGTTATTTCCAGCCTGCTTCGTTGAAGATGCGCAGAGCTTCGGTATTGTATTTCGACAGGTTGCTCAGTGGCAGCGAATCTTTTTTGAATTCGCCCCATTCGGTGAGCTGTGAAGAATAAGGCACACCGGGTTTTACGGGATATTCGAAGTTGGCTTCCGCAAATTTTTGCTGGATATTGTCAGACAAGAGGAATTCGAGCAGCTTTACGGCATTTGCTTTATTGGGCGCGTTGCGTGCTACTCCGGCTCCGCTGATGTTGATATGGGTTCCGCGATCCTGTTGGTTCGGGAAAAAAATAGCCACCCCTTGTGCGGCTTTTACTTCTTCCGCATTGGAAGAGTGGAGCATTTTGCCGATATAATATGTGTTGACTACCGCGATATCGCCCGTGCCTGCGGCAATAGCCTGTACCTGATCGCGATCGCCGCCTTTGGGTTCGCGTGCAAAATTACGGGTTACACCTTTGGCCCATTCGAGCGTTTTTTCGGTGCCCAGGTGCGCAATAAGCGCTGCTACGAGCGACTGGTTGTACACATTATCGGAAGAGCGCATCAGCAGCTTTCCTTTCCAGCGGGGTGAGGCAAGATCTTCGTAACCCGAAAGCTGTTCGGGATTTACACGTGTTTTGTCGTACACAATTACACGGGCGCGCTGGGTAAGTCCGAACCACTGATTATCGCTGTCGCGCAGCGATGCGGGAATATCGCGATTCAGGATTTCGCTGGTGACCGATTGCAGCAATCCTTCTTCTTTGGCTTTGATCAGGCGACCCGCATCGGCGGTAATAAACACGTCGCAGGGCGAATTTTCGCCTTCGTTTTTAAGCCTGACAATCAGCTTGTCGGCATCGTCTTCGATGACGTTGACCTTGATACCCGTCTCTTTTTCGAAGGCGGCAAAAATTTCTTTATCCACATCGTAATGGCGGTGCGAATACACATTGACTTCGCCCGCAGCCGTTCCGGCACCTCCGGGCGATTTTTCGGATACGGTACAGGAAGCCAGCAAACTGACAACGACCGCAGCGGTAAACACTTTTTTCATATAGCGTTGCGAATTGGGTGAAATACTTTACGATAACAAAGATAGCGTGGTACGACTTGCCTGAAGCTACCTTTTTTAGGGTATTTTTTCGAGATAATTTCCGGCCAGCATACAGCGAATGCTTCCGCCGCCATACCGCTCTATAGTCGGAATCGAAGCCTGTACCGGTATCAGCGTTTTTTCCAGTTGTGAAAGCTGCGCAGCATCGAGGCTCGAAAAAGCCCTTTCGCTCATCAGCAGGCAGCGTTCTCCCGAGCGGTTAAGCACTTCGAGCATATTACCGGCAAAATCGAGTACCTGATCAAAACGAAGCTCCAGTGTGGAATTCCGGATTTGCTGTAGCTTTTCACGCAACAGATTTCTTTCCAGTATATTATCGACACATTCTCCGCACCAAGCCGCATATTTTTCGCCGATATGAAGCAGCACATTGGTATGATAAACAGGTTTCCCCTGTCTGTCGGAAGCCTCAAAAGAGAAAGGAGTATAGTGAAGCGTGTGGCAGAGCTGTTCAAAAAGCCGGGCATCGGTACGGGGCGAGATGCAGGCAAAGGCTGTGCGCGAAAGGTGATCAAATACGATACTGCCTGTGCCTTCTAAAAAAACACCCTCCGTTTCGGAAGCGCTGAGATCGATTACACGGTTTACCCGGTAGTGTGTACGGAGAAAATCGATTACCGCAGGATTGCGTTCGATACGCCTATTTGGCGCCATCATGGGGTAAAGTACCAGGGTGCCATCGCTGTGCGTGCTTATCCAGTTATTGGGGAAAACGGCATCGGGAGTTCCTTCGGGACTGTCAAATACGTCGAAAGAAATCTTATGTACATCCAGCGTATGCAGCAAATTGTCGAACTCGGCTAAAGCTAAACGTTGAATTTCAAGCGGATTAAGATCCGCCTTGTATTGAAAAGAATTGGAAGCGGCTGTTTCGGCATTAAAACCGAAATGCGAGGGCTTTACCAAAAATACGGAAGAGGGAGACTGCATGGCATAAAATCGGACTCCAAGTTTAGGAATATTTTCAAGATTCTGAGTAAGAGGCGTTAATCTTAAAATAGGTGAAATGGATTTTTTTCTAAAAGATTCTTTTTCAGCACTAAATAAAAATTCAGAATTTCTTCTTGGCAGAAAAACCCTGAAAAAATAAGGGATACATTCACAATGAGTTAAGAATAAATTGATTTTTATTGAACAACTTTGCGTACTTTACTCGTGAAACGTAAGCCATTTTTTACGCTATATGCCTATGAGGAAACTCTACATCGCGTTGTTTTTTCTATTCGGTTTTCAGTATGCGTATGCACAGGAAGATTGTGGTAATGGAATAGACGATACGGGCAACGGCTTGATTGACTGTAGTGATCCTTATTGTATAGGGGGGCAGGTGCCGAGTGGCAGTCACTTTAATACGGCTACTAACGGTTCGGGCGGGCGTTTACCCGGAGGCAGTACTGATCTTTCCTGGCAGGTAGCTACGAATAATATTGCAGGACCTTATACTCCCGCCAGGGTGATGACCGCAATTCCTTCGGTGTATTACGCCAGCCCCTGGGCCGACTGCGACTGGATAGCTCATAATAACCTGGGCGATCACACCGGCGATGTGGATTATTATTACCGTATCCAGTTTTTTCTGCCTTGTGAAAACAGTTGTGGCGAAAGCTATTCCGATCCGGGGGTGTTTTGCCTGAGTATGGATTTTTTTGCCGATAATTCGGTGCAGGAAATTTATGTAAATGGAAATCCTCAAAGTGGGAGTATCCCTAATGTGCCTTCGCCAAGTCCTTACGTACATGTGGGTTATTCTGCGGCGGGGATGGTATCGGTTTCGCTCTGCAACGACTGGCGTCCGGGCTTAAATACCATGATAGTTCATCTTCGATCGGGGCAGCCTTTTGCCGGTTTTTTGGCACAAAATAGTGTAAATGCGCCGCCTGAGCCTGAAGATCCTACCATCACGCCTCCGCCCGATATGGCAGCAGGCTATTGTGTAGATGCTGCTCCGATTACATTTACTGCGGCTTCTGCGGGAGGAACCTGGAGCTCAAGTTGCGGCACTTGTATTAACAGCTCTACCGGTGTATTTAACCCCACTGTGGCCGGACCCGGAAATCATTCGGTGACGTATGCGGCTGCGGGTATTTGTCCGGCTACACATACCGTTATTGTGACCGTTCATGCTCTGCCCGATACTGATTTTACTTATTCTGACGATCAGGTCTGTATCTCTGCGGGTATTCAGTTGCCTGCGGCGAATGCGTCAGGTGGCACATATTCGGGTACAGGTATAGTCAACGCAGCTACAGGTGCTTTTAATCCTGTCATAGCCGGCATAGGGACGCATACCATTACCTATAGTCTTACGGATACCTGTACCAATTCGAGTACGTTTCAGATTGAAGTAATCGATGTGCCACCGCTTACCGCTCAACCTGCGGGACCTTTTTGTCATACGAATGCGCCGGTTACTCTGACAGCTACTTTACCCGGCGGCACATGGAGTGGCATCGGTATTACGGATGCAGCGGCGGGCACATTTTCTCCCTCGACCGCTGGAGTGGGCGTACATCAAATTATCTATGCGATTGGTGGTAATTGTCCAGTAAGTGATACCATACAGGTTGAAGTATGGCGCGTACCTGATCCTACTATCCAAGCTTCGGGACCACATTGTGAGAGTGTAAGTTCAGTGACCTTGACTGCCGCAGAGGCAGGCGGCACATGGAGCGGTACGGGCATTACAGATGCTTCGGCGGGAACGTTTTCGCCTTCGTTAGTAGGCGAAGGATTTTATGATGTAGTGTATTCCATCGGCGGCAACTGCCCGGTAAGTGATACGATCCAAGTTGAAGTATGGCGCTTGCCTGATCCGAGTATTCAAGCTTCGGGTCCGCATTGTGAGAGCGTGAGTTCAGTAACCTTGACTGCTGCCGAAGCAGGTGGCACATGGAGTGGCACCGGTATTACGGATGCGGCTGCCGGAACATTTTCGCCTTCTTCAGTAGGCGAAGGATTTTATGAAGTGGTGTATTCTATCGGTGGCAACTGTCCGATAAGCGATACGCTCCAAGTTGAAGTATGGCGCGTGCCTGATCCTACTATCCAAGCTTCGGGACCGCATTGCGAGAGTGTAAGTTCAGTGACCTTGACTGCTGCCG
>CAYWRZ010000015.1:0-78065 GCA_964460845.1 uncultured Weeksellaceae bacterium
TCACTGCTGCCTCCCGTAGGAGTCTGGTCCGTGTCTCAGTACCAGTGTGGGGGATAACCCTCTCAGGCCCCCTACCCATCGTAGCCTTGGTGAGCCGTTACCTCACCAACTAGCTAATGGGGCGCATGCCTATCCTTAACCGTTGGGACTTTGAAATTCAAATGATGCCATCCGAATTCATTATGGAACATTAATTCAGATTTCTCTGAGCTATTTTCCTGTTAAGGGTAAGTTACATACGTGTTACGCACCCGTTCGCCACTCGCCACCCAAATGTTACCATTCTGTGCTGCCGTTCGACTTGCATGTGTTAAGCCTGCCGCTAGCGTTCATCCTGAGCCAGGATCAAACTCTCCATTGTAAAAGAGATGAATTGTCAACGAATGAACTCCTCAAATTCCTGGAAATTGCTTTCAGGGAAAAGCTTGTGCTTCTGTTTCTTACTTACTTCAAATCTTCAAAGAACTTTAGACATTTTATCTGCATTCATCCAGCACTGTCGCGCTTTCAGAAAGTGTCATCAAAGTTTTATTATCACTTCCTTCCTTAGAAAGGGGCGGCAAAGATACACTACCCGTTTTAAATCCGCAAACTTTTTTCAAAGTTTTTTCGATTTTATTTTTCTCAAGGAGAGCAAGAAGATAAAAGAACGTTTCCGTTTTTCTTTCGGGGCTGCAAAGATACATTGCTTTTTTAATTCTGCAAATTTTCTTTACTTTTTTTTCATGTCGGTAAAAAGTTCCGTTCCCGGAAATTCGCCACTTTATCAAAACCAAGTCGCTACTATTTTTACCTAAAACCTGAAAGAACAAATCCCGTTTTCGTTTCGGGGCTGCAAAGATACATCGCTTTTTTAATTCTGCAAATTTTCTTTACTTTTTTTTCATGTTTTGGAAACACACGCTTCATCACAATTTCTACTTCTCCGTTTCCAAGTCTGAAAGAACTTCCCGTTTTCGTTTCGGGGCTGCAAAGATACATCGCTTTTTTAATTCTGCAAGTTTCTTTACTTTTCTTTTCAGTTTTTTTCTCAGCGCCTAAAAGAACCGTTTCGCTTAAAGCGGCTGCAAATGTATTATCAGAACTGATATTTGCAAAGTTTTGTGAATAACTTCCCTGAAGTTTTTAAAGCTTCATTGAAAACGAACGGGTTACGGAACAGTCACCGCCACCGGCAACACCTTTCCATTGAAAAAATCACGCGACTCTACCGTAAATCCCGCAATAAACGCAGCCATCTCCGCTGCCGTATGCGGTGCTTTATACGCAGGGAAAGCCGAATTTTTCATCTCCGTCTCGACCGCACCCAGGGCCAAACAATTAATATGTATAGGATATTCTTTCAATTCTTCGGCCAGGCATTCGGTCATACAAGCCAAGGCCGCTTTGGAAGAGCTGTAAAAAAACATGCCCGGAAACTTCAAGGTTCCCTCTACGCCTCCCATGCTACCCAAGGTTACGATGTGCGCTCGCTCAGCGAAAAAAGGCAGGGTCTGACGAATAAGCGCAAAGACTCCATATACATTGGTCGCATACAGGGTTTCAAAATCACTGCGCTGCATCTCGGCAAAGGGCTTCTTTATAAGTAAGCCGGCTGTGACCACCAGCGCATCTATACGTATGCCCATTTCGGCTATCTGTTTGCGGTAGGCTTCCAAGGCCGCATCATCAGAAATATCGGTTTTTATTATCTGAAGGGACCGAGCATCGGGTAAATGACGCGCGCTCCACTCTTCCAGCGCCCCGGTATGCCGCGACAAGGCTATCACCTTTGCTTTTCTCTCTATTATAAAATGGCGCACCAGTTCAAAACCGATGCCTTTGCCCGCACCTGCAATAATTACATTCATGGCCTGTTAAAGATTGTATGAATACTTCACAAAGATAAGAAGTCCGCGCTCGGTGCAAAGGGTTCTACTTTTCAACACTATTGCCCATTCTTAAGGGTTTGTATTACCTTTATAGGATAATTTTTCGGACCATTTCCGAATTTCATTTACACGATAATAGCACGGCATGTTCCTGATTTTTGATACCGAAACCACTGGTTTACCGCTCGATTATAACGCCCCCGTAGAAAAGCTCGACAACTGGCCACGTGTGGTACAGATAGCCTGGCAGTTGCACGATGCTACGGGAAAGCTTATCGAGGTAAAAAACTTTATCATTAAACCGGTCGGGTTTTCTATTCCTTACAATGCCGAAAAAATTCACGGCATCAGCACGGAGCGTGCGCTGCGACAAGGCGTGGCGCTCGAATTTGTGCTCGAAGAATTTAACAAAGCGCTCGCGCAAACCACTTTCGTAGCGGGTCATAACGTAGAGTTCGACCTGAAGGTATGGGGTGCCGAATACCTACGTGCACAACAAGAACCGCTGCTGCTGCAGAAAAAAGCGATCGACACGAAAGACGAATCGACCGAATTCTGTGCGCTACCCGGCGGAAAAGGCGGGAAATACAAATGGCCCACGCTGCTCGAACTGCACCAAAAGCTGTTTAATGCCGGTTTTGGAGAAGCACACAATGCCTCGGCCGACGTGGAAGCCACTACCCGTGCCTTTCTGGAGCTCATCCGCATAGGTGTCATTACCGCCTCAAGACTTAATGTAGATAGCGACTTTGTGCGTACGTTCAGGGAACACAATCCCTCGCCGATAGCAGCCATAGGGCTTAACGTACAACCGTACGCGCCGCTCGACCGTCAGGAGGACAGCCCTGCCGAGAAACCCCGACAGCCCGAAATCGGAAAAACGGAAACGACTGTTTTACCCGATCGCCTGAAAGAGGTTCCTTTTTCGCACCTGCATAACCATTCGCAGTATTCGGTACTACAATCCACTACCGAAATCAAAAAGCTGGTCAAAAAAGCGGCCGCTTTCGGTATGCCCGGCGTAGCCCTCACCGACCACGGCAACATGATGGCGGCTTTCGGTTTTGTAAAAGAAGTGCTGTCTTATAATAAAACGGAAAAAGCCCGTCACGAAGAAGCCTTAAAAAACGGAGAACCTTCGGTCGAAAAGCCGATGAAACCCATCGTGGGCTGCGAATTTAACGTATGCCGCAATCACAAAGACAAATCTTCGAAAGACAACGGTCACCAAATTGTACTGTTAGCCAAAAACGAAAAGGGATACCATAACCTGGCTAAAATGTCGTCGATTGCTTTTATCGACGGGTTCTATTACGTGCCGCGTATCGACAAGGAAGTACTACTACATTATAAAGGCGATCTGATCGCGCTCAGCGGCGGACTTTACAGCGAAATTCCCTGGCTCATCCTTAATATGGGCGAAGAACAGGCCGAAGAGGCTTTTCTATGGTGGAAAGATCAATTCGGCGATGATTTTTATGCCGAGCTGCTGCGCCACGGTCAGCCCGAAGAGGATAAGGTAAACGAGGTGCTGTTAGGCTTCTGCCGCAAGCATGGGGTAAAGTATTTTGCCGCCAACAACACGTATTACCTCGAAAAATCGGACGCCAATGCGCACGATATTCTGCTCTGTGTAAAAGACGGCGAAAAGAAAGAAACGCCCATCGGACGGGGACGCGGCTTCCGCTACGGCTTTCCGAACAACGAATATTATTTCAAGTCGCCGGAAGAAATGAAAAAGCTGTTTGCCGATCTTCCGGAAGCTATCGAAACCACCAATGAGATAACCGCTAAAATTGCCGTGTACAAGCTGGAACGCGAAGTGTTGCTGCCCAAGTTTGAAATACCGGAAGCGTTTATCGACCCGCTCGATGCCGAAGACGGCGGCAAGCGCGGAGAAAATGCCTACCTGCGCCACCTCACCTACCTGGGCGCCGAAAAACGCTACGGCGAGCTCAGCCCCGAAATAAAAGAAAGGCTCGATTTTGAGCTGGCTACTATCGCCAACACGGGGTACCCCGGTTACTTCCTGATTGTGCAGGATTTTACCAGCAAAGCCCGCGAAATGGGAGTTTCGGTAGGACCCGGTCGCGGTTCGGCCGCCGGCTCGGCGGTAGCTTACTGCACCGGAATCACCAATGTGGATCCCATCAAGTATGACCTCCTGTTTGAGCGTTTCCTCAACCCCGAAAGGGTATCCATGCCCGATATCGATATCGACTTCGACGACGAAGGGCGCGACCGGGTTATCGATTACGTGGTCAATAAATACGGTTCCAATCAGGTAGCCCAAATCATTACCTACGGTACGATGGCTGCTAAATCGGCCCTGCGCGATACCGCCCGGGTGCTCGACCTGCCCCTCAACGATGCCGATCGCCTTGCCAAGCTGGTGCCCGATCTCTCTTTGGCCCGGCTGCTCGAAAGCGACGAAAACAAGCTCAAAGAAAAACTCAGCGGCGAAGATCTCGACATGGCCCGCGAGCTCAGGGGCATTGCCGAAGGCAATGATCTGGCCGGACAAACGGTGCAGCAGGCCCGTATGCTCGAAGGTTCGCTGCGCAACACAGGCATTCACGCCTGCGGCGTGATCATCACACCCGACGATATTACCAATTTCATACCCGTAGCCACCGCCAAAGACTCGGCACTTTATGTGACCCAGTTCGACAACTCGGTAGTGGAAAATGCAGGGCTGCTGAAAATGGACTTTCTCGGACTGAAAACGCTGACCATCATAAAAGATGCCATCAAGCTGATCAAAGAGCGTCATGGTATAGCGCTCGATCCCGACGAATTTCCACTCGACGATAAAAAAACGTACGAACTCTATCAACGCGGCGAAACGAACGGTACGTTCCAGTTCGAGTCGCCCGGAATGCAGAAATACCTGCGTGAGCTCAAGCCCGATACCTTTGGCGACCTCATCGCGATGAACGCGCTGTACCGGCCGGGTCCGCTCGAATACATCCCCAACTTTATACGCCGCAAGCACGGGCTGGAACCCATTACGTACGACCTGCCCGAAATGGAAGAGTACCTGCACGAAACCTACGGCATTACCGTCTATCAGGAGCAGGTCATGTTGCTGTCGCAAAAATTAGCCGGTTTTTCGAAAGGTAAAGCCGATGAATTGCGGAAAGCAATGGGTAAAAAAATAAGGGCCAAGCTGGACGAGCTCAAGCCGCTATTTATCGAAGGCGCGCAAAAAAACGGGCATCCTGCGCAGACATTAGAAAAAATCTGGACCGACTGGGAAGCTTTTGCTTCGTATGCCTTTAACAAATCGCATTCTACCTGCTACGCCTTTGTCGCCTTCCAAACGGCTTTTCTCAAAGCGCATTACCCGGCCGAATACATGGCTGCCGTACTTACGCATAATATGAGCGACATCAAAAAGGTCACTTTCTTTATGGAAGAATGCCGTAGGATGAAACGCGCCGTATTAGGTCCCAGCGTGAACGAATCGGAGCTGAAATTTACGGTAAACGAAGAAGGCGCCGTGCGTTTCGGATTAGGTGCTATTAAAGGTGTAGGTGAAAACGCGGTCGATACCATTGTGAAAAATCGTAAAAGCGACGGGGCTTATTCTTCGGTATTCGATTTTACCCGACGTATAGAATTGCGTGCGGCCAACCGAAAAACGCTCGAAAACCTGGCCCTAGCCGGCGCCTTTGACTGTTTCGGCATTGCCCGAGCCGCCTATTTTCACGAAGAAAACGACGGACAAACCTTCCTGATGAAGGCCATCAAATACGGACAGGGACACCAGGAAGATCAGAATTCGGCGCAGCAAAGCCTTTTCGGCGACGACTCTCCGCTCGAAATACCCGAGCCTTCCGTTCCGAAAATCGAAGATTGGAGCACCCTTTATAAGCTGAACCGCGAAAAAGAAGTAGTAGGTATTTATATTTCGGGCCATCCGCTCGACGATTTCAGGTACGAGCTCAAAGAACTTTGTACCGCAGGCTTCGGCATGGAATCGCTCAAACAATTGCAAAAAGAACATATCGGAAAAGAGCTTTCCTTAGCCGGTATCGTGACCAAGGTAGAGCACCGTCAGGCCAAAAACGGTAACCCTTTCGGCACCTTCGAAGTGGAAGATTACCACGGCAGCGCCCGACTGATGCTCTTTCGGGAAGATTACCTCAAGTTCAGGCATTTTTTGGTGGAAAATACCTTTGTATATCTCCGGGGTAAAGTGCAGGCCCGGCGTTTTGGGAAGGACCCGCGCGATGAGGTGGAGTTTAAAATTCAGTTTATCGAACTGCTGGGCACGGTTCGCGAAAAATTTGTGAAAGCGCTTACCCTCTCTATCGCTGCCGAAAATGTAAACGAACAACTGGCTACCGAGCTCGAAACGCTTTTTTCAAAATACCGTGGCAAGTGCCGGGTAAAAATCGCCGTGTTTGATCCGCTCGAAAAAATCCGGGTCGAAATGGCCTCGAAAAATGCCGGAATAGAGTTGAAAACCGAACTGATCCGCGAATTGGAAGCCATGGAGCAAATCGAATTTTCGTTTCAAACCTAAATGCTTAATTTACGCTTTGTAGTTACACAGGCACCTTTATTAAACCACTATAACCTTTAATTTTATGGATACTCTCGACCAACACGATTCCGAAAGCAAAAATACGCTTACCCCTTTAATGAGAGCCGAATTACGCGCCACCGCGCCCTGGATCAAGCTGGTGGGCATAGGCTGGATTTGTTACGCCGTGCTGTATAGCTTTTATGCTTCGCTCTTTCTGAGAGCCGGCGATATAGTCGCCTTTGCGGGGGGCATTATTTTATTCGTGTCGCTTATACTACTGCTGATAGCCGCGATGTACACAGGGTACGGAAGCAGCCTGAAAAAAGCGATCGATGCGAATGACCCGCTGCTGCTGGAAAAAGCCTTTCGCCGGCAGAAAAACGCCCTCATTGTAATGGGTGTGGTCATGATCCTCATGCTGATCATGCTGCTGATTTCTTCGCTGTCTATGTTCAATTCGGCCGATGAGGTGATAGAAAGCCTCAGCAATCCCGCTACGCGTCGGCGTTAAAACAATATAATCACGCAGTTGCGTACACTTCCTGGCGCAACTGCTTTACTTTCTCGTCGGCGAGGTATTCGTCGTACGTAAGCTGCTTATCGATAATCCCCGAAGGCGTGATTTCGATAATACGGTTGGCTACGGTTTGCACAAACTCATGGTCGTGCGAGGCGAACATCACCATACCTTTATACTCTATCAGTGAGTTGTTAAATGCGGTAATGGATTCGAGATCGAGGTGGTTGGTAGGCTCATCGAGCAAAAGGAAATTGGCCTGCTGTAACATCAGTCGCGAGAGCATACAGCGCACTTTTTCGCCCCCAGAAAGTACTTTCACCGATTTGAGCGCTTCGGGACCTGAGAACAACATTTTGCCCAAAAAGCCACGAATATAATCTTCGTCTTTGTTGGTCGAATACTGGCGTAGCCAATCCACCAACGAGAGATCTTCCTGAAAATACGCGGCATTTTCGTTGGGCAGGTAGGCGTTTTTAATCGTAATACCCCATTCTATGCTGCCCGAAGAGGCTTGCTTGTCGCCCGCTAACACGTCGAACAAAGCAGTAATCGCCTGACTGTTGCGACTTATAATGGCAATTTTATCCTGCCGGTTTACTTTGAAAGATACATCCTGAAACAAGGTATTGTTGCCATTGGTGTAGGAAAGGTTTTCCACGTTCAGGATCTGATCGCCGGCTTCGCGTTCCTGGTTAAAAATAATGGCAGGGTATTTACGGCTCGAAGGACGAATTTCGTCTATCACCAGCTTATCGAGCAGCTTCTTACGGCTGGTGGCCTGCTTGCTCTTAGAAGCGTTGGCACTGAAACGGGCTACAAATTCCTGTAGCTCTTTTCGTTTTTCTTCTACTTTCCGGTTCTGATCAGATCGCTGCTTGAGCGCGAGCTGACTGGCCTGGTACCAAAACGAATAGTTACCGGTGTAGAGGGTAAGCTTGCCGAAATCGATATCGGCTACGTGCGTACATACGGTATCGAGAAAGTGACGGTCGTGCGACACGACTATCACGGTATTGCGAAAATCGGCAAGAAAGTTTTCCAGCCAGGCGATAGTTTCTACGTCAAGGTCGTTGGTAGGCTCGTCGAGAATGAGAATATCGGGGTTACCGAACAGGGCTTGGGCGAGCAGCACCCTTACTTTCTGGTTGTTGCTCAGGTCGCTCATCTGTCCGTAATGCAGATCTTCGCTAATCCCGAGGTTGCTAAGCATTTCGGCGGCATCGGTTTCGGCATTCCAGCCGTCCATTTCGGCAAATTCGGCTTCGAGGTTGGCAGCCAGTACTCCGTCGGCTTCGGTCATTTCGGGCTTGGCATAAATAGCCTCTTTCTCCTGCATGATTTGCCAAAGCTTTTTATGCCCTAAAATAACGGCGTCTAACACCGAATACGCGTCGAACTCAAAGTGGTTCTGCTTCAGCACCGCCATGCGCTTGCCGGGCAGAATGCTCACCTGCCCCCGGGTAGGATCCACCTCGCCCGAAAGAATTTTCAGGAACGTCGATTTACCGGCTCCATTCGCCCCGATTACACCGTAGCAGTTACCCTCGGTAAACTGTACATTCACTTCATCAAAAAGCACCCGCTTGCCAAACTGGAGGGTGATATTGTGCGCCGCTATCATAATCTACCGTTATTTTAGGATAAGAGGGCGCAAAAGTACGGAAATATCTGGAGTAATCCCTTCTGAAAAGCCTTTTAATACAGGGCATTTAAGTAAAAATTAACAAAAAATTGCTTTATTGCCGGGAACAGTTGTATATTTGCCGCCTGTATTACCTGAAAAAACCTATAAAAATCAAAAGAAAATGAAATTGCGTATTTTAGCTTTTTCCGCTGTAGCAGCATTCCTTTTTGCCTGCGGCGGTGCCAAAACACCTGAGTCTGTAGCTGAAGCTTTCCACAAAGCACTTGCAGCACAGGAGTATGATGAAGCTTCCAAACTGGCTACTGCTAAAGGTAAGGAAAGCATCAAGTCGCTGAAAGAAATGAACAGCCAACTCAGCTCTATGGGCGGTGGCGAAAGCGAAAAGAAAAAAGTAGAAGTAGAGAGCGTAAAGTGCGACGTGAAAGAGAAAGAAGCCAACTGCGTTTGTAAAGACAAAGACGGTAAAGAGACCAAATACAAGCTGCTCCAGCAGGAAGACAAGACCTGGTTGGTTGACTACGACAAACTCGGCGGTCTCGGCGAAGGTCTGAACGACATCGAAGAAGACGAGTCTGAACTCGCTCCTGAAGAAGATGTGGACGATGAAGAAATCGACGAAGAAGATGTGGAAGTGGAAGTTGAAGAAGAGATCTAATTTCTTCTCATTCTTACTGATAACTTTAATTATCCCCGTTAGTGGCTGCAATCACAACGGGGATAATTTTTTTTCGGCCACTCCTACTCCCCTTATTCCCGAAGAAATATTAGGTAAGGTAAAGGAAGGCGATATTCTGCTGCGCCAGGGGCAAGGCCCTTTCAGTGAAAAAATCGTGGAATACATGGGCGAAAAAAACGGGTTCTCGCATTGCGGACTCGTGGTAAAGCTCAACGGCAAGCTGACCATTATTCACTCTGTTAGTGAGATCGTAGCAGGACACGACGGTGTGCAAACCCAGGGCATCCGTGCTTTTGCCAGCGATATTGCCGACAGCGTATTCTGCATCGTACGCCCCAAAGCCGATAAAGTACAGCAACAGGAAATGATACGCCTGGCCAAACTTTATCTCGAATCCAAAATCCCTTTTGATTACGACTACGATACGGCCGACTCTACCCGGCTTTATTGCAGCGAATTTCTTTATTATACGACCGGCCAGGCTTTAGGCAAGCACATTTTTGCACAAAAAGATTGCGGAGATGTATCGGTCGTCTATTTCGACAGCTTTGTAAACCCCGAATATTTCGAGGTAATATACAGCCTTAAACCGCTAGTCCATTAAACTTTTTATTTCCGGTACCAGATTGTCAGCAAGACAAACACAGGCACGGTTATATACAGCGCCAGCTCATGCCCATTAGGGCCAAAATAATTCCATACGTACACGATTTCGGCCAATACAAACAGCAGCACTCCCAGGTTAAAAAACCAGTCGTTGCGCCTAAACTGTGTCAGCATCGCCAATCCATGTGCGGCCAGCAACGACAGGGCCGAAAGTAAGATGATCGCCTGTCCGGGCCAGTGCATCACACGCCATACCACACCCAGCAAAAGCAAGGGAAGAATCACCCACAAAGGCTTGTATCGCCTCGTTTCGTAGCTTCCGCGTCGGACCGGCGGACGTTCGTCGTCTAAAATTTCATTATCCGCCATGCTTTCGCTTTAGCCGCGTAATCTTTCGGTAGAACGTATCAGCGCTTCGTCTTTGCGTATCGCTCTATTGGCCAAGAGAATAAAAATCAGCGCCGCTATCGGCAGGAAAAAACCCGCTTCGTAATGTACGTCGGCGGCTTCGCCGTTAGGGATCTGCTCCAACGCGGTATCGACTGAGAAAAACATGACCACCCAAACGGTGAGGTGCATCAACTGACTAAGTCTGCCTATTTTAAGCTGCGCGCTTCTTTTTTTGTACAGCATGATACCCAGTACCGAAGCAAAGCCCAGCAGGGCAATCAGGTATTGAAACGGAATATCGAGCACATTGCGGTCTTCGACCAAAATCCCTTTCGCATCAAACGTATATGTCTTTTCCACCACATCAAGTTGCGCAAAAGGAAATGCGTACATCAGGAATACGGCAATGGCTGCCAGCAAAAGATAGAGGGTTTGTATGCGTTGAATCATAAATCAGGTTTTACACAAAGATAAGAATAGCGGGGAAATCCTTATTACCGGAGCGCATCCAGTTCGGCACCGACAAACTCAAGCAGCTCGCGCACATAGGCGGGCGAAAAATCGAAACGAATGCCGGCCGCACGGTAAATTTCGGGGATGGTACGCGTGTAACCCAGCTTTAAAGCATCGATATACTGCTGCAAAGCCTGTTCGGGATTACGACGGTAATTACGCCAAATAGCCAAAGCCCCAAGCTGTGCCATACCGTATTCGATATAGTAAAACGGTACTTCGTAGATGTGAAGCTGGCGCTGCCAGGCCGTAAGCTGTACCTGCTCAAAACCGCTCCAATCGGTAAGACCGGTGCTAAACGAATCGCTGACGGTTTTCCAGGTGGCATTACGGGCCACCTTATCCTGCGTAGGATTAAGATATACCTGGTGCTGAAACTGATCGACAGTGGCAATCCAGGGTAGGATGGAAATTATTTTTTCGAGCTGCTCGCGCTTCGCACGACGAAGATCATCGGGATCGGGATAAAATTCGTCCCATGCATCCATCGAAATCAGCTCCATGCTCATCGATGCAAGCTCGGCCGCTTCGCTGGGTAATCCTTTAAAGGCCGTAAGCTCAAGGTTGCGGGTTAAGAAAGAATGTACGGCATGACCGCTTTCGTGTACCATCGTAACCACATCGCGGGCAGTGCCTACGGCGTTCATAAAAATAAAAGGCACACCTATTTCGTAGAGCGGATAGTTATACCCGCCGGGTGCTTTTCCTTCTTTCGATTCGAGATCGAGATAGCCCATACGTTGCATAATGGCTATACATTCTCCAAAATAAGGATGTATGCGTTGCAAGGCGCGGATACTTTTGGCGGTGAGATCGGCTCCGTCTTTAAACGCAGAAGGCGCTTCGGCACCTGAAATGTCCACTTCCCCATCCCAGGGACGCAGCACTTCGAGGCCCAGCGATTTGCGGCGTTCTTCCTGCAGACGGGCTATAAGCGGAAGTGCCGCCGAACGAATGCTTTCGTGAAAATGATAGCAATCGTCGGGGGTATAGTCAAAACGGCCAAGGGCCGCAAACATATAATCGCGGTAATTGGTATAGCCTGCATTAAGCGCCACCTTGTTACGAAGTACCAGCAAAGCTTCGAAAAGCGCTTCGAGTGCGGGAGCATCCTGTGCTCTTCTTTCGGTAATGAGCCGATACACGGTTTCACGTTCCTGACGGTCGGTGCTTTTCAGCAAAGCCGCGGCCTGCTGCATGGTGAGCTCGCCCCCCTTGTAGGAGATTGTCTGCGCACCGGTAATAGCGGCATAACGCTGCGCTTCGCGCTGTATCTCGGCATGAAGAGGTACGTTTTCTTCGCGGAAAATCTGTAGTTCCTTCTCCACTCCACGCAGGTACACAAAATACTGTTGCGGGTCGAGCGCTTCGCGGTAAGGAGAAGCAATGAGCTTGCGGTTGAGCTTATCCTGATAAGGAGCTGCCTGCGGCTCAATGGAGGATACAAAAAAGGTAAACCGTTCACCGGCTTTTTCGTCGCGGGTGTCGATGGTCATGCGGATATACCGCCAGGCTCCTTCTTCCGACAAGACGGCTTCCAACTCACTGCGATCACGCAGCCATTGACGAAGCTCGTCGGTCGAATGGATCGGACGGTTCTGCAATTCCTGAAAAAAAGGCTCGATGCCTTCCCAGGAATCAATAGAAAAGTTTTCCGGAAGAAACTGCCGGGTCGGCGCGACGGGGAGTGATGTCTCCGTAGCCATGCCTCTTATGCACCGCGCTTGGGCGCAGTGGTGCGGATAGACGTTTTCGCTTTGGAATCGGCCGATTTCGCTTTGGGGGCCGCTTTCGTGCTCACCTTTTTCGAATCTTTATCGGCGGTTTTGGCTTTTTTCGGCTTCGCTTCTTTCTTTTCCTTTTCAGCGGGCTTTTCCGCTTCGTCTTCGTCTTTTGCCTTCGCTTCTTTTGCTTTTTTCGCCGGTTTCTCTGCTTTTTCTTCTGCCGCCGCAGCCGCTTTTTCTTCTTCGTCGATCGTTTTCAGCGTGCCCGAGCTTTGCAGCAGGTTGTACCAGCTAAACAATTTTTTAAGATCAGAGTTGTAAACCCTTTCTTTATCGTAGTTGGGCAGTATCTGCTCGAAATAATCGTGGAGCTCCTGTGCTTCGGCTTTCGCGTCGATGCAGGTTCCGCCGTTCTCCTTGTCGTAAATTTTGCGAATGATATCACCCAAGGGCACATCTTCCTCTACGGTGTACATACTGATATCTTCTAACGCGCTTACCCGGTGCGAAGAATACGCAGGGAAACGTTTGCCGTCAATCAGCGACTCTACAATGAGTGTGTTCTTTCCCTGTGCCACAACCTTGAAAAGACCGGGCTTGCCCGAAATCGAAATAATTCCTTTTAAGTTCATCCGTTAAGATTTAGTTAGCAAAAATAACAATTTTCGCTTCATGTAAAAACCCGTGAGATTCTGTATTTCAGTACTATTTTAGCTACGCACTTATGCGTAGGTATTCCTCATATTTTTTCGGCTAACTCTATCCAGCGCAGTGTTTTTTCTTCGATGTCCTGCAACAGTTTTCCCAATTCGGCCGATACGGTCGAGATATCTTCCAGCTCCATTCCCACACTGTTGAGACGTGCTTCGAGTTGCGCACGACGTGCTTCGAGCTCCGGAATTTCGCGTTCCAACTGATCAAACTCGTACTTGTCTTTGAAGCTGGGCTTTTTCTTCGCTGCGGTATTCGATTCCGTTTTTTCGCGCGATACCAGCGGTGCTTCTTCTTTCTCTTCTTTACGCTGTCTGCGTTCTTCGGCCTGCAACTGCTTGTGGTATTCGCGGTATTCGGTGTAATTGCCAAGTATGTCGCGAATCTGTCCCTGCCCCTCGAACACGAAAATATGATCCACGATACGATCCATGAAATACCTGTCGTGGGTCACCACCAGCACACAGCCTTCAAAATTTTCGAGGTACTCTTCAAGGGCAGCCAATGTGAAAATGTCGAGATCGTTGGTCGGCTCGTCTAATATCAGGAAGTTAGGATTCTTCATGAGAATCGTAAGCAGATACAAACGTCTTTTTTCTCCGCCGCTGAGCTTGCTTACATATTGGTAATGCGTGTGGGGCGGAAACAAAAAGCGCTCCAGCAGTTGAGAAGCATATAAACGTTTGCCCCCGGCCATCGGTATAAATTCGCCGATGTCTTTTATTACCTCTATTACCCTTTTTCCTTCGCTGATGGCGATGCCGTCCTGCGAATAATAGCCGAACACCACGGTTTCGCCCACGGTAATTTTACCGCGATCGTACGCTTCAAGCCCCAAAATCATGTTCAGGAAGGTCGATTTCCCAGCTCCGTTAGCCCCGACAATGCCTATTTTTTCGCCACGCTTAAATACATAGCTGAAAGCCTCGAGTATGTTTTTTTCGCCGTACGCTTTGCCGAGACGGTGAATTTCGAGGATTTTGCCCCCGATGCGCTGCATATTGATTTGCAAATCCAGCTCTTCTTCGCCCGTGCGTTTGGTGGCCTTGTCTTTCAGATCGTAAAACGCATCGACCCTTGCTTTCGACTTCGTGCCGCGTGCCTTAGGCTGCCTGCGCATCCATTCGAGCTCTTTGCGAAACTGATTTTTGGCACGGGCCAAATTGGCCTGCTCGTTTTCTTCACGTTCGTTTTTCTTTTCCAGAAAATACGAATAGTTGCCTTTATAACGGTAGAGCTGTCCGCCTTCAAGTTCGAGTATTTCGTTGCACACACGTTCCAAAAAATACCGATCGTGCGTGACCATAAACAGGGTGATATCGGCGGCTGAGAGAAAACCTTCGAGCCATTCGATCATGTCGAGATCAAGGTGGTTGGTCGGCTCGTCGAGGATCATCAGATCGGGACGTGCAATAAGCACTCGCGCCAGGGCCAGCCTTTTTTTCTGTCCGCCCGACAAACGCCCGGCGGTGATCTGTGTATCTTGCAAGCCGAGCTTACCGAGCACTTGCTTTACATTACTTTCGTAATCCCAGGCTTCGGTGCGATGCATTTCGTCGGTGGCTTTTTCGAGCGCTGCCGGGTCGCCCGAGGCCACGCATTCATTGTAACGACGCAAAGCTTCTGCCGCCGGATTATCGGCTTCTATCACGGCCTGCAACACGGTAATGTCCGGATCAAAATAAATATCCTGCTCCAGGAAACCCACGCGAACTTCTTTGCGAAGCGTAACTTGTCCGCTGTCTTGCGGCTCTTTGCCGGTAAGCACCCGAAGCAGCGTGGTTTTACCACTTCCGTTGCGGGCTACCAGGGCCACACGCTGTCCTTTTTCGATGCCAAAAGACAGGTTTTCGAACAGGACTTTTTCGCCGTAGTTCTTGGAAATATTTTCGACCGAAAGGTAATTCACGGCGGGGTTGCGTCTATTTCCGAAAAAGGAAAGAAATTAATTCTCCATTATTTTGTTACCGAGGGCATTGTCGTACACGTCTTTGGCTTCGGTGATAAAACCGTAATGCGTATCGTCGATTACAAGCTTGCCTTTGGTAACGTGCCCCAGCAAGGTAAAAGGTACTTTTTGCAGGGCCATGTATTCGATAAATTCGGCTTCCTGCGCTTCAGATACGGTAACCACCACTCGGCTTTGCGCCTCTCCGAAAAGGAAAGCATCGGTACGGATTTCGGAATCGGTTTCGATATGAAAACCGAGCTCGCGGGGCATGGCCATTTCGACCAGGGTTACCCATAATCCGCCGTCGGCACAGTCGTGCGCAGCGTTGATGTGCGCGTTACGAATCAGTCCTTTGACCACTTCCTGAAGGTTCACCTCTTTTTCGAGATCGAAATACGGCGGGGGTGAAAGCTTCACGCCACAAAGGTTATAGAGGTATTCGGAAGAATTGATGTCGTTATGCGATTCGCCCAAGAGGAATATCAGATCACCTTTCTGCTTGAAATCGAGGGTCATCTGGTGAATTTTCTCGCGAACAATACCCAGCATGCCGATGGTCGGGGTAGGAAACACGGGAATTTCGCGTCCGCCTACCGAAGTTTGGTTGTAAAAGCTCACGTTACCACCGGTAACCGGGGTCTGAAATTTCTGACAGGCCGTACTCATCCCTTTGATCGCACCTACAAATTGCCAGTAAGACTCCGGGTTATAAGGATTACCGAAGTTGAGGCAGTTGGTAATGGCTGAAGGTTCTCCGCCCGAACACACAATGTTACGGGCCGCTTCGGCCACCGCTATTTCGGTACCTTTTTCGGGATCGGCGTGTACGTAGCGTGAATTGCAATCGACGGTAAGCGCCAGGGCTGCATCGGTACCTTTCAGGTTGACGATACCCGCATCAGAAGGCGCGTTGGTGCTCATGTTGACCGTGCCTACCATCGAGTCGTACTGGTTGTAGATCCAACGTTTGGAAGCGATATTGGGCAAAGCCAAGAGGTCGAAAGCTGTTTTGGTCAGATCGGCCGGCTCTTTTACAGAATTGATATCAAATTTTTTGCTTTCGGCATAATAGGCAGGCTCTTTGTATTCGCGATGATACACGGGGGCACCACCACCCAGCACAAGCGACTCGGCAGGTACGTAACCCACGAGTTCGTTGTGGAAATAATATTCGAGCCAGCCGGTATCGGTCACTTCACCGATTTGCTCGCAGTTGAGATCCCATTTATCAAAAATTTTCTTCACCTCTTCTTCGCGGCCTTTTTCGACCACGATAAGCATGCGCTCCTGCGATTCGGACAAGAGAATTTCGAAGGGCTTCATGCCTTCCTGACGCGTAGGCACTTTGTCGAGCCACACTTTCATCCCTACTCCGCCCTTGGCCGACATTTCGGAAGTGGAGCAGGTAATTCCTGCCGCGCCCATATCCTGCATACCTACCACCGCTTTGGTGTGAGCCAGCTCCATGGTAGCTTCGAGCAGCAGCTTTTCCATAAAGGGATCACCTACCTGCACCGAGGGCAGGTCTTTGGCCGACTCTTCGGTAATGTCTTTCGAAGCAAAAGCGGCTCCGTGGATACCGTCTTTACCGGTAGCCGACCCGACGATAAACACCGGGTTGCCGGGGCCTTCGGCCGTAGCCGAAATCATTTCGCCCACCTTCATAATCCCCGCCGAAAAAGCGTTGACCAAAGGATTGGTATTGTAGCTTTCGTCGAAAAACACCTCGCCGCCCACGATGGGGATACCAAACGCATTGCCGTAATCGCCTATGCCTTTCGAAACACCTTTGACAAGCCATTTGGTACGCGCTTCGTCGATGTTACCAAAACGCAATGAGTTAAGCTGTGCCACGGGACGCGCGCCCATGGTAAAAATATCGCGGTTGATTCCCCCCACGCCGGTAGCCGCTCCCTGATAAGGTTCGATGGCAGAAGGGTGGTTATGGGATTCTATTTTGAAGGCGCAGGCCAGGCCGTTGCCTATATCGACCAGTCCGGCATTCTCTTCGCCGGCCTCGGCCAGCATGTGCGGCCCTTTTTTAGGGAGGGTTTTGAGCCAAACGATAGAATTCTTGTAAGAACAGTGCTCGCTCCACATCACCGAATACACGGAGAGCTCGGTAAAATTGGGCGTACGGCCGAGAATGGAAGTTATTTTTTCAAACTCTTCGGGAAGAAGACCCAATTGCCGGGCCTGTTCGAGGGTGGCGGATTCGCCCACAACCGTTTTGCTCATGGAGAAAGGTGTTTTTTAATTGCCGCAAAGGTAAGGATTTTGACCGAGTAGAAAAGCCCCGGTTAGAGGCTGGTCGAAAGCGATAAGGTACAATTGCCGGGGGACTCTCTTACGCTCTGCGGGCAAATTGTACCTTTGGGCAAATTCGTGGAAGTAATGCGACAGCTTTTTTTAGAACACCTTGCCCAGACCAGCGATTTCCCACTGGCTTTTGAAATAGAAAAAGCGGAAGGATGCTACCTGATTGATCCGCAGGGTAAAAAATACCTCGACCTGATTTCGGGCATTGCCGTGAGCAATCTCGGGCATGGAAACGAAAAAATTAGACGTGCAATTATTCAACAAGTCGAAAAGCATGCGCACCTGCTGGTTTATGGCGAACTGGTGCAGGCACCGCAAGTGCAGTTAGCTGCGAAGCTGGCCTCGGTGCTGCCCCCTGCCCTGCAGTCGGTGTATTTGGTAAACTCGGGTGCCGAAGCGACCGAAGGGGCTATGAAATTAGCCAAACGCTATACGGGACGTTACGAAATAGCCTGTTTTGAAAACGCTTACCACGGAAGTACGCAGGGCGCGCTGAGCCTTATCGGGGGCGACGCGATGAAAAACGGGTTTATGCCCTTGTTACCGGGAATTACCCGATTACGATTTAACCGGGAAGAAGACCTGGAACTAATTACCACCGCCACCGCCGCCGTGTTTACCGAACCCATACAGGGCGAAGCGGGCATACGTCCCGGCACAGACAGCTTTCTGAAAGCGTTGCGCCGCCGCTGCGACGAAACCGGAACCTTATTAGTGTTCGACGAGATCCAAAGCGGATATGGCCGCACGGGGAAGCTGTTTGCTTTCGAACATTCGGGCGTGGTACCCGACATTCTGCTGCTGGCCAAGGGTATGGGTGGCGGAATGCCTTTGGGCGCTTTTATCAGTTCGGTCGAGATTATGCGCTGCCTGCGAAATAACCCGGTGTTGGGGCATATCACCACTTTTGGCGGACACCCCGTATCGTGCGCGGCCAGTCTGGCAGCATTGGAAGAGCTGCTTTCGGGCAGCCTCATTGCCGAAGCGGCCGAAAAAGAAAAGCTGTTCCGCGAAGGGTTGCAGCACCCCCGCATCAAAGAAATAAGGGGAAAAGGGCTGATGTTGGCCGCCGAGCTCGACTCGTTTGCTACCGTGCAAAAAGTGATACAGCGCTGCCTCGACAAAGGGCTGCTCACCGACTGGTTCCTGTTCTGCGATTACAGCCTGCGCATTGCGCCACCACTCACCATCAGCCGCGAGGAAATTGAATGGGCTTGTGGGGTAATAAAGGAGAGTTTGGGGGACTGAAATCGCACATTTCCAAGTCAAACCCCTTCCTCTGAAAAAAGGTCATTCCTGCCGTTACCGGCAAAAAATAGCCCTTTAACACATATTTTGTCGTATTTTTGCCGATAAAGAAATCGGACTAAAAAGCGATGAACTACATTTCTGTAAGCGAGTTTGCCCAAAAATGGAATGTGCCGGAAAGGACGGTACGGAATTACTGCGCTACAGGGAAAATGAAAGGCGCTTTTCTTACAGGTAAAACCTGGAATATTCCGGAAGATGCTACTTTACCCCAAAAAGGAAATAAGAAAAGGTTTAGCACTAACGTCCTGCTCAATCAGCTCAAAGAGCAAAAAGACATGAAGCTCAAAGGAGGCATTTACCATCGTACGCAAATTGACCTGACCTACAATTCGAACCGTATCGAAGGCAGTAAACTCACCCATGATCAAACGCGCTATATTTTCGAAACCAACACCATAGGGGCATCTACGGGAAATATTAATGTAGATGACATCATCGAAACCAGCAATCACTTTCGCGGCATTGATTTTATCCTTGACAAAGCAACGGCCAAGCTCAGCGAATCACTAATTAAACAGTTGCATTTTTTGTTAAAATCAGGCACTTCCGATAGTGGAAAAGATTGGTTTAATGTGGGGGAATACAAAAAGCTTCCAAACGAAGTAGGGGGTAACGAAACCTGTCCGCCTAAAGAGGTTGGGGCAAAAATGAGAGAATTATTGGCCGACTATCAGCGCATTGAAAAGAAAACGCTCGAAGATCTTATTGACTTTCATTATCGATTCGAAATTATTCATCCTTTTCAAGACGGAAACGGTCGTGTAGGGCGATTGATCTTATTTAAAGAATGTCTTGCGAATGGCATCGTGCCCTTTATCATAGATGAAGAGCTTAAGCTTTTTTATTACCGGGGATTGCAGGAATGGCCACGCGTAAAAGAATACCTTTTAGACACTTGCCTCACCGCGCAGGATAGCTACAAATCGCTTTTGCGTTATTTTGAAATCGAGCACTAATACATAAACCCGAAAAGCCAGACCGGAATCCTGGAGTCTGGCAATCTGTAAAAGCAAGGTGGTTTTCCCGGCGCCTCTTGCCGCTTTCACCGCAATCGAACAGTTCTTCAGTTCCATTTCATGGATAAGATAACGCTGAAAAGCTAAGGATGTACGGGCAATTTTTGTCTGAAATTCGAGTATCAAGGACTGCGTTTTGCTCTTTTTGAAAAGCAAATACAACTAAAATCGTTAAACAAAAACAGCATTATTTTTAATTATTGCTCTTTACAAAAAGCAATACCACAAGAATGAACGCTAATCGCCTGCACAAAAAATCCCCTGACACATTGCCAGGGGATTCTCTTTTGGGAAAACCTTATCTTCTAACGCCGCGCTTGCCGCGTACCTGTACGGGCTGTACTGCGCGTAGTTGTTTTTTTGACAGGTGCTTTTTTAAGCGTTTTTTTCGGGGCGACTTTCGGCTTTTTCGTGACAATCGCTTTAGTTAGCTTTTTTCCGCTCACATTGACCGCATTGTCCACCTGCTCGTCGAGCAAAGCTATATTCAGTACTTCGATCATCTCTTTCACGTAGTGAAAACGAAGCCCCTTGAGGTATTCGGGTCGAATGTCTTCGATGTCTTTCCGATTGGCTTCGCAAAGGATGATCTCTTTAATATTGGCCCGGCGGGCCGCTAATATTTTTTCTTTTATCCCCCCCACAGGCAGCACCTTTCCACGAAGGGTGATTTCGCCGGTCATGGCCAGGTACTTTTTCACTTTACGCTGGGTAAAGGCCGAGGCCAGCGCCGTCAGCATAGTGATACCCGCCGAAGGGCCGTCTTTGGGCGTAGCGCCTTCGGGTACGTGCACGTGCACATTCCAGCGTTCGAAGACCTCGGGTGTAAGCTGCCACTGCGCGGCATAGGCTTTCAGAAATTCGAGCGCGATCACAGCCGATTCCTTCATTACCGCACCGAGGTTACCGGTAAGTGTCAGCTTCCCTTTGCCCGGCGTAAGCAGCGATTCGATAAAAAGTATCTCGCCGCCCGCAGGTGTCCAGGCTAATCCTGTCACTACTCCGGCCGAATTGTTATGCTCGTATTTTTCACGCGCGTGCGAAGGTCCCAAAATTTTCCCTACCTCGTCGGCCGTGAGCGCTGCTTTGAATTTTTCTTTCGAAGCGACCTGACGGGCACGCGACCTCACGAGCTTAGCCAGGCGTTTTTCCAGCCCGCGCACTCCCGATTCGGCGGTGTATTCTTCGACCACTTTTTCGAGCAAACGCTCCTCTATTCCGAAGTCCTTTTCCTGCAAACCATGGTCGGCGAGTAGTTTGGGAATCAGGTGACGCTGTGCAATTTGTATCTTTTCCTCGACCGTGTAGCCGTTCACCTCGATAATCTCCATGCGGTCACGCAAAGGCGGCTGAATGGTCGCAAGGTTGTTGGCGGTAGCGATAAAAAAGACTCTTGAAAGGTCGTAGTCCACCTCGAGGTAATTGTCGTAAAACGAAGTATTTTGCTCGGGGTCAAGCACTTCGAGCAGGGCCGAAGAAGGATCGCCGTGGAAACTTTCGCCGGTTTTGTCCACCTCATCGAGCACAAACACAGGATTAGAAGTACCCGCTTTGCGAATGCTCTGAATCACCCGGCCGGGCATGGCTCCCACGTACGTTTTGCGGTGCCCGCGAATCTCGGCCTCGTCGCGCAAACCGCCAAGCGACATACGCACGTATTTACGCCCTATGGCTTCGGCAATGGATTTGCCAAGTGAGGTTTTACCCACTCCCGGAGGACCGTAAAGGCAAAGAATGGGCGCTTTCATGTCTTTTTTCAGCTTGAGCACAGCCAGGTATTCGATGATGCGCTCCTTGACTTTTTCGAGTCCGAAATGATCACGGTCAAGAATAGCCTGCGCCTTTTTCAGGTCAAACTTATCTTTGGAATACTGGTTCCAGGGCAGCTCTACCATCAGCTCGAGGTAATTCAGTTGCACCGAATATTCGGCGCCCGAAGGGTTCATCCGGCTCAGCTTGTCAATTTCTTTTTCAAAATATTTTTTGACTTCGGCCGTCCATTTTTTGCCTTCGGCTTTTTCCTGCAACTCACGAATTTCCTGTTCTACCGGACTTTCGCCCAATTCTTCCTGAATGGTTTTCATCTGCTGGTGCAGAAAATATTCGCGCTGCTGCCGATCGATGTCGCTTTTTACTTTCGACTGGATGTCATTTTTCAGTTCCAGCATCTGCAATTCGCGCGTCAGCATACCCAGCAGCTTTTCGGCACGGCCGGTCAGATCGGCTTTTTCGAGCAGGGCCTGCTTTTCTTCGACAGGAGCAGTGATGTTGGAAGAAATGAAGTTGACCAAAAAAGTAGGGCTTTCTATATTTTTAATCGCGAAAGCCGCTTCGCTGGGCATATTGGGATGCAGGTGAATGATATTCAGCGAAAGATCTTTCAGCGATCCTATCAGCGCATCGAGCTTGTTGTCGCGTTCGGGTACCGACACGTCCATATAAGGACGCACTCGCGCACGGATATAAGGCTCTTCGGTAATCAGCTCCGTCATTTCGAAGCGTTTTTTACCCTGAATAATGATGGTGGTGCTGCCGTCGGGCATTTTCAGCATACGCAGCACATGCGCCACGGTGCCTATTTTATTCAGATCCTCAAACACAGGCGACTCGATGTCCTGCTTTTTCTGCGACACCACTCCGATAGCCCGCTTGGCTTTGTAGGCTTCGTTGATAAGACGAATGGATTTGTCGCGTCCTACGGTAATGGGAATAACTACCCCGGGGAAAAGCACATTGTTGCGAATGGGCAGGATGGAAAGCTCTTCAGGAGTTTCCTCGTTGTTCATCTGCTCTTCATCTTCGGGGGTTATCAGGGGGATAAACTCCGTTTCGGAATCTATAATGTTACTCAAGTCAAGAAATTGTTCGTTCATCAATAGAAGGTTTGGTGTAGTCTGATCCTTGTCAGGTGGCTCACACTTGGGGCTTGGGAATCAAAGTTATCGTAAAAAATGCTGAAATTTCCGGGACACCGATTTCGGACAAGGAACTGCCAAATCTGTCCAATCACCGTGCCAAGGGCTTAGAGGGTGAAAAAATGGCCGGATCGGGTTTATTTCTCCCTGAAACGGGAGGTCAGCTTGAAAATATGGCGCATTATTCGTCGGTCGTGGGCAGAAAACGGAATCTTTCGGCGAGCCATTACCCTTTCGGCTACCTCGGCCGCCTTTTCAAGTTCGAAGGTTTCAAGCCCTGAAGCCCCACCCCAACTGAACGAAGGAATGAATTTATCGGGGAATCCGCCGCCGAATATGTTGGCGTACACGCCAGCCACGGTGCCCGTATTGAACATGGTATTGATACCGCTTTTGGAATGGTCGCCCATAATGAGTCCGCAAAACTGCAAACCGGTAGGTATATACCGCTCTTCGCACTCGCTCCACACCCTTACTATGCCGTAATTGTTTTTGAGGTTAGAGTTGTTGGTATCGGCGCCCAGGTTGCACCACTCGCCAATTACGGAATTGCCGAGAAAGCCGTCGTGCGCCTTATTACTGTAACCGAAAATGACCGAATTACTCACTTCTCCTCCCACTCTGCACTGCGGCCCGATAGTGGTCGCCCCGTAAATGCGGGTGCCCATCTTTAGCTGCGCGCCTTCGCCCAGCGCCAATCCACCCCGGATAAGGCAGCCTTCCATTACCTCGCTATCGGCAGCCAGATAGATAGGTCCTGCGCTTGTAGTAAGCACCGAAGCTTCCACTTTTGCACCGGGTGCCAAAAATACTTTTTCGGGATCTCCGATTACACGGTTGGAATCGGACAGCGATTGGGATTCTTTGTGACGGGTAAGCAGCTCAAAATCGGCCGAAAGCTCTTCGGCATTGTAGGCGAAAATATCCCAGGGGTAACGGATATGCCGTATCGGGCTGTCGATATGCCTGATGTGGAAAGCGGTATATTCGTCGGCAGCGGGCGATCCTGCGGTGCGAAAAGCAACCGGAAGCTCCCTGTAATACAGGGCTTCGGAAGGCTTTAGCGCCAGAATGGCGGCTGTATATTCGGGTGTAGGCAATACGGCAGCGTTGATTACCAGGGTGTCGGATGCGTTGGCAAGCACCGGATATTTTTCCTGCAGGTAATCGCGAGTAAGCACTGCCGCCGGGCTTTGCAAGCGTTTCTCCCATTTGTCCTTCAGGGTGAGTATGCCGATACGTATGTCGGCCACGCTGCGCGTATAGGTAAGCGGAAGCAGGGTATCCCACTCGTTAAAATCCCGGAGTACAAGCTGCATAAAAAGAAGTCTGAAGTATCAAAGCTACCAATTTCCCGGAAATAGAAAATCCCGGGGAAAGCCCGGGATCTTCCTTATAGAAAGGGTGCGATTAGTTCTTTTTGAATTTGTCGTAACGGCTGCGGAACTTGTCGATACGACCGGCAGTATCCACCAGCTTCACCTTACCGGTAAAGAAAGGGTGCGACATGTGAGAAATATCCAACTTCACAAGCGGATATTCGTTGCCGTCTTCCCATACGATGGTTTCTTTCGTGTCCACGCAGGAACGCGTTACAAAAGTGTAATCGTTAGACATATCTTTAAATACGACCTGTCTGTAGTTTTCGGGGTGAATATCTTTTTTCATCGCGTCTGAATTTTTATCGGGCTGCAAATGTAATTAATTTTTTCTTTCTGTCAAATTTTAACCTTCACAATATTACTGCACAAGCCGCGTACTTGCCAAAATGGCTTATCTTTGCCCACTGTGACACGTCGTCTCTCTTTTTTTCTCCTCACAGGAGCGCTTCTGCTCTGCGGCCTTTGGAGCGGCTGCCGGAAAGATCGGCTGCTGACCGATCCCTCGGCCAAGCTTAGCTTTTCGACCGATATGGTGGTGTTCGATACCGTATTTACCACCGTCGGCTCAGTCACCAAACAGTTGCGTATCTACAATACCAACCGTTCAAAAGTAAACATTTCGCGCATTTATTTGGCCGGAGCGGCCGGACAACGCTTCCGCATGAACGTGGACGGTGTGCCGGGACGCGAATTTAATGACATTGAGCTCGATGCGGGCGACAGCCTCTACATTTTCGTCGAAGTGACGCTCAGCCCCAACAGCACCAATAACCCGCTGCTGGTCAGCGACTCCATCATTTTTGTCACCAACGGCAACCAGCAGGATGTGGATCTGCTCGCCTGGGGACAGGATGCTTATTTCCATACGCCACCCGAAGGGTCTGGTTCTCTGTTTTTTAACCTCCCCTGCAACGAAACCTGGGCCAACGACAAGCCCCACGTGGTGTATGGCTGGGCCGTAGTGGACAGCGCCTGTAACCTGACCATACAGCCGGGCACGCAAGTGCATTTTCATCCCAACGCCGGACTACTGACGTATAAATCGGGGACGCTCACTGCCGTAGGAACACCTACCGATCGTATTGCCTTTAAAGGCGACCGGCTCGAAACGCGGTACGACAGTGTACCGGGACAATGGTCGGGGCTTATTTTCTTAGAAGCGGGGCCCAGTACGATAGAATATGCCGACATCCGTAACGGCTCGGTAGGCGTACGGGTAGAAACGATTTCAGGCAACCTATCGCTATTGGAAATGAATCAGGTACGGATAGAAAATATGTCGGCTTTCGGAGTGTGGAACTACAAAGCCGGGCGGATACGGATGAACAACTGCTTAGTCAACAACTGCGGCCAGTACGCTTTTGTTTGTACGGGCGGAGGCGATATTTTCATCAACCTCAGCACCTTTGCCAATTACTGGAGCTATACCGAACGCAGCACACCCAGCTTTGCGGCCGCCAATTATTTTGAAGATCAAAACGGGGTGGTAAACCTGGTCAACCTCAACCTTGAAGTGCACAACTCGGTTATATACGGGAATAAGGACGATGAATTTGTGCTGGATTTCAGCACCGGTGCTACGGCCAATCATTTGTTTAACCATTGCTTTATCAAAAGCGAAAGCAGCCTGAGCAATCCTACTCATTTTAACGCCATCAGCCGCAATGTGGATCCCGTGTTTCGTGATCCGGGACGCCAAAATTACCGATTCTGGTCCACCTCACCCTGCATCAATGCCGGCGATGTCAACTTCAGCTTGCCTATCGACCTGAACAACAATGTGCGTACAGGCGCACCCGATGTAGGTTGCTTTGAATATTATCCCTAAAACGCAGGATTTTTTCCCTGTCGGCAAGGACTGTTTTTTATTGAAAATCAACTCACGTTGGTAAAGACCTGCTGTACGTCGTCGTCGTCTTCAAACTTCTCGACCATTTTGTCGATCTGCTCTTTCTGTTCGTCGGTAAGTGCCGTATTACTGAGCGGTATCCGTACTTTTTCGGCGCTGGCAATTTCCAGTCCTTTGTCTTCGAGCGCTTTTTGCATGGCTCCGAAATCGGTAAAACGGGTTACGATAAATATTTCCTCTTCGTCGGCTTCTATCTCTTCGAGCCCGGCATCGATAAGCTCCAGTTCAAGTTCTTCTATATCCAGCCCGGTATTTTTCAGGGTAAAATTGCCTTTGCGTTCAAACACGAAATCGAGTGAGCCCTGCGTACCGAGGCTCCCGCCGAATTTATTAAAAATGTTGCGCACGTTGGCTACGGTGCGCGTAGGATTATCGGTTGCCGTTTCGACCAAAATGGCTACTCCGTTGGGTCCATATCCTTCGTACACCACTTCTTCGTAGCTGTCGGCTCCTTTTTCGGAAGCTTTTTTGATGGACGATTCGACGGTAGTCTTAGGCATATTGGCGGCCTTGGCGTTCTGAATGGCTGCGCGAAGGCGCCCGTTGCTTTCGGGATTGGCTCCACCGGCCTTTACGGCCATTGCTATTTCCTTCCCGATTTTGGTAAAGGTTTTTGACATCGCGTTCCAACGGCGAAACTTACGGTCTTTGCGGTATTCAAATGCGCGTCCCATGAAATGCTTTTAGTTAGACTGCAAAAATAAAAATGTCGGGCTGATTTTCACAGTCCGCCCATCTTCAACAAGGTTTTATATTCGGTAGCGGTAACCGGCATAACCGACAAACGGCTGTGCGTAACCAGCTTGAGCGCAGCCAGCGCTTCGGTTTTTTTAATGCTATCGAGCGGCACGGTACGCAACAACTTTTTTTCGGCTTTGACTTCTACGGCTACCCAACGTTCATCGTCGGTGGTAGGGTCAGGAAAATGCGGGCGGGTCACTACGGCTATGCCTACCACTTCGCGTCCGATATTGCTGTGGTAAATGAGCACTTTGTCGCCCTTTTTCATTTCTTTCATGAAATTACGCGCCTGGTAATTGCGCACCCCGTCCCATACCGAGGGACCGTTTTTCACCAGATCGTCCCAAGAGAACACATCGGGTTCGGATTTCATCAGCCAGTAGTTCATCGCTCCGAAAATAAGTATTTAGTACCCGGCAGAGCCGGCCTTCAAATATAACAGATTATTCGGGCGGATGAAGGCGAATAGATTCCGAAAGCAGGCGATACAGATCTTGCAATTGCGGGTCGGCATTGAGCATCTCCAGGTGTTTGTTCATCACCTCTTTGTCGCCACGGGAGGCAGGTCCCGTCTGTAAACGTGCGGGCGATTGCTTTTCGAGCCCGGCTACAGTTTGCCTGATAAGCGGCCACAACAAGCTAAGCGGCATATCGACCTGTTTAAGCTGCTGTTCGGCCAGGGTATAAAGATGATTGGTAAAATTACAGGCCAGCACGGCCGCCAAATGAATGCGGCTCCGGGTTTGCGAATCGGTGTAGGCTACCGTACGGCTCAAGCGGCGAGCCAGCGCTTCGAGGTATTCGCGGGTAGGGGTGTCGGACGCTTCTATCAGCAGCGGAACCGAAGCAAAGTCGAGGGCTGTATCGCGTTGCAGGGTCTGCAAGGGATAAAAAATACCGGTATGGGGTGAGGCCTGCTGCAACACCGAAAGCGGAATGCTTCCCGAGGTATGCGCTACGATGCCTTTCACTTGTAATTGGGCAGCCACTTCGGCGATGGCTTCGTCTTTTACGGCGATGAGATACAGAGCCGCATCAGAGACGATCTGCGTCGAACCATCGGGAACCGAAGCACCTATTTTTTCGGCCAAATGCTGCGCATGAGACAGGTTCGGACTATATACCTGCCTGATCGTTTGGCCCGCTTCATGCAGTGCCAGCGCAAGCTGCGTAGCCGCATTGCCCGAACCGATAAGCACTATTCCCGAACGTATTTCCATAATCAGATAAGTCCAAGATACTCTTTTTTAACCCATCCTACATTGGCTGCGTCAATAGCAATTTCGTACCATTCTTCGTTTTCGCCACGCAGGTTGACTTTGGTTCCTTCGTGCAGTACAAATACCGTTTGACTGTTGTCGGAAGGCGCGCTTTTAATATCTACCGAAGGCTCAAATACGATGGCTTGTGTAGCTTGTGAAACTGCATTTTTGCGATAAGCGGCGAGCATAAAAGATCCGGCACCGAGCAGCAGTGCACCCAAGCCGCTAACCAGCATCATTCTGCGCAGCGACGGCGCTACTCCGAGCTGAATCAGGATAAAGGAAATAAAGGCAAAATTGACCAGCAGCACGCTTCCCCATGCCCAATAACCCGGCACTTTTGTCTGCACGGTTTCGTAAAACCAGCCCGAAAGCCCGGTGCGATCGGTATTGACTTTGTCTTTGAAATAAGAACGTACCAGCTTCAGGTTAGCGCGGGCATCTTCATCGCCGGGGGCATATTTAAGCGCTTTTTCGTAGTAGAGCGCCGCGCGGGGATAATCGCCAAGCTTGTAGTAGCAGTTGCCCAGGTTGTAAAAAACGGTGGGCGATACATTGTCGGGTTCGAGTACTTTGTGGTAAATGGCTGCCGCCGAATCGTACTGACTGGTATTGTACAGCACATCGGCACGTGCTAACTGCTCTCCGGTCGATGAAGCGAAAACCGTAAGGCTGCACAGGGCAAATACGAGGGTCAGCATCTTGTGTTTCATACAAGCTGATTTTCGAGTTGGTCAATAAGCGCTGCGGTACGATCATACACTTCCTGCTCACGTCCCGATTGCAGCAATCCGAAGCGGGCCATCTCGCAGGTTTCGAGCAGTTGCAGCAATTCGTCGGCGGTAGAATCGGGCACATTTTTGGCCTGCAGACGCATACGGATATTTTCTTTCGAAAGCGAAGCCGCATCGAGCTGGAGCTTATCGCCTAAGTAGCGTTGAATGGCTTTAAGCGTTTCGGTATAAAACGCAAGAGACTCTTGTTGTTGAATCTTTTCGCGTGCCACCTGCAAGTGCTTTTGGGCCACACGTCCGGCTTTTTTCACTTTTTCGGCGGCAAGCTGATCGTCGGAACGTTGCTGCTTTTTTCTTACCACTACTAAGGTGAGGAAAATGAAGGGAGCAAGGCTCAACAAGCCGAAAAACAAGGGAGAACCGAAGAAATAATCGTGTTGGGGACGGATATCGTCGGTGTATTTTTTGAGGTGGCGAATTTCGCGGCTCAGAATTTCCACTTCCGACGACTGGCTGCCTCCGGCCAAAGGCTCTCCTTCTCCTCTTTCCACTTTTATCGTATAGGCGGGCGTTTCGAGCGTTTTATAGCTCCGTGTACCGGTGTCGAAATACGCGATGCGAAAAGGTCCCAGCGTGTAATTGCCCGCACGACGGGGAATGAGGAGGTAGCGAAACTCTTTACTACCCGAGGTTCCGTTCTCGGTTACCGTTAGCCGTGATTTCACCTCAGGGTCGTAGAGTTCCCATTCGGAAGAGACCTGTATCGGTAATTTATCGATCAGCTTAAAATTACCGTTGCCGGAAAGGGTGAGGGTAAGATCGAGTCCGTCGTTGACCTTGAGCTCCGTTTTACTCAGCGCCGACTCCAGCTTAAAGCTGCCCACGGCACCACTAAATCCGGTCGGGCTATTGGCGGGCAAAGCCGATACTTCTATTACAGGCGAGTTACTCAACAGATTAAAGCGCCTTGATTCGTAAAAATTTTCCTGCGCCACTACCATCAAATCGAAAGGTTTAAGCGTAAGCTTTCCGAAGGTATTGGGATACAGCAGTTCTTTTTTGATAACAGCTACGGCATAATCTCTTCCGTTTACATTTTCGACATACGAGTTCCAGCCTTTGTTACCGGGTTCGATCTCCTGCGCCCATACCCCGCTTTGGATAGGAATTTGGATGTTGTAATCGAGAATACGGTTGTATATGGTGTAAAGCTTATAGGTAGCCACCAGGTGCTCACCCTGCGCAACTTTGGTTTTATTGAGGCTGATCACGGCAAAAACGGGCTTTTGGTTGCCCGAAGCCTGACCTTCGTCGTTGACCGGATTTTGCGCAGCGGTAACGGTAATACGCAGCGGTTCGGTCTTGTATGTTTTTCCTTTTACGGTAAGCGTAGCCGGCGGTATCACGAGATCGCCCTGTCGCTGTGCCCTGAGCAAAACGGTCCATGAACTGCTAACCGACTGGGTAAGCACACCGTTGTTATACATCTGCGAGGAAAAGCTGCTGGAAGAAGGCCCGGAGAGTACCCGAAAATCGTTAAGCTTAGGCAGGGCAAATCGGCCCTCGCCGGTATTGGTGGTAAAGGTAACCTGAAAGGCTTCATCGAGCGGAACCGAAGTACGGCTGGCTCTTACGGTAAATTGAATGTCTTGTGCCTGCAAAGTCGCAGTGTGCGCAACGACCATGAGCAGCAGTACAAGTATAAGTTTCAGCGATCGCATATTACCAGTCTTTTTCTATTCCTCTCACGGTAGCTTTGTTCTTTTCTTTGTTCAGCTTATCCTGTATTTCTTTTTCATTCTGATTAAGCGCATCGAGCAATTGCTTAGCCTGCTCTTTGGAAAGTCGGTTTGGTTGTGGTTTTTCCTGCTTTCCCTGATTTTTGTCTTTCTTATCCTGGTCGCCCTGATTCTGATCCTGCGGTTTTTCTTTGTCTTTGTCCTGTTCTTTATTATCCTGATTTTTCCCGCTTTGATCCTGATCCTGATTCTGCTGTTTTTCCTGCTCCTGCAACTTTTTTTGCGCGTAAGCCAGGTTGTAACGCGTGTCTTCGTCGGCCGGATTATTTTTCAGCGCTTTTTTAAACGCTTCCACGCTTTTGGCGTATTCTTTGGCCTGAAGGTAAGCATTGCCCAGGTTGTGATAAGCCATCGCTCTGTCTGTACGATCGTTTATTTGTCCGGCATAACTTTCGTAAGCGGCGCCGGCTTCCTCGTATTTTTGCTGACGATAAAGCGCATTGCCGAGGTTGTAAGTGCTGTTCACATAGTTGTAATCGGCCTGCAGGGCTTCGTTAAATTTCTGCTGCGCAGCCGTGTAATTTCCTTTCTGATACAGTTCGTTTCCTTCTATCAGTAACTTACGCGCCCGCAAATTGTCTTCTTGTGCCTGCGCAGAAAATGCGCACAGTACACAGAAGCTGATGCCACCGTATCGTATAAATTTCAGGATCCCCATGATAAGAATTTTTCTATCCAACGGCTCCGCCGTTCGAGGATAAGTGATTCGAGCAGCAATAAAAGAATGGCAACTCCGAGGAAAATCCGGAACTGATCCTCATAATCGGTATAGGTATCGGTGTCGTACTGGTTTTTTTCAATTTTAGAAAGCTCTTTGAGCAGTTGCTCCAGTCCGAGGTTGGTACCCGAAGCCTTGATGTAAGAACCGTTGCCTGCCCTGGCGATGTCTTTCAACATGGTTTCGTTGAGGCGTGTAATGACGGTATTGCCTTCGCGATCGCGTTTTACCCCTACCCTACGTCCGTTTTCGAACAGGGGAATAGGTGCTCCCGCAGGACTCCCCATACCCACCGTATTGACAATTACGCCTTTCTCGGCCGCCGCTTTGGCCGCACCGACCGCATCGTCTTCGTGGTTTTCTCCGTCAGAAATGATGATAATCGCTTTGTGATTGCCTTCCTGCGTACCGAAGGCTTCCATGCAGGTTTCGATAGCCCTTCCGATAGCGGTACCCTGCGAGGTGACCATTCCGGTACTGATGCCCGAAAGGAAAAGACGTGCGGCAGAGTAGTCGGAAGTAATGGGAAGCTGCGTATAGGCTTCTCCGGCAAAGACCACCAGTCCGATACGATCGCCGTGTAGCTTGCCAATCAGCTTTTCGATAGCCAGCCGCGCCAGCCTGAGCCTGTCCTGATCGCCCGACATATCGCGGGCCTGCATGCTGTTAGACACGTCTATCGCAATCATCAGATCGATGCCCGAGGCTATGGCTTCTTTTTTGGTTTTGCCGTACTGCGGATTGGCTGCAGCTATTACCAGCAATGCCAATGCCTGCCTAAAAAGGAAAAAGCGGGCAAAAGATTTCAGGGAGGAAACTCCACCCGAAAGGGCGGGAAGCAGCTTTTCGTCGCCGAAACGGCGCAGGGCCTTATTTTTCCAGCGTATGGCCAGCAAGTAAATGAGTCCGGTAAGCGGCACGAAAAACATCCCGTAAAGCAGGGTTGTATTTTCGAACCTGAACTCGGGCACGTTGTGGTGCAGGTAAAACCAGATGCTTACGGCTACCGACCAAAATACGATTTCCGTCAGTAGCACAGCCAGCGTCAGCAAGCGAAAACGATATGTAGGCCGTTCACTCATGGAATGCTCTTTAACAGCGTGTAACGCAGCATAAACTCAAGCAGTAGCAATGCCAATCCGATGTACACAAAGGCATGAAATTTTTCGGGTGGATCGGCTTTAAACTCTATCACCTTTACTTTGGCTTTTTCGAGCTGATCGATTTCCTGGTAAATGGCTTCGAGCGTACTTTTATCCGTAGCGCGAAAATATTTCCCGTCGGTCATCTCGGCAATTTTCTGCATTCCTTCTTCGTCGATATCTACTTCCATCTGTGTATATACCTTACGCCCGAACGGATCGCGTGCCGGAAAAGGAGCCGTCCCTTTTTTACCTATACCGATAGTATAGACTCTCACATTATATTCTGCAGCCACCTCGGCCGCCGTCACCGGATCGATATTTCCTCTGTTGTTGACACCATCGGTCAGGAGAATGACCACTTTGCTTTTACCGTCGCTTTCGCGCAAACGGTTTACGGCCGTAGCCAGTCCCATACCGATAGCCGTTCCGTCTTTTATCATCCCGCTTTTGACCTGCGAGAAAAGCCGAATCAGCACCGCATGGTCGGTCGTAAGCGGACACTGCGTAAATGCCTCTCCTTCGTAAACCACTAATCCAATGCGATCAGCGGGGCGCCCTTTGATAAAATTGACCGCTACCTCGCGTGCCACTTCAAGCCGGTTGGGCTTAAAATCTTCGGCCAGCATGCTGCCTGAAATGTCGAACGTAATGACGATATCAATTCCTTCCGAATACTGGGTACGTACCACTTCCTCTTCGGGCAATTGCGGGCGGGCGAAAGCCAAAATAAGCGAAGCCAGCGCCAGCATACGTGCGGCAAAAAGCAGGTGTCGCCAGATTCCGCTGCTGCCCGTGCCTATCAGATCGACAGCGGAGAAACGAAGGGTCTGGCTTTTTGTGCGAAGCGTATAGCTATACCAGACCGTAAGCAAAGGCAATACGGCAAGCAGCCACAAGGCTTCTTTTTCGGCCCAGGTATAGTCTAGTATTCCGCTCATGGCCTATCCTCCTTTTTTTCGCCCTGGTCGGCTTCTTTTTCGGCAGGAGATTGCATGCGGGTCATTTCAATAAATTCGAGCGCACGCTGAAACACGGTTTCGTTTTCAAAACCTTCGGGATGTTCTTTGGCAAATTTCACCAAATCCGACAGGTTGAGCAATACTACCAAATGCTCGCGCGCCTGATCGGACAAGGCCGAAAAACGCAGGTGATGCAACACTTCGCGGGTAGTCTGTTCCATCGCAGGCACTTGAAAACGCCGTTCGACATAATGCCTTACGATGTGCGAAAGCTCGATGTAATACGTTTTTACCTGTCCCTGCTGCCAGTACTGCTGCTTAGCCAGCGCTTCGAGACTTTGCAGGGCTTCGGTATGCGGCGGTACAGGGGGCGCTACGTACACCGGCTTGCGACGGTTGCGGAAATACCTTATTGCCAGTATCAGGAGAGTGGTCAACGCGGCCACTATAAGCAGCACCAATAACCAGTTTTGTGTAATCCATTTCCACCACTGCCTGAGGTAATCGAGCCAGGTAAGCGCGTCGCTGAAATTTTCTTTGATGTCTCGAAAAGCCTGGGTAGTATCTACTTCTACGGTATGTACTTCGAGCAGCAGCGGATTCGTTTCGAAGGTATCGCCGTTGAATTCGATTTTCACGGGAGGCACGGCGTGGTATCCACTGTCGAACGAGGTGACGGTTAGCACCTGCGTCATTACAAAAAGATGCGGATCGACCGCTTCATTCTTTACCCGGCGTTCCACGGCGGCGGTATCAATAATTTCGATCTTACGGGTGGTCAGCGTGTCGCCGAAAGAAGGCCATTGAATGTGGGCCGTACCCTGATCGGTTCGGTATTCGAAGGTAAGCTCCAGCCGTACGGGCTCACCGATGCGGATTACCTGCCGATCGAAGCTGGCGCGGGGAGGCTCCTGTGCCCGCAGCATCAGGGTCAATCCGAATACCAGTACAATTCCCAACAACAGCCTGAACTTGTTCATTATTTGCCGCGATTTTTAAACAGGTTCATCAATGGTTTGAGGTAAGGCTCGTGCGTAGCAATAGCGGTGTAATCGACCCCGGAACGCCGAAACAGGTGATTGAGCCGATCGGCCCGCTGACGTTGACGCATCTGATACGCTTTACGTACCGAAGGCAAAGACGTATTCACCCAACGCGAAGCCCCCGTTTCGTTATCGGTCAGTTGCACAAATCCAACCGAAGGCAGCACCGTTTCGCGTTCGTCGTAAATACGCAGCGCGACCATGTCGTGTCGGCGGTTGGCTATTTTAAGCGAATCTTCAAAATTTTCGCGGGTAATAAAATCACTCAGTACAAAAGCGATACTGCGTTTTTTGAGCGCGTTGGTCAGGTAGCGCAAAGCACCTGAAATATCGGTACCCCTGCTTTTGGGCTCGGTGCCCACTATTTCGCTGATAATGCGCAGCACGTGCGTTTTGCCTTTTTGCGGGGGAATAAATTTCTCAATACGATCAGTAAAAAGAATCGCCCCGATTTTATCGTTGTTGGTTAAGGCCGAAAAAGAAAGTACGGCGGCTATTTCGGCAATGGTTTCGCGTTTTTGCTGCTGCCGTGTTCCGAAAGCACCCGAGGCGCTCAGGTCGATGAGCAGCATCACGGTAAGCTCCCGTTCCTCTTCAAACACTTTTACGTAAGGGTGATTAAAACGTGCCGTCACGTTCCAGTCGATGGTACGGATATCGTCGCCGGGAATGTATTCGCGTACTTCACTGAAAGCCATACCGCGTCCTTTGAAGGCCGAGTGGTATTCGCCGGAAAACACCTGTTCGGACAAGCCTCGGGTTTTGATTTCGATTTTCCGTACTTTTTTCAGCAGCTCTTTCGTATCCACCTTACAATTTGTTTTGAATAAAAATGCTTAGCGCTGCGGATTAAGGCACTTCTACCTTATTCAGAATTTCGTGGATCAGACTTTCGACCGAAATATTTTCGGCTTCGGCTTCGTAGCTTAATCCGATGCGGTGACGCAGCACATCGTGGCATACGGCGCGTACATCTTCGGGGATCACGTAGCCGCGACGACGGATAAAGGCATACGCTTTGGCCGCCAGAGCCAGGTTGATGCTCGCACGGGGCGAGCCTCCGAATTCGATAAAAGGTTCTATTTTTTGCAGTCCGTATTGCGCGGGGAAACGAGTGGCATAGACAATATCCACGATATACTGTTCGATTTTTTCGTCCATATACACCTCACGCACCAGCTTACGGGCATTAAGAATGGCTTCGGAAGTAAGAATACGGTTGGGGCGCGGCATTCCGCCGGGTGAGATATTCTGCCTGATAATGAGCTTTTCTTCTTCTTTTTTGGGATAAGAAAGCACCACTTTCAGCATAAAGCGATCCACCTGCGCTTCGGGCAGCGGATAGGTACCTTCCTGTTCTACCGGGTTTTGCGTAGCTAAGACGAGAAAAGGTTCGGGCAGCTTATAAGTATTCTCTCCGATGGTAATTTGGCGTTCCTGCATGGCTTCGAGCAGCGCGCTCTGCACTTTTGCCGGGGCGCGGTTGATCTCGTCGGCCAATACGAAGTTGGCAAACACAGGTCCCATTTTTACCGTAAACTCCTCCTTTTTCTGATTGTAAATCATGGTTCCTACAAGGTCGGCAGGCAGCAGGTCGGGGGTAAACTGTAGGCGACTGAACTTCGCGTCGATCGTTTCAGAAAGCGTTTTGATGGCCAGTGTTTTAGCTAGTCCAGGCACTCCTTCGAGCAGAATATGGCCATTAGACAGCAAACCGATAAGCAGGCGTTCTACCATGTATTTTTGCCCCACTATGACCTTGTCCATTTCATGGGTAAGGGTATCTACAAATGCACTTTCGCGTTGAATCCGTTCGTTAAGCTCGCGTATGTCGAACGCGGCCGGAGAAGTAGAGGGAGAATATGCTTCCATAAAGATTTTGTGCTGATTTGTTGTCACAGACAAATTTCCTGAATTATTCGGGTACATCTTTCAGGAGCCTGTTAAAAAATGTTAAGTATAGAAGGTGAAAAGTACAGGTTCAAAACTTAATTTTCGGACAAAATTGATTTTTATGGAAACGCAGAAGGTACTTACTTTGCAGGAAACGATCGATTGTGTGCGGATCTTTCACGATGCGTTCGGCATTAAAAACCACGCCGAGCCTACCTCGTCGCTGGAGGCACATGAATACGAGCTTCGACACCGGCTGATGTTGGAAGAAAACGAGGAATACCTGGAAGCCTGCAAACGCGGGGATATGGTGGAGATTGCCGATGCATTGGGCGATCAGCTCTACATCTTATGCGGCACCATTCTTAGGCACGGGCTTCAGCACAAGATCGAAGAAGTGTTTTTAGAAATACAACGCAGCAACCTGTCGAAGCTTGACAAAGACGGTAATCCGATTTACCGCGAAGACGGCAAGGTGATGAAAAGTGAGCTGTATTTTAAACCCGACATAAAAGGCATATTGGAAAAAGCGTGAGTGAAAAAAGGCAGTGTATGGATTGTGGAGAAGAAATTCTCGGCCGCAGCGACAAAAAATTCTGCGGTGATCCCTGCCGTAATGCCTATCACAATCGCCTTTACGCCCGTGATACAGGATATGTCCGCGAAGTGAATCGCATTCTTTCGCACAACCGACGCACGCTTTCAAAGCTGTTGGGCTTACGTTCCCGTATTCGTACCGCACGCGAAGATCTGCTCCGACAGGGATTTCGTTTCGGCTACTTTACGCGGCTCGATACGCAGCAAGGAGAAATGAGCTACCGTTGTTACGAATTCGGATTACGTGAAACCCAACCGGGCAATTACCTGCTTTGGCGGGCAGACATTTAATACGCGATGGAGCCGGCTGCGTGTCGGCCGCATTAAAAAATTGAACGCTGCTTTATGAATTTATCTTCACGCGACCAGGCGCTTATTTGGCATCCTTTTACCCAAATGAAAACCGCAGCTCCTCCCGTAGCCATTGTACGCGGAGAAGGCGCCCAGCTTTACGGCGAAAACGGAGAACGGTATCTCGATGCGGTTTCGTCGTGGTGGGTTAACGTACACGGACATTCGCATCCGCATATTGCGGCGGCTATTGCAAAACAGGCCGAAACGCTGGAACACGTGATTTTTGCGGGCTTTACGCATCCTAAAGCGGTAGAGCTTGCCGAACGGCTGCTTCCACGCTTGCCGGGCAAGCCTTCGCGGCTGTTTTTTTCCGACAACGGATCGACCGCTGTGGAAGTGGCGTTGAAAATGGCCTTGCAATACCATCACAATCTCGGAAAACCGCGACACCGGATACTGGCTTTTGAAAACGCTTATCACGGCGATACCTTCGGGGCGATGTCGGTCAGCGGGCGCTCGGCCTTCACTGCCGCTTTTTCGGACCTGCTTTTTGAAGTGGATTTTATCCCCGAACCTTATCCCGGAAACGAGGAAGAGAGCTGGAAAACTTTCGAAGCCCGCCTGCAATCGAACGAATACGCCGCTTTTATTTTTGAGCCTTTGCTACAGGGTTCGGCCGGTATGTGCCTATATAGCGCAGCCATTCTGGATCGTATGCTCAAGGCCTGCCGGGAAGCGCAAGTGCTAAGCATTGCCGACGAAGTATTTACCGGATTCGGTCGCACGGGGCGTTGGTTTGCCTGCAACTATCTGACCCATCAGCCGGATATAGTGTGCGTATCGAAAGGGCTTACGGGGGGCTTTCTCCCCTTAGGACTTACGGCTTGTGCCGAATTTATTTACCGGGCTTTTTACGACGACGATAAGCAAAAGGCTTTGTATCACGGGCACTCGTACACGGGCAATCCCTTGTCGTGCGCGGCGGCCTGTGCTTCGCTCGATCTGTTTGAAAAAGAAGATACCTGGCTACATATCGCGCGAATCTGTACACAACATGAACACTTTGCCGATTCGCTACGCGGGCATTCTGCCGTGCGGGAAGTGCGTCACCTGGGTACGATGCTCGCCATCGAAGTACAGGCGGGCGATGCTTCTTCTTATTTTCATTCGCTGCGCGACGAAATTTATGCGTATTTCATGCAAAAGGGCCTCTTAATGAGGCCCCTCGGCAATGTAATTTATGTGTTGCCTCCTTATTGCATCACGGAAGCGGAACTGTCTGAAATTTATACGGCTATTCGCGATTTTTTGCTTACCCGTTAACCACTTTGTTGTAAAGCTCGATGTAGTCGATATTACCTTTGATGGGCTGACCGAGATCGTCTTCCGTTTTTTGGAAATAAGGATAACCGAGACTGATAACACCTTGTGCAGTAGAGCGGTTGTTGTTGCGCATCAGAAACTCCGTATAAGCGATTAAGGAGAAGCGGAGGAAATCCTGATCCACTTCGAGCAGGTCGTTAAAATCCTGCATAGTTTTAACCATTTCAATACCCTTCGCGGTATTTTTTTCGCCTTCGCCCTTGTTCTTCATTTCGATTTCGCAGACCCCTTTTACGAGCCATACTCCGGCATTCTCCGGATCGAACACCACTACTTTCTTCATGATACTGAGCGCCTTACGATAGTCTTTGCCTTCTACAAAATTCTCGGCCTGTTCGAAGTAGGTTTTTTTCATTTCGGAAATGAACTGATCGGCATCGGCTTTATAGGTACCGCCTTTGTCTTTTTTCTTGTATTTCACTACATAGCTGAGGGCTTCGTTTTCTGCTCTTTTGAAGCGATCCTGTGTTTTGAGCTTATCGTCGAGTGAAATGCGATAAAGTCCTTTTGCCAGGTAGAGATAAGGCAGCGGATGGTTTTTGGTTTTATCTCTTTGGGTGTAGCGTTCTGCTTTTTCGACCAGCTTTTCATATTTCTGATCGACCCATAACAGCATCAAATCTTCGTATTCCTGGGCTTTCGACGTTTGCACGCCAGCGTACAGCAAAAGCGAAAACAGCACAAGTAATTTTTTCATGGTCTGATATTTTTGGAGAGTTAAGGGTTAGTAAACAAATATAATGCCTAAGTCGGAAAAAGCGAAACTTTTGGCGGGATAAACACAGTATAGCCGCTAAATAGCGCTTACACGCAGCGGTGGCGACTGGAAATTAATCTAAAAAACATACGCTGTTCAGCGCTGTGTTACCAAAGATTCGGGTCATTCCCGGTATTCGATTTCACGTAGCAAGGCTAAATGGGGTTCATCGTTCTTCCGTATTTCGAGCGTAGTCCAGTTTCCTGCCGCATCGTATTGATAGCGATAGTCAAAACGCAGCAGCTCTTTTCCGTCGGCCGGATGATATTGCAGGGTATATCCTACCCGATTGTCGTTTTCATCGAACACATACGATTCGGTTTTCAGCGGATACTTCGCCCCCTTTTTGAATTCGCTTTCTTTGACCAGCCGGTTTTTTTCATCGAATTCTTTTAACATTTGTGCGTTCAGGCTGTCGGCATTATAATGTGAAGACTCCAGCAGGTTTTTCAACGAATCGCGGCGGTAAACGCTCTTTTCGGTCAGCTTACCGGAAATATAGGTGTGTTTGGCTTCCAGCTCTCCCCATTGATCGTACCATTGGTGCTGCTCTCTGGTGGTTTTTCTGTTGCCTGTTTTCCCCTTCTCCACCTGCCTCAGCTCACCTTTTTTTCCCTCCTTATACCGGTATTTGAAATGTGCGGATTTTTTCCCGTTTTCATACCTGATTATTTCCAAATCCCTTCCCTGTTTGTCTTTTTGAACTATACGCTTGTATTTTTTCCCATCGGCTCTTATCGTATGCTCTTCATACCGATGAAGCAAGGTGTTATTTATTTCTCGTGTTGTAGAATAGTACTCTCCGTTCAAGTATTCTGTCTGCAGCAGTACGGTTTCGTTGTTTTTAATTTCCATCTCTGAATGTGATTCAAGTCCTCCTGAATTAAAATAAACGCTACTGTGTATTCTTTCTCCTTCTGCATTGTACACGTGTGTTTCCTGACTACACATGTCCCTTGACATATACAAGGTTCCCAACAAATTACCTTTCGCATCATAGGTTATATTATTCCAGATATACGGCTTCCCATCATAATAATGATAATCAATACTGAATTTCTCTCTCAGTTGTCCATGGGTATCATATACCGAACTATCGAGCGTGTTTAACCTGCCCATATTATAACTTCTTCCAACGGTCAATTGTCCGGCGCTGTTATAATAACATTCGGCTACGAGGGTTTTGTCACCTGAACTAATCTCGTATGATTTTATCGCTTGCACACCTACTCCGTTGTTTTCGCGGAGGTTGTATAAAAAGCTCTGCCCCCTTGCATAAAGCGGCATAGAGAGTAAAGAAAGGAGCAAAACGCTGCATAAAACGTTCTTCATATTTCCCGATTTATTTTTTAGCGATTAGAGGCGACCTGATTTTTATTTCAAAATCGGATTTCCGTTTTTGTCGAGGTAGAAACTTTTGTTATGCTGTATCACATAAGCGCTACCTTCTGTAAACCAATAGACCTTTTCGTACTGGAAAGGAATCTTCACTATACCCGATGTACTTACGAAGCCCCATTTCCCTGCATGCTTCACAGCGGCCAGACCTTCAGAAAAATACCGAGCGTCTTCGTACACGTTCGAGATGATTTCGGTTCCGGTACTGTCGATAAAGCCCCATTTACCCGCACGCTGCACGGCAGCCAGCCCTTCGGAGAAACGAGAAGCCTGCTCGTAGCGAAAAGGAATCCGGATTTGACCGGAAATATCAGTGTATCCCCATAATCCGTTTTGATTGACGGCGGCCAACCCCTGCGAAAAACTGCCCAGTCCCTGATAGATCACCGGAGTCACAATCCGACCTGCGGTATCTATATGCCCATACCTGTCATTGATTTTTACCGAAGCGATTCCTTCGAAAAAATAATCCACGTAATCGTACTGTACCGGAATAATTTCTTTGCCGGCTTTATTCACCACGCCGAATTTATCGGCAATTCTGACCTTCGCAAAACCGTTTAGAAAATGATCTGCCTCGTCGTATTTAACCGGAGTAAGCTGCTTGCCGTTCCGATCGTAAAAGCCCCATTTATCCTTATGCCTGACGTTGACAATACCTTCGTACAAATAATTCGGGATATCAAGTTCGTCATAGATGACCGGAATCACTTCCCGGCCGGAACGATCGATACAACCTGATTTGTCCTGTAATACTACCGCCAAATCATTTTCAAAGTTTGCGATATACTCGTATTTAAAAGGTGTCAGCAACTTGCCTTTTGTATCCATTACCGCCCATTTGCCCTGATATTGCACCCTGGAAAGCCCTTGCAAAAAATTGTGCACCTTCTCATATTGGGGGGCAATCACTTCTTTCCCGTTTTCATTCAGAAAACCCCATTTACCCTGACGTTTTACGGCAATGAATCCTTCCGAAAAATAAGGGTGATACGCTTCGTACAGGAACCGTGTAAGGTTTTTACCGGTTGTGTCGATAAGACTCCATTTACCTCCGCGCTTTAACCATCCTCCATAAGCGCTTTCCCAGCTTACCTCTTCGTATTCGACTGGAACGAACGGGAGGCCGGTGTTATCGATCAGCCCCCATTTCCCTTCTTGCATCACTTTCGTATATTTTGCATAAAAGCTGTGGACTTGATCGTATTGGGGCGGAATCACCTCTATTCCTGCGGTGTCCACAAATCCCCATTTGTCTCCGATCTTTACCGCTGCAAACCTCCCGAAAAACTCAGCTACCTGCTGGTACCGGCAGGGAATAATCAGGGTGCCGGTGCGATCAATAAAGCCCCATTTACCCTCAAGCTGCACGGCCGCACGCCCTTGCTGAAACCGGTGCGCATGCTCATAGATACAGGGAATTACTTCCGTCAGGGACTCATCAAAAAATCCGTATTTGGCGTTGGCATTCCGAGCGACTATAAAGCCTTCATAAAAATCATCCACTTCATAAGTCTCTCCCTTATCATTCATTACCAATGTTACGCCTTTCGGCGAAAGAGGATAAGATTGTTGGGCAGACACGGCGAACGTGATCAGGCACAGTATTGTTGCGAACATTTTTTTCAGCAGCTTGCTTAGCCTTTTGTGGTATGAGGTTCTATACATCTGTCTGTTTTCAGTTTATCGTTTTAACCTATAAGAATAACGGCTGAAAGAGTTCGTCGCATATGGAGAAAAGATTACTTGTAGCGTATTAAAACGACCATCCGGGACTTATCTTTTTCCCATTTCGATCAATGAAAAACATAAATTCATCGGTGTGACCCACGTCTGTCCGATCGCCCAGAAAAAAATCGCCGGCTATAGCGAACATGGGCGGAATCACCTCTATGCCTTTTTTATTGATGTAGCCCCATTTGCCGTCGCGCTTTACCGCACATAATTCACCGCAAAAGTCCTGTACTGCCTCATACCTAATTGGAATTACAAGCTTACCCTTACTGTCGATAAATCCCCATCTTCCGGCATATCCGACGCCGGCCAGTCCTTCCCTGAAATCCTGTAGTTCTTCATAACGGAGCCAGGTTATTTTTTGGGTGCGATAGTCGAGCAGGCCCCACTTGCCGTTCAGCCACAATCTCGCCACATTACCGTATATCACCCTCACAGAATCGTACACATCGGGGGTAATTCGTTGGCCTTGATGATCCAAAAGCATCCATTTGCCATCCTGCCGCAGGGCCACTGCTTTTTCTGAAAATTCTATCTCCTCGCCGTTTAGGGGTATCACTTCTTTTCCGTTGCTGTCGATAAATCCCCATCTACCGGACAGCTTCACCGGAGCTATCCCGGAGCTAAATCTTTCTATTTCGTCGTATTTTAGCGGCGTAAGCAATTGCCCGGTTTCGTCGATGAAACCCCATTTCCCCTCGCGGAGAACGCCGGCACGATTCTCATAAAAATCGAGTATTTTTTCGTAGAGCGGTGGCAGTACTTCGCGTCCTGTGGTATCAATAAGTCCCCATTTCCCCTCACGCTTTACGGCGGCAAGTCCCTGATCAAAGCCTTCTCTTTCTCTTCGCGGAAACCAGGCCCCTCTTTCGAAGTAATTGCTGAGCGCTTCATAGATAAAAGGGGTAATCGCTTTACCGGAACGATCGATATAAGCCCAGTAACCGTCGCGTTTTACAGGCGCAAATCCTTCAGAAAAAGAGTAGGCATTTTCATACGTCGGCGGAATCACCTCTTCTCCTTTCGGGTTAATAAAGCCGTAACGGGATTTCAGCTTTACAAGAGCAAGCCCCTCTTCAGAAAAGGAATTAACTCCTTCATACGACAAGGAGGCTATTTTCTCTCCTTTTAACCCGATAATCTGCGTATAGCTGCCTTGCCTGACCACTGCGATTCCATATTCAGGATACACGTCCGGATACGTATCGTACAAAAACGGAATAAGTGTTGCGCCGGTATTGACGTGAATCGCTCCCCATTTCCCTTCCTTTTGTGCCAGTAGCATTTCGCGGTACATAAACAGCGGCTGCAACGCTTCGTATTCAAAAGGGATAATTAGTTTTCCGGAACGATCAAGGCAACCCCATTTCCCCTGGCTGTTAAGAAACGCGATGCGATCTTCTGCAAGCCTGAATGCTTCTTCGTACAGGAAGTCGATCACCTTTTTCCCGGAGGCGTCGATAGCGCCCCATTTCCCGTTATAGCTTACCTCTGCTACTCCTTTCTGAAAAAAATCAAGCACTTCGTAAACAGGCGCTATTTTTTGTTTCCCCTTCGAGTCTTTGTAGCCCCATTTCCCGTTTGTAGCCTGAAAAGGAATATAAACTTGTGAAAAACCCACCGCAGAAGCGAGAAACAACATAAAGAAGCACAACAGTCGCTTGTGTATTTGCATATATTCTTTTTTACTTGAATGAGGGCCGGTCAACCTTGCCACAGGCCGAATTGGTATTTAAAATGTCGATTATCGTGTAAATGATTCCGAGGGATGATTTTTTGTGCCGATGAACGGTCGGGAAGCTGAAAAACATCCTCGTATTCAGGGCTGTGAAAGGTCGAGCTAATCTTCATTTTTTCCAAATACAAAATAGCGTGATTATTAAACTTCGTTCTATCAAAATCTAAGCCATTTTTCTCTCATTCTTACATTTCGAACAAGACTATTCAGGGCATTTTAATTGGCCTTTTACAAAAAGAAAAGGAGAGAAAAGCACAATTAAAACGCTGTTTATCAAAACACATACAACACTTTCAGAATTTATAAAAAAAGATGTCAAGCTGCACAAGGGGAAAAAGGAAATTTTATGTACCTGAAGATCCCGGTTAAATAGCGGCTTGCGTATCGCGTATTTTTGAATCGGTTTTACAGCGAATGCGATGTTATTTTCCGTTTCTGACATACTGCTACCCACGCAATGGGTATTTAGCTCCGGGATGTTGCAATTCACCCTGCTGGGCGGCTTGCGTAGCGAAAGTCCCGACAGGCTGCGTGTCACCCTGAAGATCGAGTGCCTCAAAAACGGTAGTCGGGTATCGCCTGTGCTGACAGAGGGAATGCAGGGGCTGGCCTTACGACAGAACCTCGATCTCTATAACGATGCACAGTTTGAAAAGCTGGTACGTAAAACCGCCGAACGTTTTACAGTAGGGATAAGCCAGGTAGGACAAGCCCTTTCGGATCTTACCTCGGAGCTGGAAGTGATTCGTTTTAAAGAAATGGAATTACGGCAAAAAGAACAAAAAGAAGAGACCGGTATGCCGGAAGCAGAAAAGAGAGAAGCCTTAGAATTTCTTTGTCGGCCTGACTTGCTCGCACTGACCAACGCGTACATTGGTCGCAGTGGAGTTATCGGCGAAGAACAGAATCGCCTGCTGATGTTTTTAGTATTTACCAGCCGCAAAACCGCCTCTCCTTTGCATATTATAAGCTTCGGCAGCAGCGGTTCGGGTAAAACACACCTTCAGGAAAAAGTGGCCGAGCTGATTCCTCCCGAAGACAAAATCGAAATGACGGCATTGAGCGGAAATGCGTTTTATTATTTTGACCGGGAAGCGTTGGGGCATAAGCTGTTGCTCATTGAGGATCTCGACGGGGCGATGGACGCGCTATACCCCATGCGTGAGCTGCAAAGCAAGCAGAAGCTCAGTAAAACCGTATCGCTGAAAGATCGACAGGGCAATCTGCGCACCGTGCACCTGGAGGTGAGCGGACCGGTATGTGTCGCGGGCTGTACCACCAAAGACCGTATCTATGAAGACAATGCCAACCGTTCGTTTTTGCTGTACCTCGACGAAAGTGAAGCGCAGGACCAACGCATTATGGAATACCAACGCAAGAAAAGCGCGGGGCGCATCGATACGCTCGGAGAAGCACGTCTCAAAAAGCTACTGCAGAATGCCCAGCGCCTGCTTCGCCCGGTAGAGGTCCGGAATCCTTATGCCGAACACCTGCTGCTTCCGAAAGAAGTGTTCAAACCCCGCCGTACCAATGCGCATTACATGGCTTTTATCGAAGCCGTTACCTTTTACCGACAATACCAGCGGGTGCCGAAAGAAGATCCGGAAAGGAGAATTCAGTACATCGAAACCACGCCCGAAGATATCGAAGAGGCCAATCTACTGATGAAAGAACTGCTGCTGCGCAAATCGGATGAGCTGAGCGGACGATGCCGGCAGTTTTTGGAAAAAATAAAAAAATACCTGCACGAAAACGGAACTCTCTGTTTCTCTAATACCGAAATAAGACAGGCACTGCGTGAAAATGCCAGCAACCAAAAACGCTATATGCTGGAACTGCAGGAATACGGCTATGTCAAGAAGAGGGAAGGTAATCGTAAACAAGGCTTCGTGTACGAACTGACCCGTCCGGAAGACTATGGCAATTTGGAAAAAAGTGTACAACACGTATTGGATGAAACACTCCTGAAAGTAAAATCGATCGCCCGAAACCTATCCACTGCTACACCCTGAAAAATATGCCTCACTCTCCCTATCATACAGCCTTGCTTCAAGAGGAGTTTTCCACATGGGCAACCGCATTGGGCTATTCCGAAAAAACAAAAAAATCGCTGCTTGCACATGTGCAGGAATTTTTGCGCTATACCGAGCAATCGGGCATACAGGATCTCCGGCAGTTGACACCCCAGCATCTGATCCGTTTTTTCCAGCATCTCGAAACCCGTCCGCACCGGCGCCACGGCGGCGGATTAGCGCAGGCCACACTCAACAAAACGATCTCTTCCCTCTCCCGTTTCCTCGACTTTCTGGCCGGACAAGGCTATTGCAGGCTTCAGCTTCCGATCCGCCAACAGAAAGCAGAATCGCCCGAACGCCAAATCTTATCGCAGCAGGAAATACAGGCGCTCTACGCCGCCTCTTTCGGGCAGGAATGCAATCCCGCGGTGGCACAGCGCGACAGAGTGATACTGGCCGTGTATTACGGTTGCGGGTTAAGGCGCGAAGAAGGCATACAGCTCAACGTAGATGAAGTGGACACCGAGCGCGCCTGCCTTTTTGTACGCTGTCCGAAAAATCGCAGGCAAAGGCGGGTTCCCATTGCGCGCAAGCACTTAGAAGACATTCGCACTTACCTGAGCGAAGGCCGGCAATGGTTCCTTCAGGACCATGCACAAAGGGCTTACTACCATAAGCCGCGTCTGAAAAAGAAAGCCAACACCCTACAGGAAGGCGAAGCGTTTTTCCTAAGCAGCCGGGGTGGAAGAATGAAATACGGATTTTCGCACCGCCTTTTGACACTTGCCCGAAGAGCAGGGATACGTGAAGATTTTAGCCTTCACTCGCTGCGGCACAGCATCGCCACACACCTGCTCGAAAACGGCGTATCGCTCGAAAACATTGCTCTTTTTTTAGGGCATTCGAGTCTGGCTTCGACACAGGTTTATACGCACCTATCTACTTCTGTACCCACGCCGCATTCTTCATTTTATTCCTCCACGGACCTATTATGAACCGCATTTCCTCACTGTCCGAAACGTACTCCCATTACCTGTCGCGTAAAAAAATGGGCGAAAGCACCATCCGGGAACATCTCGCCTGTGTGAAGCGTTTTAGCCGTTGGCTGCGGCAAACCGACAATCGTACTTCGCGAAAAGCAAGCCACAAAGACCTGTACAGGTACCTCTGCTTTTTACGTGAAAAAAAAGTAGGTACAGCGGCACTGCATAACTACCTGTGCAGCCTGCGGTATTATTTTGCTTTTCTGCACGAAAACGGTTTTCGTAAAGACAATCCCGCTTCGGGGCTGAAGCTTGAACCGCGTCCGCAGCCCTTAGAGAAAAAGCTGCTTTCGCTTAGCCAGTTGGAAATTCTGTACCAGCGTCATGCGGAGCTTTTTGCGCATAAAACGTGTAGAGACTCCACGATTCATGCACACCTCCGCAATACCTGCATGCTCAGCTTTCTTATTTTTCAGGCCGGGCAAGTCACCGAGCTCAAAGTATTGCAAACCGGGCACCTCAACCTGCCACAGGGAAAAGTACAGCTTCCCGCTACCAGTCGCGGCGAAGCACGAGAATTACCCCTGCACCCGATGCAGGTTATTCACCTGCACGAATACCTCCGGCAAGTTCGCCCCTGCCTGCTATCCAAACACAAAGCGAAATACGCCGAAGAAGAAATTCTTTTCCCCGGACAGCTCAACCAATTGATCCAGCAACTGTGCAAACGCCTCCGCATTTTATGCCCGGAACTTCGGAACCTCTCTCAACTTAGGAACAGCATCGCGGTAGAATGGCTCCGTACCGCTCACAAAAGAGAAGTGCAATACCGACTCGGATTCAGAAGCATTCAAAGCCTCGAACGCTACGAGCGACAGAATGTATCCGGGTTAACGGATCTCCTAAGCCGGGCGCATCCTTTCGGATGAGCTTACCCTGATAGAGAAAAAGTTACCTCTTATTGAAAAGGAAATCTCATTTCGAGTAAAAACCGCAGCGAGCACATAAGCCTCTATAAAGCGTGCTCAGTTTTTCAGTCTTTATAGCTGCTTGCTTTTCCGCGCTTATCTACTAAAAATGTACGATCGCCACGGGTTACCTTCGCATTATGCAAAGAAATACGTTCGAAGGCATCAAACACAAAAGGAGCCAGCAGCCTTCCTTTCGTATCGATAACACCCCATTTCCCCTGCTGCTTTACGGCCGCCCATCCTTCGTAAAACTCATCGGCCTCCTCATAGCGCAAGGGAATTACAGCCTTCCCGCTTTTATCTATAAACCCCCATTTATTGCCAAGCTGAACCCGGGCAAGTCCGTCTATAAAACTATCTACGTCGTCATACTCCAACCATAAAATGCCCTTGGGTACTTTTCCGGCCAAGCCAAACTTCCCTTCTGCCTTCACTAGCGACACTCCTTCGTAAAAAGGCGATACCCACTCGTATAACTGCGTAGAAAGCGGTTTTCCGGTACGGTCAATAAGCTGCCACCTGTCGTCTGACTTTACCGCGCCCACACCCTGAGAAAAATTCCGAAATCCGACATATTTAAAGGGTATGAGCACTTTCCCCGTTTTATCTAAAAAACCCCATTTCACTTCCATTTCCATGCGCGCGGCCACCATGCCTTCTGAAATCCATAAAGAATAGTACTGTACAGGGATAATTTCGGTACCGGAGCGGTTAATAAGTCCTTCTTTATGCTTAATTTTTACTACCGCTACCTCTTCGGAAAACGGCTCTATCCCATCATATTTAAACGGTGTAAGCGGCTTTCCGCTGCGATCGAAAAGTGCCCATTTTTTGTCTTTTTGGGCCAGGCTATAACCGTCAGGAAAACAAGTTACACGCTCGTGCACAAGCGGAACGACAACTCTTCCGGTTTTATCGATGACACCCCATCCTTCGGCGCCCATGACCGCCATTCTTCCACGGGTAAAACCCATATTATCGGAGTAATCGGAGAAGCGAAATACGTCTTTGCTAGCAAGTCTTTCGAAAAAATCGTCCACCTCTTTATAGATAAAAGGGATCACTTCTTTTCCGGAACGGTTGATGATCCCGTAGTTAAACTCGTCATTCTGAACTGCGGCGAGCCCTTCCGAAAAACTCCAGGCATCGCTATAAAGGAGCGGAATCACTTCGCTGCCCTTCTGATCGATAAATCCGTATTTTTCTTCGCTGCACACCCGGGCACGGCCTTCCTGAAAAGGCATTATCTCGCTGTATTTTACCGGTGTTATCGCCTTTCCTTTCCGGTCGGCCAGTCCAAGCCGTTCGCCCAGCTTTACAAAAATGTATGTCTCCGAAAAGTCACCGAGGGAATCGTATTGCTGCGGGATTATTTCTGTGCCGGTATGCGTCATACATCCCCATTTCCCTTCCCGTTTTACCGATAGCCTGTTTTTATGCAGCCGGTACATCTTATCGTACTGAACCGGAATCACCGTATTACCCGCTTTATCGACACATCCCCATTTGTGGTGAAGCCTGACTTCGGCTATCCCGTCCAGAAAAAAATCGACCTCGTCGTAAATAGCCGGCACAATCACAGATCCTTTGTGGTTACGAAAGCCCCATTTACCGTTTTCGGCAAGAAAAGCTTCGGGCTGCTGCGCCTGCGCAGAAAAGAATGTCGATATACATCCCAAAAAAATCGCTATTTTTTTAAACCGCATCACCTTATTTTTACTGGCTTTTATTGTGTTTTTTTCCGGTTTTTTCGTCTTGAAAAAATGACTTCTCCGCATGACTTCCGCTTCTCCAGCCTCAGAATGACGAACGTTTCCGAAAAGGAATCTTACTTTAAAGCGCTTGCTCCAGGATGAATGTAAGCGCATTTTCCGACTAATCCTTACACAAGTAAATTACGCTTTTTCTACTTGCTTGCGAAAAAGACAATCGCTCATCGCTTCTTCCGCGCATCCGCATCATCTTATTTCCTGTAATTATACCGAAACATTCAAATGCGGTAAACTAAAACAACGGGAAAAAGAGCACAAAAAGTATAACATTTTCTGCCTGCACACGTTTTCATTTTTGAATCGAAATAAATCTACTGCATTTCCTTCGTTTTAACTCTCCCAAGCACTGTGCCGATGTACTATTCTACGCGCTTCTTTTCCTCGTTTCGCTTGCGAAATTCGCTGCTCGGCATGGCCCTTCTATTTTTGAGCGTGAACGCCTGTACGCCCACAGAAACCACAAGTGTCCTTCCCGCCAAAGAAGCCACAGATGCGGAAAGCGTAATGTATGAGTTGGGCGAAGATGCTTCGGGACAAAAGGTATATTTGCGGATGGAGGGATTCGGAATTTCCAGTCATGGCTGCGACATCTCAGTACTGCGTGAAACGCAGGGTAACTTCCAGGTTATACAATCCTTTTTTGCCTTGCCGGATTCGCTTCCGCAGGACAGTACCCAGGCCATACAGGATCTGAATCTTTATTACCGCGATCTGCTTTTTGAAGGAAGAAATCCGGTATCGGTAAATTACCGCTGGAACGGTTCGCGTTATGCGTTTAACGGGCTGAACTACGTGGTTTCGAGCTCAGATATCCGCTACACTGAGCCACAACTGAGGTTGCTGGGAATTGTCAGCGATGAGGCGCTAAGCGATTTTCCTCCGTTTTTGACCAACGATTCGGTACAAGCGGCTTTCGATATCAATGAAATGGAGATTGATACGGTTCTCCAATCGGGGAAGACGCGGTATTTAGTGATTAAAAATAAATACCTGAGCTACGGCATGACCAACAAAATCTGGATAGTGGAAGAAAAAAACAATACCTGGCTGCTGCAAGCCGAAGCCGAAAACCCTGAATTTGCATACGTAAGCTATGAATATCTTACGCTAAGAGGCCAGCACTACCCCAAAATTTACTTAGGAGCCACACAAATAATATGGAGATAAGGAAAACCCCCGAATCATCGGGACTAAATGCCCATTCTGAATGACACCTCAAAAAATAGGACTGCTTTGCTTTTGCATTGTACAACTGTGTAGTGCAGGCTGTAGCTCCGAAAAACACAGTGCTACTGCGCCCGATACGCGGTACGACTCCCTTAGCGACAGCCGTATCCTGAACGATATTTCGCGGCTGCCTCAAGAAAAATATGCGCACTTTTTAAACAGCGGGTACTATCTTGACATTCTTCAAAATCGGGATAAAAAACTGGACTATTCACGCTTTTACAGTGGCGAACGTTGTCTGATATACTTGAGCGGCTGGTTCGCTGAGTTCGGTCCGCTCGAAGAAGACCGTTACGGAAGTCTGGCACTGCTGTATTCGAAACATCCCGCAAATACACAGACCTGGAAGCTGGATACCGTACTTTGCACTTATCCCGAGCTTGTGCCGCTCAAAGATTCTTCCTTTTATTTCAGCGCCGGCTCACAACGCTGCAAGCTGGGCGACTGCGAATGGTTTTATACGCTTGTGCAGCTTGAAGGCAATACCTTTCGCGAATACTTCCGCTATTCCAGCTTTGACCACTCGATGTATATCGAGCAACTGCTCCACGAAGGCAACACTGAAAGGGCAGCACGCTACTTAGGCGATACGCTTTACCGCCACTACGACATTCTCCGTTACGAATGGCAGGGCGACAGCCTGAAAGCCCTCTACCTGCAAAAACGGACCGCCGTACTGAAAGGATTCGATAAAGAGACGCTGCTTTATGATGCAAACTCGTTGCAGCAGGAAATCCGGTTCGCCTCATCATCTGATTTACAACACCATTAAGGAACAAACAGACGAGCTGATTTGTTTGTATCTTACTTTTCAAATTCAAACCCTATTGTCATGAAAAAAGCCCTGTTCACTTTTGTTCTTTTGTTTGCGGTTACACTGAGCACACTGGCTGCCGTCACCGTACGTTACCACAACAAAGACAGTCAAAACCACACCTTCAAAGTAAAAATTGAAGGCCGTACCAGCGAAATAAAATTCAATTCCAGCACTACCGGAAGCACAACCGTTCAGGGTAATTCGACCGAGTGCATCATTATTACTTCTTGCGGAGAGGTAAAAGTAAAAGCCGGCGACACCATCGAAATCAAAAACGGCTGCATTACCGTCAAATAATTATTCTGCGACCCGCAGATGCGAAAAGGCTGTTCTCCGGAACGGCCTTTTTTGTGGCCCGTTTTCTTTCACATCATCGCTTATTCGACTGCCTATTAGCTTTTTATCAGAAAATAAAATCTGAGCTTCGTGGGCAATTTGAAAAAAATGACGTAAATTTTTAAAGAATTAATTGCGCGGCTATTTTAGAATTAGCCGAATATTGTACTTTAGATTCACCGGAAAACGGAAAACCCCTTAGCCCCTTTATGAATATTGTAATCCTGTCGCGTAATGCCAAGCTGTATTCTACGCGAAGACTTGTGGAAGCCGCCCGCGAAAGAGGACATGAAGCCCTGGTACTCGACCACCTGAAATGCACGATGGTGAATGAACACCACAAGCCGCGTATGTTTTACAAAGGACAAGAAATTACGGGCATAGATACCGTTATTCCACGCATAGGCTCTTCGGTCACTTTTTACGGCACGGCAGTAGTAAGGCAGTTCGAAATGATGAAGGTGTTCTGCGTCAACTCGTCGGTAGCCATTACCCGCTCGCGCGACAAGCTGCGCAGCCTGCAGATTTTTTCAAGGCACGATATAGGCATTCCCAAAACGGTATTTGCCAATCACCCGAAAGACATCGACAACCTGCTGCGGCAGGTAGGCGGTCCGCCCGTAGTGATCAAGCTGCTCGAAGGCACACAGGGTATAGGTGTGGTGTTAGCCGAAACGCAAAAAGCCGCCAAATCGGTGATCGAAGCATTTTATGGGCTGGACGCCAGCTTTTTGGTACAGGAATTTATCGCCGAAGCCGGAGGAGCCGATATCCGCGCTTTTGTAGTAAACGGTCGTGTAGTGGGCGCCATGCGCCGGCAGGGACTCGAAGGGGAATTTCGCTCCAACCTGCACCGTGGCGGCAAAGCCGAAGTGATCAAAATCTCGCGCGAAGAACGCCGGGCCGCACTATTAGCCGCCAAAGCGATGGGACTGCACATAGCCGGTGTCGATATGCTGCAATCTTCGCGAGGACCTTTAATACTGGAGGTGAACTCCTCGCCCGGACTGGAAGGAATAGAAAATGCCACACAGATCGATATTGCCGGACGCATCATTGAGTCGATCGAGCTCAAGTTCAAACAAGGCTATCGGAAAGACAAAATAATCGGATAAGTCTCCCCTCACTGACATTTATCGTAAGGGCTTCTCACGCATTTACATCCGCTCGGGTACACGCATACCCAGCAGGTACAAGCCCGAAGCGACTATCTGCCCGGTGGCTTTGCACAAGGCCAGCTTGAGTCTGAGCTTTTCTTCATTCTCTTCTTTTAGTACCGGCACGCTTTGGTAAAAATGGTTAAACTGCCTGACCAGCTCATAGACATAGTTGGCAATCACTGCCGGACTGTAAGAGGCCGCCGCTTCTCTAACCGCCGCCGGATAGTCGGCAATAACACGAATGACTTCTTTTACGGCCGGTTCGAGCGCTACCGAAGCGGAAAAACCGGTATCGACCGCAGGCGCTTTACGCAGCAACGATTGCACACGGGCATAAGCATACTGCAGAAAAGGCCCGGTATTGCCCTGAAAATCGATCGATTCGGCAGGATTAAAGAGCATTCGTTTTTTCGGATCTACTTTCAGTATAAAATATTTCAAGGCACCCAGGGCCAACGTTTCATATAATTCTTTCCGACCGGCTTCGCTAAGATCGTTCGCTTTACCCAGCTCTTCGGTTATTTTGCGAGATTCTTCCACCATTTCCTGCACCAAATCGTCGGCATCGACCACCGTACCTTCGCGCGACTTCATTTTTCCCGAAGGGAGATCGACCATGCCATAAGACAGGTGATGACACTCGTCGGCCCAGGCATACCCCAATTTTTTGAGCAGACTGAACAATACTTTAAAATGGTAATCCTGCTCATTACCCACGGTGTAAACCATTCCGTTCAGCGCGGGATAATCGCGCAAACGCAGCAGGGCGGTACCCAAATCCTGGGTGATATACACCGAGGTACCGTCGGCACGCAGCAGCAGCTTTTGATCCAGCCCTTCGTCGCTGAGATCGCACCACACCGAACCGTCGTCTTTGCTGAAAAAAACGCCTTTTTCAAGCCCTTCGGCCACCATCTCCTTACCCAACAGGTAAGTATCCGACTCATAATAGAGCTTATCAAAATCTACTCCGATAGTGTGATAGGTTTCATTAAACCCCTCGTACACCCATGCATTCATTTTTTTCCACAGCGCTACCACGTGGGTATCTCCGGCTTCCCAGCGACGCAGCATTTCTTGTGCTTCCTGCATCAATACCGATTCGGCAGCGGCTTCTTCGGCAGAGCGCCCCTGTTCGACCAGCTTCTGTATTTCGGTACGGTATTGACGATCAAACTCCACGTAATATTTCCCGACAAGCTTATCGCCTTTCAGCCCCGATGATTCGGGCGTTTCGCCATTGCCAAATTTTTCCCAGGCCAGCATCGACTTGCAAATGTGAATACCCCTATCGTTAATGACCTGCACTTTCACCACCTGATGTCCGTTGGCTTCAAAAATGCGGCTTACCGAATGGCCGAGAAAATTATTACGCAGGTGCCCCAAATGCAGGGGCTTATTGGTATTGGGCGAAGAATATTCGACCAGGTAAAGCTTACCCGAAGCTTCCGGAGCCTGTCCGTAGCGTTCGTCGAGCGCAGTCTGGAGCAATTTGGCCCATACCTCGTCGTGCAGGCTCAGGTTAAGAAATCCTTTTACCACGTTAAATGCGCTGACTAAGGGTGATTCTTTGAGCAGGTATTCGCCGATTTGACGGGCTAATTGCTCGGGATTCTGCTTAATATAGCGGGTGAGGGGAAATACGACCAGCGTAAGGTCGCCTTCAAATTCTTTTTTGGTTTTCTGAAGCTGAATAAGCTTTTCGGGCTCGGCAATGCCGTGTTCGGGGAACAGTGCATTCAAGGCTTCATTCAGGGCTTGTGCCAGTGCTATATCAGGTTTCATCAGGATAAAACTTATCTTTTTTCTACAATTTGTACCACTTCTTCCACGATGCGGAAAGCCATTTCGGCCATACGGTTCACCTTATCGTCGAGGCAGGGATTTACTTCGACTACTTCAAAACAAATAGCTTTCGGATCACTGATCAGACCTTTTATAAGGCCGCTCGCTTCTTCCACTTCCAGTCCGCCGGGTACAGGTGTACCGGTTCCTTTGGAAAAGGAAGGATCAACGCTATCCACATCGAAAGAGACATAAATCAGATCCGTCTCTGCCAAGTGTGTTAAGGTCTCCTCTACAATTTTCTGTACTCCTTTTTGCCGTACCTCGGCCACTTCCACCTTTCGGATAGGCGCATTGGCAATGACGTAATCTTCGGCTTCTTCGGTATCGCGCACCCCTATAAAGACAAGATCCTGCGGAAGAATTTTCGGAGCCATGCCTCCGGTATTTTTCAGTTTTTCCCAACCTAAGCGGGTTTCTTCGCGAATTTCATTGACTTTATGGTGCAGGTTATCGTAGCCTAAAGCGGTAGCCAGCGGCATTCCATGCAGGTTGCCCGAAGGGGTCGAATAAGGGGAATGCAGGTCTGCATGGGCATCTATCCAAACCACACCGATACGTTTATCGGGAAAAGCCCGCTTCAAGCCGGCAATGGTTCCGCCTGCGGTAGAATGGTCGCCTGCCAGCAATAACGCGAACTTACCTTTCTCCAACTCGGAGGCTACCACCTTCGATACACGCTCAAAAACCCTGACCAATCCGGCTATACGTTTGCCGTAAGGCGTAGTGACAGATGTATGCAGCAGGTGATTTTCGGTGAGCACGTGCTGGGGTCTGTGCTTGAAAAACAAATCATTACCAGAGTTCAGCGCAGCTACTTTCACCGCATCGGGACCAAGGCTGGCACCCCGGGTTCCGGCTCCGATTTCCGATTTAATTTCTATAATACTTAACATAGTGCTAGCATTAATTTGTTTACTTTTGCAATTAGCCGGCTATCCGGGTCAGTTACATCACCCCAAAATCTGCAAAGCAGACGAGTTAAATTTCGGAGCATGATGGAAAACCAGTATCACGACCTCATCAAACAGACCTTCGACTTTCCGACGGCCGAGTTCCATGTGAAAGACGACGAGCTTTACTTTTATGATATTCCGCTAATGGATATCGTAAAGCAATACGGAACACCCCTGAAAATCACTTATTTACCTAAAATAGGCGAACAAATTCAGAAAGCCAAGAAGATGTTCAATGTGGCAATGGCAAAAGTGGATTACCGGGGTAAATATACATATTGTTACTGCACAAAAAGTTCCCATTTCTCTTTTGTGCTCGAAGAAGTGCTGCGCAACGACGGACATATCGAAACTTCTTCGGCTTACGATATGTTTATTCTCAAAGAGTTATTTGAAAAAGGTCACCTGACCAAAGAACACTACATTATTTGTAACGGTTTTAAAAAGCAGCTTTATGCCGATCTGATTGCAGAGCATGTCAATGCAGGCTTTGAAAACCTTATTCCGGTGCTGGATAACAAAGAAGAATTAGACAACTACAAGAAAAAAATCCGGAAAAACACTAAAATCGGTATCCGTATTGCTTCGGAAGAGGAGCCTACTTTCGACTTTTACACCTCACGCCTCGGTATTCGTTACATCGATATCATCGATTTTTACAACAGTGAAATCAAAAACGACCCGAAATTCGAGCTGAAAATGCTCCATTTTTTCATCAATACGGGCATCAAAGACAATATTTATTACTGGAGCGAGCTGGCCAAATGCCTGAACGTGTACTATCGCCTGAAACAGGTTTGCCCTTCGCTCGATACGCTTAATATAGGCGGCGGACTTCCGATCAAAAATTCGCTCGGGTTCGAATATAATTACGAGTACATGATCGAGGAGATCGTGGCACAGATTAAAAAATTCTGTACGCAAAAAGGCGTGCAGGAACCGAATATCTTTACCGAATTCGGCTCTTATACCGTAGGCGAAAGCGGGGCCAATATTTATTCGGTGATGAGCGCCAAGCAACAAAATGACCGCGAGCTTTGGTACATGGTCGATAATTCTTTTATCACTACCCTGCCCGATACATGGGGCATTAGCCAACGGTTTATTTTACTGGCTATCAACAACTGGGACAAAGAATACGTACGGGTAAACCTCGGCGGACTCAGTTGCGACAGTCAGGATTATTACAATTCGGAGGCGCACGATAACCAGGTGTTTCTGCCGCGTTTCGACCGTAAAGAACCGCTTTACATCGGCTTTTTCCACACCGGTGCTTACCAGGAGTCGCTCAGCGGATACGGCGGGATCAAACATTGTCTGATTCCCTCACCCAAACACGTATTGATCGATCGCGACGAAGACGGTGAGCTTACTACCAAACTTTTCGCCAAGGAACAGAGCGCCAAGTCGATGCTGAAAATACTCGGGTATTAAGGTGCGTAGGCTGTCTGGCAGGATTTTTGTCTCGTCGGATGCGCTTATATGGGAATTTCTTTAAATCTTCCCTAACTTGTTGAACTGATTTCATAGAAAAATAAACTTCTACCATGAAAAAGTATATGCTACCGCTGCTCGTAGCAGCTATCGGTCTGCTCGCATTTACCCCGGCCGGCGATTCCAAAAAAAACTTCGAAGGGAAAATCACCTATGCCATTTCTTACGAAGATTTGCCCGAAGAGATGGAAGAATTCTCTCATTTGCTCCCCAAAGAAATGACCATGTTCGTGAAAGATGAAAAAGTGCGCATAGAACAGAATACGGGCATGGGCAACACCATCACTATTATGAACAATAGCACTCGCGAAGGCTATATCCTGATGCACATGCTGGGCTGGAAAAACGCCTACAAAATTTCGCCGGAAGACGAAGAAGAAAAAAACAAGAAAAAACCACGGATAAACTACATCGATAACGATACCAAAACCATAGCCGGATACACCTGTAAAAAGGCCGAAATATGGATGGACGAAGACGAAGACGAGCCGCTTGTGCTGTATTACACCGAAGATCTGCCCTCGGGCACTCACCGCGAATACAAGTATGTGAAAGGCTTCCCGATGGAATACACCATCCACAATTCGGGCATGAGCCTCACGATGAGCGTGGCTTCCATTTCGAAAGAAAAGGTCCCCGATGCGTATTTCGAAGTACCCGAAGGCTACGCGATCAAATCGTACGAAGAGCTCAAAAATCTCAGAGACTGATTTCGCTTTTACCGCATTTACAGAGGCTGCCCAACGTACCGGCAGCCTTTTTTGTGAGGTATAACAGCGCTTGTTACGGGACGCTTTCTTTTGCTGGGCGCCGCCGCATTCTGTTAACACCCTTCTGTTAATAGCCTTCTACAGAAGCGCTCGGCAGTCGGATTCTTCATTGTATTTTTAAGTTTTATTTTAACCGGAAATGGCGGTACCACGGAAAAACAAGTTTAAAGAGCCCTCCACACCGGTCGAAGAGCCCGGAAAGGCCCTTAAACCCGACCGGAAAGAGCGGAAAAAAGAGCGGAGGCCGCGTACTGAAAGTGCGGCACGTCGCAAAACAATGGCTTTCTTACGCGACGAACGAAATGCAAAAATTGCAGGTGGTTTTCTGCTGCTGTTTTCGCTCTACCTCTTGATTGCCTTTACTTCTTACCTCTTTACCTGGAAAACGGATCAGGATAAAGTCGATTCTATGAACGGATTCAGCTTCCTGTTTGCCTCGGGCGAGTTGCGGGTCGAAAACTGGCTCGGTAAGCTCGGAGCGCTGCTCTCTCATCAGTTCATCTACCGCTGGTTCGGACTGGCTTCTTTTCTGTTCATCGTCAACTTTTTTGTGTTCGGGTTCCGCGCACTTACGGGTGTGGCCCTTGTTCCGCTTCGCAAAATGGTAAAGCTGTCTTTGCTCGGACTGCTGCTCTTCTCTGCCACATTGGGCTTCCTGTTCCACAGCGGCGACTATCTGCTGCTGGGTGGCGCATTAGGTTATCAGCTTAACGAATGGCTTATCGGCTCGCTCGGACGTGTCGGCGCTTTTTTCCTGCTGGCCTTTGTATATTTTATCGTGATCGTGGTCTATTTCAACCCGGCGTTCGCATTCCGGCGCCATAAAAATTCCGATTCCGACGCACTCGAAGAAGAACCGCCTGTCGATGATGAGGGTAAAGTGAACATCTACAACCCGATCCGACGTGAACAGATTGTCGCCGAAAAAAGCAGCGAAACGATAGATTTCAACGAAAAAACGGAAAAAGCAGCTACCGAAAATACCGCCGTGCCCGAATCCCAGCCGAATTACAGTTTTCGCGACGAATACACTACCACCGATGAATCGGCAGTAGAAGAGCCCCCGATAGCTCCTGCCCCCACCGAAGAAGCCTTTGAAGTAGTGCTGCCCGCCGAAGAGGCACCTGCCGCGGCTCAGCCCGAAGCTGTAAACGACCCGACCGAACTGCAGGTAGAAATAGCCGCAGCCCCCGACGGAGAACTGCACGAAGAAGAAATACGCCGCCACCTGGCCGAATTCGGCGAATACGACCCCACCTTAGAGCTGTCTTCTTACAAGCTGCCCGCCCCCGATCTGCTGGAACAATACGGCGCCGGTAGCATCACTATCAACAAAGAAGAGCTGGAGCAGAACAAAAACCGGATTCTTGATACGCTCAAAAATTACAACATCGAGATCGCCAAGATCAAGGCCACGGTAGGGCCTACCGTTACGCTTTACGAAATTATACCCGCCCCTGGCGTTCGCATTTCCAAGATCAAAAACCTCGAAGATGATATCGCACTCAGCCTCTCTGCCTTAGGCATCCGCATCATCGCCCCGATTCCCGGAAAAGGCACCATCGGTATAGAAGTACCCAACTCCAAACCCGAGGTGGTCTCTATGCGCAGCCTTATCGTGAACGAGAAGTTCCAAAATTCGGACATGGAACTGCCTGTGGCATTGGGTAAAACCATTTCGAACGAAACTTTCGTGACCGACCTCACCAAAATGCCTCACTTGCTAATGGCCGGGGCCACCGGACAGGGTAAATCGGTTGGATTGAACGCCATTCTTGTCTCCATTCTCTACCGCAAGCATCCTTCGCAGGTGAAGTTTGTGCTGGTCGATCCGAAAAAGGTGGAGCTGACCCTGTTCAACAAGATAGAACGTCATTTCCTCGCCAAGCTGCCAGACAGCGAAGAAGCCATTATTACCGAAAACAAAAAGGTGGTCAATACCATCAACTCCTTGTGTATCGAAATGGACGCCCGGTACGAACTGCTCAAAGATGCCGGGGTACGTAACATCAAAGAATACAATACCAAGTTTATCAACCGCCGCCTCAATCCCGAGCACGGGCATAAATACCTGCCTTACATTGTGCTGGTAGTGGACGAGTTTGCCGACCTGATTATGACCGCCGGAAAAGAAGTAGAAACTCCGATTGCACGTTTGGCTCAGTTAGCCCGCGCCATCGGTATTCACTTGATTATCGCCACGCAACGTCCTTCGGTGAATATCATTACCGGGGTTATCAAGGCCAACTTCCCTGCCCGTATCGCTTTCCGGGTTACTTCAAAAATCGACTCGCGCACCATTCTCGATGCCGGAGGAGCCGAACAACTGATAGGTCGCGGAGATATGCTGTTCTCTACCGGCAACGACCTGATTCGTATCCAATGCGGCTTTGTCGATACCCCCGAGGTGGAAAAGATAACCGAGTATATCGGCGGACAAAGGGCTTATCCCAGTGCTTTCCTCCTGCCCGAATATATCGATGAAAATTCGGACGAAGCCGGCGGGATGGACGATGGTTCCGAACGCGACGACCTGTTCGAAGACGCCGCCCGTATTGTGGTCGCTACCCAACAAGGCTCGGCCTCGTTGCTGCAACGCAAGCTCAAGCTGGGCTATAATCGGGCCGGACGAATTGTCGATCAGCTCGAAGCCGCAGGTATAATTGGCCCGTTTAAAGGCAGCAAAGCCCGCGAAGTGATATTTAAAGACATGCAGTCTTTGGAACAGTTTTTGCAAAATCTAAATTCTAACGATAAAGATTCTTATTTATGAAAATAGCCCTTTTTGCTTCCGTACTGACACTGCTTGCAGGTCAGTCGTTTGCACAAGACAAGAACAGCAACCCTGAAAAAGACGCCAGGGCCAAACAAATCCTCGACGAGGTGAGCAAAAAAACGCGTTCTTACACGAGCTTCAGTGTAGAATTTACCTCCACGCTCGAAAACAAACAGAACAACGTAAAAGAATCCCAATCCGGGAAAGTGACCGTCAAAGGTGATAAATACATTGTAGAAGCCGGCGACCAAAAGCTGATCAGCGACGGTAAAACGGTGTGGACTATCCTCACCAAAGACAAAGAAGTACACGTAAACCCCATCGACGACGATGACGATCAAACGCTAAATCCCTCGAAGCTTTTTACCGTATGGGAAAAAGATTTTAAGTACCGTTTTATCAAAGAAGAAACCGTAGGCGGACAAACGCTGTACGAAATTCACCTCTTCCCGGAGAAACCCGCCAAAAGCAAGTTTCATACGGTAATTCTCAAAATCGACAAGGCCAAATCGGAACTGAGCAGCCTCACCATCAAAGGAAAAGAAGGCGATGTGCTCACATACAAGCTCACCAAGTTTACAGCCAATCCGGCGGTAAGCGATGCCGACTTTAAATTCGAGCGCAGCAAGTATCCGGGTTATACGATAATTGATTAAACCGGTGTCTTCGGCTTCGCTCAGACACCGGCCTCATATTGGTGATTGAACAAAGCCCAAAGGTGTCTGAGCGAAGCCGAAGACACCCGCCCCATGTACGTGATTGACCAAAGCCCAAAGGTGGCTGAGCGAAGTCGAAGACACCCGCCCCATGTACGTGATTGACCAAAGCCCAAAGGTGGCTGAGCGTAGCCGAAGACACCGGCCCCATGTACGTGATTGAGCAAAGCCCAAAGGTGCCTGAGCGTAGCCTAAAACACACGAGACTCTGTTTCTTCAATGAGTACAAAGGGGGCTGAGCGAAGTCGAAGACACCGGCAAAAAAAAGGGCAACCTCCGGCCGCCCTTTTTTCATTTCTTCCACTCTTTTCTACACGCCCTCGCGTATGCGGTTTTTAGCCAACTCGGCTGCAAAATCAATAAACACTTTGTACGCCGCGCTGAAGGTAAATTTATCTTCGGCATGCTTTTCCACAATATTCCGGCGCGAAAGCGAATTAATAAACGTCTTTCTCGAATCGCGATCACGCAATTGCTTGTTGGAATTGATCAATTCCTGATAGGTCGAGTTTTCAAAATAACGATCCAAACGCTCCGAATCCCATTCCGAAAACTGTATCTCTTCCAGAAAATTACGCCCATCGCGATCAAGCTCGTAACATAAAATCCCGAAGAAAATGCAAATGTCGCGCGAAAGGGTCTCGTTACTTTCTCCCGAAATCAGAAAGGCATAATCGTTGGAAAGGCGAAACTCGTAATCGAACGACTGCTTGAAAAAAGTAGTATAAAACTCGCTGTTCTCTCTTACTACCTGGTACAATGGCTCGGTAGAAAGTACAAATTTTCCGTCGAGCAGCTCTTTTACTACCTGCTTATGGGACTTAGGATATTCCATGTTTGCTGATTTTGACTTTGGGCACTTTCATTTTTACATCACTGGTACGAATCTCGAACATTTCGTCTTTCTGATCCATTTCCAGCATAAGATCTTCTTCAAACAGCAGACTCGCCATCGAGAAGAATTTTTCCTGATCGATTCCCTGAAAATCTTTCCGAATCACAGAATCGCACCATTCAAAGAAATTATCGACCGGAAGCTTCGCTTCGAGCTTGGTACGGTACAGTTCTTTATTAAATATCCATTTCTCCTGAAAGCTCATCTCTTCCGAAAGATAGACAGGCTCGTCGTCGAGGAATTGCTCTACGTATTCGCGGGCATTGAGGAAGAAATTGCGGGAATAAGCTCTTTCTAACGACGATTTAAATACTTTTGGAATACGCGCCTGATAAGGCTTACGGAGAAATTCTATCCATCCGGTAAGGATGATCGACTCGGTTTTGATGCGCTCGATAAGCGGCAACAGCTCGTTGGTCAATACTTTCGACTGGCGCAGCAGATCGTCGTTGGTCTGCACCAAAAAACCATACAGCTTCTCAAACTGATAACGTACAATTTCGTCGGAATAATCGAGCCTACGGATGTTGACATAATACGCCACCTCGTGCAACTGATTGGTCAGCGACTGAGGCTGATTCACATCGAGAATGTTGTTGAGCGGAATGATGTAATGCTCGATCCAACCCGAGGCACGGTGCACTTTTTCGCGGTAATCGATCTTTTCGAGGTTCGATTTGAGCGCACGGGTTTCGGCCAACAGCTTAGCGGTATTCTTCTCGATCGACTCGACAAAATAACGTACTTCCGACAGCAGGTCTTCTATACGCTTTACCAAAATTTCGCGATCGCCGTTGATGCCTTCCTTAATTTTGCGAAAGAGAGAAGAAATCGAAAAGCCGTATTTTTCTATCGTTTCGGGCAGTACGGGCTTAAACTCGTTTTGCACGAATTCGATCAGGCTAAAAAATACCGGGCGTATCTCAAAATCGTCGTTTATCGGGCGGAGAATCTTGTATTCCAGCAGCTTGTCAGAAACATCGTGCTCGTACTTGCCCACGATTTTGCGAAATGCGTTGCTGCGCAGGTATCCTTTTTCCATCTGCTCATCAAAGAGCTCGTGCACCAAATCGAAGTGGTTCCAGAGGAAATAAAGAATGGTGCGGGGTTCTGCTTTCATGTTCATCATAAGCGTGAATATTAGGCTTCCGCAACCGGTTCGCTGTAAATGGCGTTGACCCGCTCGTTGATGTTGATCTTACCCTTGGAAGGATAAATGAAATAATATTTACTGAAACCGGGCACCGGGTCGGGCGCGGCAAAAATCGGGATAAAGTTGTGCTCGCGGCAAAACTTGACCAGCTCCGGACGGTTGTGCTTGTCGATAGTAGCCACCTCGTCGATAAACAAAGTAATGCGGTTGTCGTGATGGTTTACCGCCAAACGATTGATGATCGACATGATAATCACCAAACGAATCATACGGTCGGTACCGTCAGACTCTACCTGGTTGACGAGATCCACTTTTTTAACCGCTCCTTTAAGGGTAAGGTGCAGCTCAATATCAAACAATTCGTCAAAATGAATCTTCCGTGAGTTGTCGAGGTAATTGTTGAGCACGCGCAGGTTTTCGGTCTGATCGAACTCTAACATCATCTGCCCGTTGATCTCCTGAATGGAGCTAATGGCGTTGATTTCACTGATTACACGCTTATTGTCGAGCAGCTCGATCTGTAAGGATTCGATGTCGGAAATGCGGGTCTGCGCCAGCTTCTGGTTGAACTTGGTGTAGATAAACTGCTTAAACTCTTCGTAACGCTTGAGCAGCGTATAAGCCGGGTTGGCAAACTGAGTGGAGATACTTTGAAGCAGCCCGTCGATACTTTTTTCCTTATCGCCGAGACAGGCGATTTCTTCTTCAAAATAACGGATAAACTCTTCTTCGTCGGCAATAGACGATTTGAGGATATGACGCAGGTTGTCAAAAGCCTTGTCTTTGGCCTGTTTGAGCTCGATCCGATCGGCGTAATGAATCTTCATTTTGCTGTAAATCTGGTCGAGTCCTTCGGACACCTCGCAGGGAATAGGCGGTAAAGCCAGAAAATCGACTTCCTGCTTGCGCTCGCGCAACTGGTTGATACGTTCTTCCGTTTTTTTACGGTCTTCGCGCATCGATTGGAGCATGTGCTCCTTGGTCATTATTTCCTGCATCAGGTTGCGCAGATCCTGCTCCAGCGTTTCTTTTTCCTCGCGCAGCTTCTCCACTTCCATACGGAAAGTGCTGAGCTCTTTTTCGACCTGCGGACGGGTACGCAGCTTTTTCAGCTTTTCGCGTATCTCATCTATCTCGTTACGCAGCCCCTGAAGCTGTGTCTGCACTTTTTCGCTGTCGCGTGCAGTGGCCAGCAGCTTTTCAAAGTTTTCGCGCTCGCGGTACAGTTCACCAAGCTCTTCCTGCAGCTCGTCGGCCGATTTAAAATCTTTTACCGATAAGCCGGCAATATCAATTTCTCCGTCAAATATTTTAAGCGTTTTGGCCGCTTTTTTCACCTTGTTCAGGATTTTGCCCGAAGGCAGACTGGTGATGCGTTCCGAAAGTACGGTATTGAGCAGACGACGGGTGTCGGCATCGTCCGAAATTTTATGGATCAGCAGGTCGTTGTAGTTTTTCGCCTGGTTTTCTTTTTCGCTGATGGTCGCGCCAATCACATCGAGACGCGCCTTAATATGGTTGCTCGTATAGCGCTGACTTTCGACCTGCGTAAGCTGCGATTCGATTTCCTTGCGTTGCTTCTCCTGATTTTCGAGCGCTTCGGTAAGAAATTCGATGCCTTCGTACGAATTAATTTCATCGAGCTGCAAGCTTTTGTCTTCCACATACCGCGACTGGTTGCGGATATCCGATTCTTTTTGCCCGATACGACGGTTCAGATCCTGCTCTTTGGGACGCAGATACTCGTGTATTTCGGTGTAAAGCTCGTTGATGTCTTTCGCTTTTTTGTGAATACGCTCTTCCAGCTCCGGCACGGTATTTTGGTAGGCATGCTCAAAGGCATAGACCATTTCACTGAGTATGCGCGACTTGGAATCGTACTGATTAACGATTTCACGAAAATCGAGAAACTCGTTTTTCACCGATTTGATGTTGTTGATCTCGTCGTTGAGGCGCAGCAAATCGTGAATGTCTTTTTTATTTTTCTGCGAGAAATTAAGCACCTCGTTTTCGCGGTTATCCGCAATAATAAGCGCTTCTTTCAGCGTTTTGTTGGTAATGAGCTTGGAGTTGATCAGGTAGCGGTAAATTTTGGAGAAATTGTTGCTGAGCCCGTCCGACTTCACATTTTCTTCCAGCCATACGATCGAATCGGAATCGGTACCACGCTGATACACATAGCTGAACACCTCCGATTTATTGCGGAACTGCTGCAATTCTACCCCCGACTCGGTGAGCTTTTCCTGTACCTCGTCAAACTTGAGCAGACGCTGCTGCAGGCCGTCTTCCCTGAAAAAATACTCGTCTTTGAACTCACCGGGAAACGCGTAATATTCAAGCTCTCCTTCGGTGTCTCGCTTTATAAGGATGCAGTAGCTGCTGTTTTTGAAAATTTCAAAAACGATGTAACTCTGGTTGGGCGTAGGAAAATAGTGGTGAATGGTTTCTTTATCGCCTTTCCGCTGACCCGAGAAGGTCATTTTGTTACCATCTATAATGAACAGGAAGTTAAGCGCATAAATGAGCGTGCTTTTTCCGATGTTGTTAGGCCCCACAAGCTGAAGCGAATCACAATCGTCCACACGCACCACGGCTTTTCCATATACTTTCGAGTTGAGAACAGCAATTTTTCGTAGCATCGGTACAGTTTTTTGAGACCCTCAAAGATAGTGAAGCCCCGGGGCTTTACGCGCGCCCCTTACCCGCGATTTCTCAACATAAACCGGCAAAATGTTAATAATTCGGGCAGCTATTCAACACCGGCACCTTACACCGTGAATAACTTTTTTCGGTTCCGCAAAGCACTTTCCACCTACTACAAGCGTAATGCGCTTCTGCAAAAAGAAATACGATTATTTATTTGGCAGCCGTATAAAGGTAATCGCTGCTTACATCGACCACAAAGCGGTGGCGGAGAAATTTACGCCCCAGCAATACCGGATAGCTCATCCGATCGCGCCGTGCCAGCGTAAATTCGGTAAGGTATTCCTGCTCGCCCAAACGCAGACGCAGCTTCACGGCATAACGGGTCTCTTCCATGCCGTTGGAACTTTTTACGGTTTTGACACGAAACCGACGAAAACGCGTAACGGGAGCGGAAGCCCTTAATAAATGCACACACAATACCTTCTTATCGCCCGTCTGCTCTATCCACAATTTCTCGTAATGAATCGACGACGTTTTTGCGCCAGTATCAATTCGCGCCGTTTCTTTTCGACGGCTCAACTCCGGAAAAGCCACTTTTTCTTTACCGCCCAAACAAGGTTTATCTACTGCAGGTGTCATTTTTCTAACTACTGTAAATCAGTTTTTTATCGATAAATAAAACCGGTAAAAAAAGCACATACAAAAAAGCTGTGAACGAAAAGTATTGGTTTTATTAAGTAAATATACGTAATTTTGCGGCCGGAAACGGAATCGTTTTTTCGGAAACGCTTCCTTAGTTTACCAGCTTATGAAAAAAATAGTTCGCCGTATAACGTTGAGCGCGGCGCTGTTGTGCTCACCGCTTTATGCTTCGGTACAGTTTTTCTTCGGTCACAGCGAATCCGAGCTTAAGACTCCCTTCACCCCCACACTGAGTCTTGAAAATGTGTACCGTGAAATTATCCGTCAGGAGATTCAGCACCCTGAAATCGTAATGAAACAGGTAATAGCCGAAACCCGCTGGCTGAAATGCACCCACTGCTCCCTGCAGTTTAACAACATTTTCGGTTTTTACACCAAATCGGGCTACCTGAAGTTCGATCACTGGACCGATGCGGTTATTTATTACAAAAACTGGCAGGACACCTATTACAAAGGCGGAGATTATTACACCTTCCTGCGCCGTATAGGCTATGCCACCGCACCCAATTACATTGCGCTGCTCAAAGGGATCAGACTTCCCGAATTTACCTGAACAGCTACCTGAATTTATCAGCGTAAGAAAAAGCACTTTACCTGTGTAAGGCTACTCTACACCATTCAGGGCGCCTGTCGCAGGTATAACTGCCGGTTTTCGACACTCGATTTCGGTACGAAGGGAATACGGTACACGTCTTCTTCCTGCCGGCGTGTTTTGTACAAAGAATCGAGCAAAGGCTGATACACTATATCAGCGTGTTTTTCGGCAGGCCAATCATACTGTCCGAACAAAACAGTTTGCCAGGAATCATTTTTTGCAATGTACCGCAGCGGTATGCCGGTATCGTCCTGAAAAACGGAAGCGCTGAGCTGTAAAATCAGGTTCCGAAGTTTGGTATAAGCTACATAATGCGTGCTATATTCGGTAGCGCGCAAGAGGGTATTGACAGGTCCCTGACGGAGCATAAAAACCAACAGCCCCTGATAAGCTTGCAAATTGCGATCGGAAGGATCGAGGCTGAAATAATAAAGCTCGCGCAATTCTTCCGCTTCGGGGAAACGAAATGAAAAACGTATGCCATGCGCCCAACCTTCGCGTTGCGGATCGACGAGCGTATAGTAAAGTGTGCCGGCCGAATCGAGCGCCACGCGATCCATTTCCAATATCTCGAAACCCGATCGCACCAACATCACCTCAAGCATAGGCAATACGCCCTGTGTCTTGTCGCGGCTAAGAAATGGGGTGGTCACCGAATAATACTGCTGAAACAGATCGCGCAGGGAATTCTCCACACTTTGCAGGTATATTTTTCGGTTGTCGTCGTTAAGATGCTGAAGATCGGGCATCTTTATGACCGGATCGCCGCTCCAAAATATGTAACGCCTGCTGTGCGGATATAGCATCAAAGGATGCAGAAGATCCATTCCGGAAAAGGGATAAAATACAGGAAGGCTGTCGTGGATAAGCGTAGAAAAAAAATCGCGCTGCCAAACCCGCAGCGAATCCATTCGTCCGGTTTGCAGCAGTTGCCAGTTGCGATTAAGCCGTGTACGGTGATTTTTCCAGTACGATTGTGCTTCGGCCACACGAAAAACATTATCGCATAACTGGGGAAGGCCGGCAATAAAACGCGCGGTAAAATCGACTGTGCTGTCGCGGTATAAAATCACTTTCGGACTCAGCGTACGCACGGTATCGTTGTGCGCCGCAGCCCTGCCTGCCGTAGTAGGTTTTTCTTTTCCCTGACAGGCATGCAGCAAGAACCAAAATCCCGCTATGCTAAAAAAAAGTAATCGTTTCATTTTTTCTTCCACCACCACGCTGCCACGAAATACACCAGCAAGCCTATACCCATTGTACCTATCGAGAAAAGAATAGTTTCAGGCTTTTCTTTTACCATATAATACAGGAACCAGGTATTGGCCACTACAAAAAGCAGAGGCGTAACCGGATATCCCCAGGTACGAAAGCTGCGTGGCGCTTCGGGACGACGTACCCTGAGCACAAAAACACCCAGTACGGTAAGCGTCGAAAATACCGACAGCGCTATAGCAATATAGTTAATTATCCATTCAAAAGAAGAAGTGAGTACCATTACAATGGCAATCGCTGCCTGTAAGAGTGTAGCCAGGTAAGGCGAGCCACCTTTGCTTTTGACGGAAAGCGCACGAAACAGCGGATAATCCTGGCCTATCTGTTCGGTAACGCGCGGACCGGCCATGATCATCGCGCTGAGCGAAGAAGCCAAAGCCAGGGTAATTAAGGAAGCGAATATCGCCCCGATACCTGCGCCGAACAATTTAAACGCCACTACATTTCCCACATCTACCTCATTGAATTCGGGCGGCTTTACACTCAGTTCCTCAAAGGTACCCACGTACAGGAATACGGCATTAATCGCCACATACAAGACGGTCACGATCAGCGTACCGACGATCAGCGAATAAGGCAGGTTTTTCTGCGGCTTATCGAGCACACCGGCAATGTAGGTCGAAGCGTTCCAGCCCGAATAGGCGTACATTATAAAAGCAAGCGATACCACAAAGCCGGAAGAAAACACCATTTCCCAGGGGGCCTCGGCTACAGAGAAGGAAGTACCCGAAGGCTCGTACGAATCGGCAAAAAACGGAACAATGCAAAATACCACGATCAAGGCCACTTTAAATACGGTCAGCAGCTTCTGCACCTGTCCGCCCGCATGCACGCCCAGCAAATGCACCACCGTAAAAATAAGAATGGAGGCAATGGCAATTTCCTGTGTCGATTCGACGCCTATCACCGGCGAAAAATAACGACCGATGGCAAAAGCCACCACACATATCGGCGCCGAAAATCCGGCGATAAGCGACATCCATCCCGAGACAAAGCCCAGCGAAGGATGGTAAATTTTTGACAGATAATTATACTCCCCGCCCGAACCTTTGATCACGGAAGAAACCTCGGCATAGGCCAATGCGCCGCATAAAGCGATGATCCCGCCGATTATCCACAACAAAAGAATAACCGGTGCCGAAGGCAGGGAAAGCACCTGGTAACCGAGCGAAGTAAAGACCCCGGTGCCTATCATATTGGCCACCACCATCGAAATGGCTACGTTGCGGGTGTATTTGGGTGTAGCGTTCATAGGTAAAATTTGACGCTCAAATGAACGAAAATTACCGTAACCTTCGGCCTTTTTTTAATATTTGCAGGCTATGACTGATTACCCGCTTATGGAAACCCCGCTTTACGGACTAATAGGATACCCCCTCTCCCACTCTTTTTCAAAAAGCTACTTTACTGAAAAATTTGAGGCCGAAGAAAAGAAATATCGCTACGAGAATTTCCCGCTGGCTTCTATACATGAGCTACCCGCACTTTTGGCAGCACATCCGCAGCTCAGGGGACTCAACGTGACGCTTCCTTATAAAGAAAGTGTGCTGCCCCTGCTGCACACACTCGATTCCGAAGCCGAAACGGCCGGTGCGGTCAACACGATCGTCATTTCGCGAAAAGCCGGCGAGGTACGACTCAAAGGCTACAATACCGACCTCTACGGCTTTTCGATGTCGCTCAAGCCTTTTTTGCTGCATACGCACCACCGGGCGCTGGTATTAGGCACAGGCGGAGCTGCAAAAGCCGTGCTGCACGTGCTGCAAAAGCTGGGCATAGACTGCACCACCGTATCGCGCGAAAAGGGAAAAGGCACCCTCACCTACCCCGAATTGAATGAATACGTGGTGCGCGCGCATCCGCTGATTGTGAATGCCACTCCGCTCGGCATGTGGCCGCATACCGAGGCATCACCCCAACTGCCTTACGAAGCAATAGGCGAAGGACACCTCTTGTATGATTTAGTCTATAACCCTCCGCTGACTTCTTTTCTCGCAAAAGGACAGGCACAGGGAGCCACTACGCTCAACGGACTCAGCATGCTGCACCTGCAAGCCGAAAAGGCTTGGGAGATATGGCAGGAAGCCGAAAAAGAAGACTAAGCGAAAATTCGCTGCCTCCCCTTTATTACACCCCCTTATCGGCTGTGTTATTATAATAAAACGGGAGCCGAAAGCAGCCCGATAAATCCGTATATTCGACACCCATGCTACGTCGCCGTATTTTTCCGCTTCTCCTGTTTGCCACGCTTATGGCCTGTGCGAATCCTTATAAACCTACAGAAATACGCACACAATGGATCGCGCTGAGCGATACTCTTTCGGCCGACGAGCCTGCCATCAGCCGCCTGCTTGCTCCTTACCGCGATTCACTTTCACAATCGATGAACGAGGTGATCGGGTACAGCGCACAAACTATGTACAGCACCCAACCTCAGGGATTGTTGGGCAATTTTACCGCCGATTTGGTATATGCTGAAATTACGGGCGATCCGCGTTTTGAATTTCTGCGTCAGGAAACCTGTGTTGCGCTGCTCAATACCCGTGGTCTGCGCACTTCTCTTCCCGAAGGTGAAATACATCGCGGGCGCGTTTTCGAAATCATGCCTTTCGACAATGCAATTGTACTGCTCAGGCTCGATACGACTGCGTTGCGTAAGATGGGAGAATACCTTGCGGCCGTTGGCGGACATCCGGTTTCCCGAAATGTGAGGCTGCTGGTTGAAAATGCAGAGGTTCGGTATTTCCACATCGACGGTCAGGCACCTACGCGCGATTGCTGGGTCATTACCAGCGATTACCTGGCGGACGGCGGCGACCGCATGTATTTTCTCGGCGAAGCGATCGAAAGAAAAGAAACGGGCATCCGTTTACGCGACCTGATCTTACAGCATATTATTTCCCTTACCGCCACGCAACAGCCGGCACAAGCCCTAATCGATGAACGAATCGTTATACGATAGACGCGCGTTTGTGCGCACCCTTGCGCTGGGCACGGCCGGACTGGGATTGCTGCAAAGTTTCGGCTGGATGCACGATCCCGACGAGGGAATACCCTTGACCGTATTGCACACCAACGATATGCACAGCCATATCGATCCTTTTCCGGCACAGGATCCGAAATTTCCCGGATTGGGCGGAATGGAAAAACGGGCGGCACTGATACGACGCATCCGTAAGGAAACGCCTAACGTGCTGCTGCTCGATGCGGGCGATGTGTTTCAAGGCACACCTTACTTTAATTTTTTTGGCGGCGAACCCGAATTCAGGCTAATGAGCGAAATGGGATACGATGCCGCCACTATGGGTAATCACGAATTTGACAACGGTCTCGAAGGATTTGAGCGTATGCTGAAATTTGCCTCCTTCCCTTTTTTGTGCAGCAATTACGATTTCAGCGATACACTGTTGCAGGGCAAAACCGAAGCGCATAAAATTTTCGAGAAACAAGGCATTCGCATCGGGGTGTTCGGAATCGGTGTAGCGCTCGAAGGATTAGTATCGGCTGCGAATTACGGTGCCACACGTTATCTTGATCCGGTGGAGGTAGCGGAGAAAAAGGCCGCTTTTCTGAAACAGGAGGCGCGTTGCGACATGGTGATTTGTCTTTCGCATATCGGCTACAGCTATACCGGAAATCAGGTAAGCGATCTGAAGCTGGCAGCAGCCACCCGGCATATAGACCTGATTATAGGCGGACATACGCATACTTTTTTGGAACGTGCCACAGTGGTGAAAAACGCTGCAGGCGATCCCGTTATCATCAACCAGGTGGGCTGGGCGGGCGTGCGATTAGGCCGTATTGATATCCTCTTTCAAAAAAGAAAAAAACGGGGGCAAAAGCGAACGGAAATTGCTTATCTTGTAAAAAGCAATGAAGAGGTTTGTTAAGCTAAAAACCCACTTCAAAATGTTTTTGATATAATCAAGGTTGTTTTCATTTTTTTTTAAACTTTTTTATGTAAATATTTGCCTTCGCGGTAATGCCGGATGTATCAAAAATTCTATATTCGCAACCCGGTTAACCGTTATCGCAGCACACTACACCAAGAACAACTAAATAGACGAGCCTAAGGAATGAAGAAAAACCACGAGACTGTCTGGAAGAATTGCCTGGAAATTATCCGTGATAATGTCAGCCTTCAAAGTTTCAAGACCTGGTTTGACCCGATCAAGCCGCTGAAGCTGGAGAACGATGTACTTACGATTCAGGTTCCTTCGCAATTCTTTTATGAGTGGTTGGAAGAACATTACATTACCCTGCTCCGCAAAACCATTAAAAAAGAACTGGGCACCGAAGGAAGATTGGAATACAGTATTGTGATGGAAAACAATTACGGAGGCACAAGTCCTTACACCGTAAAAATTCCGACCACCAATACGAAAGCGCTGAAGAATCCGCCCTTGTCGATGCCGTTGGATATTAATTCCAACCCCATCAAAAACCCGTTTATCATACCGGGTCTGCGGAAAGTAAATGTAGATTCCAACCTCAATCCCAACTATTCTTTCGAGAATTTTGTAGAGGGAGATTGCAACCGCCTGGCGCGTTCGGCCGGTTATGCCGTAGCCAACAAACCCGGAGGTACCGCCTTTAACCCGCTGCTCATTTATGGCGGCGTAGGGCTTGGAAAAACGCACCTGGCACACGCCATCGGTATTGCCATTAAAAACCAGTACCCGAATAAAACCGTGTTGTACGTTTCGTCCGAAAAGTTTACCCACCAGTTTATTGACGCGGTAAAAAACAACACCACGAACGATTTCATTCATTTCTATCAAATGATGGATGTGCTGATTATCGACGATGTGCAGTTTTTTGCCGGAAAAGAACGTACACAAGACGTGTTTTTCCACATCTTTAATCACCTGCACCAATCGGGGCGCCAGCTTGTACTGACTTCTGACAAGCCCCCGGTAGAAATGCAGGGCATGGAACAACGCCTGCTGTCGCGCTTCAAATGGGGCCTCTCGGCCGACCTGCAAGCACCCAGTCTGGAAACCCGCATCGCCATTCTCGAAAAGAAAATGTACGCCGACGGTATCGACCTTCCCAAAGAAGTAGTAGAATACCTTGCGTACAGCATCACCACCAACATTCGGGAATTGGAAGGCGCGCTCATCTCGCTCATCGCCCAGTCGTCGCTCAACAAAAAAGCGATTACCTTAGACCTGGCCAAGCAGATGATAGACAAGTTCGTCAAGAACACCGCCCGCGAAGTATCAATAGACTATATTCAGAAAGTGGTTTGCGATTATTTCGACCTGCCCATCGAATTGCTCAAGTCGAAAACGCGGAAGCGCGAAGTGGTACAGGCTCGTCAGATAGCGATGTTCTTCTCCAAAAAGATGACCAAATCTTCGCTGGCCAACATCGGGATGCACTGCGGCGGAAAAGATCACGCCACCGTATTGCACGCCTGCCGTACCGTAAACAACCTTGTCGAAACCGATAAACAGTTTCGCGGCTACATCGAAGAATTAGAGAAAAAACTCAGCATTCAATAACACACTTGCTTTATGATTTTGCCCCCGACCTTAACCGTCGGGGGTTTTTCTTTTACAGAAAAAAGCACTAAGGTGCTCCCTACCGCTGTAAAGCTTATTTTTGAATACCGATGAATCGCTACCGCACTTCTTCCCGTCCCTATCGCAATCCGGTGCAGGGAATAAGCGTAAGCCGTGCGCTGCTTTACGGACACCTGTGGGTAAGCTTACCCACACTGCTGTGGGCCGTAGGGCCTTTTCTTTTCAGGGAAAAATTATCGGAAGCCGGACTTGAAATAAGCTGGTGGTTTCCTTTCAGCTTTTTTCTTCCCCTCTTACTTGCCTGGCTTTACCGAAGCTATGCGGTAACCCGATGGAAAATATGGGCTTATACCCATGTAGAGGATGTACACCGGTTGCGCACAAAAGCACGGCAGCAGGGAATCGTCACCTTGCCTGGAACCTGGTTGGAAAAAAGTGAACTCAGGAGTAGAAGCGATAAGAAAAAACTACTGGCATTGCGTGAAAAATTTGATGCTTCCTATCCCGATCTGCCCGAGCTTCCTGAAAAAACATTCATTTATTATTCCCGCTGGAAACTTGGCGCCAGCTTTCTCCTCGCCGGAATCATCGCTTTTGCAGCGATCGGAACCATGGGGCAAAGCGAATATTTTTGGGTGGGTTATCTTATCGCCTCATTCATGCTTATTACGATCTGGCAAAATATTCTCGCATTTTTTAACCGTAAACCACAGCTTATTCTTTCACGAAAAGGAATTGAAATTGCGGGTAAAAATTTTTACCCCTGGGGAAAGCTGCGTACGATCAAAATAGAAATACGAGGAAAAAGCAGAAATGAAGAGATTTGGCTATGCTACACGCATGGGAAAAACGAAGAAACATTAAACCTGAACAACCATGCCGTAAGCAAAGAAGAGCTGGAAATCCTGATCCGCAGGTACCGTAATGCCAGCGTTTCGAAAAACACAGCGGCAAAAGAGCTGGACTAAAAATGGGTTCAGCCTTTGTCTGTGGTTAAAGCCACCATATATTGCCGCAGATCGTTCAGCTCTATGTCGAGCCATTTGTCTTTTATCGCTGCGATATAACGCTCTTTTTCGGCCGAAGTATGAAAGGTGCCTTTTTCTTTTTGAGGACGGGGTGTAAGGCGAGCGTGTTTTATGGCGTCCCAATTTTCGCGGAAAAGATCCTGTAATTTTTGCTGCAGCTTCTCGTAAGAAGTGCGCAAAGTATCGTTGTCTGTCATTTCGACCTCCTGCTGCACTAAAACGGCACCTGTATCAAGCCCTTCGTCGATCAGATGAATCGTTACACCTTTGGGCGTATTTTCGACCACGCTCCAAAAATTGGGATCGGAACCTCTGTTCCAGGGCAGATAAGAAATATGGAGATTGATCACTTTACCGGGCAATAAATCGAGAATTTCTTTTTTAAGCATGAAACGATAGCCATAGCTAATAATAAATTCTATTTTTTCGGAAAGAATAAATTCGGGGGTGATTTTTTCGGCAGTAGCCTGTACCTGTTCGCCACCGTCACGAAGAAAAGAAATGAGGGGCGAGTCGGTATAACCTAAAAAAAGTATATTCATCGGGTGGTGTGTCAAACGGTAACTGAAAATTGACTGCAGCACTATTCTACGCAAAGATACACAAAGCCGGGGCTTAAAGACAAAGCCCTTTTCCCGTTTCAGGCTTTCATTTTTAGCTTCCTCTTTTCTTTTTACACCCAAAACCTTATCTGATAAACAAGAATATTCTGCGCTAAAAACAGGAAGATGCGGCCTCAGGATAAGCGATTAACCGCCACTTCTTTTCTCCAAAAAACGGGTGTTATTTTTCACAACAGGCGCATTCATTGTTAAAATCGGCCTTTTTTCCCGGTCATTTAGGGGTAATACTGCTATTTCTCAGCGGTTAGACGCAACTATTTCCCAGGATTTCGTCTTTGGTGAAGAACATTCAAAATCATTGCTATGAAAAAAAGAGGTGTCATCTACCTTTTACTTTCTCTACTCTATGTAAATGTATGGGCGCAGCAACCCACACAGATGCGAAGTATCGTAGAGGCGGAACAGTTCTTACATACTTATTTTAACCAGGATTCAGCGATACGGTATGTGACGGAACGGATCCCCAAAGAATATGTGGAAGCGCTTAATACCAAAGAATTTCGCGATGCGCTGGGTGTACTGTTCCATAAAGAGCGTTTCAATGTGATGATGTATTATCAGCATGGGAAGCTGGATCATGCCAATGTATATGCGTATCGCGACTCTGCGCTGACAGCCGGTGTGGAATTGGCACGTGCTCTTTACCTTGATAGTGAAAAACGTGCACAGTTTCTCGAAAAATACCGTCCCCATGATCATTCGGAAGAAGGGCATACGCATTTGCCAAGGCCTCCTTCCACTCAGGGAGATGCGCCTGTGTTTTTACCCGGAACGCGTGCCGCCGGAGAGCCTTGCAACAATGCCGATTTTGAAACGGGCGATGCCACCGGCTGGGAACTGTTTCGCGGACGTAACAACGGAAATACCCAGTTTGATTACGGCAACATTACACCGGTTACCTTAGGCACCAGTGGCGGACATCATACTATCTTTAACGGTGGAAATGACGGGATCGTAAATACCATTCCCCGTGTAAACCCCGACGGAGGCCAATACAGCATACGTGTAGGCGACGGAACGGGATTTGTGGGTTCGGGCAGTTACGGGCATGCCGCCAGTATTCGTCAAACTTTTCGGGTAGAACCGCATACCGCTTCTTTTACTTACAGCTATGCGGTCTTTTTGGAAGATCCGAACCATAGCTCAGCCCAACAGCCTTACTTTCGGATTCGTATGACCACCGCCTCGGGCACCGCCGTGGAATGTGGCGATTTTCAGGTAATTTCGGGGCCGCCCAACTCAGGCGGCGATCCTGATTTTCTTACCACTACTTTCGGGGGTAATCAGATTTATTATAAGAACTGGACTACCGTATTTGCTCCGCTTCATAATTATATCGGACAGGATGTCACCATCGAGTTTATTGTGGGCGACTGCTCGCAAAACGGTCACTTCGGCTATGCGTATCTCGATGCGCGCTGCTCGAGCATGGAGCTTCAGTTGGTACCCACAGGCAGCGGTTGTGGTCCTGTGAACGTGATAGCCCCTCCGGGTGCAGCTTCGTATTTGTGGGCGGGTCCCGGTGTGGACGGCCAAACCACCCAAACGGTGACCGCCAATGCCACAGGCACATACAGCGTGACGATGACCCCGG
>CAYWRZ010000016.1:0-55870 GCA_964460845.1 uncultured Weeksellaceae bacterium
ATAGGTATAAGGACCCGTTCCTCCACCTGGAGTGACGGTAGCCGAGCCGTTGTTGCCGCCATTACAGCTTACATGAGTAGGCGTACCAATCGTAGCAGTGAGCGTGGAGGGCTGGTTGATAGTGACATTAGCGGTTGCTGAACAGCCATTGGCACCGGTTACTGTTACGGTGTAGTTTCCGGCAGTAAGCCCTGAGGCCGTGGGGCCACTTCCACCCGAAGGTGACCAGGCGTAGGTGAAGGGACCTACTCCTCCCGATACGCTGGCAGTAGCCGAACCGTTATTTCCGCCGTTGCAGCTTACATGTGTGGGAGCACCTATGCTCACCGAAGGGCAGGCACAGGAGGCAGGCGAGGTATAGTTACCCGTTCTGCTGCAAGAGGCCGCAGAGAAAGAGGCGGTAACCGTACAGGCCGCACCGTTGGCGGTGATACCTGTCAGGTTATAGTTAGTAGGACTGGTAAAAGGCGCATTGAAAGTCTGTGTGCCTCCACAAGAGGAACTTACCGTAAGTGTACCGCTTGAAGGTGCATTGGCAAAAGTGACGGCTCCGCTTACCGAATACGTGTTAGTGCCCGAATTACAGGCCGAAGGCGTAGCGGTTACATTTGAAATGGCGCATGCAGGACAGGGAGCCGGACGATTATAATTAACCGTGCTGTTACAGTTGGCGTCTGCGCTGAAGGTGGCCGAAACCGTGCAACTGCCACTTCCGGGTGTGAGTCCTGTGAAATTATAGTTGATAGAAGTACCGAATGGCGCATTAAAAGTTTGACTGCCTCCGCAACTGTTGGAAATAGTGAGTGTGCCGGTAGTAGGCGGATTGGAAATACTGAGCGTACCTGATGCGGAGTAGGTGTTAGTGCCGGAGTTACATGCGGATGGATTAGCCGTAAAGCCGCTTACTCCGCAAAGTACTGCGCAGTTGGTACTACCGGTTCCTCCGGTTTGCGAAAAGGAGATGGTTCCCGATTGATTCGAATAGTTGGTGAGCAGAAACAGGTAGTATTGTCCTGTTTGTGCATTGGGAATATCTACGGTTTCGGTAGCCGATGAGGAGTAGCTACAATCTACAATAGTTCCTGAGGTAAGCCCCGATAAGCAGGGGGCGGTGGGTGAAGTGAAAGGCCCCCATACGATAAAGTCCACGTCGATACCTGAACCGCTGCCGTTTACTTGTGAAACGGAAAGCTGGATATTACCCGGGTTGGCAATTTGCAAAAAGTACCAGGCCGGGTTAGGGCGGGTACTTAAACAGCCGTAAGCAGGGCCGGCTGGTGCGGAAGTTCCCGTAGAGTTGGGAAAGGTATAAGTAGTTCCGGTACAAAAAGGATCGGCTGTAGCACAGGTAGCGCCCTGACCGAAAGCCTGGCTGAATGTAGCGCTTAATAAGAGCAAACTCAGTAAGTAGTGTAGTGGTTTTGTCATGTGATCGACCGATTTATTTTGGACTCAGCCCTTGTTTAGGTGTTGAGGTATATCAAATCTTTTTTCAGTAAACCATGGGGTTTTTCTTCCTCATGATTCACACTATATAAGGGGTCGTGTTTGCGCTATCTGCACTATACAGGCCTTGTTTTCAGGAGAAATAACAAGCTTTTCTGTAAATCCGTCAATTATCCGCGATCTTAACATAAGTTAATTGCGGTGCAAATTTACTCGTTTAACTAATAAAATTTTAGGGTGAGTAGCGTATTTTCATGGGTGTTGATTTTTATTCACATTTTATGTTATTGAAAAATACAGGAATAATCTCATATTATAATGATTGTGAAAAAAGAAATTTTTTTCCACTTTTTGGTGCAAGTAAAATAGGTTTTAATCAATGTTTAATTTGATTTTCAGGTTATTGGGTTTTTAGGGTTGTTTTGTCCTTTGTGGAAAAGCTGTGAATATCGTTCTTAGAATCATCAAAACTCTATCAGGGTATTTTGGGTCTGTACCTATGATGAAGACGAGCTATTATATGTATGGTTGTATTTTTTACCCATATTATTTTCCAATAAAACTGTAAAATCAGCTTTCCTTTTCTTAGAAGATTGATTTTTAGTCACTAAAAAAATAAGCCGAGTCAGAAAATCGACGAAAATGAACAAATAAGATGGAAAGGATTAGCCCTTGATTCGGGTAATAAGTGCCTGAAGCGCTCCGCTTTCTATGCGGTGCCCCCCTTCAAAAGGCAAAAAAGTATAGGTAAGACCCGCCTGCTGAAGTTGAGCGAATTGCAGCGCAAGACGTTCTTCGTCCACAAACGCATCGTGTGTACCGGCTACGAGGTAAATCTGCATCGCTTTCTGAGCCGGAAAAAGCAGCTCAGGCTCCATATCGGGCGGAAAAACACCAGCCCACAGAATTAGGCTGTGGCAGCGTATTTCTCCCTGATTTATCCAACGGCTTACAGTAGCGCAACCCTGCGAGAAGCCCAATACATGAAAACGCGTTTCCTTATTCGTCCGGTCACGCAGCAAGGCATACAAGGTATCCAGATAAGTGATATAATCGGCAATGTCATGCAGGCGATCTTCGCGGGTCATCCAGGAGGCACCAACCCTTCCCTGAGAGCCCTCGGTGTAAAAACGATGCAAGCCTTCGGGAGCAATTACACAGGTATCCGAATCGGCGACCGACTCAAATTTCTTTATAAAATAAGCCGCTAACTGCCCATAACCGTGACAAGCTATCCATACGTCGGTCGTTTGGGAACTGAGCGTACCCAACTGGTAATAACGCGCGGTTTTGGTAACGGAAAGATGATGCGTCTGCATAAGCTGCCTGCAAGGTAGGACTTTGCCGGGAGTTGGATGAAAGAATCAGTGTAAGCGCGAAAAAAACGCGGAAATGATAGGTATAACGTTCTCCGGCTGTGTTTTCCAGGGAGCATGACCACTCTTCGGAATCAGGTGCTGTTCGCCATATCCTTTTATACCGTTTACAATACGCTGTACCTGATCGGCCGTGCCGTATTCGTCGTCGTCGCCTTGAAGGGCCAGTACAGGACAGGTAATACTTTGTATATCAGCTTCGATGTTCCAGGTAGAAAATTCGTCCGACAACCACGTTTTCCACCAGGCTTCGAAAAGTGCCCGGGTGCCCGTACCGTGGTAGCGCGCAAGCCTGTCCATCAGCAAGGGATCGCGAAAAGCAAGCTCAGCCTGCCGGATACCTTGTAGGGTAATTTCTTCGACCCGTACATGCGCAGCTATCGAAACAAGGGCCTTTACTATCGAAGGATAACGTGCGGCAAAAAGAAGTGCGATAGAGCCTCCGTCGCTGTGTCCGACAAGGATAATTTCCCGTCCGGGCAAATGCTGCTCAAGTACTGCCGGCAATTCTTCGTAAGCGTAAAGATGCAGGTAATCGTGGCGACGCGGTGTATGCAAGGCAGGTGAAAGTCCATGTCCGTAACGGTCGTAAGCGAATCCCTGAAGCTTTAGCGCGTGGCAGAGCTGTTCCGGAAAGGTGTTCCATTGCGCTACGCTGCCCAGCGCATCGTGCAGAAAAACCAGCACGGGAAGATCCTGCAACGGCTTTTCCGTATTGTAAAAACGAACATGAAGTGAATTCGCAAGTGCGTTTTTCTTTGCCTGCCCGGTATTCATTTCAAGAAGCTAAGAATTTCATGAGCCAGTGCTAAGGGTTCCGTTTTTTCAATAGGATGCGCGGTGTAAGGCCATATTTTAAGCGCGGCATCGGGCAGGGCCCGGAACACGGCAATCGTTTCTTCGAGGGTAACCATCGTATCGCGGTCGCCTGCGGTAAGCAGCACTTTTTTCGAAATAGCGGCGTAATCGCTTATCGAAAGCGGATTGTGTCGGCCCATCGCACGCATCATTTCGGCGGTGCGTTGCAAAAGCGATTTCCAGTTTTCGCTGCCGTGCATTTGGGCTAATGCGCGGGCAAAAGCCGGTACTTTGGCTTCGATAAGCTCGGGTACAAGTCGTTGTGCTTCGCGCTCGGCGGTAGCTTCGTCCCAGTATAGCTTAGTGCCTAAAGTAACGATACGGCTCAGGTATTCGGGGTAATGGCGTGCGATGTAAAGCGCTACGTATCCGCCCATGCTGTAGCCGAATACGGGTATATGACGCAGGTTTTTTTGGTCAAGATAACGGCATACTTCTTCGGCGCAGGAAGCAATCGAAAGCGTGTTATTCCCATTGGGCGACCCGCCATGTCCGGCGAAATTAAGCAGGTGCGGCTCGTGCGTGTCTGTAAGTTGCCTGGCGAGTGGCTCCAGTTGTGCAGACGAGCCAATCGCGCCGTGTAAAAGTAGAATCGCTGGTTTCAATACGGTTGTATAAAGTGAAATTCTTTGTGTAGAAAACCTTCCCGGAAATAAAAGCGAGGCTTGTGGTCCGTATGCCGTAATCGCTGTACCTCAGTCATGATCGCTTGCGCTGACTTTGGCATTATATGCCTGAAAAGGATTGGGGTTGCCGTCGTACACCACCAGGTGATTGGGGTCGGTTACGAAATTCAGTTCCATATTTTTATCCTCGTAATCGAACAGCGAAAGTGTGTAGCGTATCGCTTCGAGTCGGGCTTCGGGCTTCTGATTTCCGTTGATAATCACCCAGGGGCTAACAGGCCGATGGGTCTTTTCAAACATGATTTCTTTGTAGCGGGTAAACTCATGCCATTTGCGTTGCGCTTCCAAATCGACCGTGCTGAGCTTCCATTGCTTGAGCGGGTTGTTGGAGCGTTCCTGCAGGCGTATTTTCTGTACGTTAATATCGATCGAAAACCAGAATTTTATCACTGTCGTTTTGGCTTCTATCAGCATTCTTTCCAAATCGACCACCTGATGCATAAACAGATCATATTGCGAAGGGGTACAAAATTCCATGACCGGCTCGACTACAGCGCGGTTGTACCAGCTTCGGTCAAAAAAAACCATTTCTCCGGCATTGGGCAGGTGACTGACGTAGCGTTGGAAATACCATTGCCCTTTTTCGAGCACCGTAGGTTTGGACAGCGCCACGATTCGGAAATGTCGTGGATTGAGGTAACGCGAAAACCAATATACGGCACCGCCTTTACCGGCAGTATCGCGTCCCTCGAAAAGAATGATGATCCGTTTCCGTTTTTTGATCACCCATTTCTGAAGCTTTACCAGCTCGATTTGGAGCTTATGAAACTCCGCTTCGTACTCCTTGTTAATGAATTGCTGCTCGCGCATGGAACACCTTGTTTGCACGCGAAGTACGTAAATAAGCCGCATTTGCACAACTCTTTCCGAACCGCTTTTCCAGTCTCATTTTCCGGCCTTTTTGCGTTTATTTTGTAGGAAATGAAATGCGTGGATCGCTGCCTTTCGCTTTGTCGCTAAACACGGGTGGCGATGCGCATATATTTTCCTAATTTTGCCTGAAACAGAAAGAAAACGATATGAAGAAGTTATGGATTGGGCTGCTTGGGCTAAGTCTTGCTACAGGCGTTAAGGCTCAGGTCGTATTGCTGGATGAAAATTTCGACAACGGCTTTCCCGCCACCTGGCAGAATGTCGATATGGACTCACTCACGCCCCATGCTTCGGTAGCTTACGCCGGTTCCGCGTTTACCCTGCGCGAAAACCCCGATAATACGGGCGCGGGCGACAGTATCGTGATAGCGACTTCCTGGTTCGAACCCGCCGGTACTGCGGCCAATTACCTGATTACCCCGGCCATTACGCTTGAGCCGCATGGCAATCAACTGTTTTGGCAGGCACGCTCCTTTGACCCCTCTTATCCCGAAAGCTATCAGGTGCTGGTATCGACCACCACTCCCGATATCGACAGCTTTCATGTGCATGCCCCGCTGTTTTCGACCACGCTCGAATACCCCGACTGGCAAGATCGCAGCCTCAACCTCGATGCCTATGCCGGGCAGCAGATTTACCTGGCTTTTTATCATAATTCGACCCACCGTTTTATTTTCGGACTCAATAATATTCGTGTAGAATCTGATCCTGCGCTGAGTACGGAAGATGCAAATCGCTTGCAACCCGCGCTGAAGATTTGGCCCAATCCCGTGTCGGATCAGCTTTTTATCGCCTTGCAGGAAATGCCTGTACACACGGTAAATGTGTATGATCTTTCGGGACGTCAGGTGCTTTCGGCTTCTTTTGCCGACCGGCAGCCTGTAGTAACCCTTAGTGTGCACACGCTTCTTTCGGGCGTCTATCTGCTCGAAACCGTTTCGGAAGCAGGTGTGCAGCACAGCCGTTTTGTCAAACCCTAAAGTGCCCTTATCGTGCTGCTTCATCTGGAAGGTGCCTGTCCGCTGCCCATGCGCGATCAATCGTTTTCGCCAGAAAGTCTTTGGCGCAATACGCTTGTGGTAAACGGCAGCCAACGTACCTTACTGGTGGCGCCTTCGGGCACGGGAAAAACGTCTCTACTTTCTTTTTTGTTCGGCATGCGCCGCGATTACGAAGGCAGCATTCGGCTCGACCACCAAGAAGCGCGCGATCTTTCGCTGTTACAATGGGCAAAGCTGCGTCGCGAAAGGCTGGCTATCGTGTTGCAGGATATGCGACTTATTCCTTCGCTGACGGTCGAAGAGAATCTGTTGCTCAAAAACAACCTTACCCGACTTTATACCGTGGCACAGGTAAAAGCCATGCTCGAAAGGCTGGGTATGGACACCCGATGGCAGCAAACCTGCGGTACACTTTCGTACGGGCAGCAGCAGCGCGTGGCTATCGTGCGGGCTTTGTTGCAGCCCTTTTCGCTCTTGCTGTTAGACGAGCCCTTCAGTCACCTCGACGAGGCAAATATCCGTTTGGCTTCGGCGCTGATCGAAGAAACCTGTGCAAAGCAGGGAGCCGGATTGATGCTCGTATCGCTCGGCGATCCCTATTTTTTCAGCTACGATCAACACCTGCAGCTATAGCGTATGATAGGTAAAGTGTTATTTCGGAGTCAACGTCTGCCCCAACTGCTTATAGCGATTACCGGTGCTTTTGCCGGTGCGCTGGTCTTACTGCTTTCGGTACAATTTTACACCGACCTTAGTCGTACGCTTATCAAGAACGAAGACCTGCTGGGTGCCGATTACCTTGTAGTGCAGAAAAACGTATCGGTGCTGAATACGCTTTCGGTGGCCAAACAGGGTTTTTCGGAGGCAGAAATACGCCATATCGAAACACAGGATTTCGTGGAAGAAACAGGCCGTTTTCAGTCGGGGCTTTTCAAGGCCAGTGCTTCGTTGAGCGGAATGGATAACCTGCCCGATATGTACACCGAGCTGTTTTTCGAGTCGGTGCCCGATCGGTTTATCGATATCAGACCCGAAAGCTGGCGTTGGCAAGCGGGCAGCACCGAGGTACCCATTATTCTTCCTTCTTCTTACCTCGATGCGTATAATTTCGGCTTTGCGCCGAGCCAGGGCTTGCCGCCTTTAAGTCCATCGACTTTTACAAAGCTGCATTTTAACCTGCATATACGCGGAGCCGCAACAGTGTATCGCGGGCAGATAGCCGGTTTTTCGGACCGATTGCAAACCATTCTTGTGCCGCAGCCCTTTATGGAATACGCCAACGCAAAGTACGGCTCGCGCGAGGTAAGCGAACCCACACGGCTGATATTGGCTGTGAAAGACATAAGCGATCCGGCGGTAGCGCAGTTTATAGAAGAAAACGGATACCGAATTAATACCGATCAGCTTCGCGGAAGCCGTATCAAAACCGTATTGCAAATAGCGCTTACTCTTTTTCTGCTTATCGGTTCGGTGATAGTGCTCTTAGCGGTACTGGGTTTTATCCAGTATTCGCAGCTCATTATTAACCGGGTCAACTACGAGTTGCGTGTAATGCTTCTGATGGGCTATACCCATCGGCATTTGGCGGCGCGTTATATTCGTTATTTTACGGTGGTCGTACTGGCTGTGCTGGCATTGGCTTTTGCTGCGCTTTGGTATGCCAAGCAGCAGTTTAATACCTGGATTGCCGAGTTTAGCTTCGAACCCGAAACCGGACTGGCCTGGGGCACTTACCTGACGGGGGGCGTTTTTTTGGCGGTGTTTTTGCTGGTCAATGGAATTGCCATTCGTCGTCAGGTCAAAAAGCTGGCACTTTCCTTACAGGGCTGAAGGGGTTAAAAAAATGTTAAAATAGCCGTTTGTAAGGCTTGAAAATTTACTTTAATGCTTAAAAAATTGAGTATGCCTTTTCGTTTGATTTTTACCGTGCTTTTCTTCGGTGCTACCTTTAGCGCTACGGCAGCAAATCCCGAGCTTCAGTTCAGGATACAGGGCGTAAAAGACACTACGGTTTACCTCGCTTATTATTACGGTAATAAATTGTTTTATGCCGACACCGCTAAAGCCGATGCCAAAGGAGTAGTGCTGTTTGGGAAGAAAAAACACGATCCGGGCATGTATGCCGTAGTGGTGCCGGGAGGGAAATATTTTGAAGTGCTGCTCAATAACGAAGCCGTGCGTATGGATACGGATACGGTCGATTTGGTGGGGAAAATGACGGTCAAGCAATCGGAAGAAAACCGTCTTTTTTATGCCTATATGCATTTTCTCAGCGCACAGCGCAAAAAAGCGGAGCCTTATCAGGAAAAGCTGAAAACCGTGCCTTCAGAAAGTGAAGAGGCTGAAGAGTTTCGCAGTCATCTGCGCGAAATTGATCAGGAAGTAAAGCAATACCAGCGTAAGCTGCAAGCCGACCATGCGCCGAAGCTCGTGGCCAAAATGATACGTCTTTCGCTTGAACCTGAAATTCCCGAAGCGCCCAAAAACCCCGACGGCTCGCCGGTCGATTCGCTCTTTGCCTACCGCTACCTGCGCGCGCACTACTTCGATAATTTCGATTTTACTTCCGAAAGTTTGGTGCGTACGCCTTTTTTCCACAACCGTATCGATCATTATTTTAAAAATATGATTCCCCAGATTCCCGACACGGTGATCGCCGAAGCCGATAGGGTAGTGGCGCTTACCGCCGGAAATAAGGAAATGTTCAAATACGTAGTGCATTACCTGACCTATACCACCGAAACTTCCAAAACTATGTGCATGGATGCGGCTTTTGTACACATGGTCAATACCTATTACAAAACCGGACGCACTTTTTGGCTGGATGAAGAAAGACTGAAAAAGCTGATCAACCGTGCCGACGAGCTTTCGCTGTCTTTGTGCCACATTCCCTGCCATCCTTTATCGTTGCCCGATTCTACCGGCAAATGGCAACGACTGTACGATCTGAAAGCCGATTATACGCTGGTCATTTTTTGGGATCCCGATTGCGGACATTGTAAAAAAGAAATGCCGCTTTTTGTGGAACTGTACGAGAAATACAAAAAAGACGGCATACTGGCTATCTATACAGTGAGCTCTGATCGCAGCGACAAATGGAAAAAATACCTGCGCGAAAACGGAATGGAATTTACCAATGTAGCGGCACCTTCCGAAGTGTATCAAAACCAGGAACTGGCGCGCGAATACCTGATGAAAGGCTACACCGATCTGAAAAGCCTCAATTACCGTACTACCTTCGATGTGTTCAGCACGCCGAAAGTCTTTTTGCTCGACCGGAACAAAAAAATTCTTGCCAAGCAAATCGATCCCGAGCAGGCCGAAAAGCTGATCGAATTTTACCGGAATAAAAAACCATAATCTCTACAGGCAATGCGTATGTGTAGCTTCTTGTGTGGATTGCTTTTAGCAGTAGTGGCTTGTACGCATCAACCCGGCGATCATGCGAATAAGGTCGCAGTACCTGCATCCGAACCCGAGCAGCTTGATTCTGAAATCGTGCCCGACAGCCTTCCTGCCTCGTCTGCTGCCGATACTGTCGGTACTACAAATCAATCGCTGCCTGTGATAGGAATTCCGCCGGCCGATGATAACTATGGGAGTGCCGCCGCTATTTTACCCGCGCCTTCTGTCGATAAAGCGGCTTATGCACATTTGCTTCAGGCACCGGTAAGCTTTGTGGCAGACAGTGCCGAGTATTACAGTACTTTTCACGGAAAAAGGGTCGCTCGAAAAAACATAGCGATCGAGGTTTACGGTTCTTTTTACATCAATAACGAACCTACTGCCACGGGAAGAAGCAATTCCTTTCACGGTCACATAGCCGTAGGTGCTTTTGAGATGGAATTTCTTCCGGGGCAGGGGTTGGAAACAATACTTTCCATACAACAGCTTCTGCCGCATTACCGGTATGTAGAAGCCTATTATTTTTACGGCGATCGGGTGTATCTGATGAGTCGTGCTTCGGGTAAAGCGCTGCCGGCGGTTGCCCCCGATGTAGCGGTGTTCGAATATAGAAACGAAATCACCGGCGAAACGCATCTTATCCGCAGCCGGGAAAATGCCTGGCCGAGAGTACCTCCAGGTATTTTTTAGACGCTGCATTTACCTATAATTTTTTCTTCGGGCTTTCTGTCGGCGGCATCCTGCCGAATGCGTATCTTTAGGGAACAAGCTTTTTGAGTATGAAAATTCAGATCGAACGTACCGAATCGCCTTTCCGTTTTGAGGCGCAAAACGAAAGCGGGAATCGTGTCACGATGGATGCGGGTCCTTCGCTGGGTGGCGCGGGAGCAGGTGCCCGTCCGATGGAAATGCTGCTGATGGCCTTAGGCGGATGCGCCGGTATCGATATCGTTTCTATTTTGCGCAAGCAAAAACAGGAGCCTTTGTCTTTTTCGCTTACGATAGACGGACAACGTGAGCAGGAGCCCTGGCCGGGCGTATTTCACACGATCGAAGTGCTGTTCAGGCTCGAAGGGGAACTCGATGCCGATAAGGTGAAAAGGGCGGTACAGCTGTCGATGGAAAAATATTGCAGCGTAGCCCGTACCTTAGAGAAAACGGCCACTATTAATTATCAGATTGCGCTTAACGGAGTTCGGATCTGAACGGTTTTTGCGCGATTAGAAAGGCAAAATGGGGAGTGCATAGCCGAACCCTAAGAGGTAATCGAGCGATAAGGTGTTCAGTTGTGCAGGGATAAAGAAGAGCAGCACCAGCAGCACTATACGGGGAAACACATCGCGCATGTTCCACAGCGGCTCGATAAGGCTATGTGCCACAATAACGAGCAGCATATTGACTGCCAGTAGCATGAGCATCGGATAGGTAAAAAGCCCAAGTATCAGACAAAGGCCTCCGGCAAACTCCACCACCGAGCTGTAAGTGGCAGTGCTTTGGTAAACCCAGTCGGGCAACCCCGTTTTGCGAAGCTCTTGCTTAAACGTTTCTTTGACGCGCGGAATGCCCAAACGGAACAATTTGTCGTAACCCTGCCAAAGAAATAAAATCCCGGTAAGCACGCGGAGAAAAAGAAATCCGGCTTCCTGCTTGTGTAGATAGAAAAAATCCATTCTGCCGATAAAGATAGCCTAATTATTTATTCGCGTTCCCGAATCAGCTTTCTTTTTCCGCCTCTTCCTTTTCCACTTCTTTTTCGGGCAGTATAAGCAGAGGGATACGGGTATGATAGGCCATTTTTTTGGTGATGCTGGTGTTGAACAGGCGTTCAAACAGCGTGTGTTTTCGGGGAATCATTGCCAGCCAGTGAATGGGATTTTCTGCGATGAAATGATCCAGCCCCTCTACAATGTCGGCATTTTCGGGATAGAAGAAATAGTGTTCCACTTCTTGCAGGTAGTGCCCCATTTCGATACCGGCTACGCTTTTGTCGTAAGGCGGTACATTTCCTCCGTCGCGGGTTACGTTCACCACAAACAGCCTGGCCTTGAAAAGGGTCGCCGCTTCTTTCAGCGGTTCGAGCGACCGCAGATTAGTGGCTTTCAAATCGGTGGCCAGCGCAAGCGATTTTGGGGAATGGTATTCGGCTTTTTCGGGAACGATCAGTACCGGCACTTCGGCCTGACGAATGTAGTTGATCGTGGTGCTGCCGATAAGTATTTCGGCTATTTTGCCACGTCCGTGCATCCCCATTACGACCAAATCGGCATTGTAGAATTGTACCTGCTCATTGATTTCATCTACCGTAAAGCCCATTTGCACAATACCACGGCAGGTAATGCCATAGTCGCGGGTAATAGTTTGAGCTAAGGCTTCTATTTTTTCTTTTTCCGCTTTTTCGAGCAGGGTAACGTCAAAAATCATAGGTGCTTCGCTCACTGATACCGGCACATGGAACACATAAAGCAGGTATAAAGTAGCACCCGATTCGCGGGTCAGTGAAGCGGCATAGGATACGGCATGATTGGCGGCATCGGAAAAATCGGTCGTGGCAATAATCGTTCTCATAAATCAGATGTGTTATGCGTTCCTATCAAATTTAACGATTTTTTTCGAGAAAATCCAGCCCTTTCCGCGAAAGCGGATCAGCGTCCGCCTACACCGCTGCTTCCTTTGCCTGCCCGATCGATCTCATCGCCTGCACCGCTTTCTTTTCGTTTGTTAGGACCTGCTTTGGCATTGCCGAAACGGTAGTTAAAGGTGAGATTGAGCACCCGGCTGTCGTAGCGCGTGTCCATACCGATGTCCATATTTTGGTAACGCACGTTGCCACGAAAACGGTTGCCCACAAAAATATCCGAATAGCTAAGCTTGATCGTGCCTTTGTCTTTAAGCACGGTTTTCTGTATGCCTACTGTCACGTTCGACATGGGTTTCATAATGAAAATACCATATACCTGACGGGCCATGTAGAAAGCGCTCAGCTCGGCACTCCAGCCCTTGTTGAAGGTGAACATATTGGTAGAGTTGATCAGCCACGAGGTCATTCCCTCGTTGAAATTACCGCCCTGTAATTCGCCCTGATACCGGTTGTAAAACACGATAAAATAGTTCATGCTGGTCCACCATTTGCGGACGGGAATAGGAAGCATGGTCGAAAAGCTGTAATTCTCTTGCGTATTAAGGTTTTCGTTGGTGGCGTACGTAGTGCGTGTAGAGTCCACCTGACGGGTTACCTGTGTGATCACATCGGTAGTTTTGCTGTAGCTCAGTGTGGAGGAAATAAAGCCCATAAAGGTATGGGTCAGCTCCATCGAATGCGTGTATTCGGGTTGGAGCAGCGTGTTGCCTTGCATATAGGTATAAGGATCCAGGAAGTACAGGAAAGGGTTCAAATCGCGGTAGTTGGGCCGATTGATACGTCGGCTGTAATTAAGGCTCAGCTCATTTTTTTCGTTGATTTTCCAACTGAGAAAACCGCTGGGGAAAAGCTGGAAATAATTGCGGTTAAACGTAGAATCGGTGGTGATCTGCTCGCCTTTGGAAAGGGTTTGCTCGCCACGAAGTCCGGCCTGAAAGCTCCATTTTTTACTGAGCTGCACCTGCCAGTTTACATAAGCCGCATTGATGTTTTCCGTATAGCGAAAATGGTTGGTTTTTGTCGAATCGACATAGTCCACATCGTTGATCCTGTTCCAAAATTGTGCATCGTTGTCGGTGTTGACATAACTGGTTTTTACGCCCGCTTCAAAACGCATATTTTGTCCTACAGGATGGGTGTAGTCGGCTTTGGCCGAATAGATTTTTACTTTTGAAGGAAGCCGGCTGATCAGTATATCCTGCATTCCGCCTACGGTTTGGGTACTGTCGAAATAATCGGTGAAATAGTTTTGCCGTGTGTTGTTGTCGAACTGGGCATAGTCGAGATTAACCAGCAGCTCTTTGCCTGTGGTGTCGATATCGAATTTGTAGTTTAAATTGCTGGACAGGTTCTGCCAGCGGTTATGGTTGTGGTTGCCCGTATAGGAACCCGATTGCAACTGGTCTCCCGACGAGCTGATGTAAGTTTGGTTTTGTCCCTGGTCACTGCCGCGATTGCTCATTCCGTTGACGAACATACCGACAGTGTGCTTTTTGGCGGGATAAAAGTCGAAGCCGATTTTGCCGGTATGGGTTTGGCTGTTGTTGGTTTGTCGCGAAAACTGTTCAAAACGGCTGTCCAATTGATCGTTGATTCTGAAATTACGGGTCATGTCGAAGCGGTTAAACCCTTCGTTATGGTTGTAATTGTAATTGCCGAAGAAGTTCCACTTTTCGACGCGGTAGTTGAGGTTTACACCGGCGTTTTGCTTGGCATAAACCCCTTGGCCGTAACCTACATTAAAGCGTCCGTTTGCGCCGTAATTCTGATTTTTTTTCAGGACGATATTAATGACACCTGCATTTCCCGCAGCGTCGAATTTAGCCGAAGGATTCGTGATCAGTTCTATTTTTTCGAGCTGGTCGGCGGGCATATTTTTGAGCATTTCGCTCAGATCCTGGGCCGAAAGGTAAGTGGGCTTGCCGTCGATCATGATCGTGACGCCCTGACGTCCTTTCAGGCTGATATTCCCGTCTTTATCGACCATTACGCCCGGCGATCGTTTCAGTACTTCGAGCGCATTATTTCCCGCAGCGACGATGCTGTTTTCGACGTTTACAATGGTTTTATCGAATTTTCGTTCGATGAAAGGCTTTTGCGCTACAATTTCCATTTCATCCAGCGTATTGTCGGCTTGCAGCGCCAGTGTGCCGAGCTGATAAGTAGCGTTTTCGACGGTAAATTCGGGCGAATACATTTTTTTAAATCCAACGGCCGAAATAAGCACCCGATAAGTTCCACTGTCTATCGCGTCGAAATCAAATTCACCCTGTTCGCCGCTAATGGCACTTTTTACCAACGAAGAATCGGAAGCATGAATAAGCAATACGCTTACAAAACTGACGGGTGCCGAAGATTCGTCGGTGACTTTTCCGGTAACGGCTCCCTGCTGTGCGAAAACACCAAGCGGAAGCACGGTAAAAAGAAAAAAGAATACACGCAGCGGGGTCATTTAGTAGTTTTTAGGGCAGTAAGACGTAGAAGGGTAGCTTTAGTTACAGCAAATGTATATTCCGCAAGGTATGACTATTCTTAAAATGTGATGAGCGGCAAGCGCCGATAAGAGGACTTGCTTTGTACGGTGGCAGCGCAGCAGAAGGGTTTAACGGACAAGGGTAAAATGCCCCCTTACCTCACGCTGAATATGCTGATGGTCGTGATAAAGTATGAGGTAAACGTAGGTGTCCACCGGGCAAAGCTTTCCATTACGCGTGCCGTCCCATCCCTGGCGGGTATCGTTCGTGACGAAAATTTCCTGCCCCCAGCGGTCATAAATAAGGAGGGTATATTCTGAAACATCAAGGCCGATAGGTAAGAAAATATCGTTTATCCCGTCGCCGTCGGGCGTAAATGCGTTCGGCACATACATCGTGGCGTAAGGGCTTACATATACCGTTACGTAAGAAGAGTCGGTACAGCCGTAATCGTTAATCACGTATTGCCAGGCGGTATGGTAGCCCGATTCGAAAAACACGCGGGTATATTCGGGACTGGTCGTTTCGCTCAGGTCTTCGAAGCGAATTACCTGCCAGGTATGTCCAATAGCGCGGTCGTAGAAGGTAAATCGGGGGGTAAATACATCCCTTTCCATAGGGTTCGCAGTTACGCGCGAGCGGGGTGTGGGATATACTTCGACTATTCCGGGCAGGTCGAGCGTGGTGCTAAATACGCATATCGAATCTACACTGATGGTGAGCGATACGTCGTAAATGCCGTGGTTCAGGTAAGTATGCTCGGGGTGCTGCTGGTTCGAGTAATTACCGTCGCCAAAATTCCAAAGGTAGCTGAGAGGGGTCCACGAAAAAGAGGTGTCGGTAAACTGCACCGTATAGGGTTCGCAGCCGGCCTGGGGCGGATACGAAAATCCGATTTCAGGAAGCGGAAACACCACCAGCGTATCGGTATAGGAAGCCGTACAGCCGAATTGCGTCAGGGTCACTGTCACTACATGGTATCCCGAATCGCTGAAGTGAATTTGCTGCGGGTTTTGTCCGGTATAGGTCGATGGGGTAGCCAGGGGGCCGAAGTCCCAGGTAGCTACGGCAGCCGGGGTGAAATTACCCGTTACCAGCAGATCGAAGGCATTGTTACTTATACATTGGGGGTCGGGGCGTACAAATTCAGGATCTAAAGGCAAATGTACGGTGTAGGTAGAATAGGAGGTATCGGCGCAGGAAAAGCCGGGATTGGCAATCAGCATAATAGTGAAGGTGCCGGTATCGCTGAACGTGTGGGTGGGCGAGGTCAGCGTCGAAGTATTGTTCGGGTGATTCGGATCGCCGAAATCCCAATAAAAGCTGGAGGCGTTGGTGCTGTTATTGGCGATAGTGATGGTAGGTCCTGCGCAAAGTTCCTGTTGGCTTTGTATCGAAGAAACCACTACCGAGGGGCAGTTGGTTACGGTAGTCTGAAATTCGCGATAAGCTTCCGAAAGCATTACCCCGTTGCGGTATTCGCTTACCCGGATGCCATACACGTAAAGCCCCGAAATATTGGGAGAGCAGGTCAGCTCACCGTTCAGGATATCGATGCTCAGCGGCGGATTACCCGGTATCTGTTGGTTGACGTTCGCCCCGCCTGCCCAAATAACCGGGCTGAAAGGAGGAGGGCTGGGAGGATTAGGCGCCGGATTAGTATTGTTGGCCCCGTGGAAGGGGGTATAAAAACTATATACCAGCGAATCGCCGTCGGGGTCGGTGGCCGAATGGTCGAACTGAAAATCGGAACCGTTGCAGATTACCAGCGGAGGGAGGGTGGTGAAACGAGGGCTGTTGTTGCATCCTGAACCCAGCGAAGAGGAGGGTATATGGGCGGTATAAGAAGCGCCGTAGGTCGAAGAATTGACGATGTTAATCGTAGAGGGGTTGCGGCAACAGCGCTGGTACACAATGTTGTAACCTTGGGTGGAAGGGGGGATCGTCGTCGTAGCTTCGTACGTGGCCACTTCCATACAGAGGTTTGGCGGAGCCTGCAGGCAGGGGTCGTTGATAATGACCGGAACATTGGTAATGCTTGAGGGATATACGCTCAGATTGCGGAATAGCGTTCCGTCACCGTTAAAGATAGCGATCGGAGCAGGTTGATCGAAGCCTGTACCGAGGTTATTGTTAGGACTGCAATCGCGATATACTTTTACCGTGATGCGGTACTGATCACCTCCCAGGCAGTCGTAATATACCTCGCCTCCGACTATGTGGGTGCTCCATACCGGGGTACAGAGCAGCATTAGCCACCACATCAGCATATATGAACGATAACGTTGCTGCACTTACTAGTGTAAAGACAAATATACCTCGTTTAGGGTTGCCTCGCAAGGCGGAAAAAACAGGAATACAGCCGTTTCTGTCCGGTTTTTACCTAAAAAAGCCGATGAGATCCCCCGTAGCGCCCAAGATTGGAACTTGACCGATACCACAAATATTTACCTGATATTGAGTAAAAGAGTGAGCTGACTTAGCTAACGGTAACTTATATCTGTCCTGCCCGGGAAATTTAACCGACTGTTTGCGAATGAAATAATAGCGTGTTTTTTTTAGACGCGAAGCTTACACAGTGCATTGTGAAAAATGTTTCCGCCAAAGCAGGGGCTACGCGAAATCAGACCTTATCTTTACCCTCGCATTTTTAAAGTAAATGCCGCAAGATGGAAAAGCGCTTCATTTGGTGGGCGAAAATGACCCTTTTGGCAATTTACCTGGTCATGTTGGCTGGGAGTGTGGTACGAATGACCGGTTCGGGGATGGGCTGTCCGGATTGGCCGCGTTGTTTCGGGCAATGGGTGCCTCCTACCCAAGTGTCGGAACTGCCCGAAAATTACAAAGAGCTATATGCGGCGCAACGTGCCGAAAAGGTAGAAAAGTTTTGCGGCTACCTGGATAGACTCGGATTGGAGAAAGAAGCCGAAGCTATTCGCCATGATCCTACGCTGCTGGAAGAGCAGGATTTTAACGCCGCCAAGACCTGGACCGAGTACGTGAACCGCCTTATCGGGTTTTTGGCCGGCAATATGGTGCTTATCATGACCCTTTGGGCCTTGTTTTTTTACCGTCGCCTGCGCAGGGTTTTCTTTCTTTCCTTACTCAACCTGATACTCATTTCCCTGACGGCTTGGTTTGGCGCTATCGTGGTGGCTACCAATCTGATGCCCTGGATAATTACCGTGCACGTTTGCCTGGCGCTGCTTATCGTAGTAGTGCAGATACGGCTTATTTATAAGGCCGAACGGCCCAAATACCGTTTTGATGTCAGTTTCCTGTTTATTTGGATGCTGCGTGTGGCCGTACTGTTGTCGTTTGCTCAAATTATTATGGGCACTCAGGTGCGTCAGGAGATCGATGTGATCAACGATCTGAGCGGGGGGGCAGGGCGCGAAGGCTGGGTCGAACAGTTGGGACTGATCTATTGGGTGCACCGTTCGTTCTCTATAGTGGTGCTGCTGGTCAACGCGTACCTGTTTTACCGAAACTGGCGCTACCGCCTGGGCATTAACCTCCTCAACCTGCTCATGTTACTGCTGTTAGCCGAAATCCTTACGGGAGTCGGATTGGGGTATCTTGGGTTTCCGGGCTGGCTACAGCCTCTCCACCTGATGCTGGCTTCACTTATCTTAGGGCTACAGGTGCATATCCTTTGTCGCGTGCGTCGCTCGCGCCGGGTGCTTTATTGAGCGTTCGGCAATTATTCGGCTGGATTTTTTACCTTTGGCCTTCTTTATGGCACAGGTTACACTGAACGACAAGACTTTCTCGCCTTTTATTTCTGCTGCGGAAATAGATTCGGCCATAGCCCGTACGGCCGCACGTATCAACGAAGATTACCGGGGGCAGAAGCTGCTTTTTATAGCCGTGCTTAACGGCTCTTTCGTATTTGCTGCCGATTTGCTGCGCAAAATTACGGTCGATTGTGAAATTTCGTTTGTAAAAGTCGCTTCTTATCACGGTGTCTCTTCTACCGGTTCGATCAATGAGCTTATTGGCCTTACCGAGCAGATAGAAGGACGCGATGTGGTGGTCATCGAAGATATTGTCGATACGGGGCTGACCCTGCAAAAAGTGCGAACCCTGCTTTCGGAACGTAAGCCCGCTTCACTCAGAATCGCTTCGTTGCTGTTTAAGCCTGAAGCCTATAAAGGACAAGTGCCTGTCGATTACGTGGCGCTCGAAATTCCCAACGAATTTATCGTAGGATACGGCCTCGATTACGACGGGTTGGGCCGGAATCTTCCGGACATATACAAGATTGTAGAATAAAAAATGAAAGGTATGCTGAACATCATTCTCTTCGGTCCTCCGGGAGCCGGCAAAGGCACACAGTCGGAAAACCTGATTCGCGAATACGGACTGGTGCACCTTTCGACAGGCGATATTTTTCGTGCCAATATCAAAGGAGGTACCGAGCTGGGTAACCTCGCCAAAAGTTATATCGATCAGGGAAAGCTGGTGCCCGATGAAGTGACTATCGGTATGCTCGAGTCGGAAGTAAAGCGGCACCAGGCGGCCAAAGGTTTTATTTTCGACGGATTTCCGCGTACTGCGGCACAGGCCGAAGCGCTCGACCGTTTTCTCGAAGCCAATGGGCAAGCGGTAACGGTGTTGCTGGCTTTAGAGGTGCCCGAAGAAGAGCTGCGTCGTCGTTTGCTCGAAAGGGCCAAAACATCGGGTCGTCCCGATGATGCTGATCCGGCTGTGATTCAGAAACGAATCGAGGTGTATCATGCCGAAACCGCACCGGTCAAAGCGTTTTACAGCAAGCAGGATAAGACGCGCGAAATCGAAGGCGTAGGTACGGTAGCCGAAATTTTCGACCGGCTCCGTCGGGCGATAGGCTAAAAAAATAAAAAGTGAGTGAGGAGCAGGAACCGTTTTCCTGTCTGGCGTTATATAGTATAAGTTGTGGCAATCGAATCAAATTTTGTGGATTATGTCAAAATCTGCGGACGTTCCGGCAAGGGCGGCGCAGGTGCGATGCATTTCCACCGTTCCAAGCATAATCCCAAAGGCGGTCCCGATGGCGGCGACGGCGGTCGTGGCGGTCATATAATTCTTAGGGGCAATGCCCAATTGTGGACGCTTCTTCACCTCAAATACCGCAAGCATGTCATTGCCGAACCCGGGCAAAACGGGAGCTCGGCGCTCAAAACAGGCCGCAGCGGTAAAGACATTATTCTCGAAGTACCCTTGGGTACCGTAGCCCGCGATGCCGAAACCGGCAAAGTCCATTTCGAAATTACTACCGACGGAGAAGAGAAAATACTCGTGCGCGGCGGTCGCGGCGGATTGGGCAACAACCATTTCAAAACTTCGACCAACCAGGCGCCTTATTACGCGCAACCCGGCGAATCGGGATTGGAAGAGTGGAAAATTCTGGAGCTGAAAATTTTGGCCGACGTAGGACTCGTAGGCTTCCCCAATGCCGGTAAATCTTCTTTGCTGGCTCGTCTTTCGGCTGCCCGCCCAGAGGTAGCCGACTATCCGTTTACCACGATGGTGCCCAACCTGGGCATTGTCAATTACCGCGATTACCGTTCGTTCGTGATGGCCGATATTCCGGGTATCATCGAAGGTGCGCACGAAGGTAAGGGTTTGGGTCACCGTTTTTTACGGCATATCGAACGCAATTCTATTTTGCTCTTCCTGATCCCTGCCGATGCCAAAGACATCAAGCGCGAGTACCAAATTTTGCTCAATGAGCTGAAGCAATACAATCCGGAGCTGCTGCACAAAGACCGTTTGCTGGCCATCAGCAAATCAGACCTGCTCGACGAGGAGCTCAAACAGGCATTAAGCCGCGAGCTGCCCGAAGGTGTGGAAAGCCTTTTCATTTCTGCACAAGCCGAAACCGGATTGCAGGAACTGAAAGACCTACTTTGGAGAAAGCTCAACGGCAACTGAACCGTTCCGTATGGAAACGCTCGAAGCATTTGACGTAAGGCTGTTTTTTTTCATCAATTCCCTTCACCATCCCTGGGCCGATACTTTCATGTATTTGGTGAGCGACCGGGGCTTTTGGATTCCGTTTTACCTCTTCCTGCTGTACCTCGTCAAAAAGCACTTCGGCTGGAAAGGACTGGGTCTGGTGGCCGTTTGCATAGCCTTGCTTATTGTCTATTGTGATACCGGTTCGGTGCATCTTTTTAAAAATGTGTTTGAAAGATACCGCCCCTGTCACCACGAAATTTACGGTGCGCAGGTGCATTTGTACGAAGGGAAATGCGGAGGGAAATTCGGATTTATCTCCTCGCATTCGGCTAACTTTTTCGGATTGGCCATGTTTTTATCGCTCCTGTTCCGAAAAATATACCGTTTAAGTTGGATACCCATTTTTGCCTGTGCGGCGCTGGTAGGGTACAGCCGTATTTATTTGGGCGTGCATTATCCGGCCGATGTGGCGGTAGGCGCCTTGTATGGAATGAGCGGAGGACTGCTTTTCGCCGGACTTTTCTTTTGGGTGTATAGAAAAATGAATACCGCCACTTTATCCCGAAACGTATGAATGCAGTATGGCTGGTATTTCTTGGCGGAGGATTGGGCAGCCTTGCACGGTACGGTATTTTGCGAGCTTCCGCATCCCTTTTTCCTACGTTCTTCCCTTGGGCTACATTTTTATCGAATGTGTTTTCCTGCTTGCTATTGGCGCTGACCGTTCTTTTGCTCAAAGACAAGCTTTCTCCGACTCCTTTTTATCTTTTTATGGTGACTGGGTTTTGCGGTGGATTCAGCACGTTCAGCACATTTAGCTTCGAAACCCTTCAATTGCTTCAGCAGGGGCAATGGCTTTGGGCTTTGTGCAATATTTTACTCAGCGTAATGACTTGCCTGATCTTGCTGTACCTGCTTTTGCGTTCAGTGTAAACCTTCGTATATCTGGTCGAGTACAAGCGTTTCCTTTTCCCAATGCAGTGCCTTTGCGGCTGTGCTCGTATTTTTTTTCAGGCGTTCCCATTTGACCTTGTCTTGTAGCAAACGGCTTATTTCTTCCGCAATCACTTTCGGATCATGCGAAGGGACAATAATTCCCACCTCGTAGGCTAATACTATTTTTTTTACTTCGGGCAAATCGGAAGCGACTACGGGTACGCCGCATTGAATAAAATCGAAGAGCTTGTTGGGCAGGCTGTACCGGTAATTAAGGTTGGTATCTTTATCGAGCGTAATGCCCACATCGGCCAGTTGGGTGATACCGCTAAGCTCGGTGTAAGGCATACGTCCCATAAAACGAACCTTGTCTTTTAATTCGGGATCACGCGCGCTTTCTTTCAGCAAAGGCAGCACATCGCCCTGACCGATAATCAGCAGCAGCGCATTGTCGAGGTAGCGCATGGCTTCGAGCATTTCTTCGTTGCCCCGATCGATATTGAGTCCCGCGCCCTGAATAACGATAAGGCGGGTATGTGGCGGTATTCCGTAAGTTTCGCGCGAAGGCGGATCTTGATTTTCTTTCTTTTTCAGCGGCAGGTTGCGGACTACCTGTACCGGAATTTTGTATTTCTCGTGGTACAAAGCGGCGATCGATTCGTTGACCGTATAGACGCGTTTCAGTTTCGGAAAAATGAATTTTTCGATACGTTCCCACACGGCTTTTATGCGCGGTCGATGTACCAGCTCGGGTACTTCGGTAAAATATTCGTGCGTATCGTACACCAGCGGTTTGCGACGTAACACCGATGCCAGGTAATTGGCTGCAAGACTATCGAGATCGTTAGCCACCAGCACATCGAAGCGCCGAAACAGCAGAAAAAAGAAAAGACGGATGTTGTAAGCAGCATAAAACAGCGCGCCTTTTTCAAACAGCAGCTTTAGACGTATAGTGCGGTATTCGCGTGGGGCGAGCGGCACGCTGCTTTTTCTTTTGCGACCTACCAGCCATACTTCATGACCTTTGGATCGCAGGTATAGGCATACCTTGTGTACCCGCTGGTCGGTGTACAGGTCGTTCGTGACAGAGACAATAAATCTTTTGGGTGCGGGCATGAGCTGAATGCTAAAGTAGCTTTTTCGGCCGAGTTTTGAGCAGCGCCTGTTAGTTATTCGCGTAGCGGGTTCGGGTGTAGCGACCAAAAAACAGGTATTTTTACCCTGCGATGGAAATCCGTGCTCACGTTTCACTCAAGCCCTACAATACCTTCGGTATAGAGGCATCGGCGCGTTATTTTACGGCCTTTGGTTCGGTAGAAGAATGCAGGCAGGTCTTGTCAGACAAGGCTTACCGCGATGTGCCTTTGCTCGTATTGGGCGGAGGCAGCAACCTGCTGTTTACCCGCGATTTCGACGGACTCGTACTTCGCAATGCCTTGCGTGGCATTACCTTGCTGCGCGAAGATGAAAATTATTATTACCTCAAAGCCGGAGCCGGCGAAAACTGGCACGAGCTGGTGCGTTACTGCGTGGCGCATAATTACGCCGGGCTCGAAAACCTGTCGCTCATACCGGGTTGTGTAGGGGCGAGTCCGATGCAGAACATCGGTGCGTATGGAGTAGAGATGAAAGATTGTTTTGAAACGCTCGAAGCCCTGCATATTCCTACCCTCGAAGTACATGATTTTAGCAGCGAAGCGTGTCGTTTTGGCTACCGCGAAAGCGTGTTTAAGCGTGAATACAAAGGGCAGTATATAATTCTTTCGGTTACATTCAAGTTGCGTAAACAGCCTGTTTTCCATACTTCTTACGGCGCTATAGAGCAGGAGTTGGAGGCTATGGGCGTGAAGGAGCTCAGCATACAGGCCATCAGCGAAGCCGTGATAAACATTCGCCGCAGCAAGCTTCCCGACCCGCGCGAAACGGGCAATGCGGGAAGCTTTTTTAAAAATCCTGAGGTTTCGCAGGAGCAGTATCATCAATTGCTCGAACAGCATCCGGGTATTGTGGCTTATCCGCTTCCCGGCGGCACTTACAAGCTGGCAGCGGGTTGGCTTATCGAAAAAGCCGGTTGGAAAGGGCGTACTTACGGTAACTATGGCGTACATGCCCGTCAGGCATTGGTGCTGGTTAATTACGGTGGGGCGAGCGGTCGGCAGATTTACGATCTTTCGGAAGAAATCCTGCAAAGCATACAAGCGCAATTTGGCGTGCAGCTTGAGCGCGAGGTGAATGTGTGGTGAGTTAGCATACCTAAACATTCCGTTAATATTCTAACCCAATGACACCTCTTTGGCTCCGTACAAGACCCATTGCCCACCGTGGACTCCATTCGGGCGACGGGCGCATTCCTGAAAATTCCTGTGCGGCATTTCAGCGGTCGGTCGAAGCGAAGTATCCCTTGGAGTTGGATGTGCACTTGTCGGCCGATGGTAAGCTGCTGGTATTTCACGACGAAGAGTTGGAGCGTATGTGTGGTGCCAAAAGGCTTATTTCACAACTGACCTCAGTAACCCGTAAGCGATACCGTCTGCTCGGTTCGGCCGAAACGATTCCTTTGCTCGAAGAAGTAGTGGAGCTTGTCGATGGTCGTGTTCCGTTGTTGATCGAGCTTAAGAGCGGGAGAAAGGTGAAGGAAATTCAGCGGGCGCTGATTCCGTTGTTGCGTAGCTATCGCGGAGAGGTTGCCGTGCAATCGTTTGATCCTTATGCCTTACAAATGCTAGCAGCGGCGATGCCACAGATTCCACGTGGTCAGCTTTCGGGCAGCTTTAAGGGTGAGAAAATGCGTTTTTCTCAGAAAAAGCAGCTACAACATTACCGTTTTAATTTTATCAGCAAACCGCATTTTATAGCGCATGAAGCCGAAGATTTGCTCACTAACCTGACCGTAAGGAGGTTGCGGGCACAAGGGATGCCTGTGTTAGGCTGGACAGTACGTTCGCAAAGCGCCTACGCGCGTATTATGCCTTACTGCGATTCCGTTATTTTTGAAGGATTCAGGCCATAGGAAACTCGTCTCAGAAGTATTTATTTAGCATACAGAGCGTTAGAGCCTGCGCAAAACCTTAACAGTACTTTTTTTCCACAGTTGCCGGTTTTATCGGCAAAAGAGCCTAAATTTGCCAGCCTTCGTGATTGAAAATCATGTTCTTTCATGAAAATTAACTTGCTTTTAGCATAAAACACACGAAACCACGTTGTTTTATTCCTCAGTCTGCTTCTGATTATGAATACACGCGGAAAATTATTTTTTACAGTCTGCCTCACATTGGCTGCTGTATTTACTGCAAAAGCCCAGCTTCCGGATCAGGATTGGAAACGTTTCCGGCACGAATTCTCGCTTGGCGCGGGCGCCAGTAATTTTCTGGGTGAGCTCGGGGGGCGTGATCGTACCGGTTCCGATTTCCTCAGCGATTTGGAAATTTCGCAAACCCGTTATGTGATACAAGGCGATTACCGTTTTTACCTTACCCCTAAGCTGTCGCTGCGTACCTCGTTGTGGTATGGCCGTGTGGCGGGTAACGATAACCTTACCAACGAACCTTTTCGCCGTAACCGGAATTTGCATTTTCGTTCCGATATTTTTGAAGGTGCCCTGAATTTTGAGTGGATGTTCTATTCCTTTACCGGCGCCGGTGCGCGTTACGGATTACGTGATGCCGGTGGCAAACGTATGGGCGCCCGTTTCAGAAGTTATGGCTTTTATGCTTTTGGCGGAATAGGCGGTTTTTATTTTAATCCCAAAGCGAATTACAACGGTTCCTGGATTGCTTTGCGTCCCTTGCGTACCGAAGGGCAGGGCTTACCCGAAGGGCCGGAGATGTACAGCCGCTTCAGTATGGCTTTTCCCGTAGGGGGAGGCTTCCGGTTTGGCTTCAGTCCGCGGATGAGCCTTTCGCTTGAGCTTTCTTATCACTTTACCCTGACCGACTATATCGACGATGTGTCGGGCGTATATTACAACAACGCAGCTATCCGGGATAATTTCGGAGACGCGGCAGCGCATTTGGCCGACCCCAGCCTGGGTGAAATTCCTTCGTGGGTGGACGGTCATTATGTCTATAACGCGACCGGTACCGGTCAGCAGCGCGGCGATAGCAAAGACAAAGACGGATTTATGTTTGTATCCGTTACGTTTAACTACAAGCTGAAAACCAATCCTAAAGTTAGCGGAAGTGTGAAAAAAACGCGTAAGCTTCGCAAGCGCCGTACACTTCTATAACGAGACTTTTCGCTATTTAGTAATTCGTTTTTTGTACATTTCGCCTCCAAAAACTACAAATTATGGCGACCTTTCTTGACTTCGAAAAACCGATTGAAGACTTGTTGCGTCAGATCGAAGAGGCCAAAGCACTCGGAGAAAAAAGCGAAGTGGATGTGTCGAAAATGCTGAAAGAGCTTGAAAAGAAGCTAAAAGACACCCGCTTACAGATATACGGCAATCTTTCTCCCTGGCAACGGGTACAGCTTTCGCGTCACCCCGACAGACCTTATTCGCTGGCCTATATCAACTACATTACCGACAATACTTTTCAGGAACTTCACGGCGATCGCACTGTGCGCGACGACAAGGCCATCGTAGGCGGTTTCGGTCTGCTTGAAGGACGTTCGGTCATGTTTATCGGTCATCAGAAAGGGATTAACCTCAAAATGAGGCAGTACCGTAATTTCGGTATGGCTAATCCCGAAGGATACCGTAAGGCGCTTAGGCTGATGAAGTTAGCCGAAAAGTTCGGCAAACCTATTGTCACCTTTATTGATACTCCCGGTGCGTATTGTGGTCTCGAAGCCGAAGAACGCGGTCAGGGCGAGGCCATTGCGCGTAACATATATGAAATGATGCGTCTTCGTGTGCCGGTGATCTGCGTGATTTTGGGAGAAGGTGCCTCAGGTGGCGCGCTTGGAATCGGTGTAGGCGATAAGGTACTGATGCTGGAAAATACCTGGTATTCGGTGATTTCTCCAGAATCCTGCTCGTCTATCCTTTGGAGAAGCCGCGATCATAAAGAGCAGGCTGCCGATGCGCTGAAGCTGACCTCTGAAGATATGTTGCGGAACAAGCTCATCGATGGGGTAATCAAAGAACCCGTAGGCGGTGCGCACAATTTTCCGGAAGAAGCCCACGAACTGGTCAAAAAGGAATTGGTCAAACACCTGCACAAGCTCAGCGAACTCGAACCCGATAAGCTGGTAGATAAACGCATTCATAAGTTTTGCGCAATGGGTGTCTTTGAAGAGCCCGAAGTGGCGCATTAACGTTTACAAGCGACTTATTCCAGCGTTTCTTACAATTGATTTTAGTAGAAAGTCCCGGCTCATTGCCCGGGACTTTTTTTATGAACGTGTGCGGAGTTTTGTCTTAGTTTTTCACCCTATTAAACCGGAGGGCTTTCAATATCCAGTTGGGTAAAGGTTTTTCTCTGTCTTTTTTGCGCAGGTCGAGATAGAGTCCTAGTTTTTTGAGAATGGGAAGTTTATGTGTTTCGACAAATTCGATCAGTGTACCGTCGGGATCTTCGATATAGCTGAACTGTCCGGCGGCCTGACCCATGTCGAACGAATTTTTGCTGTTGACGGTAAAAGGGAATCCTGCGGCTTCGCATTCTTTTTCGAGCTCGTCCATGCCTTTGATATCGAAACAGAGGTGGATGAATCCCCAGTCTCCCCAGTAGCGGTTTTCGAAGATTTTTCGCGGATTGCGATCCAGTGTTTGCACCAGCTCTATTTTACCCGAACCGAGCAGCTTGCTAAAAGGACCTTTATGTGCTTCGCTGCGAGCCAGCAATACACGTCTTACTTTTTGCTGCCCACCGGGTAAGCCGGCGAAGTCGGCAAACACACCTGTTTCGTCGTATTCGACGCGGTTATAGCCTAAGATATCGGAATACAGTTTTTTTGATTTTTCGATATCGCTTACGCCCAGCATAGCACCGGCTGCTCCTCCGCAAAGCTTACCGGTATTGGAAAACCAGTCTTCGCCTTCCACGATTTCGAACAGGTTACCGTTGGGGTCTTTCAGGAAAAAATGGGGGCGTCCGAGCGGATCTTTTGCCAGTTCGCCGCAGCTATTTACGCCTTCCTGCCGGTAAAAACGATAGGTAGCTTCCACGTCGCGGCTTTTGATGCGGGTCACGTAAATACCTAAGTCGCCGAGCAGGATATCGAAATCGGCTTTTTCCGTATTGCGGCTGGTGTACTGCCAGATTTCAAATCCGCCGCCACCTTGCAGGTTGATGGCCAGCGTGGCGGTACGCGATTGCACTTTGCCTCCGGTGTAGGGAGTCATCAGTGGGGCTTCGGCGGCTTCCTCGAAGATGCGTACATCATTTCCGAAAAATTTACGGTACCATTTCCAGATTTCCTGGACATCGGGCACACCTATACCTATTTGCTGGATTCCGCTGATAATTTTACCCATGACTGAAATTCAATTTTCACAAAGATAAGCGCGTTTCAGGCATTGCAAAATCCGGACGAAGAAAGCGGCCGCTTTCTGTGATTTTCTTCGGAAATACGCCTGATATTCGTTAAATGCACTATTTTCGCAACGAAATTATAGCCAATTTATATGAAAAAAACACTGTTTTTTTATTTGGCAGCCATGCTGCTGATCGTGACCGGTTGCAATTCCGGTGATAAATCCGGTGCCTCTTCGGAGCCGGTAAGCCTGAAAACCAACGAAGATAAGCTCAGCTACAGCATCGGACTTGATGCGGGCAACGAGATCATGAACACGATTCGCGGGCAGGGAATGGATTCGCTTATCAGCAAAGAGTTGCTGGTGCGCGGCTTGCAGGATGCCATTTTGGGACAACCTACGGCGCTTCGTCCCGATTCGGCCAAGCTGATTATCCGCGATTATTTTATGCGTAAGCAAAATGAAAGCCTGCGTCAGTTTGAGCCTAACCGTCAGGAAGGAGAACGCTTTTTGCAAGAAAACAAGCAGCGTCCGGAAGTTACTACCACCCAGTCGGGATTGCAATATGAAGTAATACAGCAGGGAAGAGGAACAGCGCCTGTACTGGGCGATTCGGCAGCGGTGCATTACAGGGGTTCGTTGCTCGATGGCACCGAATTCGACAGCTCGCACAAGCGGGGTCAGCCGCTTTGGTTTGTGGTCAATTACGGCCGCATGATCGAAGGTTGGGTAGAGGCGGTACAGCTTATGACACCCGGTTCGAAGTATAAGTTTTACATTCCACAGGAGCTGGGCTATGGCGATGCCATTCTGCCCGAAATAAAGCCCTATTCGGTGCTGGTGTTTGAAATGGAGCTGATCGAAGTAAAACCGGCTAAAAAATAAGTGCAGCTTTTGCACCAAATTAAAGCGCGCCTGTTACAGGCGCGCTTTTTTTGTAGGGCTATATTTTTGCCTCAGGGAATATCGCGTTGCCGCAATCCGAGTACATATTGTAAGATCTGTATAGCGCTTAAAGCCATAAACAATAGAATCGAAAACAGCACTAAAATTTCAAAGGTTGTGTAGGATTCGACCACATTTAAATACAATCCGACCGGCAGTATAAGCAGCATTCCGACAAGTATCCATGCGGCGCGTAAGCGTTTTTTTAGGAGGAGGTAATTTTTCACTTCGGGCGATACCAGCGCAAGAATTACGCCTGTCACGATTCCGAAGTAGATTATCAAAAGGGTGAAAAATACCAGATCTGAATGGGTTTCTATCCATTCCAAAAAATTTGCCCCGGGAGAAGGTTTGGGTTCGGGTGGTGCAGGTGAGGGTGGCGGTTCTATTTTGTCGGTAGAAAACTTTTCGCCCAGTAGGTTCCACAGGTTTTGTGAGCCTTCGTCGTAACCCAATGCCCATATTCCTATTCCGCCGAGTTCTTGCGCAAGTATCCAGTCGTATTTCGCACCCAGGCTTGCCGTATCTTCTCCCCACCATTCCCGCTGATAACCGGCGGGTTCTTTTACCGGATATTGCCAGCGCATGCCTCCGGCCGAAGCGATATACTTGAACACACCCGGGCCTTCGCTCAGTTGATAGCTATATGGACGGTAACCGACAAACTCCATATTTTCGGTGGGGGTATTGTTTGTACCCTGCCAAATGGCGCCAAAATACGGAAGTCCGACCAACAGCTTCTTGCGGGGTGTTTTTTGCGAGAGGTAATAGCTCACCGATTGGCTGACACTCAGCTCGCCCCATTGGGTCGAAGGGTGGAGCGGTGCTATCGGGCCTGGACCGCCTGTTGCTCCGTGATAATCATATCCCATGATCACAAACAGATCGACATATTCGCTGAGCGTATCCATGTCGAATACCTGTTCGTAATCTACTGCGGGCAATGCCAGGGTCAGGATAAAAGAAGTATCGGCCGTTTTCAGACTATGGTGAAGGTTACGGATAAACGTATTCAGTTGGGGCGAGTACCCGGCTTCAATTCCTTCCAGATCGAGCGTGATGCCGTCGGCTTTTTTTTCCTGAAGCAGCTTCACGAGGGTATTGTTCAACCTTTTTTGTGCCGGGGGAGTAGTTAGAAACACCGTGTTGTCGGAACCGAAACAGCTTACCGTAAGCAGCACTTTACACGCAGGGTTTCGTTGTTTTGCGTAAGTAACCAATCCGGTGGTATCCCAACCGTTAAGGTCTTTCCAAAGGCCCGTTTGGGGATCCAGCTCATACGCGAAATAGGACACGTGTGTGAGTAGCGAAAAATCGTAATACAGGTAAGCGTTTCCTTCCCAATAGGGGTGCCATCCGAATACCGAAAATTCAGGGTTGAGGAGGTAACGTGCAGCGTTGGCTGTATCGGGCATTTTTCGAGATACTTCGGGCCAGGCTCCCATACCTGCGCTAAGGGTTGACTGTTGCTGATGGATGGCGTGCACCCATTGTAAGGCAAGCGTATCCGTGTGGTTTTCCTGCGCCCTGGTTTCTTTCGCGCAAAAAAAGCTGTACAGCAGCAGAAGTACCGTGTACCGTAAAGAAAAGGGATGCGATCTAAACCGATAAAAAATACTTTCGGGGCTCACTATTTGCCTGTATATAAAGTGTATAAGCAGTTACGGAACCCGCCGATAAAGCGGCTCCGTTTTCTGACACGGAAGGTAAAAATAAACGAAATCCTTCTTTTTACCTAAGCGGTTCGGATAAAAGTATCTTTTACTTTGGGAGAAAGCCTGTCTTATTCACCGTAGCTGATAACTTTTTTTACAAAATAAGAGAAGCGCTCCGATAAATTTTTATTTTAGACCTTGATTAGTAGCAGCGCTCCACTTATTCAGGCAGGTATCCTGTGTAGTGCGCTGTAAATGCAGCCCGAAGCCTTATTTATGGCTTCTGAACGATAGCTTCTTAGAATAGAAAAGGCAGTTTTAGTACGTATAATTTAATATATCTTGTATATGAGCAACACTGATTCTCCGGTCAATCCTTTTAAAAAAGATCTGCAGCAGACTGTAGCACAGCTCAATCCCGATGGGGATACCCAAGAAGCTTCGGCAGAAGCCCAGTATGAAGCGTCGAAAAGCACGGTCGAATCTTTACACCTTAACCTAAAAGATGTAAAAGATCAGATGACTTATACCGGCTCACTTCATACCGCGTATTTGGTGGTAAATGAGTCTTCCAATGCGGTGAACCATCTGAGTGCCAATACCAAATCGCTTTCGGATGCGGCGGCACAACATGCAATGAACGGCTTGCAACAGCTTACTTCGGCGGCAAAGGCCATTTCACTCATGTCGGCTTCCATTGCCAAGCTTAGCGGCGACCTGGCCAGCATTAACGCCAAGGCAAAAGTGGAAGATGCACATACGCTTTTGGCAGAGCAGACAAAACGGGTCAGCAACAAGGCGACCGCCCTTTCCAAAAAAGCGGAAAAAATAGCGCTTGATGCCTTAGATACCCTGGTAGATGCAGCCGGTTCCAAAGCCGATGCGGCTAACAAAGCGGTAGATATAGTGGTTACCAAAGCCAAATCGCTTGCCGATTCGGTAGCGGCTTCAACCCAAACGCTGCTTACCGATCACCAGGCGCTTATTAGTAAGCGAGACGAGGAGCTTGTGGCGGAAAAAGAGGCCGAAAAAAATGAAACGGATGCCTTGAAAGCGCTTGAAAAAATACAAAGTATCAACGAAGTTCATCATCAATTGATGATTACTGATGCTGCCGCTGAAGAAACGCAGGAAGATACCGCTGCGGCAAAACCGGCCGGTGGAAAAAAGACCGCACGTAGTTAAGTGCGCTTCATTTACAAGGCTAATTTTTACCATTTAATGTTCTAAAAAGTACCATCATGCGCGATAATAAAGAAAAAAAAATAAACGATATTCAGGATCAGATAAATACGCTGACCAACGACCAGCAAAAAGAAACTGCAAAAAGTACGGCCCTGACCAAGGATCTGAATCTTCATCAGCCTTTTTACGAAAAGTACAGTAATTACGCCGGTCTTGCTGAAAATGATTTGCGTCTTGCCACCGAATTGCAGCAGTCGGTGGTTACTGCCGGCGAAATTTCGGTCGAAGCCTATAAATTAGCCGAAGACATTTCGGAACAATCGAAAGAGTTGTTGTTTGCAGTGAATGAAGTGGCGTACGAGCTGACCGACGTAGCGCAACAGGCTATGGAGCTGGCGGCACAGATAGAAGAGTATAAAAATTCGGGGCGTCTTATTCCCGATTTGCTGATCAACGATGTGGAGACGATCCGTGAAGATGTGTCTAAAGCGATGGAAGACAGCAAGGCGGCTCTTACCGCTATTTTCGAAGCAATGGGCACGACCACGGCGGCCGGACAGCTCAGCGAGGGTACCGAAAATGCGACCGGAGATCTCGTGGAGAAAAGCGATGAAATCGTGAACCAGCTCAGTAAGCTTGCGAAAGACACCCAGCCTCGGGTCGAAAGCGAAGCGACGAAAATAAACGAGATCAAAAAGTCGCTTGCCGAGGTGCAAAGAGACCTGGCTAAAACCACGGCTAACCTGGCCTCAAAAGAGGCGGCGCTCAAAGCTGCCAAAGATGCGGTAGGACAAAATTAATTCACAAATTTTACAGAAAGCACAGCCCCGGCGTTTATCGCCGGGGTTTTTTATAGGTTGTTTTTCGGCAAATCCCGACGCTTTTGTTCAAAGCGTTTTTCCCTCTTTTGCGAATTCTTTTTTTATGCCCTCGCGCACGTCTTTTTCCAAAATGATTTTTTCGGTACGTCCTATGCTGCGCAGCACACAAAACCGAAGCACATTGATAATCGATCCGCCCGAAAGCGCGTACTGATCGGCGATAGCTGAAAAATCGATCGTGCAGGCGATGCTGGGATTATGATGAAAAGCGTTCTGCCACAGCCTGAGCCGTTCTTCGTGGCCCGGCATGGGGAAATGTACCATCGATTGAAAACGCCTTACAAAAGCTTCGTCGATATTCGATTTCAGGTTAGAAGCCAATAATACCGTACCCGGAAAATCTTCTACCCTTTGCAGCAGGTAGGCCACTTCCTGATTGGCATACCGGTCGTTGGAGCTGCTGGTAGCGGTTCTCTTTCCGAAAAGCGCATCGGCTTCGTCGAAAAAGAGTATCCAGTTTTTATGCTCGGCCTGATCGAATACCTGCGCCAGGTTTTTCTCCGTTTCGCCAATGTATTTCGATACGATCATCGAAAGGTCGATGCGATACACCTCACGCCCGGTCGATTTGCCCAGTAAGCAGGCGGTAAGCGTTTTGCCGGTTCCCGGCGGACCGTAAAACAGCCCTCGGTAGCCCGGTTTTATTTTTTTGCGAAGCATCGTGTCCTGCATCAGCGTATGACCGTGAAGGAGCCAGGTGCGTATTTCCTGAATTTCTTCTTTTATATGCGGTTCGAGCACAAGGTCGTTCCAATCCATTTCGGTGTGTACCTGTTTTGCGGGAAATGCACTGCTGTAAATGGGTTTTTGGTTTTCGCCTTCATGAAGCGAGGCTAAAAATTCAGATCTTACCTGAATGGCTCCGCTGGCAAGGGGTTCGCCCGCTTCGGGTGGAACGAGCAGCAGGATGCGTTCGGTAGAAAATAAGCGGCTCCGGTTTAACAGAAGCAGCGTTTCAAAACGCGCTTCGAGATCCTGCCCCGAAAGCAGGTACAGTGCCGTTTCGAGGGTAGGTAGAAATCCGCCGTGATTTTTCCCTTTGAGTCCGCCGAACTCGGTAAAGCCGCGATCGTAGTTCACGTTTTTAGTGAAAAACACATCCAGCAGTTGCGGGCACAGGTGCGGGCTCAGCGCAAGAATAAGCAATAACCTTTCGGCCTGTGTCAATTTCAGCGAAACGAGAAGCCCGGCATAAGGAGAAGGATCGCCTTCAAGTGTAGGCGGATTTACTTCGTTTATATGCCCGAACTCGCATTCGTTCTGAAAATAAAGTTTGATACGTGTATCGATTACAGTCGAAAGCCATTCGCATTCGCGCTGCAAGGTAAATGCGTTTTGTCGGGTAAGGGTTATCTCCATGTGACGTGAATCGGTTTTTTCATCCAGGGGAGCCTTATTATGGAATAGCTCCAGGGCAATTGATCAAGCAGCATATCGTAGGCTTTTTTTTCGACGTGTAGCCTGAGGTATTCGTTTTCGGTTTCCAGTTTCCCTGCGCGCATCAGAAAGGTTTCTCGTAGCCCTTCGACACTGGTATTGCCAATAATGCGCCATTGCCGGATAACCGTTTCGAGCAGCGATTGTGCGTCCTGCTTTTCTTTCTCATTTAGCGTAACGGGCTCGTTAAGCGGCACAGCAGGCGAAATGCCGCAGAGTATTTTGTTGAGCACAAGCTGATATTCGGGCAAATGTTCTTTTCCGCAGGCTAAAAACTGCAGCAAATGCACTGCCCTGAACGCGTTTTTTTCGTCGCTGAACTTTCGATCGCTCAACAGTCCGTTGCGTTCGAACAGCGCGCCTAAAAAAGGCCATAAGAGCACGAGTCCGGCGTTATTTACAAACACACCTTCCTTGTTTTCTTCCTCCTCTTCTTTTTCTGCTTCTTCTTCGGGCAACTCTTCTTCTTCGCTTTTTTTCCCGTCTTTTATTTTTTGTCGCATTTCTTCGCGTAGCAATTGTAAGGCCGCGTGGAAAGCACGCGTAAATTTGCCTTTCTCCGAAACAACGTACGCGTACATATTTCCCAGTAAAACCTGCTGTTTTTCGGCCGAAACCTGTGATTGTACATAAGCCCAACTCATTTCTATATAAGCGAATGCCGAAGCCTTGTTTTTTTGCAATGCCAATTCGAGGCTAAGGTTGCGCAGCTTCGAAAGTGGGAGAAGTGCGGCCAGATCGGGTAGGGCTTGCCGTAATCTTTCCCAGTCGAGCAGCAGGTCGGCAAGCGAAAATGCACGATTTTGATGCAGCATATCTAGCAATAAGCACACCCATTCGGGAGGTTTACGCTCGCTGATACGAAGGCGGATTTGGCGGCTTTTCAACAGCGGAGCAAGCTTTTTGTAGGTCGCTTCGGGCTCCTTTTTTAACAGATCTTTCAGCCAGGCGGCCAGTTCTTCGGGCCTTGTACCTGCGGGCGTTTGCCCCGATTGCAAATAAAGGGCAAGCTTTTCCAGCTTTTCTGAAAGCGCAGCTAAAGCAGCGGCTTCGGGTGTAAGAGCGGGCGTGTTTTTAAGGCGATCGTCCTTTTCTTTTTTTGTGCTATTCCTATCCTTTTTCGGATAAGCGATTTTGCTCTTCAGATCTGAAAATTCAGTGGTATTTTCTTTCGATTCTGAACTTTCGTTCCCAGCTTTTTTCGCTTTTAGTGGGCTGTTTTTTTCCTGCGAAGAAAGAGGTTGAACATGAGATGCATCCGAAGTATCTTGGATAGATTGAATTTTCTGCGGAATATCCGGGAGAAAATTTTCTTCCTTTTTCAAAGAACCACTTTCCTTTTTGGAATCATCTTGATTCTTGGTTTTTTCGCTTTTCGATCGGGAAGCTGAAAAAGCAGTTGATTCCTGATCCTGCACTATATCGTGCGCCGATGGTGTTTCCTGCCTGTGTGGCTCGGGTAGGTTTTTTTCGTTTTCTCCTTTTTCCTGTAAATAGAGATCTTTATTTCCCGTTTCAGACGGTAAATTAGTTGCTTCCGTTTCTGAAACTTCGTTTTTGCGCTTGCTTTTTTCAGCAGACACACTATCCGCTATGTTCGATTTTTCTTTTTTATCGGTGGCCCATTCATTTTTTTCAGCGAGATCTTCTCTCCATTCTGCGCTCATTTCTCCACTGCAGAGCCAAAGCGTTTCGGTCATTAGCGAAGGAATGGTAGAAGAAAAATTTTCGCAATACGCAAAGAGCGTGGCTGCAAAATCAACTGCTTTGATTCCGTATTTCCGCGCGATTCGCTGCAACAGTGCAGTTGTGAAAGCACGTGCCGTTTGTCCCGAGCGGCGATACTGCAAAAGCCAGGTAAGGATAAGTTCCTGTGTGGCATCAATGAACAGAGAGCCTGGCCATTTTTCGGATTTCGGGGCATCGCTTCGGGAAAAGTGTTGCCAATATTGCAGGCTGGTGGAGGCCGAAACGGGATCGATCGCTGCTAAGGTAAGCCCGGGCGAAGGCAGCAGGGTTTTCCAGTGAGTAAACCAGTTTTCGGATAAGGAAGCCTGATACAGCGCCTTCCTTAGTCGTAAAGGCTGCTGTTGCGACAATTGCCGGTAATGCTGCCGAAGCTGTTCCTGATCGCTCTCGGGTGCCCACCAGGGCAGGCTGCCCTGTATCAGAAAAAAAATCAGCCTGTCGGCCATTGCGCGTGGAGAGCGTGTAGCTTCTGTGTGAGCCGCATTGACAGGTGTAACGGCATGCTGTTCTTTTTCCGGATTTTCGGATAGTACTTTTGTCCAGGTTTCGGGTGTAGAGAAACGCAGAATTTCCTGACGAAGGGGTGGAGCTTGCAGCGTTTGGGCGAGTAGAGGTGGTGCTATGCCGGTGCTTCGGCTTAGTGAAAGGATCAGGTGTTGGGGCAGCTTATCGGGCTGGGCAGGTGTGGCCAGCGTACAGGCTATCCAGTGTTGCGAAAGCTGTGTGCGCGAAAAACCGCTCATGCCGGGCAGGGCGGCTATCGATTGGCTCCATTGTGCCGCAATGCGGTTAAATTCTTTCCCGACAGAAGGTGCTAAAAATGCGATTGTTTGCTCCACCAATACGGGCGAAAGAAAAGCGATTAAGCGCTGGCTTAGGGCGTAAGTATCTTTCCATCGACTTACGACACTGCGCAACAAGTTGGGCTTTTCCTGCAACAGCATTTTCCAGCCTGCTTCGAGCGCAGAAGCCCTTATAGATGCGGTGCCGGGCAGACTTCCCGTGCGCAGGTAATACCAAAGGAGATAAGCCGTTTGTTCCTGTTGTGTATGCTTTTCTGCGGTGGCAGGCATTTTGCTTTGTGGAGAATCAGCTAAAGTATCGGCAGTAGTTAGTGCATCGGGAGGGAGGAATGTTTCTATTGCTTTCTGAAAATCGGGCCGCCTGTTTTCCTGTTCGGGAAAATCATTTACACCTGGGCCAAAGTCGGAAAGCGTATTTTTTTTGCTGCTCGGATCGGTGTAAAGATTTCGGGAATTTTGAAGCGATGTAACGTTCAGCGAATGTTGCCCTTTTCCGATAAGCGATTGCATTTCTTCTTCCAGCAGCAATTGCAGCATACGTGGAAGCGAGTGTTTTTGCGAAGGCGAAATTCCTATTTCTTCGGCACTTAACGTAAGGTGATGAAGCAGCGTGAGGTAGCTGAGGTTATAGTGTGCCGCCAAACGGGTGATGAGACTTTTCAGAAAGGCGCGGGTATTAAAATACGAGCCTTTTTCGTGAAGCAGGTAGTGGAGAATAAATTCCCATATCGCTTTTTTAAAATCTTTGTTTTCGGCATTCGTAACCCGTTCTTTTTCTTGTTTTTGCTGCAGTTTTTCGGCGTATTCGAGAATCGTACGTGCGTTGGCGGGTTCTAATTTTTCGACCAGCCTTATCAGTGCGGGTTCGCTGAATTGCCTCGCCAGCCTTTTACGTACCTGCGTTTTACGTCCTATCCGACGGATAAGCCTGATGAGCTCATCGGGAGCTGAGGCCAGCAGCCCCAGCAGCGTTTCTTCTGCGAAATTATCGCCGGGATCGCTTATCCACCAGGGGAGCGTGCCGTGCAGCAGAAAATGTTCGAGCGCATCTTGCAGGTAGGTTTTATGCTGATCGTAGCGGGTTTCTTTTTTCAGGCGGAGCAACTGTTTACGCAGCTCTTCCTTTGCCCGTTCCGGAAATTCGGTTTCGAAGCGGTCGGCGGGAATGGTGCCCAAATCGAGCACCAGCGTATTGAGCGTTATCCGAAGCTTTTCAGGAATACATTCGCGCATTACCTCTTCGAACAGCGCGGGCAGCTTTTCGTGACACAGGCGACTGGCCTGATCCTGTAGCGAAGCGGAGCGTGACTCCTGTTCAATACCGAGCTCTACCTGCTGTGTACGGATAATATGGGGCCGCTCTTCCATTGCCAGTGCCGAGTCGTATTACTTTTTCTTTGTTTGTTGTACGGATAGAAAAGAGGCTATTTTTTCGCCGAGTGCCGCTTTTTTTTCTTGAGCTTCTTTGTCATGTTCGTTAAACAGGCTTATCCATTCAAAATAAAGTGATTCGAAAAACCGGATTTCATCAAGATCCAACCATAGCACGGTAGCCGAGAGATGTGCAGGCACAAGCTGGTAAAAGAGTGCATGGAGATAGTGGTGAAAAGATTCGTCTGTAAACCGGGCCGATACGGCAGGAATAATCAGTGAAAACCGGAAATTGTAAAAATCATCTGGAAGATAGGAGGAAGGATTGTTTTCATTTTTCAGCAGAAAATGTTCTACGAGGTAATAACGTTCGCTTTTCCGGCTGAGGTAAGCAAAACGTGTCGCCAGTTTTCCAATCAATTTGTTGGCTGTCTGTGTTTCTGTTTCAGGTACTTGAAACAGGTCTATAAAATTTTCTTTTTCGTTTTCCGATCCTACTTTTAGCTGCACGGTAAGGTAAGCCTTTTCTTTTTCGGTATTGATCAAATAATTCGAAATATTGCTTCCGTAACGGAGGTAGAGCGGCAGCATTTGAGGACCACCTTTTACGATAATTTGTTCCGTTTCGGGGTTTTCGAGTTTTATTTTCGACACGCGAATCATGCGATTCAGAATGCTGTCGAACGATTTGTAGTAGGTGTCTTTTGTATCCGAAAGGAGCGCGAGTATTTGCTGTATTTTAGAGGGTTTGCACCTTCTGTCTTTGTATTTAGGCGCCTGAAAGCGGTAAGCGGTTAATTCCGGTAAATTTTGCAGCAGCTTCATTTTCCTTTCTACTTCTGTCTGTTTGGGATCGCTACTGGTAAAAGGATTGTGGTAAGACCACATTTCGATCGAAAAACGAGCCAAAAGGTGATCCAGAAAAGCAATTCGACGATCGGTATAAATTTCATCGCCTGTGATAAATTGTTGTAGCGCTTTGGTGTAAGAAGCTGGAAGCTCTTCTTTTTTTGAGGGTAGTTCTTCGGGTAACTCTTCAGATGCGTGATAAGGTTTGATAAGCGGACGGATACCGGGTACATCGTTCAACGGCTGGAAGAAATAGGTGGGTGTGGCCTGGGTAATGGAAAACAGCTCTTTTATATGCGCCAGTTGTGCAAAACGGTCGGCCATAAGCTGTTCAAAAAACAGCAGGTATCCTTTGAGCTGTTTGGCCTGCCCTTTTCGCTGCGCACTCGAAGAAGGGGGCAGTCCTTCTTCGCCTATGCCGTAGGTAAGCGGAAACTGATGTTGTATGGAACTGTATGCTTGCAGGTTGCGGTAGTTTCCAGAGGGTGGTAAATAATCGCGTTCGGCTTCGTTCGGAATCGGTCTGAAATTGCGGGTTTTCACGCTTTTTAGCCGGTGGTATTCGCTCAGCGCTTTTTCGATGTCGCAGTATATTTTCGCATCGCCAGAATAAAGTGTAAGCTGCGACAGGGTTTGTTCTACATCCAGTACCGCTACCTGGAAGTCGCCGATAGGCAGGTACTGTGGGTCGGTGTTATTGGAGAATTGCGTCGGAAATTCGATTCTTTTTATTCCTTCTACGCCGCGTATCGACATGAGTTCTTTGATCAGGCTTGTGGCGTAGAGTTCGCGTATTCGGGGACGCAGGTCTTCGTGTTGGATAAAGCCGTGATGGAGCCTCGGTCCTTCAAAAATCTCGTCGGTACTGTATCCTTTTTCCTTCATTTCGCTTAGCGTATAAAAGCGTACCGGCTTATTGATGAAATCTTTCAGGTTCAGCACAAGCTGTGCCAGCAGCTCTTCGACGGCTGTGGTGGGCTTGATGTAAATTTCGGCTTTTACTACTACCTGCAGCGGAGAAAGGATTCGGGAAGGGAGGAAGCTTTCGCACAGGTTACGTTGGCTGTTCAGCCATCGGTCGATAGTATCGGTTTGGAGCTTCGTGTTGGCGCTGTCGATATATACCTCATATTTCCCGTCTTTCGAGGCATTTATCCAGGCATTATTAATTTCTGGAAAGCGGTCAATTATGAGTTTTCTGTAATCGTCGGGGATGATGGGGCCTGAAGTGAGCATACGGCCTGCGCTGAAAAAGGCGTTTTCGTCGGTATCTATTTTCCCTTCGGTGTTAGAGAGCAGATCGGTGATGGGAAATTGTGTGCGGTAAGCGATTTCCGTCAGGGCATAACAGAGCTGTTCGAGAATGGTGATGCCGGGATCATGCTCGTTGTAATCGGTCCAGGTATGGCTGGCCATTTGTTCGAGCAGTGCAATTCCTTCTTTGCGCAGCGCGTGATAGTCTTCCCCTTCGGGAAGATGTGTTTTTTTGGGAATGGTGAACCGGGTATTTTTCATGCCACTCGGTTTAATGCTGCGGTTCGTGCCAAAGCTGACTCAGGTGAAAGCGGATGAAAATATTTTCACCGTAATTGCGACGGGTTCGGATTTGTAGGCTGTAGTGGTGCGTATCGCCCTTCCAGCGCAGTTGAAGCCGGTGGCGGCAAGAGCCGTAACGCGCAGAAGTGGTCGAAATGCTGCTTTTCGAGTTTCCGTAGCAGGAAGTGGCAATGGCGTGCAGCAGCGCGTATTTTCCGCTGCCTTTGAGCCCCGATACACCGGCTACCACTTCGAAAGCCTGAAGTCCGTCGAGATTTTCGAGTAGCGGATGCCAATGTCCGTCGGCGGGAATCGGAGCGGTAGTTGCCGGCGCGGTACCGATGCGTCCTTCCATCGCGGCGACCCCTTTCACTTCGAGCAGATGCTGCGGAGTGAGGGTGTCGATGCCTATATTGCCGTTGTCGGAAAGGAACAGACTGTCTTTTTTCTGGGGCTCCGAACTTTCTGTGGTAAGCGAATATCGGCTGAATTTTAACCCGGGATTTTTGGGGTCATTAAAAGCCATAATCCATTCGGGGGCTTCCATTTTTTTGAGCGCTTCAATATCTTTAAAAAAAGACAGCAGCGTAGTAGGTATATTGTTTTGCCCGTCCGATTCCGGAGCGAGCATTAGTCCTTTTTCGGGCATTTTCATAAAACCGTCGTCGGCCTTATTGATGAATGAGTCGATAAGGTCAGTGAAATTTCCGCTGGTGGGGCGGTTGCCGGAGCTGAAAAACTTTTTTAACGTATCACGATTCTGTAGCGGCATATCCTTTCGGTTTCAAAGGGGATTAATAATAAAGTATTCTTCTTCGGTGCGACCTGCCGATAGCGGAGAAAGCTTTGCCGACAGCAGGGTTTTGGGCGATTCAGGTTCGGTAAGCACAAAGTCTTCACCTATCTGCAACAGGTCTATGCCGGTTACTTGCGGGGCTTCGTGCTTTTCTTCGGTGATAGCCCGGATAAGATGTTGCGAAGCCGTGCTTAGCACAGTCCATGGGGTGCTGCCTTCGATAAGGTCTGCGTCCTGACGCGGAATGGCCGAATCTTTCAGGTCGTAATGGTGATCATTACAGATGAGCTGCAGTACGGAAAATCCGGTTACATAATCGACGTAAGGGCGTTTTTCGATAAAATTGAGAATGGCAGAGCGACTTATAGAGCCGCCTATTTGTTGTCCTTTTCCGGGTGTTTCGAGCCAGGGGGATAAAAACACACAAATTTCTGTATTGAGCTGCTGTACAAAAAAAATAGGACTTTTACCGGGTCTGAATTTTACGCTGCATACGATTTTAAGGCGATCGTACGTCGGATTCCGCACTTCTACATTTACAAAAGGAGAGGTATAGCCCGCGATATATTTTTTAATTTCTTCGAGCGTGCGGTAACTTACTTTAGGCTCTTTGATGTTAGCCTGTGCAGCGGTTTCGGGAGTGGGAATTACGACCAGCATCACATTGGTTTTTTCTTCACTTTCGTTTTTCAGATCGCTTATGGGCAGGCAGCAGACCTTATATACCGAAGGAAAGGTTTGTAGTACCAAACGTTCATAATCCCAGCAGGAGACCGCTCTTTTTTTATGGCGAAGCCTTTCGCTCATACGGGTGTAAAATGCGGTGCGGTCTTCGGCCGGTTTTCCTCCGAAAGAGACAAAAGGTTGTGTAATGGCTTTAATTTGCGGAATCGGTTGCGAAAGGCTTTTAATCGATTCGGGAGCGAGCAGCGTAATGGAGTTGTTACCCGGAGTGAGTATTTTCGATGCTTTTAGAGCCTGTGTGCCGATAGCGAGTACCCGGCTTAATACGGCTGTATCGGAAGTGGCTTCGACCCTTATCCAGTAAATTCCCGAGGGCATTACCGTATGTTCGGAAGAAATGTCGGAAGGTACCGTAAAGCGGATAATTCCGGGGCGGATCAGTCCCAGCGTATCATCTACCGGCTCGCTACCGGCCTCAAATTCTTTCCATTCCTGCTTCGATAGGTAGGTCCACCGTAGTGCCGGAAGCTCGGGCTGTGTTTTGATACCGGCATTTGGAATAAGCTGAAAGAGCAAGTTCAGGCTACCGGGTACCGGAAGCTGTTCGAGTCCGATAAACAGATAACGTTTGCTGGCGTAAAGGGGAAAGAGAAATTTAAGCGAGCCCATTTCGCGCAGGTATTCTTTTTTCGCCTTTTCGAATGCGTCTTCCAAAGAGGACGGATAAGGATCTGTTTTTTCATCGATAGGCGGAAGGTCTTTTTCAGTACGGTCGGGAAACGCTTCGTATTCGCTGAAAGGAGTGAGGTGAAAAAACTGAATTTGCGGAGAAATAAGCGTATTGTGGATTGAAAAATCGACTCTCGCTTCGGCCGAATAGTTCATCGAAAGGGATTCGAGTACCGGTATATAAGGTTTTTGGGGCAGCTTTTTTTCTTCTTTTTTATTTCTCGCGTTTTCGAGCATTATTTGTGAGAGCGCTTCCGCATACAAGTCCTGTCCGAAACCGTAGGGCGGCTCCGTAAGCGTCAGCTTTAAAAAGCCCTGAAGTGAACCGGAGGCCGGTTCCATCGGCATTTCCGTATCCGAATAGGGCCTGAACTGCAGCATATCGAGATCGATCGGATCGAGCGGGGTAAAGGGAAGAAGAGCGCCTTCGGGGTCGGTTTTTTCGGCGGGAACAAACAACGCGAAGGACTGCTGTGCGGCAGCGTTAGGCATCCATTTTCCAGCCCTGAAAATAGAAGCGTTTACCCGAAAAATAGCGTTGCCAAAGGGCTGCCCGTAATGGGTGTAGTAGCTGGCAAACCCTTCTGGCGGAAGTCCGAACCAGTTCAGATTGACCGACAGCGAAGTAAGATCTTTGCGTACGGCTTCGGGGTACCCGATAGCGAGGTAGCTGCCTTTTTGCGGAATAGGACCGAAGGGTTCGAAAGGTTTGTCTGCATTGACCGGTCCGTTTTGGTTATACAGCAATAGTTTTCGGATTCCGGATACCTCTACCCGGATATCGATATGCTTGATAGCAAGATCTTTCAGAAAAGAATAGCTGTAAAAGGGTGTATCGCTGTTGAGGCAAAACTGCAATATCGGTTCGTTACGGGTATAGCGCCCTGAATGTATTTCGGGATTGAAATTTACCAGTGGGGCTGCGCTTTCAGGGAGCTGTATTTCCAGATCCATACTGCCCTCTGTTCCGTTGAATTTCAGAAAATTTATGGTAAGCGGTATCCAGCCGTTTTCGCCGGTGGCAGTGAGTGTGAAAATATGCGGAAGCCTTTGGTAGAAATCGGTAAATGGCCCGAATTCGGTTTTGATCTGCTCGACCAATTTCATCCAGAAATACAGAATGAACTTTATCTGAATGAAAATACGGCGTTCTCCTTCACTTAATCGAAGTATTTCGGAGGCCAGCGCAAAGCCGATACGGCCGTCGCCCATGGTACGTTCTTCGGCGCTGTACATACTCTGATCTTCGCCAAAAACGGGCCATCCTTCGGGCATTGCTTCGGGTGGCACGGGATCCGAAAGTCCGTCGGGAGAATTGGCCTGTTGCGCGACATAAATACCGGTAATCAGTTTCTTTTCACCTACGGGATAGATAAGCGGATTGGAAGCCAGGCACAGGGTTTTTAGATTGGCTATGGAGGCCTGATTCAGCAGAATGTCTTCCGTAGTCACGTATTCTATGGGGTTGCCCAGTGTGTCTTTTCCGGCTGTCAGACGAGTGCCTTCCGGAAGCAGAAATTCGGTAGTGCCTGAACTTAGCTCTACTAAGGCGTGTATATTATCTCCGAGCGCGGGAGTCTCCTGTTCCCGCAAAATCTGGCGGTAATAAAAATCGAGATGTCTGCCGCTGATGCCGTTCAGCAGTTTCTGCGAATACCCGAATAGCTTCAGAAAAGTGATAAACAGCGCCATGTGCGGCGGATGAGGACTATCGTCGTTGAGGTGTTTTTTTATCTCTTCCTGTGCCCGGCTATTGAGGTAGAGCGCGGTGCGGTTAAAGCTCCACAGGCTTTCGGCGAGCTTTTCCAGCATTGCCGTTGTGCCGGCTTCTTGCTTTTTTTGGGTTAAGGGAGTATAGTTCCATACTTCGGCATCGAAATTTTTAAAAAGATAAGCGAAAGAATCAGGGAACCATTCTTCAAATTGCCTCAGCGTGTTAATTTCTTCCCGTAGGCTTTGTGTGATGGCATTTCGGATTTCTTCTCGGAAAGAGGCGTAGGCTTTGTCGGAGGTAGAAAAAATCAGGTACCATGTGTTGATTTTTGCGGCCAGTTCGTAGGCCATTCGGAATACCTTTTTACCCACTTCGGGCGATACCTGCGTGTGGTCTTCTTCTCCGGATTTTTCGTGTAGCGTTCTTAATGCCTCTATTTCTTTTTTTAACACACCGATAGCGTCTGAATAGCGCTGCTGATTGAGATTTAAAGGTGTGTGGGCGATTATGCCCAGTACTGCCACAGGATTGTTTTTGAAAAATGCCGACCAGTCGCCTTCGATCCGGTTGTCGGTGGTATAGAAATTTACCAGCGTGCTGAAATCTGAAGCGAAAGCCAAAAACCGGTCAATATTGCGATCATCTATGCATGCTTTTTCCGGAGAAAAGGAACGAAGCAGGCGGTTCTGACGACTTATTCCGTGGTGCTGGTTTTTTTTCATGGCTTATTCACTGTACTCTGCCGCCACCAGGTTTCCTTCCGAATGGTAAAAAGGATATACGATGTTATGTCGGCTATTGGTTGCCCGTACGGTATAATCGAGCATGATGAACAAGACGCCTTCCTGAAGGTTGTCGGTATCGATGTCGATTTGGTTGACGATAATTCGGGGTTCGAAATGCAGAATGGCGTTTGAAATGATATCCCGCAACTGGAACATCAGTGAAGTGTCGATCTGCTCAAACAAAAATTTACGAAGGTTACAACCGTAACGCGGTACCATAATTCTTTCGCCGGGAAAGGTCGAAAAAAGAATTTGCAGACTTTGGGCTATATCGGCCTCGTCGCTGATCATGATTACGCTTGCCTGGCTTTTGTCGAAGGTGGGTGGGAAACTCCATCCCGTACCCAAAAAAGAAGGATGTGCATTGCGTTCGTCCATGATTAGCCTCCTATCATTACCGTGGGACAACCCACTACTATGCTGCCGCCGTGTGCCGTAGAGTCGCCCATACGTGCGGCGGGCATTTTACCAATCATTACGGTAGATGAACCTTTGATGATGCTGTCGGGTGGCCCTACGCATACTGCCATATCGCCCACTCGGGCAGCGGGTAGCTTGCCGATAAGTACTGTGGGGCATCCGGGTCCGCTGACCGGTCCTCCGACGTGCGGAATAGGTGCTCCGGGCGGTGGAACGGGCGTTTGCATCGGACATTGATGCATATCGGTGAGGCGTGCGGCTGGAGGCATACTACGGGTTTTAAAAATTAGACTTACGCGTGTTAATTGATCATTACCATGGCTCCTTTTACGGTGACTTGTCCGGTTGCCGAAAGTTCGGCCGAGGCGCTGCCTTTGAGCACCGCCTGCATTTTTGCTTCGCCCTTGATGTTCATGCCCGAAATTTTAGTGTCGGACGTGGCCGAAAGTGTAAGCGAGCCACCGGCTTTAATACTGATATCGGTTTTTGCTTTCAGGTTAATGGCCGAAGCGCTGTTGAGGGTGATTCCACTCGAATCCATCGTGATTTTATTGCTGTGGCTGTCGCTTAGCGTGAGGGCCTTGTTCTTGTCGTCGAGCGTTACTTTATTATTACCGGGCGTAAGAATTTCGATCACTTTATTTTCTTCGTCGAATGTGATTTTCAGTTGACTTTTGGTGACGATGGCTTTGGTCGAGTTTTTTTCGTCGGGTGTAAAAGGCGCTTTTTTTGCACTGCTGTACAGCGAACCCAGTATAACGGGAAAAGAAGGATCCTCATTGAAAAAGCCGAGCACCACTTCATCGCCCGTTTCGGGATAAAAAAACTGTCCGGCATTGGCGGTCGCGTAGAAATTGGAGAGTCTTGCCCAGATACCGTCGCCCGAAGTAGCGATAAGCGGCACGTTGACCAGCACGCGTAGCTCTCCGTCGGGGTCTTTTTGGATTTGCTTAACTGTGCCCTGATGCAGTCCGCCGATAGCGGGCAGCAATCCGGAAGCCTGCGGACTTTCGATATTCGCTTTTGTTTCGGTGTACCATTCTTCCGACAATCCAAAACCGGCTTCTGTGATCCATTTTCCTTCGCTGATACTATGCGTTACTTCGGAGATATAGGCATTTCCATTAAAGCGAGCGCCCAGTCCCGACAGCGCTAACAGCTTTCCCGGTACCGCATTTACATTTCCCTGAAACGAGACCGTACCTTTCACCTTCGCCATTTGCGACTTAATAAGTTGCGCGTTAGACCAGGCTTGCAGGCTATCCTTCTCCAGCGGCACAGGCGATTGCAGGGCGAGTTTGGATAACCCGATAACCTTTGCCAGCGTGGCACTGCTTAGGTTTCCGGGTGTAGTAAGGTTCGGGTTTTGTGAAGCGGCACTTTGCGTGGTCTGCTTTTTCATATCCCAGGCTGTCGATTCGACCGATGCATATTGTGTAAGCGCATCCACATCGGCGTTAAAATCGAGCATCGTGTAGCCGTATTGCAGCGAAAGCACGGCAGCCTGAGAAGTATCGGGCTTTTTTACCGTAATCTTGCCATTGTCGGCAAGCACCACCTGTCCGTTGACATCGGCACGGGCTATCATAAAATCCCAGTCGCTGACGTAATACTGCACCAGCTCTTTATAGGTTACGGTGGTGGCTTCGACCGTGGCCGAAAGACCGCTATACGTGCCTATCAATGTGCTTATAATATCGCTGTCTTTTACCTTGAGGTAGTACTTGTTTTTTCGCCCCACAGTCATTTTGATAGCGGTATCGCGACATTCCACTACGAGCACAGAAGCTTTCCCGGGTCTCACGCGAAGTCCTTGGCTGAGGATAATACCGCTGAAGAGCGTTTGGTTGTCGAAATGGTATCCGGCTTTAATTTCGATTTTATTGCCGGGAATAAAGTCGTTCGAATCGCTGATGGTAAAATCTTCTTCCGAAGCGCTTCCGTCGATAATTTCGAGCTGTGCCATCGAAATGCGGTTCACTCCTTTTTTAACGGTGATGGATTGTACCTGATAAGAACCGTCTATCTCTTTTCCTTCCGAGAGGATGGTAAAAGTAATCAGATCGGTTTTTTCATTAACGGGAGCTTTGGCAGCCATACGAATTTATTTTTCGAGCGGGGGAAAAAAAAGTTGATCGCCGGGTTGGAGTTTTCTGAAACCGTTCATCCCGTTGGCTCTGGCCAGATCGAGGTAGTAGGCACTGTCGCCGTAAAAGCGGTAGCTCAGCAGTGGAAGCGTGTCGCCTGCCTGTACCGTGATGCGGTGGGTGAGGTCGGGCGATTTATTATCGCTGCTCAGTTCGAGCGTTTTGGCATCGAGGTAGCCTTCAAAATCGACATTGGCTTTGGCGCGCAGCGGGGTGCCGTCGGGTTTAAAGAGGTTGAACTGGATTTGCAGGGATACGAGCTGTGCTTTAAAAACCAGTGAGCCCCATGATAATTTTACATAATTAGGACGGTGAATATCGCCGTTGTAGGTGTAAACCGTTTTTTTGAAGCGATTCAGCTCCTGGTGCAAATCCGAAGGGCTTCCGGGTATTACGCCTGTGGTGTCGAACAGCAGTTCGAAACTTAATTTTTCAGGTAAAATTTTGTCAAACTGTGCGCTGGCTCCTGCCGTACCGATTCCTTGTGCCTTGTTGTAAGACACCGAATGGTTATGCGAATATTTTTCGGGATTGACCTTCACCGAATACGCTTCTCCCGCACTTTCCGTATAGGCCGGATCTTTGTAGGGAAGAATGGTAAGCTTTTCCAGTTTTCCCGAAGGGGTGGGGGCCATATTCAGCGGGATTTGGAACGGTTCAACATTTCTTTCATTTTATCGAGGCATTCGGCTAACAGCTCTTTTCGCAGATCGGAAACCTGTTCGGGCGACAAAGCGCTTTCCCCCGATTTTCGCTCCCGATCAGATACCGTAGTGCGAATGATGAGCTCTCTTATTTCGATAGGCATACAGACAGTTTTGAAAAAGTGATGCCGCCGCTGTTTTTTCTTTTTGGGAAGAAAAGCCTTAGCGGGTTCGCGTAAAATACTGATAGGCAAATTCGATAGTTTCGATGGCCAATACGCTTTCCTGCGATTTAAAATCCGAAAAATTCCATTTTACCGGCCAGGCATTGATGAAATCCCAAATCATCATTGGGTCGCTATTGGGATTAAGCATGGTCAGTGTGATGGTTTTGGGTTGTATCGTTGCCGAAAAGCCCGATTCGAAGGTCTCTTTGCACCAGGTGTACAATTGTGAACCGGAAGGTACCGCGCCTCTTTTCAGTACAAGATTCTGAAACTTCGGTACAGAGGGAAGCCGGTGCTTAAACCGGTTTTCCCCTCCTTCCGAAAATTCTTCCACGCCCATTTCGACCGAAAGTCCCGAAGCTTCCTGAAAAGCAGCGTCGTTGGCGACGGTGATTCCGGTAAATCCGAGCTTAAAGTAAAATCCAGCCGGTGGATAATAGATCATGATTAGCTTCCGGGATTGGCGATGACCAGCCCTTCGTGCGCGATCTCTATCGTTTCGACAGCTACCTCATTGCCATCCGATTTCAGATCGGTACCCTGTATTTTGCAGGGCCAGGCATTGTTGAGGGTCCACATCATGGTCACTTTACCGGTTTCGTCGAGCAGCTTGATGGTGACGGTAATGCGCTTGATGGTATTCATCTTGATCTGGTTATACCAGGTCCAGAAGGTGTTGTCGTTGACAAACGTGCCTTTTTTCATGGTCACGTTGCCGAATTTGGCGATACCGGGCATTTTAAGCGTAGAAAACGTTTTGCTGTTGCTGTGCCGGTATTCGATTATTTGGGTTTCGGTTTCGAGTCCGCTTACTTCCTGAAAAGCGATGTTTTTCTGATCGCCCCAGTCCACGCTGAAATAAAATTTGGGTAAGGGCCAGTTGCTGTCTTGGGCTTCTCCTGCCATGGTGCGCTAATTTTGAGTGAATAAATAAAGATTAAAGGGGAACTAAAAAATCAGGATTTCTGCATTTGCTGCTGGAAGGTGATGACAATAAATTCTGCAGGTCTGGACACGGCCACCAGAACGGTAATGTTCATGATTCCGTTCAGAATATCTTCTCCGCTCATGGTGCTGCCAAGCCCGACCTGTACGCTGAACGCGTCTTCGGGTTTTGCGCCTACGAGTCCGCCCTGTTTCCAGACATCGTTCAGGAAGTTGCCGATCATACTTTTTACAGCCGCCCAGGTATTGGCATCGTTGGGTTCAAACACGTAGCTGCGTGCCGCGAGCTTCACCGATTGTTCGATCATGATAAGTGTACGGCGTACGCTTACATATTTCCAGTCCTGACTATTACCGTCGAGCGTACGGGCACCCCAGGGCAATACGCCCTGACCGGTAAAGAAGCGGATCGCATTGATCGACTTGCCCGATACGGCGTCCACATTCAGGTTTTGTTGTTGTACATCGTTGAGATTTACCGTGGGCGAGGTGACACTGCTTAGTCCTACATTGGCGGGGGCTTTCCATACACCTCGGGTCTGATCTACATACGTATATACACCGGCCATAGCGGGTGCGGCAGGCAATACATTCAGCCTGGCGACAATGGCATTGATGATATTTGTGTAATTGGCGCTTGCCGAGAGCATTGAATTGTGTGCCTGTGTAATCTCATCCGGATTGGCGGCAGCGCCTGCTTTTTTCAGGTTAGTGATGGTTTGCAGAATAGTGGTTACCGCTGCATTGCCTTGTTCGAGCAGGGGTGTGAGATCGCTGTCGATATTTAGGAAAGTGATTTCACTTTGTTGAATAACGGTGCTGTTGAGCCAGGGGAAATAAGCGGTGCCGTAATTAAGTCCTTTATTGGGCACCCCGTCGCGAAAATCTTTTACGGGCGCATCTATCTTGAGGGGATCGGTTACGTTTCCACCGTACACATCGAACAAGGCAATACGGTTTTGGCTGTCCTGGCAATGGCTCAGCATTTCGGCTACCGCACCCGTGTAATAATTGGCTTTGTCGAGCAGCAGGCTGTCGGGCATCAGTATCATGGTCGGATTCTGCTCGTTTTTGAGCACACCTAAAGCGGCTACGAAATCATCTTTAGAGGGTTTGCTGCTGTAATCGCCTAGCGAAATGACATAGCAGGTTCCGCCACCGTTTTGGTAGAAAAAGCGAAGACTGTTGTACAGGTAAAACAATCCGTTTTTTACGTCGATGCTGTAATATTTTTTGTTGAGCGAGAGAAATTCTTTCGAAGCGGTTTTCTGCTCAGTAAGGGCTACCGTGGTGGTTGGTCCTTTTCCGAAATAGGCACCGTAATCGATCATGGAGTTCAGCTTTACGGGGGTTTTCAGGAACGATTGTCCCGAGTAACTGGCTCGTTCCGTATAGCCTATAAATACGGGTATCGCCGTAGCTACTTCGACCACTGAATTGGGGAAGGCGTTTTTTTCTACGATATAGACGCCTGGTGTTTGATACTGTGCCATAATTACAGGTTTGGTTTAGGTATATTCAGATATAGACATAGATTTCGGAACAGAGATCTCCTTGTTCGGAGTGCGCAAAAGCCAGCCTTTGCGGCGAAGGAGCGGGTAGTGAGTCGATCAGCGTATATTCCTGTGCTTCGTCCGACACGGCAGTGAGTCTGAATTTCACCTCCGGTTTTTCGGAAAGGGAAATGGGTTGCTCAGAGACCAGTACGGCATCGGCGGTGAGATCTTCACTGAGCGAAGTTTCGCCCAGGTTTTTAAAGGTGGTGCCACCGTTGACAATAGAAAAATTTGTGCAATTTTTTTTATGCCGGTTAATTATATAGTATTTCCAGTTTGTACGGCGGGCTTCCCATTTAATACGATAGGCTATAGGCTCCTGATTTTCATTTTCCCCGAGAAAACGGCTTATTGGTTCGGCTTGCAGCGAGAGGATACCTAAGGGCGGTTTTTTGTACAATTCTTCATCGCTGTAGAAAGAAAGCACAGGCTTATTCTGAACAGATAAAGTGTATTGTCCGGGTTCCACATTTCTCAGATCAAAAGGATAGGACGAGCGATCGGCGGTAGTGCTTATCGTTTCGCGCAGCACCGTGTCGCCTTGTGCATTTTGCAGCGAAAGTATGTCGCCGGGTTGTGCGCTGCTCTCGATATTGAGACGAAATGTTGAGGGTTTAAGCGGCCACACATGAGCGTCATCGGCAGTAAATGAGCTTGTATTTCCACAACTAAAAATCAGGCATTTCCCCTGGCGTGCTGTCGGAAGGCGGGTAAAATTTTCGAAGTAGGGATCGGTCGAGTGGAAGGTGAAATCGAGTGGGAAATACCGTTCGGGTGCTATATGTGATTTTACTTCTGCGAGCAGTGTGAATCCGTCGGCTTGTGTACGCCAAAGCAGTCCTGCCTTTTCCATACGCTGTTGCGTTGAGGGCGAGGGCTTTATCTGCATAGTAAGACAGCTTCCTTTTTCGTAGTACGAATGAAAAAAGCGGATTGTGCAGAGGACCGTATAACGTTGAGTAATCATGCGTTCATTCTACCTGCTTATTTGTTTCTGTAATTACCGGTGTACGGCTTATCCACTGGTTATCTTGCACTGTGATGAGCCATACTTTGCAGAGCAGCGAAGGCGTATAGCTGCTGCCGAGCATACCCCAGAGATAATTCATTTCCTGATAGTTTATTTTGCAGAGCTCTACTACCAGCTTATCGAGCGAGCGGCTCATCGAGGGCGTGTTTTGCGGCGTAAAGACATTTTTTCCCTGTAAAAACCCGGCCGTGCCCGAGATAAATTTTAAGGCTTCGGTGTATTCGTTAAAGAATGCGGAAAACATCACATATAAATTGAGCTGAAACGCAGGATTGACCTGAGCTTGTGTGCTGCCGGCATTTCGTTCCGGTTTTTGATTACGCGTAGCGCGTTCCTGCTCGATATTGACCAGGGTCACACACACCTTATCCATAATTTTTATCGGGATACTCCCTTCGCGATCGGTGACAGCCGATACAATTGCTTTTTCTTCCGGTATTCCGAAGTTTCCTTTAAGGTACTGGTTAAGATCTGTGGCGATGCAGCTTAATGCTTCATTAATCATTTAAGTGATAAAATACGACTATACTATTTTTTATTTATTGCCTTACAACCGTACCCTGTATAACGGGTCTTTTTATTCTAAACGGCGAATAAAAATACAATACGGTCTGACTTTTGCAAAATAAACCTGCCGAAAGTTTTACACAGACCTTGGAAATTATCAGCTTTTTGGGATAAGTGTCTGTATAGCACCTTTTACCATTCTGGTGAGGTACACCGTGAGCACACTTAACAGGTAAAAGTAGAAGTTGAGCAAGGTCGTTGAATCGTTCAGCGATGTTTTGAGGTTGCTATACAATGTGGGTTGTGTCGGCGCCTGAAGGCGGGTACTGAGGTAGGCCAGCAACACTGCGATCGGCAAGGCGAGGATAGCTGCGGCAAGCAGCCAAAGGAACTCTTTCGCAACGAAAGCCTGTATTTTTTTCAGCATAACCCCTAAGCCTTTTATAGCGGATAATAACCGGTTAGCATATCCGGTACTTTCATAGAATAATCTACCTCTGTATTTTCTTTTCTGCTACTGCAAAAAAAGTAATTATACGCCAAAAAAATAAACCGTGAGTCATTTTCTACATTTTTATTTGTCGATAATAGTACCGCAGATCGGGTACTTGGCCTAAAAAAAGCCCCAACGTTTATTGTCGGGGCTTACACTTATTTAGGAGGCTCTTTTGGTTTGGGAATGGGGGGGGGCGGCGGATCCTTGGGTTTGGGATCGGGCTGAGGGTAGGGCGGACGTGTGGGGCCGGGTTCCGGGTGGGGAACCGGTCTTTCGGGTGCCTGATTTTCTTTTAGAAGCATAAAAAAGAATTTAGGAAATAAGCGACATCATTTTTTATCGGTTCGACGCATCATTTAGGCAGGCAGATGCTCTACCATGCTGTTTTCCTCCGCATACACTTTCACGCCTTTCAGATCTTTCGGATAATCTTCCCAATGGTAGGGTTCGGCTTTTATCGGAGAAATAACCTGAGTGGCCATTCCTGGAGGGGGAGTAGCGACAAAATCAAACTCATAAATACCGTCGGCCGGCGGGTGCACGTATATCCTGGGTTCGAGACGTGCCTTGCTATAGCCCCCGGTACGCACTCTTCCTTCCGCGTTTATAGTAAGAATGGGAGGCAGGCTTTTGGAGATTTCGAGTTTAAGGGAAGTAATTTCCCATACGGTAGTAGTACTCATACTAGTAGAAATAAAAGTGAGATAAATAATGAAATAAAATGTAGAAGACTAAATATATATAAAATATTGAATTCTTTTATTTTTTAAAAAAAAAGTTGGCAAGAAGTAAGAAGAAATACGGAGAAAGAATTCGTGTTTCAAAAAAAATTACAGCCACATATCGATAAGCAGGTACAGGTTCAGGCTAAGCACAATACCGGCGATGACCCATACGCCTGTTTTCAGCGGGCGTGAGTTGGCAAATTTCCCCATTTTAGCGCGACTATTGGTGAAAATGACCAGCGGAATCACTGCAAAGCTGAGCTGCATCGAAAGAATAACCTGACTTAGTAGCAGCAAATCGGTGGTGCCGCTTTCGCCGTAAAGCAGTGTCACAATAAAAGCCGGAATGATGGCGATAAGCCGGGTAATAAGTCGCCTGAGCCAGGGTTTGAGGCGAATATTGAGGAAGCCTTCCATTACGATTTGTCCGGCCAGCGTACCGGTAAGCGTAGAGCTTTGTCCGGAGGCTAGCAGCGCCACGGCAAACAGGGTACTTGCAAGCGTAGTGCCTAACAGGGGGGTAAGCAGTTCGTGCGCATTATGAATATCGGCTACTTCGTGATTACCCGTCGAATAGAAGGTAGCGGCGGCTACGACCAAAATGGCCGAATTGATCAAAAAAGCGATAAACAAAGAAGCTGTACTGTCTATCGTGGCATAACGAATGGCCATTTTTTTACCCTCGTCGGTGCGCGGATAATTGCGGGTTTGCACAATGCTCGAATGCAGGTATAGGTTATGCGGCATCACCGTAGCACCTAAAATACCGATAGCTATAAACAGCATCGAAGGATTACTCACAATTTCGGGGTCGGGGATAAGCCCTTGAAGCATCGGGAAAAGTTCGGGTTGCGAAGCGATAATTTCGAAAATAAAACAGCCCAGGATTACGAACATAAATCCGGCTACAATGCTTTCGATAAGCCTGAATCCTTTGTATTGGAAATAGAGAATGATAAGCACATCGAGTCCGGTAATGACTACACCCCAGGTGAGCGGTATGTCGAAAAGCAGATTAAGCGCAATGGCAGAGCCGATAACTTCGGCCAGGTCACAAGCTGCGATGGCTATTTCACAAAATACCCACAGCATAAAATTGACTACCGGAGGATAATGGTCGCGGCAGGCTTGCGCCAAATCGCGTTCGGCCACCACACCCAGTTTCAGCGACAAGTGCTGCAAGAACATTGCAAAAATATTCGAAATAAGAATCACAGAAAGCAGCTTGTAGCCAAATTCCGAGCCTCCGGCAATGTCTGTAGCCCAGTTACCCGGATCGATATATCCTACGGCAATCAGTAGTCCTGGTCCGGTAAAAGCCAGCAGCTTTTTCCAGAAGCTTCCTTTCAGCGGCACATGCACGCTTGAAAATACTTCGGGCAACGAATGTTGTGTTTTTTCCTTGCGCCAGGCTCTTTTTGGGCTACGTCCCGAAATCATTTATGCGGTTCTTTTTTGCAAACTTACAGAAAAAGCTGATTTAGGAAACAAAAATATTAGAATAATCTAACTTTGTGGAAATAAAGTTTGCGATTAGGAGCGTAGAGGATGTGTATGAAGTGTGAGAGAGGAGGAGTGAAGTGGAAGAAGGGGGCGTTCGAAAGTTTATTTAGACGGAAAACAGACTTGGTAGATTGTATTCGTTTTCGTAGGGAATTCCCGCAACTTTCCCCTTCCCGGGGTCAAGTTAAGGATTTAGGAGATATCGCGCCATTCTGTTTTTGTTCAGGATGAAGGTTCGAAAATGAGCGCTGTTTTTTTGAGGATTAAATGAACCATAAAATAGTTTTTTTGGGAAACCTTTTGGAATTGAAAGAGAATAGGATAAGTACTTAATAAAAGTCAAAAAAAGGCTGCGCGAAGCTTCATCGAGACGAAAAACAGACTTGGTAGATTGTGGTCGTTTTCGTAGGGAATTCCCGCAACTTTCCCCTTCCCAGGTTCAAGTTAAGGATTTAGGAGATATCGCGCCATTCTGTTTTTGTTCAGGATGAAGG
>CAYWRZ010000016.1:55970-68734 GCA_964460845.1 uncultured Weeksellaceae bacterium
GGGAAACCTTTTGGAATTGAAAGAGAATAGGATAAGTACTTAATAAAAGTCAAAAGAAGGCTGCGCGAACCTTCATCGAGACGGAAAAATGACTTGGTAAGTTGTGTTCGTTTTCGTAGGGAATTCCCGCAACTTTCCCCTTCCCGGGGTCAAGTTAGCGGATTTCAACACTCCCCGCAAACCTGTTTTTTAAGCAGATTAAACTTCGACCCTGACAGCAATACGTTTTTTAGCGGGGCGGTTGAATCCGCCAATAGCAACAGAGATATATTCGAGAGAATAGAGTGACAGTAGTACAAGAAAGAGGTGAAGACTGATGTTTTTTGTGGTACTTTTTTTCAGTCTTTCAAAGGCTCCTCAAACCTTATCGGGAAAGAGCTTACCCGGATTGAGCAGATTATCGGGATCGAAGAGCTTTTTGATACCGCGCATCAGATTGAGCTGTACCTCATTAAAAGCGATATCCATATAATTGCGTTGCACGTAGCCTATGCCGTGCTCGCCCGAAAGGGTTCCGCCCAGGGCTACGGTAAGCTCAAAAATTTCGCGGATACCGTTTGGCAGTTTTTCTTCCCACTCTTTTTCGCTCAGTTCGCCGCGAATGAGGTTGATGTGCAGGTTGCCATCGCCGGCATGGCCGTAGCACACGCTTTTAAAACCGTATTTTTTTCCGATAGCTTTTACTCCTTCCAGCAGCCGGGGTAGTTCGTAGCGAGGTACTACGGTATCTTCTTCCTTATAAACCGAATGCGATTTGACGGCTTCGCCCACCCGGCGGCGGAGCATCCACAGGGCTTCTTTTTGTTCTGTCGTTTCGGCCAGCAGTATGTCGTCGCATTCGAAGCGTTCCATCACTTCGGCAATTTTTTCGGCTTCGCGCAGCAGTTGCTCGGGTTCGTTACCGTCGGTTTCGACCAGCAGGTGCGCCTGTATGCCGTCTTTGATAGAGAGATTTACGCCGTCCACGTAGCGGAGGGTCCAGTCGATCGCATCGCGCTCCATAAATTCGAGCGCCGAAGGGGTAATGCCTTCGCGAAACACGGCCGATACCGCTTCGCAGGCTTTTTGTGCCGAAAAGAAAGGAACCAGCATCAGCACGTTATGACGGGGCAGTGGAATAAGCCGCAGCACAGCTTTGGTAATAATACCGAGCGTGCCTTCGCTGCCAACCATCAATTGCGTCAGGTTGTATCCGGTTGCGTTTTTCAGGGTATTGGCTCCGGTATGGATAATATCGCCCGAGGGTAGCACCACTTCGAGGTTCAGCACATAATCTTTGGTCACGCCGTATTTCAGTGCGCGGGGTCCGCCCGAATTTTCGGCGAGGTTACCGCCTATGGAGCAAGATCCTCTGCTGGCGGGATCGACCGGGTAGAAGAGCCCTTTTTCGGCTACGGCTTCTTGTAGCACCTGCGTAATAACGCCGGGTTCTACCGTTACCTGCAGGTTTTTTTCGTCGATGTCGAGAATACGGTTAAGGCGTTCGGTAGAGAGCGCCAGTCCGCCCTGTACGCAGAGCGCGCCGCCGCTTAAGCCGGTGCGTGCGCCGACAGGGGTAACCGGTAAGTGGTGTTCGCGGCAAAAACGAAGGATAAGCGCCACCTCTTCGGCAGAAGAAGGTTTGACCACTGCCAGCGGCGGGAAGCGTAAATCTTCCGTCTCATCGTGGCTATAAGCGGTCAGCGTATCCGGGTCGGTAAATACGGTTCCGGGTTTTAGCAGCTTTTCGAGTGCGGCTATCACGGTGCTTATTTTTCGAGGCTTGCCGCTGCTTTACGGCGGGCCTTGCGGTGCTTTATCAGCTCGATGAAAATGGGAACGACCGAGATAAGAATGATGGCCAGTATCGCGATTTCAAAATTGTCGCGTACAATGGGGATATTGCCGAAGAAATAGCCCAGCAGCGTGAGTCCGACCACCCAGATGGCTCCGCCGATCACGTTATACGCGATAAAGCGGCTGTAATTCATTTCACCTACACCGGCCACAAAAGGCGCCAGTGTACGCACAATGGGCACAAAGCGAGCGAGGATGATCGTTTTCGGTCCATGCTTCTCGTAAAACGTGTGCGTTTTGGTCAGGTGTTCGGGTTTGATCAATTGTCTGTTGCGCCATTTGGCCTGCAGCATCTTTTGTCCGAGTTTTTTTCCTATCCAATAATTGAGCGTATCGCCCAGCACGGCAGCGATAAACAGCAGAATGATCAGGTAAAAAATGTTGAGCGAGCCGAGGTAGGCAAAGGTGCCTGCGGCAAAAAGCAGCGAGTCTCCGGGCAGGAAGGGCATGATCACGATTCCGGTTTCGACGAAGATGATCAGAAACAGGATGATGTAGGTAGCAGTACCGTATTCGGAAATGATGTACTGGAGCTTTTCGTCGAGGTGTAGGAAAAAGTCCAGAAATTCTTTGAAAAATTCCATCAGCGGATTAGGATTTAGGAAGAGAAGGATCGATTTCGTCAATCCAGGCCAGGATTCCGCCTTTCAGGTTATGCAGGTTGCTGTACCCGAATTGCGTTTCGAGCGCGTCGATCACGGCGGCCGAACGTTTACCGCTGCGGCAGTGAACGATTACGGGTACATCTTTGCGGATGCGATCGGCCTGTTGCAGCACTTCGCCCATAGGGATAAGCTCACCGCCAATGGCGCTTACTTCGGCTTCGTGGGGTTCACGCACATCGATCAGTTGGAATTCTTCGGCAGCCTCTTTTTTGGCTTTCAGCTCCTGTACGGTAATTTCTTTTATGGCCATAGCTCAGGTAGTCTTCTTTTGAGGGTAACGTATTTTTTTTGCAATTTTTTCGGGAAGAAAAGTGAAGAAGGTATCGCCGCGTAATCCTAAGCGCAGACATTCCATCGCAATAACTTCAAAAGGTGCGATGTTACCGAGGTTCACATTGGCACCGAATTGTTTGATAAACCAAACCTGCTGCTCTTTTTTGGGCGCTTCCCACATGATGCGGGCAGGGTCGATTTTAGCGGTAATTTTGTTGATCAGCAGGGTGTGGGCGTGTCCGCTGGGGCGAAAAATACCGACCGTACCGCTTTCACGGCCTTCGGCTATCACTTTCCAGGCACCGGCTTCTATCTCGCGGCTCATCATTTTGATCCAGCGTGCCGGGCTGATAAGAATTCCGGCTTCTTTAGAACCGACTTCCGAAAGTACGGTGTAGTCTTTGGCCAGTTTTTCGATGTATTTCAGCTTGGCATCGTGGTCGAGCACGATAGATCCGTCCGACACTTCTACGGTACCGACCTTGTATTTGTCGAGCAGCTTTCGGTATTCGTCAAATTTCCCTCTGGCGATAAACGCTTCGAAAAGCGTGCCTCCGAAATAGCACTGCAAGCCGGCCGAATGGTAGAGCTTTATTTTCTCGCTCAGGTTAGGCGTTACTGCGGCTGTACCGAAGCCCAGCTTTACCAGGTCGGTATAGGCGGCTGAGCTTTCAATAAAAGCGGCGGCTTCGGAGAGCGAAAGCCCTTTGTCCATCATCATGGTAATACCCGATTCGCGTGGTTTTTCTGCGCGTTCGGGGATGTAGGGGAGTGTAAAATTCATGCTTATTTCCGGTATAGTTCAAGTAGGTCTGTAACGGCTGATATAGCTTTCAGATCGGGAAAATACGTGATTAATTTTTCATGCGCGGCATAATCGTTTTGCAATAATTGTTCAAACAGCGCAAGCGCCTGTGCTTTTTTTCCGTCGAAGAGAAGGTAAGCCACCATGCGGTAGCAGAGATCGATCTGTTGAGGGAGCCTATCGATATGCAGTTGCAGTTCGTGAATAGCTTCTTCGGCGGCGTAATATTCGTAGAGGAAATTGCTGTAGTCGAGAATGAGCTCCAGGTTGTCGGGATCGAGGCTCATGGCGGTACGGTAGGCATTGAGCGCTTCCTCGGTTCTTTCGGCCTTTTCGAGAATTTCGCCGTAGATATACCAGTAGTCGGCATTTTTACTGTCGAGTAGCAGGGCTTTCTCCACATAAACAACGGCTTCCCGGTTTTTTTCGAGCATCCCGGAGGCAATGCCCAGCCCGATCCAGGCTTCGGTCATCTCGTCGTCTATTCGGGTGGCCTTCATGAAGTTGGAATAGGCTTCGTCGGGCATATCAAGTTTCTCGAAACATTCGCCGATGTAGCAGTACGTAACGGCCTGCGGCTCTTCGTGGATAAAGGTTTCGGCGTAGCAGTTAATGGCCTCGTGGTACATTTCGAGCTGCACGTAGGTATTGGCTTTGTTGAAATAGGCCGAAGAAAAGCCCTCGTTGAGTGTCAGGCATAAATCGAATGCTTCGAGCGCTTTTTCATAAGCCCCGGCGCGGCTGTAGAGTGTGCCGATGTTGTACCAGGCGGTATAGGAATAGGGGTTGGCGTCGATGAAATGGTTAAAGAAATCCACTCCTTCGGCGGGCGCGCCCGACATTTCATAACAGTAAGCCAGCTCGAAAAGTGCGGCTTCGTTTTCGCCATTTAGCTCGATGGCTTTTTTCAGACAGGTAATGGCCTTGTCCCATTTTTTGAGGTTCTCGTATTCAAAAGCCAGGTCCACGTACAGATCGTCGGCTTCTTCGCGGGCAAAACGGATAGCCTGCTTCAGGTTGCGGATGGCTTCTTCGTGGTTGCGCTGCTGGCTGAAAATGCCTGCCCGCAGGATGTAAATCTCCTCGTTGTGCGGCTCGATATGCTCAATGCGGTTCAGGATTTCGAGACTTTTGTACAGCTTACCCGTAGAGGCATACACTTCGGCCTTGCGCAACAGAATAGGAATAGCATCGGGATGCTGAGAAGTAGCCATAGAAATTCCTTTCATGGCCGATTTGAGATTGTTTCGCTCCAGGTAATAATCGATAATGGCTTCGAACACATCAACATCGAAAAAATAATTCGCGTTGTTTTTTATCATATCCTCGAACCTTCTGATGTAAGGTTCGATGTCCTCCTGCCCGTTATAGCTGTCGTTAAAACCGTTTCCCTCTGTCATTCACAATGCAGTTTCAACAAAGGTATTAATTAACCCGGACATCTGACTTATGGATCGACCTTGCTTTCCACCGCGTAATTAACAGTTTTTGATTTGATAACCAGTTGTTTATGTTGTTTTGGGTTGAAATGCCTTTTTTTTCAGTATTTTCGATCAAAACCACATTAAATTTCTTGTGTATGCAAACATTTTTACGATTTTTTGAGCGTCACCTGACCGAACAGGTGGACTATGTAGCGGTGCTGGTAGCCGCGGTAGCCGCTTTCCTTATCGGTGCGCTGTGGTATTCGCCACTTCTGTTTTCTAAGCCCTGGTTCAGAAGAGTATATGGCGAGGTGCCGGTAGAAACCCTGAAAGCAAACATGAGAATGAGCATGCCGGTGATGATGCTTCTTTCTTTTCTGCTCACTTTTATCATGGCGCTGGGCTTAGGAATGGTACTTTTTATATACCCCATAAACTGGGTTGTTGGCGCTTTATTCGGGCTTTTTATTTCCACGTTTTTTATCGCCGCGAACACTTATAAGCATTACCTGTACGAAAACAGACCTTTTTCCCTGCTCCTCATCAGCGCCGGGCACGACATCGTTTGTTTTGTAGTGATGGGTGCTATCTTGGGCGGCTGGGAAGCAAGCACTGTTAGTTATCCTGTTAAATTTTAATGCTTTTTTTTTGCGGACAAGCCGTTTTAATTGCGTATTTCACGCCACGTAAACAGCTTCTTCCATGACACTCATTCAATCTATATCGGGCATACGCGGCACCATTGGCGGAAAAGCCGGAGAAGGGCTTACCCCTCCCGATACCGTACGTTTTGCCGCCGCTTATGGGCAATGGCTTCGCGCGCGTAATCCGGGCAGCCGGGTGAAAGTGGTAATTGGGCGCGATGCGCGCATTTCGGGCGAAATGGTACGCAATCTGGTGGTTGCGACCTTACAGGGTTGCGGTATCGATGTGCTTGACCTAGGACTTTCCACCACGCCTACCGTCGAAATGGCTGTGCCCGCCGAGCAGGCACAGGGAGGAATTATTCTTACCGCAAGCCATAATCCGAGGCAATGGAATGCGCTGAAGCTGCTCAACGAAAAAGGAGAGTTTATTTCGGCGGCCGACGGCGCTCAGGTGCTGCAACTGGCCGAAAGTGGTGAGATAGAATATGCGGCTGTCGATGAACTGGGACAAGTAACTACCGACGATACCTATATTAATCGGCATATCGAATGGATTTGTAAGCTGCCTTTGGTAGATAGGGAAGCTATTCGTACTGCACGTTTCCATGTGGTTTGCGATGCGGTAAATTCGACCGGAGGCATTGCGGTTCCTGCCTTGCTTCGTGCGCTTGGAGTAGCGCAAATCACTCCGCTTTTTTGTGTGCCCAATGGAGAATTTCCCCATAACCCCGAACCACTTCCCGAGCATTTGGGAGAAATTTCGGCCGAAGTAAAACGCAGCGCTGCGCACCTCGGTGTGGTGGTCGATCCCGATGTGGACAGGTTGGCTTTGGTCAACGAAGACGGCACCCTTTTTGGCGAAGAATATACCTTAGTGGCTGTGGCTGATTACGTATTGTCGCATACCCCCGGCAATACCGTATCCAATCTTTCTTCGACCCGCGCCCTGCGCGACGTGACCGAAAAGCACGGCGGCACTTATTCGGCTTCGGCGGTAGGAGAAGTCAATGTGGTAGAGCTGATGAAAGCTACCGATGCGGTAATTGGCGGCGAAGGCAATGGTGGGGTCATTTATCCGGCCCTTCATTACGGTCGCGACGCCCTTGTGGGTATCGCGCTTTTTCTTTCGCACCTGGCGCGTTCGGGTAAAAAATGCTCCGAATTGCGCCGTACTTATCCCGATTATTTCATTTCGAAAAACAAGATCGAGCTGCATCCGGGTATCGACGTGGACAAACTGCTGGAGCAGATCAAACAGCGGTATGCTTCGCAGCCGGTGAACGATTCGGATGGGGTAAAAATAGAATTTGATCGCGAGTGGGTACACCTGCGCCGTAGCAATACCGAGCCTATTATCCGGATTTATGCCGAGAGCGATTCGGCAGCCGGAGCCGATGCGTTGGCCGCGAAAATAATGGAAGAAATAAAGGCTTTGGGTTGAATATAATGATTGCCTGACGATGAAAATTGAGTATGTGCTCACCGAAGATGATTTTCTTACCCACCAGCTTTATTCGGCCTCACAATCGCCGCAGGTAAGGCGAAAAAGAAGACGTTCGCAACTGATTTTGCCGGTGCTATACCTTCTTTTTGCGGCAGTGCTGGGCTGGGAGCAGCGTTACGAATTTGCAGCCGTTATTTTGGGCATCGCATTGATTTGGTATTTCCTGTACCCGGTATATACCCGTTACGCTTACCGTCGGCATTACCGGAGCTATATCCGTCAGAATTACGGTCGCAACAACGGTAAAATGCTTACGCTGATGCTCGAACGGGAACAGTTTACCGCCAGTCAGGAAGGACTTTCCAACCGCATTGAGACGACGCAGCTCGAGCGCATCGACGAAATTCCGCAGGCCCTATATGTACGGTTAAAAACCGGTCCTTCTTTTATTTTTCCGAAGCACCGTATTGCCGAGATCGAAGCATTGATAAGCTTTCTCAAGGAGCTTTCCGTTTCGCTTGGTATTCCTTATACCGAGCATCACGATTGGAAATGGCGCTGAATTACCTTTTTTAAAACATGGTTCGGTTTTTGCGTGTAAGCGGAAGCATTTTTTTGTCTTCGGCAGAAAGGGCAGTCCGCTGCTCTTTTGTGCCGGGATTTATCCTTATTTTAACTCACTTCAAACCCAAAACCAGAAAATCATGAACTCACTTCTGAAAATCGCTATTCCTGTTTTTTTACTGACCTTATTTTCTTGTAAGGATGAAGCCTCCTCACAGACCAAGCCTGAGTCGCCCGCCGAAAAAACAGAGAAGCCTGCGGCACCGGCACCGGCTGAGGTAAACAATGACAATCCCGTGCTGATTGGAGAAGAGCATTTGAACATCGAACTGCTCGAAGAGAAAATGCGTCAATTAAAGCCGCTGAAAGCGGAACAGCTCACCGCTACCTGGGAAATTACCGCGGCGCGTACCCAAACCAACTATGCCGATAAGAACGAGGAGCCCTTTACCATGAACATGGACGTATATGAAGGCTATCAGTACATCCTGCACGAAGACGGAACCTTTGATTGCATAGCCATCATTGACACCGACGGGCGTTGGGAACTAAGGGAGAATAATACCCGCCTTTACCTGTACAACAACCTTCGCGAAGACGAGGAAGAACATTACCTGCTACTTTCGGAAGATAAGCTGGAACTTATTTATGTAGATAAGGACAAACATGGCGATACCTACTTCTATATGGTGTGGAAAAAAATAGAAGAATAAAGGGAATCGTTGTCGGCCGAGTCTGGCATCATTACACGCTTTGCTGATTTAGTAGCGTTTAAGGTGTTTTCGTTTTATGCTTATAGCCTGCTCAAGCTCCTGTTTTTAAATGGTGTGTAAAGAAGCATTGGTGCTGATCTTGTTTTCGCTGAAAATAAGATGTAAAAATATATTATGCGGTGTGTTAGTGCTTTTTTGTGCTTAATTGTGGGCGTTAATCCTGAGCGGGGAGGCGATACCCACCTGAAAAACGCGGCGGTAACGAAAAGCCTTACGAGTAGAACTATTTAATTTAACTTTTTCATTTTATGGGGTTTTTTCAAACACTTAAAAAAAAGCTCGGAATAGGTGGCGTGAAAGTAGCGCTTCAGGTACCGGGGCACGTGGACAAAGATGCCGAACATATAGAAGGTAAACTTTCACTGACTACTAAAAGTGAACAGGAGATAGTCTATATTGAATTTAAACTGGTAGAGAAATATACAAGGGGGCGCGGCGATTCGAAGTCCACCACCGAATTTACCTTGGGCGAGATTAAAAACACAGAAGCGTTTACGCTGAAACCGGGAGAGACCCGTGAAGTGCCTTTCATTTTGCCTTTTGTACTGCTCAAATCGCGTCACGATAAGCTGAAAGAAAAAGGCGGAGCCAGCGCAACTGTGGGTAAGCTAGGCGCTTTTGCCAATGCCGAAAAATCAGACTATTTCGTGCAGACATTCGTCGATGTAAAAGGCGTAGTGCTTGATCCTACCGATACAAAACGGGTGAAGCTGGTGTAACCGCTTATTTACCAGTTAAAAAGCCGGGTTGTCAATAAACAACCCGGCTTTTTTCTATTCGGTGCGCCGCATTTCTCTTTTTTGTACTTTTAGGAAGATACGGTCACACTTAATATTCTATCATGTCAAAATTTATTCTTTTGGCACTTTGTCTTCTGTGTTGCCGGATAGGGGCAAATGCGCAGTCGGTGAAGCTTCGCAAAGAAATTACCCCTGAAGTACAACGTGAGATTATGGAGCTGATAAAAGAGCTCTTTTCGGTCGATGGGGAAGTTTCTTATCATATTTCGAGTAAAGATATCGTTCGGCCTTTCACAGCGCTGCCCGATGTAGATCCCTTTGACGAAGCGTATCTTAACCGCAGACTGGCCTTGGTCAGGGCCGATTCGGCCGATTACAGCACCTATTACCAGCTTGCTTCGTATTATTCATTTTATGAAAAATATGCCGAGGCATCGGAGTATTACCGCAAGGCTTACGATCGCTTGGAAAAAGCTGCTTTTGGAGCCGATAGTGCCACGTTTTATTCGATAAGAGCCGTATTGCGGACCGGGCTTTCCGATCAGTCGGCGTACGAAGATTTTGAGCGTGCCCTGGCCCTTAACCCTTCCGATTCGATTGCTATCGGCTTTTACCCTATGGCCGTGATGGGGGGCGGTGACTTTGCGAAAGTGCGTTCCCTCATGATTAAAGGACTGGACAAAGGCAGCACTCACCGCTATCTTTTGTATAGCCTTCTTATAATTAACGAGTTGATGGAAGGAGTTTCGCAGGTGGTGCAAAATGCGGATACCCAAACCGAAGCAGAGCTGTTTGCCAAATACAAAGATGTGCCTTATACCAAGATGTTCAATTACCGAACCATCGATAAATACGCACGGCGATTTGCCGGCGATTCGGCGATTATTGCCTTGCGGGATCTTGCCGATGTATTCGGTTTGTTTATGAAAACAGCGTTTCAATTCAAAGAAAATAAATTCAATTTTCACTACACCAAAGAAGAGCATAAACGCCTGCAGCAGTTAGAATATTCACTCTCTTCGCCCGATCGAACCTGGCTTAATGCGTATGCGCGACTTAAAAACCTGGGCTTAATCAAAATGATGCGGGGCGAAGTCGATTCGGCTGTGGTTTTGTTTGAAGAAGCAATTCTCGTTTTTCCGGCTTCCAAAGGCGATGCCTTTTTTAATCCCGGCGACTCGTATAATCTCCTTACCCTGATCTACTATTTTAGAGAAGATTACAAGGCTCAGGAAGAAGTGTTGAAACGAAGAGTAGCGAATAAACCCGAGCGTAAGCCTGTGCAAAAAGACTATCTGATGCTGGCCAAGCTGGCTTTGCACGACGACAGGTTGCGCGAAGCGACCTATTGGGTAGATCGGGCCAGGGAGGTGGGCGGCGATAATTTTGAGGTGCTGACCCTAATGGCGCATTTGTATTTCCTCTCGGGTAACCTGACAATGACCCAGTTTTACGGAGAGGATGCGCAGAATTATTTGCAATCGACCGATGATCAATATACTTCATTGAGTCAGTTTGCGCTTTATCAGCTTTGGGCGGGCAATCCCGAAGCCGCCTGGGATAACCTCCAAAAAGCCCGTTTGGTAAGGGAAAATACCGATTGTGACCTGTGTGATAAGGTAGAAAAAGAATACTTGGAGATAGGTCCTTCGCCAGGCAAATAAGCCTAAACGGAGCTTTTGCCTCAAAGGTCAAAACCGTTTTTTATCTTTTTTAGAACGTACTACCTGCCCGGGTAAAAAAAGGTATTTATAGCCGTTTTTTTGGGGTCTGATATTGAGAGAGAAAACGGATAAGTGCTGTTTTGTCTTTGTTAAATCAGAAAGAGTTGAGCTTTAAGTAGCCTATTTTCTATAATTTTGACGACTCAGCGCTCTTTGTTCAAGAGTGAAATGATCTTTTTTTCTGGCATATAGCGGCGTAGCTGGTGGTGATAGGAGAGAAGAATTTCGATGAACCTGAAAATTAATTAATCTTTACTATGAAGCCGAACTTCTTTCGTATATGTATGGTAGGGGGCTTTGTGAGTCTTGCCGCACAGGTTACTGCACAACAGCAGCTTCCCCAACCTTTGGATTATGAAACGATTGCTCCGCGTGCAGCCGCACATTCGGGCGAACGCGCCACCTGTGGTGACGATCGAATAGGCTATGCCCTTGCCAAAAACCTTAACGGTACGACGTTTTCAGTGTACTCTACGCAGGCAGACAGCGACTCCTACCTTCAAGCTGCCAGCCAGTGGTTTGATGCGCCTGCGCCCCTTACCGTAAAAGGTGTATGGATATATGCTGGGGCGATATTCGCCCCCAGTGATCTTAACGTGAGCCTTCATACCGCTGCGGCCGACAAAACACCGGGAGCTTTACTGGCTAGCGGTACGCTTACAGCTCCTACCACGCCGGGCTGGATAAACGTCACGTTTTCTTCGCCCGTAGTTGTCAACGGCCCTTATGTGATTTCGATACTGAATCCCGGTTCAGATAATGCGAATCGTGTAAGAATCTATGCGAACTATACGGGCAATGCTACGACTCCTATATATAGCGGAAGAGGAGAGCGTCTTGCACGTGTTTTCATGTTCGACAAGTGGATGGACCCTGATGATCTATTTCTTCTCGGTTTTGATGCCGATTTTCTGTTTGAGCCGGTGGTTTCTTATAACCTGGTCAGCGATTTTACCGTAAGTCCTGCTACGCTTTGCATCGATCAGGAAGTGACGCTTACCAATACATCTACCGCGATTGCCCAAAGCAGGTTTTACAACCCTAAGGCATTTAACCATCATTTCAATGGCGTAGCCGACAGTACTTTTACCTGGACTTTAGCCGACGGCAGCACCACCCACACCGTAAATGCCACTACTACTTTTGGTACCGCAGGTAATGCGACTGTATCGCTGAACGTGAATTACGATCTTTGGGAAACATCAGGCTGTACCGATACCAAATCGGAAACACTGACTTTTACGCAGATCGATGATGCTTCTTTTACTTACGCAAGTACGTCTTTTTGTACCAGCGCTCCCAATGCAACGCCTGCCATTACCGGCGGCGCTACGGGTAGTTTTACTTCTACTACGGGCCTGGTATTTGCCGATGCTTCTATAGGCGAAATTGACCTTGCAGGCAGTACACCAGGTACTTACACGGTTACCTTTACTACCAATGGTACTTGTCCGAACACAGCCACGTTCGATATTGAGATTGAAGACCAGCTCGACGATGCGAGCTTCGACTATAGCGCTGCTTCTTATTGTGCCGATGCGACTAATCCTGTAGCGAACATTACGGGCGGTTCTACCGGCACGTTCACCGCTACTACCGGTCTGGTATTTGAAGATGCCTCTACCGGTGAGATTGACCTTGCAGGCAGCACAGCAGGTGGCCCTTACACCGTTACTTTTACGACCAACGGCACTTGTTCCAACACCGAAACATTTGAGGTGAGCATCACTGCCCTCGACGATGCGAGTTTTGCTTACAGCGCTGCTTCTTATTGTGTGGATGCGACTAATCCTGTAGCGAACATTACGGGTGGTTCTACCGGCACGTTTAGCGCTACTACCGGCCTGGTATTTGAAGATGCCTCTACGG
>CAYWRZ010000017.1:0-59228 GCA_964460845.1 uncultured Weeksellaceae bacterium
ACACCTGGACTTTACCTTCGGGTTGGTCAGGAAGCAGCACTACCAACAGCATCAATGCTACGGCAGGTGCTACAGGTGGAACGATTACTGTCACGGCTAACAACACTTGCGGCGCATCTACTTCGCAGACCTTTACTGTAAGCTCAGGTGCGGTGCCTGCACAGCCGGGTGCCATCACCGGAAGTCCCAGTCTTTGCGACGGAGCTTCCGATACTTACACGGTACCTAACGATGCTTCGGCTACAGGCTACACCTGGACCTTGCCTTCGGGTTGGAGTGGCAGCAGTACCACCAACAGCATCAACGCTACGGCAGGTGCTACAGGTGGAACGATTACCGTCACGGCTAACAACACTTGTGGAGCTTCTACTTCGCAGACCTTTACCGTAACTTCAGGTGCGGTGCCTGCACAGCCGGGTGCCATTACCGGAAGTCCCAGTCTTTGCGACGGAGCTTCCGATACTTACACCGTACCTAACGATGCTTCGGCTACAAGTTATACCTGGACTTTACCTTCAGGTTGGAGCGGCAGCAGCACTACCAACAGCATCAATGCTACGGCAGGTGCATCGGGCGGAACGATCACTGTAACGGCTAACAACACTTGCGGTGCATCTACTTCACAGACCTTTACTGTAAGCTCAGGTGCGGTACCTGCACAACCGGGTGCCATCACTGGAAGTCCCAGTCTTTGCGACGGAGCTTCTGATACTTACACGGTACCTAACGATGCTTCGGCTACAGGCTACACCTGGACTTTACCTTCGGGTTGGTCAGGAAGCAGCACTACGAACAGCATCAACGCTACGGCGGGTGTTACAGGCGGAACGATTACGGTAACGGCTAACAACACTTGCGGCGCATCTACTTCGCAGACCCTTACCGTAACTTCAGGTGCGGTGCCTGCACAGCCTGCTACGATTACAGGTAACCCCTCATTGTGTAATGGCGCATCCGGATCATACGCTGTAGCAAGCGATCCTAATGCCACCGGGTACACCTGGACCTTGCCTTCGGGTTGGTCAGGCAGCAGCACCACTAACAGCATCAGCGCTACAGCGGGTGCATCGGGTGGTACTATTACCGTAACAGCCAACAATGCCTGTGGCAGTTCTACTTCACAAACTCTCGCTGTCACGGTGAATCTCCCGACCAGTTCGACTATTAGTGATGCATTCTGTACAAGTTATACACTTAACGGTCAGACTTACACTGCTGCGGGAACCTATACTCAGCAGTTGACCAACGCGGCAGGTTGTGACAGTACGATTACGATTCACCTGACCAATGCTTCCCCAGGTTCTACGATATACCGTGTAGCTTGTAATAGCTATACCTGGAATACGCAAACCTATACACAAACCGGAACTTATACCCAGCAGTTTACTAATTCAGGAGGCTGCGACAGCACAGTTACCTTGCATCTGACCATCAACCAACTCGATCTGTCGGTGACTCAAAACGGCCATATACTTACCGCCAATGAACATGGCGCTTCGTACCAGTGGCTGAATTGCGACAATGGAAATTCGGTTATCGTGGGAGCCGTTGGTCAAACGTTTACGGCTTCTTCAAATGGTAACTATGCGGTAGTAATAAGTAAGAATGCCTGTACTGATACTTCGGCCTGTGTACAGGTACTTTCAGCCAGTTTGTATGAAATAGATTTCGCATCCTTGTTTACGGTTTATCCCAATCCGAGTAACGGATATTATACGATTGCTTCTTCCCAGTTTTTATACGATGTGCAGTTAAGTGTATATAGCCTCACCGGTCAATTGGTGCATAACCAACAAAACCTGTATGGTGAAACGTTGGTGTTTGATATTTCAAACCAAAATACCGGCGTGTATATACTGCAAATCCGAAGCGGAGATCGCGTTTCGCATATAAGACTGATGAAGCAATAAACTTCATTTCACAACTCATTAAAAACGAGTCATCCTTAACCGGATGGCTCGTTTTTAGTTATAAGTATTTTTAATACGCTGTTTCTTATAGTAGGGGAATTATTACTACGAAAATTTCTCGTTTCGCTTGTGAAAATGCCTTGTGTGTTAACCCGCCAACAAGGGTCTCACTCAGGCTTGCAAAGCAATGAGAGAAAAGAATAAAAGGAATTTTACAAAAAGCAACGAATGCGTAAAAAAATAACGTTTTACCGCCACTGAAAGTGTGTACAGATGTTTGCGTTCTGGCATCGGAAAAGTTGATAGATGCTATCTTATTGCGAACGAAATATTTACCCAAGATTTATTTTTCTTTTAGTAGGGTATCCCATCCGATTTTCGGTTTCTAACGGGATAGTGGATTTTTAATTTGTATAAACTATATTTATTGACCAAAGTAATACTTACGTTATGCTGCTTTTTTACGCGTTCTCTTCTCGTTTCAGAAAAACCGCTGTTTTTTCCGGATTGTTCCGGAAGTTAAGTGTGGCTTGTTTTTTTCTTTGCTGCATTTCGTATGCGGCAGCACAATCCCCCCAAGTTTTTACATCGCCCGGTATGACTACCTGGACCGTACCGGCAGGTGTCACTTCAATTACCATTGAAACCTGGGGCGGCGGCGGCGGTGGCGGCGGTGCCAAGACAAATGCCAGTACTGTAGCAGCAGCAGCAGGTGGTGGCGGCGGCGGCTATGCCCGTACGACCATTTCGGTTCAGCCCGGAGAGACATACAATATAGAAGTAGGTGGTGGTGGTATTGCAGGGATTGGCTCTACTCCATTAGCTGGAGGGACTGGCGGACAAAGTTCCGTATCGTTTGGCGGAAGTTCGATTTTATATGCTACCGGTGGAGTGGGCGGTGCGGCTTCAGGTGCAGGCAGTACGCTTGCCGGCGGTGGCGCTGGCGGTGCAGGTGTGGTAAATACAGGTACTGCTTCGATTACATATAATGGAGGATCAGGAAGCGGAGGTCGCACTAACGGAAGTAATGGAATAGTAGGTGGTGCAGGAGGAGGAGGCGCAGGTACCGGTGCTTCAGGTTCGGCAGGGGAAGCACCTCCTGGCACGGGTAAATCCAGTGCCTTAGTGGGAGGCAATGGCGGTGCAACAGGAGGTGGAAGAGGTGGCAATGGTGGTTGGTGTACCGAGTCGGGCGTAACCGGAGCTGCCGGTCAGGTGGGCGCCAATGGCGCTACTATTGGCGGAGGAGCTGGTGGTGCGGTTCAAAAAAGAGGCAATACGAATAGGGATGGGGGCACAGGAGCTCGCGGTGAAGTAAGAATTACTTATACCGTAGCCACTTGTAATACGCCTTCACAACCGGCTGCTATTACCGGTAGTGCCAGCCTTTGTAACGGTGCCTCAGGAAGCTATACCGTACCCAACGATCCTTCTGCCACCAGTTATACCTGGACCCTGCCCTCGGGCTGGAGCGGAACAAGCGCCAGTAATACAATTACGGCCATTGCAGGTAGTTCCGGAGGTGTCATTACAGTAACAGCCAATAATTCATGCGGTGCTTCCACCGCGCAGACATTCACGGTCACTCCGGGAGCATCGCCTGCGCAACCTGCAGCTATCACCGGGAGCGCAATTTTATGTAGTGGAGCCTCGGGTACTTATACCGTACCTAATGATCCTTCTGCTACAGGTTATACATGGACATTACCTTCGGGTTGGAATGGTAGCAGTACCACTAATAGTATCAGCGCAACAGCAGGAGCTGCAGGAGGAACCATCACGGTAACGGCCAATAGCACTTGTGGCAGCTCTACCGCGCAAACATTTGCAGTATCGGTAGGTGCGCCTACGAGCTCTTCAATTACGGATGTGTTTTGCGATACTTATACGGTCAACAGTCAAACATACACTTCTGCGGGAACTTATACCCAACAGCTTACCAATGCGGCCGGTTGCGACAGTACGATTACAATTCACCTTGTCAGCGCTTCAGCCGGCTCTTCGATGTACAGAGTGGCCTGTAACAGCTATACCTGGAACACACAGACCTACACGCAATCCGGCACATACACCCAACAGTTTACGAACTCAGGAGGGTGTGACAGTACTGTTACGCTTTACCTGACGATTAACCAGCTCGATATGTCGGTTACGCAGAATGGGCATATCCTTACCGCCAATGAGTCTAACGCATCTTACCAATGGTTGAATTGCGACAACGGATATGCGGTCGTGGTGGGAGCGGTCGGATCCACTTTTACAGCGACGGCAAATGGAAATTATGCCGTAGCGATCAGTAAGAACGCCTGTACAGACACTTCGGCCTGTGTGCAGGTTCTTTCTGCAAGTGTGGACGAGCTTGATTTCACCTCCTTGTTTACGGTATATCCTAACCCCGGAACCGGCGTATATACGCTGTCTTCTACCCAATGGCTTCGCGAGCTGCACATTCGGATTTACAGTCTTACCGGTCAGGTAGTATATAGTCAACATGCGCTTTCCGGGCAAACGGTGCAACTGGATATTTCCACTCAGCAGACAGGCATCTATGTGATGGAAATTACAAGCGGAGATCGAAGAGGGTATATCAGATTGATTAAACAATAAACAACCTCTTAACTGGAGGAAACTTAACTCGCTGTTGTCCTTCACCAGCGAAGATTAACCGTCTGTTAACTCATGTGTTGCGCAGCTATACAGGTGTGTCAGGCAATTTTCCTCGTTAATTATTAAAAATAAGTTGAGTAAAATCAACAAATGAGGACTTTTAGACCGCTTAAAGCTGTTTACTACGGCGTCTTTATGTGCAAATGTGTTTAGCTTATTTTCTTAGAAAATAGCGATGAATAAGCCGTAGCGAGTGATTTCAATAAGCGCTTCGTAAAAGCAACTTGAAAAATAAGCAACAGGCTAAGTGAAAACCATAGCTGGAATTCTAAGTTAAAAACAAGGCAATCTAATACATGATAAGGCGGCGTTTATTAGGGATTTATGAAGTAAATTTTATATTTGCTAAAGAACCCCTCTTCCTGTAGAAACTGTAAAAAAGGGGAAACAGGAAGTAAAATCGCTTGCTATGCAGATAACTACTACTCCTATAGTCCGTGGCGCCGCGCCGCGCCGAATGTCCCATCGGGCATCAGAGAAGCAACTTGTCATATCCTTCTCTCTCAGTTAATTTTTTATTAAAAACACGTATTGCGTAGCTGTTTGTCGCTAAGGCTTGGTGCCCGGCGATTTAAGACGAAAAGCTTTGTGAGCTAATACGGAATTGATTTGTCATGAAAAAAATCTATTCTCTTTTTTCAGTAAGAAGTATTGCGCTGGCGCTGGCCTGCATGTGTAGCACTACGCTGTTTGCACAAGTAACGGTAGATATCCCCTGTACGGGTGCGGCCAATCCTAACTCGGGTAGGGTGGAAGGCTCGGGAAGTACCGGTAATACTAGGTCCTTTGGTTACCTCAGGCATGGACAAAGTGGCACTTTTCGGGGCTGGGCAAGGTTTAACATCAACGCACATATACCTGCTAACGCGACCATTACGGCGGCTGAAGTGATTTTTTGGGTAGAAACCAGCAGCGGATCAGCGAGTAGCAACTACCTGCGCTTTTTTACCGGTAACCCCGGAACCGGTACTGGTAACATGACAGTCGATCAGGTGTGGGATGCCATTGGGAATTCTTCTGCACACGAGTCGAGCAGCGCTAACCTGGATCCCGTAGGGCAGAAAACCAGAGGTATTAATGCCGCAGGGCTCACTTTTCTGAATGCCAATAAAACCGTTCCGGTAAACCTGGGCTTTTCCAGGGGATCGGGTGGCTTCGGCTTTCGCATCCACGGTGCCGATGGTGTGGGAGACGACGGTACGGATATCAATAAAAGACCGGTTTTGCGCGTGACTTACACCGTACCTACGCCCGATTATGGGGTAGAATGGGTAGCCTCCTCTATCCCCACCGTATGGTGTGCAGGAGAGAGTAAAACCATTAGCATTACCGTAAGAAACAGAGGTACTCAACCCTGGACCAGCGGATGGACGCCTCCGGCCAGCGTGAACTTCTCCTGGTGGGGAGACTGGCAGAGCGGGCAGGATGCTAACCCTAGAATAACACCTTTTAGTAACCTCGCAGCAGGTGCTTCACAGACCATTACGTTTACCGCGCAGGCTCCTGCTACGGCTGGTAGCTACGAAATTAACGCGTCGCTCGTGCGCGACGGAGTTTGCTGGTTTCATAGTAATGCCGGAGGCTGCGGGCCTGGTAATACGGTGTTTACCATACCTATCACCGTAGTCGATGCGCCTACGCTTACCGGACCTACTACGCTTTGCGCAGGTACCACTGTGACCCTCAGCTCAGGCCAGCCTGTGTGGACAGCCTATCCCAGTGGAGGAACCGTTACGACCTTGGGCAACGACCGCATTCACCGCTTTAACAGTAGCGAAACGTTTACCACAGCACAGGCAATTCCCAATGCCCGTGTGCTTGTTATCGGCGGCGGCGGCGGTGGCGGTTCGAATGGCGGCGGCGGCGGCGGTGCCGGTGGGGTGTATCATAGTACTTCTGTATCTATCGCTGGCAATACTACTGTAACAGTAGGTGCCGGTGGGGCGGTTCACAATAATTCCGCTTCACCCAATACGGCGGCCACCAATGGAGGACAATCTGCTTTCGGTCTTTTCACTGCCGGTGGTGGCGGTGGCGGGGCATCCCGCGACCAGGGGCTTGGTGGACAAGCAGGCGGTACAGGTACCGTGCAGGGCTCTGGTGGTGGTGGTGGCGGAGCCACCGCTACGCCTCGTAACAATGCAGGAGCCGGAACCTATGCAGGCGGAGCCGGAACCACACCTGATTTGACGGTAAATGCAACCGGTGGTGGAGGCGGTGGAGCAGGTGGTCCGGGTGGTGCCGCTGCATCGCAGGTAGGCGGAAACGGAGGCCCCGGCATTTCGAATGACATTACAGGCTCAACAGTTTGGTACGCCGGTGGCGGCGGTGGTGGAACGACCATCAACGGCAGCAACGGTACAGGTGGTTCAGGTGGTGGTGGAAATGGAGAAAGTACTGCCGGAACTGCTAATACCGGTAGCGGCGGCGGAGCCGAACGTAGCGGTGGCAGTGGAATAGTTATCGTGCGTTATACCGCCCCCAAATGGGAAAGCAGCAATACTGCGGTGGCTACCGTGCATCCTTTAACGGGAGTCGTGTCCGGTGTTTCTGCCGGAACGGCTACGATCACTTACACAGGCGTCAACGGTTGCCAGTCTTCGATACAGGTGACTGTAACCGCGCCCGTGGGTAACCCCTCTGTGTTTGGAAACAACGAATGGGCCGTGTATGGCTACAATGGCCACGATATTGAGCTTGGATCAGGTACCAGCTATTTCGGGCGTTATACACAGACACTTTCGGGTAACGATTACGGCTTCGACACCCAATCGGTTCCCAATAACGGTTGGGATAACACCCTTTCTCCTTCCGCTTCTGCGGGATGGTCAGGATGTGAGCTGCCCGAAAATAACTTTACGTTTGTGCACAAGCGCCAAGGCTTTCCTTGCGGTACCTATACCTTAACCATGGATAATTGGGACGATGCTACACGCGTTTTGATTAACGGCCAACAGGAATGGAACTGTGCGAACTGGAGCGGAGCAGCACCTGCCTGTGCCGGAGCAGTAGGTACTTTTGAGCTTGATGCCAATACTACCATTGAAGTAAGAACAGCCGAAGGTACGGGTGGTGCCAATGCACGCCTTCAAATTACACCGGTCATCACCACACTGGCCGCACACAACAGTACGCGTACCTGCCCGGTTTCTGCAGGAAGCGGTTGGACCACACTTGTAGATAATGCCGGTCGTGTGCTGCTTTCGGTAAATCCCGGTGCCTCTAACCTGGGTAATGTAACCGCCAGAACTTATGTCGAAGGAGGAGTACCGGTCAATGTTCCCGACTGTGACGATCCTACCTATGTAAGCGCTTCGCTCGACCGTCACTGGAGAATTTCTTCTACCGTAGCACCGGCGGCTAACGTGACCTTGCGATTGTATTTCAGTGGTGCTGAGTTGACCGCATTGCAGAATGCATCCTTAAACAATTCCAATCCTGAAGATGATGTAACTGGTATAGGTAGTCTTCGCCTCACAAAATATTCGGGTGCCAATGAGGATAATGTTTTTTCTAATAATTGCGGAACCGGAACGATTAGCAGTTTTGCCCAAACCGGCAGCGGAAATTATGCAGCCGTATCGGGTACGCATTATGTCGATTTTTCTGTGCCTTCTTTCTCCGAATTATGGCTGCATGCGCACAATAACAGCTCTCCGCTTCCGGTAGAATTGCTTTATTTTTCAGGTAAATGTGAAAACGGAGCCGCAGTACTCAATTGGGCGACCGCTTCGGAACAGCACAATGCCTGGTTTATAGTCGAAAGGAGCAGCGATGGAATACGCTGGCAGGTGGTCAATACCGTGCAGGGTGCATATTCCAGCAATTCTATGCTGACCTACTCCGTAACCGATCCGAATGCGCTAAGCTCGGGAGCTTATTATCGCCTTGTGCAGCAAGATTACGACGGTACCGAAGAGGTCTTTACACCCGTGTACCTGAGTTGCGAATCACAACGTGAAGATGCGATTACGCTTTATCCCAACCCCGCTGCCGATCAATTGCATATTCGGGCTTCAGCCGATCTAAACCTTGAAAATGCGCAATTCAGCCTTTATGATATGACCGGAAAACAATTGCTTTCCCGTTCGCTTTCGGGCACAGAGCGTACCCTGGATATATCGGCTCAGCCTCCGGGTATTTACTTTGTGGAGCTTCGTTACAATAACCAGGTTTTCCGCACAAGACTTGTAAAACAATAGGCTGACCGCTTTTTACACTTAACCCCGACAATGAAATGTCGGGGTTTTTTTATATCGTCAGGCGAAAAGACGCTCGGAGAATAGGAACCCAAAAAGCATAACACCGGAAATAAAAAAATCACAGAAAAATAAAAATTAGTCGAAAAAGCCTTTTTTTAGCTCGAAAACCGGGTTGCATTAAGTTTTTTCACTTATCCAAAACCGGCTTTTTTATACATAATCAACTGAAAATCAGAAAAAACAAAGAGAAGTTAGCTTATTTTTCTCTTCTGCATCCGATTTTTTACGTATTATCGGTTAATAAATCTTTAAGTGTTATCACGTATATTTATAATTAGTATTTGTAAAACCTCTTACCATCTATAAGTATATGTTGCCTGTTAGCCGTTCCTCCTCGAAAGAGAATGCGAATTCATTTTCTTTTTCCCGTTTGTTTCTTACCCTTCCGTTTGCGGTCGGTTTTTTGTCGCTGCAAAATACCGCAATAGCGCAATGTCCGCCTCCTACGGGTTCGGGCACGCACACGATTACTTTTAGCGCGAACTGTACCTTTAATGTACCGGCTACCGTAACCAGCATGACCATTGAGGCCTGGGGCGGCGGTGGAGGCGGAGGCGGAGCACGAGCTAACTGTAGCGGTTCCTGTCAGCAGACTGCTGCAGGCGGTGGTGGAAAAGGAGGAATGTATTCAATTACGGTGGTTCCGGTAACGCCGGGTCAGTCTTGTCAAGTAATAATAGGTACAGGAGGTTCAGCAGGTGCAGGTAATTCAACTTCAGCCTCAGCAGGAACAGCTGGTGGTGAAAGTCGGGTACTTATTAATGGGACAAAAGTAGCATGGGCTTTGGGGGGAAATGGAGGTAATGGTGCCAATGGAAGTGGCGCTGCTGCCGGAGCTAGCACTTATGCGGCAGGCAGTTTAGGTGAAACTACAGGTTCAGGGACTATATACCATGGAGGTAACGGTGCGCCAGGAGCCAGAACCACTACCCGTCAGTCAGGTGGTGGAGGTGGTGGCGGCGCTGGAACCGGAAATAATGGTGCATCGGCAACTAATCCGACTACTGGTGGTGGTACACCTTCAGGTGTGAGTGCTGGAGGCGCTGGTGGTGCTAACCTCGGTGGTAACGGAGGCAACGGAGGCTCAGGAACAGGAACAGGTACTACGGCCGGCAATGGAGGCAGTCCGCGTGGCGGCGCCGGTGGCGGCGCGCGTGCACATAGAAACGGTTCTTCGGCTGTAGGAGCTTCTGGTGGTGCAGGTGCAGGAGGTTTCGTAACCATAAGCTGGACCAGCGAACTCCCCATCGAGCTATTGTCTTTCTCCGGCGAATATGCCGACAATCAGATTACACTGAATTGGATCACCGCGACCGAACAGAATAACGCGTATTTTGAAATAGAAAGAAGTTACGACGGTTCCGAATGGGAATTTGTAGGTCGTCAGGAAGGCGCTAACAACAGCAGCAGCACACGTCAATATTCGCTCACCGATAATAAAGTAACGATAGTCGGTACTACCGCGTATTACCGCCTTACCCAGTACGATTTTGACGGCACCCATAAAACATTCGGTCCTATCGCGGTGAATTTCGGCGCAGCAAAAGAAAATGCCTTTATTCTATTTCCCAATCCGGCAAATGACCGCGTGCAGCTTAAGCTGAAAGACGGCACCGAATGGCTCGACAATGCACAGGTAAGGCTGTATGACATTACCGGTAAGCAACTGTCTGCACAGCAACTCTCCGGTCAGATAATGTTCGATATTTCTGCTCAGCCTCCGGGAATCTACCTTGTAGAACTTGAATATAACAACCAGGTGCACCGCTCAAGGCTGATTAAAAAATAAAAACAAGATACTTGTATCTTATACTTACTCGCTACCGAAAAGGTAGCGGGTTTTTATTGGAAAGTAAAAAAGCTGAATTCCTTTTAAAGAAAGCGCTTATTTTGCCTTTTCCAGCGTAAATACGAAGGTAGTGCCTACCTCTTCGGTACTACGCACACTGATGGTCTGAAGGTGCGCCTCCAGAATGTGCTTGACAATCGACAAGCCAAGTCCCGATCCGCCCTGGTGCCGTGCGCGACTTTTATCGACCCGGTAAAACCGTTCAAATACACGAGGCAGATGATCCTGCGAAATACCTAATCCATTGTCGGCGACCTCAATCAAAATCTGCTCGTCCATATCGAAGAAACGCACATCGGTTTTTCCGCCTTCGCGGCCGTAATTAATAGAGTTTACCAGCAAATTGGTAAATACCTGCGCAATACGTCCCTTGTCGCAGTTTACCAGTATAGGCCGATCGTAATTGCGGTTAAAGGCCAGCTTGATGTGCCGTTCTTTGGCTTTCATTTCGAGCGAATCCATTACTTCTCGGGCCAATTCCACAATGTTCACCTTTTTCATATTGGGCTGCAAACTGCCCGATTCGAGCTGCGTAATGGTGTCGAGATCGCCGATGATGTGCATCATCCGATCCACGCCACGTTCGGCGCGTTGCAGAAAATCACGGTTAATCTCCGGATCTTCCAGTCCGCCTTCAAGCAAGGTCAGAATGTAACCCTGTATGCTGAATACCGGCGTTTTCAGCTCATGCGCAAGATTGCCTAAAAACTCGCGGCGAAAAGCTTCCTGCTCCCTGAGCTTTTTGATCTCTTCTTCCTTGTCTTCGGCCCAGGACATCACCTCTTCATTTACTTCGGCTAGCATATCGGGCGATTTGTTGATACGCTCTTTCGTTTTACGACGAATCTTTTGACTGTAAATGCTTTTATAGATCAGCTTTACTTTGCTGTAAATAAATTTATCTACGGTGTAATACACCAGAAAATAGGTGGCGAAAAAAGTAAGTCCGGCAACCACTCCCGCCGATACGAAGTAAAAATCTCCGTTAAGCACGAGCGTTACCGCAAAAACGGCCACAAAAACCACCAGCGCCAGGATACAGGAAATGGAAAAGGCTATGCCCCGGGGAGTGGTGCTTCTCATTAGTGTTCGAGCTTGTAGCCGACGCCTTTTACCGTACGGATAAACTCGTCGCCGATTTTTTCCCGCAATTTACGAATATGCACGTCGATAGTACGATCGCCCACTACGATATCGTGTCCCCATACATCGTTCAGGATGCTTTCGCGGGTAAATACTTTGCCCGGTTTGGACAGCAGCAGCGCTAACAGCTCAAATTCTTTTTTGGGAAGTGTAAGCTCGTTGCCGTCTTTGATCACCAGGTATTTTTCACGGTCGATGGTGATCCCCGATGCGGGCACTTTTTCTTCTTCGGCCATCGATCCGCCCCGACGTAGCAGCGCTTTTACACGGCTTACCAATACACGGGGTTTGAGGGGCTTAGTGATGTAATCGTCGGCTCCCGAATCGAAGCCGGCAATCTGCGAATAATCTTCTCCGCGCGCTGTAAGAAAAGCGATCAGCGTGTGCTTGAAAGCCTCGGTCTCACGCAGCAGCATGCAGGTTTCTATCCCGTCCATCTCGGGCATCATCACATCCAGCAGAATGAGATCGGGTTTGACCTGATGCGCCTTTTCAACGGCTTCTTTTCCGTTAGACGCGGTATGAATTTCAAATCCCTCTTTCTCCAGGTTGTACCGAATCAGCTCAAGGATGTCCTGTTCATCGTCCACCAGCAGGATTTTAGTCTGTGCACTCATTTTACAAAGTTAAACATTACCGTAACGAAAGTAGAAGGAGTATATCGCGTGCAAGTTAAAGCAATGTTAAGTGTAGTTTAACATTAGCCATCTCCCAAGCTCCTTTAATAAGGTGTGATTGCGGTACCCGGAGATAACCGAAATAAATTAACCGTAACGCCGGCTTTATATGGGGTTCACATTACCTGCCGTACTTCGCGGCAGAAAAATTAATCGAAACCCTTATTAGTAACGCTGTAAAATTAAAGAAAAATGTGGAATAAACGCACTCTCCCCGTATTGCTTTTGGCTGCTTCAGTTGGCCTGTTCAGCACTTCCTGCAACAAAAAGGAAGGTTGTACCGACCCCGCCGCCCTTAACTACAACCCCGATGCCGAAAAAGACAACGGCTCCTGCGAATATCCCGAAAAACCGACCGACAACAGTACGATCTACACTACTATGGTGGTAGGTAGCGATACTATTGTCACAGTCGATGATCGCGGACGTGGAACCGGTACCATGACCTGGACCAAAAACCGTATTTGGGTACTCGATGGCTTTGTATTTGTGAACAGCGGACAGGAACTGACTATCGAAGCCGGTACAGTGATTAAAGGTAAATCGGGTCAGGGTGAAAACGCTTCGGCACTGATTGTAGCCCGTGGCGCCAAAATTTTTGCCAACGGTACGGCTGCCGAGCCTATCATCATGACTGCCGAATCGGACCAGCTTAACGGGAATATCCCCGTGATGGCCAGCGGCCTTTGGGGTGGACTCATCGTATTAGGTAAATCAAGACTGAACTCTACTCCCGGCGAAACCGCTATCGAAGGTATTCCTACCTCAGAACCACGCGGCCTCTACGGTGGTAACGACGATAACGACAATTCGGGTGTTATCCGCTACTTGTCGCTGCGTCACGGTGGTACCGATATCGGAGCCGGTAACGAAATTAACGGTATTACCCTCGGTGGTGTAGGTTCGGGAACGGTTATCGAGTACGTAGAGGTAATCTCTAACGTGGACGATGGTATCGAATTTTTCGGAGGAACGGCCCGCGTAAAATACGCAGTAGTGGCTTTCTGCGGCGATGATAGCTACGACTACGACGAAGGATATCGCGGTTTCGGTCAGTTTTGGCTGGCTGTACAAAATCCCGGCAACGGCGACCGTGGCGGCGAACACGACGGAGGTACCGTACCGCAAGACGGAACGCCTTACTCGCACCCGCTTATCTATAACGCTACCTATATCGGAAGCGGTATTGCCGACGGACACCGTGCCCTTACTCTCCGCGAAAATGCCGGTGGCGAATACCACAACTCTATCTTTGCCAACTGGGGCAGAGGCGTCGATATCGAAAAACGCGCCAGCGGTGAAGACACTTACAACCGTCTGCTGACCGGAGATCTCAAACTCGAAGGCAACGTGTTCTTTGACGTAAGAATAGCCGGTGTGGCTGCTACTGCTGCCGACCTGTTTACTATCAACTTCGTAGCCGGCGCAGCCGATGCAGGTGAGAGTGCAAACTTTGCAGCCCTGTTTGCTACGGCGGGTAACAGCATAGCCGACCCCGGTATTACTTACACGCTTTCTACTTCGGGCGGATTCAACCCCGTGCCTACCAACGCACTGTCTGCAGGCACCGCTCCTTCCGACGCATGGTTTACTCCCGTTACCTTTAAAGGTGCATTCGACCCTGCCGCTTCTACCAACTGGGCGCACGGTTGGACACTGCTCCACCAGTCGGGTTACCTCGACTAAGCACAAGCTTTCTTTTTCATCTTCAAGACGGGAGTCCTCTACGAGGGCTCCCGTTTTTTATAGTAACATTCCCTTAACACGCGCATAATACCATGGTTAAGTAAAGGCCTTTTTTTTGCACTTTAAATTAAAACCATGAAACCACTCTATCTCGCCGCGTTCTTTTTTCTTGCCACTTTTTCGGCTTTTTCACAGTCGGGGAAAATAAGAGGAAAAGTAACCAGTCTCGAAGACGGAGAACCTCTGGTAAGTGCCGCGATATTTGTACTCGAACAGGATAAAAAAACATCGACCGACCTCGATGGGAATTTCACGCTTACACTCGATCCCGGTGCCTATACGGTGGTATGCCGTTATGTGGCTTGCCATCCCGATACGGTGAAGCTCACCGTCAAAACCGGAGAAGTGACGGTCTATAATTTTGCCCTGCCCGATAAGAGCATCAAAATGGATGACCTTGTCATTACCATTAAAGAAGAAAGAGGATCGATAGATGCCATTGATCGCATAAAGAAAAAATCGGCTACGTTAATGGATGGGGTAAGCAGTGAGCAGTTTGCCCGCACCGGCGATAATGATGCCGCTACCGCTGCTGCAAAAGTAACCGGCGTAACGGTCGAAGGAGGAAGGTATGTATATGTACGCGGATTGAGTGACAGGTATAGTAAAACGACGCTCAACAGCGCCGAAATTCCGGGTCTCGACCCCAACCGCAATACGGTGCAAATGGACTTGTTTCCCACCAATCTGATCGAGAATATGACCGTGATAAAATCCTTTTCGCCCGAATATCCGGGGAGCTTTACCGGTGGATTGGTCAATATCGAAACGAAAGATTTTCCCGAAAAATTTACCTTCCAGTTTTCATCCACTTTAGGCTACAATACGCTGGCTACGTTTAACCGTAATTTTCTTACCTCTGAAGGTGGAAAACACGATCGTCTTGGCTTCGACGACGGTAGCCGCGCTATTCCTTCGGTGGTACTTGGCGCAGGGGTATTGCCCGCTCCTTTTACTTCGCCCGAAAGCGATAACAAGCTGACTACCTACAGCCGCGCATTTAATAAAAACTGGCAACCTACTACACAAAGCGCGGGGCTTAACCAGCAGTACTCCGTATCGTTCGGCAATCAGTACACCTCTAAGAAAAATGATCAGCGTTCGTTCGGACTTATCGCCGGACTTACCTACGCTACTGAAAATGAATATTACGGCAACGGACATACAGGCCGTTATATGCTTGGTGGAAATACCACGCTGGTAAATGAGCTGAGTCCGCAGAAAGAATTTAAGGATCGCAAGGGTACCGAAAGTGTGCTTTGGGGCGCTTTGCTCAACGGCTCGTTGAAATTTAATGCCAATCATAAAATCAGTTTGATGCTGATGCGCAACCAGAACGGAATGTCGTCGGCGCGTATGCAGGAAGGTATCATTCCGCTCGATAATCCCGACCTTATTTTCCAGACGCGTACCGTGCAATACCTGCAACGCAGTATCAATTCGGCGCAGCTTAAAGGCGATCATCTTTTTGGTGAAGAAGGCGGCTTTCGTATGAACTGGATGGGATCTTACACCCGTTCGGCACAGGAAGAACCCGATCTGCGTTTTTTCTCTAACGACTATTCCATCAATCCGCAGGGCGACACTTTGTACAACATACAGCCCGCGCTTTATCCCAATCCTTCTCGTTTTTTCCGTTCTATGGAAGAGACCAATATCGACACCAAGCTCAATTTTGAAAAGACGTTCCGTTCGGCCGGAAAAGAAGCGAAGCTCCGTTTCGGAGTATCTAATGTCTATAAAAAGCGAAATTTCAGCGAGAAACGTTACGATTTCCGCAACTTCCAAACCGGCTACAACGGTAGCATTGACGACTATATGAGCGATGCCGGGATGGATGCCTCCGATCTGAACGGCTTTGTGTATGTGATCGATGCCAGCGAACGACGCAACAGCTATATCGGCACCGACCGCGTGATGGGCGCCTATGCCATGGTCGATTTTTACACCGGGCCCCGCCTGCGTGTGATTACCGGTCTGCGTGTCGAAAAAACCGACATTCTGACGTTTAGCCTCAAAAACGACATGAACGACAAAGACACCGGGCTGCTCGATAATTTCGACATTCTTCCGGCGCTGAATGCCACCTATGCCCTGACCGAAAAAACAAACCTTCGATTGGCGTATTCGCGCACATTGGCACGACCCACGTTTCGTGAGTTAGCACCTTTTGCTTCGTTCAGCTTCGTGGGCGATTACATCGAAATCGGTAACGGACAGCTTCAGCGTACGCAGGTCGATAACCTCGATTTGCGCATCGAAACGTATCCGCGTCCGGGCGAAACCTATGCCTTGAGCTTTTTCGGGAAACTATTTCACGATCCGATCGAGCGTACGTTTAACCCTTCGGCTGCCAATGCCGAGCTTACTTACCGCAACGTGAGCCGTGCCGAGCTGCTCGGAGCCGAGATAGAAGTGCGTAAGAAGCTCGATTTTATCAAGGCCCTGCGTTTCTTCGAACTGGGTGCCAACTTCTCGTATGTGTATTCGAAGGTTAGAATTTCGGAAGGAGAAATGATAGCTATTCGCGCCATGGATCCCGAAAGGAAAAACACCCGCGAAATGTTTGGTCAGTCGCCTTACATCGCTAACGCATACCTGAATTTTGCCAACGACAGTACGGGCTGGGCGGCCAATCTTAATTTTAACGTATCGGGCAAACGTTTGTCGGTAGTAATGACCGGCGGTACACCCAACGTATATGAGATGCCACGTGCGCAACTCGATTTTTCTTTACAGAAAAAATTTGCCCGTCATTGGGTGGTGCGCTTCAGGGCACGTAACCTGCTCAATGCGCCTTTCCGCCAGGTGCAGGAATACAAGGGTACCGAATACGTGTTCCAGTCGTACGACCTCGGACGCACGTTTTCGCTTGGCGTACGGTACGAGTTCTGATAGGAGCGAAGTCGGGTTATTCTTTAGCCTTAGATCGGCGCAATTGCCGTTGCCTATTTTTAAGCGCCCAATCGTCCACCGCATCGCAGGGAATTGCGTATAGCTCGCCTTCGAGCGAAATGAGGTTGTCGGTTACAGTAGCGTGATCGAGTCGGATGGTGCCTTTTGTAAGATCAATTTGCCAGCTTTCATTTCGGGTGAATGTGCTGCAACATTCGATTTCTACATAGCCTTCTTGCAGATAGTGCACCGTGACAGCAGCCACTCCCGGTTCGGTAAAATGCCCTTCAAATTCAAAGCCCCAGTCGGGTTGTCCTTCCGAGGTACCGGTTCCGCAGCCTTTTACCTGATCGCCGCTGCTTTCGAGCCAGATATATTCCTGCGTATGGATACGTCCACCCCGGGTAGATTCATAAATATAAAAGCAGGTCGCATTTTCGTTTTCATAATAGGCATTCGGATCCAAAAAATTGCGTATATCTTCTGCCGAACGTATGCTGTAGTGATTGGGGAAATCGGCACAATCGACGGCAGTCAGTACGGTGCCCTTGTTGAACAGCGAAATGCCCGAAAGCTCCAGTTGCCCGTCTTTAAAGTGCAGTATCCATTCTTCTTCGCGTGCTTCTTCGGGCGTTTGTAGCACAACACGGTACCTCGAATCTTCGATAATTTTGCCCGAGAAAGCGTAGCTCAGCGTATCCCATTGCGTATTTTTTACCAAAAAGAAACCGCCAATTATTTTATCCGAAATTACGTCGAGCCGCAGATGGATCACTTCGCTGTGATCGACTTCATAGCAAGTGCTTCCTTCTTCGATCTCCACTTTAGGTAGTGTATCCTCTTCTCCCGTATAGGAAGGAGCCTGATTACAGCTTGTAGCCGCAACTAGTGAGCAAAAAAGCGTTGCGCACAGCAGGGTGGAAGTGAAATTTCGGGTTTTCAATTGATTCAGGGTTTTGAGTGTAAAATGTGAGCAGAGGTAAGTAAAAAAATTCCGCACCGGAAAAAGGATCGGCCGTTTTTTACAAAGCCCCTTTTTGGATCGCTTCTACCACCGAAGGATCGAGTAGGGTGCTGGTATCGCCTAAGTTGGAGGTCTCGCCTTCGGCAATTTTGCGCAAAATGCGACGCATAATTTTACCCGATCGGGTTTTGGGCAAACCGGGTACAAACTGAATTTTGTCGGGTTTGGCAATCGGTCCGATCAGGCGCGAAACGGTTTGTAGAATATCCTGCCTCGAGAGGTTGGGGTCGCCGTGCGCATCGTCGTAAATGACGTAGGCGTAAATGCCTTGTCCTTTGATGTCATGCGGATAGCCGACTACTGCGCTTTCGGTCACTCCGGCGTGCATATTAATCGCGTTCTCGACCTCGGCCGTACCTATGCGGTGACCGCTTACATTGAGCACATCGTCCACTCGCCCGGTGATGCGGTAATTGCCTTCGGCATCGCGCAGGGCCCCATCGCCGGTGAAGTACATATTGGGGTATGTCGAGAAATAGGTTTGCCGGCAGCGTTCATGATCGCCATAGGTAGTGCGGATCATTCCGGGCCAGGGGAATTTGATACAGAGGTTACCGCTTATTTCCTGCCCTTCAATTTCTTGTCCCTGCTCATCGACCAGGCAGGCTTGTACGCCCGGTAGCGGCAAGGTGGCATAAGAGGGTTTTTCGGGCGTTATCCCGGCCAGGTTCGAGATAAGCACACCTCCGGTTTCGGTTTGCCACCAGGTATCGACCAGGGGGCAGCGTTCTTTCCCGATGTGCTTATGAAACCAGTGCCAGGCTTCTTCGTTGATAGGCTCGCCGACAGAGCCGAGAACTTGCAGGGAGCTGAGGTCTTTTCCGTTTACGTAATCCAGCCCGAAGCCCATCAGGCTGCGGATGGCCGTAGGTGCCGTGTAAAGAATATTGACTCCGAATTTATCGACCACGTCCCAAAAACGCCCCGCATCGGGCCAGGTGGGTACGCCTTCGAAAATCAGAGAGCTGCCTCCGGCGCTCAGCGGCCCGTATAGGATATAGCTGTGTCCGGTAATCCAGCCGATATCGGCCGTGCAGAAATGGATTTGTCCCGGGCGGTACTGGAATACGTTTACAAAAGTATAAGCCGTCCATACCATGTAGCCGCCTACGGTGTGCACTACGCCTTTGGGTTTTCCGGTCGAGCCCGAAGTATAGAGAATAAAAAGAATGTCTTCGGCATCCATCGCTTCGGCCGGGTAATCGGGATTGCCTTGTGTTTCCACTTTTTTGATTTCATCTTCCCACCATACATCGCGTCCTTTGATCATGCTTACCGGAGTTCGGGTGCGCGTACAAACAATAACTTTCCGAACGGTTTTATTGCCTATCAGCGCATCGTCGATCACGCTTTTGAGCGGAATATCTTTCGCGCCCCGATAGGCGCCGTCGCAGGTAACGATACAGGTGGCCTGCGCATCGTCGAGCCTGTCGGCAATAGCTTGTGCCGAAAAGCCGCCGAAGATTATCGAATGAATAGCCCCGATACGTGCGCAGGCCAACGCAGCAATAGCCAGCTCCGGAATCATGCCCATATAGAGGCAAACGCGATCGCCCTTTTTTACGCCGTTATTTTTAAGCACATGGGCAAATTGCACGACTTTAAAATGTAGCTCCTTGTAAGTAAGCACGCGGTGATGCTCTTCCGGATCGTTCGATTCCCAAATAAGCGCCGCTTCATGGCCGCGTGTAGCGAGATGCCGGTCGAGGCAGTTTTCCGTAATATTCAGCTTTCCGCCCGAAAACCATTTTACCTGCGGATCCTTAAAGTTCCATTCTAGGACCTTGTCCCATTTTTTACGCCAGGTGAAATTTTCGGCAATAGCTGCCCAAAAAGCTTCGGGATTTTCTACACTTTGCGTATATGCTTTTTGGTAAGCGTCGGCCGAGGTGATCTGATACGGGTAATTCATAAGAAGGGAATTGGGGTTAAGGGAAAAAGAAAATTTACCCTGAAAACCGTTTCAAAGTAAAAATAAAATCAGAGAAAAGCGTTTTCCTGAACCCGAAAATTAGCGCTATGGGCGTGAAAAATCCAAACGGATTTATGACGATGTTCGGTAAATTCGACCGCGTAGAAGCTGTATAACGAGCAGCAGCGTAATGGCGGCCATGCTCGCCCCGGCAATGCGGATAAGCAGCGGGGAAGGCACGGCATCGTCGAGGCGATTGAGCAGAATGCCCAGCAGCGCCCAGTTAACCACCAGCGCATAAAACAGATCGCCTCTTTTCCAGAGCGCTGTCAGTGCCAATACGGTACCGGCTATCATGAGCACCGCTGCCCAGGCTTCGGGCTGCACCGCTACCTCATACGCGACGATCAACGCCGAAGCATTGGCTAAAAGGGCAATGCTTATCCATCCCAAATACAGGCTAAAAGGCAGGTAAGCCAGGAGCTTTTCGCGCAGCGTGGCGGTTTGCAGATTGGCCTGTAAGCGAAGGTATAGCGCAATCAGCGTGAGCAGCAGCACGATCATCACCAGCATCGACAGCGGAAGAATCTCGTATTGCCAGGCGAAAATCCAGGCGATGTTGGCCAGCGACGAAAGAAGAAACAGCAAGCCGATACGTTCGATGAAGCTTTTTTCCTGCACCGGCAAACGACGCGCGCTGACAAAGCTATATACGATAAAAGCAGCCAGCGAAAGGTAAATCACGCTCCAAATCGAAAAGGTAAGGTTGGCCGGCACGAAAAGATTGGGATACTGTGCCGAGAGTTCGCCCGGTGTTTTTCCGCCCAGCGGAAGGGTAACGGCCAGGTAATTCACGACGAGCATAAGCAGATACGCGGCCAGGTTAAGTGTAGTAAGCATAAAACGAAGACGATGCAAATGCATGATACCTCCTTGTAAGATGATAACTATAAAGGCGTGTGATACCTTACAAGGTATAAAAAAAGCAGCGCTCTATGCTTCTTTTCGGCCGGTTTTATGTGGTTTAGGGGCATAAAGTGCCTGCGACCTGCGGAAAAAAGCCGCAATTCGGCCTTCTTTTTGAAACATACTTGCAGGAATGCCGCAGAAAGTGTTAAATTTGTGGGATATGCGACAGTGCAGGACGGACCGCTTACAGCTTTATTTCCTCCCGGTACCTTGCCCACGTTGCTTCACCGCTTGATCATGTCAGAACTTACCGATAAAATTGAGGCCGCTATCCATAAGATAAGGCCCTTTCTTGAAGCCGACGGCGGAGATATAGAGCTGGTCGAAGTAACTCCCGATCACATAGCCCGTGTACGTTTGCTGGGTGCCTGTAGCCAGTGCTCTATGAGCCTGATGACGCTCAAAGCCGGTGTCGAAGAAACCATTCGTCGCGAAGTGCCCGAAATACGATCGGTCGAAGCGGTAAATGCGGAGCTGGTTTAACAGCTATTTTTTTGCGTATTTCAGCACATCCTTTTTGGGCTGAAAAAAGGATTCTTTGTCCTCTGTTGAAACTGTTTTCCAAAAAGATAATTCCTGCGTTTTATTTTTCTTTTACTTTCGGAAAAAGGAATGTACTTAATTGGAAATTTCATGCAGAAACTATTTTGTTTTATAGCTATTACCGTTTTTTTGGCAAGCTGCTCTTCCGCTGAAAAAAACACCGAAAGTTCCGAAGCAAAAAATAACCTTTCTACACAATCAGACACTGACCCGTCGGTGCAGCAAAAAGACGCGGCGGTTACTATCGATGGTGTTTCGCACAGGATTTTTTATGCAGCCGCTCCCGGAACCGACCAAAAACACCCTGCCGGCAATTCTACCCGTACCGGAAAGGGCCTCAGCTTTTATTTTACCCTGCGTCAGGATACCGATACAGTATGGCATCACGTGTTCACCAAAACTGATTTCCGGAATTTTATACCGGATATGCTGCTCGAGGATAGCAAAGTGAAGTTGCCCCGATTTGAAGCCTATCTGCCCGAAATGAAGGCTTTTGTATTTTATGTCGATTTTGAATATCCGAATATCAATTCCGGACAAAGCGCTCTCATCATAATAGGCTATAACGGATACAGGGTTTATAAGGGAGCATTGCAAGATGCCGGAGGAAAAGCGGTTATTTCTCCTGCACAAACCGAGGTGCTGGCCTTCGGCGATGTGATCCGCGAAGATTGGACGGTCAGGTCTGTTTCCGACACCCTTTATCATGTCGCGAGTTATGCGCTTAGTGATGAGTATGCCCTTGTGCTGCTGTATGATCGGGAAGAAATAAAATCAAATATCAAGCTGATAAGCTGGAAAGGCCAGAAAATCGAAGCGCTTCCCTATCACGGATTTTACCAGGAGAAGGGGCTGCTTCATACGCCCATGTACCTCGATTCGGTTTCCGGGAATTATTATTTTTTGGATAAAGAAAATGATCAATTGCTTGTCGTTCCTGTGGCTGCTCCTACACAGATGCATAGCCTGAAGCTGAGCGAAATGAAACCGCTTTCTGCCGCAACGGAAAAGGATCTGTTTTTTGAAATCACCGTACGCGACTCGCTGTATCGTTTTTCTGTGAATGCACAAACGGGCTTATACCGCTATCAAAAACCCTGACGGCACGGCTTAGATAGATTTTCTTCCGTTTGTCCTGTTCCGCTTCCAAAATCCACGGAAAGCCCTATTTTTACGCAAATCTGTTTGCGAAATGAAAAGAGGCTTATCATTTTTACTGGCGTTCTGCGCGGCGCATCTTACCGTGTTTGCCCAGCCAAAAGAAGCGAAATGGGACGTAACCCGTGTGCAAAGTGCTGCGAAAGAAATTTCATTTACCACCAGCGAAGGTACCTGGATGAGCCTCGACGTGAGTCCCGACGGGAAACAAATTGTGTTCGATCTGCTCGGCGATATTTACCTGCTGCCTATTACAGGAGGAGAAGCGACTTTGCTGCGCGGAGGTCCCGCCTGGGAAATACAGCCGCGTTTTAGTCCCGACGGTAGTAAAATTTTATTCACCAGCGATGCCGGTGGTGGCGACAATATCTGGCTGATGAATACCGACGGCTCGGCGGCAAAACAGGTTACCCGCGAAAATTTCAGGCTGCTCAATAACGCTACCTGGATGCCCGATGGCAATTATATTGTGGCGCGTAAGCATTTCACTTCGACCCGTTCGCTGGGTGCCGGCGAAATGTGGATGTACCATATCTCGGGAGGCGAAGGCGTAAAATTGACCGCGCGCAAAAACGATCAGCAGGATGTCAACGAGCCTTCCGTTTCGCCCGACGGGCGCTATCTTTATTTCAGCGAAGACGTGTATCCCGGTGGCTATTTTCAATACAACAAAGATCCCAACAGTCAGATTTATCAGATAAGACGGTACGATTTTCAAAAAGGTACGCACGAAAGCCTGATTACAGGTCCGGGTGGCGCTGCGCGTCCGCAGGTATCGCGCGATGGGAAATACCTCGCTTTTGTGAGCCGCGTACGCACACAGTCGGTGCTTTTTGTACGTGATCTCGAAACCGCCGAAGAATGGCCGGTGTACGACAGCCTCAGCAAAGATCAGCAGGAAGCCTGGGCCATATTTGGTGTGTACCCCGGTTTCAGTTGGATGCCCGACAATAAACACCTGGTGATTTGGTCGGGTGGAAAGCTCAAAAAAATCGCTGCTTTCCCCGAAGCCGGCGCGAATAAATTTTCGGTTTCCGAAATTCCTTTTTCAGTAAAAGCCAGTCACCATATCGTCGAAGCGCTGCGTTTTCCGCAAGAGGTGTCGCCTGCGAAATTTACCGCCAAAGCCATTCGCCATGCGGTTACTTCGCCCGATGGTAAAACGTTGGTGTTTTACGCCGCCGGGTATTTATGGAAAAAAACATTGCCCTCGGGCAAGCCCGAACGCCTTACCAAAAGTACGGTATTCGAATACGAACCTTCTTTTTCGCCCAACGGGCAGGAGCTGCTTTATGTGACCTGGGACGATGAAGCCACCGGAACGCTCGTGAAGCTTCAGCTCAAAACCGGAAAGCAGACGAAACTGAGCAAAGAAAAAGGAATTTACCGCATGCCGCGTTTTTCGCCCGACGGTAAAAAAATAGTGTATGTAAAAGAGCGTGGCAACGAAGATCAGGGGTATGCGTACAGCGTAAATCCCGGGGTGTATATCGCCAATGCCGATGGTACCGATGCCCGCCGTATCCTGCCTTCGGGATGGGATCCGATGTTCAATGCAGGGGGTAGCCGTATTTTTTACCTGGCTTCAGGTTTCCCCAACGTGCAGTACAAAAGTGTCGATTTGCAAGGGCATGACGCGCAACTGCATTTCACTTCGCGTTACGCTACCGATTTTGTACCGAGCCCCGACAATCAATGGGTTGCGTTTCGCGAATTGCATAACGTATATATCGCCGCGTTTCCCGCTGCCGGACAGGCACTCGAGCTTTCGGCCAAAACCGCTTCGGTACCCGTATCGAGAGTATCGCGCGATGCGGGCATCAACATGCACTGGAGCAGCGATTCGAAGCATTTGTACTGGACCTTAGGTGAAGAATATTTTACCGCTGCTTTGCAAAATCGTTTCTCTTTTCTCGAAGGAGCGCCCGATTCTATTCCGCCGATCGACACGGTGGGTATCCGCATCGGCCTGGAGCTTGATACCGATATTCCGCAGGGTACAGTGGTATTCAAAGGCGCAAGGATCATTACCATGAAAGGAGAAGAGGTGATCGAAAATGCGGTGCTGGTCGTCAAAGAGAATCGTATTGCAGAGATAGGCCGCGAAGGTGAAGTGGCTATTCCTTCGGGCGCAAAAGTGATCGATGTAAAAGGCAAAACGATCATTCCCGGATTGGTCGATGTGCACGCGCACGTAGGGCATTTCAGGCATGGCTTAAGTCCGCAGAAACACTGGCCGTATTACGCCAACCTCGCTTACGGTGTCACCACCACGCACGATCCTTCTACCAATACCGAAATGGTGTTTGCCTTGTCGGAGCTGGTAAAATCGGGGCAGATGGTAGGACCGCGCGTGTTTTCTACGGGCACTATCCTTTACGGCGCCGACGGCGATTTTAAAGCCGAAATCAATTCGCTCGACGATGCCCGTTCGGCTATCCGTCGTACCATGGCCTTTGGCGCTTTTAGTGTGAAAAGCTACAACCAGCCCCGTCGCGAACAGCGTCAGATGGTGATACAGGCTGCCCGCGAGCAGCAGTGCATGGTCGTACCCGAAGGTGGCTCTACGTTTTTTCACAACATGACGATGATCCTCGACGGACATACCGGTATTGAGCACAACATTCCCGTAGCGCCTATTTACAACGATGTAATTCAGCTTTGGAAAAACAGCCGTACAGGTTACACGCCCACTTTGATTGTAAATTACGGCTCGGTGAACGGTGAAAATTACTGGTACCAGCATACCAATGTGTGGGAAAATCAACGTTTGTTAAGCTATACTCCGCGCGATGTGATCGATGCCCGTGCAAGGCACCGCACCATGATTCCTGAAGAGGAATACGAAAACGGTCATATTCTTACTTCGCGTTCGGTCAAAAAGCTGGCCGACGAAGGGGTAAAAGTGAACGTGGGTGGTCACGGACAAATACAGGGCATAGGTGTACACTGGGAAATCTGGATGCTTGCACAGGGTGGAATGAGTCCGCACGAAGCCCTCAAAGCCGCTACGCTGAACGGAGCGGAATATGTGGGTCTCGACAGCGACATCGGTTCGCTCGAAAAAGGTAAGCTGGCCGATTTAGTGGTGCTCGACGAAAATCCGCTCGACAATATCCGCAATACCGAGACGATTCGTTATGTGATGGTGAACGGTCGCCTGTACGATCCCGAAACCATGCACGAGACCGGAAATTACGATCGCAAGCGCAGCCGTTTTTACTGGGAAATGCCCCGGCAGGGCCATTTTTTGCAGCTTCATCCCGAAACCGGGACACTTACCCGTCCGCAGTGTTCTTGCGGCACGCACTAAGTCTGCAGAAAGCGTAGTTTCGATTGTAATTTGCTTTTTTTCAAATGCTTAGAGTGGCATTGAAACTTGCCCGAAGCACGAGCGGCAATAAATAGTAAATTTGCGCCCATGAGTGCTCACATCGAAACCGATATCATCATTATAGGCGCGGGCCCCTGTGGCTTGTTCACCGTGTTCGAAGCAGGACTGCTGAAGCTGCGTTGTCACCTGATCGACAGTTTGCCCCAGCCGGGCGGCCAGTGCAGCGAGATTTATCCCAAAAAACCCATTTACGATATTCCCGGTTTTCCTTCGGTATTGGCCGGCGAGTTGGTCGATAACCTGATGGAACAGGCGCGGCCCTTCAAACCCGGTTTTACATTGGGTGAAGCCGCCGAAACCATCGAAAAAACAGAAGACGACCGGTTTATAGTGACCACCAATAAAGGTACCCGACATATCGCGCCTATTGTGGCTATCGCCGGTGGATTAGGCGTTTTCGAACCGCGTAAGCCGCCTATCGATCACCTGACCGATTTTGAAGATCGCGGTGTAGAATATATCATCAAGGATCCCGAATTTTACCGTGGTAAAAAAGTAGTATTGGCCGGTGGAGGAGACTCTGCCCTCGACTGGACCATTTTCCTGTTGGAGAAAAAAATCGCTTCGGAAGTAACGCTGGTTCACCGTTCGCAAACGTTTCGAGGGCACCTCGATTCCGTGCAAAAAGTATTTGACCTTTCTACCGAAGGCAAGCTCAACCTGGTGCTTGATGCCGAAGTGGTAGGGCTTTTGGGCGATGGCAAGCTGCAATCGGTGACCATTCAGCAAAAAGACAAAGGGCTTATTCACCAGCCTGCCGATCATTTCATTCCCCTTTTCGGGCTTACACCCAAGCTGGGACCCATTGCCAACTGGGGACTCGAGATCGAGAAAAATGCCATCAAGGTCGATACGCTCGACTACAGCACCAATATTCCCGGCATCTACGCCATCGGCGATGTCAATACTTATACCGGTAAGCTGAAGCTGATCCTTTGCGGATTCCACGAAGCGACCCTGATGGTGCAGTCGGCTTTCAAACGCATTTATCCCGATAAGAACCTGGTGTTGAAATACACCACTGTAAACGGAGTACACGGCTTTTAACCGCGTGGCCGGAAAGGCTTTATGGAGAATACCGTAAAAATTACCATTATTGATCGCGAGGGCTTTGTGCATGAGGTGGAAGCGCCTACCGATATGGGTATGAACCTGATGGAAGTATGTAAATCGTACGAGCTTCCGGTAGAGGGTACCTGTGGCGGAATGGCCTTATGCGCGTCTTGCCAGTGTTATGTGCTCAGTCCGCACGAGCTGCCTGCTAAAAGCGACGACGAAGAGGCTATGCTCGATCAGGCTTTTCATGTAAAAGAAAATTCGCGACTGGGTTGTCAGCTTCGTATTACTCCCGAAATAGACGGACTGAAAGTAGAGTTGGCGCCTGAATTTTAATCCCGCACGTATAGCATTATTTCCTGTTCCTGTGGAGTTCCGGTTTTAACGGCCGTTTTTGAGCGAATCAGGAATGGGGCAAATCGGAATGGGAATCATCTTGTGCCGGTTGGCATTGTGCAGTTTTGCATAAATACGAAGCACTTCCTGTTCACGGGCGCTAAGCGATGCGCTTTCTACTATCGGCTCGATGCGGATTCGTTCCCCGTCCGGCTGCCGGCTCGTCACATAATTCATAGCCCACTCCAATTCGGGGTAGGTAGCGCCGATCTGATCTTCGTCGCTGCGCGAGTCTTCCCAGAGTCCGTCGGTAGGCGCGGCCTGCTGTATGCTTTGCGCGATGCCCAGTTCCTGCGCCAGTTGATATACCTGCGTTTTATTGAGGTCGGCAATAGGGCTCAGATCCACGCCGCCGTCGCCGTATTTGGTGAAAAAGCCCACGCCGAAATCTTCTACTTTGTTACCGGTACCCGCTACGAGCAATCCACGCGGTTGCCCCATGGCGTAAAGGGTGCTCATGCGCAAACGCGAGCGTGTGTTGGCCATCGCCAACGCGTGCTCCGAGGTTTCTTCGGGCAAGCTACGGCGTAACGTTTCGAAGGTATCGGTCAGGTTTATTTCTGCGCCTTCTACGTTTTTAAATTTTTCTTTCAGCCAGCGAATATGTTCATGTGCACGTTGGTATTCGGCTTTTCCCTGATGGATAGGCAGCGTTAGGCAGAGTGTTTCGCGTCCTGTAAGGGCACAAAGGGTAGAGGTAAGCGCCGAGTCAATCCCTCCTGAAATGCCTGTCACAAATCCCTTGCTTCCGGCTTTGGCACAATAGTCATCGAGCCAGCCGGTAATGTATGCAATAGTTTCGCGGGTTTTCATCGTAAAAAAAAATCCCACCTTCAGCGGGTGGGATTCAGAAAAGAGTTTCGAATTAGAAGAACACGCCTATGTTCAACGCCACGGCGTGGTTGTAGAATTTTTGCTTCAGCGGACTTTGGATGTCGCGGCGGTTAAACAGGTATTTCGATTCGCCACGAGCTACATTCGAGAATCCCTGTACGAAGTTGAGCCCTACAAAAATATTGGTGGAGCCGCTCAGGTTGAATTCGGTACCCAGCCCAAGGTTAAGGCCGAAACGCAGCAGGTTCATGTCGGCGGTAATGTCGTTGTCTTCTATATTGACCCTTGGCCCGTAGGTAGTACCGCCGGTGTAGGAGTTTACATTATCGTTGCTGCGGCCTTTCAGGCGTATCGACGCATCGATGCCGAAATACCCGAAATAGGTAAAGCCGCCGATATCGCGTGTACGCAGACGCAGTCCTACGGGAATGGTCAGGTAAGTGACCTTGTAAGTACGTTCGTTCAGCTTGTGGAGGTAGGTAGGCGTATTGTCGGCTGCTACCGGCTTTCGAATCTCATCGTCTTTGTATTGGAAATTCACGGTGTCTTTAAAGCCGATCGTCCCGCCGGCATAGTGGATCTGTAGGCCGGTAGAAAAGTAGGCATGCCCACCGATTTTAAATTCGGTAAGCAGGCCGTAGCCAAATTTAAACGCCGATTTTCCTTTTTCGAAACGCTTGTTATCATCAGGCTTATACCAGTTGATAGAGGGACTTATCTGTAAGCCGAAACGGAAACTTTTATCCTCAGTCTGTGCGCCGGCGCTTTTTAGGGCGAAGAGGGCCAGCAGAGCCAAAGCTATCTTTTTCATACCTTTGAAATTGATTCTAACTGCAAGTATAATCTTTTTTTCGTAATGTTTAATTTACGCCGGATTAAACCTTTGTGCTGGTTTTCAGCGCTGACGGTCTTTGTTTTTTCATGTGGTAAAAACCCGCTTAAAGTCGATATTTCGGGCATAGAGGCTCCCGTGCGGATCGAAAGGCTTGAAAAACCGCTTTTTGAGGCATCGGATCCCGAAGCGCTGGCTAAGCTCAATGCCGCCTGGCTCGAAACCTATGGCGATTTGTGGGAATCGTACGTTTCGGTCATGCTGCGTGCCGGTTCTCCCCGCGATTCGCTGATAGGCATTACGCTCGAACGTTTTATATCAGACGAAGCCATGAAGCAGGTATATCAAGATATACAGGCCGAATATCCCGATCTGAACTGGCTCTCGGAAGAATTGTCGCTTGCTTTTCGTTACCTGCGTTATTATTTCCCCGACGCCCGGGTGCCGGTAATCGTAACCTATAACTCGGTGTTTAATTACGGAGTTTATACTACCCCCGATTTTATAGGGGTCGGACTGGAAATGTACCTCGGTCCCGAGAACCGTACCGTGCGTAAAATTTCGCCCGAAGTGCTGCCCCAGTTTGTCAAAAATAAAATGCGCAAAGAATACCTGGTCATCGATGTGATGCGCGGCTGGTTCGAATATACCTTTTTGGAACCGCCCACCGAGCAGGATTTCCTCAGCCAAATTGTGCACGAAGGAAAAATCATGTATGCGCTCGATGCTCTTTTTCCCGATATGCCCGATCACCTGAAAATTCGTTATACACCCGAAGAGCTCGACTGGTGCCGCAAGCACGAAGCCGATGTGTGGAAAACAGTAATCGAAAGGAAGCTGTTGTACTCGATCGATCCGCTGGCTCTTAACCAGTTTATTCAGGATGCGCCCTTTACCGGAGTCATTTCGCAGGAATCGCCCGGAAGACTGGGTGTGTGGCTGGGTTGGCAAATGGTGCGCGCATTTATGAAAGACCATCCCGATCTGAAATTACCCGATCTGGTAAACGAAAAAAATCCCCGGAGAATACTCAAATCTTATAAACCGAAAAAATAATGGCCCCCGTTACGAAAACATCCGAAATCAATATAAGTGTCACCCTCGACGAAAACAACGTGCCCCTGGCAATGACCTGGAAAGCTTCCGATTCGGGCACAGAAGAGCAAGCCTGTAAAGCGCTGATGATGTCGTTGTGGGATGAAAAAAATCAGAACGCGCTGCGCATCGACCTGTGGAACAAAGAAATGACCGTCGATGAGATGAAAGCCTTTTTTCACCAAACGCTGCTCACTATGGCCGATACCTTTGAGCGTGCTACGGGCGAAGAAAAAATTTGCGGCGATATGCGCGATTTCTGCTACTATTTTGCGCAAAAGATGAAGCTGATAGAATAAGCTTTTTCTGCGCAATCTTATTTTTCGACAACCTCTTCTTTGGCAATTTCCGGAGTGGATACGCTTACCGGACTGATTGCTTTTTCAAGCTCATGGCCGCTTCGTTCGCGCGATGGAGGATAGATAAAATCGCCGGGATAGCGGCAGAAATAGCGGAACAAAATTTTGTTAAAGCGCGCATACTGGCTGAAATCGACGTTACGTGAACGTACCGCCACGTAGAATGCCAGTCCGAAGCTGAACAGGAAGTTGAACAAACCGATGCCAGCGATGCCCAAGATGAGTAAGATAAGCTCGCCGGTGCCGGCCGAATAGCCGGTTCCGTAAAGTCCGATAGCCATATTACCTGTCGAGAAGGTGATGTGACGAATGTCGAACGGAAGGGCGAAAATAAGTCCGATAAAAGTCGAAAAGCCTAATAAAAAGCCAAGCAGAATATTTCCCGAAATGGCGCCCAGCTTATGTTCGAGAAACGAAGCCCAGCGTTCCAGCTTTTTGGGGCCTAACAATTGCCGTAGCCTTTTGTGTGAACGAAGCCGGCGATAGAGTTGCGAATACACCACCCTGTTTTCGATATAGCCCGAAAACAACCCCGAGGCAAAAAGAAAAAACCCCGTTAGTGCCGCATAAGGCAAAGCAAGTGAAGTAAGCGGATTTACATCGTCGAGCAGGTGTTGCGCTGCTTTCCCCTCTGCCAGCGGATGCCCCGTAGCCAAATCAAACAGCCACGACCAAAGGGTAGCCAATGGGAAAACCAGCAGCAGGTTACCGATAAACGAAATATTTTGGCTGCGCAAAATTTTGGCGACCATCACAGCCAGCTCGTGCAGCGAAGCTTTTTCCGAACGTTTATTATCCATCGAGCCTGCTATCCACGAAGCCGTCATGGCAGGCTGCTTAGTGGCCAGCGTACCACCCAGCAGATAGATGGCTACAAAACCGATGGCGTAATTCAGGCTGTAAGCCATGCTTTCCCAAAACGGAGCCAGGTGTGCGTGGTGCAGCAGCGATTTGAAAATGACCAAAAAAGAAACCACTATTCCGGCAATGCAGGAGGAGTGGAAAAAAGTCCGAAACTCGGCGCGTGTATGCGCAATGTAGTGTTCGCCCGTATCGCTTTCGTGCTCGGCAATGCGGTACGACAGGTGCGCGATATTGCCCGAAATAAATTTTCCCAGGTCGTTGCGCGTATTTTGGAAATAGACGAATTGTTTGAACGTGTGCGAAAAGCGGGCCATATTGAGCGCGTGTCCGCGATCCAAAAAATCGAGCAGCAGTCGCGCGCGGCGGATAAGCAGCGTAAGCTGACGGACAATAAAATTCTGGTACAGGCTGGTGCCGTATTCAGAAATATGGCTTTTAAGCACTTTCAGCTCGCGATCACAATTTTCAAGCGCTTCGATGGCCAGGTTAAATTCTTGCTGATTGTATTTCCCTTCGCGCAAATCTTCGACCAACTGCACGATCATTTTATTCTGATCCAAAAAGGAGTATCGCAAGGCATCGTCTTTGGGCAGCTTCCCCAATATTTCGCTCTCCATTCCGAATCCGGTTATCCGGTACGAAAGCAGGAGAAGCGAGTTAAGCAGTTGATGCTGTAAATTGCCGCCCATGGGCACTTCGCCCATATCGACCTGCTTGAACAGGTGTAGCCATACCTCTTCGCCGATACGTCCTACCCACCGGTAATCGTCGTGCCGGTAAAAAATACTGTCGATGCAGTAGCTCAGCGAATCTTTAGGCTCTTCGGGTGGGAGAAATTTATGCTTGAGGCGCCGCATCAGCTCGGTCGAGAAGCCGCTTTTTTCAGGGATACCGCTTTTTACAAAAAGACTCGTGAAATCGGCCGATTTCAGAATGCCGTATAGCGCCTGGTTAAACTTGAGGCGTAATTCACCGTGTGTTTCCAAAAGTTCGGCTAAAATCTCAAGCCGCGTTTCGGCCAGCTTGAATTGCGTGGCTTTTGCCGGGCGCACCGATTCGATAAGGGTGCGGAGAAAACGTGTCCGCGATAAGACAGAGCTGCCCGCAGGCGTTTGCGAAAGCAGGTTAAAAAGATGTTCCCTATACTGGTTCATATACTGGTGATCCGCGCTATAAATGAACGAAGTTACGAAACGCCGGGAACTCCCTCACTTTTTTCCTGTTTGTGTAAAAAGAGCGTGGGTACGGCTTACAAAATCAACTAATTCGTCCCGGCCTTTTTGTTCGGTAGCTGAGGTTAGAAAGATTTCGGGCAAACTTTCCCAGCTTTCCAGCATTTCTTTTTTGTAGGCGGTCAGGTTTTTCTGTAATGCCGTTTTGCCTAACTTATCGGTTTTGGTAAACACCATCACAAAAGGAATGCCGCTCAGCCCTAACCATTCCATAAATTCCAAATCGATTTTCTGTGGCGCAAGCCTCACGTCGAGCAATACGCAAACGCAAATCAGGTTACTGCGCTGCAGGAGGTAGTCGCTGGTGAAGCCCCCCCATTTTTCGCGTTCCGTTTTCGGAGCGCGGGCATAGCCGTAACCGGGTAAATCGACGAGGTACCAGCTTTCGTTGATCAAAAAGTGGTTGATAGTCTGTGTTTTGCCCGGTGTGCCCGATACCTTTGCCAGCCCTTTTTGGCGGGTCAGCATATTGATTAGCGAGGATTTCCCTACGTTCGAGCGACCTATAAACGCGTACTCCGGCTTGTCGGGCTTTGGGAGCTGTGCCATTTTGACAAGGCTGGATATAAAGCGTGCCGAGGAAATTTCCATGGGGGGTAGTAAATGAGCCAACCGTGTTAAGAAAGGGTCAGGCGTGCAACAATCCTTCTTTTTCCATCCAAGCTTCGAGCAGCCGGTTAAATTCTTCGGGGTGCTCCATCATGGGCGCGTGGCCGCATTTTTCTATCCAGAATAGCTCGCTTTTCGGCATCAGACGGTTAAACTCTTCGGCCACATCGGGTGGGGTAACCGAGTCGTTACGCCCCCAAATAAGGCAGGTAGGCAGCTTCATGTCGGGCAAATCGGAAGCCATATTGTGACGTATGGCCGACTTGGCCAGCGAGAGGATACGGATCAGCTTGCTGCGGTCGTTCACGATTTGATAGCATTCTTCGACCAACTCGTCGGTAGCGTGCTTCGGATCATAAAAAGTCACCTCGATTTTTTTCCGAAGGTATTCTTTATCCCCTTTTCGTGGGGTGGAACCGCCAAAAGCATTTTCGTAAAGACCTGAGCTTCCGGTAAGTACAAGCCTTCCGGGAAGCGTGGGGTACTTTGAAGTGAAAACCAGCGCTATATGTCCGCCGAGAGAATTACCCAGCAGCGTGGGTTGTTCGATCTGTTTATGCTGGAGAAAACGGTGCAGAAATTTGGCCAGTGCGCTTACGTTGGTATTCAGCACCGGCAGGGTATAAATAGGCAGTTGCGGGATGATAACCCGGCAGCGGTGGCGAAAGTGCTCCAGAATGCTGTCGAAGTTGCTGAGTCCTCCGAAAAGACCGTGCAGCAGCACCAGCGGATGACCCTCACCTGCTTCAATATAACTGAAATCTCCTTCGTGTTTAACCTGTGCATTCATTGAGTTTGGCAGCTTTTAATGAATTCCAAAGGTAACGATTTGCCCCTAAAAAAAATGCCTGCCCTTTTCGGGGAGTCCGGAGTTTTTAAAAACCGCATGGTGAATAATTCTCCCACTTTCTCCCACCACTCTATTTTTCAGTAAAATCAGTAGTTTTCTAAAATTAGTGTAACTTAGCTAAGCCCTTGACGTTAAAACTTATCAACAAAGTGGCAGAAAGTGGTAAAAAGTGGGGGAAATTGAATAATTTTACGCCTTAGTTTGTGAGAAGCTGTTAAATGGCAGGATTCATTGGTGAATACGATTGCAGGCTGGATGACAAAGGGAGGTTTATGCTTCCCGCAGGTATCCGGAGACAGCTCGATCCGGCTGATCACGACACGTTTGTGATCAATCGGGGTTTTGAGCAGCACCTCAATCTGTACCCTTTGAAAGAGTGGGAGAAGCTCATGGCCAGGGTGTCAAAGAAGGTCAATGGTTTCACCGAAAAAGGACGGCGCTTGCTGCGTCAGTTTCGCAACGGTGCAATCCCCGTTACCGTCGACTCAAGTGGTCGAATCCTTCTGCCTCAAAGTCTTATGCAGTATGCCAGCCTCAAAAAGGATCTCATGGTAGTGGGATCGTTCGACAGGGTAGAGCTCTGGGATAAGGCGGGGTACGAACAGGAGATGAAGGAAGGAATGGCTGACTTCTCCATGCTTGCCGAAGAATTACTTGGCAATCTGGACGAAGAAAATGAGCAGTAACAGCTATCACATCCCTGTTCTTTTACATGCTGCTGTTCAGGGGCTGGCTATCCGACCCGGCGCCACCTATGTCGATGTCACCTTCGGTGGCGGAGGGCATTCCAGGGAAATATTAACGCACCTGCCCGAAGGACGATTGTTCGGATTCGATCAGGATCCCGCCGCGCAGAAAAATGCGCCGACCCACGATTCGTTCGTATTTGTTACCTCTAATTTTCGGTACATCACCGAGGCGCTTGCCGCACACGGTGTGTCGCAAATAGACGGCTTGCTGGCCGACCTCGGGGTTTCTTCACGTCAGTTCGACGATGCCGACCGCGGTTTTTCCATTCGTTTTGATGCCCGTCTCGATATGCGGATGGATACCCATCAGGAACTGTCCGCTTTTGAAGTGATCAATACCTACGAAGAAGCCCTGCTCAAAAGAATATTCCGCGAATACGGAGAGGTGGAGCAAGCCGGAAGGCTTACGGCAGCCATCGCACGTCGGCGGCGCGAAAATCCCATTCAGACTACCGGCGAGCTGCTCGAACTTATCGCCTCTGTAGCCCCTCGTGCCAAAGAGAAACAATACCAGGCTAAGGTTTTTCAGGCCATTAGGATAGAAGTTAACGCCGAGCTCGACGCCCTGCGTGAGCTGCTCTTGCAATGCACAGGGCTTATCCGTCCCGGCGGGCGACTGGTGTTCATTTCCTACCATTCGCTCGAAGATCGCTTGGTGAAAAATTTTATGCGTACCGGTAACCTTTTAGGTCAGCTCGAAAAAGATTTCTACGGCAACCCTATCCGCCCTTTTACAGAAGTAACCCGCAAACCGATAGTGCCTACAACAGCAGAAACAGAAGAAAACCCCAGAGCGCGCAGCGCCAAACTACGCATAGCAGAACGCATTGATGAATCGTTTCAAGCCCACACCGAAAAAAGCAGAGGCTAAAAAAGAAAAAGCCGGCCAGCGCCTCCACGTGGTGCGCTCTTTCCGTGACGTGCTCAACGGTAATGTGCTCACCCGCGACTACGTGATCGAAAACCTGCCTTACTTTTTCTTTCTCACGTTTTTGATGCTCTGCTACATCGCTATGGGTTACAGCACCGACAAAAATGTGCGCAAAATTGAACGTACCGAATCGGAGCTGATGGAACTCAACTCCGAATACATCAGCGTCAAAACGGAGCTTAACCTGGTGAGCCGCCAGTCGCAGATAGCCGACTCGACCGCCGCAATGGGTTTATACGAAATGAAAGACGAACAGCCGCAGGTAATTACCGTGAGCGCCGCAGAATTTGAAAAAATATATTAAACGCAGCATTGGAAGACAAAAAAGATATGATGTGGAGAATGTACCTGGTGTACTTCATGCTTTGCCTGTTTGGCATTGTGGTGCTGTTCAGGGTATTCCGCATACAGGTCGATACGGTCTCTGCGGCGGGTGTGCCGGCCGAGCTGCTTACGGATCTGCGCACTATAGAAGCTGTACGCGGAAATATTTATTCCGACAACGGAAGTCTGCTCGCCACTTCGTTACCCGTGTATGAAATAAGAATGGATCTTCGTGCCGACGGACTCACCGACAACACCTTTTACGATAATGTCGATTCGCTGGCCTTATGCCTGTCCGGACTTTTCCGTGACAAAACCTCGGCCCGTTACCGCGCCGACCTTATAGAAGCCCGTAAAGACGGCAACCGTTATTTTTTGGTCAAAAACAAGGTGCGGCACCAGGAACTGCAGAAGGCGAAAAAATTCCCCGTGTTCCGGCTCGGCAAAAATAAAGGCGGATTTATCGTCATCAAGGAAAACAAACGCAGTCGCCCGTACGGATTGTTAGCCGCAAGGCTTATCGGTTACGAACGACCCGACCCGGATAATCCGCAGTACCATACCCGCGTAGGACTCGAAGGGGCGTATAGCGATGTGTTACGCGGAGCCGACGGCAAGCAGCTCATGAAAAAAGTGGGTACACGCTGGCTACCCGTTTCGGACGAGTTTGAAGTAAACCCTGTCGATGGAGCGGATCTCTATACCACAATCGACATCAATATTCAGGACGTAGCCGAAAACGCACTGCTGGCTCAACTGCGTAAGTACGAAGCCAAAAGCGGCTGTGTAGTGCTGATGGAAGTGGAAACGGGCTATATCAAAGCAATGGCCAATCTCGAACGTGGCGACGACGGCAATTATGACGAAGAGTTTAATCAGGCTATAGGGGTGGCTATAGAGCCCGGCTCTACCTTTAAGCTGGCGGCCCTCATGGCGGCTTTTGAAGACGGACTGGTTCGTCCTACCGATAGCGTACGTACCGGCAACGGGGAGTATCGGTATTACAACCTGACGATGAAAGATACCAAGCCGCATGGCACTATTACCGTGCAGGAAGCTTTTGAAGTATCGTCTAATATCGGTTGCTCGCGGCCCATTTTCGAAAATTACCAGCGTAACCCGCATAAGTTTATTGAACGTCTCCGGCAGTTTGGGCTCGATCAGCCTTTGGGACTCGAAATTATCGGCGAAGCCAAACCTTATATCAAAGATCCTTCGCGCCGTGCCGACTGGTCGGGTGTTACGCTGCCGCAAATGGCGATAGGGTATGAGCTGAAGCTGGCGCCTATTCACGTGCTGGCTTTTTACAATGCCGTGGCCAACAACGGTAAAATGGTGAAGCCTTTGTTTGTAAAAGAAATTCGCCGCAACGGCAAAGTGGTGCAGCAATTTGATCCTGTGGTGCTGCGCGAAAAAATTTGTTCCGATCGCACCCTCTCGATGGTACGCCCCATGCTCGAAGGGGTGGTCGAAAAAGGTACGGCCACAGTGCTTAAAGCAGCCAACTTCAGCATAGCGGGTAAGACCGGTACCGCACAGATTCTTACCGAAGGAACCTACGCCCGTAGAAAATACCTCGCTTCGTTTGTAGGGTATTTCCCTGCCGACAAGCCCAAATACACTTGCATCGTTTCGATTATGGAACCCAACGTAAATACCGGTTATTACGGTATTTCGGTGGCAGGTCCCGTATTTAAAGAAATCGCCGATAAGCTTTATGCCCGTTCGCTCGAAATGCACCGTCCGCCGGTACGCGATTACTTAGCCGCCCGTAGCATTCCCGAAACCAAACCGGGCAAGCAGGCCGACATCCGTTTCATCTACAAATTGCTGAATATCCCGGTAAGCAGCGAAAACGAAGATGCCGACTGGGTCAGTGTGGGTTACGCTACACAGAAAGCGACTCTCCGGCAGAAAGAAGTTGCTGAAAACACAGTACCCGGCGTACTGGGAATGGGGCTGAAAGATGCGCTTTATCTGCTTGAAAATACCGGACTCAACGTGCAGATAAAAGGCAGCGGTAAAGTGCGATCGCAATCCATTCCCGAAGGACAACCCGTACGCAAAGGACAACAGATAACCATTGAGCTAAGCTAAATGAAGCTGCTGAGAGACATATTATACAGTGTGCGCATCAGTGAGGTGAGCGGTTCTACCCATGTGGCTATCGAACAGCTTGCGCTCGATTCGCGTAGGGTAAAAAATAATTCCCTTTTCGTGGCCGTAAAAGGTACGCAGGTCGATGGGCACGACTTTATCGAAAAAGCGGTGGCGCTTGGTGCCGTAGCTATAGTTTGTGAAACGATTCCCGCTACCGTACATCCGAAGGTAACGTATGTGAAAGTACCCGATTCGGCTGCGGCGCTGGGAATTGTGGCGGCTAATTTTTACGACAATCCTTCCGAGCAGCTTCGTTTGGTGGGGGTAACCGGTACCAACGGCAAAACTACCACCGTTACGTTGCTGTACCAGCTTTTCAAAAAGCTCGGCTTTAAAACCGGACTGCTTTCTACCGTGGTGAACCGCATTCACAACGAAACGATTTCGGCTACACATACCACACCCAATGCAATCGAGCTTAATGCCCTGCTTCGCGAAATGGTGGACAAAGGCTGCACCTATTGCTTCATGGAAGTAAGCTCGCACGCCGTGCACCAGCAGCGCATCAGCGGACTGAAATTCGCCGGAGCCGTGTTTAACAACATTACCCACGATCACCTCGATTATCACGGCACCTTTGCGCAGTACATCAAGGCCAAAAAAGGATTTTTCGATCAGCTTCCCGAAGAGGCTTTTGCGCTGGTCAACAAAGACGATTACCACAGCGATGTGATAGTGCAGAATACCCGTGCCAAAGTGCAGACTTTCGGTATTCGCTCCATGACCGATTTTAAAGCCAAAGTACTCGAAAATCAGTTCTCGGGCCTGCAACTGCAAATCGACGGGAAAGAAGTATGGACACGCCTTATCGGAAGCTTTAATGCTTATAACCTGCTGGCCGTGTACGCAGTGGCGCGTTTGTTAGGGCAAGACGAGATGGCCGTGCTGATGGAGCTTAGCACGCTGACGTCTGTAGCCGGACGTTTCCAGTACCTCCATTCACCGAACAAGATCACCGCTATTGTCGATTACGCCCATACACCCGATGCGCTCAAAAATGTGCTCGATACCATCAAAGATATACGTACCGGTAACGAAGCGGTTATTACCGTAGTGGGTTGCGGCGGAGATCGGGATAAAGCCAAACGCCCGCTGATGGCCTCGATAGCCTGCGAAATGAGCGATAAAGTGGTGCTTACTTCCGACAATCCGCGGAGCGAAGACCCCGAACTGATTATCACTGAAATGCTGAAAGGAGTGGATGGCGTGAACCAGAAAAAAACGCTGGCCATCACTAACCGCCGCGAAGCCATACGTACTGCCTGTCTGCTGGCCCGCCCCGGAGACATTATTCTCGTGGCCGGCAAAGGGCACGAAAAATACCAGGAAATCAAAGGTGAACGCCAGCCTTTCGACGACCTCTACGAAGTGGAAGAATGTTTTAAAAACCTTGGAAACTGATGCTATACTACTTGTTTAGCTACCTCGATTCGCTGGATGTGCCCGGAGCACAGGTGTTCCATTACATCTCTTTCCGTGCGTCTATGGCTTTGATCTTTTCGCTGATCATTTCTATGATTTTGGGTAAAAGGCTGATCGGTTTTCTGCGTCGCAAACAGGTGGGCGAAAGCATACGCGATCTCGGCTTGCAGGGACAAATGGAAAAATCGGGTACGCCTACCATGGGAGGTATTATCATTCTGCTGGCTATTCTCGTACCTACACTGTTATTTGCGAAGCTTCATAATGTCTATGTAATTGCGATGCTTATCGCCACTGTATTTCTCGGTGCGCTCGGTTTTCTCGACGATTACATCAAGGTATTTCGTAAAAATAAAAAAGGGTTGGCCGGTAAATTTAAAATTATCGGTCAGGTCGGAATCGGACTTATCGTAGGCTGTATTCTGTACTTCAGTCCCGAGGTGGTTATCAAGGAAAAAGTGCCGGTCGATACGGTACATCAGGAAATGCTCGACGAGTCGGAAGAGCTGATTCCCTGCGACGACGGTCGCTTTGTGTGGAAAGAAAACAAGTCGCTCAAAACCACTATCCCCTTTGTCAAAAACAACGAATTCGATTATTCCTGGATTCTCGGTAGCGAAAATGCCAGTTGGGGTTGGATCATTTTTATCCCGATAGTGATTCTTATCGTCACTGCCGTTTCGAACGGAGCCAACATCACCGACGGACTCGACGGACTGGCGACCGGCTCTTCGGCCATCATCGGAATCGTGCTGGCCATTTTTGCCTATTTATCGGGTAACCTCATTTTCGCCGATTACCTCAATATCATGTACATCCCCAACTCGGGCGAGCTGGTGGTGTTTATCGCCACGTTTGTGGGTGCCTGTATCGGGTTTCTCTGGTACAACTCTTATCCCGCCCAGGTATTTATGGGCGATACCGGAAGCCTGGCCCTCGGCGGAATCATTGCTGTGTTCTCAATTGCCATTCGCAAAGAATTACTCATACCTGTATTCTGCGGCGTATTTCTCATCGAAAACCTTTCGGTGATGTTGCAGGTTGCTTATTTCAAATACACCAAAAGAAAATTTGGCGCAGGACGACGTATTTTCCTCATGTCGCCTTTGCACCATCATTACCAGAAAAAAGGAATGCACGAAGCGAAGATCGTAGCCCGGTTCTGGATTGTGGGCATCATGCTCGCCGTAATTTCTATTGTAACCCTTAAACTGCGTTAACCGGTTTGAACAGGCGTATAGTCATAGTAGGAGCAGGAGAAAGCGGTACGGGAGCGGCAGTGCTGGCCCGTAAGCAGGGATTCGATGTGTTCGTGTCCGACAGGGGAACTATTGCCGAAAAATACAAGTCTGTACTCGAAAAGCAAGCCATCGCTTTTGAAGAAGGCACGCATACCGAAACGCAGGTACTCAATGCGGATGAGGTCATTAAAAGTCCGGGTATTCCCTCCGATGCACCGCTTATCCGGAGGGTAAAAGAAAAAGGTATTCCGGTCATTTCCGAAATAGAATTTGCCGCTCGCTATACTTCGGCTACGTTGATCGGCATTACCGGAAGCAACGGCAAAACCACCACTTCTTCGTTACTGGCGCATATCCTGCAGAAAGCCGGACTACACGTTTCATTAGCAGGCAATGTGGGTAAAAGTTTTGCATGGCAGGTAGCCGAGCAGGAACACAGTCATTATGTGCTCGAGCTGAGCAGCTTTCAGCTCGACGATATGTACGATTTCCGTGCCGACATTGCCATTCTGCTCAACATCACCCCCGATCACCTCGATCGTTACGATTATAAGCTGGAAAATTACGTGCGTTCCAAGTTTCGCATTTTGCAAAACCAGCGCCCTCAGGACGCATTCATCTATTGCGCCGACGATACGCTTACCACAGCCGCACTGGCAGATCAGCAGCCGGTGGCAAAGACCTATCCTTTTTCGCTCAGCACTCCTGTCGAAGAAGGTGCTTACCTCGATCAAAATAATCAGCTACACATAACCACTAACCACAACACCTTTACTATGTCCATTTTCGACCTGGCTCTCCAAGGTAAGCATAATGCTTACAATTCAATGGCAGCCGGAGTAGCGGCACGACTTCTCGACATCCGAAAAGAAGTGATCCGCGAAAGCCTCTCCGACTTCCAGAATGTCGAACACCGCCTCGAGTTTGTAGCGCGGGTACATGGCATCGAATTTATCAACGACTCGAAAGCGACCAACGTGAACTCGACCTGGTACGCGCTCGAATCCATCACCAAACCGATCGTTTGGATAGTAGGCGGTGTCGATAAAGGCAATGACTATACGCTGCTCAACGAGCTGGTAAAACAAAAAGTGCAGGCCATTATCTGCCTTGGTAAAGACAATTCTAAAATTATAAAAGCCTTTAACGGTATGGTGCCTGCCATTGTCGAAGCCGGTTCGGCCGAAGAGGCTGTAGCGCTTGGCTATCGCCTGGCGAAAAAAGATCAGGTAGTGCTGCTTTCGCCCGCCTGTGCAAGCTTCGATCTGTTCGAGAATTACGAAGATCGCGGTCATCAGTTTAAAAAAGCAGTACGTACGCTCTGAGAAAAGAAATAGCATAGCACTTTTACGGAAAGTAAAAAGAGTAAAAAAGAAGAAATCGAACAATGAAGACGATGTTTTCATACCTCAGGGGCGACAAGGTAATCTGGATGATTACTCTGGTGCTAATCCTGTGCTCGTTCGTGTCGGTGTACAGTTTTACGCCTATCCTTACGCAGGGTGGACTCGGAACCGAAGGCTTTTTGCTCAAACATGTGGTTATGGTGCTTTCCGGATTGGTGCTGATGTTTTATGCGCACAATGTTTCCTTTAAATACTATTCCAAAATATCCCAACTGGGTATTTGGGCAGCGATTATTCTGTTGTTTGTTACGCTGATCGCCGGGGTCAATATTAACTCGGCCGGTCGCTGGCTGGTGATACCGATCATCAACCAAAAATTTCAGACTTCCGATTTTGCCAAAATTATGCTGCTCATTTATGTGGCTCGTATGCTTTCGGTAAACCGCGATAAGCTGCACAGTTTTAAGGAAGGCGTATTACCTATACTTATTCCTGTGGTATTGGTGTGCGGACTCATTCTCCCCGAAAACTTTTCTACGGCAGCCATGCTGTTCGGCCTTTGCCTGCTCATGATGTTCATCGGGCGTGTGCCGATAAAGCACCTGGCACTGATTGTGGGCGTTTGTGTGGCAGCGCTGGGACTTATAGGCCTGCTGGCTATAGAAAATCCCGAGTTGCTCCCGCGTCTCGATACCTGGATAAATCGCGTAACCAATTTTCAGGAAGATGATCACCGCCAGCAATGGCAGATCAATAACGCGATGATGGCCATCGACAATGGCGGTATGTTTGGTAAGGGGCCGGGTAACGGACAGCTCAAGCACATTCTCCCGCAAGCTTATGCCGACTTCGTATTTGCTTCTTTTATCGAAGAATTTGGATTTATAGGTGGCGCATTTTTGCTGATGCTCTACCTCATCTTGCTCTACCGCGTGGTGCGTATTGCTTCGCTGTGTGAGAAAAATTTTGGCTCGCTCATGGCTATCGGTCTCTGTCTCAACCTTGTCTTTATGGCTTTCGTCAATATGGCGGTATGCACCCGACTTGTGCCGATAACCGGACAAAATATGCCGCTGATCAGTATGGGCGGAACCTCTACCTGGTTTACCTGTATCTCGCTTGGAATTATTCTTAGCGTAAGCCGTTCTTCCGAGCCCGAAGAAAGTAAAGACAAATCGAAAAACAATCTTAATACCGCTACCGAATCCGGAAAAGAGGAAGGAGGAACGTATGCCGCTACGTAAAGTGCTCATTAGCGGAGGAGGAACGGGCGGACATATCTTCCCGGCTATTGCCATTGCCAATTCGCTCAAAAAGCGGTACCCCGGTGTCGAAATTCTTTTTGTAGGCGCGATGGGCAGAATGGAAATGGAAAAAGTACCCGCAGCCGGGTATCGTATCGAAGGACTCCGCATATCCGGTATGCCCCGCAAGCTTACGTGGCGCTGGATTCCTTTCTTCCGAAACCTCTTGGGCAGCATGCTGCGCGGTCGGCGCATATTGCGCGAATTTAAGCCCGATGTGGTAGTAGGTGTGGGCGGTTATGCCAGCGGACCCATGCTCAGACTGGCCGCAGCGAAAGGAATTCCTACGGTAATTCAGGAGCAAAATTCTTTTCCCGGAAAAACCAATAAGCTGCTCGCACGAAGCGTAGATCGCATCTGTGTGGCTTACGACGGACTCGACAAGTGGTTTCCCCGCGAAAAACTGGTGCTTACGGGCAATCCGGTGCGCGAAGAAGTCGTGCAGCTCGAAGGAAAACGACCCCGTGGAGCAGAGCTTTTCGAGCTTGATCCCGAGAAAAAAACATTGCTCGTAGTAGGCGGTAGCCTCGGTGCGCGAAGCATCAATCAGGCTATTCAAACGGCATTGCCGCTCCTGTCCGAAAACGGCATACAGCTCATTTGGCAAACCGGAAAAACGTATTACGACACCGCCCGCATGGCCGCCGAAGCGATCGATGCGAAGACCTTAAAAGTGCACGATTTTATTACCCGTATGGATTTGGCTTACGCCATGGCCGACGTGGTAGTATCGCGTGCGGGAGCGATTGCTATTTCTGAGCTTTGCCTCGTGAAAAAGCCTGTGATACTGGTGCCTTCGCCCAATGTGGCCGAAGATCATCAAACCAAAAACGCAATGGCTTTGGTCAATCACCGTGCCGCCGTGCTGGTGAAAGATGCGGAAGCTACGCAACGTTTGGGCGAAGAAATACTGCGTCTGACAAAGGATGAAGCCGAAGCCGACAGGCTGCGTCACCAGCTCGGCCGACTGGGCTTTCAGAATGCAGCCGACACTATCGCTACCGTAATTTACGAACTGGTCAGAAAATGAGTACGCTCGCACATATCCGTTACGTGTACCTGCTCGGAATAGGCGGCATAGGCATGAGTGCCCTGGCCCGTTATTTCCGTGCGGCAGGCGCGGTGGTGGCCGGTTACGACAAAACCCCTTCAGAGCTTACGCAGCAATTGCAGCACGAAGGAATGGATATTCATTTTGAAGAAAATACAGCGCTGATTCCCGCCGCGTTTCTTGATCCTTCACAAAAAGAAAATGTGCTGGTGATTTATACACCTGCCGTTCCTGCCGGACATGAAGAATTGGTAGTATTCCGTGAAAAAGGATTTACCGTAAAAAAACGTTCCGAAGTGCTGGGCCTCATTACCCGTCACTCTCGCTCGGTGGCCGTAGCCGGTACGCACGGTAAAACCAGTACCTCTACGCTGATAGCCCATTTGCTACAGCACGGCGGTAAAGCGATAAACGCCTTTCTCGGTGGAATCAGCACCAATTACCACAGCAATCTTTTGCTGGCCGAGAAAGCCGAAGTAACGGTTGTCGAAGCCGACGAATACGATCGTTCTTTCCTTCAATTGTTTCCCGACGTGGCCGTAATCACTTCGCTCGACGCCGATCACCTCGATATTTACGGCACGCACGAGGAAATGCGTAATACCTACCGGCAGTTTGCCTTGCAGGTAAAAGAGGGCGGATTGCTCATTCACCGAAAAGGATTGCCTTTGCAGGCTAAGGTGCCGGTGCTGACCTATGCTGTAGGAGAAAAGGCCGATGTCTATACTTCCGATCTTCGGGTCGAAGAAGGCGCTTTTGTGTACGATGTGCATTCTCCGCAAGGTGTGTGGAAAGCAATGAAATTGTTTTTCCCCGGCTCGCACAACGTAGAAAATTCGCTGGCTGCCATTGCGGTGGCCATTCACCTCGGACTTACCGAAGCACAAATTCGCGACGGACTGGCCTCTTTTGCGGGGGTAAAACGGCGTTTCGAAACCGTATTGAAAAACGAACGCACCGTATTTATCGACGATTACGCTCACCATCCGGCCGAGCTGAAAGCTTGTATTACGGCAGCACGCGAGCTGTATCCCGGTAAAAAAATAACCGGCATTTTTCAGCCGCACCTGTTTACCCGTACCCGCGATTTTGCGGATGAATTTGCCCGCAGTCTCGAACTGCTCGACGAAATCGTGCTGCTCGACATTTACCCGGCGCGCGAAAAACCTATCGAAGGTGTGTCTTCGGCCATGTTGTTGGAAAAACTGCAGCATTCCGCGAAGCAGCTTTGGAGCAAAGAGGAAGTGCCAAACCGTGTTAAAAATTTACAGCCCGAGGTATTGCTAACTCTGGGTGCAGGCGATATAGACCGGCTTGTGGAACCGATTAAAAAAGCCTTGCAGCAACAATGAAAAGAACGTTACATATCGCTTTTTGGATACTGCTTACGGGCGGAATGCTGGTACTGTTGGGCTTTGTGTCGCGTACGCAGGATGCCAAAAATTGCGATCGTCTGCTGGTTCATATCGATCGCAGCAACGGAATGCATTTTATTTCGGAAGAAGACGTGGCGATGCGTTTGAAAGAGGTGAACCGTCATCCCGTAGGAATGCCGCTTGCTCAGATTGATCTGAACGGTATCGAAAAGCTCTTGCTCCAGATTCCCGAGATCGAAACGGCAGAAGTATTTAAGCAGATAGACGGGGCGGTGGGTATTAATCTGACGCAGCGTCTGCCGCTGGTGCGGGTCATTAATCAAAACGGTCGCCATTTTTACCTCGACGATAAAGGCTATCAGATGCCCGTTTCGGGCTACTATGCTCCGAGGGTGATGGTCGTAACCGGGCAGGTCAACGAACCTTTTATCGAAACGAGCGCCGCCGAAATTACCGGCGATACCGGTTTTGCCGTACAATCGAAGCTCGATGAAATATACCGTTTGGCGACCTTTATTCATGCCGATCCTTTTTGGAAAGCACAGGTACAGGAAATTCATTTCAGCACGCAGGGCGATATAGAGCTTATTCCTATGGTAGGCTCGCACCGTATCGTGCTGGGAAATGTGGATCAAATGGAAGAGAAATTTTACAAACTCCGGGTGTTCTACCTCAAAGGACTGAAACACGGAGACTGGAATCGTTACGACCGTATCAATCTTAAGTATAAAAAACAAATCGTCTGCACCAAAAAATAACAGAAGCGCTATGGAATCACCCGAAATCATCGTAGGACTCGACATTGGTACCACCAAAATAGCATGCCTTGTAGGCCGTCGCAACGAACACGGAAAACTGGAAATCCTCGGCGTAGGAAAATCAGAATCGGTGGGCGTAACCCGTGGCGTGGTATCGAATATCGAAAAAACCGTACAATCCATCCGTGCGGCGGTAGAAGAAGCCGAACGCAAATCGGGAGTGGAAATCAACGTGGTTAACGTGGGTATTGCCGGGCAGCATATCAAAAGCTTGCAGCATCGGGGTATCCGCACGCGTAACACGTTCGACGAAGAAATCGGGCAGCACGACATCGACGCGCTGATCGAAGATATGTATAAGCTCGTGATGCTCCCGGGCGAAGAAATTATTCATGTCCTGCCGCAAGAATACATCGTCGATAACGAACAGGGTATCAAAGACCCCATCGGTATGTCGGGCATCCGGCTCGAAGCCAATTTTCACATTATTACCGGGCAGATTGCTGCGGCAAAAAACATTCACAAATGCGTAGCCAAAGCCGGATTAGAGGTCGATGACCTGATCCTCGAACCCCTGGCTTCGAGCGAGGCCGTGCTGAGTCCCGAAGAAAAAGAAGCCGGCGTAGTGCTGGTCGATATAGGTGGCGGAACAACCGACATTGCTATTTTTCAGGACGGCATCATTCGTCATACTGCAGTGATTCCTTTTGGTGGAAATGTGATCACGGAAGACATCCGCGAAGGGTGCACCATTATTTCCAAACAGGCCGAACTGCTGAAGCTGAAATTCGGCAGCGCGCTCGCCAGCGAAAGTCAGGCTAACGAAATAGTGTGCATTCCCGGATTGCGCGGCCGCGAGCCCAAAGAAATTTCGATACGTAACCTGGCCAATATTATTCAGGCACGTATGGAAGAAATTGTGGAGCACGTGTATTATGAAATCAAAAACTCGGGCTACGAAAAACGCCTCATCGGCGGTATCGTAGTAACCGGTGGCGGTGCTCAGCTCAAGCATATCTCACAGCTTTTCGAATACATTACCGGTATGGATACCCGTATCGGCTACCCTACCGAACATTTGGCCAACGGCACCGAAGAGGTGACCTCTCCGCTGTATGCTACCGGTGTGGGACTCGTACTCAAAGGTTTTGAGAAATACGAACGTCAGCAGCGCGCCCGTCAGCGTGGTGTCAAGACCCACTCTCAGAAAACGAAAGGTTCATTCTTCGAAAAAATATTCAGCTCCGGTAAAAAGTTTTTTGAAGAAGACATCGAATAAATTTAACTCCGCACACAAACACCAAACACAAAAACCTATAAATTATGTTTAAGTTCGAATTACCTCGCGAACAATCTTCGATGATTAAGGTCATCGGAGTAGGAGGGGGCGGCAGCAACGCCGTCAACTACATGTTCAGGCAACAGATCAAAGGCGTCGATTTTATCGTGTGTAATACCGATTCGCAGGCGCTCGAAACCAGCCCCGTACCCACCCGCATCCAGTTGGGCGAAAGCCTTACCGAAGGATTGGGCGCAGGCGCTATTCCTGAAGTAGGTCGCAATGCGGCTATCGAAAACATCGAAGACATCAAAACCATCCTCGGCAACAATACCAAAATGGTGTTCATCACCGCAGGTATGGGTGGAGGAACCGGTACCGGAGCGGCGCCCGTCATCGCGCAAACCGCGAAAGACATGGGTATTCTTACCGTAGGTATCGTAACTATCCCCTTCAATTTTGAAGGAAAGAAAAGAAGATTACAAGCCGAAGAAGGGCTCGAAAATATGCGCAAAGCAGTCGATACACTGTTGGTGATCAACAACGACAAGCTGCGCGAAATGTTTGGTAACCTTACCCTGGCCAATGCTTTTGCACAAGCCGATGAGGTACTCAATACTGCCGCGCGTGGCATTGCCGAAATGATTTCTGTAACCGGACTCATCAATGTCGATTTCAACGACGTCAATACCGTGATGCGCGACAGCGGTGTAGCTATTATGGGATCGGCCACCGCCGAAGGCGAAAACCGTGCTCGTGTGGCCGTCGAAAAAGCGCTGTCTTCTCCGCTGCTCAACGAAAACTATATCCAGGGCGCCAAATATGTGCTGCTCAATATTACCTACGGTATGCAGGAAGTGACCATGGACGAGATCGCCGAAATTACCGATTATATTCAGGAAGAAGCCGGTTCTACCGCCGATGTGATTTGGGGACACGGTTTCGACGCAGACCTGGGCGATAAAGTAGCTGTTACCGTTATTGCCACAGGGTTTCACAGCACACCCGATACCGGCGTACCCGCCAAAATGCCCGAGAAAAAGGTGCATAACCTCAACGACGAAAGACCGACCATGATCACACAGCCTATTGCTTCGCCTACACAGGCGCAGGTAGTAGTTACGGTTACTCCCCCGGTGGCCGAAGAGCCCAAAGAGGAAGAGCCGTACCTGAAACCGGTGGTGCAGGAAACGGAAACTCCTCAGATGGAAACTCCCGTACAGGAAACTGTGGTGCAGCCGCAGGCAACGGTAATCGATGAACCCGAGCTGAAAACGATTACTCCGGTAAGTGGAGAAACGCCTGTTGCGCAAAAAGAAGCGATTCAGGAAGCACAACCTGTAGCGGAGAAACCCGAAGTGATTCGTCACTGGCTCGTAGAAGATGAGCCGGCCTCGCCTGCTCCTGCGCAGGAACCGAAAGCCGCGAAGCCCGAAGTAAAAGAAGCGCAGTCGGCACTTAATTTCGGCGACATCAGCGCCGAAGCCGGCGATAAGCACCTCTCGGCCGAAGAGCAGCAGCAACGCGCCCACGAACGGATGAACCGTATCCGTGAGCTGAGCTCGCGCCTCAAGACACCCGCCGGACTCAATGACCTCGAAAACGAACCGGCCTATATGCGTCGTAATGTAACGCTGACGCAGACTCCGCATTCTTCCGAGTCGAGCGTATCGAAGCTCAGCATTTCGGACGATACCGACGAGCAGGGCAATAAAACGACCGGACTGCGTTCTAACAATTCTTTCCTCCACGACAACGTGGATTAATCGACAGCCTGTGGTCTTTCTTTTTTTTAGGAAAGAAAAAACACGGCTGTACTTAAAATAAGTAGTATGTCATTAGCAGAGCAGATCAATAACGACATCAAGGCTGCCATGCTTGCCCGTGAAAAAGACAAGCTCGAAGCCTTGCGTGCTATCAAAGCGGCCTTGCTGCTGGAGCAAACCAAAGGTACCGATGCGGTGTCGGAAGATGCCGAACTGAAAATGCTGCAAAAAATGTATAAGCAGCGTGTCGAAGCGGCCGAAATTTACAAGCAGCAGTCGCGTGCCGATTTGGAACAGGCAGAAATGTTTCAGGCCGATGTCATCAAAAAATACCTTCCCGAACAGCTTAGTGAAGCAGAGGTAAAGGCAATCATACAGGAGCTTATCACTTCCGTAGGTGCGTCTTCTGCTGCCGATATGGGAAAGGTAATGGGACCGGCTATGGCCAAATTGCAGGGCAAAGCCGACGGAAAGCTCATTTCAGCCTTGGTCAGGCAGTTACTGGGTTCCTGAACCCTGAATAATTTATAGGTTTTGTGTGAAAAGCCCCGGCAGTTACTGTCGGGGCTTTTTTTAGGCTTTTTGGGGTACGGTATCGCCACAGAGCAAAGCTGCTAAAGCAGCCGCCTGTCCGCGTATTTCATGCAGCGCGGTCGATTCCCAAATGGTCGCTTTACGCGGTGAGCCCAGGGTGTAAAGTGTTGAAATAGATTGCCCCGCAGCATCGCTCAAGCGACCCGATTCGTCGGTAAGAAGTCCCAATCCGTGCTCGTCGCGGCAGGCCAGCCCTTTTTCGAGCAGGTCGAGCGTAAGCGGGTGGGTAATGGAACCCGAATAATTTCCCGGTCCCGTGCAATTGATAATGTGCGTAACACGAAACGATGCAGCTTGTCGGCGATGCCGATCGAGGTAATGTACTTCAAAATGATCCGCCTGCAAGGTAGCCGAAAGAATGCGTCCGCTGTGCAATTGAAGCTGATCGTTTTCCAGTAGCGTATGCATAGCCTGTTGCGAGACCTGCGGAATACGATGCCGGCATACTTCCCACCAGGGGCGTACATGCCGTAAAAATTGTCCACGGCCGAAGGCATCCCACGAACTCCAGATGGTAGCGGTATAGGGTCTTAGCGCATCGATTACGGCCGTCCAGTTTTCTTCCCCTTTTTCCAGTAACACACTGCGTATATAACGCAGCAGCGTTAGGGGACTGCTGACATAGCGAAACAGTTCTTCTTTTTCGAAATAATGTACACCGTTTCCACTGTGCTCACGAGGTAACAATCCCCTGCGCGAAAGCAAATGGATTTGTCCGCTATGCGCGTTATGCCGCAGCCCGAGCAGTTGATCAAAAGCGGTAAGTCCGCTGCCCAGCAATAACACTTCGGCATCGGCGGGCAGATTTTTTACTGCGTTTTCCTGCCAGGGATTAGCCGTGTACTGCGGGTGATTCAAAATTTCTGGAGGTAGCCCCGGCGGATTACCCGGTGCAAAAAGCCCTGTGGCCAATACCACTATATCGGCTTCTTCTTCGTGTGTTTCACTTTTCAGCAGCCAGGTTTCCTCTTTCTTTTCAATAGCTACCGCTTCACATCCGCTTTCCGAATAGCCGTGAATATGGTTAGCGGCTTTTGCTTCTTCGAGCTGTGCACGCAGATAATCTCCGAAAATAGAACGGGGTAAAAAAGCCTTCGGATCCGTTTCTGCATCCGAAAGGCCATAAGTGGCGGCCTGCTGTTTTATCCATTCGGCAAAATGCCCGGGTCTGTCGGCAAAGAGACTCATTTTTTCGGCCCTCACATTCAGCGGAACCTTATCGTACTCCTTTTGGTAAGCCAAACCCCTGGCCAAACGCTCCGGTTTTTTTTCCCAAAGGCGTATATCCAGCGGCGTTTTTTCCGACTGCAGCAGGTAAATGGAAAGCAGTGTCCCGCTTAATCCACCTCCGATTACCGCCACACGTTTTTTCATCAGCGATTGGGTTGAGGCGTAAAGCGCAGGTAAGCTTTCTCTTTGCGATACCCTTTCGGGAAACGCGCAGCAATATCTTCCTCTTTGATGGCCGGTGCGATAACCACTTCTTCTCCCTGTTTCCAGTCGGCCGGAGTAGCCACGCTGTACTGGTCGGTGAGCTGAAGGCTGTCTATCACACGAAGCAGTTCCTGAAAATTACGCCCGGTAGAAGCGGGGTAGGTCAGCACAAGGCGGATTTTTTTATTGGGATCGATAACGAACACCGAGCGCACCGTAAAGTTTTCGTTGGCTTCGGGGTGAATCATGTCGTACAAGGTAGCTACTTTGCGATCGGGGTCGGCAATGATCGGGAAATTGACGGCAGTATGCTGCGTTTCGTTGATGTCGGGTACCCATTTGTGATGCGAATCGAGCGAATCGACCGAAAGGGCGATCGGTTTTACGTTGCGTTGTTCAAATTCAGGTTTCAGCTTTGCGGTGGTACCCAGCTCAGTGGTACATACCGGGGTAAAATCGGCAGGATGAGAAAACAGAATGCCCCACGATTGTCCCAGCCATTCGTGAAAACGAATACTACCTTCGGTGGTTTCGGCATTAAAATCGGGTGCGAGGGTTCCTAAACGCAGGCTCATATTTAAAACAGATTTTTAGGTTGATGTGTTCAAATATATAAAACTCTATCGAATTGATAGACTAATAAGCCCTGTTTTTTACTTTAAAAATAACACATTGATTATTAGCTACTTTGTTGGGCGTTTTTGACGGAGTTGCGCTTCTTTACGACCGATATCGGCGACAGAATGGGTTTTTAGTGCGCCTACGGTAATGTCGCGTATGGCTTTGAACGCGTCGCGTATGCCACAGGTAGTTTCGTCGCGGCATTCTTCGCAGGGTTTGTAATAACGGTGAGTCACACAGGGAATGAGCCCGATAGCGCCGTCGAAAATGCGTACGATTTCGGCTAAGGAAATATCATCCGGTTTGCGCAGCAAAAAATAACCGCCTCCTTTTCCCTTTTTACTATCCAGTATCTGATTCCGTTTCAGCTCAAGCAGAATCGCTTCCAGGAATTTTTTAGGGATTCGCTCTTCGGCTGCAATTTCTGCAATCCGCATGGGCTGACGGTCGTCTTGACGGTTAAGGCAATGCAGTGCATGAATGGCATATTTCGCTTTTTTCGAGAGCATAGACAAAGCTACGTATTTTTACAGTGATGCTTTTGAGACGTGTAGTGCGGCGATTTTCCGTTACGCGCTTTTTTGGCTTACTTTGAATAAAACAGGGAAGATGGCCGCATTTTTTGAAAATAAAGTAGTCTGGATTACGGGAGCTTCGTCGGGAATCGGAGAGGCGCTCGCCTATGCCTTTTCGGCCGAAGGAGCAAGGTTGGTGCTTTCGGCAAGAACCGTCGAAAAGCTGGAAAAAGTAAAACAGTCTTGCGCATTCCCCGATCGGATACGCGTATTGCCCATAGACCTGTCGCAGTCCGAAGGTTTTGAAGCAAAGGTGCTCGAAGTGATAAGCCACTTCGGTCGTATCGATTACCTGATCAACAATGGTGGAATCAGCCAGCGTTCCGAAGCCTGGGAAACCCCCGAGGCAGTGGAACGACGTATTATGGAAGTCAATTTTTTCGGCAATACGGCGCTTACCAAAGCAGTGTTGCCTGCTATGCAGCGGCAGCGCAGCGGACATATCGTGGTGATGAGCAGCATCGCGGGTAAATTCGGGTTTTTTCTACGTTCTTCCTATTCGGCATCCAAGCATGCATTGCACGGGTATTACGAATCGTTGCGTTTAGAAGAAGAAAAAAACGGCATTGCCGTAACGTTGATTTGTCCGGGTAAAATCAGCACTGCTATTTCTGTACACGCGCTCGACAAAGAGGGAAAAGGAACCGGCGTAATGGATCCGGCGCAAGCCGATGGAATGCCTGCTGCCGAATGTGCCGCACAAATTCTGAAAGCCGTACGTCGTAAAAAAGAAGAAGTGCTTATCGGGCGAAAAGAAGTAATGGCCGTCACGATAAAACGGTTTTTTCCCGCACTTTTCCGTCGGATAATTCGGCGGCAGCCCGCTACTTGAAAACGCGGGAGTAGCGTTTAGCGCAGCTTTTCGTTCTGACGGTGCCGATCGCCATCGCGCTGCGTTTTTTTAGCGAGGTTGCGTTGCAGCGCTTCTTCGAGATTTACACCGGTTTGGTTCGCCAGGCATATCAGCACAAATAAGACATCGGCCAGCTCGTCGTCGAGCGATTTGTCGCGGTCACTTTCTTTAAACGACTGATCGCCGTAGCGCCTTGCGATGATGCGTGCCACTTCGCCTACTTCTTCGGTCAACATGGCCATATTGGTCAGTTCGCTGAAATAGCGCACACCGTATTCTTTTATCCATTGATCAACGGTTTGCTGGGCTTGCGTGAGAGTCATACTCAAAAAAATTAGAAAGAGGAGGCAAATTTTAGCAACAGGTTAAAGAGTGCATCGAAGCGCGCCAGACTCAGGTTTTCTCCCGTGTCGTATATGTCGTGATAGGCTTTTGAGCCGCCCATCGTATAGATAAAAAATGCAGGTACGCCGTTTTTAGTAAACCAGTAATGATCGCTGTTGGCGGCCGGTCCTCTTGATTTTACTTGCGGGAGGTAATCGTATTGTGCGTTCAGTTGGCTGAGTTTATCGAACGCTTCGGGATGCAGTGTGGCATTGACCACCGTAATGCCTTCGTCGCCGGTACCTATCATGTCGAGGTTAACAAGGAATTCGATTTGGTCGAGCGGAAAAACCGGATGTTTGACATAATAAGCCGAGCCATGCAAACCCGCTTCTTCTCCGGCAAAGGCGATAAAGACGAGCGTTCGTTGCGGCGGGTGTTGCTTGAAATAAGAGGCCAGACTAAGCAGCATGGCCGTGCCGCTGGCATTGTCGTTGGCTCCGGGAAAATAAGTAGCGCTTCCCATACGACCGATGTGATCGTAATGCGCGCTGAATACGAGGGCTTTTTTATCGGGATCGGTGCCCGGAATGTAGGCGATCACGTTCCGCGCTTCGTGCCGAGGAATAAAGTGATTCCGAATGTGCAGCGATACCTGTTTTGCTTGTCGGTCGAAGGTTTCGACTTTTACCTGAATGAAAGGATTTTTCAATTCTTGCCCGGCTACCGACCAGGTGAGCTTGCCGTATTCGAGCCAAATCACCGGAACGTTGTCGGTCAACGCTTCGGCAAATTTGCGCAGCTTCGCCACAGAATCTTTGTCCTGAACCGTACCGGGATCTACCACACAGATAAGCTTACGGTTAAAATGCTTGCGAAGCAATCCTTCATGGGCATTGGCGTAGCTGACTTGTTTTACGGTAAACGTGCCTTGTGCACTACCCGACGCAGGATGCACGATGTACTGTTCGCCGGGGCGAAGAGTTTGTTGATTTACCGTGACCCGCATACTGTCGGGAAAGGTATTTACCGGGAAATAGAAGGGTTGGAAATACGCAGAAGCGTAAGGGATAGCACCTCTTTTTTTGAATTGCTCGGCAATGTATTCGGCCGCGATATAATCGCCTTGGTTGACGTATCCGCGTCCCTGCATTTCGGGAGCGGTGAGGTCGTGTACTACTTTTCGGGCTTCTTCGCTTTGGGCAGAGCCTTGAATGATAAAGCCTGAAAAGATCAGAATAAAACCTGTTCGCAGGAGCGAAGAACCTTTACAGACAGTAGCCTGAATCGAGATACAGGAGCGTATGGTTGAAAACAAACCCATTTGTACAAGGTAAGTATAAAACGTAAAAATAGCGGATAGGGTATAGCTTTATAAACAAACACCCCCGCTGTTTAGGCGGGGGTGTTGCAACAGTACAATGAGCCTGTTATTGTTTGATAAGCCTTGTAAAATAGGCTTGTCCCTTGAATTCCAGTTTGAGGATATACACTCCTGGAGCTTGTTCCGAAATGTTGAGCAGCAGAGATTTACCCGAATGCAGGTTTTCGCTGCGGAGCAATTGGCCGTTAATGCTATACACCGTTAATTGTACTTCTGACATGAGTTGTGAGAAGTCTAACGTGTACACGCCGTTGCTCGGGTTGGGGTAAATATTCAGCAGGTCAGACAAAGCGATTTCTTCTACGTTGATGGAAGTCACGTTGTAGCAGTTTGACTGTACGGTACAGCCGTTTTTGCTGATAATCACCGCATAGTTTCCGTTAGAAGTAGCCAGGTACGCTTGTGCCGTTGCGCCGGGAATCGGTGCATTGCCATTGTCGCAATCAACCCATTGGTAAGCGGCGCCGGATTCTTGAGCGGTTAGAATATTACCGTTTTGTACCAGTATATTCAGGTTGATAGGGGTGATGGTCAGGTTCAGGGTAAGGGTGCTGTCACAACCCGCAGCATTGGTGAGCTGTTGTGTGTAGGTGCCGCTTGCGTTATAGGTTTGACCGTTCAGCGTGTAGCTGTTGCAAGCGGTTTGTGTGAGCGTAGCAGAGCTGGCGGTATTTACGGTTACGGCGAGTGTCTGCGGGGCAGAGCTTCCGCAAGCGTTGTTAGCCGTTACGGTAATCGTTCCGCCTGTGGTACCTGCCGTAGCGTTGATGCTATTGCTGTTGCTGCTTCCGCTCCAACCCGAAGGTAAAGTCCAGGTATAGCCGGTAGCCGAAGGATCGAGGGTTACACTGTAGGTATCGCCCGTTGCGTAACAGATTCCGATACTTCCGTTGATAGCAGAAGGTTGGGCGGGGGTATTACCGAATGAAACGTTGAACGTGGTTGCAGTCGAGCTTCCACAAACATTGTTGGCCGTTACGGAGATAGTTCCACCGTTGGCTCCTGCAAGGGTACTGATGCTGTTTGTGGTACTGCTTCCGTTCCAGCCCGAAGGGAGTGTCCATGTGTAGCTTGTCGCATTCGGATCGGGAGAGATGGAGTAGGTGCTGTTATCGCCCGGACAGAAAGTGGGGTTTCCGCTGATGGCTGAAGGCTGTGCCGGAATGCTGCCCGGAGTTACGGTAAGCGTTTGTGAAACAGAGCTTCCACAGCTATTGTTGGCCGTTACGGTAATCGTTCCGCCTGTAGCACCAGCCGTAGCATTTATGCTGTTCGTGGTGCTGCTGCCTGTCCAACTGCCGGGTAAAGTCCAGGTGTAGCTTGTCGCATTCGGATCGGCAGTGACCGAGAATGTGCCTGAAGCACCGTCGCATAGGCTGGTATTGCCATTGATGGCAGAAGGTTGTACCGGAATTGTACCGACCGTGATAGCAAGTGTTTGTGAAAGCGAGCTCCCACAGGCGTTATTGGCCGTTACGCTGATGGTTCCTCCGCTGGCATCGGCCGTGGTGCTGATGCTGTTAGTAGTGCTGGATCCTATCCAGCCACCGGGTAAAGTCCAGGTGTAGTCGGTGGCGTTGAGGTCGTTGGTAACGGTGTAGGTTTCGGTATCGCCCGCACAAAGTGTGGCACCACCGGCAATGGCAGTAGGTTGCGCAGGTGCGCTGCCGACCGAAAGATTTATGGACTGAGAAACTGAGCTTCCGCAGCTATTATTGGCCGTTACGGTAAGGATTCCGCCCGAAGCCCCGACAGTAGTATTTATACTATTTGTCGTACTGTTTCCGCTCCAGCTCGGAGGCAGCGTCCAGGTATAGTCTGTGGCGTTCGGATCGGATGTGATAGAATAAGTTTCTGTAGTACCGTCACATACGGCTGCATTGCCCGTAATCGACGAAGGCTGCGCCGGAATGCTGTTTACGGTTATGGATAGATTTTGAGCGGTAGAGCTTCCGCAGGCATTCGTGGCCGTTACGCTGATGGTTCCTCCGCTGGCATCGGTTGTAGCGCTGATGCTGTTGGTGGTGCTGCTTCCTGACCAGCCGCCGGGCAAGGTCCATGTATAGCTTGTGGCATTGGGATCATTGGTAACGGTATAGGTTTCGGTATCGCCCGCACAAAGCGTAGCATTACCACTAATAGCAGAGGGTTGTGCAGGTGCGCTGCCTACAGCAACGGCCAGCGTTTGTGCCACAGAGTTTCCACAGGTGTTGTTAGCCGTTACAGTAATTGTTCCTCCCGAAGCGCCTGTTGTAGCAGTGATGCTGTTAGTGGTGCTGGATCCTGTCCAGTCACCCGGTAAAGTCCAGGTGTAGCTTGTGGCATTGGGATCACTGGCAACGGTGTAAGTTTCGGTATCACCGACACAAAAAGTAGTAGTGCCGCTGATAGTTGAGGGTTGTCCGGGAACATCGTTTACCGTTACCGAGACATTTTGAGCGGTAGAGCTTCCGCAGGCATTTGTTGCTGTTACAGTAATCGTTCCGCCTGTAGCACCTGCCGTAGCGTTGATGCTGTTAGTCGTGCTGCTTCCTGACCAACCCGAAGGCAAGGTCCAGGTGTAGCTTGTGGCATTGGGATCACTGGTAATGGTATAGGTTTCGGTATTGCCCGCACAAAGTGCAATTGCACCGCCAATGGCAGAAGGTTGAGTGGGGATGGTACCTGATGAGACCGACAGCGTTTGGGTCGTAGAGCTACCACAAGTGTTGTTAGCCGTGACGGTGATCGTTCCACCTGTAGCACCTGCCGTAGCATTGATGCTGTTGGTAGTGCTGCTGCCGCTCCAACCTGAAGGTAAAGTCCAGGTGTAGCCTGTAGCCGAAGCATCGTTAGGTACCGTGTAAGTATCAGAAGCTCCGTCGCAAAGACTGGGACTTCCGGTAATGGTACCCGGCTGTGCAGGTACCGCACCTGAAGTTACGGTAAAGGTCTGCGAAGTAGATGCGCCGCAAGTGTTGTTAGCCGTGACGGTAATCGTTCCACCTGTAACACCCGCTGTAGCGTTGATGCTATTGGTGGTGCTGCTTCCTGACCAACCCGAAGGCAAGGTCCAGGTGTAGCCTGTAGCCGACGCATCGTTAGGCACCGTGTAAGTATCGGAAGCGCCGTCGCAAAGACTGGGACTTCCGGTAATGGCACCCGGCTGTGCAGGTACCGCACCTGAAGTTACGGTAAAGGTCTGTGAAATAGATGCACCGCAAGTGTTGTTAGCCGTGACGGTAATCGTTCCGCCTGTAGCACCCGCCGTAGCGTTGATGCTGTTGGTAGTGCTGCTTCCTGACCAACCCGAAGGTAAAGTCCAGGTGTAGCCTGTAGCCGAAGCATCGTTAGGTACCGTGTAAGTATCAGAAGCTCCGTCGCAAAGACTGGGACTTCCGGTGATGGCACCCGGTTGTGCAGGTGCCGCACCTGAGGTTACTGTAAGGGTTTGGGCAGTAGAAGTGCCGCAAGCGTTAGT
>CAYWRZ010000018.1:0-55617 GCA_964460845.1 uncultured Weeksellaceae bacterium
CATGTTGGTCGCGATCGTCACGGCTCCGCTCAGCCCCGCTTCCTGCACGATCTGCGCTTCGCGCGAGTGCTGCTTGGCGTTTAATACATTGTGCGGCACTTTCTTTTGCAGGAGCATACGGCTCAGCAGCTCGGATACTTCCACGGAGGTCGTACCCACCAGCACCGGCCGCCCTACAGCGCGCAGCGCTTCAATCTCGTCGATGACGGCCCGGTATTTCTCGCGTTTGGTCTTATATACCAGGTCCTGCTGGTCATTCCTGGCGATGGGCAGGTTTGTGGGTATGGTAACGACATCCAGCTTGTAGATCTGCCAGAATTCGCCCGCTTCCGTTTCCGCCGTACCGGTCATGCCGGCCAGCTTATGGTACATCCGGAAATAGTTCTGCAAGGTGATGGTGGCATAGGTTTGTGTAGCCGCCTCAATTTTCACATTCTCTTTGGCTTCGATGGCCTGGTGAAGTCCGTCCGAATAACGACGGCCATCCATGATACGTCCGGTCTGCTCGTCCACAATTTTCACCTTACCGTCCATAATCACGTACTCCACATCTTTCTCAAACATGGCGTATGCACGAAGCAGTTGGTTCATGGTGTGAATACGCTCGGCTTTAACCGTGTAATCGCGCATGAGAACCTCTTTACGCTCCGATTTTTCGGAAGCGGGTGCGTCCGAATTTTCAATGGCCGCAATTTCACTTCCCACATCAGGTAGAATGTAGTAGTTCGGATCTTCGTCCGACGAAAGCAGCTCTATTCCTTTTTCGGTAAGCTCGATCTGGTTGTTCTTCTCGTCAATCACAAAAAACAGCTCACGATCCACCTTGTGCATTTCCTTTTGGTGATCCTGCATGTAGTGGTTCTCGGTTTTCTGCAAAAGGGCTTTCACCCCGGGTTCGCTCAAAAATTTGATAAGCGCCCTGTGCTTGGGCAGTCCCCGGTGCGAACGGAGCAGCGCCATACCGGCCTGTTCCTGATGCTCTTTGCTGAGCTTGTGGTGCGATTCTTCGGTCGAATTATTTCCCAACAGACGCTTGGCATCGGAAAGACAAATATTGATTTGCTTGCGTTGCTCGTTAACCAGCTTTTCAATTTTGGGCTTGAGCTCGTAAAATTCGTGCTTGTCACCCTTAGGGGTAGGCCCCGAAATGATAAGCGGTGTACGGGCATCGTCGATCAGTACGGAGTCCACCTCATCGACAATGGCATAATGCAGCTTGCGCTGTACAAGGCTATCGATCGATGTGGCCATGTTATCGCGGAGGTAGTCGAAACCGAATTCGTTATTGGTTCCGTACACGATGTCGGAACGATAAGCCTTCTTGCGGCTTTCGGAATTGGGCTCGTGCTTATCGATACAATCGACCGACAGGCCGTGAAACTGAAACAGCGGACCGTTCCACTCGCTGTCGCGCTTGGCCAGGTAATCGTTCACGGTAACTACGTGTACTCCTTTTCCGGCAAGGGCATTGAGGTAAATGGGCAATGTCGCTACGAGCGTTTTACCTTCACCGGTTTGCATCTCGGCAATTCTACCCCGGTGCAGGGCTACCCCACCCATAAGCTGTACGTCGTAATGGACCATATCCCACGTAATGGGGGTACCGGCGGCTTCCCAGGAGTTGCTCCATATCGCCTTGTCGCCTTCTATCTTCACATACGCAGCACCGGCAGCCAGCTCGCGATCAAAATCGGAGGCGGTAACGGTAAGCGTACTGTTATCCTTTAAGCGGCGGGCTGTTTCTTTTACGACTGCAAAACCGAGGGGCAATACTTCGAGCAATACTTCTTCGGTCTTTTCATCGACCTGTTTCGTAAGCTTTTCTATTTCTTCGAAAAAACGCTCTTTGTCTTCTATCGAAGTAGCTTCATTGGCAGCTTCCGTGCGCAAAGCCTCGATTTTCTCTTCTTCGGGGCGGATGTGTTCGGCTATCTGCCGCTTTATCTGATTGGTGCGATCCCTCAATTCGTCGTTAGACAGGGATTGAAGCTGCGCAAATTCTGCGAGGATTTTCTCTACGTAGGGTTGCAGCTCACGGACATCTCTTTCGTTTTTGTTACCGAAAATTTTCTTAAGTATTCCGAGCATGTGCGTATTTCTCTAAATGTGTTTAAAGGGAACAAAAATACGTTTTATTTATGGAAGCACCTAACCGAAAACGGGATTATTGATTGGGCTTTTTGAAAAAACAAAGCTTTGAAAATAAACCGTTTACCTTCTTAAAAAAAGGATACGGCTCAAAAAACCGAAGCATTCGCGTGGCGACCGTAAGAAAATGGATTCGGGCGCTCAGGCAGGCAAGAGGCACCCGATATTTGTAGTAGCTTTGTGACGCATGATTGTTTATCCCAACGCTAAAATTAATCTCGGGCTGTATGTCACCGCGCGGCGTCCCGACGGGTATCACGCTATCGACAGCGTGTTTGTGCCGATAAGCTGGAGTGATGTGCTGGAAGTGATTCCTGCCAGCGGGTCGCCGGGATTGCAGCTCGAACTGAGCGGGATACCGGTTGACGGCGACCCGGACGGGAACCTCTGTCAGAAAGCGTTCACCTTGCTCGACCGGCAATTCGGATTAGGTACGGTACAGGCACACCTACATAAGCAGCTTCCGCTCGGGGCAGGATTGGGTGGAGGTAGCTCCGACGGCGCTTTTATGCTGAAAGCCCTGAATACGCTTTTTGACCTGAAGCTCGATTCCTTAACACTTGAAAAATACGCTGCACAACTGGGTAGCGACTGTCCGTTCTTTATTCGGAACACTCCGGCTTACGTGACCGGCAGGGGTGAAATCAGCGAAGCGATCAGGCTGCCACACGAGGGACTTAAAATTCTCCTTGTCAATCCCGGACTTCACCTTTCGACCGCTGCAGCTTACGGCAGCATTCAAGCGCAGCAACCGCGTTATACTTCAAAAGAAATTGTAGAAAACGAACCGCTTGATCGGTGGAAAAACCTGCTTCACAACGATTTTGAAAAGCCCGTATTGGCCACACACCCACCGTTGACGGCACTGAAAAACAGATTTTACGACGCAGGGGCGCTTTATGCGTCTATGACCGGAAGCGGCTCCACTTTTTACGGGTTGTTCGATACGATTACGGACGAGGCCGTGCTGAAAATTGCGGGCGAATACAAGGTCTTTCACCTTGCAGAATAAGCTTTATTTCTGCGCATTGAGATAAATCGGCACTGTCAGCAGCAGAAAAATAAAATTAGGAATCCAGACCGCGATCGAGGCATCTAATCCGGCATTAGTGGCCGCCACGGTAGTCATTTTCATGCTAAAAATATACGCCACAGCCATCAGCAGCCCGATGCTCAGGTGAAAACCCAGTCCGCCCCTCACCTTTCGACCCGAAATGCACACCGCTATTAGCGTCAAAATATACGCTGCCAGGGGGAATGCGGTACGCTGGTGTTTTTCAATTTCATACAACACCACTTCCTGACTGCCGCTGGCCCGTTCCGACTCGATAAAACGGTTAAGCTCGCCATAGGTCATAGAGCTGGCAAACTCTACGCGGTGCCCAAAATCGGAGACGGTAAATCCGAGCGCGGTGTCCATCTCATCGCCACGGGTAATAATATCGCGATCCTCTCCGAGCGTACGCATAAAATAATAGCGCAGCTTCCAGGTTTTATTAACCGTATCTTCAAAAGCCTGCTGGGCAAAAAGAATCGATTTAAGCTCGTTGTTCTCCCATTTCTCCATGCAATAGCTATCGAGGTAACCCGAATAATTATTTTTAAAGTAAATAATCACGCCGGGCGATACTTCGCGGTGCACATTATTATACACCAGCGGATGATGCATATAATTTTCTTCAAATTCGAGCCTTACCTTATTCGCATTGGGCAGCACAAAATGGTTAAGGTAAACCGACATTCCTGCCAGCAGCGTAGCCGAAATCAGATAAGGGCGCAGCAGTCGGTTAAAGCTCACGCCACTGCTCAACACAGCGATTATTTCGTTGTTGCGCGCCATCTTCGAGTTGAAGAAAATCACCGAAAGGAAAATGATGAGCGAGCTGAACGCGTTGGAATAAAAGAATACGAAATTGACGTAATAATCGAACACAATAGCGTGGAGCGGCGCATTGAATTTGATAAAGTCATCGATTTTTTCGGCGGCGTCGAATACCACCGCAATGACCATGAGCATGGCCAAAATGAAGAAAAAAGTGGAAAGAAACTTCCCGATGATATAACGGTCGAGCAAGGTCACTCAGCGCCTGGTTTTAAGTTGGGGTATCATCTTGTTTTTCCATTCGGTAAAGGTACCGGCTATAATCTGTTGCCTTGCTTCGCCCACCAGCCAAAGGTAAAATGCCAGGTTGTGAATAGTGGCAATCTGCGCGGCTAACATTTCGCCAGTTACAGCCAAATGCCGCAGGTAAGCTTTCGAATACTGCTGATCCACAAAAGCCGTGCCTTCTTCATCTATCGCCGAAAAATCGGATTTCCATTTTTCGTTGCGAATGTTAATAATACCCCTTCGGGTAAACAGCATTCCGTTGCGCGCATTACGGGTGGGCATGACACAATCGAACATATCGACCCCAAGCGCAATACACTCCAGCAGATTGGCCGGTGTACCTACACCCATCAGGTAACGTGGTTTGGCAGCCGGTAGTATGTCGCAAACTATTTCGGTATGGCGGTACAACTCCTCTTCGGGCTCGCCCACCGATAAGCCTCCGATGGCGTTGCCTTCGCGTTCGAAAGAAGCTATCGTTTCGGCCGACTGCCGTCGCAGGTCGTCGTACACGCTGCCCTGCACAATGGGAAACAGCGTTTGCGAATAGCCGTAATGCGGTTCGGTCGCATCGAAACGATCGCAGCAGCGTTTGAGCCAGCGGTGGGTCATTTCCATGCTTTTTTTGGCATAGCCGTACTCGCAGGGATAAGGGGTACATTCGTCGAAAGCCATAATGATATCGGCGCCGATAAGACGCTGCACATCCATCGCGTATTCGGGTGTAAAAAGGTGCTTCGATCCGTCGATATGCGATTTAAAGGTGACACCTTCTTCTTTTATCTTACGATTGGCTGCTAAGGAATACACCTGATATCCGCCGCTATCGGTCAGGATAGGACGATCCCAGTTCATGAAGCGGTGGAGTCCGCCCGCGGCATGGAGCACCTCGAGTCCGGGGCGCAGGTAAAGGTGATAGGTATTACCGAGTATAATACGGGCTTTCACCTCTTCGCGCAGGTCGCGCTGTTGCACGGATTTGACAGTAGCCTGCGTGCCTACCGGCATAAAAATGGGGGTAGGTATCGTTCCGTGATCGGTATGTAGTTCGCCGGCGCGTGCTTTTGAGCGCGGGTCGGTGTGCTGCAGCGTAAAGTGCATAAAATCGGGAAAATCGCGACCGTCAAAGATATAAACTATTTGAGAACGGTGCGTTTACCCAGCCGATGGAGTCGGGGAACCTTTCCCTATCGGTATTCAGGCATCTTTTACTGCGCGACCTCGTATTTCCACAGCTCTCTGCCGTGCGTACCGTCGTCGGCTGTAAAAAACAGCGTGCCGTTAATGTAGGTCAGGTGCTTAGGCTCAGCACCGAAACTACCGAATGGTCTGATGTCTTTCACCATCAGCGTTCCGGCTGCAGTACCGTCGCTTTTCCAGAGCTCGGCACCATGTATGCCGTCGTCGGCTACAAAATATAAAGTGTTCCCGGCGGCCGTCATACAGGCCGATAGCTTTTTATCGGTTCCGCCCCCGCCTACCGAGCCGGCTCCCTTGTTTACCGTATTGATGTCTTTCACCAGCACCGTACCGGCTGCGGTACCGTCACTTTTCCAAAGCTCTCTGCCGTGTGTGCCATCGTCGGCGATGAAAAACAGCGTGCCGTTCACATTTATAAGATCTGCCGGAAAGGAGGAAGTATAGGGATTTATCTCTTTTACCATCACCGTTCCTTTTTCGGTACCGTCGGTTTTCCATAATTCTTTTCCTATCTGGTAGCCGGCTTTATTCCCTTTTGAAAACTCCGTAGAATTGACTGAGAAATACAACAGGTTATTGACCGCTGCAAATCCTCCGTTATAAGACGTAATGGAATGGCCTTCCAATCCGAAATTTTTCACCATCACCGTACCGGCGGCAGTACCGTCGCTTTTCCAGAGCTGCCTGCCGTTTATTCCATCGTCGGCCGTAAAAAACAGCGTGCCGTTTACATTGATAAAGTCGTTGGGATGAGAAGACTCGGTATCTCCGTTAGCACGGTATATAGCGTTCAAATCTTTAACCATTGTCGTACCTGCGGCCGTTCCGTCCGATTTCCACAATTCATAGCCTTGCGTACCGTTGTCGGCTGTAAAATAAAGTGTGTTCCCGATTACCGTAAGGTTTAACTTCTCATTGGTTTTGAGCTTAACTCCTGTTTTTATAGTTCCTTTAGCCGTTCCGTCCGATTTCCACAATTCGCTCAACTGTATATTTCTGTCGTAGCGCATAAAATAAAGTGTGCCTTCCATGACCCGAAGCGATTTCTGACTTTGCCCCGCTTCCATCGGCACCATTCCGGTAAGCAGCGTGAATCCTTTGTGAGCGGTAGTCGTATTTTCTTTTTCGGAAAGCGGTTTTCCGTTAACAGAAATGCTTTGACGGGCCACGTTGCCTGCTTTTTTCAGAAACCCATTGCTTTTTTCTTTCGTGTTACTTTCTTCGGTAGCGGTAATGTCATACCTCCACAATCCTGTATTTTCGGTGTAATTGCTCCCCTGCCCCAACAATTGCGTAAGGAAGTAAGCACTTCCGTTAAGTCCGACAAGCTGTTCGGGCATGTGAAATTTATTCACAAACTGTGTTCCTTCGGGGGTTCCGTCGCTTTTCCACATTCCTCCTTCTTTACCTTGTTCGGAGCTGCCTTTCGAAAAGAAAAACAGCGTTTCTTCCACTGCGAAGAGGAGTTCGGGTTCAGACCCTTTTTTAGCGATTGGCTCAATGTCTTTTACCATTACCTGCGCCACAGCCGATCCGGAACTGAACGACAAAAGGATTAGCGCAAAAAAATTAATTCTCACTCGCATGGTTTGTCAAGGTGTTTTTTAAGTAAAAAGGTGAAAAAAGGTAGTTTGAAAAATACAGGTCAGAAAATTAATAAAATTCCCCTGTTTTAATGCGAATATCACGGACATAAAAAATCATTGAAAATCAATTAATTAAAATGTTTTCGATGCACTTTATAGTATGAAGTTCATTACACTTATTAAGCCTACTTCCCGAAAGTAAAGCCCTGTCGGGCATACTTCATTCAAGTGCAAAAAAAAACCCGCACCGTAAACCGGTGCGGGCTATGAAACGCCAACTCATGTGGAGTGAAAGCTCCTGTTATTTGCCTGCAACGGCAGCAGAAGCCGCTCCTCCTACTACGGTAGCACCAGCGGCGGCAGCGCCGACCATTCCGCCTATGGCTCCACCCGCCAGCACACCGACTACATCAACTGCTATCCTCAATACCGCCCTCCAAAACTTATTCTTGGGCTTGTCTTTCTTTTTTAAATTACGGGGTTCTTCGTCTTCAAAAGAAGGATACCAGGGATTGAGCGGATTATATATCGCTTCGAACCAGTATTTAGCACTGAACAACGTTACGGAGGCCATCGCTTCGGCGAGCTGTTGCTCCGACTCGTTTATTTTTTTATTGCTTGCAACAGCTTGTAAAAAATGAGCGGCTAACTTTTCAATTTCTTCCTCACGTTCAACCTTCAGAATAGCTTTAAAATAGGTCTCTGCTTCCTGATAAAACGATTTGGAAACCAACTTGTTTTTACTGAGCTGCTGCAGTACGAGTGAGGTTCCGTTTTCTTTCAAAAGGGTTTCGTAATAAGGCTTTACCTCCCCGTATTCGGGATACTTCAGCTCTCCTCTTTTCAGGTAAAAGGTTTCATCGTGTACCAGCACGGCCGTATCGTGTGCTTCTTCGATACTGAAATACGGGAAAGAAGGCAGTTCTGTAACGGCATCCAGAATACGGTTGTGGATAATTCCGGTGCTGTGAAACTTCAGGTGAACGAGGTTCTTCATAAGTGTAATTATAAAAGGTTAAATAAAATACAAACCATACAGGGAAATACCCGCCGGATTCCTTCATTAAAAAACCCGGATATATCTTAATAAAAAAATATGTGAAATAAATTCAAAACAGCACTAAAAAACCAACTACTAATTGTATATCAATATTTTGCATGTAATAATAAATTGAGAGACGAAAATATAAAAAAATACATTTCACGAAATAAAACAGTTATTTTTTTATTCCGGGCGCTACGCTGCGTTTTTTCCAACTCATCTGCGCTACCTATTCACCTGCTTCTTCCTTGAGATTGTACGTTTAATCCGTACTAAATGCTACTTTTGCGCCAACCCTTGCCTTTTTCATGTACATTTTCGGATTTTATACCGGGTGGGCAGAATGGATCGCGCTGGCATTACTCCTGTCGTTACTGATACAGGTGTTTTATTACGCATTTTTCTTTGCACGGCTCGCTTTTTACCGCCCTAAAGAGATAAAGCAGGAATTTTTTCCGCCTGTTTCGGTGATCATTTGTGCCCGATCCGAATCGGCGAGACTTATCGAATACCTGCCTTTCATTTTTGAACAAGATTACCCTTCGTTCGAAGTAATTGTGGTGAACGACCGTTCCTGGGACGACAGCAAAGATATTCTCCGCGCTTTCGAGGTAAGGTACCCCAACTTGCTCCGGGTGATTCATATTGAAGAATCGACACACCCGCACCACGGCAAAAAAATGGCGCTGACCATCGGGATCAAGGGCGCCCGCCATGAGGTGCTGCTGCTTACCGATGCCGACTGCAAGCCCCAATCCAATCAATGGATAAAAGAAATGGTAAGCGCTTACGGCGCACAAACCGAAATCGTACTGGGCTACAGTCCGTACAAACGTCAGAAAGGACTGCTCAACAAGCTTATCCGTTTCGACACGTTTCAGAGCGGACTCAATTACCTTTCTTTCGCCCTGGCAGGCGTGCCGTATATGGGCGTAGGACGCAATCTCAGCTATCAAAAAAGTCTTTTTTTCAGGCAAAGCGGATTCAAAACACATTACCATATTGCCTCGGGCGACGATGACCTGCTGATTAATGCAGCGGCACATTCACGTAACACAGCGGTTTGTATAGAAGAAAAAGCCAGGGTTACCTCGCTGCCCAAAACCACCTGGGAAGAATGGTACCGGCAAAAAAAACGACATTTTACTACCGCACCCCATTACCGCTTCGCGCACAAGCTCTTGCTGGGGCTTTTCCCCTTCAGCTTTTGGCTTATGGTATTGAGTTCCATCGTGCTGGGTCTTATACACAGTTACTTATTCATTATTTTAGGTACCTGGCTGCTTCGCATCCTGCTTCAAATTGTTATATTTAGCCGGGTTATGCGGAAATTGGGCGATCGCGATCTGCTTTGGGCGGCTCCTTTTTGGGAATTGTGCCTGCAGTTGATTCACCCCGCGATCTATTTTTCGAACCGTGTTGTAAAAGCGAACCGATGGAATTGAACGAAAGCCTGGAAAACCTTTCGGAAAAGGCAAAACATGACTACACACTGGTACTCCGCGCACGCGAAGGTGATCAGTCTGCCTATGCCGAACTGTTAGAACGGTACCGCGACTCCATTTTCTACATGCTGCTCAAAATGGTGAACAACAAAGACGATGCGGAAGATCTCACCATCGAAGCCTTTGGAAAAGCCTTTAACCGCCTTGATCTTTACACCCCCAATTTTGCGTTCAGCACCTGGCTGTTTAAAATCGCGTCGAACAACTGTATCGATTTTATCCGCAAAAAGAAAAAGAATACCCTTTCGATAGATTCGGCCATTGCCGGCGACGACGGCGACGAGATGTACATGGATCTGCGTTCGGAAGCGCTGAATCCGGAAGAAGCGACCATCAAGCTGCAAAAAGAACGGCTTATGCGGGAAGTAGTGCAGAAGCTCAAACCCCGCTACCGACAGCTTATTGAAATGCGTTATTTTCAGCAGTTGGCTTACGAAGAAATAGCCGACCAGCTCGACCTGCCCTTAGGCACGGTAAAAGCCCAACTTTTCAGGGCGCGCGACCTGCTTTATCAGGTGCTTAAAAATTCAAAAGACAGGATCTGAAAGCAGCGGTACTTCCCGCTCAGTAAGCCATTCCTTTATCAAAAAAATCAGATAAGGGCTTTCCGGCTTCATAGTAGTTCATCATTTGTTTCAGCAGTTTACTGTCGGTAAGCATTTCGGGCGGAAGCTCGGCATACCAGTAAAAATTTTTATTCGCCATAAGCGGCTGCTTTGCATGCGCTTCTTTAAATTCTTTCGGCACGCGAGCCTGTACATCGCCCAACACTTCGCCGTACAGCTTGCGAAAAGCCTTCTCATTTACTAAAGTATCCAGCTTCGAAAGATTACGCGCCATATATTGCCTTAACGACAAGAGCGAGCCCGGCTCTACAAGGTAAGCTCCCTGATAAATACGCAGGCATTCGGGATTAAATTCAAAATAAAAGCCGCTGTTATTGATATGCTTACGCCCCTGCGGCGAAATGGCAGCCGACATGTGCATTTTGTACGGTGTTTTATCTTTCGAAAAACGGATATCGCGGTTAATGCGAAAGATGCAGGATTTGGGATCGAGTCCGCGGAGCTCGGGATAGCTGTTGCCCAGCGATTCGATAAACACTTTCGTGAATTCGAGAAAAGGCTTTTTTACGTAATTCTCATAGCGTGGACGATTTTCGTCGAACCATTCTTTATGGTTGTGCGGCGCCAAATCGATGAAAAAACGATGGTATTCTTCGGTAAAAAAAGAAGGCATAAAACTGAATTGGATAATGTACTAAAAGTAAGAAAAACGAATGAATGTGCCTTTTAAAAGCTGAGAAATACGAGCTGCGTAAAAATGAAACGTACGCAGTCATTGTCTGTTTTTGAACCCGAATAAAGCCTGCAAGATTTTATCTTTGAAGAAAAAAATCGGATGGAAGAAAAAGACGAGCCGGCACAAATAGTGACTTATATGTACGCACACGATGCGTTTAGCCGTATGCTGGGAATGGAAGTGCGCGAAACCGGAAAAGGCCATGCCACGGTACAGCTTACCGTAAGCGCTGAAATGCTCAACGGTTTTTCAATTGCGCATGGCGGCATTACCTATTCGCTGGCCGATAGCGCGCTGGCCTTCGCGGCTAATTCACACGGTAATATGGCAGTATCGGTAGAAACTTCTATTTCACACCTCAAAGCGGTACAGGCGGGTGACGTGCTCACCGCGCGGGCGAGCGAAAAAAGCATTTCGAACAAAATCGCTGTATATGAGGTAGTAGTAGAGAATCAAAATGAGGTAACGATTGCTTTATTTAAGGGAACGGTATATCGTACTTCCAAAGAATGGAAGAGTCGTCTGTCCTGATTTCGCAGGCTACCTGCGGTTAATTTCAGCCCGTTAAGCGATGAAAAATAACACTTTGTCGTTTTTTTTATTCCACTCGTGTAAAAAACAGGGATTAACCCCGTAGTACACTTTTTGCAATACGTATAAATGCGTACCTTTGCATTCGGTACTTTGTCGCAGGTGGGATGAGTTGGAACAGCCTTCCTGAACGATAGAAAGCCCTGAACATAGCAGGTTCTGCCAGTTAAACGATACTTAATTTAGTTAAACTTATTTTATTTTGTCACACCACGCATATGTAATAGATGCGGTTCGCACACCTATAGGGAATTTTGCCGGCACGCTGGCTCCCGTAAGAACCGACGATCTGGCTGCTTTAGTTCTCAAAGAATTGATTACCCGTAACCCTTCTCTTGATCCTGCAGCCATAGAAGATGTCATTCTCGGCTGCGCGAACCAGTCGGGCGAAGATAACCGCAACGTGGCCCGTATGGCGCTGCTGCTGGCGGGGCTACCCTGGTCGGTACCGGGCGAAACGGTAAACCGGCTCTGTGCCTCGGGCATGTCGGCCGTAGTACAGGCGGCCCGCGGAATCCAAACCGGCAACGGCGACCTCTATATTGCTGGCGGTGTAGAGCACATGACACGCGGCCCCTGGGTAATGTCTAAAACTTCCACACCCTACGGACGCGACGCACAACTGTTCGACAGCAGCTTCGGCTGGCGTTTTATCAATCCGCAGATGCAGGCGCTTTACGGCACCGACAGCATGGGTGAAACCGCCGAAAACCTGGCCGATCGCTACGGTATTAGCCGCGAAGATCAGGATGCTTTTGCGCTGCGTTCGCAGCAGAAGGCTACCCGTGCCCAACAGTCGGGGCGTTTGGCACAAGAAATAGTATCGGTACAAATTCCGCAACGCAAAGGCGATGCGTTTGCCTTTGCACAAGACGAATTTATAAAGCCCGCCTCTACCGCCGAAGGATTAGCAAAGCTTCGCGCTGCTTTCCGCAAAGACGGCACCGTAACTGCCGGTAATGCTTCGGGCTTAAACGACGGCGCTGCCGCAGTACTGATTGCCTCCGAAAAAGGCGCACAGGCACACGGATTGAAACCCCTGGCACGCATTGTCGCTTCGGGTGTAGCCGGTGTAGAGCCGCGTATTATGGGCATCGGTCCGGTAAAAGCGTCGGAGAAGGCACTACAACGTGCCGGACTTACGTTAAAGGATATCGATCTGATCGAAATCAACGAAGCCTTTGCGGCACAGGTACTGTCCTGCACCCGCGAGCTGGGTATCGACGATAACGATCCGCGGCTGAACCCCAACGGGGGGGCTATTGCCCTCGGACACCCGCTTGGTATGAGCGGCGCCCGTTTGGTGCAAACCGCCGCCATAGAGCTTCAACAACAACAAAAACGGTATGCCCTTTGTACTATGTGCATTGGCGTAGGACAAGGATATGCCGTGATTTTGGAAAGAGTATAAATTAAACCCTGTTGAGTTACCGGTAACCCAACTCCTTCAAAAGAAAAGTTAGTAATTATCTCAAAAATTAGTGAAGTATGACTATGCTGAAAAGTTTCGAAGAGCTTGATGTGTACAAGAAATGCAGAGAGTTCAGACTGGAGATTTCTTCTCTCGTGAAAACACTCCCCCAGACGGAAACCCACAAGCTGCAGAGCCAGCTTTTGCGCTCTTCGCGTGCCGTAACCAGTGCTATTGCAGAAGGATTCGGCCGTTTCCACCACCTGGAAAACATACAGTTTTGCCGCCAGGCGCGTGGCTCGCTCATGGAAACCCTTGAGCACCTTATTATTGCTACCGACGAGGGTTACCTCAATCCGCAGGTGCTGGACGATTTTCGCAACCGACAAGGCGATTGCATCCGCATCCTCAACGCATACATTTCCTACCTTAAGAAAGCGAAAAACAGGGCTTTCGAAAGCGTACCCGCTACACCTTACTACCAGGATCAGATCTGAGCCCCGGGAAATTCAGGTGGCCGGTAGCCGGTAGCTCAATTTTCGGTTCACTTATTTCCCTGTATGATTTACGAATTCAACGGTTTTCGTCCGGTTGTGCACGAATCGGCGTTTGTGCATCCGCAAGCCTGTGTCACAGGCAATGTGATTATAGGTAAAGATGTATATGTAGGACCCGGCGCGGCGATTCGCGGCGACTGGGGCGAAATCATTATCGAAGACGGCTGTAATGTGCAGGAAAACTGCACCATTCACATGTTTCCGGGAGTAACCGTACGCCTGAAAGAAGGCGCACATATCGGCCACGGAGCGGTAATACACGGCGCCACTATAGGACGTAACGTGCTGATCGGCATGAATGCCGTGATCATGGACAACGTCGTGATTGGCGACAATAGCATTATAGGTGCGCTCAGCTTTGTACCCGCCGATACGGTGATAGAGGCTGCCAAGCTGGTGGTCGGGAACCCGGCGCGGATCGTGAAAGACGTAGCCCCTGAAATGATAGCCTGGAAAAGCAAAGGCACCCGCCTCTATCAGCAATTACCTGCCGAACTTTACGCCACGCTCAAACCCTGTGAGCCGTTACGCGAAAAAGAACCCGGCCGCCCTACACAGGAAGCGCTCTACAAAACCTGGAACGCGATAAAAAACGGGTAATTCTTCCGAATAAACGCTTCGGTATTATTCTATATCGGAAACTATCGGCGTAGCCGGAGACGTAGCTTTGGTATGCTTACGGTTTTCCATCGCATTTTCGATGGTCCAGGTCACGCGTGTTTTTTGCGTCTCGTTTCTTACCGGACAATTATTTACCCCGCAAACCCCGCAGGAATAAGGCACACAAGGATCGGAATGGATAAAAAATTCGACCTGCATACCCGATTCCCTATTCACAATTTGTTCGATAGCCTCAATCTCGGCATGTGAAGCCTCTAAATCAAAATAACGCGGAAGCGTAACATGACAATCGACATGAATGCGATCGCCGTATTTGATCACGCGCATATTATGCAGATCAATCCATTGCGCCCGACGGTGGGTATCTAAGGTCTGCACCAAGAGTTCCAGCAGTTCCATATCGGCTTCGTCCATCACCCCTCCCACCGAACGGCGCACTAAGCGAAGCCCCATCCAGGCGATAAAAACCCCGAAGATCAATGCGATCACATTGTCGAGCCAATATTCGCGGGTAAAGTACATGAGGATAAGCCCCAACACCATAGCTGCACTCGAATAAGCATCCGATTTGAGGTGCTTGCCGCTGGCTATCATGATCAACGAACGGGTACGTTTTCCTTTTCGTTCCAGCATATAGCCGCCAAGAAAATTCATCAGTCCGGCCCCGGCACTCAGGTAAATACCGATATCGATATGCTGAATGACGGCCGGATGAAAAAATCCGAAAGCCGCTTTACTCATCATCGCCACACCGGCTAAAAAAATGAGTCCGCCCTCGAAGCCCGCCGAGATAAATTCGATTTTGCCGTGACCATAGGGATGATCCTTATCCATCGGCTGCGCTGCCAACCAAAGGCTGTACAAACCGAATGCACCGGCCACCACATTCACAATACTCTCAAGCGCATCGGTAAAAATGGCATTAGACGACGTAATAAAATACGCCGCAAATTTAGCGCCCATCAGCATTACGCCAAGCAGGAGAATATATAACTGAAGCCGGAATCTGCCTTCCGAATCGACACGCATAAGCCTGATTAAAGATCAAAAATAGGAAAAAGCCACGTTTGGCCGGCTTTTCCAAAAAACTCAGCTTACAAATTTATTTTCGATTCAAGTTCTTAACTTTAAGCGTAGGTTTTTCTTTTCATTCATCTTATTTACCTAAACGATTATGCGTTACAAACTTTTCGGCCGCAGCGGACTCAGGGTATCGGAGCTGTGCCTTGGCACCATGACTTTCGGCGAAGAATGGGGATACGGTGCAGAAAAAGCGGAGTCGCGTCGCATCTTTGACACTTTTCTCGAAGCCGGCGGCAATTTTATCGACACGGCCAACCGCTATACCGAAGGTACAAGCGAGCTGTTTCTGGGCGAATTTATTCGCGAATCGAGACGGCGCGACGAACTGGTAATTGCTACAAAATATGCGCTCTTTACGCAATCGGGAAAAATCAACGACAGCGGAAACCACCGTAAAAACTTAGTGCAAAGTGTAGAAGGCAGCCTCAAACGCCTGCAGCTCGATTACATCGATGTGCTGTACCTGCACATGTGGGATTTCACCACGCCCGAAGAAGAAATTATGCGTTCGCTCGATGATTTGGTCAGGGCCGGAAAAATTCTGTATATCGCCATATCGGATACACCCGCCTGGATTGTATCGCGTTGCAATACGCTGGCCGAGCTCAGGGGCTGGACCAGCTTTGCGGGCCTACAAACCGAATACAGCCTGATTACGCGCGATGCCGAACGGGAATTGCTTCCGCTGGCACGGCATACCGATTTGGCCGTCACGGCCTGGGCTCCGCTCGGCGGGGGCGCATTAACAGGGAAATACCTGCATCCGCAGGAAAAAAACCGGCGACTGAAAGAAGGCAGCAAACGCCTCAACGAGCGTAGCCAGCGAATCGCCTCGCTTGTGGTACAAATTGCAACAGAATTATCGTGTACTCCCTCGCAAGTGGCACTGGCCTGGGTCAGGCAACAGGGGCAGCAAATTATTCCGGTGATCGGTGCGCGTACGCAGGCGCAACTCCAAGATAACCTCGCTTGCCTGAGCGTAAAATTAGACGAAGCCCAACTTCAAAAGCTGGAAGAAGTGAGCCGCATTGAGCTGGGTTTCCCGCACGATTTCTTACGTCAGGAAGGCGTGCAGCAGGTGCTTTACGGTGGGCTGGCATCAAAAATTGAAAACCATCGAAAAAATTAAAAAACGGAGAAGTATCGCTCCTCCGTTTCACTTACCTTTCATTACGCCCAGGCGTAGAAAGAACTGATCTTGTCTTCCATACCGTAGGGAGCCAGCGAATTGATGATACAGGGCGCTACAAAATCGACCGATTTGCCTTTGTAATCGGGATGTTCAAACACACGGAGCTTTCCGCTGCGCAGGTTGATGCTCGACACACAATCTCCGATTTCACGTCCTTCGTAATGCACGTTCTTCTGCCCAAACTCCTTTTCGACACGTATGATACGCAGACTGTCTCCTTCAAAATTGGGATGTTCGTAAAGTGAAAAATCAATCGATGCAGCCGCATCCTGCAACACATAGGCTTGCGCTTTAATGGCTTTAAACCAACCTATGGGCAGCCAGTTTTCGGCTGGTTTAGGCAAAACAGCCCCATATTCCGACAAAATTTTATAGGCCGAATCCATACAATTACCGCCAAAGGGATAATAAGGATCCTTATCCACCTGCTCTACCGCTTTGATCGCTGCCCGCGGATTGGCATTAGGTACTTCTATAATTTTATGCATATCATATCCCAAATACTGCACGCCCGTTTTGGGATCGACAGGTCCCAACCCAAAAGGGCGATAGGGCTGCGCCGTATTGAACGACCAAAAATCTTTAGGATGTGCCTGAGGATGTGCGTTATTACCGGTTTTCTCTACCGCACCGATATTAAACATACCGGGCTGTATTTCGAAACCCCATCCTACGTGACCTGCTTCGACCAGTCCTAGACGTGGTGAACCGGAACGGACAAATACAATAGCTTTCATACTCACTAACGTGTTTAATTGACTATTAAAAAGAATACGATTTTTATCAAAAATGAAAAAGGAAACACAGTTTCCAGCTACGCAAATATTCGTATTTTGAGCCGGGTAGATCCCTTAGATTGCGTCTTGTCCAACTCCATGCACACGCCTTCCATACATAGCTATCGCACACTGGATTCGCCTTCAGAGGGTGTTTACCGCGAAAAAGGGAGTCGTTTTTTGGCCTTTGCTTTCCCGATAAATTCGGAAGAAAACGTGAAAATGCACCTGGAGCAGCTTCGTAAAAAATACCACGATGCAAGGCACCATTGTTATGCATACCGACTTGCCCCAGACGGGGCGCTCTTTCGTGCCAACGACGACGGAGAACCTTCAGGCACGGCCGGGAAACCTATATTGGGGCAATTACTTTCGTTCGAAGTGACACAAATACTGGTGGTGGTAGTGCGGTATTTCGGCGGCGTAAAACTCGGCACCGGCGGACTCATCCAAGCTTATAAGGCCGCTGCCCGTGAAGCGCTTTCGCAGGCCGTGATCATCGAAAAAGAGGTGCGGGTGTATTATCGACTTTCCTTTCCCTACACCTTACTCAACGAGGTGATGCGCATGCTGAAAGAAACGCAGGCCGAAATAGAGGGGCAGGAAATGGGCGAAGCGGCTGCGATTAGGTGCAGTATTCCGCTGGCACAGCAGGAAACCCTTACGGATCGCTGGCAGCGAATGCAGGGCTTGGAGTATAGTTTGGTGGAGGGGTGGTAAAAATCTAAAAATCAATTATTTTACCTATTCGCTTATGATTTCCACCATATTATACATAGCGTATATGAGCGCAAAAATATAAACAAAATTGCTTACATTTGTAATATGGAAAAATGGATTGAACGATACAAAGGCATACATCCGGGGATCATTCTTGCCCGGGAGCTGAAAAAACGTTCACTCCGGCAGCGTCCTTTTGCTTTATCTGTAGCCGAACATCCTCAAACTTTTAACGCTATCACAAAAGGTAAACGAAGTATAAATACCGCGCTATCGCTAAAAATTGAAAAAGTCCTTCAGCTCACAGAAGGCACGCTGCTTATTTTACAGGCTTATTACGAGATACGTAAAGAAAAAGAGAAGCAAAAAAACCTAACACCCGATTTATCGGTACTCAGAAAATCGCTGTTTTGGGATACGGATATAAAGCGTATAAATTGGGAGAAACAATACAGAACGGTTATTCAAAGGGTTTTTGAGCGTGGAAATGAAGCAGAAAAAAATGAAATAATTCGTTTTTACGGCAAAGCAAAAATTCAGTCCGCATTACAAGATAAAAAAACACAAGCGTTGCGGTTACAAAAAAATGTCGTGTAAGAAACATTTAGTACCACACGATAATTCTTGAATACCTTACTTTTTAGCTTGCAAAGCAAGTAAATAAGAAAACACCGCACGAAGATTTTGGGCCGGGTTGCCTTCAAAAAACGCGTCTCTTTTGCGGAAGTAATTTTTTCGCCAGGTGATTTTGTGTAGCTCGCTGAGTTTTTCGGAAAGTTCGGCTGTAGGGAAACCCACGCCCGCTTTTCGCAAGGCGGCATAAATATGTCTCTGATTCGACACCGTATTGTACAAAAACAGCACCCCACCTACACGGGCATATTCGTACGACACCGTGCTGGCGGCGCAGAGTCCGATCGTAGAGTTTCGCATTAGTCGGGCCATAGCGGCGGCATTCAGGTTGACATGAATCCGAACGTTGACCTGCGGATGCTTTGCGATGAGGCTCTCGAGCGATGCTTTAAAAGGATACAGGCTGCCGACCACCACTTCTACCCCTTCCATTCCTTTTACCGACAGCGCCTTGCGAAGGGCTTTGAGGGTATAGTTCTGCGGATCGGTGCCTCCCATGTTGATAAAGGCATGGTGGCGGACTGAACGGGTGGTTGCAATTCCCTGTCCGGTTTTATGGAAGGCTTTGCGTAAAATGGCATAACGGGCACCGAGGTAAAGCTGCGTATAGGCTTCGCGGCTGTATTTTTTTTCGGAAATTCCTTCGGCATGATTAATGACAGCGTCGGCATAAAAATGCGTCTGATAAATATCGTCGATGCAGACCAAGCGCTGGCAATGAGCACGTATGATACGCTGGTATTCGGCAGTAAATTTATAGCCGTCTGTCAGGAAAAAATCGTCGGGCTTGCAGGTATTTCGGGTAAGGTACAGCGCCTCCTCTTCTACCGTGGCGAAAGCGGGAAGCTTGATCAGGGCGGAGCAGGTTTCCAGGATTTCCTCTTCCAGAAACGCATCCGGATTATGGATAAGAAAGCGGCAGTCGAAGCTATTCTTAAGCAATTCGGCCAGTGCCAAAGCGCGCATCACGTGTCCGTAGCCCGTTTGCAGGCTGCCGTCGGCCCTGAAATACAACACGATTTTTGGTGTGCTCATGCGCAGAGGAAGTCTATAACCGGCTTGTGCTGCCCGGAAACCGGTTGCTGCAAAGGTAAAGAATCGGGGGAGAATATGAGCAGGAAGTTTTGTCGTTTGTGTCTATCCAAAATAAAATGTATGACTGTATAAAATCCTTTCATGCAGTCAGAATAATTCATCTCAGATGAACAAATATTTATAGCGTCAAAAGTAATCGCGATGTGTGATTCCAGTATATTTAATTGTGTACGTGACAACGGCCCGAACAATTCGTTGTCATATTTTGGCATCTATTTCCTGTACTTACTGCTGTTGCGTAACATTGAACTGTGGTGCACGTTCCAGAACCAGAAGTATTACCGGGGGGAGGTGAGTTCTCTTTTTTACAGCTTAGCAAGAAGATAACCATGGTCATCCCTATTAAAATTGATTTCATGTTTAATTATATTTTTAGCTAACTATACTCGTCTCTAAAATAATAATATCCGATTTCTACAAGCTACATATTTTGAACGATAATCTCCAATTCACGAAAAAACTATCCATTTTCAACTGCTTTTTATCCGATTTAAACACTTTACATCTGAATCACAGTCCATAACACAATTCTAAAAAAGAAAAGAAGATATTTTAATATACGACTTAAAAAATATATAATTAACATTTAAATACCATCTTTTTTAATTAAGACAATAACTGACAAACTTTTTCTGCCATTTTGACAACGTCAAAATCTGGCACTATTATAGTAATGTGAATATCTCATAACCAAAAACTTATCCCTATGGAGGAAAATTTATCCGAAATCCCGAAAGAAAATAGCTCCAAAGATCTCGCTGTTTTAAAGGCGGAATATGCAAAAATAATAGAGGAAGCGAAATCCTTCGTATCAGAGCTAAAGCAACATCTGGAAAACGCTACCAACTCGGTTACTTCCATTGATGGGCATAAAGCTTCAACATTAAAATCGAAAAATGACGCAAGTTCATTAAACGGGGAAATTTCTAAAATCAAAGACGAAATTGATGCCATAAAAACTCATATTGATACGGTAAAATCAGGTTCAGAGACCGTAAAAATGAAAATTGAATCATTAAAAAGTGAAGCAGAAAGCACTAAGAATGAAACGACATCTATTAAAGATCACGTTGACAAGATAAAATCTAACGCCGATTCCCAACTTAGCAACATTCAGGAAGTCAGGAAAAATGCAAGCGAAACTGCTGAGAGAATTGAAGAATTACTAAAAAACTTAACCGAAGCAAGCAAGGAGGGAGAGTCCTCTAAAATGACCACGCTTGAAACTTGCTACAACACGGTTCTTAAGAATAAAGAATCCATTGATGCTGTTCTCACAAAAATTAACGAGTATGAAACACAGCTTTTCGGAACCACAGATGATGATTCTACAAGCTTAAATCATAGACTAAATGAATTTGAGAAAAAAAATAATGCCAAGTACGAGGAATGGAATACCAACTACGATGCATTATTTAAAAAGATCGAAGGTTTACTACCTGGTGCAACCTCTACCGGATTAGCAAAATCTTATCAAGAGCAAAGAAACAAACATCAATGGCCGTTTTGGATTTGGATAGGTGTTTTTGTTCTTGCTACTGGTGGTATGATATGGTTTTCAATCTATCATTTTGTAATACCCAATAATTTTCAAGATGCATTTAATAGCATCCTTTCGAAAATCCCCTTCTTTGTGCCTGCAATATGGTTAGCAATCTTTGCAAGTAAACAACAGAGTAAGAGCAAAAGACTTCAAGAAGAATATGCATATAAGGAAACTCTTTCGAAATCATATGAGAGTTATAAAAGGGAAGTCTCGGCTCTTCCTGACTCACCAACTAAGCATGAAATGATTGAGAAGCTGCTTCAATCAATGGTGGATATGATGAGGTATAATCCAAGTGAAACATTACAAAGCAAAAGTCATAACGATAGTCCTCCAATATTCGGTCGAATTTTTAGTAGAATTAAAAGTTCAAATCAAGCTCAGATAACTCCTGGAGAGAAGATAAGCGAAAACTAAACTTTAATCTAAAAAACAACAAATTATATTAATTTAATGATTTATAATCAGTTAAATAGTAGTGTTTTTTTAGTCTGATAAAGATTATTTTAGCACCGTTATCGTAACTAAAAAATCATGCAAAACCGGAAAGATCATTGGAAACGTGTGTTCAGTAAAAAGACTGAAAAATAAAAGAAGCTAACCTATACAGGTCGTATGACGCAATCAGGCGTTATTATAAAATACCCTGTATATCTCTATTATCTGAAATAAAAATCCGGTAATAAATAACAGAATCTGCCCTAAATAAAGGAATAAAGAACAGTTTTTTATCCAATTTGTTTCCTTTAACACTGTATCAATATCTTTGTTTTTATAATATTTGAGCGATTTTATCCTATAATCGAAAAATCTGGAAATAGACAATAATCCATAAAATAATACGGAGGCAGCGATAAGAAGTACTGACAATTTTTCTACTTTATTAAATGGTACATAATTCATGCTGTCGGACAATTCAAACGAATGCGAGTTTATAATATATCCTAAAACTGCAGCAGAAAATATAAAAAATATCCCGCTTGAGTTGGTAGACTGATCCTTCAAGGCGGTTCTCCAGTACACATACCATTGATTAGGTGTAAAATACCTCTGTTCTTCGTATCGTTTTACCTGCTGTTTCAAGGTATTGTTTTCCGTTTCAAGATTCTGGATTTTTTGGGCTGTGTTGTTTTCCATAATGCTAAAATTGTTTATATAGGTAAAAAATCATATTAGCCTCTTTATCAAATTAAAAAATATCAAAATCTGATCCTTACACAAAAAACCAAAATAAATTAAAGGGTATATAAAAGAACAACTATTTTGGCACATAGCCAAGTTACGGGAATTTGTAAATTTTCATCCTTTTTAAGGAGAAATCGGAAGGGAAATAATAGACGGTATTCAGCTATAAAAAGAATCAAAATACCACCCTGGTATGCGTAGGAATCTTTTTTCTAAATTCAGCCTTATTGATCATAAGACAGTTTTGTAGATTTACTTCTTCTAATTGGGTTAGCCCGGTCAGGTCGGCAATAGTGCTCAGCCTGTTATTATCGGACAAATCAAGTTTTTTAAGGTTTCGTAGAAAAGCAACGGAAACCGGAAACTCTAAAAAGAGGTTACAGCTCCTTACACTTAATTCCTCTAATTGAAGCAAATTTTGTAATGCCTCAAAATCAGTTAAATTTTTATTATAAGATAAATCAAGTCTTTTAAGGTGCTGAAAAGAAGAAACGGATGCAGGAACCTTTGTAAGATCACAATTGGTTAAAATTAATTCCTCTAATGGGATTATTTTTTTTAATCCGTCGTAATTTTCAATGCTGCTGTTTCTATCCAGGTTAAGCTTTTTAAGGTGTGGAAGCGCGCTGAGCGATGCCGGTATTTGAGTAAGCATACAGGTGCTCAAATCCAATTCTTCCAAAGCGGTAAGCTCTGCTAAACGGCTATAATCTTTAAGATTATCATTACCGCTAAGTGAGAGAAATTTAAGATTTTTTAATGCAGAAAGAGAGGAAGGAATTTCAGTAAAGTTGCATTTCAGAATTAATACTTCCAATTGAGGAATGTCCTCAAACGAATGAAAATCAAGCCCATTATATTCTCCACTCAGTTTGAGATAGGTAAGATTTTTAAGCGTGGATAAAAAATTCAGTTCGCTTATGTTTTCATTTCCGCTTAGATCGAGGTATTTAAGATTTTTAAGAGAAGAAAGACAATTTGTTTCGCGGATGTGGGAATACGCTATTCTCAATTCTTCCAATTGCGTCAATTCTTTTATTCCGCATACATCCAGCGATTTATTGTGCGATAAGTCTATTTTGCGAAGGTGTGGAAGCGTGGAAAAAGATGCGGGAATATCTTTTATATCGCAGCGTATAAAATTCAATTCTTCTAAAAAAGTGGCGTTAGCGAGAGGCGCTATACCGGTCAGGTGTTTATTCCCTTCTAAATTTATTTTTTTCAGCTTTTTCAAGGCCGGAAAATTTGCCGGAATTTCAGTTAATTCACCATATTGAAGTTCCAAAATTTCCAATTGTTGTAAATCAGATAATACAGCAAAATTAACGAGACTCTTATTCCCTGATAAATCAAGTTTTTTAAGCTTTTTAAGTGCAGAAACAGAGGCAGGAATTTCATTTAAATCGCAACGGTCCAAATTCAATTCTTCTAATTGAGTCAGGTTTTTAAGGCTTCTGAAATTTTTAATTTTTCGATTATCTGATAAATACAGTGTTTTAAGATTTTTCAGCGACGCTAGCGCAGCGGGGATATTTCCCAACTCACAGCCGGATAAATTTAGCTCTTCCAGTTGCGTTAAATATTTCAGGCCACTGAAGTCTTTAATATCGGTATTTCGGGATAAATCTAATTTTTTAAGGCTTGTAAATTGTTGCAAATGGGGAAGCTCGTAACGGTCCATTTTTAATGCCGTTATTTTGCTTTTGTCCGTGTTTGAATTTATTGAACGGTGATTTACAAATTCATCATTCGGTTGTCCAAACGAAAGTGTGGCCCACAAGCAAAAAAGCCACGTGAAAACCGATTTTATTTTCATAGATACTCCATTTACATTCAGTTGAACCGCACAAAATTAGCAGGAAAAGTCGGCTTATCCTGCGGTAAGCATATACCTTGCAAACCTACCTGAAACCAAATTTACACCATGATTGTAGGCAAATTAAAAACAGCAAACAGCCCTCTCCCTTCGGCCACAGGTGCTATTACTTCACAAAATATATGCCAAATAAGGACGCATCGCTGCGCTTTGAAAACGCTCAGCACGGGTGGCTTTCCCCTGAATAAAGACCGTTTTTTTCCAAAAAACTGGCCGGTTGATTCAAATTTAAGCTGTTTAAGGCGCTAACACGGCGGTATGCTTTTTCGTATCGAAGAGGTTCCCTTTTTCGTCATAATACGCCCAGGCTCCTGTTTTATATCCACTAACCTTATTCCCCGTAGCCTTTACTATTCCATCTTCATAATAATAAGTCCACACAAAATAACCGGTTTTGGGATCACGATGCCACTTTTCTTTTACAACCCCATTCGGATAATAGTCTTCTCCCCGCCAAATAACGCCCCTTTTATAATCACGCATGTGGAGCTTCCTGCCGTCTTTGTCGTAATGATAAAATTCACCCACCTGCTTTCCGGCATTATAGGATCCCTCATACGATAGTTGTCCGTTGAACCAGTATCGCTTTACGGATTGCAGCAGCGAATCGCTATACACATATTCTACAGCCAGCTTTGTCGTATCCTGCAGGAAATAAATCCGGTAAGTACCGTCTTTTACTCTCCGTTTCACCTCATTCATTCCGGGGCTGGCCTCCGCGCGCTTATATGCTACGCTATTTGTATCGAGGTATTTACAAATCGCAGTGTGTTCAATCCAGGCTTCACAAGCCGTGTTTCTCTGCGTGAAGCCCGACCTAAAAAAATGCGTTTCAGCACGTAAAAGGAACGGAAAGATCAACATCCCACATAACATTATAAAAAATTTCCCCATCGCTTTTTTAATTATTTCCCGCGCATAAATTTCACTCTGAAACTTAATGATTTTAGCAGCGGGAAAAAAACCAATAATTTCCCCTATATCATATTTAGCAGGTTACACAGGCGTTTTTTTATGCTTTATAGCGTGCTCTATTCTGTACGATTTGATCCATGTGCTGATAAGCCCAATCGGAAACTGAATGAAGCAAAGGCAGAAAATTCCTTCCCAATGCCGTAAGCTGATATTCCACTTTAGGGGGGATAACGGGATATACTTTACGGGAAATTAATCCGTCGGCTTCGAGCTTACGAAGGGAAACCGTCAGCATTTTTTCGGATACATCGCTAATATTTTTATGAAGCTCGTTGAACCGCATTTTCTCAGTTTCGCCCAGGGTCAGAATCACTAAAGTGGTCCACTTATCAGACAAACGATCCAGCACCTGACGCACCGGGCAGTTCTCAATAGTTGAAAAATCTTTCATTTGAAATAAAATTTAACTAACTGATTGTCAATATCCCTAACACTTAAGTAAGTAACTTTCAGCGTGCTCCGTTCTTGTTTGGCCTACACTTACTTTTTACCTTTGACTTACCAAAAGTAAGTATAATTTTAAAAAAATCAGTACTCATGCATTTAATCACAGGAACATCGGGACAGTTAGGAAATACTGCAGCGAAGCTGTATTTAAAAAAGAATCCGGCCGAGCCCTTAGCCATTTTAAGTCGTACGGCAGAAAAGGTGGGAGAATTGGTCGAAAAAGGTGCCGAACTGAGAATCGGAGATTACGCAGACTATAATTCGCTAAGAAAAGCTTTTACCGGTATTAAGAAAATACTATTTGTATCTTCTAATGACCTGGTACACCGCGAGACACACCATCAGAACGTGATCAAAGCTGCAAAAGAGGCAGGAGTAGAACAACTGATTTTTACCAGTTTTCAATTCAGCTCCACCGCCGCCGATTCGCCTAACGGACTGATGCCGGTGTATGTAGCTACAGAAAATTTCCTCAAAAACAGTGGATTGAATTATGTCATTCTACGCAATGGCATCTATATGGACATGCTTCCGGGTATTATCGGCTCGTCTATTCGGGAGCACAAGGCCTTGTTTGCCCCGGCAGGTGATACGCCGGTGGCTTTTACCTCGCGGAACGATTTGGCAGAAGCTGCGGTGAATGTACTTTTATCAGATGCTTACACACAAAAAACGATTGACCTGACGAATGCCTCGTCGGTGAGCTTTCCCGAAATTGCGCGTATCCTAAGCGAGGTATTGAATACCGAAATCACTTATACCGACCCGGGTAATGAAGCGTACCAGGAATCGTTGCGCAGTGCGGGTCTGCCCACGGAAGTGGTCGGATTATTCGCGGGCATTCTTGCCAGCATCAAAGCCGGAGAGTTTACGAAAACCACTCCCGATCTGGAAGTGCTATTAGGCAGAAAACCACTATCGGTAGCCGCGTTTTTAAGATCGGTATATGCCTGATTTCGGAAGAAACTCAGTCCTCACACTTTGCACAAGCGCCGTCTGTTTGGATGGCGCTTTTTTTGTGGATAGCGCAGTTCATTTCGCCGGTACAAGTCTTTTCTGTGCTCGTTTTTGAAAAAAAAGCTCGCATCGCAATACAAAAATTCATCTGTCTCCTTGCTTTGGGGATTATAAATATTTGTGGGTTTTAGTGTTTTTTTAGGGAGAAAGCGTGTTCCAATACCTACAGCACTACCAATCTTTCCCCGGTTTATGCTTTTTCTTATTAACTAACTTTCCCTGTTCATCATAATAAAACCAAAATCCTTCTTTATATCCATTTCTGGTTCTACCAGAAGCTTTCACAATTCCATTTTCATAATAATAAGTATGTACATTATAGCTAAGGTTTTTTTCATCACGATGCCACTCAGATTCAACTGTTCCATCCGGAAAATAATTTTCTCCACTCCAAATTCCTCTGCCATCATAATAGTGCATGCTAAGTTTAATCCCATTTTCAGCATAATTATAAAACTCACCAAACTGCCTACCGTCTTTGTACGAGCCTTCATACTCTATTTGTCCGTTGAACCAATATCGCTTTATAGATTGCAACAGATAATTCATATACACATATTCTACGGCCAATCGCGTAGTGTCTTGCAAAAAATAAACGTGGTAAATACCATCTTTCACTTTACGTTGAACCACATCCCTTCCGGGGCTAGCATATTTAAGCTTATATCCTATACTATTTGTATCAAGGTATTTACAAATCGTTGTTTTATCAATCCACTCTTTACACGTGCTGTCTTTCTTGTTTAATTCCGAAGTATGTATATATTTCTGAGCATCTGAAACCGAAACAAAAACCAGTATTCCAAATAAGACTAAAAAAAAATTTCTCATTGCTTTATCATCTATTAGGGAGTATTCCTAAAACCACACAACTTAAAAATAAGAGAAAGATTCTAACTATGATTGAGAATTTAAAAAATCAATATTCTCTACTCTCAGATTGTAAACACTTTCTGTTCCGGTCTCAGAAACTTTAAGGTAAATAACACACCGAAAACCACATATACCCCAAAGAAAAAGCCCCGATTAACGGGGCTCTCAGACGTTAGCAGATATTTTGATACAGTCCTGATTTTAAAAACACGGGGTAATTGCTTTAAACTCCGACACTGTTTTTCCTTTTTTATCAATTTTTCCCCTGTAAAGTACACACTTTGCTTCTGGACCGAAAATTAAATACTCTCTATGTCTGTTTTTTTCGTCATATAAAAACCATTTTCCTACCGCGTCGCCTTCAAGTATAGATCCAATACCAAAATAACCATTATCCCAACGAACAATAACATTATTCAAAGAGTTATCAGAACTAATAATGAAAATTTTTCCCGTTTTTCCGTTCAGTAAAAACTTGTTTGAAAAATCCTTTATTTCAACTGTGTCAACTTTTGTGCTGTTTTGACCAAAAACATCTATAGTGAAAAATAATACAATAAAAATCACCGATAATCTGAAAAATAATTTACGCATTGCTATTCCTCCTTAGGGGTTGAATTTTTATTTTCTATTGCCTGATTAACTCTTTCAATGGGAAGATTGAAACACTTATCTATTTCTTGCTCTTTTTCTTTTAGGCACTCTATTCACATCTGTATGTTAGTTATCTTGACCAGGCACACAGGTGACCAAGCCTCCACTCGTCCCTATTGTTCACTAGAAAAAATAACATTACACTCTTCATGCATCTCTTCCTCATCAAACTCTACATAAATATATGCTTTTTTCGCCTATAAAACCTCACAAAATTTAATTATTCTCTCCCAAAACCTATCTATCTCAATATAAACCAGATAGGTTTCGGCCTTTTTCTTTACTAATGAAGACAACATCATTTACCGCTATTTGTAAATCCTACCCAAAAACCAAACCCTTATAACTAAAAAACCCTCGAATCTCGCGGGTTCCAAATAACAACAACTATTTTGATACACGACTGACGCACTACTTACTTTGATACCAATTATCCGTTAATTCTTTATGAACAGTTTTAGTTAATACTCCTCTTTTATTATAATACTGAATTTCGGCATAATTCGGCAATGCCTTCAGAATCTTCATCGGCTTCCCGTTCTTATAATAAAGAATGGAATAACGGGTTTTCCCTTCCTGACAGTATTCTGCGCCAAAAACCCTTCCTTTCCCATCAAGCCGATATAACAAGTAAGTATGCATCTGCGCGTCAAAAGTAAATCCATAGAAGCTAATCTTTCCCCGCCTGTTAAATTCTAATTGTGCCCCTCGTTTTAAATCAAATTGATAATTATTAAACCTTATAACTTTATTCCCTATAAATTCTAATCTAGGACCATGTTGCATATTGAACTCATAGCGCTGAAGCACCATATTTTCATTATTCCGATATAGATAAAGTCCCTTTTTATAGACTGTTTCTTCCTGAAGAGGAAGAGGGTAAAAAACAACTCGTGCATTAATATTATTCTTATATAACTCCATAAAATCTTTAAAAAATAAAGATTCAGAGAGTTGATAAAATATTGTATCGTGGTTTCCCAACTGAGTATCTTTCATGTAATAATATATCTTATTCGGATATCTGTCTAAATCCACAAAAAAATAAGGCATCCCCAATTGTACTGACTCCTGTGCACGAAGATTTGCCGAGTAAAAAATCGAAGCAAAGAAAATGAAAACACCAGTCAACTTATTCATAACTCACTTCCTCCTGTGCCCAGTACATATTCACCGGTTCCTGACTTGGAATACGCCGCTGGAGTCTGAATTTTCCTTTCTGTAGTTCTTATTATAGATCTTAATTGCATGTTAAAAGAATTAAATGTCCAGCCTGACATATTATTAAAATTTCTCAAGTTTTCAGGATTTAAATTTAGAGTTAATGCCCGTATGTGGAAATATACAAAGATTCGTAGCTTTTTGTATTATTCTTACGGAGAAACCGTAACACACCAAGTCAGGGAATGTCCTTTTTTAACCACTTTCTGTCCAGTCTAAGACACTTTAAGGTAAATAACATACCGAAAACCACATATACTCAAAAAGAAAAAGCCCCGATTAACGGGGCTCTCAGACGTTAGCAGATATTTTGATACAGCACTTATTTACTCATATCAATCCAAAAATAATTCGTATTAGAAATAAAATTATAAGGTAAATAAAAACGGTTTACGAAATATGAAATAATTCTAAGTTGTTCCTTATTAAGCTTCATTGCAAAATTTATATCATTCTTATATTCCCTATTCATTCTTTTTTTATCCTTCTCACCATTAGAAAAATTTTCATATTCAAAAAGAAAATTTTTTAACACTTTCTCAGAATCAAGCTCATAATAAACACTATACTGCTCTCTATTTCGTACTCCCTTCACAACGATGATATTAATTTTATTTTCTTTCTCATCATAATAAATTTTATTTCTTTGAATTGATTCCTGAAATTTATATTCATCAAAATAATATACTATAGAGTCAACCCAAGGGAGTTCTGAAGCCCATCCTATTTTAATTACAGAGTCATTGAAATAATAAATTTCAGTTTCAGAAACCAGGTAATCTTCTTGATATTTTAAAATTTGTGATATCTCTCCAGTAATTAAATACTTAATAGTATCTATCAACACGACATCATCATAACAATGAGCGATATCGCTAATATAACCTAAACTATCAAAGCTAAAAATTCTTGAAAAAGAGTATTCTCCATTTTCATAATTATATTCTCTAACTTCATATTTTTCATTTTTTTGAACTATAGAGTCTATTATTTTTGTGTGAAATCTATTACTATAGTAATCTCTATTTATTATTAATGTATTATCATCACAAAAAACAACTTCGATTTCAGAATTTAACCCATAATCAGTTTTTTCTGAAATTTTGAAAACAGTATCATGCAAAATATTTATTGAGCCTATACTATGATATAAAAGAATCAAAAATATACCAGTCATTTTGCAATCTTAATTACATTCAACGTTCAATCATTGATTGATAATTATCAATCGGCTATCCAGCATGAATAACAATCGTAACTTTACGTTTAATATCCTGTCCACCAACAACCTTTGTTATTTTCTCACTATTCATTCCTAATGAAATTAATAAATTGGATATACTATTAGTTCTTTCATCTGCTAATCCATAATTATACCTCAAGAAGTACCAGCATCCCTCGCTTGATTTGCAGGCAATATCACGATTTAAAAAAATAGGTGCTTGTCTCAAAAAAGTAGAGTTTACCACAAGATTTATATTGACAACACTGAACATCCTTTATATTCTAGGGTTTACTCGAACTTCGTTTCCACAGTATTTACAAGCATTCAGAAGCATGTGCTTTTTCATCCCAATTCAGAACTACTTTTCACTAGAAAAAATAATATTACACTCTTCATGCATCTCTTCCTCATCAAACTCCACATAAATATGTGCTTTTTTCGCCAATAAAACCTCACAAAATCCAACTATTTTTCTCCAAAATAAATTATCCAGTTCGATATATACTATTTTTCTATCTGCATCAAATTTGGATAAATTTCGGCCGCTTTCCTTATTGATTACGACGACATCAGATACTCCTATAATTCTCTTCACAAAAGACAACGATTTAAGAGAAATCGCCTCATCCTGATTCAGCATAATATACTTTATAGTATCTCTCAACTTTACATAATCCTCTGAGGCTCCTCTAAAATAGAGATTGCAGCCTGGCTCCATCTCTATAACCTCATCCGTAAAATCAATAAGCATAGTCTGTTTTTATTTAAAAACCTGAACTTCTTAATTTAATATTTTCTATCTAAGAAATAAAAAAACTCTATACTAACAATTTCTCTACAAAAATTCACCCCAAAAAAACAACTTTACACAGGCCAGCAAGGTCTCCGACCTACGTACGTATAAAATACGTCTTATGTCCCAAGACTACTTAAGTTCTAAAATTTCTTCCGGTTTGTCAATGCCAGTAAAAACATCTTTATCAGGAGGACAGGGCAAACAACTCTGATTAATCGAACTGACTTTCAAGGGTTAGCACCTGAAACACATTTACCCTGTATATCAGGTGATTATAAAAATATTACGAAGATTCGTAGGTTTTTGTGTCATTCTCACCGAGAAAGCGTGGACACTTTTCGTCTGAATATAGACACAAAACGCACCTCCGAAAAAAAAAAGCCCCGATTAACGGGGCTCTCAGACATTAGCAGATATTTTGATACAGCACTACTCCTTGCATGGGCTATCATCGTGTAAACAACAGCAGATAATTTGACACACCAGGTCAGGGAATGTCCTTTTTTAACCACTTTCTGTCCGGTCTAAGACACTTTAAGGTAAATAACACTCCGAAAACCGCACATCCCAAAAAACAAAAAGCCCCGATTAACGGGGCTCTCAGACGTTAGCAGATATTTTGATACAGCACTAATTGCAATAATCGGAGAGTGTACAATTGCAAATTTTCTTTTCATAGTATTTTCTTCCTTTTATTGAAACATCTTTTTCATCTATAAAAAAAGTCAATCCATAATAATAAAACTCTATCTTTTGAATCAAACATACAGATAATCTTAACACATCTTCTTCAGAAGGGTTTCTATTAATATCTCTTATTTTAATCTCACAATATGGATTAAAATAAAAATTGAAATATACCTCATCTTTTAAAAAGTGATCAATATAGGTCATTAGATAAGAATTACGTCCTATATGATCCTCTTCGACTATCACATTACGATATGTGATTTCACTATGATTTAAAAATTTAATAAATCTTTCACCAATAAACGACCTTAAATCTACTTTTTTATTAAATACTTTATATGAAAAGTGATTGAGAATTTCACTATCACATGAATATTTTATATTATCACCGCATTTTCCTGAGCCATAAACACCGGGAATAATGAGCAACACTACCTGAATGTAAATGTTAAAAAATAAAATCTTCATAGAGAGTCAAATGATTTATTAATCAGAGTCTGTATTTTCTTCTTTAACAATCCTAAAATCAATCTTTTCTTTCATCGTCTCAAGAAGTAAAACACCACTCTTTTCATTCATATATTTCGCCATTATTCTTTTTCTTTTTTCTACAAATCCAGCGTCCTGTAATTTAACCTGATTCAATTCCGAAAACATCTCTTCACTTTCTTTGAAAGAATAATCTTTATCAGAAATCAAAATAGCATAATATCTATCACCAGCATCGATTATAGAAAAAGAGCCCTCTTCCGGCAAGGAAACATCTTTATCCGTTGAATTGTTCCAATAAAAAGAATTAATTGGCCTTAGAAAAGCTCTTATATCAGAAGGAGAAGGTGGCATTCCGTTACCCGAAAAATCACAATTACAATCATTTTGAACACGCTCAACAAACTCTTCAGAAACTATATGACTATGAATTATTCCTATTGACCTAATAATTGTTTTATCTTTAACATCATGCTCCATCTGAACTCCTTTCTCTTCACCAGACATCTGCCCGATAACCACATTTACTAGTTTAAAAAACACCCCATCTTGTGTTTGGCTCATTGCAATAAGCCCAGACCATTCAGGATGATCGTTATATCCTTCTGCCGATTTTATATTAATTTCTTTTACTTTATCTGATTGAGATTCAAAAAATTTAAAGAGAGATTCAGTAGCTCTATTTAATAAATCTACTTGTTTTTTAACCTTATCCTCAGGTCCAAATCCATTAACATCTATATTTCTAACTGGGTTATTATGAGAAAAATTATAAGGAGAAACGTAAGGAAAAACAAAATGTGCTTGATCAACTATTAGAAAAAGTCCTTTCCTCGAATCATAAATTCTCATTTCAAAATCATAACTATTCCCATTTCCCTTCATCTCATCATCCTTTTCCATTCCATTAAATCCGTATCTATATTCCTCACTGCTGAAGTTTCTATCGTCTAAGGTAACTCCAAAAGGTGAATAGTCCATCGCTACCAGTATATGAGCTTCATACTCCAAAATCGTGCCGGGATCGCCTGTATCTTCTACCGGAGTTTTTTTATCACTAATTAATGTCAATACATTCCCTAAGTGATTGGATAATTCATACTGCTTATGACCCAGTTCCCGATGCATTTCAGTAGGGTATTCATAGCCTATCAGCTCTATCTCACGCGTATCCATACCCAGTCTGGAGCTTCCGTAGATGTGCTGTTCTTTCAATTTGTAACTCTCTGTTTCTTCTATTTCGTCTGCGGTATATTCATATACCGCCATTACATTGCCCTTAGAGCCTCTTACGTAGTACATAGATTTTTCCCAGTTGTCCTGGCTGTCGTAAATATGTTTGGCGATGCGTTGCCCCATGGGATCGTAATCGAACTTTAAGTTTTTCTTCGTGCTAAGCGGATCTCTGATAACCGCTTTTACTTTCCCGTCTACACGCCACCGAATCTCGGCTATTTCCTCTTGTTTATCAAATTTTAATTCCCCGATTTCGGTATAGCCGTAATTGTTATCGCTGTTTATCAGGCTCAGATCGTCTTCAAACAGGCCCATGTCGTCTATATCATCCCCATAATCGGCCGGGTTCACCAGGTCGTTTATATGGTACAAGCGGTTTTGCAGTACATTACCGCTCAGGTCTTTGGCATAACGGTAGGTCAGCTCATCTATCGTGGCGCCTGCTGCGTCTTTACGGAGCTGCGTAAGTATGTTACCATTCGCATCGTAGCTGAACAGGTTGTGGTAACGTCCTATATAGCTGCTGCCGCTTTGCCACTCGTTATCGCCCACATCGATATTGGTAAAGGCCTTCGATTCCAGCAGTCTGTTCAGTTGGTCGTATTTGTAGGCGGTTCCTTGCGGTAAGATGTCTCTTGTGCTCGGGTTGGTGATCGTCGTCACCATGCTGCCGATGTTGCCGTTGTAAAGGTTGTGTCGTGCCGCTTCTACATCACTGCCCGCAAGGCTGGCATAGAAGCTGCCCGTGCCCGTCTTGCCCGGGTTAATCGGTGCATAATCGCCTGCAAAATACCCTAAGCTGTACCCGTACACATCTTTCGCGAAATGCTTATTTACACCGTTTGGGTCAGAATCTCCGCCGGGGTCTCTGCCTATCTCAAGGGTATTGCTGTTCACTCCCTTTATCCAACCCTGTAAAGTATAAACATAGTCCACTCCCTGTACCTGCAAATCGCCTAATTCTACTCTTGCCAAAGGACCGTGCGCATAGTAAAGATACTTCGCTTCCCTGTCCCAGATTACCCCGTCGCGGTTGGTCTGTACCTCCGTAATCCGGTTGTCCGAATCATAGCGGTAACGATGCGTAAATGAAGTACCTCCGTTATAGCCCACCTCATGTACATTACCACTGATCAAATCATACGCATACTGTACACGCGAAAGTTGATAGTCAGACACCTGATGCTTCAGATTATGTTGGTACAAAAATGTCACATTGCCATGAATATCATAGCTGTAATACGTACCGTTATCATACGTATGGTCGTCGGCATCGTATTCATCCTCATACGTCACTATCGCTACCCGTTTGCGCAAATTATACTGCGATATCCCATAATAATCCGATAGTTCGTCGTACACTCTGTCATAATAACTACGCGTCACTTCCCGTCTCGCACCGCTAACCTCGTCTATCCAACTCTGTAAATTAGCTTCATTGATCACCGATGGCGTGTAATAGTTGTTCTTCTCTTTTGGCTGCCCGGGCGGGCTTTACGCGCTACACGGTAGCTCGCTGCAACTTTCTCATGAGCGCCATAAAGAAAAAAAAAGATGAGGCGAATAATCCCTGGCAGTGAGGCTGCAAACTTATATTTTACACCTCCAAAAGATAATTTTTAATATTTTTATCCCTCCACATTATCAATCATCTTTTATGGATCAGGAATATAACGATAAGCCCATCTACGAAGAGGAAGAAGACGACAATGAATTCCTCTCTCCCTTTCACAAGGAATTGGAAGAATATCTCAGTGAATACAGTAATCACCTTCAAACTAAATTTTCAAAATCTACCGTAGGCAAACATTGGAGTGTTATCAGCGAATTTTTCTTCTTCTCTATAGGATACAAAAATGTAAAAGGATTCGAAGATTTTACCGTAGGAATAGCTGGAAGTAAATTCGCACAGTACTATAACGGACATGCTTTCGATAAACTGAGTACTTTTACCGTAAGAAATATACTATATGGATTTTTCTCTTTTGTTTACGAAAAATACAGCGTAGCCAATAAATCCTTTCTTCAAAAGCTCAAGCCCAAAAGAGTGCGATGAAAAAAAAATAACATCTGCTGGTTGTCTTTTCTTATTATTTCGTTACACTCACAGCCGAACAGCTTCATGCAATCCCCCTAAAACTCAACCACCCTATTAATCAATACACTACGGGATAAATTACGAATATTCGTAGGTTTTTTCGTCATTTTCACGGAGAAAGCGTAGCCCCGATTAACGGGGCTCTCAGACGTTAGCAGATATTTTGATACAGCACTTGTGTCATTTTCACGGAGAAAGCAGTAACTTAATAACTGCTAACTAACAAGGACCTCTTACTAGCCTGAAATTACTCAATGTGCTTTTAAGAGATGCCAATGCAAAACGAGCATAGGCTAAATAAAAAAATGAGAATATAATGGCCAAATTTGTCAAAATCCCAGTAGTGGAGAAGAAAAGACCGATTTTAACTAGAATTTCTATTTACAGCTTTATTATATGCTGTGTCTTTTTATTCCTTACCATTATCTTTGCAAACTCTAAAACACTCACTATCACCTCAATATTTTTAGTGATAGTATCAGGAATAGGAACTTTATTATTCAAAAAATTCTCAATAGAAGGATATTTAATATTATACCCTGATAACATTATGATAAAAACGAAATCATTAAATCAGAATATAGCTATTAGTCATCTTTCAGAATTAAAATTTTTGTTTGGAGGATTTGAGGAGGATTTTTATATTCTAAATCCTAAATCAATATCGCTAAAAGATGGAACAGATAATTTTTTAATACTTCAAAATGAAAAGGAAAAATATTCGCTTGAGTTACTTCTAAGCAAGAATGATTTCAAATCACTATCTAATTTATTCACTTACTGGAAGAAAATAAATCCAAATTTTGTAATAATAGGTGAATGGGGATTTAAGGTTGAATCACTCTGAAGCTTCGAAAATTTTCGCCTCTAAACTAGACAGTTTTTCAAAATTCAAGATCCTGAGCTCTTCCAACAAACTGTCACGTTTTACAGAATCTTGTATCTTGTGATATGAGAAACACAAATGAGCCTTATCCCAAATATGATTTCCAAATTTTAATGCCTTTTCACCCAACTCGACGGCATACTTATAATCCTCTATCTTCATCCTATTTACCATATAGTTTGAATAGGTCTGTGGTAAACTATCGTTTATTTGTAGTGACTTTTCATAAAAGATAATAGCTTTATCATATTCACCTTTCTTATCTAATAAGACACCCAAATTCGTTAGTGCGATATAATTCTTTGGGTTTATCTGCAATGCCTTATTAGCGCAAACTTCTGCTATGGAATCTTTATCTTTTGCTAAATAAGATGAGCTTAATAAATGCCAGCCCTTATCATTATTCGGATAATTTACTATAAAACGCTCACACAACTTAATGCTGTTGTCAAAATCTCGACTATGATATAATTCCGCAATAGAATCAAGCATTAATGTTTCTTTATTTGATTCTGTTTTTACGGGATTGATCTCACACCCATAAAGTAACAAAAATGACAATCCAATAAAAATTTTATACTTCCTAATAAACATAATGTACTATTCTTTTTTGGTAGAATCAGATTTTTGAGTTTTGATTGGGTCCAATAATCCCGCATCATTCGAAGCTTGTACAGCAGTATTAACACCATCGACAACCTTACCTGCTGCTTCCTTGCCAAGAAGCGCTTTACTCGTGTTCGCACCCGGACTAAATGGTGCTATTAGCGCAGCCCCAGCTAAAACCTTGTCCGTTGTGCTTGAAGCTTCTACCCCATAAATATCTTCATCAGTAGTTAAAACGCTTAGTGCATTAGGCACCGACACAAGCGGGTTCAAACCCGCAATAGCTTTGACAACTCCAGGAGCCTGTCCACCTCTACTGTATTCTCCCCAGCCATAAACCCAAGCATCACCACTTTTAAACATCCATTTTAATCGGCTACCGAATCCTGTCGCGCTAGCCCTCATAGCTGAATACATTCCGACACCTGCTTTCATAAGTAACTCTGAACGATCCTCTCCAGGCTTAAATACATAACTCGTAAAATGCTGTTCATCCAAAATTTCCGAACCATCTATATTAGATGTTCCTGTATGTTCTTTCACTTGGCTAAAACTAACACTTGCGTATCGCTTTCCATCTGTGCCTCTCCATTTTTCAAATTCACCTCCAGTCGCTTTTGCAAGCTTTCTCGCTTGTCTTATATTAGATTTCTCCCAAAACCAAGCCCCATCAGGATCAAGGCCATTTACCGGGCTATTACCCAACATTATATAAGGTGAAGCATACTGACTCTTAGGATCTCTACTCCATGTTATTCCTAAACGAGGATTATGTTGTCTAAAAAACGTTGTATAAGAATTTCCAACGCCGGATATTTCGTCGTCTTTCTCCCAACCTTGTAATCCATATCTATATTCCTCACTACTAAAGTTTCTATTGTCTAAGGCAACCCCAAACGGTGAGTAATCCACACTGGAAAGAATATGCACTAAGTACCCATCCACTTCCTCATCTTCATCCTCATCTTGCGGTATTTTTTTATCTGTAACTACAGCTAGTACATTGCCCAAGTGATTGGATAATTCATATTGCTTATACCCCAGTTCCCGGTACATTTCAGTAGGGTATTCATACCCTATCAGCTCTATCTCCCGCGTATCCATGCCCAGTCTGGAGCTTCCGTATATGTGCTGCTCTTTTAATTTATAGCTTTCGGTTTCTTCGATTTCGTCGGATGTGTACTCATACACCGCCATCACCTGACCTTGAGCGTTTCTCACATAGTAAACACTCTTTTCCCAGTTGTCCTCAGTATCATAGATATGTTTTGCTATTCTATGTCCCATAGGGTCGTAGTCGAACTTTAGATTTTTCTTGGTACTAAGTGGGTCGCGTATTATTTCCTTCACCCTACCATCTACACGCCACCGAATTTCTGCAATTTCTTCTTGTTTATCAAATTTCAATTCACCTATCTCCGTATAACCGTAATTATTATCGCTGTTTATAAGGTTCAGGTCGTCTTCGAACAGGCCCATGTCATCAATATCATCCCCATAATCGGCCGGGTTCACCACATCGTTTACATGGTACAGCCGGTTTTGCAGTACATTACCACTCAGATCTTTTGCGTAGCGGTAGGTTAATTCATCGATACTTGCTCCGCTAGCGTCCTTGCGTAACTGAGTCAGAATATTTCCGTTCGCATCGTAACTGAACAGGTTATGGTAACGGCCTGTGTAAGAACTGCCGCTCTGCCATTCATTATCTCCCACATCAAGATTCGTAAAGGCTTTAGACTCTAACAATCGGTTTAACTGATCATATTTATACGCTGTCCCTTGTGGTAAGATGTCTCTTGTAGAAGGGTTGGTAATCGTCGTCACCATGCTGCCGATGTTCCCGTTGTACAGGTTATTCCTTGCGGCCTCTAAGTCGCTGCCTGCGGTGCTGGCATAAAAGCTGTTCGTACCTGTCTTACCCGGGTTAATCGGTGCATAATCGCCCGCAAAATACCCTAAGCTGTACCCATATACATCTTTCGCAAAATGCTTGTTTACACCGTTCGGGTCAGAATCATTTCCGGGATCTCTGGCTATTTCCAGCGTATTGCTGTTTACCCCTTTTATCCAGCCCTGTAAGGTATAGACATAGTCCACGCCCTGCACCTGCAAATCGCCTAATTCTACACGGGCTAAGGGACCGTGCGCGTAGTAGAAATACTTCGCATCCCTATCCCAGCTTACCCAGTCGCGGCTGGTCTGTACCTCCGTAATGCGGTTGTCTGAGTCATACTTGTAACGATGCGCAAAGCCATCTCCCCCCGTAAGAGAAGTGTAATTTACCTGATGCACGTTACCGCTAATCAAATCATAATTATACAGCATCAGTTTGTAACGCTGCTCCTCTTCCAAACTCACATGTGCTGTGGCCAGCTTCAGATTATCCTGCACCAGATACCGCACATTGCCATGTATATCATACCCGTAATGCGTAGCATAATCGTAAGTCTCCTCATCATCGTCGTACAAATCCTCGTACGTCACGGTAGAAATACGCTTGCGGTGATGACCTGTGTAAAATCCGAATACATCCGCAAAATCCGTATAACGAACCACATCATACCACGTGCGCGTTACCTCCCGTCTCGCCCCACTACCCTCGTCTATCCATGCCTGCAGCTTTGTATCGTCAAGTACCTGAGGCGTGTAATAATTGTTTACCACTGTACCGAAGATAGACGCAAACAAAGCCCCGCTGGCATTTTCCTCTTTTTCACCCGCCTCATATACTCTTCCCAAGGCATCGTACAGGGTGTAGCTATACCGCTGCACCTTGTATTGCTTCGTGTTTTGCGAAAGCACAATTCGCCCTAAGCGATCGTACCAAAACCGCACCGAGTAAATCTCGCTCTCGTCGTGCAGCCTGCGCTGGTAAGCCGCGCTGCCGTCGTACTGCCCGCCCGCAAAGCCTTTGAACCGCTCCGAAAAAGCTATCGTACGCAAATCCATATCGGCCGACACCGTCTGCCCGGCCAGCCCGTCGTCCAGATCCATGGCCTGCCAGATACCCGAAGCATAATCAGCGTTACCGTCTAACGTAAAGCCGCTGCTGCGCAGCAGGGTTCCGCCGGTACCCACGATATAGCCGTTCAGATCGTCGTGAAAATAAATGCCCTGCAAGTCTTCCGATGTGCCCGGGTTGGTTACCGTGCCCGGTGCCGGCAAGCTGCCGCTTTCGTCGCCGTAAAGCACTAATCCGCCCTCGCCCACGGCGATGAAAGCATCTTTTCTGGGGAACATACGCAAGGCCGTGAGCTGGCCCGCTATGCTGCTGTATGCGCTCACTTCATTCCAGTTATCGCCTGCATCTACAGTATAATACACCCGCGCCTGCGTACCATTGCCCCCCACGGCATAACCCGCGCCCGAACGCGAAAAAGCCACGTCGTAAAACGTCACGCCCGCCCCGGCATTCTCCTCTACCTGCGGTATGCCTCCGCCTGTCGTGCGGTAAATCAACCCGCGGCTGCCTGCAAAAACTCCCTCGCCATGATGGCTATACACGCCGTAAAGCGAAGGTACCACACCCGAATACGTGAGTGTGCCCGGCAACAAGGCCTGCCAGGTAGCGCCCCCATCGGCAGTATAACGCACGGTAAGCCGGTCGCCTACTGCATATCCATGCTGCGCATCGGTAAAATGCACGCTGTGCAAAGCCGGAGTAAACACCTGATGAATGCGCATCAGCACACCCGAGGTACCCGCCCGTAATACACGCCCCTGATCGCCCACTACCAGCACATCGGCCGAACCCGGACGGAAACTCACACCACGCAGGTCGCTACCTACACCGGCAGAAGTTACCAGCACCGCAGGAGAAGCCGTGGTAAAATCGGCTATGCTTATCGACTGTCCACCGCTACCCACACCCACAGCGGCATTACCCACCGCTATCAGGTCATAAAGGGTAGCAGTACCCGACCAAACCAAAGGTTGTGTGGTATTCGTGCTCAACTCAATACGCTGCAATACACCCCCTTCGCCGCCGCTAATCGCATAAGTACCCGCAGCGTTAAATTTCACGGTGTACATGGTGGCACGCGAAGCCAGCGCTTTCTCTTCCCAACTGCCGCTGCTGTTTACATAATACCGGCCGTTATCGGCCAGCGCATAAAGCGTGGTATTGATCGGTTCATATTCCACAGCGGTAAAGCCCAAAGGCGCCAGCTTATCGGACAGATCGGTCCAGCTTATACCGGTAGGCGAGGTATCATCGTCTAACTCGCCACGTACCACATTGCCTGCTGCCCCTACGGTAAGCAGCTCCGGTACGCTGCCCGTATGGCGATACTGCATACGATGTACCGAATAAGGCCCCGTACCGCTGCTGCCCAGTGCCGAAGCCGAAGAAGCTGCCGTACCCGAGGGCAATGTAATGCGATACACATCGCCCGAAGTTTCGTCAAAAGCCAGGGCATAGTCTTCTCCCTCCACATAAGTCAATGCGGTAAAATACGCGCCCGATACGGTGATAGGCGCCGTGCTGAATACGTTGGCGGTAGATTTGAAAAGGCCATACAGATTACCCTGCGTCGTCAGCAGCACGCCCGACAAGGCAAAGCTCGAAGGGTCACTACCTACAGCCCGCACGGCAAGCCCGCGCAAGGCGTTATCACTACCCAACGCGCTAAGCGATACGGGGGTCCACAAGGGTACCGCCTCCTGCACATCGCGGTTGTAGTACAAAGCGCCGTTATCGCCTCCCGCTAATCCGGGTATGCGGGCACCTACCGCTCCGGCCCAGCTTGCATACAGCGCATCGGATCCCGGTCGGTTAAGGGGTACGATGCCAAATGGCTCACCTGTGGCCAGCAGCACACGATCGACCGTACCCTCTTCTCCCACTGCCATCAGCTTGCCTGATTCGTAGGGCACAAGATCATGATAATAAGTTTGCGCATCGCCCAGCAACTGCCAGGTAGCACCTGCATTGCCCGTGCGGTATAATCTTCCCTGACCGGGTATTTCTTCAATAAGCCCCACACCTTCGTCGGCATTGAGGTAATACAAGGCGGTAAATGTACCGTTCACATCGGTAGCCAGGCTACTACGCTGCGAAGCCCCCACGTCGGTCAGCGCCACCGCACCACCCGAGCCGCCGGTATAATACACGTCGCCCCCGGCATAAGCCAGGGCATACAAATCGTTGCCTGTAAAAGCAGTTTGCTCCGTCCAGCTCAATCCGTCGGCGCTATGATAGATACGCCCGCGCTCGGCAGCCGTGGCCGAAAGTTTATGACGCGCCACCGCCACATACCGGCTATACCCTTGATCGTAAGTAACCGAACTCACCCTGAAATGTCCCCCCGAGCTAAAGCTGCTGTTAGGCATAGGTGTACCTAAGCTAAGGCTGATGCCTCCCGAAACGGCTACCGAAATATTGCTTTCGCCCACCAGCACTCCGGTAGTAGGATTTTCAAAGTACAAATCGTACAAATCCCAGCCTATATCGGCCTGGTAAGTATGCAGCATATCCCAGGAACTACCACCGTTTTCGGTCTTGAGCAGTACGCCTTTTTCACCCACCGCATAACCGATGCTCGTATTGGCCATCTGCACTTTATGCAGGGTTACGCCGAGCAGATCGTTCACGCGTTTCCAGGTAGCGCCCCCATCGTCGGTACGGTACAGCAAACCTCGCTGTTTACCGCCTGTGGTGATATGCCCCGTCAGATAGCCCTGCTGCCCGTCCACAAATTGCACACGGGTAATGGTCATGCCCGGGTCAAGCCCCGAGGCAAGGCTCGTCTCCCAGATATTCATCTTCTCGTGGTCGGGTAAGCTTTGCTGCACTAATTGGTTCAGGCTGTTGTAGCGATAAGTGGTGACAAGCTGGTGCCGTGTAAATACGGTTTGCGTGCCGTAATAGCGGTCGTTCGCCACTTTCAGCGCATCGTCCGAAGCGGGAGAAGTAATATCCAGCGGGCGCACTCCTTCGGGCGGAACGGTTCTCACTAAGTTACCCGCCTGATCGTAATAATACAAGGTAAAATGGTATTCTTTGTCGGTATAAGCCGCCGTAAACGTTTCAACCGCACCTAAGCAATGCCTGCGGTAAGCTGCCGCTATCAAAGTAGTCTGCTCCTCCACATAACGGCTATACGCTTCTCGCGCATTGAGCAGGGCGTTTTCTTCCAACTGCTGCGCACAGGGATCGGTATAGGTTATCGAAGGCATCACCACAGCGCCGTCGAGCACGTTCGAAGCGGGCTTACACCGGGGTCTCACACCTCTGCTTTCACAATATTGCGCAATGTCGAGCAGCGCTTCCACATCGTCGGGTACATACAAGCCCTGTATGTAAGCATACAGGTGTAAATTGTAGCCTTCTACACAATAACAATAGCCCTCTACGGTAAAATATTCAGGCCCGTAAATCTCGGTAATGAGCGGCAGGCTGTTCAGGTCGGCATAATCGTTATACTGATTCACCGCTTCGGTGTACCATTCATACACCAGCGCACAGGGATTCTGTCTCAGCCAGGGTTGCTCTACATACATTTCCAGCTCCTCTTCTTCCAACGCAGGTATCGCTGCAAAAGGAATAATTTCGGAAGGATCTTCGGGCAAACCGAATGCCTCGGCGGTTTCACAATGCATACACTGCGCCAATGGCAAACAGGAATAGCCGTAAATGGTATCTGTCTCCATACCACTGCCCGTATCGAAAGTAGCCACCATTTTAAACCGGTGGTAATAATTATCGGCCTCAGGCTCGCCATCCATCATAAAGGCATCGACAGATACTATCGCATCAAGGTGAATATCGGCCGTCGTGGTTTGTGTATAAAGGTAAAACGCGCAGCCGTCGGTATCAAAATCGAGACGCTCGTGATAGTCGGGGCCGGTATTATCGGGGGTGTAAGTTCCGTCGGTAACGGAACCTAAATACGCTTCGAGCCTTCGGCTGTAATAAAAGCTCTGCGCCAGATCAGGATCGGCGGTAAACGAGGAAACTACAAGCCTGTCGCGCAGCACGTTTTCAAAATCGTTAGCCAGCTTGTAAGGATCACCCTGACAGGAAATCGGATCGGCCATTTCACATTCGCCCATCGGGAGTCCGGTTAAGGTGCTGCCGTCGTAATGCACAGCGCTACCTCCCAGCTCGACCAGCACATCGCCGTTCGCATCGCGGGCTTCTACCCTAAAGTAATGCTGATAATTGCTGCGCATCGCGGTAAAGCCGCGCGCCAAACTCAGGTTAGCCAAATTAAACCCAGAAGGCAGTGTTTGAAGAATAGCAAACTCAATATACTGCGAGGTATTATTGGCATCGTAAATACGCATGGTATGCGTACCGGTATTGTACGTCCATTCGAGCGCATTATGGGGCGTACCCAGTGTATTGCGAATACGGGGTGTTACAAAATCGGCATAATTGCCCGGTGCTTCTAACGAAATCGCCGTACCCTGCAAATCGCTGTTCAGCGCCAGGGCCGATAGCAACAGCTCCACATCGCGCGAAAAATCGTTGGCCGTGCATTCTTCCGGAAACGTGCATACCGAAGCATCGCCTACCGAAGAACCTTCTATCCACTGGTAGCTCGTCACGCCGCCAATCACCACTTTGGCTTTTATTTTGAACTTATAAGGAAAAATAGTGTTGGCTCCCGCACCAAATTCAAAATCGGTAAAGGCCACGATGTCGGACCAGTTGATCGAAAGTCCCGTTTTATCCAGGGCCGAAGCAGCTACCGGCCCGACCACCACATTGCTGAATACCACCACCAGCACATCGGCCGAAGGTTGCGTAGCTTCCCAATCGAGCGGATAAGTCGTAACCGGAACGGGTGGAGCAAAGTTGTAAGTGGCCATATAAAATCCGCCGTAAGCCGCATACCCGCCCAAAGGTTCGGAAGCCGCCGTCAGTTTCCCGGCCGCTGCCAGCTCGCTCATCAGCTCAAGTGTGGTAAACGCCACCGGACAAAGTCCGGTCTGCATATACACCTGATAAGCCTGCTGCTGCGGACTTGTGCTGCTACCCGGCAGATTTTCGCCCCGCACAAAACGCACCTGCTTATTGGCATAAAGGTGTCGCGTATGCGTGCCGCAAGGTTGCCGCAAGGAAAAATAAGGTTGATCCAAAAAGGTAGGCGGGGCAGACTGGGTCAGCATGCCGCTTGTAAAAGCGTCGTACTTGTCGTTCCCTATGCAGTGGTTAAGTCCGTAACACGAGCTGCGGGAATATGCATCGGCTATCGAGTCTTGCGACTGCCGCTTGAGCGAAAGGTAATAGCTCTTGAAAATATTCCATTCCTTATCGCGCAGCGCATCGTTTTCGGCAGGACTGTTGCCCACCACATCCAGCCCGAAATCGAAACAATCGGGAGTAAGCGTGCCGCCCATAACCGGGCAACGTGCTGTTATGGCTGCCATTTCTGTCAGGTGAAAAACCAGCGCGCCCTCGGGCGGATAATTTTCATACTGCCAGGTAAAATTATCGACAAAGGGTTGCCCGAACACCGAGCCGCTTGTCACAAACGGATCATAAATATGAGTGCCGCCGTCGTCAAAAAAATCGTACACCCGATCGCTGGCATTGGGAAGCGAAGCATATCCGGGCGGGATAAAGCCCGCCGCCATCGCATCAGCCCAGGTGGCAGCGCCTTGCATACGCGCATCGAAATCGTCGCTGCTTCGATTATCGTCGCCCTGTATTTCTCCGTATTTACGACAGGTTTCGTAATAGCAATATTCGGGGTGATAGCTTATTAATCCGGCGGCCCACTCGTCGCGAAACAGCGTCACAAAATCGAGCAGGGCATACAGGTTTTCGGGATACGTCTCCCAGCCGTTGCCATCGGCCGAAGCAAATACCTGATTCACATCGAGCACCTGCGGCAGGTAATTCCCACCGTCGGGCGACACGTTCACCGTAGCACGCGAACCGTCGGCATTGAGGTAATAGGGATACACGACACCCTGGTATTCCGTTTTCGGATTACGCCAGTACCCATTTCCCGAAGGAGAATTAGCCGGAAGCTGATTACTGATGTTCAGCACCGAAAGCGCATCGCTGCCCGCCGAAATTTCTTCCGGGTTCACATAGCCGTATCCCGCGTACTGGCCACCCGGGCGCATATCGGCCAGCAGCTGACGATACGTTAGCGCACACCAGCTTTCTGCCACCTTACAGCTCTGCGCACACTGCGCATACAGCACCTCATATTCGCCTGCGCTGCCTCTGCCCTTCGCCACAAAAGCATCGCGAGTGCCCAGGTTTTCCAGGCATTCTTCACAATCGATCGCACAGCCCGAATAGTCGAGCGCACCGAGGTATTCCTGCTCAAAATCTTCGAGCGTAAGCGCACAGGAATTGTATTCGGGATCGAGATATAAAGCCACATAATGCGCCACAGCCGGTTCGTAAATACGAAGTACCTTACTTACCGTGTAAGCGCCTTCACTAAGAAAAATCGTTTGTTCGTATGCCGGAGACAATTCATAATCACCGTTACATTCGGTACTGAACACAATCTGATCGTTACCGTCGATGGTAAACTGCCCCACCACGCGCTGCACCGGCTCTTCGTCTTCTTCGGCATAATTGACACCGCATTCGTCGGTAATGCGAATTTCCAGTTCATACACGCAGCTAAAGCAAATTTCTTCGTCTAAACATTCGTCCGAAAAGGGCGCTACAGTAAATTCGTAATCAAACACATAATTACCGGCGAACGGCACCAGCAATTCTGTACTGAATACCAATGCAGAAGAATCGGTATCGGGATAATTCACGCGGCTTGCTCCCTCCGCATCGCGGGCAAAGAGATCTACAGTTAAAGCAGTAGCTGCGCTGCTTTCGGAAGCAATGGCCTCCATACCCGGAGCCGCATCGCCTGCCAGCGCAGTAGCCACCACACGCCCCTCCTGATCGAGGTACGACACGCTTACCTGGCCGTTGGGATCGACCACCACATTTTTCTTATAATGCGCCGCATCGCCCACCTCGTTGCCAAACAAGCGATCGAGCTGCAACTGATTGGGCTGACCGTAATAATACTTCGTCTCGTGACCGCTGCCCAACTGAAATTCTTCGCCTACGCCCCCCTGTCGCCGAATACGACCTGTATTGTCGGGCGTATATTCTACCTGCGTAAAAGGATACAGTTTTGCATCGGGTACATACGATTGAAACGCATCCTGATGGGCATTATCGGGCGAATAATACCGCGAAGCACCGTTTTGTGTACCCATGGTGCCCGCCTCAACGCCACATTCGTTGGCATTACCCAAATCAAAATCTTGGCGCGAATACCCATCGCCAGAAGCATTCACATTAAATTCGGGATAGTACCGCAAAGAAGCCACTGCCAGCGATTCGGGCTCTACCGGAGCAGGAAGCACCGTTACGGCAGGACGCCCCTGGTAATCATAAACTGTTTCGCCTACAATCACGTTTTCGTCGGTGTTGATACGCGTCACCGTTTGACGACTGCGCAAACTCCCATCGAAATAACTCACCACTTCTTTCTTTTTACCCTCTTCGGCAAAAGTGGTCGTCACCTGCCAATTTTTATCCGCCTCATGCGCATCATCCACATAAATGCGTGAGGTAACCAGCGATGCATCGGCGCCCGCATCGGGCGCGTTCCACACACTGAAAATATAGTTACCGGACTGACCCACAGCCCTCACCCGGAACAGCACATAACCCCTGTCGAAAAGCAACGGAATACGATAAGTAGTGCCTGCCGTTTCTATGCGAGTGCTATTATGCTTAAAATCGAAAGCCAGCGAAGATACCGGCAGCGGACTGCCTAAGGTGGTCGAATAATCGTTGACAAAAGTCCATTCGAGGTGATAATAATCGGCCGCAAGCTGCGGATTCCAACTGACGGAAATTTCATCGTCTGTACCGTCATCGTCTATATCAAGCAGCGTAATAGCACTAAAAATAAGCGGGGTATTGACCGTAGAGGCAAAATCATAATCCCTATACACCTGTATCCGGCTTTCTATGTAAAGATTAGCCGGGAGCGTGCCGGTATTCAACCCATTTATCTCCGTAATTTTTACCGTAAAACGATAGGCATCAAAAAAAGAATACACCTGCTTATCACGAATCACCGCAGACGAAAAAGGATCGTACCGCACCTCCAACTCCTGGTACAACACTCCCGTCGAAACGTCGGCCGCATCGAAAGTTTCTATTTCCAGTAATACTACCGTAGTAAAGGCTGCCCCAAAATACTTCGGATAATCCCAGTCCACCCCCAACGTAATCCGGTTTTCTACGCCATAATCGGTAAACGACCCGGTTTTGGGTGTAATTTCCACTTCGCTTTCGGCCGCAGGAGTACCTATCGTAACAGGCGTACCCGAGGGATAAACCGTCCGGATAACCTGCGTAACCGGAGGCAGCTCTATCGCGCCGGCACTTGAAAAAAATACAGCAGAAAATAATAGCAGCAGCCACATCCTCCTGCCGAACGCTGAATAAACCATACCTGAGTTTCTCATAACATATCTATTTCGGTTTCCCGGATAACTATCGCCTTTGGCTTACTTTCTTTGTCGTAAAAAACAGCTCACTTCTTTACCACGCTCGTTTTCGTTTCCTGAATGGTCATTATACCCCGTTCGGTTTCTTTTTTAATCCGAACCAGCTTGCCTTCTTCGTCGTATTCGTAAAATGTGGCATAGTTGCGCTCATCCAATTCGGCTGTAAGCCGCAAGGTCACAGGATCGTACACGTAAGTCTTCATGCTCCCGTCGAAAGGATGCACGCGGATGTCGTCGAACAAACAATCGCCCGTCGTACAGCTCAGCACAAGGTTAAAAGAGGTGGCGCCTGAAGGCACTTCAAACTCGGCTTCGATGCGCTGCCAGCCTTCGATAATCAGTCCTTCGGGGCCAAAAGGCCCTTCCGTTTGAGACAGGTTGGGAAATTCGACCGAAACCCGAGGATATTCATAGTAGGTCCGATCCAGAGCAGCACCGTCTTCTCGCACCCACACGCTGAGCAGGTATTTAACACCCGGTTCGGGCGCGAAAGATCCGACACAGCTTTCGCAGCCCAGCTCAAAACAGGAAAGACGGCCGCCGGGTGTACTCAGGGCAATGTAAGAGCTGCATACCTCCGGAGTCTCCACCCTGAAATAATAATACCCCGGCATGAGCTCACCTATCAGATCGCCAGTGCTGTAGAGCGTATCGGGCGTAGTGTATTCAAAATGTACATCCGTTTCTTCCTCATGCACTTCACAAGCGTTGTAAGGCAAAGGCGGATGAAAAGGGCCGTAGATGCTAAAGGTGGTGAATCCCGCCGGACTATAAACCTGCAAGTCGGGCAGGGTATCGGTTATTTCGAACATAAACCAGTATCCTCCGTCTCCACAGTGCGGAGGCGGCAACAAAGGGTAATACTGTGTATATTCTTTTGTGATTTCACTGCAAAAGAATATAGGCTCCTCACAATTCCAGGATTGAGCCTGTACGGATGAAGGCCGGCAAAAGCCACAGACCAGCACCACCAGAAAAATAAAATGCTTGTTCATACTCCTCATTTTTTTAGCTACCACCATACACTTCTTTATATACTTCACAGCCTTTGCTGTCGGTAAAACGGATTTGCACGCCATACAGCGAAATCGAACTGACGGAGATGGAAAAGCCCATTACCGTTACTTCGGGATCGCCGTACAGCACCAAATAGTCGATGTAATAAGGCGGTACACCTCCGCTAAGAATCAGCTCTTCTCCATCCTGCGTCACCTCAAGCGCGCAATCGGGTTTTTCACAAAATTCAAGGGCTTTCTGCATCACCAGGTTATTACCCTGACTTACCTTCACACTCGTTCGCCCACTGTGCGACTGTGTCGAAATAAGCTGTGGCCCCGATCCGTCAAATTTGAAATGATTGTCGGCACAGGGACTGAAACCGTAATCTTCAAATCCGTCGAAGCCTATATCGCGGTACCTCGCATTGGCAGCTACCGAAGTAGCCAGCGTTTGCCGGTAGCCGAATGTAGCGGCCGAATAACGCCCCAGGGCATCGCGGTTTTCGAGCTCCTGTCCGAAATTGCTAAACTCGGTCACTTCCGAAGTATAGGTCCAGTTGCGACTATCCACTTCCCAGGCTGGTCCGTTGAGGCGGTAATAAGGCGTGTAAGAAGTAAACACCCCGTCGCGGCGTATCTGCGTGTTATTGTTGTACTGACTTTGCGTCCGTTCCGAAAGGTGCAGCAGCGATTTTTTCATGCGCCAGTTACCCCTCGTACCCAGCACATAAGGATTGGTCGTGGTAAGTGCCAGTCCGGCGTCGTTGTCGAAGCAATCGCAGAACGAACGCCATTCGTCGCTGTATTCGACTGCCGAAGCCTGCAGCACATTTTTGAAAAGATTGCCTTTGAATGCGGTCAACGGGTTACTGAGTGTGGTAATGGAAGCGATGGGTACCGAAGGCATATTTTTCCGCCCCGATCGCAGTATTTTTACCGTATGTGCTCCGTTTACCGGCGTACCGTATTTATCGACCACCGTAAGCTGATTCTGCACCACATCGGTCACCCAGCCGCGCAAACTGCTTCCCAGCTTCAGCTCATCGCCGGGCACAAAGAGCGCAGCCGCCATCGGATGCGTGGTTATTCCTGCGCTAAAATTGAGCGTCCCTACCGAAATGCCCTGGTTTTTATACGCCTGTCCCATACCCTGATAATACCAGTGCGCAGGGTAAGTCAGGGTGTAAATCGCATCGTTAAAATTGGTAGTGGTCGAAGTAAGCAGCACCTCTCCTGTTTCGGAATCATAAGCCATGTTTCGGGTCGAAACCACCGAACCCAAATCGCGGGCCACCACCTCGTCGAGTATGCCGAAACGCTGTATCACTTTGGTAGTCGTCGCGCTGCGAAACTGTGTCGCATCTTTGGACGAAGAAGGCAGGAAAATAGGCACGGGTCCCACCGGAATAAACAGTACGAACGCCTCTACGTTGAGGTTGAGCGCATCATTCACTGACTCGCTTTCCGAATGCCGCATATCGGCCACCATATCAAAGAATACGCCTACCTGTGCCTGCGACACGTTACCCTGAGGGCTTATCACATCGACCGTATTGACCAATTTGAAAGAGCCGTTGCTATACGCTTCTTTCCGGTACTTGTATTCGACCGAGGTAATCGGTGTGGTTTGACCTTCGGGATACACTTCCTGCCGTTTGGGCTTGCCGTGCATATCGTTGGTCTCGACCACAAAACCCTGCGTAGCGGTGAGGTGATCGCGCGAGTTGATATTCAGCATGGAAGCGATACTGAACGGATTGGTTTTATTCCGTTCTATCTCCCTGTCGGTACGCCTTGCAATGGTGGGGAAATCTTTGGCCGTGTAAAATTCGTGTACCACATACCCCGTAGCAGTGCGTGCCGATCCGGGCTTCGGGCGATTGCTTACCCTAACCCGGCTGTAGCCCACTCCCGGCGAAGGGAAAAAGCTTTCGCCACGGGGTTCTTCCTGGTACATCTTGTTGTCGGGCGCGAGCAGGTTTTCCTGTGTAAAAGCAATAGGCTGCTTCCAGGGATTTTCTTCTCCCCCTATCTGCGGCTCGTACGAAGCCACACCCGAAGAGGAACCGTCGGGAAGGGTGTACGAATAATTTTGCCCATAAAGCGCATCCGATGCCGAAGCGTTCATCTGCGACCAGTTGTCGGTAATAGCCACGCTTTTCACCCTTGCGCCACCACCTAACTTCGCTTTATTAGGATTGTTCAGTCGAATCCAGCTTTTGCCGGTCATAAGCCTGTTGCCTACTCCTTTATCCTGATACAAAAATTTGTTAGGGCCTTTTACAAATTCGGTCACGTTGGCGATCAGGTCGGCCAGCAAATTGGCGGTAAGCAGCTCTCTTATCAGTTGTTCGCCGAAACCGGTAGCGCTTGGCAAGGCATAATCGTACACAAAACGTTGCAGGTACAAACGGCCAAACTGAATAGCGGCCTTTACCATAGGATTGCGCGAAGCGCCCGTTTCGGCATCGTTAAAATTGACCGGACGGAGCCGTACATAGCCGTAATCGGTACCACCAATGTTCGTAATGCCGTATTCGACCGGTTCGGCATAGCCGTAGGTGTAATCGTAAGCAGACGAAGTCATACGCATTAATCCCCGGAAATACACTGTATTTACTTCCGAAAAATAGTCGCTGATCGAAAAATCCGATCCGGAGGGCAGCTCAAACAACAGCCTTTTGCTTCCATCTACAATATCTACAGGAGTAGGCGAAGAATAAACGGTATTGTCGAACCCGACTATGCGGAACATCTGCATGGCCCGTTTGTGCTGCACATACGCATAATCGTCGCTTTCGTATTCGACGTCGATTTTTCCGCCCGAAGGAAGATATACGCCCGTGAGCAGCCAGGATTGGGCATACTGATCGGCCAGGACTTTATCCTGAATCACATAAGGATATTCGGCATTGTTGAGTGCGTCGCTGATACCGCAGCCGTTGGTATTGGGCTTGTAATTGCCCCAACGGTCATAGCCTTTCGGATCGTAAGCGGGATTCTGCGTGCTGTAAGTAAACTCGTACGGACTAAGCCTTGCTTTGTGCGAATTCTGATACGTGAAATACACTTTGCGAAGTGTAAGCTTGCCTTTATTTTGGTTGATGTCGTTGCCGTTGACCATTTCGGCTACGCCGCTGTTATTGGGCACATTCGGACATAGCGAATAATCGTATTCGAAATGCGCTTCTTTGAGCGGAATAGCCGTAAGCGGATTAGCCTGATAATCGCGACGGGTATAAAAGCTGATTTTGCGCAGCAGCATCGAGGGTTTGCTTACATCAGCTCCGCCGTTTTCATCTAACACCCCAAAGGCATCTTTACGCGCTTCGAGATGAAATACGGCGATATAATTTTTGGATTCTATCGTTTCGATGTACCAAATTTCTTTCGAGCCGTAGGTATAGCTGGCGCGGTCGTCGGTAGGATCGGTTTTGAGTCCTTCGCTGAAATTGGCGGTATTGGCTTCTACCGGTGTACGCCAGCCGTAATCGCTGTAAGCGCGGGTATAAGTGAATTTGGTGTAATAGCCCAGATCGCCTATCGAAGGCCCTTTGATTTCGTCCGAATCGACATAATCGGGGCTTAGCACGGCGGTGAGCAGGTAGCTGTGCGCATAGCCGGGAGTTTCGGTCGCGCTGTAATAATTATCCATTCCGTGCGAGTTATTGACGCTATTGCTCCGCCCGGGGAGGTAAGTCACGAGTCCGGTGGCACAGTTGCCTGTGAGTCCGTTTTGACCGTACACATCTTTACCTACGGCAAAGCTCACCTCTTTCTGATAGGTATTGTAAGCGGCAATGCCATACACATAACGCATCCCGTCGGTGCCGTACGAAGTCACTTCAGCGATGTGGTGATTAGGTGCGTTGTACGAATCGGGATGCGCGGCATTGAGGCCCATTCCGTCTTGGAGCTCCTGCCGGGTAAGCGGGTAAATAACCTGATTGCGCTTTTCGCGATGCTGCCGGTAGTTAACCTGCGGAATGGCACGGGTTTGACCATTATCGAGTGTTATCTGATCCCGAAGTGTGGTATGAAAACGGGTGGAACGATCGAGGCTAAAACGTGAGGCTCTGTCGCCGCCAAATTTGTCGTAAAATGAAGCATCGCTCTCGACCGATTTTTCGTTTGCTTCTTTGAAATACCAGGTTTCATGATCTACGCGATTACCCGATTTTCCGTATTTGAGCTTTTGGGCGGCGGGATTTTCGGTCCAGGCACGCGAAGCCGTCCGACTGCTGTTGACCGAAAAGCTTGCACCTCCATGCAACAGATTACCGGCACCAAATTCGGCACCTATATCGTATCCCTCGCTGGTAGAATGGGTATAAGGATCATAGACATATCCTACCTCGCTGCGAAAAGGACGATAGCTACCCCCTATGCCCTGCCCCGATACCGAATACAGATCGTAGGTAAGATTGGCAAGTGGAAGATTGGGTGTAGCTGCGGTAAACTCGCCGTCGTTCTCGCGGTTAAAATCAAGCAAAGCATTCTGATTATACGCAGCGGCTTCGAGGTGCATGTAACCATAAGCATTGTTCGTCCTCGCGGTAGAGGCGAGCTTTTGTCCGTCGTAAGAGCCGCCCACATAACCCGAATTATGCGCCCCGAATATAGCCGAACCCGCCTGAAAACGCCCGCGAATAGACACATTGTGCATGGGCATAGACACCGAGGGAATATAAGTGGTCATTCCGAGGTTAAAACTGCCCCCCACGCTCATAAAGGCATCACTCTGGCGATCATTTTTCGTATTGTTTTTATCGCTGTTCTTTTTCTCGTACTCGATCCCGGTATTCACCGAAAGCTGACGCACCCCGGCGCGGGTGTTAAACGCGCTTCCGACACCGGTTCGCAATACGGAATTGTATTCGTTATCTCCTTTTTCGCTCAAGGTCAGTCCCAGTGAAATATTGGGCGCTACGGTAAGTCCGTTTTCGCTGCTCGACGTAATGCCTAAAGAACCGCTGAGCGGGGTTTTGACTCCGCCACGAAGCTGCGCACCCACGGTTTGTTCAATCCCCAAACCGTAATAGGTACTGTAATTGATCGCCAAATCGTAAGAAACGGATCCGGCAAACAAATTCGCACCGAAAAATTCATTGCTCAGTCCGGCATTGACGCCGAAATTTCGTATGGGCTTTACATTAAATGTTTTGGTGACAGGTTCGCCGCGAAAATCGTCGGGCAAGCCGCGCATCGAACGGTTAATCACACCCGGATTCAGGCTCCAGCCCAGGCCTACCCAGGTCGCCTCCTGATCCATCGATACGTTGCCGCTATAAGCGAGATTGAGCGGATAGCCGTCCATGTCCATCAGCGGAATATTATAGCTGAAATCGCCGCTGAACAGATCGACCATATCGGAAGTATCGATAGCCTGAAAGCCCGACACTTCGGGTTGCGAGGGCCCACCCGTAAGCGCGTACGCACAGGTCGGATAGCACACTTCGAAAAGCAGGCTGCAAACCATATACATCGCCAGCGATTTTGCCGCAAAGCTTTTACGAATAGCTGATAAAATTCCTTTTTTCGTCTTCATAATGATCCTATTTTCAAGGCAGAAAAACCGAATACGATCTTTCCTAAATACATAGAGATACCGCACATTTATGGCTTGTGCCGTCTGTTATTTCTCATAATAAAACCTGAGGTAACAATGCTGCTTACGCGCATTGCTCACCCGCAGCTCATAATAGCCCGCAGACAACCC
>CAYWRZ010000019.1:0-48844 GCA_964460845.1 uncultured Weeksellaceae bacterium
AGGGAATTCCCGCAGCTTTCCCCTTCCCGGGTTCAAGTTAAGATTTTGGACAATACCGCGCCATTCTGTTTTTGCGCACGATGAACGTTCGAAAACAAAAGTGAGGAAACACCAGGCTTTATATCCTAGAAAGACTGAGCGCTGTTTCGAAGTGTAAGAATGAGAGGAAGTCGGTTTGGAAAGGGTTTTCGTTTTTTGTAGGGAATTCCCACAACTTTCCCCTTCCCGGGTTCAAGTTAAGATTTTGAACAATACCGCGCCATTCTGTTTTTACCCAAGATGAACGTTCGACAACTTAGAGTAGCGCAGCCATTTCCTGCTGCAAACGCTGGGCCTCTTCGCGAGCCGCTTGTTCAAAATGAATATCCGATCCGGCATACAGGATGCTGCGCGAAGCGTTGACCAGCAGTCCGCAATCGCGGTTCATTCCGTGTTTTACGACTTCTTCGAGACTTCCACCCTGAGCACCTACCCCGGGCACCAATAGGAAATGATCGGGTACGATACGACGAATATCGGCCAACATAGGTGCCTGGGTAGCTCCAACCACGTACATCATGTTGCCGGTATTCCCCCATTCGGACGACACGCGTAAAACGCGTTCAAACACTTTTTCGGGCGCTTCTTCTCCCAAACTTTGTAACGAAAGCGGTTGGAAATCGAGCGCGCCACGGTTCGAAGTAAGAGCGAGTAAAATCACCCATTTACCGGGATATTCCAAAAAGGGAGTCACACTGTCTTCGCCCATATAAGGCGCTACGGTAATGGCGTCAAAAGGAAGGTGTTCGAAAAATGCTTTTGCATACATCTTGGAAGTATTTCCTATATCGCCCCGTTTGGCATCAGCAATAGTAAATACCGAAGGATAATTTTCGTCAAGGTAACGGATTGTTTTTTCGAGCGACTGCATGCCGCGTATTCCCTGCGCTTCGTAAAAAGCTGAATTCGGTTTAAATGCCACGCATAAATCGTGTGTCGCATCAATGATACGACGATTAAATTCAAACAAGGGGTCTTCCGTTTCCTTCAGGTAAGCCGGAATTTTATCCCAATCGGGATCAAGCCCTACGCAGAGAAAGGATTTTTTATGGCGAATCTGTGCTATCAGCGTGGAACGATCCATAGGGGAAATAAAGTTAAATGTGGGTATAAAATAAGATTAAATTTCCATCCCGCTTTTGAGCTTTTCGGCATTTTCGGCCACCTGCAACGCTTCGATGACCTCATCCAGATCGCCTTCCATTACGGCCTGCAGGTTATAAAGGGTAAGTCCGATGCGGTGATCGGTAACACGGCCCTGGGGATAATTGTAAGTACGTATTTTGGCAGAGCGGTCGCCCGACGAAACCATTGTTTTACGTTGCAGTGCCCGGGCAGCTAACACCTTTTGAAGCTCGGCTTCGTAAATACGCGAACGCAACACTTTGAGCGCGCGTTCAAAATTTTTGATCTGCGAACGTTCATCCTGGCATTCGACCACGGTTCCTGTAGGAATATGTGTAAGTCGCACGGCCGACTCGGTACGGTTTACGTGCTGTCCGCCTGCCCCAGAGGCTCTGAACACATCCTTTTTGACGTCGTTCATGTTGATCTGCACATCCACTTCGTCGGCCTCGGGTAAAATCGCTACGGTAGCGGCCGAGGTATGTACCCTGCCCTGCGCTTCGGTTTCGGGCACACGTTGCACACGATGTACCCCCGATTCGAACTTGAGCGTGCCGAACACCTCTTCTCCACTTACGGTAAGTGATACTTCCTTGTAGCCTCCGGCTTCACTTTCGCTCACGTTGACCACTTCTACCTGCCAGCCTTTTCGGGCAAAATAGCGGGTGTACATGCGGTACAGGTCACCGGCAAAAATAGCGGCCTCATCGCCTCCGGTGCCTGCGCGAATTTCGACCACCGCATTGCGGGTATCTTCCGGATCTTTGGGAATGAGCATGTATTTAATCTGCTCTTCGAGTATTTCGGTTTCGGCGGCAAAAGCTTCAAGCTCGGTACGTGCCAGCTCGCGAAATTCCTCGTCTTTTTCTTCTTTGAGAATTTCTTTGGTGTTGGAAATATTGTCGAGCAGGTTTTTGTACCGACGATAGGTTTCTATCAGTGGCCCCAGGTCTTTGTATTCTTTATTCAGCTTTACATACCGTTTCATATCGGCAATCACAGCCGGATCGACGATTAGTTCTGCCACCTCATTGTAGCGGTCGTGAATGGCTTCGAGTTTGGACAAGAGCTTGCTCATGGCTAAATGCGGGAGATTGCTTAATATTCGAAAGTACCGAACTCGGAACGGATGGTAAGTTTTTTAGACGCGGCGGCTTCTACACGTCCTACAATGCGGGCATCCACGCCAAACGATTGAGAAATGCTAATTACCGAAGCTGCCGTTTGCGCATCGCAATATACTTCCATACGATGCCCCATATTGAACACTTTGTACATTTCTTCCCAGGCCGTACCCGATTGTTCTTGAATAAGACGGAACAAAGGCGGAATCGGGAAGAGATTGTCTTTAATGACATGTACCTGGTCCACAAAATGTAGGACCTTGGTTTGCGCGCCCCCGCTGCAATGCACCATCCCTTTTATCTGCGGGCGATGTTGGCGAAGCACTTCGCGTATCACCGGAGCATACGTACGTGTGGGAGAAAGCACCAGTTTGGCTGCATCTACGGCAAGCCCCTGTTCGCGATCTATCCATACCTTTTCAGTAAGTTCCAGCTTTCCGGAATAAGCCAGCGCTTCAGGAACCGCCGGGTCGTAGGTTTCGGGATACTTGCTGGCCACTGTTTTGGCAAACACGTCGTGCCTGGCCGAAGTAAGTCCGTTGCTGCCCATACCTCCGTTGTATTCTTTTTCGTAAGTGGCCTGCCCAAATGAAGCAAGCCCGACAATCACCTGTCCGGGTGCGATAGTATGATTAGAGATCACCTCTTCGCGTTTCATACGGCAGGTTACCGTCGAATCGACGATAAGGGTGCGTACCAAATCGCCCACATCGGCCGTTTCGCCACCCGAAGACCATATCCCTATGCCGTAAGTACGAAGCTCTTCTAACAGCTCTTCGGTTCCGTTAATCAAAGCGCTGATCACCTCTCCGGGCACAAGATTTTTGTTACGTCCGATGGTAGAAGAAACGATAATATTATCGACAGCGCCTACGCAAAGCAGGTCATCGATATTCATCACCAGTGCGTCCTGTGCAATGCCTTTCCATACGGAAAGGTCGCCGGTTTCTTTCCAGTAGGCATAAGCCAGCGATGATTTGGTACCTGCGCCGTCGGCATGCATCACGAGGCAGTGCGCTTCGCTTCCGGTAAGCCTATCGGGAATAATCTTGCAGAAAGCTTGCGGGAAAAGTCCTTTGTCAAGCTTCTGAATAGCCTGGTGTACATCTTCTTTCGAGGCGGAAACTCCGCGCAGGTTATATCGGTTGTCGCTCATGAGGATACAAAAATAAAAAAAGCATCCCGAACCTAAGGTTCGGGATGCTTCAATTTATACTGAGTAGCGTTTATTCTTCTCCCGGTTTTTTAAGCCAGGGCAAATCGACGGGTTGTAGTTGCAACTCCTCTTCTGTCGGCACATGATCGTAATTCAGAATTTTGAAGTCGGTACGGCGGTTATACCTGTGCGCGGCTTCTTTTTCAGCATTCGTCTTCATTTTATTTATCTCAGCATCTGAGATACGGGGCTCTCTTTCGCCCATGCCTATGGGGGTCATACGCTCTTTAGGAATACCTTTGCTAATCAGGAATTTCACGCAGGTTTCGGCACGGCGTTGCGACAGCTTTTGGTTATAGGCGTCACTACCGCGCGTATCGGTATGCGAACGGAGCTGAACATTGATCGTCGGGTTTTCTACGAGAATGTTGTACAGATACAGCAGCGAGTCTTCCGAATTGGTTTTATCGTCTTTCAGCAGGTCAGCTTTGTCATATTCGTACACAATCTCGGGCAGACGGAGCGGCTGCTTATCATCAACCACCTTCATGTAAAAAGTAAGCACAAAGTCGGTCGATTTTTCAAGCCCTACGGTGGTTACCTGCTTTTTGAGCTCTCCGGCTTTCAGCATGCCTTTGGCAAGCACGGCTTCTGCGGTATAGGTCGTGTTTTCTTTGATGTAGCGGCTACCGTCGCCGGCTATTTCAAATTCGAGCTTACCTTCTGCTCCTGTGGTTTGTGAGATATTGCTGTTATCGGTACCTGCCAGGCGTACTTCTATATTGGGCAGGGGCGTTTTCTTTTCTTCGTCGAATACCTGTACGGTCAGCTTAAACAGCAGCGGGGGCAGCAAGAAGCTGTAGATATCGTCGCGGCCTTTACCACCTGTGCGGTTGGAAGTGAAAAATCCACGGTCGGCCGCTTCGAAGATAATGCCGTAGTCGTGCTGGGGAGAGTTCAGGGGATAGCCGAGGTTTTCCGGATTTTCCCATTTTCTTTCGTTACCCACCTGAGCGGCACGGAACATATCCAGTCCACCCATTCCATAGTGCCCGTCGGAGGCAAAGTACAGCGAACCGTCTTCGTGAATATGGGGGAACATTTCGTCGCCCGGGGTATTGATTTTGGGGCCGAGGTTAATCGGGTCGCCCCAATTTTTGGCGCGTTTGTCGTAAATCACCATCCAAAGATCTTTGCCGCCCTGGCCACCGGGCATATCGGAGGCAAAAATGAGTACCTGATCATCGTTGGTCAGGGTAGGATGGCCTACTGAAATGGAATCGTGCTGATTTTGCTTGAGGTTCAGCTTCACGGGGGTGGACCAGCGGCCCGATTTACGTTCTACGGAATAGATGTCGCAGCCGAGATTTTTCTTTTTCTGATCCGGGCAGCGGGTGTAATACATGGTTTCGCTACGGCGATCAAAGCATACGGCGCCTTCGTTATCTACCGTATTCACCCCATCGGGAAGCGGGGTAGGTTGCAGCCATTTGCCTTTTTTGTCGCGAGGTGTGATCCAAAGATCGGTTTTGCCTTCACCGGTACGGCGGTCGGTCGCATTACCGGCACCTCCGGGGCGACCCGATGAAAATATCAGCTCTGTGTTTTTACGATCGGCAAAAGAGGGCGAGAAATCATATTCCTTAGTATTGAGCAGCTCCTCGTTGGTCACAATATAGCGGGTTTTCGCTCTGATCCACTGCTGGGCTAGCTTACAGGACTCTGCTCCGTCATGGCCACGCTTATCTCCTGTTAGCTCTTTATAACGCGTGTAGTTTTTTTCGGCTTCCTTGTACTTCGCCTGTTCGCGCTGCATATCCGCAATACGCAGATATACAATAGGATCCTTATAGTTACCGTCTATCACTCTCGCATAATACTGCTCTGCCTCGGGGGCATCAGTAAGGTAGCGGTAGCACTCGGCTATTCGAAAAAGATAAAGCAGCTTTTTCTCTAATTTCTTTTCTCGCGTTTCTACTGCTTTATAGAGATCTTTTGCGATAAAATATTGTTCATTATCGTAAGCCGCGTCGGCTTCTCTTAATTGATTCTTTTGTGCAGCAGCAGGTAAACTAAGGAGTAAGGAAAAAGAGAGAAATGCGCAAATTTTAAAGAATTTCATACGCACGCGTTTTGTGGCCGGTTAGACAGGTTTTTATAGGATACGCGAATGTAACTAATTATTTTTGATTATTCATAACTATCGCGCTTTATTTAAAAACCCGCTCGGATAGCCCGTTATACGCGCAATATCAGATCGTATGGAGTCAGAAAATAAATTTTACACCTTAGCGAATGAGGGTCACATGGCCGCTGCGCACTATTTTTTTATAGGTCACTTCCGAACGTAATTTGGCCCTCCAGACATACACCCCCGGTTCGGCTTTTTGCCCGCTGAACGTCCCGTCCCAGCCCTCCTGCGGATTGGTCGTCAGAAAAACCTGCTCTCCCCAACGGTTAAACACCGCCAGCTCAAAATGAAGCGGATCGATATCATTTCCATACAACCTGAAAAGATCATTACGTCCATCGCCATCGGGCGTAAAAGCATTGGGTGCGTACACCAAAAATTCTTCGCTAATGACCACATCGTAGCAAATCGAATCGGTACAACCGTTCGAAGCGGTCACATAAAGGCATACGGGATAAATTCCTGAAGTGTCTGAGGGAAATACGAACGTCGGATTTACGAGGGTCGAGGTGGCTATACCTGCAAAATCCCACAGGTAGGTACTACCCTGTATGCTGTGATTGGTAAAAAACACTTCTGTATTAAACAGTGTAACCGGTTGAGGCCTGAAGGAAAAATCGGCAATAACAGCCGGAGGACCACCTACTGTGGCATAAGTAGTGACGGAACAGCCCTTATCGTCTATCGCTGCCACTTCGTAAGTCGCAGCGCACAATCCGGTAAAATGCGCATCGGAACCGGCTGCTCCTCCAATGCTAAACTGGGTCGCATTTTGAGCATTGATGCTCAGCGAACCGTTACAATATCCAAAGCAGGTTTCATCCACCACGGTTACGGCATTGATGATAACCTGAGGCGGACGTTGAATCTCAAAGCCCAACGTATCTATTGTGCAGCCGTTGGCATCGCTCACGTTCAGGTTGTAAATACCCGCGCAAAGATTCGATATTGTCGAGGCATTGGGCGGATAAGCGGTTCCTATGGTATTCCATCCATAATTGTAAGGCTGGGTACCCCCGGATACCGAAGCGACAGCGCTTCCGTTACAATATCCGTAACACTCTTCGTCCTGCGTTTGCAGGGCTAAGGTAAGCGGCTGCGGTTCGGTAACGGTAGCACAAGCCTGTGCCATACATCCGTTGGCATCGGTCAGCGTTACGCACCATGTACCGGCACCTATGCAGTTACCTGCTGCGGTAGGGGTCGTCTGGTTACAGTTGTCGTTCCACGAATAAGTATAAGGTCCTGTGCCTCCGGTTGCAGTCGCGGTCAGCGAAGCATCTGTATATCCGTTACAGCTTACCAAAGTAATCGCCGAAATAGCCGCTATCAGGGTATCGGGTTCGGTAAGGGTTACCAATCCGGGACTCATGCAGCCTCCGGGGCCACGAACCATGAGCCGATAAGTGCCTGCACAAAGTCCGGTAGCCACAGGAGAAGGACCAAATGTAAGTCCGCCATCAAAACTGTAATCTATGGCATCGGCCGACACGATACTGATTTGTCCGTCGCAGGCCGAAAAGCAGGAAATATCGGTATGGGTTTCTGTAAAATCGACTACACAGCAGTTAGGATCGCCGGGCTGATAAATGGTCACATTAAGCGTGGCCGTATCGGGCGGACAGGGTCCCTGAGCGGGAATCACGTAACGAAACATGCCTCCGCTGGTGTACACCGCCGGATCAAAAATACTGTCGATCACATTTCCTGTAGGATCATACCAGGTTCCTCCCGAATCGGGATTCCCTAAAAATGTGGTCATATCAAATTGCGGATCGTTGTAACAAACGGCATGTACCGAGTCGCGTCCGGCATACGTACCGGGAACCACAGTCACTTCAAGAGAATCGGTCGTTGCGCACAACGGATGCCCTACAGGAAATACGGTCAGGTAATAGGTTGCAGGAACGGGTGTGCTTAAAATCGGATTCAGCACGTTGGGATTTGAGAGTCCGTCGGGAGGCGACCATGAATACTGCCAGTTTACGCCGTTGGTAGTGCTGTACACAAGTCCTGTAGGCGGATAAGGTCCGGCGCTATACACTACGGTTCCGTTACAGTCGGTAATGCGGTATGAATTTTCATTCTCCCAGTTTCCAGACGAATACGATACACTGAGCGTACCTCCGGGGGGAACGGTTATGGTAAATGTAGTGGTATAGGGTCCGGACGACATGGTATGTGTAGTGGTAGTCGAATTGACCGTCACCGAAAGCGAAGCTCCATTCCAGCTATCGCCATAACTATCCATCAGCGTAAAGGTGTAAGTACAGGGTTGCGCGGCACCCGGGATGGAGGCGTTCACCTGCACGGGTGTACCTCCGCAAAGCGCGATATCAGGACCTGCATCAGGAAACACGGGTTGAGGTACGGTAACGGTCACCGTCGTATCATACATACAACCGAAATCGTCGAGCGCATAATACGTATAGCTGTATGTTCCGGGGGCTGTAGGCTGTACGCAAATCTGATCGCAACCGTTGTCCGTACTGACAATTGCAGCCGCGCTGGCCGCATCATTGGCCTGCCAGTAGGTAGAGTCACAACCCGGGCCAAAGACAGGGGTGAACTGGGTTATATCAGGGTAAAGTGCCGGATTAAAATCGATCCACCAGTTAAACACCCAACCGTCGTCGGAAGCCCAAAGGTCACAAAACTCAAGCGTCCATACTCCGTTGAGCGGACAGCCGACAAGCCCCGACAAGCTGTTCAGGCTTTCGTACGAACCGGGGGGCAGACTGCCGTTAACCAAATTGGCCTGACCTGAGTTCGCTACCCAGGTGCCGTTTGTAGCCGAGGGGCTCCAACAGTAATCGTATCCTACGCCGGGCGGATCATTGGCCGTCACATCTATGGGCTCTCCGAGATGAGCTCCACCTCCACCCTGCTGGTGCATAATCACCGATTGCCCGTTGGGACAGCGAATAGACGCCACCAAATCGCCCATAAATGAATGTTCCATATTTACACAGATACCCAGCAGATCGGTAATGTTAGTCAGGCTTTGTCCCACTCCAAACACACCCTGAAAATCTATCGTAGTTTGAAAACAAGCGCCTACTATATCCGGAATATGCGTAGCTCCTCCAAGATTGTTTCCCGGAAGCCCCGTCCATGTAACCCCTTGCGCTTGTCCGACAAGGCAAACCGATTCGCCCAAACAGATGGTCGTATCGCCGCTTGTACCGGCAAAAGAAGGCTCGGTTCCCGCCAGCACTTGTACCGTTACGCGATTGGTACTCGCACAATCGTTATCATCGAGCAGGTAAAGATCCACAAGATATTCGCCCGGCTGATCAAATGCATGAGCGACTGTTGCGCCCGAAGTGCTGTCTATGGTTCCATCGTCAAAATCCCAGGTATATTTCGCAATGGAAAAGCCGGGAGCGGCATACGAAGGACTCCCGTCGAACGAGACCGTATCGCCGGGGCAGATTTTAACCGTAGTATCAGTGGGTATGGCAAGTTGCGCTACCGGACGCTGACAGGGCGTAATACAAGAGATTACCGCCGAAAAATTACCTGTACCCGTACTGTTGGAAGTAAACACCAGTGTAAGACATCCCGAAGTATTAAACGAAGAGCAACTAATCAGCACACCCTGTAACTGCGTACCGGTATAAGTACCCAGTGTAGGCGCTGTCACCGAATTTCCATCGTAGATTGTAAAATTATCCACACTGTTATTGGGCGCACCCGGAGCAGGATTCAGGTTAAACGCTAAAAAAGAAAGATTAATTGCATCGACCGCATTATCCGGACAAATCGTGAGCGTAATGTGTTCATTGTTTGAATACCCGCTACCCGAAGTTCCTCCACTGTCGTACAATGCACCCGTACAGGTGTTCACTGTGGTTCCGTCGGCAGCCTGATTCATATCCACCTGCATTCCCTGTGAAAAAGCAGGAGATATTCCTCCGGTAAGTAAAATCGATATAAAAGCCGCCCGTTTACGCCATGATTGCTTTTTTTGTAATTGCACTTTTCTTCATTTAGTTGTTAGTTGTAGTAGTTATCGTTGCAATGTAGTAGTTCGTCGTTATAGCGGTCTGCTTACCTGACAAGGTTTACATGACCGAAAAATTCTTTTTTGTCTCCGTTACTGGCTTTTTTCAACACCAGTCTCCATGCGTAAGTTTCCTGCTTGGCAGCTTTGCCCTGAAACGTACCGTCCCATCCCGTCCGTTCGGAACCGGCATGAAATACCAGCTCTCCCCAGCGGTTAAATACATAAAAATCATATTGTGAAGGATCGTGTCCACTTACTATTGGTAAGAAAATATCATTCATTCCATCGCCATCGGGTGTAAACGTATTGGGTACATAGACCAGCAGTTCTTCTTCAAACGTAATGACCTGACACACGGTATCTGCACAGCCCTGACCAGAAGCAGCCATCAGGCAAACCAAATAAGCGTTTACATCTGAAGCGGGAAATTGGAATACAGGATTCACTTCAGTAGAAGTACCATACCCCGAAAAATCCCAATGGTAAGAAGAAGCGCCTACAGAATTATTGACAAACGTAAGTTCCGGCGTAAACACACTGGGGTGCTGCGGATTATAACTAAATGCGGCGATAGGATTCGTGTACACACAGATCATGCTGCTCTGTGTAGTCGAGGCGCTGCATCCTTCTGCCGAAACCGCTTGCAGACTAATGTCATAACATCCGGGAGCGGTAAACGAATGGGTAAATCCCGCAGGATCGCCAGACAGCGCATGACCGTTTACAAACCAGGCATACACCGCACCCGATTCGGGGTTTTGATTGGTAAAATTGACCTGAAGCGGCGCACAGCCCGAAAGCTGATCGGCCACGAAAACAGTAGCCGGAGCAGCCCCTACCCGAATGCTTGTCGTACTGGTTCCGCCACAGTTGGAAGAAAGCGTATAGGTAATCGTATGGTTGCCCGGTCCTGCTACCGAAGGGTTAAATACGCCGGTCGAAGGATTGGTAATTCCCGTACCTGACCAGGTTCCGCCGGATGTAGCGGCAGTGAGGGTTACAGGCGAATCGCTTGTACAGAAAGGCCCCACAGGCGTAATGGCCAAAGGCAGCAAATCATGCACGGTAACAAGCAAATTTTGTGCATCGCCACATTGTCCGCTCAGGGTATAAGTAAGCGTATGCGATCCCACTCCGGCCACCGCAGGGCTAAACGTGCCGGCCGAAGCATCCGTAATACCGGTGCCACTCCAGGTACCACCGGGTTGTACGGCGGTAAGATTTACGGGCGCATCGCTCACGCAGAAAGGTCCTGCCGGATTGATCGCCGCGTTGGCATTCTGAATAACCTGAATACTGGTTGTTTGCTGTTCTCCGCAGCTACCCGCTGTGGTATAGGTAATGGTATGCGTACCGGCACCGGCAGCAGCAGGATCAAATGTGCCTGTCGAAGCGTTGGTGATACCGGGACCAGCCCAGGTTCCGCCGGGATTCGCCGCACTTAGTGTCACCGGCGCATCGGCAGTACAGAAAGGCCCTACGGGATTAATCGTGGCTTCTATTAAGGGAGTGACCGTAACCGTTACCTGACCAGGCAGGTAACAGCCGGGAGCCGTATAGGTAATCGAATGCCCCCCTATTCCGGCTACCGAAGGATCGAAGGTGCCTAATGCGGGATCGGTAATACCCGTTCCGCTCCATGTGCCTCCCGCCGGAGTACCCGAAAGGTTGACCGGCGAATCGCTTTCACAGAAAGGTCCTGCGGCAGTAATCACCGAAGGTTGCGGCCCGGTAAAAGGTCCGCCTGAAAATGTGTGCGGACAGCCGTTCGCATCGGTCAGGGTGAAAGAATAATTTTGTCCGTGAGTTAGTCCGTTAATCACAATCGTACCGCCATTTCCCACTGTGGTAGTAGCAAAAGACGCATTCGCAGGAGAAAGCCCCGAAGCCGTAAAATCACCACCCAATACAGCCGGGCGGCCACCCGAAACCGTGACACTGACCGTGCCCGCCATACAATCTTCCGATGCAGAAGTCGTAATCTCAGGCAAATACGTAACCGCCGTGGGTGTTCCCGCCGCAAAGCAGTTTACGTTATAAACAAAATCGTCGGTATTGTAAAATGTAAACGGCACATAATACACCGTGTTATTGGTAAATGTACCGGGCGGATAATTTTCGACCACAAACATATCGTTGGGGTCAACCATTGTATTTCCGGTAGAATGAATACCCTGATAGCAGGGATCATTCAGCGGTTCGGCACCTGCTGTGGGAGGACAGGAATAAATAAGATAACCCAATCCGGGATTATATGCACTTCCATTGAGCGGTCCCACATCGGGGGGCAGCACAAAATCGTTGTTGGAGCTAAGCGTAAATTCATCGCCATAGCACAACACATAATTATTCTGCCCATCGCCGCTCATTGAGGCACTTGCCGTACCTGCATCGGCCGGACAGGCACAGGAAGCGGGCGAAGTATAATTACCGGTTCCGGTACAGGTCGTGGCCGAAAAAGAAGCCGTCACCGTACAGGCCGTGCCATTTGGCGTTAAGCCGGTAAGGTTGTAGTTAAGCGGACTGGTGAACGGCGCGTTAAAAGTCTGCGTACCGCCGCAGGAAGAAGAAACCGTAAGCGTGCCGCTTGAAGGGGGATTCGCAAAAGTGACTGCACCACTTACCGAATAGGTATTGTTGGCGGGGTTACAAGAAGAGGGCGTAGCCGTTACACCACTAATGCTACACGGACATACCGGAGCCGTATAAGTGGCCGTATTGCTGCAAGATGCTGCCGAAAAAGAAGCCGTCACCGTACAGGCAGCGCCATTTGCCGTTAAGCCGGTAAGGTTGTAGCTAAGCGGACTGGTAAACGGCGCGTTAAAGGTCTGCGTACCGCCACAGGAAGAAGAAACCGTAAGCGTACCGCTGGAGGGTGGATTGGTAAACGTGACCGCACCGCTTAACGAATACGTATTGTTCGCCGGATTACAGGCCGCAGGAGTAGCCGTAACACTACTGATGCTACAAGGTAAGGGACAGGGAGCGGGACGATTATAATTGACCGTACTGTTACAAGTCGCATCGGCGCTGAATGTCGCACTTACCGTACAACTCCCGCTACCGGGCGAAAGTCCGGTGAAATTATAATTAATCGATGTACCGAAAGGGGCGTTAAACGTTTGACTGCCACCGCAACTATTGGAAATGACCAGCGTACCGGTAGTGGGTGGATTAGAAATAGTCAGCGTACCCGATACCGAATAAGTATTGGTACCCGAATTACACGCCGAAGGAGTGGCCGTAAAGCCACTCACACCGCACAACACGGCACAGTTCGTAGCACCGGCACCTGCCGTTTGTGAAAAGGTAATCGTACCCGACTGATTCGAATAATTGGTGAGCAGAAACAGGTAATACTGTCCGGTTTGTGCATTCGGAATATCTACAATTTCAGTAGAATTGGCAGAATAGCTGCAATCTACTACCGTTCCTGAAGTGAGGCCCGAAAGGCAGGGCGCGGTAGGTGAAGTAAAAGGTCCCCACACAATAAAATCGACGTCAATACCCGAACCGCTGCCGTTGGTTTGGGACACTGTAATCTGAATATTACCCGGGTTGGATATTTGGAGATAGTACCAAACGGGATTGGGTCTGGAAGATAAGCAGTCATAATAAGGCCCGCTTGGCGCACTGGTACCCGTCGAATTCGGAAAGGTATAAGTCGTTCCGGTACAGAAAGGTGCTGCAGTAGCACATGTACCCTGCGCATAAGCACTGTTTGCCGAAGCCGCCAGTATGAATAGACTCAAAAGAGAGAATAAACGTGTAATCATAACCGGACGCTTTATTAGCGTAGAGACGCGTATCAGGCTCTCCATGTTGCACTGATTTTTTTACTTTTTGAAGAAAATAAGACGGACTCATCCGGTATAGGCTGATTTACCGACAGATGCTTCTTTCTTACTGGTGGGTTACCTTTCGTGTATTGGGAAATAAGATAAAAGCGTTGGATTTGCCGGGACTGCAAAAAAGCAGTTTCAGGTATAGCCGGAGCCTTTGGCTGTTCTTCTTTTACTGCTGCGGGCGGCACTTCCGAAGGCGACACTTGTGCAGGAACAGCAGGAGTAGCTGCCGGTGTTTCGGCGGTATTTACGGGCGTTTGCAGAGTCGGCGCTTCCCCCCTGATTTTACGTGACAATTGTCTTTCTTGCGCCTGTACGGTTACTACACAACTACCTAAGAACCAGAAAAGCACAAACTTTTTCATAAAACGATCTTATTTTTGAGTTTTGATGCTATATATGTTTAATGCATGAAAATCTCAAAATTTGTAGTATAATGGGTGTATGTTCTGCATTTTAGTCACTCACAAGGTGCTAAAAAATGTGTTTCAAAACAAACGGACGCTGTGTTTATTTTTGATTGAGTAGTACCGTTCCTTTATAGGGCGACTCTCCGTCGAGCGTAACCACCCATACATAAGCCGCCTCGGGCGCAAGCTGATTGTCGCTCATATAACGGCCATCCCAGGGCTTATCTACCGAATTGGTTTGGTAAATCATTCTCCCGGCACGATCATAAATGGTCATCGTAAAGCGCACCTGCATCACTTTTAAGGCTTCGGGGATAAAAACGTCGTTATTGCCGTCGCCATTGGGCGTAAATGCATTCGGTGCCAACAGGTTGTAATCGTCTTCGATCCTTATGCGATCGGTCAGTTCGCTCGTGCATCCGTTAGCATGGTGGGCCATCAGTGTCACCTCATACTCTCCTTTGTACCGATAAAAATAAGCGGGATCTTTTTGGGTGAGCACGCTTCCGTCGTGAAAGCGCCATTCGTAAGCTACCGCATCGATCGTCGTATTGGAGAAATGTACAAAGGGACGTCCGTTCTGATAGCTTTCGGTATAGCCGAAACGAATAAGGGGTGAAGGCTTTACCAAAACGGTTTTTTCGGTTTCGGCAGTTTCTTTGTTTTCGGCCGAATAATACAGTTTCACTGTGTAAATACCAGGCTCTGCAAAAGTATAAGAAGCCTGACGGAATTGTTCGAGCCCGTTAATTTCCCAGGTATAAGCAGCCGAGGCAGGTAAATTAGCAGGTTGAAGCGCGATTACTTCTCCCACACAAATTTCGGCGGGTAAGGCAAAGGAAGGCTTGGGCAAAATGGGCCGAGGCGCCAGTGTGGATCCAGGCTTATCGGGGCTTGTCGCAGCATCCTCTACCGACAAGGGGGCAGGCGCTACTACAGGATCTTTTGCAGGAGTGACGTAATTATCGGCATTATTGCCCCATTCAGCACCCTGACCGCTTTCCACATCACTTTTTACAGGCTGAAAAGGAGAAGCCGCGGGGACCTGGCGCGGAGAAGCGCTCTCGCGGGGAGTTTCCCGGTTTTCGGCCATAGCCGGAGCGGGAAGTATTTCGGGCGACACGCGCTCTTCGGCTATCGGCGCGGATGGCGGTATTACTACGGTAGTCTCGGTAGGCACGGACCTATTCTGCGCAGAAGATGCAGGCTCCGGTTCATTCCCCCAAAGACTCCAAAGCAGAATAGCCCCGCCGACCACAGCCGTTACGGAAGCCACTGCCATCCAGGGAAAAGAAGAAGACGCTCCCGGAGGAGGCGTTTTCAAAGTCTGCTCGAGACGCGTCCACTGGGAAGCATCATAAGGCTCTTCCCGATCTTCGAGCGAAGCTTTTATAAAGGCTTCAAACCGATCCGGTTTACTCATCCTATTTGTAACTTAACTGTTTCTGTAACAATACTTTTAACTTCATCCGAGCCTTCGCAAGATTGGACTTGGAAGTACCAATGTTGACTTGCAGGGCCTCGGCAATTTCCTTATGTGAATAGTTTTCAAACACATAGAGATTGAATACGGTACGGTATGCGGGCGAAAGCTTTTGCATGGCTTCCATCACCATTTCGGGTTTTATCTGATCGTAAATGCTGCTCTCCTGCTCATCTTCCATCACATCGGGCGCATCGTCCTCATCGGTAGCCGCCCCGGCCGAATTTTCTTCCAGCAAAATCAGATGCCGCGAACGCCGAAAATGATCGATAGCCGTATTGACCACAATACGACGCAACCAACCTTCGAAAGAACCTGAAAAGCTGTAATCGGACATTTTATCAAATGCTTTTATAAACGCATCCTGAAGAATATCCTGCGCAGTATCCCGATCTTTCGTGTAGCGCATACATACCGTCATCATTTTCCCAAAGAACTGCTGAAACACCTGTTGCTGACACCTCCTGTCACCGGCGATGCAGCCTTTGAGCGCCTGTTGTAATTGATCGGGAGCAAGTTTCATGGGTGTTTCTATATCAGATGACGCGCTTTTCAAAAAGGGGTTGCCTGTTCGAAATAAAGGAGTGCAGAAAGCCGAAGACCATGCACGTTCCAATTCACCTTTAAATATCGCAAATAATACGTTAGCCTGTGGAAAAACTGGGGGCAAAGAATGATTTATTTGTGCTAATTTAGAGGCCGGAAACTCATTTTCTCCATTCTAAAATAATCTAACCACCATGAAAGTAACCGTTGTAGGTGCAGGAAATGTCGGAGCTACCTGTGCCGATGTATTGGCACAAAAGGACATTGTTAATGAAATTGTCTTACTCGATATCCGCGAGGGTTTTGCGGAAGGTAAAGCGCTGGATATCTGGGAAGCGTCTCCCATTTACCTGTGGGACAGCCGTACTGTCGGTTCTACGAACGACTACTCCAAAACCGCCAACTCGGACGTGGTGGTGATCACCTCGGGTCTGCCCCGCAAACCGGGCATGAGCCGCGATGATCTTATCGCGACCAACGCCAATATCGTAAAATCGGTTACCGAAAACGTGATAAAGTATTCGCCCGATGCCAAAATCATCGTGGTATCTAACCCGCTTGATGTGATGACGTACTGCGCGTACCTCACCGCCAAGCTCGATTCCAAAAGGGTAATGGGTATGGCCGGTATTTTGGATACGGCCCGCTACCGTTCGTTCCTTGCACTAGAGCTGAACGTATCGCCCAAAGATATTCAGGCGGTGCTCATGGGCGGTCACGGCGATACTATGGTTCCCCTGCCCCGCTATACGACTGTAGGCGGTATCCCTGTAACCGAGCTTATCGCAAAAGACAAGCTCGATGCCATCATTGAACGCACCAAAACCGGCGGTGGCGAAATCGTACAACTGCTGGGCACTTCGGCCTGGTATGCACCCGGTGCGGCGGCGGCGCAAATGGTCGAGGCCATTGTAAAAGACCAAAAGCGTATAGTACCTGTATGTGCATGGCTGCAAGGCGAATACGGCATGAAAGACATTTATCTTGGCGTACCCGTAGTATTAGGCAAAGACGGTATCGAACGCATTATTGAGCTGGAACTCAACAGCGAAGAAAAGGCGTTGCTCGAAGATTCGGCCAAAGCGGTAAAACAGGTAATGAATGTGCTCGACCAAATGAACGTAGTCGCTTAATGCGTTTCCCCTTACTGAAAAAGAAAAGCCCCGACGATGAACGTCGGGGCTTTTTTTATAGTAGAAATGACCCTTCCGGGGTCGAAAAAAGGCTTAGTCTTTGAGCAGGGTACGTGAAATCACTATTTTCTGCACTTCGGAAGTACCTTCGTAGATCTGCGTGATTTTGGCATCGCGCATAAGTCTTTCGACATGGTATTCTTTCACATAGCCGTATCCACCGTGAATCTGCACAGCCTCGGTGGTTACCCACATGGCTACGCGCGATGCGAAAAGCTTGGCCACAGAGCCTGAAAAATCATAATTCTCGCCTGCATCTTTTTGGGCTGCAGCTTTGTAAATAAGCAAACGAGCCGCTTCAATTTCGGTAGCCATATCGGCCAGCTTAAACTGGATAGCCTGATGCTCGCTGATGGTTTTCCCGAAAGCTTTGCGCTGCTTTGAATACTCCAGTGCCAGTTCGTATGCACCAGCCGCTATGCCCAGCGCCTGAGCCGCTATGCCTATACGTCCGCCCGAAAGCGTTTTCATGGCGAACTTAAAGCCGAAACCGTCTTCACCGATGCGGTTTTCTTTGGGTACTTTTACGTCGTTAAAAATAAGGGTGTGCGTATCGGAAGCACGGATACCCATTTTATCTTCTTTGGCACCCACGGTAAAACCGGGCATTCCGCGCTCTATAATGAAAGCATTGATACCGTGATGGCGTTTTTCGGGGTACGTCTGTGCGATAACCAGATAAACAGAAGCGGTTTTGCCGTTGGTAATCCAGTTTTTGGTACCGTTAAGCAGGTAATGATCTTCTTTTTCGATGGCGCTAGTCTGCTGCGAAGTGGCGTCAGAACCGGCTTCGGGTTCCGACAGGCAAAAAGCCCCGGTAATTTCACCTTTAGCCAGGGGTACAAGGTATTTCTGCTTTTGCTCCTCGGTACCGAATTTTTCGAGACCCCAGCATACCAGCGAGTTGTTTACCGACATACATACCGAGGTAGAAGCGTCTATCTTGGAAATCTCTTCCATAGCCAGTACGTACGAAATCGTATCCATCCCGCCGCCGCCGTATTTCGGATCGACCATCATGCCCAAAAAACCGAGCTCTCCGAGCTGACGGATTTCCGCTTCGGGAAAACGCATTTCGCGATCGCGGTCAATGACGCCGGGTTTCAGCACGTTTTTCGCAAAATCGCGGGCCGCGTGACGTACGGCAAGCTGTTCTTCGTTGAGCTCAAAATTCATGATACAGTCTGTTTTTCTTTGATGGGGAGCACAAAATTAAAATTTTTGAGCAAATTACCATTCCCGAAGCGGAATTCGCTGATAACCGCAGGCCTGACCGGCATTTTAGAAATCTGGATGCAATACAATATTATTTTTCACGTATCAGCTTTCCTTCTTTCTGAAGGAAAAATCTGCTTTCATACACCAAAAACAAAACTACGCCGTTACTCAGACTACCGCATCTGATTTTTTTTCTGACAATGACACTACTCACCCACATTCTGCTGCCCGGCATAGTTACGCTGTTCATCTTCACAGAAATCATACGCTTATACCTGCTTCGAAAAAACGGCGACGGTGCCTTTGGCGGATTAGCCAGCCTGATAGCTATTTTATGGGGAATATATATTTGTGCCAGCTACGAGCTACAGCACACTTATCACGCAACATTTTCTGAAACGGAACCTTATACAGAATGGACTTTATGGATGGCCGTATCGGCCCTGAGCGCAGGACTGCTCTTCATTGTTCTTTCCCTATTACGGTTTGTGTTACACCGTATTCCACGCTAACTGAATAGATGTGAAATCAAGTCAAATTCGGCGGAAAACGAAAGCCGATGATTTATTTTTTTACTATTTTTCGATAGGTTGAAAACTTAGCTCCTGCTCTTTACGTGGCTATTCTTCCTGCTACAGGCCTGTCGAAGCGAATAGCCACAAGTGGCGGAAGAAACGGAAGAAATTGGCTATCCTGAAACGCAGCGTCAAAAGCCGGGAGTCAGAGAGCTGGACTCGTTGCATATGCAAATGCGTAGTGCCGACAAAGTAGTCGCTTACAATTTTAATGATTACAAGGGTAATCTGGCCAATAAATAGAGTTATTGAGCTCCGGGAGAAAGTGTCACCAACTCCTCAAAAAGCTTATCCACTGTTTTTTCAGGTTCGTGGCAAAGTCCGGGATGCGGACGGGAAGTTTGAATCACCGAGCTTCTCACAGCGGTAAGCCAACGAAATCGAGAGGCAGTATCTTCCAAAGCGATGGGGCCGCCGTCTTTATCACCCCGGGCAATTTTCTCGAACGAACGCAGGTTTTGTTCGATCTGCTCCAGCTCCGCATCGGGTGCAAAAGCCTGTAAGCGCTGTACGTCGAGCCGGTAACGCATACCAATAAAACGATTGGCTTTGCAAAACACGATCACGCCCACATTCATGAACTCTTCGCGCTCTACCTTAGGCACCACGCGGATAACGGCATATTCATATACGTGTGGCTGCATGCTGTGCTTCGGTTAAAAAATGAACGGAATACTGCAAACGGGTAAGCAGAAAATCAGCATATACGGCTCGAATTTCTTCCGGACTTTGTGTAGTATCTTCCCAATGCAGCCAGTCGTCGGGAAGGGTTTGCACGATACTTCGCAGCTTGTCTTCTGTAAGCAGCGCTTTTAGTTCCCGGTCGGCCTGCGCAAGGCTTTCGGGACTTGTACGCGGCAACAGCACATGATCTTTTACGTAGGTGAAAGAACTTTGTGCCGCTTTTTGCCAATCGCTCCATGAATGGTGAAAATACAGGGAAGCCCCGTGGTCAATGAGCCACAATTGTTGCTGCCAGATAAGCATATTCGTATTGCGGAAGGTACGATCGATATTGGTCAGGAAGGCATCGATCCACACTACTTTTGAAGCCAGTACAGGATCGACCTGCGTCACGACGGGATCAAAATTGATAGCGCCCGAAAGGAAATGGAGTCCGAGGTTGAGCCCCTGACTATTGCGCAGCAGATCCTGTATTTCTTCATCGCCTTCGGTACGGCCAAAGGCTTCGTCGAGACGGGCAAATACCTGTTCGGGCACCCGGAGTCGGGCGGCACGAGCCACTTCGCCCCCTATAAATTCGGCGATAAGCGCTTTTACGCCGTGTCCTGCTCCGCGAAACTTAATGACGTATTTGAATCCGTCGTCGGCATCGGCTATGGCAGGTAGGGAACCGCCTTCGCGCAGGGGCGTGATGTAACGAGTTACGTTTACGGTGCGGATGTCTAACGGTGCAGGCATGGGGCAAAGATAGCTACTTGGAAGCGATTTTCGGTGCATCGGGACTAGCGCCTTCGCCAGCAAAAAGCTTACTCAAAACGTGTAGCCCAGTACAGCGATCCGGGCCATCGCTTATTCTGATAATGGTCAACTAACTTTTCAAGGTACACCAGACGTGCCGTTTCGACAATGTGCCGGTAGGTATCGAATGCTTCGTATTGACCGCTGAGGGCATCAGCGATCGCGTGTCCTCCGTAAAAGCCTCCGGCCAGCGCCGAGGTAATGCCATACGAGGAAACCGGATCGTAAGACACGGCCGCATCGCCCACTGCTATCCAATTATCGCCGAAGGGTTTGCTCAGGTAACCCGTGCCGGCAGGCATTACCTGTATGTGAGAGGAATGTATTTCCGGTTGTGGTATCAGGTCTTTCAGGTGCAGCGTGCTTTCCCATTCGCCCTGCAAAAAACCGGACTGTGCAGCCTTATCCGGCATAAGCGAGCGAAGTGTAAAAAACATAAGAATCCATTCCTGCGCGGCGGCAGGAGCAGCGTACCACCAGCCGTTACGTGTCGCTTCGATCAGAATATGCTGTCCGAAAACGTGCGGAGCCGAAGCTTTCAGAATCAGTGCAAACTGCTTATCGGGCTCTTTCCTCAGCGCTCCGAGCTGACGACACACCGACGCTTTTCGTCCGGTCGCATCGACCACATAATGCGCACGAAATGTCTGTAACGTCTTGCCCTGAGCTATACGTATTTCTACACCCGAAGCCAACGATTTTACCTGCTTCAGCGCATACCCTTCCCAAAAGGTGCAGCGGCTATTTTCGTTCGACAATTGCCTTCGGAGCTGTTGTTCGAAAAAGCAGCGATCGAGGAGGTAGCCGGGTCCGTAAGGTTCATCTAAAAAATCTCTTTCGTGCAGCTCGGTACCGTCCCAGCAGCTTTTAATACCGTGATAGGGCTTATGCCGGGGGTGAAGCAGCAAAGGCTCCAGGCCCAGATGCCTGAACAGGGTAAGCGCACGAGCGGGTATAGATTCGCCGGGCTTGAAAGTGGGATGGTCCAGGGCTTCGATCAGGCAATGTGGCACTCCTCTTGCGCGGAGGGTGAGCGAAACGGCAATTCCTGCGGGCCCTGCCCCGACAATCGCTACGGGAATATCCACTTCAATACTCCTGCCGTCCGAGAGTTCGGCGTGGCCTGTCTGCCGTTACTTTCGCGGGTTCGTCTCCGTCGGTAGAAAAACCTTCTTCTTTCAGGAAAGTTTCCTGTGCAGCCTGAATACGCGGCTCGAAAATTTCTTTCGCTTCTTTTTCGAGGATATAGGCAATGGTTTCCAAATCGGGCTGCTCGCGGGTATGTTCGGCATAAATGACCTGTTGGAAAGAGGGATCGGACTCGGAAAAATACCTTTCGGATTCGACCCAGACCTCTCCGGGCAGCCATCCTTCAGAATCCTGCGGCAAGCGGCCGGCGGCCGGCCCCACAATGCCCAGTTCGTGCCATTCCTTTATCATTCGGCGGCGGCGGGTATCTGCGTTGGAACCAAAATCGCGAAGCCAATCGGGGCGATAATCAAAATGCTTAAGGCGCTGTGCGGTATTCAGATCACCCTGACGCATGCGTTGGTAACTATCGTCGGAAAGCACCTGATTAGGCACCCTTGCGGCCCAAAACGAAGGCAACGAAAGGTAAGTGCTGGGCGTATACCCCGACAGGCAACTGGCTTCGTCGGTTTGCCAGGGCACACCCAACCAGCGGGTAAGTGAGCCGGGGCCACTTTCAGAAAGCGGTCCGTTTTCAGAAAGCACGATCGAGGTGGACAACAAAGGGCCGTAATCTAGCACCGGAAGCGCACCTTCTTTTACCACCTTTAGCCGATAGGGAGCGGCCCACATTTGTTTGACACGCATGGGCCAGGTCAGCTCGATACCGGGATGAAAAGGCCCACCCAGGCATTCTTCGAGCGGTGCTTCGTTCAGCGCTTTTACCTGCGCTTCGGGACTCAGAGACTCGAAAGGAACAGGAGCTTGTTTTTTGCCCGGGGTAAATTCACCCTGTGCCCATTTGTGAAGTCTGGCGTATTGCGTACGAGTAATCGGAAGATCTACAAAAGCACGTTCGGAATATTCGCCAAATCCGTCGCCGTAAAAGGGAGGAACCTGCTGCGGCGTATATTGCGTATTGTCGGGATCGCGGAACCAGCGGAATACTCTCATTCTTTCGGAGCGCGCCGCTTCGGCCGGGTCGGCCAGCTTTTCGAGCAGCTCGCGCTGCGTAAAGTCGGAAGGAGAATTTTTTCCGAACAGCATAAAAAACCCGTGGTTCACCCACTGAGTCTGGCTCATGCGTTCGAACACGGGGTAAATATCTCTCCAAAACTGTACTCCTCCGGCATCAGGGGCGCAACGGTCGGGGTAATTCATTTCGCGGATAAACAAATCTTCGGCCACATCGTTCATAGTGATTGCTCCAAACAGGCCGTGTCCGTAATTAGGCGGTGCGACAGCCACCATAGCGGGTACGGCTTCGAGCTTTTTACCGTTGATGGATACGGTAGCGCGCACTACTCCGTCTGAGGTATCGTCGTGCCAGCCCTCGTTATTGGCGAAGGTGGTAGGCGGAGTATTGTCTTTGGAAGCGGAGTGACCTTCTCCTCCGAAAAACAGCAAACGGCCGGTTTCGTCGGTGCGCAGCTCGCCGAGGCTGACGGGCTTCCCGAAAAAGGTACCGGTATCAAAACGGTATTCGGATCCCTGGCGGTTCTTTCCGGAAATGGTCCGTGAACCGGGATTGATGACCAGCGCGGCACGATTGGGTTCAGCAGCGTTGCGTAATGTGGAAGGAATGCTATCGCCGGGCATATCGAGCGCATTGTTAAAGGCATACCAGGCGGCTTTGAGGTTAGCGATATGCACCCTCCATTCGATAGCGGCGCCCTGATCTTCGGTAAGCTCACCTAACACTTTTCCGTGCTGATCGAAAGCGTAAATTCTAAAACGCTGCACCTGTTTTTTGATACGACCCTGCGCATCTTTGAAACGGCGATCGGGCCTGGAAGGGGCGGGATCGCCTACTTCGGGCGGGATACCGGGCAGATCGGATGTTAGAAAATACTCGGGCGAATTGCCGATACGGGCGATTCCTACAGGCGGATAAATCGCAACGTGATTTACTTCTTTCAGGTTCATACAGGCAGGTTAAATGGGAAATACTATTCGGAATAATACAGGAACCCCTACTATTTACAATTCTTTTTTTGCCGAAGGTAAGCCAGACTTCGGTAATTAAATAGGGGAAAAACACCTGAATAGGGGGGCGGATAGCTCAGGAATAATACCCGGCAAAATCCATTTACCCGCCTTACCGTTGCATTCACCACTTATTTTACGCGATTTACCATTTTTATAATTCCTCATCGGCTTTCGCAAATATATTCGTAGCAGGCACAGTATAAGACCTACTCTATCTATCACATAATTAAAAAAATAGTAATATGCCTACTTCATCCAGCTCGTCCACACGTCAGGCCGTTTCTACAGAAAAAGAACAGGAAAAGTCTTTAGTTTTTTCGGAGCGTTCCGTAGGACTCCTCACCAAATCGCTTGCACAATTCAATAAAATTAATGCCCAATCTGCTCCCATAAAGCCTGAAGTAGAAATTGTCAAACCCGACAGCACACTACAGCAATTTCAGGAAAAAGAGAACACAGATCCTTCTTGTGCGCTCTGCTCGATCAGCAATGTACCCCAAAACCGCACAGAACCTGTGCGCGTGTATAGCCGTATTGAGGTCGATTTAACCAAAGAAAGCTTTTACGGCAATAAGATATTAGATGGCGAAAATTTCCCGGATCTGCGCGGTATCGATTTCACACAGGCGCTCAAAAATTATGTATCGCGCTACGGAGAACGGCGCTATTTTTACAAACGTGTGGCAGCCGCTGACAGCAGCCTGAGCAATATTCACGGTAACAGTACCGAACAGCAGATGCTGAGTCTGCTCACCCAAAAAGCGCTTTACCAAATGCTGTATGGCCACCGTGAATCTACGGCCGACTTTAAGCAGCGTGTGCTGGGCTGGCACGACAGCTCCGACGGCCAAAGCAACGCTATCCACAGCGGAAGTCCTTATTCTCCGGAAATACTTGACAACATTCTGCATACGATGCCCGGGCTTATCGAAGCCGTAAAAGGAAGCCTGATTACGCAGTTGCAAGCACAACGCGAGCATTATCTTCATATATTCCAAAACCAGCGGAATGAATCGGGTTACCTCATTGGCACGGAAGATGTCAACCTTCAAAATAAAATTGCGCTGGTAAGACTGATGTATCAGGAACTCGGCACGGCCGACCTTTCCGAAAAAACACACGTTGGGTATATCGAATACGTGAGCCGTGGCATTACGCGTATCCGACAAAATACCGATTTCCCTCCGTACACACGTATCGACGGATGGGTATCGGGCGCAGAGGACCTGATACCCGATTTGGACTTCATCCTCTCGCGTCTTACGCACATAAACAATACACACCTGAAAAAGCTCCGTGATCAATTCGGCAGCAATTGGTATATACCCGGATTCGTATCGAACGTTCAGTTTTCGAACCTTCAAGATAAGCTCATCACGTTTAAAATTTACGGGCCTTTTGTAGAGCTGCTGAACATGGTGCTAAACCACCTCACAAAAGACATCACCCCCGAAATAAGAGCGCAGATACAGCGACTTGATCAGGAAATGGCCACTACCGTACACGCCCTGAATAAAATCTCCTGGTGCATGAAAATGGTAGAGGAAAATGTGGTTACCGATCAGGCCATCAACCTGCTGGCCGATAGACTCAAAGCCAACTCCAGCTCGCGCCTGGTGATCACCGATTCTTTTGTACCGCTCGTGCTGGAACCTGCCACCGGCCCTTATCAGGAAACGCCCGATCAGCGTTATGTCTTTCGTCCCATGCCCGATAGCCGTAGGCATAATTACGACGAATATATGCCCGAAACCGGTCTTATTTCGGAATACAGCATGCAGGTAAGCCACCAGCGTTTCGGATATGGCAAGCACCTGTACAGTCAATCGCTTTTTCCCGGCGAAGAAGTAAACCTCGAAATGAGCACAAAAAGCAAAAGAGAAGTTGAGATCACGACCAATTCGAGCGAAAAAATATTCGAAGACGCCACTTCCGAAACCAGTAAAGATTTTAATCAGGAGCTGAACAACGAATTCAGCAAAACATCCGACAGGGCGAAAAAAGACAATTTCAGCGCGAGCGCCTCTATCTCTGCCAGCTATTTTGGAGCTTCGGTATCGGGGTCTATCAGCTCTGCAAGCGAATCGAGCATACAGGTCAACGAAGTGGCCAAAGCCCTGGAAAACACGACCGACAAACTGGCCACCAAGCTTTCGGATCAGCGTCAGGTTACCTTTGAGCAAAGCAGCGGCTACAAAGCGCTAAGCGTGGACGAGACCGAGGAAAAAACAACACGGAAATTCGTCAACATCAACAAAGACCGCACGCTGACCTTCAACTTTTTCCAAATCACGCGCGAGTACCTTAGCACCTTATACCTTGACGAAATACGCTTCCTGTACAGCTCGGGCCGATACCGTTTGGCTACCATTTTTGTACCTCCCGGATTTAATCCTTCGCTGAGCAAAGACAAAAGCAAAGCCTATCAGGAACTGCAAAAAGTGATCAACAACATGAGCAAAGAAGGCGTGACCTGGCAATCGCTTGTGGATCGAAAAATTGTACGTCACCTGCCCGGCGAAGTGGTCGATGCTTTTCCGCCCGACAGCCTCGTCATCCTTTTCCATCCTCCCTATCACGAAATTATGCCGCTGGCCATCACCAACTTCTTTTTGGCCACCACCTTCGATAAAGAGAAAAACGCAGTATTCGCTATCAACCACAGCATCTGGCGTTTTTTGGGCAACGGTACCGTATCGCCCGAAGGGCTGGGCGTATCCGCATTCCCCAAACCCGAAGGCGAGTTTGAAAAATGGCCCTCGACCGGCGGAAGACGATCGCCTCATACCCAAATTTTTAAATCGGAGAAAAAAGTAGTGGCCGATCGCGTAAAGGTAACCGGCGTTGCCAAAAAATCGTACGAATTTGAACTGGCCAATATCGACCTTTGCTACAGCCGTGTACGTCACTTCCGGTCGCGCTATACCGATACTACCGGCGAACGTGACACGCTGCCTCTTGCCATATTCAGCAAAACCCATGTCATCAATACCGAAGGAGTATATTGTGAAAATATGCTCGGCCAGTGCAGCGCGTTGGAAGAATTTGCCAGCGAGCACCGCCAGTTGGATGTAGAAGCGAAACGGATTTCAAACGCACAAGCCCGACTCATGACTCCTCCCGACAGAGCTGATTTTAAGGGTGAAGACGGAGAAACGGATTTTGAAACCTACGCGAAGGCCGTAGCACAATACGAAAAAATCGTGAAGGCCAACCGCCCCGAAATACTCGCTTCTACCAACGAGACTCCGCTCTCTTAACTATGGCTACCGACGGAACCTGGTGTAACCTGGAAACGGATACGCTGCGCTGTATTGCCAACCAGTTGCAGTATAACCGCAGACCAAGTAATCGTACACGCGTTACCTCGAGCGATAAGATGCGCGCGGGATATGTGCTCGAAAATGCTGTAAAGGAAATTTTCAGGCAACTGGATCCTCAAGGCATAAGCCTAAAATCGGGGGGCGCCTATCACGACGCCGAGAGAGACAAAGTATCAAAACCCGATCTTAACTCTACACGCCCCGATCTTTTTTATCCCGAAAAAACAATATTCGGGATAGAACAGATTATAGTGCAAGGGGATCAGGGAAATTTTATTGAGGTAAAATCAGGGAAAGAGGTCAGCCTGGAATCGAACACCAAACAGATCAGAGCCTTTATCAACCAGGTAAAAAAGCTTGGACACGGCCCCGAAGGTCCCAGCACGGAACACATTCTGGCGTTTATAACCTGTACCGATACGCGTTTGGCCGACGATATTTTTTACTATGCGCTCGACAAGAAAGTGCTCATTCTACAGTACACCTGCGAGTACAGAATTATCAGGCCGAATCGTCGCGAAGCTTACGAAATCAGGTTGCAAGAGCCCTTTACGAAAGAGTTGATCCATTTCCCTGTACCTCACATTCTTTATCCGTCTGCGCTGCAAATCATACGCAAACCTTTGCGTAGCATTTCTTCTGAATATACCGCACAGCTTCAACCGCTGAAGCGTACGGTTTCGACACCCGCAGATCCTGATCCGGACGAATACACCGGTAAAGGCGACTTACTGAGTTGCATCAGTCAAATAGAAGCCTGCCATCATACCGACAAGAAAAATTTCATATCCGACCTGCAAGAGCTGGGCTTACAAGAAAAAGCGCAGGAAAAAGACAGGCAAGAATTGTTGAAAAAGATAGAGGCATTATCAGAGTTTCGAGCCGATCTGAACAGCTTAAAGCTATCGTTAAAGAATATTGAATATCAGCTAAAAAATGAGTTGGACAAGCTGCTTACAAATGCAGAGCTGGATCTGCTTGATTTCAAGATTGAAGAGTTAAAAACTCCACCTTCAAACAGCATTTTATTGGATCTGATACATCTTGCGCTGGCACTTGCCCCTTACCTGAAACTTCCGAGCACCCTGATAAAAATAATCAGCGTTGCCGGCTCGCTGCTGGAAACCGTAGGTGCAATTACGAATCAGGAAAAACAGGTATTGATACCCCATACACAAAATATACCTTCCCTGTTAAAAGCCTATACCGACACCTCTGTACAGGCTCAGCCCGAACTTCAGCCCTAATCATGAAAAAAGAAGAACTACGCGCTCTGTTACAAGAGGAAAACCAAAAGCTGGCCTCCACACTGCTAAAGCCTTATTATAAGCTGGCTGAAAAGATGCAGATCATTGAAGATGCACGATTTACTTTAAAATCGCCTGCCGATCGGCCACCAAAGATATCCGGGCTAAAAAAGCCTTCGGAGATGAAGTTCAATGATCTAAAAATGTTTCACGATTCTCTTTTTGTGCTGATCGATTCGATTAAGGAACTTGAGAAGGAAGCAGGTAAACTCACTACGCTGGCGCCCTCCCAAAAAGACGACATCAGAAAACGTTATTTTTCTGCCCTGTTTGCCAATTATAAAACCCGAGGAAAAAACCTGGAAGACATTTACGATCTAGTGGACGATATGCCTGAAAATCTTCGTAAAACACTTTTCGAATCGCTGATCTTTCCCGACACAACAGGCTTTCCGGATATTCCGAATCCTGTATCCAAAGCGAAGGAACTCGCCCAAAAGACTTTTGCTTCGCTTACGGGAAAAGAAAATCTTCCGAAAGTGGACACCAAAGCGGCACTGCTGGAGTATTTCAATCAATTCCTTCACAAAAAAATGGAGATAAGAGCTGATTTCCCGCAGCCGGATGAAGGGAAAAAACTATACGATAAACGAGATTCGCTTTTGAACGAAGCACGGGAAAAGTTCGCTCTCACCAACGCTGATTTAATTGCGATCACGCCGGGCAAACTGTACGAAAAACTCTACCAACGCTCGGAAAGTATATGGGGGGAAAATTTTGAATATACTTATTCGTCCTACATGGATGGAATGCCAATGATTTATGAGAGGACCACGCACCCTTTTAAATTTAGCGCAAAGAAAGCGGAAATAGCGCTTACCGCCATCAGCCTTCGCTTATGGGATCTTATACAAGAGGCGCTTCGTAAAGGGTAAGTTCAGCTTTGTTTAAGAAGCTTTTTTCTACTGCGATTATTCGCAGAAAGCACCGAACTTACCGACCCTTTGGTTAATCTGACGAATAACCGTTCCAAGCGAAAATCAAACGCGCAATGAATTTTATTTATTCATTTTCTAGTGTTATTTTTTGCGCAGCGCTTACTCCATTTACTAAATTAGAAAATATTTTTTCAGGTTCTGTTCCGTCAATTAATAGCATCCCGGAATTGGTAGATTGATTTCTTGGATTTTCTTCCGGGAAAAAAGCAAATTTTTCACCTCTTACTACATTTATAAGCTTATCAGCAGGATATGTTTTTTCTTCCGTTTCGCCAGGATTAGTATATTGGTATGTGTAAGGTGCATCCTCGTACAAATATTTACCCAATCCTGGGGTTAATCCATCTTTAGAAGCATTTAACAAACTAACAAAGTAACTATAACTCGTGTTTTCTGTTACTAGTACACCCTTTATTACTTTTGAGCCCGATTTCCCCTCAATAAATTCTCTTGTAGATGCATAACTAGGAGTCTTTATTGTCGCAATTTGAACTTCTATTCGTTTCGGCTCTTTAACTAACTGATAAAAGTGAAACGCTTCAATTTCCTCTGCTGCGGTATAAGTTACCTTTTCTTTCTTTAGATGTTTTTGAAATTGTTTGAATGATTCAAAGTTTTCAGTTATTGTGAACATAGTTTTGTCTGAACCTATTGGTTCAAATGTAAATGCCTTTGCAAATTTATCTGCTGTTTTATCTATAAATACCTGTGCTGCTTCATTTGCAGGATCTAAATAATCACCATTGACATCTAAATAAATGAGCGGATTATTTGCATAACTTGAATAAGTAGAAAGATATGGGTATTTGGAGCTGAATGCATCAATACTCAACCACCTTCCCACTCTCGAATCATAAAATCTCGCTCCGAAATCATAACTGTTCGCATCTCCCTTTACCTGATCATCTTTCTCCATCCCGTTAAATCCGTAACGGTAGTTTCCACCACTAAAATTACGGTCATCGAGCGTCACCCCAAAAGGTGAATAATCGGTTGCCGAAAGGATATGCGCCAGGTAGCCGTCCACTTCCTGATCGGTGTCGCTGTCTTGCGGAATTTTCTTGTCGGACACTACCGACAGCACGTTACCCAGGTGGTTGCTCAGCTCGTACTGCTTGTAACCGAGCGTTCTCGACGTAAGCTCATAGTCAGGCTCATACCCGATAAGCTCCAAATCGGGCGATTCTATACCTAACCTTGCGCTGCCATACAGATGCAGCTCTTTCAGCTTAAAGCTTTCGGTTTCTTCCACCTCATCGACGGTATATTCATACACAGCCATCACATTGCCCTGCGCGTCGCGCATATAATAGATGCTCTTCTCCCAGTTGTCGTCGCTGTCGTAAATGTGCTTGGATACGCGTTTCCCGAAGGGATCGTAGTCGAAACGCAGGTTCTTTTTGGTGCTCAGCGGTGGACGAATAATCGCTTTTACCTTGCCATCGACACGCCATTGAATTTCGGCGATTTCTTCCTGCCTGTCAAATTTCAGCTCTCCCATTTCGGTATAACCGTAATTGTTGTCGGTATTAATGAGCTGCAAATCTTCTTCAAACAGGTCCATGTCGTCGATATCGTCGCTGTAATCGGCGGGGTTCACCGCATCGTTGACATGGTACAGGCGGTTCTGAATCACGCTACCGGAAAGATCTTTCGCATAGCGGTATGTTAATTCATCGATGTCGGCGCCGGCGCCGTCTTTGCGAAGCTGCGAGAGGATGTTGCCATTCGCATCGTAGCTAAATTGGTTTTGGTAACGACCCAAATAGGTGCTGCCGCTCTGCCATTCGTTGTCGCCCACATCGATATTGGTAAAGGCTTTCGATTCGCGCAGGCGGTTCAATTGATCGTACTTGTAGGCCGTTCCCTGCGGTAATACATCGCGCGTAGAAGGATTGGTGATCGTGCTGACCATGCTGCCGATATTGCCGTTATACAGGTTATAGCGCTCGGCTTCGAGATCGCTGCCCGTAAGTGTTGCGTAAAAGCTGTTAGTGCCGGTTTTAGCCGTGTTTATCGGACTGTAATCGCCTGCGAAATACCCGAGGCTATACCCGTACACGTCTTTGGCGACATGCTTGTGGATACCGTTCGGATCAGAATCTTCGCCCGGATCACGATTTATATCAAGCGTATTGCTGTTCACGCCTTTGATCCAACCTTGCAGATTATAAACATAGTCCACACCCTGCACCTGTAGGTCGCCTACTTCTACTCTTGCTAAGGGGCCGTGCGCATAGTAGAAATATCGGGCATCTGTATCCCATATACCAGACCCGTCTTTGCTGGTCTGTACTTCGGTAATCCGGTTGTCGGCATCGTAACGGTATTGATGTGTATGCGAATGTCCATTTCCATATCCTACCTGATTCACATTTCCGCTTATTAAATCATATTTATAATGGAAGAAGCTCATGTGGAATTCTTCCATGCTGATTTTACCGTTATGCTGTGAGAACTTGGCTACGTTTCCGTGGATGTCATAGCTGTAATACGTAGCCTGATCGTACGTACTATCATTTGCATCATATTCCTCTTCGTAGGTTACTATAGCTATTCGCTTGCGCAAATTTTCCTGAGACATGCCATAAATATCAGATACCGCATAAGATCGATCGTAATACGTCTGGGTTACTTCCCTTCTTGCTCCAGCCTCGTCTATCCAGGCCAGGTAGCGACTTTCGTCGATAGTTTCGGGATTGTAGTGATTGTTGATCAGCGTCCCAAAAATGGAAGTGAAATTATCGCCGGTAGCGTTCTCTTCTTTTTCTCCCACTTCATACACCCGCCCCAGCGCATCGTAAAGTGTATAACTGTAGCGTTTCGGACTGGCGTTATGCTGTTTGGTATTTTGAGAGAGAATCAAACGTCCGAGACGATCGTACCAGTAACGGGTCGAATAGATTCCGCTTTCGTCGTGGATGCGGCGATGGTATTCTGAGTTTACGGCATAAGCGCCGCCCATAAATCCTTTAAAACGTTCATAAAAGGCGATGGTACGTATATCCATGTCGGTGGTTACGGTTTGCCCGGCCAGTCCGTCGTTGACAGGTAAGGGTATCCAGGAGCCTGAAGCGTAATTAAGGCTTCCGTCGAGCGTAAAGCCGTCGGAACGGAGCAGCGTACCTCCTGTACCCACGATATAACCATTAAGATCGTCGTGGAAAAAGAGGTCTTGCAAATCTTCGGAAGTACCCGAGGTAACTGCGGAAGGATAGGTTAAAAGATGTCCGGAATTATTTCCGTAAATCATCTGACCGTTATTTCCTACGGCGAGGAAGCTGTTGTTTCTCGGGAAAGTGCGGAGGGCATTCATTTCGCCGGTAACGGTGTTAAATGCCGTTACAGGTGTCCATCCGGTCCCTCCGTTGCTGGTATAATATACACGGGCATTGGTGCCATTGCCCCCTACGGCGAATCCTTCCAAAGGATTTACAAAAGCTACATCGTTAAGGTTAATGCCTAAGGAACTAAACCTAATCTGGGGCTGTGCGGCACCGGCCGAGGCACTATAAATGAATCCGTCATTTCCTACAAAAACGCCTGTTCCGTCTGTATGTGTATATACTCCTTTAAACGCAGGTAAAGGCGAGGGAATGTTGAGTGTAGCCGGAAGTATTGCTCGCCAGGTGGCACCTCCGTCGGAAGTATAACGCACGGTAAAATTATCACCTACAGTATATCCGCGCGCCGCATCGGCAAAGTGCACCGCATTGAGCGGAGGTGTAAATATCTGGGTAACACGTAATGCCACAGCGCCCATACTTACACGCTGGATGTGACTTTGTTGTCCGACGGTAAGTACTTCGCCCGAAGTAGGACGATAGCTTAATCCTCTTATATCGGTGGTTACGGTAGTAGAGATGGCTGTAAATATCGGCGACGGAACCCTCATATCAGGGGTACTGAATACCATACCCCCACCACAGGAGGCCGCAGCTATATCGCCGACGGTCTCCAAATCAAAAATCGTTTCGGTCACGCCCGACACTAAAGTTTCGACGGACTGAGTAGAAAGATCGATCCGGTACAGACGCCCCTGTGCTCCTCCGATAAGTCCATAGTTGCCATCCTCATGGAGGGCTGCCGTATGCATTTCGGTGCGTTCGGGCAGGGCGTGTTCTCTCCACAGACCGCTGCTTTTTACGTAATATCTTCCATTACCCGCTACCGCATATAGATCGCCGCTGGTTTCTTCATACTCCACATCGGCAAAACCGTGCGGATACAGATTCTCAGTCATATCCGTCCAAAGTAGCGAAGTAGGTGTGGAAAAATTGTTAAGCTCACCCTGTAGTACCACACCTGCCTCACCGATTACTACCACTTCGGGTATGGTTCCGGTATTACGGTAGGTCAAACGGGTGAAGTTGGTATAAGAAGAAGAGCTGCTTATCGCTGTGGCCGAAGAAGCAGGCCCACCCGAAGGTAAATTTATCACATACACCACGCCTGTATTTTTTTCGATTGCCAGGGCATAACTCTCTCCTGTAGCATACACCACATCGGCAAACTCGGCTCCACCTGCGCTCACCGCGGAAAGGGTAAATGCGTTTCCGGTCGATTTAAACACACCATAGAGATTACCCTGATCGGTAAGCAACACAGCCGACATTGAAAAGCTATTGGGATTGGTGCCTATGGTACGCCCTGCAATTTTGCGTATAGCGTTATCGCTACTCAGTACAGAAGTCGGTACAGAAGTCCATACCGGAACAGTCATTTGCGCATCGCGGCTGTAATACAACTGACCGCCATTGCCACCTACCAGCACAGGTACTTTTGTACCTACCATCGCACCGAAGCTACCGTGCACATCTTGCGAACCGGGATAATTATTCAAAGCGACTATACCGAAAGGTTGTCCCGTTTCGAGCAAGATACGATGCACCAATCCGTTACGACCGGTTGCCAGCAGCTTGCCGGTAGTGTACATATTGAAGCCCGTATAGTAATGCTGATCATCGCCCAGCAATTCCCAATGCTGTCCGCCGTTGTTCGTTTTATACAGCAAGCCTTCGCCGGGGTTGTCCTCTACAATTGCCACGCCTTCTGTGGTATTGAGGCAATACACGTCCCTAACCGTTCCGGTAAGATTGGTCGGCACGTGAAAAGAATAGCCGCCGGAGGCATCCATACCGGCTTGCGTTCCCGATATTCCTGCTACAAAATAAGCCTCTCCATCTACATAAGTCAGGGCATACAGATCGTTGTTTGTATAGCCGGAGTGTTCGATCCAGTTGACTCCGTCGTTGCTATAAAACACCCGTCCGAACTCTGGTACACTATTCGTCAACTTATGCCGCGCTACCGCTACATATTGAGAATTGGCCGCATCGTAGGTCACTGAAGTAACCCTGAAATATCCACCCGAGGTGTAGGAAGAAGAAGGAAAGAGTCCGAAAGTAAAGCCGGTGCCACCTCCGGTTACCAGTATCGAAATTCCCCCGTAGGTTGTTATCCCCGAACCGACCAGCACACCGGTATTCGCGTCCACGAAATGCAGATCCCACAGGTTCCATTCCACGTTATGCTCGTGCGTGTTTAACATATCCCAGGAGCCTCCTCCATTAGTCGTTTTAAGCACGATGCCCCTCTCTCCTACCGCATACCCTACATTCGCATCGACCATTTGGATTTTGTTGAGCGTCACCCCCAGCAGGTCGTTAACCCGTTGCCAGGTTGCGCCGCCGTCGTTGGTACGGTACATCAATCCACGTGCCTGGCTGCCCCCCGCTGGTGTATAATAGCCGGTAAGATAACCCTGCTGTCCGTTCACGAACTGCACATCGGTCACGGTCATACCGGGTTCGAGAATGACAGACAAAGACGTTTGCCATACCGACATTTTATCGTGATCGGGCAGGCTCTGCTGTTCGAGCTGGTTAAGGCTGTTATAGCGGTAAGTAGTGGGCAATTGGTGGTGTGTGTAAATCGTATGCGTACCGTTAAGGCGATCGTTGGCCACCTGTATCGCATCCGGCGAAGTGTGCGAGGTAATATCCAGCATACGTACACCTTCGGGCGGAACAGTTTTCACCAGGTTACCCGCCTGATCGTAATAATACAGTGTAAAATGATATTCCTTGTCGGTATATACTGTTGTAAAGGTTTCGGCAGCACCCAGGCAATGCTTGCGATAAGCGGAAGCTATCACGGTAGTCATGTATTCGACATACTGCTGGTACATGGCTTCGCCGTTAAGCTTTGCATTGTCTTCGAGCTGTGTCTGACAGGGGTTTTCATAATCTGCCGGTGGCAAATCTGTAGAGCCGTCGAACACATAGGGCTCGGGTGTACAGGGCGGTGTTAAACGATCTTCGCAATATTTACCTATATCGAGCATTTCAGTCACACTTAACGGCTCATAGAGTCCGGCTACGTATGCGTAAAGATTGGCGAAATATCCGTCCAGGCAATAACAGAACCCTTCCCTAATAAACGTTTCCTGATCATAGACATTGGTAATTGCAGGCAGCCCGCCTTCTTTGGCATATCTGTTATAATCGCGTACCAGCGAACTATATTCCTCGTAAGCGTTTTCGCAGGGGTCGGGCAAAATGGGGGCGCTGGCTTCTCTTTGCATACTACGCTGAAGCTCGGGCTTAGCACCTGATTTTCGGGCCGTTCCGTCGGGACCTGTTTTCTGTTCGGTTTGGCGTACTTCCATCCGTCGCATAAGCGGCTCGGGCTCTTCGTCACAAAGCGTACATTTTGCCAGCGGCAAACAGGAATAGCCAAAAATAGTATCCGTTACTTCCGACATACCCACCTGAAACACGGCTACCATTTTAAACTGATGGAAATAATTATCCGCTTCGGGTTCGCCGTAAATAATAATATCGCCGATAGCTATTACCTCATCAAGATGAAGACCGGACGTAGTGGTTTGCGTATATAAGCTGATGCCGCAGGTTTCGGAATTAATATCAATGCGCTCGTGATAATCGGGTCCGGTATTGTCGGGGGTATAAGTTCCGGAAGTATTGAAACCGAGATAACTTTGGAGCAGCATGGAATAATAAGGACTGAGTCCAAGATTAGGTGCGGCGGCAAAAGAGGGTCGTACAACTCTTTCTTTGAGCACTTCCTCCAAATCTTCGGTAAGATCGAAGGGAGTACCCTGACAAGACATAGGCTGAGGCAGGGCACATTTGCCCATTGAGACGCCCCGCTCGGTGACACCGTCGAAATGCGTTACCGCAGCAGTAAACTCTACCATAAAATTACCGGCCACATCACGTGCTTCGACCGTGTATAGATGCTGGTATGCGCTTTTGATATTGGTAAAGCTCTTGATCAAAGGCACATCGCCCGAACTGAATCCGGAAGGATCAGTGGACATCATTTGGAACGATATGTACTGCGTAGGATTCGTCACATCGTAAATTCGTACCAAATTGGTCATCGGATCAAAATCCCATTCCAAATCGTTATTGGGCGTACCGAGCATATTCCGGATGCGGTTGGTCACAAAAGGAGAATAATTACCGGGTGCTTCGAGCGATATGTTCGCTCCGATAAAATCGCCGTTGTGCGCCAGCGCCGAGGTTAGCATCATCACGTCTCTTGCAAAATCGTTGGGTTCGCAACGTTCGGGAAATACGCAATCGGGTTCGGGAGCAGTAAGAGAAATATCGAGCCATTCGTAGGTGGTTATTCCACCCTGTACAATTTTTGCTTTAACCTGCGCAGGATAAGCAAAAGTGGTATTGGAACCCATTCCATAACGGATAGCTGTAAACCCTTTGATATCGCTCCAGCTTATAGAGAGTCCGCTCTTATCGAACGAAGTGCTTCCTATGGGGCCTCCGCTGTTGCTGAGTGATACGATAAGTTCGTCGGCCGAAGGTTGCGAAGCATCCCATTCGATCGGATCGGAAGTAATCGATACTGGCGGAGTGTAATTGTACGCTGCGAGATAGAAACTGGTGTATGCCGGATAGCCCAGCAGCGACTCGTTGGTAGCCGTAAGCTTACCGTATTCGGCCATCTGATTTATCAGTTGAAGCGAGGCATATGTAGTAGGACACATTCCCGTTTGGAGATACACCTGATAGCCTGCATCGACATAATTGGTTTCCTGCATCGGTACATTTACAGCACGTACAAACCGCACCTGCTTGTTGCTGTACAGCTCACGGGTAAATCCGCCACAGGGCTGTGCGGGAGAAAAATACGGCTGCGCGAGGAAAGTCAGCGGACCGGGCAGGTTCAGCATTTGGCTGGTGAAAGGATTGTATTCGTCGTTATTGCCAATGCAATGATTGAGTCCGTAGCAGGAAGTGCGGGCGTAAGCATCGGCTATAGAGTCCTGAATCTGACGTTTGAGCGAGAGGTAGAAATTCTTCGCTATATTCCATTCTACATCACGCAGCGAATCGTTTTGCGCGGGCGAATAACCAACCACATCTAATCCGAAATCGAGGCAATCGGAAGAGATCGGAGTACCCGGATAAGGGCAACGTGCCGAAATGGCGGCTGCTTCGAGCGCATTATGAGGCGTTCCGGATACCTCAATGTAGTTCATAAAACGCCATCCGAAATTCGCAATGAATGTAGATCCGATCAAACCTGCGTTAGTAACGAATGGATCGTAAATGATGCTGGCCGTATTCCCAATATTTCCAAGCCGCGAGATCGCATTGGGCTGGGAAGCATAGTTAGCGACAATAAATCCTTCGCTTACCGCATCGTTCCAGGTGTGGGTAAAGAGCATACGGCTGTCAAAATCGTCGCTGGTCAGTATATCATCGGCATGCGTTTCTCCGTAGATTCGGCATTTTTCATAATAACAATATTCGGGGTGATAACGCACTAATCCGGCTGCCCATTCGGGACGGAAAAGCGCAATAAAATCGTTCAGGTGCAGCAGATTTTCGGGATACGTAAGCAAAGTTACTCCATCTGTACTGAGAAATACATCAAGCACATTCGACACCGCCGGTATGTAGTTTGCCCCATCGGGAAGCACGGTAACCGTTGCAATACTGCCGTTTTCATTGAGGTAATGCGGATAGGTCACCCCCTGATATTCGGTCTGCGGATTTTTCCAGTTACCTGATCCGGGAGAAACATTATAAGGCAACACGTTGCTCGTATTCAATACCGAAAGCGGATAAGTACCTGCCGAGGCCACGCCGGGACTCGTTTCCTGGTACTGCGCATACTGACCGCCGGGCTGCACATCGCCCAACAACTGACGGTACGTAATTTCGCACCAGCTTTCCATCATTTTACAGGCACTTTTACATTCGGCATAAAGCAGGTCGTAATCGGCCGAAGTACCTCTTCCCTGTGCGATGAATGCATCGCGTTCGCCCAGGTTATCGAGACAATCCTGGCAGTCTATTTCACAGCCTGAATAATCGAGCTGATTCATATAGCCCTGCGTAAAATCTTCGAGTGTAAGCGCACAGGTATTGTATTCCGGATCGAGATAAGTCGCCACATAAAAGTCGATCGCATCCTGACTAATATGCAGCACTTTGCTTACCGTATAAGATCCTACCGGGAGATAAACCTCTTGCGTATAGGGCGGTGCAAGCTCGTAATCGCCGTTACATTCGGTGCTGAATACGATCTGATCGTTCTGATCGAGGGTAAATTGCCCCACCACCCGCTTGACAGGTTGCCCGCTTTCTTGCGCATAATCGACCCCGCATTCGTCGATGATGTGAATTTCCATTTCATATACGCAGCTAAAGCATACATCCTGTTCGAGGCAGGGATCGGTATAGGGCCCTACGGTAAACTCGTAGGCGAACTCATAATTGCCTGCATAAGGCACCAACATTTGCGTGCTGAAGACCATCGCGTTGGAATCGTTGCTCGGTACATTGAGCAGACTTACTCCGTTGGGATCGGCCGAAAACAGGTCGATGGTAAATTCTACCGCCGCCGCCGCTTCCGAAGGCAGGGCATCGAGGCCGGGCGTAGCATCGCCTGCCAAAGAAGTAGCTATCACGCGTCCTTCCTGATCGAGGTACGATACGCTAACCTGTCCGTTGGGATCGATTACCACATTTTTCTTGTAATGCGCAGCGTAGCCTACCTCACTGCCGAACAGGCGATCGAGCTGGGGCTGATTGGGCTGTCCGTAAAAATATTTCGTTTCGTGGCCGCTTCCAAGCTGGAAAGTTTCGCCTGCGCCGCCTTGCCGGCGGATACGTCCCGTATTGTCGGGCGTATATTCGACCTGCACAAAAGGATAGCCTTTGGCATCGGGCACGTACGACTGGAAGCCCGATTTATCAGGATTGGCCTGCGAGTAATAGGCCGACGCACCGATCTCGGTACCCATTGTACCGGCAGAAACGCCGCATCCTCCTGCATCTTCGTCAAAATCTTCGGGTGAATAAGGATTAGAAGAACCGTTCACATTAAACGCCTCATAATACTGCAGCGCCCGTTCATAATCCGGTATTTTTTCGACAGGAGCGGGCAACACAGTCACCGCGGGTCGCCCCTGGTAATCGTAAATCGTTTCGCCCACGATCACATTCTCGTCGGTATTGAGGCGTGTCACGGTCTGCCGGCTGCGCAAGCTGCCATCAAAATAGCTGATCACTTCTTTTTTCTTGCCTTCTTCGGCAAACGTGGTGGTGACCTGCCAGTTTTTATCGTGCTCATGCGCGGTAGCGACATACACAAACGTAGTAACCACCGATGCATTCGAGCCTGCATCCGGTGCGTTCCACACTCCGAAAAGATAGGTATCGCCTTCTATGAAAGCCCTTACCCGGAACAGCACATAACCTCTGTCAAAAAGCATCGGGATGCGGTAACTGGTTCCTTTGGTTTCGATACGGGTGCTGTTGTGCTTAAAATCGAAAGCCAGTGCCGACATCGCCAGCGGCGTGCCTGTGGCCGAATAATCGTTGACGTGTGTCCATTCCAGTTGATAATGCATCGCATTAAACAACGGATTCCAGGAAACCAGAATTTCGTCCGGGGTAGAGTTGTTGTCAATATCGAGCTGTACAGGGCTGTTAAACACCAAAGGTGTATTACCCTCACCTCCATAATGATAATGCCGTCTCACATCTATTTGACTCTCTATATAAAGATTTGCCGGGAGCGTGCCGCTGCTTATTCCGTTTATCTCAATTATTTTAACCGTAAAACGATAAACGTCGGTAAACGCGAAACGCTGCTTATCACGCGAAGAGCTCCCTGTAAAAGGATTGTATTCTACCTCCAGATCGACATAGGTCAATCCCATCGAGACATCAGCCGCATCGAAGGTTTCCACTTCAAGCCTTACCGAGGTGGTAGCGCTGCTCCCCACATAACCGGGATAATTCCAGTCCACTGCCAGCGTAATGAAGTTCCTCACGTCGTCGTCGAAGGCTCCGGTTTTGGGCGTAAAATCGACCTCACTTTCGGCGGCAGGCGTACCAATAGTAACTGGTGTTCCCGACGGATAAGTGGTACGGATCACCTGCGTGACCGGTGGCAAATCAATGGCCTGGCTTACCGAAAAAAACACGGTAGAAAACACCAGTGTCAGCAGCATCACCTTGCGGCCGAACGAAGAAGCAATACATTTTCTATTCATCGTCTATGTATTTCTATTTCCTTACTATTCTTGTATCGTGAACGGTAAAACCTTTACAACGCGCACCGGGTAGAAACGCTCCGCCCGATTCTTCGAAATAAGGTTTTTCATCAAATTCTTTTTTGTAGTCGAAACGAAGGCCCGATCGGTAATTGAGGTAGTTCATTTCTATACGCGGGGCCGATTTGGGGGCATTCGGATCGGTAGGATTTTCGCTCAGCTCGACGCGCATATAGCTTATCGATTTTTCGAGAAATCCGGTAGAAGAAAAAAACATTTCCATGGTCGAAACGCGCGACTTTTTATCGAACGTAACCTGTATTTTCTGTCCTTTTCCTTCTTCTTTTTTCTGAATGGACACGATGGATCCACGCAAAGCTTTCCGTTCGGCTTCGATAAAAGAAAAATCAATATCCTTGAGTGGTTCGGAAATCACTACGGTGCGGTAAGCCGAGTCGATCGTAAAACGATATTTCGCATTCTGAATGGTATGAATACCGAGCAGATAGCTGTGAAAATTATTTCCCGAACGGCGTACAAACCCGTGCTCCGTTTCAAAGGCAACCTTATCGGTATGGGTTTTGTAAGAGGCAAGGCTGTAATCGAGCGCATACGACTGTGTAGTCGAAAAATAGTTTTCGGCACGGGCCGTCAGCTTGTCGTACTCCTCGACAGAGAGCGTCTGCCAACCCTGATTTTTTGGCCATCCGTAGCCCTGAAGCAGCATACTGAGCAGCAGCAGAGCGCCTGTAAAATAGAATCTCTTTTTCATTTTTTGACTACGCTGGTTTTCGTTTCCTGAATGGTCATAATACCCCTCTCCGTTTCTTTTTTGATGCGTACGAGCTTACCCTCTTCGTCGTATTCGTAAAAAGTGGCATAATTGCGTTCATCAAGCTCGGCCATGAGTCGGAGTGTATGCGGATCATATACATACGTTTTCATACTTCCGTCGAAGGGATGCACGCGGATATCGTCGAAATAACAATCGCCGGTAGTACAGCTAAGTCTGATGCGCATGAAGGTAGCGCCAAGAGGCGGTGTAAACTCAAATTCGATACGCTGCCATCCGTCTATAATAATACCCCCCGCAGTAAAAGGCCCCTCAGAAGACGGTATGTTCGGATACTCTATCGATATCCGTGGATGTCCATAGCTTTCTTGTTCTACCGGTGCGTTATGCTCTTTAACCCAGGCGCTCAGCACATATTTTTTCCCGGGTTCGGGTGTAAAAGATCCTATGCAGTTTTCGCAGCTCAGGTCTTTGCAGGAAAGTGTCAGCTCATCTCTTACGGAGAGCGAAAAAGAAGAATTACATTCGGAAGGATTTACCCTGAGAAAATAATACCCCGCCGGAAGGGTGCCAATGATGTTGCTCGTATTATAAATTACCGCCGGCACGTTGTGGGTGAGATTGATCGAAGGATTTGCGCTTGCCGCATCACAGGCATTCACCATAAGCGGTGCGCTGAAAGGCCCCCAGAGCGAGAACCCGTTCAGCATATCCGGACTTTGTATCACGAGATCGGAGAGTCCGTTGCTGCCCACTTCGAATAAGAACCAGTAGTTCAGATCGTAATCGGGGCACATGGGTACGTTGTCGGGATCGGGAAAGCTCAGATCAAAGCTGACCGTAGTGTTGGTACAGAAAAAAGTCGACTGGATACAATCACTTTCGGTTTGGGCATAGGCACGGGGGCTTATCGCCAGCCAGCCTAACACTACTATAAAAAGAGAAAACCTGTTCATACCAAAATGTGTTTTTAACTTAGTTTTCCTGTGAAACAATTATCTGACTAACACGACAGCCTTGTGCATCGGTTATCGTGACTTCGACCGCAAAACCTCCATACACTGAGGTGAAGTACACCTGATTATTGTTGAGCGACACCGTAGGATCACCGTAAAAGATGGTGTAATTGATCTGATAAGGCGCTGTTCCTCCCATTATCACGAAAGGATTACGCTCAGACAGTGTCAGGTTGCAACCTGCCTTTTCGCAATAATCGAGTGGTTTATCCATCGTCACATCGTGACCGGAAGAAACCTTGATACTGGTACGTCCGGTATGCGCTTCGGCTGTAGAAAGCAAGGGACCGGCTCCGTCAAACTTAAAGTGGTTATCGGCACAAGGACTGAAATCGTAATCTTCAAATCCGTCGAAACCTATATCTCGGTAGCGTGAATTGGCGGCTACCGAAGTAGGCAGCGATTGCCTGTAGCCGAAAGTAGCTGCCGAATAACGACCTAAGGCATCGCGATTTTCGAGCTCGGGTCCGTAATTGCTGACCTCCGTAATTTCGGCGGTATAAGTCCAGTTTTTATCGTGGACCTCCCATTTTTTACCGTTAAGCCGGTAATAGGGCGTGTAGGAAGTAAATACCCCGTCGCGACGAAGATTCGTGTTGTTATTGTAATGACTTTGCGTACGTCCGGAAAGATGCACGAAGGATTTTTCAGGGCGCCAATTGCCTTTTATGCCCAACACATAAGGATTGGTAGTCACTAACGGAGCGCCTTCGCCGGGTTCGAAACAATCGCAGAACGAACGCCACCTGTCGCCGAATTCTATAGCCGAAGCCTGTAGCACATTATTAAAAAGATTGCCTTTAAAATGCGCCAGCGGATTGCTGAGCGTGGTGATGGAAGCGATAGAAGTTGAAGGCATATTTCTTCGTCCCGAGCGAAGAATTTTCACCGCATACGAACCATTTACCGGCATCCCGTATTTATCGAGCACCGTAATTTTTCCGGGTGCTACTTCGGTAACCCATCCACGCAGGCTGCTTCCCAGTTTCAGCTCATCGCCGGGTACAAACACCGCTGCGGCCGGAGAATGGCTGGCTACGCCGCCGCTAAAGTTGAGCGTTCCGACGGATATGCCCAAATTTTTATAGGCTTGTCCCATACCGTCGTAATACCAGTGTGCGGGGTAATTGAGCGTATAGATCGGATCTTCAAAATTGGTAGCCGTTTCGGTAAGCAGCACCTCTCCCGTTTCGGAATCGTAAGCCAGATCTCGGGTCGAAACGACCGAATTGAGATCAGTGGCTATTACTTCTTCCAATATGCCGAAACGCTGTGTCACTTTAGTAAATGAAGCACTTCGGAATTGGGTCTCGTCGCGCACCGTTGCCGGAAGGAAAATGGGCAGCGGTCCGATGGGAATAATGACCAAAAACGTTTCCAGGTTACCCTGAATTTCGTTGGTCTTCGATTCGGTTTCGGCATGACGCATATCGGCCACCATATCGAAGAATACACCCACCTGAGCCTGCGACACGTTGCCTTCGGGGTTCAGCACATCGACCGTGTTGACCAGTCTGAATGAATTGCTTCCGTAAGCTTTCTTTTTGTATTTATATTCGACCGAACTCATCGGAGAAAGCGCACCTTCGGCGTATATTTCCTGCCGTTTGGGCTTACCGTGCATATCGTTGGTCTCGATCGCAAAGCCCTGTGTAACGGTTAGGTAATCGCGCGAGTTGATGTTAAATATGGATGAAATGCTGAAAGGATTATTCTTATGCCGTTCCATGTCGCGATCCGTTCGGCTTACAATGGTGGGAAAATCTTTTGCCGTATAGAACTCATGCACGATATGACCAGTGGCCGTCCGGGTCACACCTGTGCGGGTAAGGTTCCGCACCAAGACCCGGCTATAGCCTACGCTCGCAGAGGGAAAAAAGCTTTCGCCCAGGGGTTCTTCCTGATACATCTTATCGTCGGGTGCCAGTAGATTATCGATAGAGAAGCTAATAGGTTGTTTCCAGGGATTTTCTTCCCCACCTATTTGCGGTTCGTACGAAGCTACTCCCGAAGAAGTACCGTCTTTTAACTGATAATAATATTCCTGCCCGTAAGTGGCGTTACTACCCGAGCTGGTCATTTGCGACCAGTTGTCGCGCACAGTTAATTTTCTAACCCTCGCTCCGCCACCTAACTTAGCTTTGTTCGGATTGTTGAGCCGGATCCAGCTTTTCCCCATTATCATTCTATCGCCCACTCCTTTGTTTTCGAAAAGAAATTTATTAGGTCCTTTTACAAATTCGGTTGTATTGGCCACCAGGTCGGCAAGGATATTGGAGGAGAGCAGTTGCAAAATAATCTGCTGCCCTAAGTTGGAAGCGGTTACGCTGCTGTATTGGTAAATAGCGCTTTGCAGGTGCAGGCGACCAAACTGAATGGCCGCTTTTACGATAGGGTTTCGGTTAGCCCCTGATTCAGCATCGTTAAAATTAACCGGTTTCAGTATGATATATCCGTAATCGGTGCCGCCGATATTCGTAATTCCGTAGTTGCTGCCGTGAATTTCAGCGTAGCCGAACGTATAATCGTAACTGTCGGGGGTAGTACGCATCAGCGCCCTGAAATAGACATTTTTGACCCCTGAAATATATTCCTGAATGGAATAATCGGATCCGTTGGGAAGCTCAAACAAAAGGCGTTTGGTGCCGTCGGCCACATTGACCGGTGTGCCGTTACTGTATATCGTATTGTCGAACCCGACGATGCGGAACATCTGCATGGCCCGTTTGTGCTGCACATACGCATAATCGTCACTTTCATATTCGACATCGATTTTTCCGCCCGAAGGAAGATATACGCCCGTGAGCAGCCAGGATTGAGCATACTGTTCGGCCTGGGCTTTATCCTGAATCACGTAAGGATATTCGGCGTTGTTGAGTGCGTCGCTGATACCGCAGCCGTTGGTATTGGGCTTGTAATTGCCCCAACGGTCATAGCCTTTCGGATCGTAAGCGGGATTCTGCGTGCTGTAAGTAAACTCGTACGGACTAAGCCTTGCTTTGTGCGAATTCTGATACGTGAAATACACTTTGCGAAGTGTAAGCTTGCCTTTATTTTGGTTGATGTCGTTGCCGTTGACCATTTCGGCTAAGCCGCTGTTGTTGGGCACATTCGGGCATAGCGAATAATCGTATTCGAAATGCGCTTCTTTGATAGGCACAGCGGTTAAAGGGTCATTCCGGTAATCTTTCAGCGTATAGAAACTGATTTTGCGCAGCAACATGGCCGGTTTGCTGACATCGATCCCTCCGTTTTCGCCCAATACGCCAAAGGCATCTTTACGGGGATCGAGGTGAAATACGGCGATATAATTTTTAGATTCTATCGTTTCGACATACCATATTTCTTTCGTACCGTAGATGTAGCTGGCACGATCGTCGGTGTCTTCAGTTTTGAGTCCTTCGTCGTAATTGGCGGTATTCTGTCCTACCGGTGTACGCCAGCCATAGCTTCCATGCTTGCGGGTGTACGAAAACTTGGTATAGTGTCCGATATCGCCGGCCGAGGGACCTTTAATTTCGTCGGAATCGACATAATCGGGGCTTAGCACGGCGGTGAGCAGGTAGCTGTGCGCATAACCCGGTGTTTCGGTCGCGCTGTAATAATTATCCTGCCCGTGCGGATTAGAGGTAGAGTTGCTCTGCCCGGGAAGGTAAGTCACGAGTCCGGTAGCGCAGTTACCCGTTAATCCATTTTGCCCGTACACATCATTGCCTACGGCAAAGCTCACTTCTTTCTGATAGGTATTGTAAGCGGCAATGCCATACACATAACGCATTCCGTCGGTGCCGTACGAAGTCACTTCAGCAATGTGATGATTGGGTGCATTGTAAGAATTAGGATGTGCGGCATTGAGCCCCATTCCGTCGTTGAGTTCCTGCCGGGTAATTGGGTAAATAACCTGATTGCGTTTTTCGCGACGCTGCCGGTAATTGGCCTGCGGTACGGGAATAGACTGCTGATTTTCGAGCAGCATTTGATCACGTAACGATACCTTAAAGCGGGTCGATTTGTCGAGGGTAAAACGCGCTGCCAGATCGCCTCCAAATTTCTGATAATAAGATGGATCGCTGTCGATCGACTTTTCGTTGGCTTCTTTAAAATACCAATTTTCATGATCGACATTGGAAGATCGCTTGCCGTAACGAAGCCGTTGTGCCGGAATATTATCCTGTGTCCAGGCCGAAGAAGAAGAAGTGGTCTGGTTCATCGAAAAACTTCCTCCGACGTGTACAAGATTGCCCGCTCCCAGTTCCGCACCGATATCATAACCCTCGCTGGTCGAGTTGGTGTAAGGATCATACACGTAGCCTATTTCACTACGGAAAGGGCGGTAGCTTCCACCTATACCCTGACCCGATACCGAATACAAATCATAAGTAAGATTAGCCAGTGGCAATGTCGGTGTAGCAGTAGTAAATTCGCCGTCGTTCTCGCGGTTAAAATCAAGCAATGCGTTGGGATTTGTCTGTCCTGCTTCGAGGTGCATATAGCCGTAAGCATTGTTCGATTTGACAGTAGAGCGCAGCTTTTGTCCGCTGTACGAACCGCCCACATAACCCGAGGGGTGCGTACCGAATATCGATGCACCCATTTGAAAGCGGCCGCGAATCGAGAGGTTGTGCATAGGCATCGACACCGTAGGTGTATAAGTGGTCATTCCGAGATTAAACTTCCCGCTTACACCTAATCCGAGCGTTTTATATTCGGTGTTATTGTTTTTTTGTTTCTTATAAGTATGCGCGAAAGAGCTCTCTATGGAAAGTTCTTTGACGCCGGCACGGGTATTATAGGAACTCCCTACGCCGATATTAAGCTGTGTGGTCGATTTTTTATCGCCCAATTCACTCGAACCCAGCGAAAGTTCGATATTGGGAGCGATGGTAAGTCCGTTTTCGCTGCTGGAATTGATACCGAGCGAGGCTGTAAGTGGCCCTTTTCCTCCGCTGATAGTAGCGCCGATAGTTTGCTCAATACCGAAACCTTCGTAAGTGCTGTAATTAATTCCGATATCGTACGAAAGAGAAAGATTGAGCAGGTCGAAAGCGAAAAGCTCTCCCACCACGCCGGCGTTGATACCGAAATTCTTTATCGGTTTCAGGTTAAATGTTTTGGTGACGGGTTCACCGCGAAAATCGTCGGGTAAGCCGCGCATCGAGCGGTTAATCACACCCGGATTAAGACTCCAGCCCAGGCCTACCCAGCTCGCTTCTTCGTCCATCGAAACCCCAGCACTGTATGCGAGATTAAGCGGATAGCCGTCCATGTCCATCAGCGGAATATTGTAATTGAAATCGCCGCTGAACAGATCGACCATATCGGAAGTATCGATAGCCTGGAATCCCGACACTTCGGGTTGCGAGGGCCCACCCGTAAGCGCGTACGCACAGGTCGGATAGCAGATTTCGAAAAGCAGGCTGAAGGCCATGTACACCGCCAGTGATTTGGCCAAAATGCTTTTTCGGATCACCGAAATAAATCCTTTTTTTCTTTCCATAATTTATCCCATTTTCAGGTAAGGGAGAGCCAATAAAGCCGCTTTCGTGAAGCGGAATTTCATTATACCGTTTTGAAAAAGATTGTCGTAATAGATAAAGTCAATTTCCTCGCTGTGAATGGATTTACGCGGAAAAGCGAGCGTAAAAGTGAGTCCGGGCCCCGCCTCAAACGTGCGTTCAAATTGTACAAGTGCACAGGGAATAGTATCTGTACCGGCAGCCAGCTTCAAATCTTGCTGAATGGCAAAAGCGCAATAATTTATCCGGCTGCTGTATTCCTGCTGCGAGTCGATGTTATAGTGGAGCAGTTCTTTTTGAAAATCGGGGCGACGTATGCCAAATTTGAAGTAATATAACTCTTCGTAATGCGATTTGGCTTCGGCCAACTCTTCGGCCGTGTATTCACGACTTCTCAACTCCTGTAATGCAAGGTAATCGGGCGAAAGAATGGTTACACCGTACCAAAAACCACCTATCTCTTTAGTGGTATTTACCGCTTCCGAATTTTCGCTCCAATGGCGCAGTTCCTCTTCCGAATCGAAATAGGCGCGGCCTTCGGTATCTCTTACCGGATCACTAATTAGCTCTGCCTGCTCAGGCGCATCACTGCAGCTCCCGGCAAAGACCAAAAAAAGCGCACATACTATCACAGATGAATAGCTGTTTTTCATATTCAATTTTTTATAAAATCGATTTATTCCGGCAATACTCTTTTGTCTTTTTTATAGTTAAATCAAATCCTGAATTGTCATTTATTTCTCATAATAAAACCTGAGGTAATAATGCTGCTTACGCGCATTGCTCACCCGCAGCTCATAATAGCCCGCAGACAACCC
>CAYWRZ010000020.1:0-47184 GCA_964460845.1 uncultured Weeksellaceae bacterium
CCGCGCTCGGGATCGGCCGAAAGCGTGGTTTTACCGGTACCCGAAAGTCCGAAAAACACTGCCGTATCGCCTTCTTTGCCGATATTGGCCGAGCAGTGCATAGACAGGGTGTTCTTTTCGTGAGGAAGAATATAATTGAGTACCGAGAAAATGCCTTTTTTAATTTCGCCGGTATAGCCGGTACCCCCTATCAGAATAATTTTACGGGTAAAGTTCAGCACAGCGAAATTATGCTGGCGCGTACCGTCGATCTCGGGAACCGCCCTGAAACCGGGAGCGCACACAATATGCCACTCGGCTTCGAAATCGGCCAGCTCGCTGGCATCCGGGCGAAGAAACATATTATGGGCGAAGAGGTTAGCCCAGGGATATTCGGTTACTACACGAAGATTAAGCCGGTAAGCAGGATCGGCACAAGCGTAAGAGTCGCGCACATAAATGTCGCGGTTAGAGAGATACGCTTTTACGCGGTTAAACAGTGCGTCGAACTGCTGCGGACTGAATTTGATATTGATATCGCCCCACCATACCGACTGCTCGGTTTTTTCGTCGCACACGATAAAGCGGTCTTTCGGCGAACGGCCGGTAAACTCTCCGGTATCGATAGCCAGGGCACCGGTATCGGCCAACACACCCTGACCGTTGAGCAGGGTTTCTTCCACTAATTCTGCGGGAGTCAGGTTCCAATATGCGTTGGAAACACCATCCAATCCCAATGCCTTTAGCGTAGATCGGCTGGATCTTATTCCAAATTCGTTCATAAATGAAATTTTGGTTAACAAAATAGGGTCTGCAAAGTTAAGCTATTCAGCGCTTATTTTACACGAAAACGCGTCCCTATTTATTCACACGAAAGGGGTATTTTTTGGGTAAAACTCGCAGGGCAGCCAGGTAAGTGCTGCGAAAAAATGCGTACAGGTGTGGAAAACACCGCCATATTTCCCTGAAAAAAGCGGAAAAATACTCAGTTGAGCCGCGAAGGAGTGACCAGCACAAATTCGGGAATTACCACTTTAAAAAGCTGATCGTCGGCCTCGCGACGGAACAAATAAGTGCCTTTCATCACCCCAAAATCACTGGCCAGGTTACAAGCCGATTCGTATTCGTACACTTCGCCGGGAGAAATCAGCGGCTGCTGCCCTATCACTCCTTCTCCTTCCACCTCGCGGTAATTCGACAGACTGTCTTTGATCATCCAGTGTCTGCGAAGTAATTTTATTTCAAAAGGATTCTGGTTCTCGATCGAAATGTGATAAGAGAAGATATAATGCCGGTTGGCGGGGTTAGAAAATTCTTCTTCGTAGCGGGTGTGTACACTCACTTTTACACCCTGAGTAACTTCGGTAATCATTAGGTGAGGTATTGGTACCTGTGTAAAGATAAAAAATCCGGAATAGCTTAAAAATAAATTCGTATAAAGTTTTACTCGCTATGTTGGGTGTTGAGTTGCCGGACACCGACCAGCCGATCGCTGTGCAAACGCACATCGCGGAAATAGACCAATACGGTATAGCTGTTTTCGGTATCGAAGTGGCTGCCTTCGATAAAGGTTTCGTCGGCCACATTGCTTTTATCCGTAACCAGCACATATTCATAGTTATAGTAGCCCTGTTTGAGCAAAATCCGGGTTTCGTAACGCCCGGTGCGATAGTTATACGTAAGCCTGAAATCATCTTTTACCCTCCAATCGCTCAGGGCACCGAACACGTAGATATTTCCTTCAATAACAGGCTCATCCATAGGAAGGTAAAAATACACATAGACGTAATCGGATTCGGTATCAGGATTGTAAGCGAGATCGTTCTTGATTAGAAATTTACCGTTGATATCGTAAGAGGTGATGTATTTTTTATAGCTGCGTTTTTCTTCGTTGAGCAGCAGCACATTCCAGGGTACCGAATCGCGAATGATACGCGCCACGTTGGGAGTCAGGTAAGTAAGACTTTTAAGATCGAAAAAACGGAACTCATTTCCCCCCGGAAAGGTATAGGGACTGTCGAGGTGATAAATCAGTTCCTGATCGCGCACAAAATTGGGCTGAAAGCCCGTCATGGCATTGTCCCAGCGGTTGTTCTGCTGGATAATCACTTTGATATCGGTAAAAGGATTAGGCGGGTTGAGGCTTCCTACATTAATATTCAGGTCGAATGCCTGATGGGTAAAGCGCTCTTCCACGTTAGCCGGACGCTTAAAACGCGCATCGATTACCGCACCGCCTTCATAGACCATAAAACGCCGGGTCAGCAGCACCTCTTCGGGATTATTATTGGCAAATACTTTGAGCAGGTAATTGCCCGAACGGGTCACCTGCATATTTTCGTTCGGAAAGACCAGCTTGTAGTTCACATACGGCAAAAGGGTATTGAACGAAAAGCCGTATTGAGTGATGTTGTAGGAAAAAAAACCTTTCAGGTACTCGGCTTCCATCAGTCCGCTCGGTTTCCATTCGGCATCGCAATGGATCACGGTGTAGTACAGATCTTTGATATAAGGATCAAAATCGTCAAAAGTGAGGGTCACGGTTTCGCCCGAATGGAGCGCTATCAGCGGTGGATTCAGCTCAAATCCCGTTTTGTACAACAGCGGGGTATGAATAGTGGGGCGATACACCCGGTCGTCGTACTGCAGGGTTTGCTGCTCATAATAAGTATAGCTTTCCGTACCTGCCGGTACTGTAGATTTTCCGTCGTGGATAAACTCGGGCGACTGTCCCACATTGGCCGATTGACAAGCCATCGCCAGCACGAGACCCGAAAAAAGGAAAAAACGCGAAAGCAAAGGATTCATTCCGTTCAATTTGTCCCCAAAGTTCAACGATTTTCGGTAAATAGCCGCATTTTTCCGCAGTAAATTCACAGCTTTGTGTTGGTTCGATTATTGATACAAAGCCGTCGTTCTTCGTTTTTATTCATTTTTAAACCCTGCATTTTTATGCGAAAATTTTTCCTTTTGCTTGTTTTTATAGCTATTACCGGACTTTCTGCGGCGCAGGAAACCCAGGAAGTCTATTGCGAAATTGTGGGGCGATCCACGTTCAGCTTTACCGGGAAAATCAAAATTGAAATCGATTTCGGGCAGGAAAACCGGATGTTCAAAGGATTTAACACCGATATTCTGAAAGATCCCGTGAGCGGAAAGCCTATCCGTTTTAATTCGATGATCGATGCGCTGAATTTTATGGCACAAGACGGATGGACTTTCGTGAATGCCTACAACATGACCGACAGCAACAACAATATCGAGTACCATTACATTATGAAAAAAGTGGTTCCCAAAACCGAATAGCCGGCCGCTTCAATACAGTACCGCTGCTTTCAGTTCCTGTATCAAATCCCGTATTTTCCTATCCATCACCCTGAGGATAAGCGCGTTTCGCTTGTCTTTCGCCGTCGATCGCTTGCCCGAAGCCTGATGCGCCAGGTATTCCTGATAAAGCCGGGAGGCCGAAAACTCGACCGGACGCGGATTGCGCTTATCGGTCAACGCACTGTGGGTCAACTGATCGATGACATACCGAAAGCGACTTTCTTTTATATCGATCGTAATGCGGAAAGTGAAGACCAGCCTCTCGCGCAGCCCTTCTCCAAAAATTTCATCCCTGCCCTTTGCGGTAAGCAGATCGGTAATACCCTGATCGATACGAAACGTGATATCGGCATGGCGCGACAAAAAATCGCGGGCCCGACTTTGCCGTATTTCCACCTGTCCGTCTTCTATATAACTCACTTCCGAATAGGAAATCCGGTTTTCCGAGTCGAGCGGCATTACGAGTTGGGCTACAGTTTGTAGCGAAAAGGAAAGGAATGAAATAAGAAAAAGCAGTTTTTTCATCGGTTTAGGAAAAAGGAAAGGCTTGTTGCAAATTTCGTACAAAAACCTACGGTAGCGCATTTTAGACTCCATTTATTCGGCTTATTTTTGGAAAATGAAATACGGTCTTTATTTAGGGTTATTGCTGCTTTATGCCTGCGGCTCGGAAACGAACACTTCAGACAAGCTTGCGGAAAAAAAAGATAGCATTGCCGAACCGGCTCTTCTTCCCGCTCCTGCTCCACTGCCCGATACCACCGATTTGGAATACGCTATTCGCGCTGCCGGATTAATCGAAGTAAGGCTTATCGACTCTACCATTCGCGTGGAGCTGAAATATTCCACTACCGATAATTTTATGGGAATGGATTTGTATGGCGATTTCGACAGGCTTTATCTGCAACCCGATGTGGCCCGCAAATTGCGTGAGGCACAAGCATACCTCAAAGCCGAAAATCCTTCGCTGAGCTTGCTCGTATATGACGGCGTTCGTCCGCGAAGCGTACAGCAAAAAATGTGGGATACGCTGGATATGCCTGCAGTCGAAAAAGGAAAATTCGTTTCGAATCCACAAAACGGGTCTCTGCACAATTTCGGCGCAGCGGTCGATATTACGCTCGTCGGGCCTGACGGACAGGCGCTCGATATGGGTACTCCGTACGATTTTATCGGTGAGCTGGCTTATCCGAGGCTTGAAGCCCGTTTTTTACAGGAAGGCAAATTAAGTCAGGCGCAGCTCGACAATCGGCTGTTATTGCGAAAAGTGATGCACAAAGCGGGATTTACAGTACTGCCTACCGAATGGTGGCATTTTAATTCCTGTTCGCGCGAAGAGGCGCGGCGCATTTACAAAATAGTGGAATAAACACCCGTATAAATACCCTATTTTAGGCGTATAACTATCGGTTTTATATTTCAAAAAATAACTAAACGACTGATTTACAAGGTATATAAATATATATTTTTATATTACTCTTATTTTTTTAGTCTCGCGGGTCTTTTTTTAATTAAAAATAAAACTATCTTCAAACCAGCGAGTTGTAATTATATAGCAGTCTTTTCGTAGTAGTATTTCGAGACTGGATTCTGCTCGGCGCTTAGTATGCGTAATTTATTAATTCCTTAATACCTTATCATTATGGCTGTAAAACCTGTTATTTCTAAAGAAAAAGATCCTTCGCAAAAATTTGAGGTCCTACTCAGCGGCTTTGAACTTAGTAAAGCGCAATCTGGCGAACTGGATGCCCTCTTGCAAAAAACCGTGCTAAACTATTTGGCAGGTATAGAAAAACCTTCTTCTTCTACAAAACTTGCCGCCAAATCGCTTAACGTATCGAGGTATGTGGCCTGGAAGCCTATCCGCAATCCAGAAATATTCGGTATTTGGCTCATGAAGTGGAGAAACGGAAGACTCATTATTCCACAGCTCCCTCAGGCCGGAAATCTCAGCGAGCCGGTGTCTCAAATTTCGCAGCTTAGCTTGAAAATTAGATGAACGAGAAAACAAAAACGATAATGTGCCCCAGTGCAGCTCCCCGAGCGGGGGCTAAGCTGCTGGGGCTTTTTAATGATCGTGGTGAGCTTTCGTTCATTTCGCCTGCCATGGCTATCGACGAGGATTTTATCCAAAAGGCCGCACAAAAAGGGGCCTTACAAGATCGCTTCCGATTCAGCTCGCCCTGCGTAGGTAGTGGCTGTTTCAATTGGGATGGACATCGATGTATGGTTCCCGATAAGGTACGGAAATACGCAACCATCGACTATGCGCCTGAAGATATTCCGCACTGTGCCATTCGCACTACCTGCCGCTGGCATCTTCAAGAAGGAGACACGGCCTGCAAACTTTGTCCGATAGTACCTCGTTTAGAGGTTGGGTTCGACTAAATTAAAACCTGCTACTCCACAATTATTCCGTCGCGCATTCGCAAGCGGCGATCGGCCATTTTGGCTAAGTCTTCGTTGTGAGTTACGATTATAAAGGTTTGCCTGAAGGTATCGCGCAGCGTAAAAAAGAGCTCGTGCAGGTCGCGTGCATTTTGCGAATCGAGGTTACCCGAAGGCTCATCGGCCAAGACCAATGCGGGACGGTTAATCAGGGCCCGGGCTACGGCTACTCTTTGCTGTTCGCCTCCCGAAAGCTGGGCAGGCTTATGACTCATCCGATCGTGGAGCTTCAGAAAACCGAGCAGCTCTTTGGCCTGCTTTTCGGCCTCCGGCTTTCGTTGTCCGGCTATAAGTGCCGGCATACACACATTTTCGAGGGCGGTAAATTCGGGCAAAAGCTGATGAAACTGGAACACAAAACCGATATGCCGGTTGCGAAAACGGGCGAGCTGTTTTTCGCGCATACGATGCACCGCTTCTCCCTGAAAAAAATATTCGCCTTTATCGGGCCTATCTAAGGTACCCAGCAGTTGAAGCAAGGTAGTTTTTCCGGCACCCGAAGAACCGGTGATAGAAATAATTTCGCCCGCTTCGACGCTCAAGCTGATGCCTTTAAGCACGCGTAGCGCGCCGTAAGATTTTTCGAGGTGGCGGGTTTCGATAATCATGCTGCCGACGAATTTACAAATTGATTCCGATATCGCCGCCAATAAAAAAAGGATCGGCTAAACCGATCCTTTTGGGTGCAGGCAGCCGGAGCTGCTTAGTTTTCGGGCTTAATAGCCGCTGTAAATTCTTGCGAGAGGGCCGATTTTTCAAGACGAAGCTTTCCGCCGCCTTCGGTGATAATAATAATGGTCGTATCTTTTATTTCTTCGATTTTACCGTGAATGCCGCCGATGGTCACTACGCGCTGTCCTTTTTCGAGGTTCTCTCGAAACTTGCGCGCTTCTTTCGCTTTACGCGATTGAGGGCGGATCATAAAGAAATAAAACACCAAAATAATGAGACCAAACATCATAAGCTGCGAGGTCAATGCGCTTCCGCCACCTTCAGCAGGCGCTGTCTGAAGCAGAACAAAAAGAAGATTCATGAATATAACTGATTTAGGGATTAATTTTCATCGGGAACGGCCACTTCGCCGCGAAGATACACTTCATTTTTTACAGGTACGGTATTGGCCAGCACCGTCACGATTACATTTTGACTTCCTTTTTTGTATTCGGAATTAAATTGTACTTCGATCTTACCACTCTCGCCTGGTTTTACGGGATCGTGCGGCCAGTTTTGCGGCACTGTACATCCGCAAGAGCCGCGTACCGAACGAATCACCAGCTCCGACTTACCGGTATTGGTAAATTCAAAGAAGTGCTTCACGTACTGTCCCTGCGAAATCGTACCGAAATTAATAACGGTATCTTTAAACGTCATCACCGGAGGATTTTCCGGATTGATGTGATCTGCGCTCACTTTACCAGCGCCCTGATCGTTCTGACAGGCAGTAAGCAAAGCCGTAAGTGCAAAAAAAGCGAACAAAAACCTCTTTTTCATGTGCGGTAAAAAATCGGATAACACCACTTTTATTTTTTATTCTTCAATCAAACCCCGGCCTATTTTTCGAATGTGGCCGGTGGCTTTAAGTTCGTTAAACACTTTATCGAGTATCCCGTTAATAAAGCCGTTGCTCTTGGGCGTACTGTAAAATTTCGAAATTTCGATATACTCGTTAAGCGTTACTTTCACCGGAATAGTATCGAATTCTTTCACTTCGGTAATGGCCATTTTCATTAGCAGCATATCCATTGCGGCGATGCGTTCCATTTCCCAGTTTTCGGTTTTAGAGCTGATAATCGTCTCGTTGTCGTTATCATCTAACACCGCCCGGCGAAACAGATGACGCACAAAACGGGCATCCTCTTCTTCGTCCTTATAAAGCGGAATCAGCTTGAAAAACTCGTCCGATGAAGGTTCGAGCGAACGCAGGGTTTTAATCACAGCGGCACAAACCAAATCGATATCGTCTATCCAGTGGATGGATTTTTCTTCGAGAAAATGGAGCAAATGCTCTGAATTAGCAATGTATTCGCGGAACATAAGCGTCACAAAATCGCGATCCTGCTCAAAAGAGCGAACGGGAGCCGCCATGTATTCCTGGTATTCGGCCGAATGACGAAGGTCACTGAACAGCTTACGTACCAGTTCCTGTTCGTTGTTCCAGTTCAGCTTTCTGCGTTGTCCTTCGGCTTGCAGGGCTTTGTTGACCGACAATTTCAGCAGTACCTCATTTTCGACAAACCTCATATTGGGATGAAGATCCTCATGAGTAGGCAGCTTTTTACGTGCCGCTTCGTCGAGACGATTGGCTGCATGAAGGCGTATGTCTTCAAAAATCAGGAGATAAAGCACGTACAGATCATAGATCCTCGACACCTGAGCCATCAGCTCTTTCTCTCCCTTTACGATATCATTACTTCCCGCCTGAAAATAAGCGTACAAAGCCTGAAGCACTTTAATTCTTAACTGTCTTCTGTTTAGCATTTGCGGTCAAAGAACTATGTTGAAACTAAAAGTCAGGTGAAAATCAGAAATATTTTTTGATTTTCCCTACGGCTTCGATGCGACGCTCGGCCATTCGGTTGGCCACCAGGTAGGTGGGAGTCTGCGTGGCTTTCGCTTCTTTGTGAATCGACAATACGGTTTGGTAAATGTTCTCGGCATTCTGCATGGCCCAATCGGAACTCAGGTTTTTGACTTCGGTATAGCAGTTGATGAGTCCACCGGCATTGATCACAAAATCGGGTGCGTAGATGAGTCCTTTGGCGAGCAGCGCTTCTCCGTGTTTGGCTTCGTCTTTGAGCTGGTTATTGGCTGCCCCGGCAATCACGCTGCAACGCAGGCGTGAAAGGGTATCGTCGTTGAGGGTGGCACCCAGCGCGCAAGGCGAATAGATGTCCATATCGATGTCGTAAATCTCGTCGATACCTACCGCAGTCACCCCGTATTTGTGGGCTACGTGCGCAAGCGTCTCTTCGTGAATATCGGTAATAAACACTTTTGCGCCTTCTTTTACGAGATGGCTTACGAGGTATTCGCCCACATGCCCTACTCCCTGCACAGCTACTTTTTTGCCGCTAAGGTTGTCGGTTCCGTAGGCTTCCTTCGCACTGGCTTTTATGCCCATATATACGCCGTAGGCCGTTACCGGCGAGGGATCACCACTTTTACCGGGCAATCCTACCGCATATTGGGTTTCCATATTGACGTAAGAAATTTCGCGGGGCGAAATTCCCACATCTTCAGCGGTAATGTATTTCCCGCCGAGGCTTTCGACAAATTTGCCGAAACGGCGAAACAGGGCTTCCGATTTATCTCTGCGCGAATCACCGATAATTACGGCTTTCCCGCCCCCCAGGTTAAGTCCCGATACGGCCGCCTTGTAGGTCATTCCACGTGAAAGACGCAGCACGTCCACCAGGGCTTCCATCTCTGTCTTATACGGCCACATACGCGTACCTCCCAAGCTGGGTCCCAATACGGTATTGTGAATGGCGATAATCGCTTTCAGGCCGGTCTCTTCATCCTGACAAAACACCACCTGCTCATGTCCAAGCAGGTTCATCTGACTTATCACAGGGTTTTCCGCAATATCAGTCAATTCTTTTACTTCAGCCATGTGTGAAAATAAGGTTATTCTGGTTTAGTGTGGCCCGCACCGTCCGGTGTATTCGTTTTGGTTCCGTTTACCACTCGTCTATACAGGCGCGGCAAAGTTAATATAATCTGCGGATTCCATTACTCTTTGCCTGTAAAAAGCGCTACACCTTTTGACAAAAAACAAGGTAGCCTTTGGCGTATTTCGGGAGATAAAGTGTAACCCCCTGTTTACAGGCTTTCGTCTTTAAAGAAGCCCTATTAGTCTGTATTGAAGGGCTATATTTCTTCACAAGGGCGGTTAACTTCCGTGAATTTCTGTTAAAATTGTTACGTAATCCGGGAATTATTATACACCTCTATTGTTAAATGAAAAAAGTATCACTTGAAGACGTGGCCAATAGTCTTGGGGTATCAAAGACAGTGGTCTCGCTGGTATTAAATCAAAAAGCTGCCGCTTACGGTATCAGCCTCGAAACAAGCCGGCGGGTATTACGCCGGGCACAGGAGCTCAACTACCTGCCTAACGAAACCGCAAGAGCATTGCGTACCGGCAGGTCTCACCTCATCGGACTCATCGTTTCCGATATTTCGGATGCGTTTTACGCGCGCGTATCGCGGAGCATCGAGCACGAAGCCGGACTTCACAATTACCGGCTCATGCTGTGCAGTTCGGATGAAAATCCGGAAAAGGAAATTCAGCTCATCCGGGCACTAAAAGAGCGACAAGGGGTAGATGGATTGATTATCAGCTCTTCCCAACAGGCCGGTGACTTATTCAAAGCCCTAAAAAAAGAGCGTTTCCCTTTTGTGCTGCTCGATCGTTTTTTTCCGGAGCTAAAATCCAACTGCGTAAAAGTGGATGATTGCAAAGGAGCTGCCCAACTGGTCGAAATCATGCTGCGCAACGGCGCGAAAAATCCCTGTATGCTCACGGTAGAAGGTACGGCCCAGGCTAAGCTCCACGAGCGAGAGGAAGGGTATAAAAAAGCGCTGCTGCGCAGAAGTATCGCTTTCGAACCGTTGCGAATCAGAGAAATAGACCCAAATGCACTTTATGCACAGGTGAAGCATCATCTCGAAGAACTGTTTTCGGGAGAAAATCGCCCCGACGGAATTTTTGCGGTCAATCAGGATATTGCCACCGCCTGCCTGGAAGTAATACGCCAAATGGGCTTGCGGATTCCGGGAGAAGTATCGCTCGTAGGCTTCGACGATTCAGACCGGCTGCGTTTTCACGGCAGCCTGTTTACCACCGCGCTCCAACCCGTCGAACTGATAGGCCGTAACGCGGTGCAATTGCTGCTGCAGGACATTAACCGGGTGAAAAAAATCACCGGTAAACGGCACTTAGTGCTGCCCACCCGTACCGTAATCGGGCAATCGTGCGGAAGCCGGTAAGGACTCGCCGTTTTTTACCTACTTTTGTGCCCACGACGGTCTGTGATGAAAGCCTTAGCGCACCTTAACAAATACCTGCTCCGGTATAAGTGGATGCTTATACTGGGTTTTGTCTGCATTGTGATTTCCAACCTTTTCGCGGTTATCTCACCGGGCATCGTGCGCAATGCGCTCGACGGAATAGGCGAAGCCATTAACCTTGCAGGCGAACCCGGCGCCGACCGCGAAACTATTGGACAGCAGGCCGTAAGGGCTGCCCTGCTCTATGCCGGGGTGTATATGCTGTATTCGCTGCTCAAAGGCCTGTTCCTGTTTTTTACCCGGCAAACGATTATCGTCATGTCGCGTTACATCGAATACGGGTTGAAAAACGAAATTTTCAGCAAATACCAGGCGCTCAGCCTTTCGTTCTACCGGCGCAACAATACCGGCGACCTGATGAACCGCATCAGCGAAGACGTAAGCCGTGTGCGGATGTACCTCGGACCCGGAATCATGTACACGCTAAACCTCGCGGTACTTTTTGTGATGATCATTTTCCAGATGCTGAAAGTAAACACCGAGCTTACGCTGTATGTGCTGAGTCCGCTTCCTATCATGGCCGTACTCATTTATTACATCAGCAATCGCATCAACCGAAAAAGCGAGGCCGTGCAAGCACAACAATCGCGGCTCACGGTAAATGCGCAGGAAACCTTTTCGGGTATCCGGGTTATCAAAACTTTCGGGAAAGAGCAGGCCATACGCGAAGATTTTAACCGCGAAAGCGAGCAGTATAAAAATAAGGTGCTCAGTCTGGTACGTACCGATGCCCTCTTTTCTCCGGTCATTACGCTGCTGGTCGGGCTAAGTACCATTCTTACCATTTACATCGGTAGCTTACAGGCACTTCAGGGTAAAGTAAGCGTAGGGAATATTGCCGAATTCGTGATTTATGTGAACATGCTGACCTGGCCTTTTGCTTCGGTGGGATGGGTCACTTCGCTGATACAGCGCGCGGCCGCTTCGCAAGAACGAATCAACGAATTTTTACGGGTAGAGCCTGATATTGTGAATCCTACCCATGTTCCTGAAGAGATTACCGGCAAGCTCGAGTTTCGTAATATTACTTTCCGGTATCCCGATTCGGGCATCACGGCACTGCGCAATTTTAGCGTAACGGTAGAGCCTGGACAAACGCTGGCTATTATCGGTAAAACGGGTTCGGGCAAATCGACTGTGGCGGCGCTTACCAGCCGTTTGTTCGATCCTACCTCGGGCGAAGTATTGATCGACGGAAAGCCCATGCAAAGCGTGAACCTCGACTCGCTGCGATCGGCAGTAGGTTACGTACCTCAAGAGGTATTTCTTTTTTCGGATACGCTGGCCAATAACATTGCTTTCGGACTCAAAGCAGAAGAAACGAGCCGCGAAAAAATCGAGCAAGCCGCGCGTGATGCGGCCATCTACGACAATATTATGGAGTTTCCGAAGGGCTTTGAAACTATGGTAGGCGAACGCGGCATTACACTTTCGGGCGGACAAAAACAGCGCACTTCTATCGCAAGGGCCATTATCCGCGAACCGAAAATATTGGTATTCGACGATTGTCTTTCGGCTGTAGATACTGAAACGGAAGATGAAATTCTGCGCAACCTGCGTCGTATTATGAAAAATCGTACTTCGATAATTATCAGTCACCGGGTATCTTCCGTAAAACATGCCGATCATATCATTGTGCTGCATCATGGAGAAATCGTCGAACAGGGCAATCACACGACACTCATCGACCAACAGGGTATTTATTTCGACCTGTATCGAAAACAGCTCCTCGAAGAGGAAAAAATGAACTGATAATTTGTTTGGTGGTTTCCTTTTTATTTTTAAATTTGGTAGCACCAATCCACTACATTGTTAACCAAAGCCCTAATCGTGATGGAAGAAGAATTTGAAAAAGAAGGTCGAAAAAGAGACGAAATATTTTCGAAATCCATAAGAGCCGGAAAGCGAACGTATTTTTTTGATGTAAAAACGACCCGAGGCAGCGATTTGTATATTACAATTACAGAAAGTAAGAAGCGCTTCGAAAAAGACTCTAACAAATTCAATTACGAAAAACACAAAATTTTCCTCTACAAAGAAGATTTTGAAAAGTTTGTAGAAGGCTTGAATGAGACCATCCACAAAATCAGCGAGATAAAAGAAAACGGTTTTACCGCTCCGGTGCCGGTCGAGGCAGAAAATTACGCTTATACTAACGTACAATTCGAAGATTTGGATAAATAATTACTTCACCCTTTTTTACTGAAATGCAACCCCGTGGCCTCGTGCTTCGGGGTTTTTATTTATAAAAAAATGAGCTTACCCGACGATTACATTAAAGGAAGAGGCGCACAGGTAAATACACACAACCGTTTTGAGCAAACGCGTTTTGTGAGAGAACACTGGGAAGCCATCGACGAAGATTTTAGCGCTGAGGGAAAAACCGAATACATTCCGATCAATCCCAAAACGATTCTCAATAAAGTAGAAAGCACCGATCTGCCTTTCGCGTATTCGATGAATCCCTACCAGGGTTGTGAGCACGGATGTATTTATTGTTATGCCCGGCCTACGCACGAATACTGGGGATACAGTGCCGGAGTCGAATTTGAGCGCAAAATTTTAATCAAAAAAAATGCCCCTGAACTGCTGGCCAAAGCCTTTTCGAAAAAGGGGTATCAGCCCTATCCTATCATGTTTTCGGGCAATACCGACTGTTACCAGCCCATCGAACGAAAGCTGGGCATTACCCGAAAAATGCTGGAAGTATGTCTGAAATACCGGCATCCGGTGGGGCTGATTACCAAAAACGCATTGATTCTAAGAGATTTGGATATACTGAAAGAAATGGCGGCGCTGAAACTGCTCCATGTTAGTCTTTCGATCACTACGCTACAGGATGATCTGCGGCGCTTACTGGAACCGCGTACCGCTTCGGTGAAAAAAAAGCTGGAAACGCTGCGTGTGCTAAGCGAACAGGGGATTCCGGTGAACGTAATGATGGCACCGATAATTCCTGCGCTGAACAGCAGCGAAATTTTGCAGATGGCCGAAACCGTATCGGCCTTAGGCGCCTTAGACATTAACTATACGGTAGTACGGCTCAACGGTGCATTAAGCGAATTGTTTAGCGACTGGGTGCATAAAAATTTCCCTGACCGGGCCGAAAAAGTGCTGCACCAGATAGCCGACTGCCACGGCGGCAAGCTGAACGATTCGAGAGCAGGGCTGCGTATGCGGGGCGAGGGACAGATAGCCATTCAGTTGCAGAACCTGTTCAGGCTTGCAAAAAACCGTTATTTTAAGGGTAAATCATTTCCTTCGTACGATATGTGCCTGTTTGATCCGAATGCGGGAAATGCGCAGCTCTCTTTGTTCTGACGCCTCAAAAACTGCCTATCGCGTACATTTGGTCGGATGAAGGGATAGTACTACCACCTTCTTTTTCGAGCGTAATGACAAAAGCTTCCGGATTATTGACCATTACAGGCATGGCCTGAAAATCTTTATGCAGGACTTCGATCGGCAGCACTCCCATATCGGAGGCATGGCCTTCTACGATGGCCCAAAGCTGGTATTGTTTTCCGTTGGCCAAAGGAGGCAGCGAATCGACCGCCAGGTGAACGGTTTTATGCGTACTGTGCCAGCATACTACTGCTTTGGAACCGGGCGAAGTGTGCGCTACACCTTTAAGATATATCGTTTTTACAGCCGGGTCTTTCAACAGCGATGCCGCATAGCCGGCACGTTGCTGCTTTTCACCTAATTCGGCCAATTGCCGTGAAAGGGAGTCTTTTTCGATACCAAGCTGTACTACCTGTGCCGAAAGGCTGCTCACTTCGGCATTTTTAGACCAGTACATACCGGCCATACCCAGCAGCAAAATAATCGAAGCCGTTAAGGCTACAGAATAAGTGCGATTAGCCGGTTGCGCGGGATCCTCCACAGGGAGATCCTCCTCTTCGTCGCTCGATGACGATGAGGCACTTGTAGGGTTTTCGGACATAGGCATTTCCACTTTGGATTGTAAAAGGCGTAACTCTTCCGCTATATCGGGATAGATATGCGCCATAGATTCGACTTCCCGTTTTTCCTGTGCAGAAACCCTCCCGAACACATAACGCTCCAAAATACCCGATGCTATATATTCGCTAACCTTCACTTATTAGATTGTCTCATTTAGATAAATTCGGGAATAAACTTTCTGAAAATCAATTCAAAAGGGAGAGTTCAAAGTTGAACAAATTTCGCTGAAAATAAAATCGTCCCGTAAAAATACGGGACGATTTTATGCAATGGTCTGAAAAGCGATTTAACGGTCGCCGAGGTATTCTATCACCATAGCAGAAGCACCTCCGCCACCGTTACAGATACCCGCAGCACCAAAACGACCGTTGTGCTGACGCAATACATGGATAAGTGTCACGATGATACGTGATCCGGAGCTACCCAGCGGGTGACCGAGCGCTACTGCGCCACCGTGCACATCTACTTTAGCAGGGTCGAGACCCAGCTCGGCCATGTTGGCCAACCCTACTACCGAAAAAGCCTGGTTAAGTTCCCAAAAGCTAATGTCTTCTTTTTTGAGTCCGGCTTTGGCCAGCGCTTTGGGCAGGGCTTTGGAGGGGGCAGTAGTAAACCATTCGGGTGCCTGTTCGGCATCGGCAAAGCTCACGATACGCGCAAGGGGCTTCACTCCCAGGGCTTCGGCTTTCTCTTTGCTCATCAGCACCAGCGCAGAAGCACCGTCGTTAAGTGTCGAAGCGTTGGCAGCGGTTACGGTTCCTTCTTTTTGGAACACGGGATTGAGCGAAGGTATTTTATCCAGCTTTACGTTGGTATATTCTTCGTCGCGATCGACCACGATAGGGTCGCCTTTGCGCTGCGGCACTTCTACAGCGACCACTTCGGCATCGAAACGACCTTGCTCCCATGCGGCAGCCGCACGTTGGTAGGATTCGATGGCAAAAGCATCTTGCTGCTCGCGTGAAATATTTTTTTCTTTGGCACACAGTTCGGCGCAGTTGCCCATGTGCTGCTTGTTATAGACATCGGTAAGTCCGTCAAATACAAGCCCGTCGGTAAGCTTCGCATCGCCAAGCCTAAAACCGTTACGCGAGCCTTGCAGGTAGTGAGGCACCTGACTCATATTTTCCATACCACCGGCAATTACCACGTCGTTATCGCCCAGCATAATGCTTTGCGCAGCCAATGCAAGGGCCTTCATTCCCGACGCACATACTTTGTTGACAGTAGTGCAAATTACGCTGTCGGGCAAACCGGCAAACTTTGCCGCCTGGCGGGCGGGTGCTTGTCCGAGACCGGCCTGCAGCACATTACCCATATATACTTCCTGTACTTCTTTGGGGTCGATACCTGCCTGTGCAAGCGCGCCTTTGATAGCTGCCGCTCCGAGGCGGGGAGCCGGTACCGATGCCAGTGCGCCGTTGAAACTGCCCATGGGGGTACGCGCAGCGGCCACGATATACACTTCTCTCATGATGTTTTCTTTTTTGTCGATTTGATGGGCATGAAGGTACGATTATTTCACGAAACCGGATTGCACAAAGTTTTGTGATTTTCCGGCTCCGGAGTAAGGAAAGGCAGATTAATTCTGCTACATTTGAAACCCTGCAACGAACCTTGTAAGGAAACCGGCCGCGCATGAAAAGTACGTCCTGGAAAAGCATTCTCAAATTACTCGTCAAGCTGCTGCTTACTGCGGGAGCGGTTTATTTTGTCTTTCGTAAAATCGACGTGGAAGAGCTTTGGCTATCGCTTTCGCGTACCAATCTTTGGTTTTTCTTTCTTTCCTTTCTCTTCTTCAACCTTTCGAAAATCGTATCGGCGTTTCGGCAAAATCGTTTTTACGAACCGGCGGGTATTCGCATAGAAACGCCATACAGCCTTCGGCTGTATTACGTAGGTATGTTTTACAACCTGTTTTTGCCGGGCAGTATCGGAGGCGATGCCTACAAGGTGTACCTGCTGAAAAACCGTTACCGCGAACAGACCAAAACAAAGCTGCTTATTGCGGCTACTTTCCTTGACCGACTCAGCGGACTGGTGCTGCTGTTTGTACTGATGTGCCTGTTTCTGCTGCTCAGCACTTTTCATTTTGAGCCTTCGTGGATATACGCGCTTACCTGGCTGGCTATGTTGGCCGCGCTGCCGGTGTATTACCTGATTATCCGTTGGTTTTTTCCCTCCTTCAAATCGCTGTTTTTGCGTTCGAGCCATTATTCGTTTTGGGTACAGGCGGGTCAGGCGGCCAGCGCTTTGCTCTTACTGCACGCAGTGGGCATCGATTCGCAGTACATGGATTACCTGGCGCTGTTCATGGCCTCGTCGGTAGTGGCGGTACTGCCCTTTACGATTGGCGGTATCGGCGCGCGCGAGCTGGTATTCATCTACGGCTGTCTGCTGCTACATATCGATAAAGAAACCGCCGTAGCTTTTTCATTCCTGTTTTTTGCCGTAACGGCCCTGTCTTCACTTATCGGACTTTGGTTCGTATTTCGAATTGATAAAAGGCCTGAGGCTGCAACCGAATTGAAAGAATGAACGCGTTTTTTACCGCTGCCCGCTACCGCACCGAACGGCTTTACCTGCTGTGTTTCCTGCTGCTTATTCCGGCCCTGTTCGCGAACCTCGGAGAAATGCCGGTCATTGCCGACGAGCCTACCCGTGCCGTAGTGGCGATGGAAATGGAGTTTTCCGAAAATTACGTAGTATCGACCATCAACGGCGAATATTACTACCGTAAACCACCTTTGTTCAACTGGCTGCTGGCCGGTTTGTTTGAGCTTACCGGTAGCCAAAGCGAATGGGTCATTCGTTTGTCGGCCGTGATACCGCTTATCTTATTCGGTCTGCACCTGTTTCGTATCGTGCGGCGGTATTTCAATATTCACGTCGCGTTTTTTACCTCGGCCATGTTCCTGACTTGCGGACGTATGCTCATTTACGATTCGATGTTAGGGCATATCGACATTCTGTATTCCTGGCTCACGTTCTGGAGCTTTGAGCGGATGTATCATTATTTCCGACAGGAAAAATATACGGCGCTATTCGTGGTCACCTATCTTATTTCGGCCGCTACATTTCTCTTAAAAGGCTTACCTACTCTACTTTTTCAGGGCTTTACCTTAGTGGCTCTTTTTTATTCGCGTAAAAAATTCAAATTGCTTTTCAGCTTTCCGCACCTGTTAGGTATAATGGCATTTTTAGTACCGGTAGCTGGGTTTTTCCTTATTTATCTCCAATACAATTCGCTCGAAGGCTGGCTGGATCAGCTATGGGATCAGTCTAAGCAACGCACGGTATTGGATAAGGCCTGGTACGAAAATTTCATCCATATCTTCAAGTTTCCCGTCGATCACCTCATGCACCTGGCACCCTGGTCGCTGCTGGCGGTATTCTGCTTTCGGAAAGGACTGCGAAAAGAAGCGTTGCAAAACGATTTCATGCGTTTTATGCTGCTTGCACTTTTGATTAACCTACCTGTATATTGGCTTTCGCCGGGCTATTACCCGCGTTACCTTTTTATGCTGTATCCTATCGTATTTCTGTACCTGGCATTTGCCTGGTTTCAAAGTAGGGAGCTTATGCCCCGCACCCGAAAAACGGTCGAATATATCTTTTTAGGCGGGGGAATAATTTCGGCACTCGCCCCCTTTGGCATACTTTGGGTAGATATGCCGATCGATTATAAGTGGCTGAAAATACTCAGTATTTTCCTTCTTTCGGCGCTTGTGTGTTACGCCTATCTGCGGCAACCCGACCTGCGCATGGGTTGGTTTGTAGTGCTGCTTCTGCTGTTCCGGATGAGCTTCAACTGGTTTGTAATTCCGCACCGGGTACAATACGGAGAGCTAACGGTTTACCGCGACGGCGCTATCGAGGTAGGTAAACTTTCAAAAGGCCAACCTTTGTATGTATATCAGCACACCGGCATTAATCACGGCACTACTTATTATATAGAAAGAGAACGGCAGGAAATTCTTTACGGCCGCATGGATGCCGATACTACTTCCCTGTATATTGCTCTACCGCTCGACGTGAGCAACAAACAATACGACAAGCTGATGGAATTTACCATCGAGTTTGAGCAAAGGGTGCTGTACCTGATAAAGTTCAGGGAAGAATATAAGTAAGCCTTTATTTTACAGCCTTTACCATCCGAGGGCGATCCTGTAAGTCCTTATATACCCTTACTTGCGTAAATCCTTCTGCGTTGAGGAGATCGGCTACTTCCTGCGCATAAGCAGTATGCGTTTCAAAATAAAGCTTTCCGCCCGGTACCAGCTTCTGCGCAGCAAACTCGGCAATAAAACGGTAAAAATACAAAGGATCCTCTTCCACAAACAAAGCCAGGTGCGGTTCGTGATTCCTGACATTGGCCTGTAGCGTAGTGGCCTCGCTGCGCAAAATGTAGGGCGGATTGCTGACTATATGGGTAAACCTTTTATCGAACCGGGAATCGCGTAACGACTGCGTAATGTCGGCTTCGATAAATTCAATTTCGGTCTCGTGAAGTGTGGCATTTTCACGGGCAATTTCCAACGCGGCAGCCGATACATCGATGGCCGTCACTTCTGCATCGGGCCGGTTTTTCTTCAAGGCTACGGCAATACAACCCGAACCGGTACCGATATCCAGCACAGATGCACGATCTTCCATTTCCTTTAACACCAGCTCTACCAGCTCTTCGGTTTCGGGCCGTGGAATCAATACATTTTCGTTGACCTTAAAGGTAAGTCCGTAAAACTCCGTTTCACCCAAAATATACTGCAAAGGCTTATGTTGCCGAAGCGCTTTTAAGGCAAAATGAAGGTGCAGCAATTCGGATTCGGAAAGCAAGCTGTCGCGCCGTGCATGAAGCGTAGCCCTGTTCCAGCCGAGGTAATGCCTGAATAATACCGCTAAAAAAGCCTCTACTTCAGCACGGCCATATTCCGCATCCAAATCCAAATGGTAATGGTCGCATATCGTCGCTACTTTATTGTCGCGGTACTTCATGGTAAAGGCGGTCCCACTAACGTTTGGAAGCAAGCAGGGTATTTTTGAGCAGCGAAGCCCGGGTCATGGGACCCACTCCACCGGGAACGGGCGTAATAAACGCACATTTGGAAGCCACCTCGTCGAAATGGACATCGCCTACAATACGATAGCCGCTTTTGCGTGAAAGATCGGGTACACGCGTGATCCCCACATCGACAATAGTCACCCCTTCTTTAACCATATCGGCAGTAATATATTCGGGTTTACCGAGGGCTACGATCAGAATATCGGCCTGACGGCATATTTCCTTAAAATTGGTGGTACGACTATGAGTGAGCGTTACCGTACAATTGCCCGGATACGCGTTACGCCCCATTAGGATGCTCATGGGCAGTCCGACAATATGGCTGCGCCCCACTACCACGCAGTGTTTACCGGCGGTTTCTACCCCGTAACGTTGCAGCAGTTGTATAATACCGCAAGGTGTAGCCGGTAAAAAGCCGGGCAGGTTAAGTGCCATGCGCCCCACGTTTTCGGGATGAAAACCGTCCACATCCTTTTCGGGCTTGATGGCCCGAATAATTTTTTTCTCGTCGATATGCGGAGGTAGAGGCAGTTGCACGATGAATCCATCGATATCCTCGTCGGTATTAAGCGCTTCTATTTTCTGGAGCAGCTCTTTTTCGGAGACGGTATCCGACAGGTGAATCAGCGAAGACTGAAAGCCTACTTCTTCACAATCTTTGACCTTGGCGTTGACATAGGTCATGCTGGCGCCGCTGTTGCCTACGAGCACTGCCGCAAGGTGCGGAATCTTAGCACCTTCGCTACGCAAACGGCTTACTTCTTTGGTGATTTCGTCTTTAATTTCCTGTGCGGTTTTTATTCCGTCGAGAATCTGCATAATAGGGAGTTAAAAAGAAAGAGGGCAAAGATACACATTGCCTTTACGGCGAACAAAAAACGGGAAGCACAAGGGCTTCCCGTTTCAAAAAGTATGGGAACGCGAATTAGGCGAGCACTTTTTTGACCATTTCGGCCGCATCTTTAAGCTGTACGACCGAATGTACTTTGAGTCCGCTCTCGTCGATAAGTTTTTTGGCTTCTTCGGCATTGGTTCCTTGCAGGCGCACGATGATGGGCACCTTGATGTCGCCAATGTTTTTGTAGGCATCTACAATACCCTGCGCCACACGGTCGCAACGTACGATACCTCCGAAAATATTCACAAGAATGGTTTTTACGTTGGGATCTTTGAGAATGATACGGAACGCATTTTCCACACGCTGCGCATTGGCCGTACCTCCTACGTCGAGGAAGTTGGCGGGTTCGCCGCCCGAAAGCTTGATGATGTCCATGGTGGCCATTGCGAGCCCGGCGCCATTTACCATACAGCCTACGTTACCGTCGAGCTTGACGTAGTTCAGATCGTATTCGCCGGCTTCTACCTCTGTCGGATCTTCTTCGGTCACGTCGCGCATGGCGGCATAATCGGGATGACGGAACAGGGCGTTATCGTCGAGCGTTACTTTGGCATCTACCGCAACGATTTTATCGTCGGCGGTTTTGAACACGGGGTTGATTTCGAACATGGCCGCATCGCAACCGAGGAAGGCTTTGTAGAGCGCATCTACAAATTTGACCATTTCCTTAAATGCATTGCCCGAGAGGCCCAGGTTAAACGCGATTTTACGGCATTGAAAGCCCTGAAGCCCTACCTTGGGATCGATTTCTTCTTTAAAAATGAGCTCGGGAGTATCTTCGGCCACCTGCTCGATATCCATACCACCGGCAGGCGAATACATCACGATATGACGGCCTTTGGCGCGCTCAAGAAGGATAGACATGTAAAATTCTTTATGCTCCGAAGGACCGGGATAATACACATCCTGCGCGATAAGCACCTGATTTACCTTTTTACCCTGCGGGGGCGTTTGAGGCGTAATAAGCTGCATTCCAATAATCTGACTCGCTTTTTCGCGAAGATCGTCCAGGTTTTTGGCCACTTTTACTCCGCCACCTTTACCACGACCACCAGCGTGAATCTGTGCTTTGACTACAAAAAATTGGGTGCCGGTCTGCTCAGCCAGCTTGTTTGCGGCTTCTACGGCCTCGTCGGCCGTGCGGGCCAAGATTCCCTCCTGTATGGCTACTCCGTAGCTTTTCAGGATTTGCTTGCCCTGGTATTCGTGAAGGTTCATTACGTGTTTTTTTTGCTGACCAAATGTAAAGTTTACGTCCGCAAATTCAAAAAATACCGCAGAATTCGCTGTTTTTTTCTTTCCGTCTCTTCGTTTTAGCAGGAAAACGGCCACAAATCCACACGATTATGCCAATTCGACTAAAAATAGATTCGCTAAATGAAACAGCCTAAGACTTACGTTTTATCCTTAACCAAACCGTTTCTCCCTTGCGATACGATTTACCCGCTGCCTGAAAGATGATTTTTTCAGCTTTTCCACTCAGGGCATGTACTTCGGTATATTCTCCGCGAAATACGGAGTGGCTTACAGTCACGCTCAGCGAGCGCGCTGATTTTTCGGTCACTTCCAACTGACAGGGACGCAGAAATCGCGTCTCTCCGCGATGGGAAATTTCGGAAAAAACGCCCAGCAACCCGGCTTCATAAGCAGAAGAAGGCGCATAATACAATTCACGCGGACTGCCTTTTACCCTGATTTTCCCTTTTTCCATTATAAAAAGGCTGTCGCAATATCCCAGTAAATCTGTGCCTTCGTGCGAAACCCAAAGCACCGCCATTTGTGTCGTATCGACCAAAGTACGAATATAGTGCAGCGCGTTTTCTTTTGAAGCCCTATCGAGTTGATTAAAAGGCTCGTCGAGCAATAACAGACGCGGTTCTTCGGCCAGGGCGGCGGCAATAGCCAGCAGTTGACGTTGTCCGCCCGAAATTTCGCCCGGTTTACGGTTCCGGAACGCATACAGCCCGAAAGCATGGAGCAATGCTTCCGCTTTTTCGTGGCGATACGATTTTCTGTAGCTCAGCAGTTTACGGGTAAGGTTTTCAAAAATGCTAATCGCCTCTTCCGGATCGGGAACCTGCGCTACGAGCTTCATAGCGGGATGTCCGGTCACCAGCTTATCAGCGGGCCCTTCTACGCGTTGTCCTTCAAAAAGCATCTCACCCTGTGCCGGATCATAGGTTCCGTACAGCAACCTGAGCAGCGTCGATTTACCCGATCCGCTGTGTCCCGCTACGCCTGTAACAGTACCCGCATTCAGTTCGAAAGAGAGCTTACGCAACACCGCTTCGGCGTGTCCGGGATACTGGAAAGAAAGGCGTTTTACGCTTAGCATTGCGGCAGGATTTATAGGTTCAAAAATAGGAGTATAATTTCAATCCCGTTTCCTTTTTAAAAGCGTTCGAACCTTCATCTGACGAAAATTCTGACTTGTTAGGGTACACGACAATCGCTAACTTGCCCCTCTATTGAAAAGAGCTCACTGTGGCTTCCTTTTTGATAAACGGTAAGTTATGCCTAAGATTAAATGGCTATTTTCGGACAAGATTAATTGAATTGAAACGTATGAAAAGAATATTCGGTTTACTGTTATTCATCGGTCTGCTGGCCTTGCCGGTAAAGGCTCAGAAAGAACTGAGCAATGAGCTGATTTGGTTCAGTCGTACTCTTTTGCCGGAAAGAGTGGAAGCGGTTCGATCGATGAAAGACGGGGCGCATTTTACCATTTTGGAAATGAGCGAACGAAATACGGAGGTCCACAAATACGCCTATAAAAATTACCAAAAAGCCGGTCGTATTGTGAGCGCATCTGAACTGCTGGTGGACGGAAAGCCGCTGCAAATCGAAGAATACGATTTCAATGCCGACGAGAGCAAAATGCTGATCGCAAGCGAAATAGAATTTGTGTACCGCCGATCTTACCTGGCCTATTATTACATTTTCGATCTTAAAACCAAAGCCCTTACTCCCCTTGCGGATCCGGCCAAAGGCAAACAAATGCTGGCCGAGTTCTCGCCCGATGGTAAAAAGGTGGCCTTTGTGCGCGACAATAATATCTTCATTTATCACCTCGACCAAAAGACCGAAGAGCAGGTCACTACCGACGGAAAGAAGAATGAAATCATTAACGGTACGACCGACTGGGTATATGAAGAAGAATTTTCGCTCGTAAAAGGCTTTTACTGGTCGCCTGCCTCTACCCAACTGGCTTATTACCGTTTCGACGAAAGCAAAGTGAAAGAGTTTAGCATGGATCTTTACGGCTCACTGTATCCCGAACTTTATACGTTTAAATATCCCAAAGCGGGCGAAGACAATTCAAAAATTTCGCTGTTTTTCTATTCGCTTTCTAACCGCCAGCACAAATCGATTGCACTGGGAGAGGATCAGGACATTTACATTCCGCGCATCAAATGGACCCGTCACGACGATAGGCTTTGCGTGCTGCGCATGAACCGCCTGCAAAACAAGCTCGAATACTGTCTTGTAAAAAGTAACACCACTGAGGCCGTTTTGGAACCGGTGTACACCGAAACCTCAGAGACCTACGTTGAAATTAACGACGATTTGGTATTTCTCGATAAGCAGGATGCCTTTATCCGCACCAGCGAAAAAGACGGGTACAATCATATTTACCTGATAGGTTTTGACGGTAAAGCCAGGCAAATTACCAGCGGGCGCTGGGATGTAGTCGAATTCAAAGGGATTGACGAGAAAAAAGGATTGCTGTACTACATTTCGGCCGAAGCTTCGCCCATGGAAAAAGATCTGTATGTGATAGGTATGAATGGCAGTGGTAAAAAGAAGCTTTCTACCCGGAAAGGCACCAATGACGCCATGTTCAGTAAGGGGATGAAGTATTATATAAATCTCCATTCCGACGCCAATACCCCTCCTTATTTTACGCTACACGAAGCTTCCGGAAAAGAGCTGAAAGTACTGAAAGACAATAAAGAGCTGCGCAACAGGATGCTGCAATACGGACTTTCGAAAAAGGAATTTTTCCACTTTGTGCCAGAACACCACAGCGTGAATAAAACGGATGAAAGCGAACAAATCGGTCTGAACGGATGGATGATAAAGCCCCGTGACTTCGATCCGTCCAAAAAATACCCGGTTTACCTGACCGTTTACGGAGGACCCGGCCGCAACGAGGTGAATGACGAATGGGACGGGCATAACTATTTTTGGCACCAATTGCTCGCGCAAAAAGGGTATATAGTAGTATCGGTCGATCCGAGAGGTACGCAATTTCGCGGTGAGAAATTCAAAAAATGCACCTACCTGCAACTCGGTAAGCTGGAAACGGAAGACCTTATCGAAACGGCCAAATACCTCGGTAACCTGGATTATGTGGACAAATCGCGCATCGGCATACAGGGCTGGAGCTACGGCGGATACATGACTCTGCTCTGTCTGACCAAAGGCGCCGACTATTTTAAAGCGGGTATATCAGTTGCACCGGTCACCAACTGGAGGTATTACGACAACATTTACACCGAACGATTTATGCGTAAGCCTCAGGATAATGCCTCAGGCTATGACGACAACTCGCCCATTAACCATACGGCTAAGTTGAAAGGAAAACTACTGCTGGTTCACGGCTCGGCCGATGATAACGTGCATTTCCAAAACTCGATGGAGATGGTCAATGCGCTGATAAAATCCAACAAGCAATTTGAGTTTTTTGCCTACCCTAACCGCAACCACGGTATCTACGGCGGCAATACACGACTGCACCTGTTCCGGATGATGCTGGAATTTGTGGAGAAAAACCTCTGATCCGGTAAGGAATACCCCACCCTTTTCCTTGTCAATACCTTCTTTCAAAAGAAGGATTGAATGTCCTATTGCTTACTTTTTGAACTCAGGATTTAAGCTTAGGATCGAGGGCATCACGGAGCCCCTCGCCTATCAGGTTATATACCGTAATGGTAATGAAAATAGCCAGTCCGGGGAAAACGATCATCCACCAGGCTTCGGGTTCGATACGTCCTACGTTCAACATAGAACCCCAGGTCACCGTTTCGTCAGGCACCCCGATTTGTAAAAAGGATAAGCCGCTTTCGATAAGAATAGCCGAGGCGATACCGAAAGCCACCGACACAAATACCGGCGCCAAAGAATTGGGCAAGGCATGGCGAAAAATAATTCTCCGGTTGCTATAGCCCATCGTGCGCGCCGCAGCGATATAATCCATTTCGCGCACACGCAACAGTTCGGCACGGGTAAAACGGGCTATCTCCGACCAGGAAGTCAAGCCGATGATCACCATCACCATCCAAAGACTACGCTCTTCGATCACCGCCGATACCGAAATGATCAGCAGCAAACGGGGCAGCGAATTAAAAATTTCTATTCCGCGCGACACCAGCGAATCGACCGGAATACGCATTCTTTTGGCCAAAAATCCTTTTTCCAATAAGCGGCCGAGCTGAGAAAAGAAAAAAGGAACCGCGATCAGAATCAGCATACCGAATATAAACTCACCTATACCTGCCGCAAAGCTTTGCTCAAAACCTTCTGTCACGGCATAACCACGGGCTACAAATCCATAAAAATACCCCAGCACAATTCCGGGCAGCAACAGCCAAAGACGAATACGGGAGGTGTATAAGCCGTAGTCGCCGAAATAACCGGCCAAAGCACCGAGCAGCACGCCAATTAAAGTAGAGATACCCATTGATACGAGCCCTACAAGCAACGCAATTTTAGCCCCGTGAATCAATCCCGCCAACACATCACGCCCCAACAGATCTGTGCCTAACCAATGCTTGAAATGCCCCTTCGCTTCGACCACCTCCCCTTCTGCATTGCGAAAATATTGCACATCGCCGGGAGCCGCAAAATCGCGGTTGTATATATCAGGTCGGGAAGGCGAATACGGAACAGGTGCCCACACCACACTTTCGAGCGGAAGCTGCCTCCAGTCGGTAATATCGAACTGAATTTTCTCCCATGTACCTGAGACAGGATTCAGTGTAGAATCAATCCCCGGATTTTCGATAAAACGGCTGAAGAGCCAATGACTGTGCAGGGCCGGATAAAACGTTTTACCACGATATTTCGCATACAGCGGCTGATCATTTGCCAAAAAAGAAGCGAACAAGGCCACAAATACCAGGAAACCCACCATGTAAAGCGAAACCAATGCGGCTTTGCGACGGCGAAATTGCAGCCAGGCGTAACGGCGAAAAGAAAAAGCACGTTCAGAATGAGGCAGGACCGTTTTTCTTTTACGCATCGTTCACTTTTTAGTATAAGAAATACGCGGATCAACCCACGCATACAGTATATCGGCCACCAGATATCCCACCATTGTTAACAGTCCGGCGAGGGTAAAAATAGCTACTATCGAAGGGTAGTCGTAAGTATGAATCGCTTCGTAGCTTGCCAGTCCCATACCGGGGTAGGTAAAAATCGTTTCGACAATTACCGAGCCTCCCACTGCCATGGGAAAAATATTGACAAACACGGTAATCACCGGAAGCAGCGAGTTGCGAAACGCATGGCGCCACACTACTACCCTTTCGGAAAGCCCTTTGGCACGTGCCGTACGGATGTAATCCTGACTGAGCGATTCGAGCATACTCGTACGCATAATACGGCTGATAAAAGCAAACATGCTGTAAGTGTATGTAACCAAGGGCAAAACCATATATGGCCATTCGTGCCACCAGCGTTTGTAAAAAGGCCAGTTGGGATCGTACTTAGCCGGATTCATGTATCCTGCCTCGGGAAACCACACCAGATAATCGGGGTTGGCAAAAAAGAACAACAGCATCATCCCTACAAAAAACGAAGGCAAGGAATACAGCATGAACAACATCAGCGAAGCGGAACGATCGAAAAGCGAATTTTTGCGATACGCGCTGTACACCCCGAGCGGAATGCTCACCAAATAGGCCAGCAGCACCGAAATAAAGATCAGACGAATAGACAAGAGAAACTTCGGCCATATCTTTTCGACCACGGGTTTCTGATCCGTGTACGAATAACCGAAATCGCCCTTGATAAGGTTGACCAGCCAGCGGTGATACTGATTGTCGGTGCCGTACCACGATACAGCAGGTATATAGCGTTTCCAGGTTTGGGCTTCGGTTTGCAGCTTTTCAAATGCTGAATTTACGCGCGTAAAAGCCTCGCGTTGCTGCTCAAACACCGGGAACTCGTAAATCCGCTGTAGCGAATCGAGCCTTGCCCGGATAAGGGTTTGGCGGGGCGTTTCGAGCAGGATTACCCACAAATTAAGCGCCTGTGCATGGTGTTCATAAAGTTGTGAAGCTGGCTGCGAAGAGTCGCCGATACTCTGCAAATACGTATGTACCGAATCGGGGTTAAAAGCCTGTTGGGTGACGAGCGCATGTTGCAAAGCATGGTAATAGCTCGATACGGCCTGCCAGTTGCCATAATGAGCAGTAAGTCGATCGAGCGAAAGCCTTTGTCTGCGCGAACTGACCCGGTACAGCGTATCGGAATCGGCGGCGGTACGCAGACTGAAATAAAACAAAGGCTTATCGAGTCCAAGCTCGCGGCGTATAGAATCTTTTTTGGCGGCCGACACTGCCGTAGCGATACTACCTCCCTGAGGATTACCCGCCTGGTAAAAAATCTCGACCGGGTCGCCGGGCGATTTTACGCTTATCACAAACGCCATGAAGGATATCACCAGCAAAGTGGGGATAAACAACAGCAGACGGCGAAGGATATAGCGGCTCATTGTACGATATCGGGGGTAGTAGATTTGACCGAAGTGCCCGGCAGTAAGCGGAATGCGTTCACAGCCATTTGCGGACGTTCGCTGTACATTCCGGCCTCAAAACGCCGGTGTATCGCCACACGTGCCTGCGGCGAGAACAGAAAAATGTAAGGTTGATCGTCGTAAATACGCTGTTGCAATTGTTTCACTTTCAGAAAATAAAGCGAATCATTGACCTCACGGTTAATAGCGGCAATCAGCGAATCGCTCGAAGCATCGCCGAAACCACAGAAATTAGCGCCGCCATTGGCCCATTGCCCGGTGTGCCAAAGCTGAGACGGATCTTCGTACAAAGCCGAACTCTGCCAGGCTCCCATCAATGCGTCGAAATCGTGGGTGTAGGCTTTCTCGTAAAAGAGCGCAAAATCGAGGGGATTGGGAATTACTTCTATCCCGGCTTTATACATTTCTTCCTTTATCATCAGCACAATTTCGCGCGAAGGTGAAGCTTCGGACATATAATTGAGCTTAAAGCTGAACCGTACTTTTTCACCGCCGAGCCATTTATCGCGGATATGATCGCCATCGGAGTCCTTCCACCCTGCCTCATCGAGCAGACGTCGTGCTTCTTCGGGATCGAAGGGTATAGGTGCAAGCCCCTGGTGGTATTCCGCTTTGAGTGGCGACAGGAAGCTGGTTTGTCGCAAAGCCTTGTCTTTGTAAAGCACTTTCACAATATCATCGACCGGTACAAGGTAAGCCATGGCACGTCGCACCTTGCGATCCGTAAAAAGCGGTTTGTGCTGTTGCCCGTCGGGGCGGGTATTGAGTCCGATGTAATTATACCCGTACTGGTTTACAAAAGCGGACTGATAACGTGCATTAAAATAATCGTGTTGCTGCAATTTGAGCAGGCGGGTTAATCCGAGGCGACTTACCGCATCGATATTTTCGTTACGCAGCGCATAATAAAGTGCCGATTCATCACGGATAATCCGAAAAATTATCTTATCGGGGTGATTTTGCAGAATGAGTGCCGTATCGGCATCGCCCCACCAGTGGGTTTTCTTTTCGAGGACAATGTAGCTATCGTCCACCCAGGTAGTAATCCGGTAAGGGCCGAGTCCGGGCATATTCTCGACCTTACGGGCCATTTCGGGGGCGTTAAAGCGGTCGAACCATGCGCGCAGGGCATCGGAAGGCTTAAAAGAGGGATCGTAACATTCCTCGAACGTATGGGTACGCAGCAGGTATTCCGGATCCCAGTAGTTTTCCTGCAAGAGGTACACCTCCGACAGCACTTCAGCGTTGGCCCTCCCTGGCGTATGCGTAACCAGCGTAAAACGCAGCGGGTCGAGCGGGTCGGCTTCGATAGCCTTGATAACCGAGGTGAAATTAGGCTTTATACGCATATTGCGGGTAAGCGGCGAAAGCACCAGTTTGGTAGAAAAAACCACATCGCTTGCGGTAAGCGGGGTGCCGTCGTCCCAACGCACGTCGTCGCGCAGCGAGTATGTGTAGCGGGTAGCTTCTTCGTTCACTTCGGGCAGTGCCCGCACCAGCACCGGGCTTATTTTCAGGGTTCGAAGATCAATTTTGACGGGTGTTTTGTGAATGTATTCGAACACAAAGTGCCGAAAAGCGGAAATATCGTTGGTGATATGGAGTCCGTTGGGGTTACCGGCCAGGTGCACGATGGCCGTATTTTCGGACAGGTCTCGTTTTTCGACGCAGGAAGAGAGACAAAGCACCAGCAGCGATAAGTTGAAAGAAATAAGATGCCGGTAGCTTTGTTTCATACAAACAAATATAAAATTCCGCCGCTGTTTTGCTTCTGTTTCACGTGCAAAAAAGAGCCGGAGTAGCTTTCTGTAAAATTGTTTGGCAAAGACGGACGAATTATTAACTTTGCAGCTCGTTTTTGCAGGAACTCCCTGCACATTGGAGAGATGGGTGAGTGGCTTAAACCAACAGTTTGCTAAACTGTCGTACGGGTAACTGTACCGGGGGTTCGAATCCCCCTCTCTCCGCCAGTTTGAATGATAACCCCGCTGTTGCGGGGTTTTTTGTTGGATGCTGGCGCGAAAACTTGTTTTTTAGCGCCGGGCAGGAAACAAAATAAACCGTAAGGTTATCGTTCAAACTGAAGCCTCCCCTTTCAGGGATCATTCGCCGAAGGCGGATAATCCATTTCTTTTTCCAGAAATTCTATTTTTCAAGCGGCGATGAAATAAAAATGATGCGGCTGCGAAGCGGCCGTGGCAAACCATCCTTTGGGAATTAGCCGCCGAAGGCGGGTAATCCTTGTCCCGTTTTTATCTTAACTCAAAAACAGGAAGCGCTACCCGGTGGTCGTATTATTTTAGTATTCTTGTTATATACAAAGGCAACTGGTATTCAGCACATTTGTGTAGCTTCATGGAATATATAAGCGCGTTAGCAGCAATTTTAAGGGAACATATAACCCAACTTATGAAAACTACAGAATCGACTGAAACAAGACCATATGAAAAAAGACTTTACAACTTGTGGCGTTCAAAGCTTAATGATTCTGTTGATTTTCCCTTAGACTGGGAAGAATTTATTGTTCCATTGAGAAAGCAAATTAATTATGAAGGTGTTTTAACAGAAATAGAAAAACAAGTTTTATGGCAATCTGGAACAGCATTTAAAATAGGCTGTACCTTAGTTGAAGATAAAAAAATTAATGGAAATAACTTGCCTGAACTTGCTATTGAAACAAGTGGACTTCAGTTGATTATTTATGGAACATTTTTACAATTAAAGGAATGGGTAAATAAAATACAAGGAGAAAATAAACAATTGCATTTATTAGGGAAAATCAAAAAATATATTAAAGATGATTCAACTTTAAATAAATTTAGAAATGCTATCGCTCATTCAGGTGACGATGGAAATAATACTTTCTTCATATTTTCAAATGATCAAACAATCAAAATCAGAACTAAACAAACAATTACACAAATTGATGTAAGTGTATATACTGTTTTATTTGCATCACTATTATTATGGATAGTATTTTCAGAATGGGCTTATAATAAAATAACACCAACAAATTAAAAACAACTGGCAACAGGGGGGGGACAAAATGGCGGTTTCTAGTTATTTTCGTAATACTAAAAACATTCTACAAAGCTTGAAACATTCGAATCCTAATCCGCCACTTCGCCAAGCGTCAAAACGTAACGGTAATCGTAAAAAAATGACGGAAATCGTAAAATCAACCCCAGAAGACCACGAGATTTTGACCGAGATCACTAAAAAGTCAAAAGCTTATTGGGGTTATTCTGAGGAGCAAATGGAAAATTGGTCAGAACTGTTGACGATAACAAAAAACTACATTGAACTGAATAATGTTTACAACTTATTAGTTAACCATTTAGTTGTTGGATACTACTCATACATTTATTTGAATGAGAAAGAGGTAAAACTCGACAACTTATTTATTTTGCCAACTTATATTGGAAATGGTTTTGGGAAACTTCTAATGAATGATTTTCTAAATAGGATTAAAAATTCTGAGAAAAATAAAATAATATTAGATGCTGACCCAAACGCAGAAAAGTTTTACGAATATTTTGGATTTAGTAAAATCGGACAACTTGAAACCGCCATTAAAAATAGATATTTACCCGTTATGGAACTAAAAATATAAAAGACAAAAACAACTAAATGACAAATCAGCCTGACTTCGAAATAACCTCCAGGAGACAAATTTCAAAAGAATTTATCGACAGAAACATTTTGACCTTTAATCAAGCTGCTTTATTTGTTAAACAGCTTGCTTATGGACGAAACGCCGACAAAAACAACCTGGCTTCTCTATTTGATGACAACTGCGGAACCTGTAGCACGAAACACGCGCTGCTCAAACAACTTGCAGACGAAAATAACTTCGAAAAAGTTAAACTCATCGTTGGACTTTTTAAAATGAACAAGAATAATACACCTGAAATTTCTGCGACACTCCTGCAAAACAATTTAGAATATATACCTGAAGCACATTGTTACTTAAAATATGAAGACCAAATTCTCGACCTGACAAAAATAAATTCTGAGCCGACAGATTTCTTGGACGATCTAATTGAAGAAATCGAAATTTCACCCGAACAAATCACCGACTATAAGGTAAACTATCACAAAAATTATCTTGTAACCTGGCTCAAGCACAAACAAATAAACTTAGGACTCAACGACATTTGGAAAATTAGAGAGCAATGTATTCAGGACATAGCGAATCATTGAGAAGAAGAACAACAACTACTGCTAACAAGGGGTTTACGCCCTGCCGGCAGATAGGTCAAGCGAGCTGACGTACAATCCCGAAACCATTATAGGCAGATGTAGAATGACTGTAGCTAATGAGATAAGAGGCATTTTTTCAGTTGGGACGATCTGCCTATAACCCCACTCCTCCTCCGACACTGCTTCCCATAAAAGTAATTGCTAAATTTGAGCGTACAGAATCCGATTGCACGGTAATCTCCCTACAACCAAAGCAAAAAAACGGCACCCCATGAAAATCCCGACCCTACACGGATATATCGACAGGAGGATTTTAATCAATTTCAGGGCCGACCCCAACACGGTAGAGAAAATCATCCCCTCCCCTTTCAGACCCAAAATTTATAAAAACAAAGCCATCGTGGGCATTTGCCTGATAAGGCTAAAACACATTAAACCCAAAGGATTTCCCGACTTTATGGGCATAAGCTCCGAAAACAGCGCACATAGAATTGCCGTAGAATGGGAAGAAAACGGAGAAACAAAATCAGGCGTTTACATTCCGCGCAGGGATACTTCACATAAACTAAACGCGCTGGCAGGCGGACGAATATTTCCGGGTAAACATTATTACGCAAAATTCAACGTACAGGAAAATAACGGAAATTATCATATCCACTTTAAAAGCTCGGACGATACCGAAATTTTAATTGAAGCCTCAGAAACAGAGGCCTTTAACAATAACTCCATTTTTGAAACACTCGCTTACGCTTCCGACTTTTTTGAAAATGGCGACCTTGGTTATTCGCCCCACAAAAAGAAATTTGACGGACTTCGGTTAAAAGCCTATAAATGGGAAGTCAGGCCACTTAAGGTTTCAAAAGTGAAATCAAGTTTTTTTGAAAACGAAGAAATTTTTCCAAAAGGTTCGGTTATATTTGATAACGCACTCTTAATGACCGATATCGAACACGAGTGGAAAAGCGAAAAAAACAAATAATTCCCGGTCTGTCACCGTTTTCGCCAAATACCCAAATCCTTATCTGTAATTCATTCACGTGATAAAAAGCTTAAAATTAACCCTCTTATTCACCTTTGTTCAGACCCTGGCCTTTGGACAAAATAAGCTGCACCAAAAAATTGACAGCTTGATCATTTCAAAAATGAATGAATATAAAATTGTGGGACTATCAATCGGTATTGTGAAAGATGAGCAAATTTTATATTCAAACGGATATGGTTTTACAGATATAGACCGCAAGCACCACACCTCCATTCAAACCCGGTTTAATATTGCATCCATCACCAAATTATTTACTGCCACAGCCGTAATGCAGCTTGCTGAACAGGGAAAGCTCGATATAAACAGACCACTCATTGAATATTTACCCGAATTTGTATTAAAAGACAGTAGATATAAAGAGATTACCCTTTTTCATTTATTGACACATTCTTCGGGTTTACCATGGGATAGTGAACTGAAAAAAACCACGAGCGACAGCCTGGCACTGCAGGAATTAGTGCTTTCATTAACCCACACAAAACTAAATTTTAAACCCGGCGAAAAATTTGACGGAACAACATACAGCAATACAGGATATGATATTCTCGGCTATTTAATTCAACAAACCACTAAAACACCATTCGACCGCTATATAAAAAATAATATACTGGGCCCGTTAGGAATGGATCATTCTACTTTTTCACAGCGTCGCATACCCATTGAACTCCTTGCGAAACCCTTAAAAGTGGAAGGAAAAGGCAAAGAAATAAGGAGATTGAACCTGTATGGGGAAATAAAAAAAATAAACCCTGTGCTAAAATATCCCGGTATTTCTATTGGCAAATGGCCGACTCAGAGCAGTTCTCCCGAACATTATCCAAGTAGTTATTTATATTCCTCTACTGAAGACCTTAGCAAATGGGTAATTGAATACCTGAATATATCCAATAAAAAAGGCGGAAAGCTACTTTCCACCACAACCGTTGAACAGATGTGGGCCTTGCAAAAGGCTATTAAGGGCTATCAAACTTCAATCGGACTTGGCTGGTGGCGGTTTTCAAATAGTGCCAATGGCGACTATGTTTTTCACGTGGGGCGTGAGCCTGGCTACAGTTCTGTACTTCGTATTTATCCTGCGAAAAATACAGGGATCATCATCTTGAGCAATGCATATTATGCCTGTGAGTTGATTTGGAATGAACTACCTGAATTGATAATGAAAGCAATTAACGATGAAAAATAACAGCAGGTCACATTGTATTGGAAATAGGCAGACTGAACGGCTTCGATTAAACCTTTGTACAAAGTGTAGAATATTTGGAACAAGAGGTTTTGTAAATTCTGGTCATGAATTTACAGACAATCTCTATCCTAACAAACTAAATCAAATAAGACAAGCTATACAATGACAGACTTTGAAAAGATATTCTGGGGTTTTGTGTTTTCGGCTGTTGGTATAATTTTCGGCTGGACACTTAACCAACTTGGACAATGGTTTCAGACAAGACAAGAGGACAAGAGAAATTTAAAAATTGTATTGTTCAACTTGTTAGAAACCTACTTTGTTTTTAATCGTAGCGACCTTGACAAATACGTTCAAAAAATCACTAACAAGGTTCATGCAATGATTCCACTTAGTGAACAGTCTGAAGAAGCCAAAGTTATAATACAAAAAATTTATTCAGGTATATTGACAAATTACCTGAAATCCGACTTGCTAAAAGAAATTAAAGTTGTTCAAGAAAATTACCAAACTTCAATAAAGAGTTTGGCGACAATTGACCCTTTGACTGCTTACTATTTAAGTGGCAGAACGAATATCATAGAAACCTTTGACACTATTGAAGGAATGTTTGACAATGTAAAAGAACAATTCCCCAATGACCACCATGAAATAAAACTTGGTGCAAATCAAGCTATGAGTATTATAAAATCAGATGTTTTTAAAGACACTTTGGTTGATTTAGAAAATGACATTAAGAAAATTGCCTGGAAAATAAATCCTTATGTTTGGTTTAAATCAAGACGAGCAATTGACCGATTGAAAGTTAATACAAATGAAAACCTCGACAAGGAAATTGATAAAATGTTTGACAAACTAAATTCTCTATTCGGTGGACAATAACTTGATGAACAGAAGAACAACTAATGGTAACAAGGGTTTTGCAAAAGTGTCGGTTCATTCCTCCACAGAGACTTTTGTAGTTAATCAAAGTTTGGTTCCCGGCATCAACATTTGTGCTAAAAATTCCTGCCTTCGGCAATACCCAAAACGTTGGGCGAAATGAATTGACATCCTAAACCTTTAAATTTTTCTTTTAATTATGGGACTATCTCCATCAACTCTATTTCATTTCACTTCAAAAAAGGGGCTTTTTGGACTTCTAAAGGAAAACTTTAAAATAAAATATTGTTCAGAACAAATTGACCACAACGTGAAACCAGTAAAAATAGCTATCCCAATGGTTTCATTTTGTGACATACGTATTTCAGAAGTATCCGAGCATATAGAAAAATATGGTTGTTATGGAATTGGACTTAATAAGGAATGGGCAGTTAAAAATAATTTGAATCCAGTAATCTACATGAATAAAGACTCAAACTTGTGTTTTAACTCATTATCATCAATTCGGAATCTTCGCAAAAGTCCAAATGTCAAACTGATTGACTATTTGCATGTGGCAAATTTAGTCCGGTATATGAAAATATACGAAGGAGACCTATTTAGAAAAGGGAAGGTGGTGAAAAATTATCGCTTTGCTGATGAACGAGAATGGAGATTTGTTCCAGAACTTGAAAATTCAAAAACACCAGCATTCATGCCGTGGTTAGACATAAATGATTATCAATCCAAAGACCAAAAGGACAAAGAGAACTTAAAATTGCAAAACGAGCGTTTGAAATTTGAAGCAAATGATATTCTTTACATAATAGTTAAAAGCGACTCAGAAATAAATGAGGTACTAAATCATATCAGAAATGTAAAGGGGAAAAATTATACAATGTCAGAGATTGACAGATTAACTACTCGTATTCTATCATGTGAACGAATAATTAATGACTTCTAACTTCGTCCAACAATAGGTTTTGCAATAGTGCGGCTGACGAACGAATACTCAACTTTAGTAATTCTATTTGGCTTTACAACGAAGCTCAGCTGACGGATCTCTATTTCTGCACCATCGCAAAGCCCTTAACATTGGTGGAAATTTCGCCCGAAAATTATCGTCAAAAAACAATTAAAATCAATAAGATGACAGGAAATTGGAAAGGCTATTATAAGTTTGAAAACGAAAAAATTCAAAAAGCAACAGGTTTTGAAAAAACAAATTTTGAAATTGTAATTTCAAAATTTGATAGAATAAATTTCAGTGGCATCGTAAAAGACGATGTGGAAACTGGAGGAATGGAAGAAACTGGAGAAATTATTGGAAAAATTGATAATAACAATATTTCATTCGAAAAATTAATGCCTAAACACTATCAAATAGACTTAAAGGAGTAAGAAAAAATAGTAAAGGAAAACACCCGGTATTATACTATTCAGGAACTTTGTCTGAAAATAAAACAGAAGCTGTTGGGACTTGGAAATTCAAAAAAAGGATTGGTTTTTTATTTGGAATTATTCCTGTTTTCTATCGCCCAGGAAATGGAAGTTGGAAAATGAATTTAACTTAAAAATATACCTGAAAAAACTGTCACCAACAGCCGTTTGGCGAGATTGGGGTTTTTAGTGGGATTACCGTAATCAAGAACGTTTATGTAAAGCAGAAAATACTCTGCTCCTATTTCTCCAACCTCACCAAGCGCCAAAACCCCAGCCACAATGCTCAAAAAACCAGCATATTAAAAGAGGAAAAATGAAAAATAACTCATTAACACTTTCTGAAAGATTCCGTGAAGTAATTTTGAGTGGAACCTGGATTGCGAACACAAATTTTAGAAATGAATTGAGCAATTTAGATTGGAAAATTGCAACTGCTAAGTTTCAGAATCTAAATACAATATCAATTCTTGCTCAACATATTCATTATTATGTAAACGGAGTCAAAAATGTTTTTTTGGGTGGAAAGTTAGAAATAAGCGATAAATACAGTTTTGATTTTCCTGAAATTAACTCACAGGAAGAATGGGAAAATTTTCTAGCAAAATTTTGGAAAGATTCAGAGGAATTTGCCGACTTAATTGAAAAATTGAGCGAAGAAAAACTGAATGAAAATTTTGTTGACGAAAAATACGGAACTTTTTTGAGAAATATAGACTCAATGATTGAGCATAGTTATTACCATTTAGGACAAATAGTGCTACTAAAAAAAATAATGAAAAATCTATCCTAAAAATACTGTAGCTAACATCGCATTGGCAAAATGGCGGGTTAAGAGAAAAACTGAGCGTTTCTGCATTTTTTGCGACCTAATGTGTTTCACATTCGCTCAAAAAATGTAAAATAGCGTATTGTGAAAACACAAACTTATGACATCAACAACTAAACATCTTTTAATCCTCAGCATTTTTACACTGGTATTACTAAGCTGTGGACAGTCAGACACCAACAATAAACCTAAGCCAAACGAGAGCATTAAATCGACTAAAGAGGATATGCATGAACAGAAGCATGATTTTTTTTCAACCGATTTGGAATATAATGTGAATGGAATATCGGTCTTAGACACTTTTGAGCTAGAAAAATATATTGAAGTATTAGGACAACCTGACTCAATAAAAAGAGGAGGCACAGCAATAATTGAGGAATTTGGGCATGACGATTACGACTTATGGTATGGCAAAAATTGGATAAATGCAGGACACGGTTACATTCTAACGGCAGAAATAAAAGATGTAGGAATTTCATTTAATAGGATTCAAGTTGGTGACCATCAGGTAAAAATTGAAAACACGTTTACTATTCCTCATTCAAAGAGTGATACAATTAAAATAATAAATAAAAATGATGTAGTACTGACTTTTTATCTTAGGAATAAGATTATTAATACTATTTCATTGGGCCGATCACTATAGAAAGCCCGTACCTAACAGGGGTTTGGCAAGAAGGATTAGAAACCTCCCCTATCACAGATCAGCCACCAAAGGCGGGTAATCCTGGTCTCCTTTTTAGCTTAATTAAACACAGGAACCGTTACCCGATAGTCGTATTATTTTAGTATTCTTGTTATACAAATCCAACTGATATTCAGTATATTTGCGTGGTTTTATTGTGAATATAAACGAGTTAGTTGCAAGCTTAAAAAAATGACAAACGAACAGATAAAATACTCAATTGAAACTGGTGAAATGAAACTTGGTAATTGGGATAAATTCAACCATTATGCAATAGTTGGCTTTCTATTCATAATTCCAGCTTTGTTCATTTTTTTTCATTTAAAAGACTATTTTCAAGGAACGTCGAGACCTTTTCGAGAAGGTGAAATTTGGTTTATGATAATTCCTTCGATACTTGGACTATTATTTTACCGAATTCAAAGAAATAGACTGAAATTCAAATCTATTAATACAAAATTGACTCGTGAAGAGCTCGACCCAATAATAGAAAAAGTTGCGACTGAACTAGAATGGATACCTTATGTGAGTAATAAAAAAATTATAATTGCTAAAACTCACCCCAGTTTATTTTCGGGAAGTTGGGGCGAACAAATAACAATATTATTTCACAAAAATCAAATTTTAGTAAATAGTATTTGTGACCCTGAAAAACGAAGTTCAGTTGTATCAATGGGGCGAAACAAAAAAAATATGAATAGACTAATTGAAGAAATAATAAAAGTCAGCCACTAAAAGGCGCTTGGCGGTCAGCTTAAAACGACGCAACTCAAACAAAAATGACTTGACTGAAAACTGAAAGTCATCAAGAAAAATGAAAGAAATTGAAAATTTAGAAACTGAAAGAACGATAATGCGTAAACTGACAAAAGAATACGCAAAAGATTTCTATGCTTTAAATCTTGACGAAGAAGTCTTAAAATATACAGGCGACAAACCTTTTGAAAACCTTCAGGCTTCAATTGACTTTTTAACTAATTATGACCAATATAAAAAATATGGAGTTGGGCGACTCGCCGTTATTGACAAAGAGACTTCAAAATTTATTGGTTGGTGCGGACTAAAATATAGCCAAGATAAAAACGAATATGATATTGGGTTTAGATTTTACCGAAACTATTGGAATAAAGGCTATGCTACCGAAACGTCAAAAAAGTGTCTTGACATTGGTTTTACTGAACTTGGAATTGAAAAAATAGTTGGACGAGCAATGAAAGAGAATATTGGTTCAATAAAAGTTCTTGAAAAAATTGGTATGATATTTAAAGAAAATTTTGACTTTGAAGGACGTGAAGGAGTTATTTACGAATTAGCAAAAGAATAATAAAAGCCGAACCACTCACAAGGTATTACCAAAATCAGAGCTGAACGGCTTCGATTAAACCTTTGTACAAAATTCAATCCCGATAGCTATCGGTCCACCTTCGCCAAGCCGTAAACCGTTATAGGCAATTCATTGAAAACTAAAAGAAATGAATTATGAATACTCATGCTGACAAAACTCAAGAGAATAAAAGCCAATCGGTGGCAAATGCTGTTTTTCAAAAGAAAAGCGAGACAGGATCTGCTTTTCAGTTTGTAGATAATCGACCTGAAGCGATTATCCAAAGAAAAATACAAGAAATGGCTAATACTAGTCTGCAGGCTAATCAAACCACCCAATTACAGGCAATTGCAGACCATTCTAAACCCATTCAATTTCGACTTCAGGCAAAACCTTCAACCTGGAATCCAAGCGCGGATCCCACCCCTTTTTTTACTAGTGTACAGCAATCTTTGAACAATCTCACCAGCGAAGGAGCTTTAAATTATGCCACCACTGGTAAGATATACAAAACACTTAATGTCAGCCGCGGAGAGGTAACAAATGATAACCGCCCTCAAGGTACAAGACTGGTTCATAGAATTATAGATAGTGAAAAAACAATTACAATTAGTGAAATTAATTCAAATCTAAATGCGGCTGAGCCTGAAACGCCAGGATGGTTTAAGACATATTTCCGTTCTGCAAACGGAAATAAAATTGAAGCACATAAAGCCGCTGCAACAGCAGGAGTAGGAACTAATGTTAGAGTGGACTGGAATCCTAATATAGCCCCCGAACAAACTCGTGTGCCAGTGCATAATACAGAAACGAATAGATTTGAACTTCAGACCACTCCACTCCATATAACACTCGGACATGAATTAGGACATGCAGATAGGTTTTCAAGAGGAGTTGGAAAAGTGATAAACCCAGAAACAGAAAGAGTACTTTCAGGTGGGTTTTCGAGAGGACTTAACGATGGCAGGCAAGTTAATAAAGATGTAGTTACTGCCGAAGAAGTTTATAATATTGGTTTACCGCCAGCAAATCTTGAAAACTTAGATATAAATCACATGAGCCCTAATCCTGATGCTGATACAATTACAGAAAATGACTTAAGAGATGAGCAAGGACTGGCCAGAAGAGTTGGGTATGTAATGGAGAATACCGATGATATGCCCGATTTTGAATAAAAGCCTGTAACAATGTAAACGCTATCCTCACGAGAAATGAAACTGCCTATAACGTTGTATAGGCGCTTCCACCAGGAATTAAAAGCGCATATGTGCTGTGTCTCAAATGATGGGATTAAAGAAACGTAAACGAAGAAAGAAGAAACTACCTGCGAAAAGAAAGAAGCACTTCAAAAAGCATAGAAAATAAAGAAATATTAATTGCCTGATATTCCATGAACAAAAGTATCTACGAAACCTAAAATCTTATTTAGAATACGGTCTCCAATTTCCTTAGATTTTAATACACTTGGTCTTCCTTCTTTTCGTAAATCTAAAATTTCTTTTCGCAAAGGTTCACGTTCTGTAAACAAATAATTCTCTATCAGTCTTTCCGTTTTTTCTTCAGAAAGATTTTCTGTCTTGACTAATTCCTGAAGTGCTTTTTCTTGCTCTACGTTCCAGAATTTTTCAAACTCTTCGGAAATTGTGTCTGTATCTTCAATATGTGGTAAACTTTCCTGAATAAATTTCTCAATCAATTCTCTTTTACTCCTTAATGACACTTCGGTATTCAGTAAATTGAAAATATCTTTCTCCACACTTTCTTTGTCTTTTGCACTGTGTTTCGACTTGAATTTAATCAATAACTGAAGGATATAAGTCACGTTGATTGTATCATGTATTATCAATTCCAATTCAAAATCTATATCGTTGAGAATGGACGTTTTTTTAGACGGATCAGCAGGATCAAGTCTTTGCTTTAAATCCAAATACTTACTGATATAATCTACGAAAAGCTGTTCTTCCATTTGTAAATCACTCCAGGTAAATTCTGTGTAATGGCTCATTTTTTTGTGTAAACGCATCATTGCACGGAAAGCCAAAATAAACTGTAGCTGATCTTCTTCCGAATATAAACCGTCAACAGATGCTACTTGTGGAACTATTTCTAATAATTTTTGTGTCGCTTTATTAAATTTTTCTACATATGCTTCGTATGGTTCAACGATAATTTCGTCAATCGCTTCTTTGTTACTGAATAAGGTGATGGCCTCGTCTGTATTATCTTTCAGGTTTCGGAAACATACAATATTCCCTTGTGTTTTATTCTTATCTAAAATACGATTGGTACGGCTAAATGCCTGTATCAATCCGTGATACTTCAGATTCTTATCCACGTATAAGGTGTTTAAATACTTACTGTCGAATCCAGTCAAAAACATATTGGCAACCAACAAAATATCCGTTTCGTTTTGCTTAGATTTTTTGGCTACCGCATTGTAATAATTGTAAAATCCTTCGGTATCTTTTACGTTCTGCTTCTCTCCGAATAATTCATTAAAGTCTTCCACATACGTTTCTAATAATTCTCTGCGATGCGGCTTGTAACCGTATTCTGCTTGTGGTTCGGCAGCCATTTCTAATTGGGAATAAACAGCATCTTCCATTTCCTCTTCGTTCTGAGCAAAACTGAAAATGGTGATTATCTTTAAATTATGTAATCCCTCTTGCTTTTTACGCTTAAATATTTCATAGTATTGAATGACGAAATCAATGTCCTGCACGCACATCATCGCACAAAACTTCCTCTTTTGGGTTTTCTGATCGTGGTGTTGTATAATGTAATCTACAATTGCTTCTTTACGTTCAGGAGATTCAAATACTTCGGTTTCGTTGATTTGCTGAATTTTCAAATCAATGATATGTTCTTTTTGTTTGAAGGTCTGAATATATTCTACCGAAAATTTCAACACATTCTCATCGCGTATCGCATCCGTAATTACATATTTATGCAAACATTTCCCAAACAAGCTTGCGGTGGTTTTCATTCCATCGGAATTTTCCTCTAAAATGGGCGTACCTGTAAATCCAAAAAGTTGGATATTAGTAAAATAATTGACAATATTTTTGTGGGTATCACCAAATTGTGAACGATGGCATTCATCAAAGATAAAAACCATTCTTTCATGCTGTATGGATTTCATTTTCGATAAATTTCTACCTGAAATCGCATTATTTAGCTTTTGAATGGTGGTAACGATGATGCGAACATTTGGGTCATTGAATTTACGAATAAGGTCATTCGTATTCGTAGCAGAACTGACAGATCCTTTACTAAACTTATCATATTCCTGGTTGGTTTGATAATCTAAATCCTTTCTATCTACCACAAAAACCACTTTTTTAATGGCCGGAATTTCCGACAGAATCTGACTGGCTTTAAAGCTGGTTAATGTTTTCCCACTTCCGGTAGTATGCCAGATATAACCATTTTTCTCGATATTATAACCATTCAGTATTTCATTCTCTTTTACTTTTTTTATAATGCCTTCTACTGCATAATATTGGTATGGACGAAGCACCATTAAGCGTTTATCGGTTTCATTCAGCACAATGTACTTGCATATCATTTTACTGACATGACAAGGTTCTAAAAACGAATCGGTAAAGCCGTTTAAAATATTATTTAATGGATTATTTTGTTCATCTGTCCAATGGAATGTTTGCAAAAACTCTTGTTTATGCGATCCGAAATTACTGAAATATTTAGTGTTAACACCGTTGCTGATAATGAATAACTGCAAAAAGTGAAACAGGCCTTTCCCCCCTCCGAAACTGTGCTTTTGATAGCGGTTGATTTGGTTAAATGCTTCTTTCATCTCCAAACCTCTCCGTTTCAATTCGATTTGTATTAATGGTAATCCATTAATTAAGAGTGTAACATCATAACGGTTTTCATATTTACCCGCTTGTGTAATTTGGTTGGTTACCTGATATTCGTTCTGACACCAATGTTCAACATTGAGAAATTCAAAATACAGGTTATCGCCATTATCCCGTATGATATGATGTTTTTTTTCACGCAACACCTTGGCCTTTTCAAAGACAGATCCCTTATTGAGAATGTTTAATACTTTTTCAAACTCACTCTCACTGAATTGTATATGGTTGTGTTTTTCTAACTGCGTTTTCAGGTTTTCCAGTAAAGCTTTTTCATCCGCAATAAAGGCGTATTTATATCCCAATTTTTGTAATTGAAAAACGAGCTTCTCTTCTAAGACTTGTTCGGACTGTTTACTCAAAATAATTATGAATTAGGAGTTTATCTTATTCTATTCATCTATATACAAATTTAACAAAATAAAATATTCTCCTAATTCATAATCTAAAACTTATCTAAGCGCCTTACACATCTGCTCAATAGCTTTTTTCTTTTGTTCCATATTAGGGTGAACATAAAGATTAAGGGTTGTGCTGATATTCGAGTGTCCTAACAATACACTTACTGTTTTATAATCACAATTACTTTCAATACATCGGGTGGCGAAGCTGTGCCTTAGCCCGTGAAATTTAAGTTCAGGCATATTCAATTCTTTCATTAAGTTCTTGTAATAGCTTCTGTACGTTCTGGGTTCTGTTGGTTTAGCATCGTTTGTCAATACAAAAAACGAAGGATTCACTATTTTTTTAAAGGGTTTCAATATTCGCAATAAATCTTTACTCATCGGAATTTCACGAATAGAATTTTTGGTTTTTGGGGTATCCAAAATCAATTCTGTTCTACGAATCCCCTCTTCTATAACATAGATGCGTTGGATTGTTCTATTCACACTAATAATCCCGTTATCGGTATCGATATCTTCCCAGGTCAAGGCACATATCTCGCCAATACGCATTCCGGCACTCAAACAGATATACACACCCAAATTCCGAAATGTAAAATGCTCCTGTATGTAGTTCATTATTTTTTTCTGATCATTCTTTGTAAGTACTTCGATATTATGCTTCTCGCGTTCAGTAGGAAACTGAATATCAAAAGAGGTATAATTAAACCATTTGTTTTTAGCTCCGAATTTTAAAATCATTTTCAAAACAATTAAAATATCCTTAATTGTTTTATGGCTTAAACCCGTTTCCAATTTTTGAAAAACAAAGCTTTGGACATCAGTTTCTTCAATCGAAATTTTGCTACCGAAATTAGGCAGGATATGATTTTCAATCAATAACGTATAAGCTGAAAAACTTGACTTTTTCACATACTGCTTTTTGTCTATTTTCCATAGATCGATGACTTCTGAGAGTTGTTTTTTGTTCATTTTATTTGAATTAAATGTTTAAAATGACAAAGGAAGCAGAAAGGAATTAAATACGTTAGTATTTCAATCGGAGGATAAAGAACTCCCCAATCTACATTAAAGAGATTGGTAATCCTGATGTTCCCAATAGAGGAAAATCAAACATCCCTCGGTTGAGGTTTCCGGGGTTTAAGGGAGAATGGGAAGTGAAGAAGTTGGGAGAAGTTTGTGAAATTAAAACAGGGAACAAAGACACTCAAAATAAAGTTGAAGAAGGAAAATATCCTTTTTTTGTTCGTTCAAACACTGTAGAAAGAATTGATAGCTATTCATACGATGGTGAAGCTATTCTCACATCTGGTGACGGTGTTGGAGTTGGAAAAAACTTCCATTATATCAATGGGAAATTTGATTTTCATCAGAGAGTATATGCTCTAAGAGATTTTAGAGAAGGATACAGCGGCAAATACATATATCATTTGTTTTCTGAAAAATTTCACGATAGAGTAAGAAAATTATCCGCGAAAAATTCAGTCGATTCAGTGAGAATGGATATGATTTCAGAAATGAAGGTATATTTTCCATTATTGCTTGAACAGCAAAAAATCTCTTCTTTTTTATCACATATAGACGAACGTATTCGCACCCAAAACAAAATAATTGAGGAACTGAAGTTATTAAAGAATACGATTAGTAAGAAAATATTCTTATGTCAATTGAGATTTAAAAATCATAAGGGAATTTATTTTCAGAACTGGGAAACTAAGAAATTAAAAGATGTCTGTGAGATAATTGGAGGAGGTACTCCAGAAACTAATAAGCCAGAATATTGGAATGGAAATATACAGTGGTTCACACCAACTGAAATAAAATCAAATTTTGTTTCTAAAAGCGAAAGAACTATATCTCACTTAGGTTTAAAAAATTCATCCGCAAAACTTTTACCGAAAGGTACTATATTACTAACTACAAGAGCTACAATAGGAGAAGTATCAATCGCACTTGAAGAATGTACTACTAATCAAGGATTTCAATCTTTAATTGTAAAAGAAAACTACAATAATATATTTCTTTTTAATTGGTTGAAGATTAATAAATATGAATTGGAAAAACGAGCAAACGGATCTACGTTTGCAGAAATCAGTAAGTCGGAAATTGAAAAAATTCAAATCAATATTCCTGATATTGAAGAACAAGCTAAAATCTCGGATTCCCTTTCATCAATTGATATAAAAATTGATATTGAAGTTAAGTTTTTACAAAAATTAAAAGAACAAAAGAAATATGTGATAGCGAATTTGTTTATCTAACAAGTATTGTTTTTGCTTACCATTAATCTCTGAATTTCAGATTCCATTTTTATTTTTTCGTCAATAATTGATAATGTATTTGCAATTTGATTTTGATAATGAGAATCTGGCAAAGATATTTCCATTGATTCAATTTCAGAAATGTAATGTCTTTTATGTTCGCTAGCTGATAAATTCAAAAAGGATAAATATTCAAATATAAATTTCAAATTTACATTTGGTTTAGCGGTCAAAATTTTAATTGCTGATGATTTCACTTTAAATGAGAAATTAACAAACTTTACATCCATTGTAAAATCATCAAAAATTATACACTCCCCTTTATCGTAAACCCCGAACAATTCATCTGTATATCCTAATATAAAAGCTTTGTTTGCTGTCAAAACTGGATTCAAGGAAGAATCAGGTGAATAATCAGTACTTGTAACTAAATATTTGTTTGGTTGTTCGTAGTTTAAAACATCTTTAATCCTTACTAGTGTATTTTCGTTATTTAAAACTTGTTTAAACAATTGATTTCGAACGTATTAAATAGGAAATAAAATCCTTAATTAAAGGA
>CAYWRZ010000021.1:0-44868 GCA_964460845.1 uncultured Weeksellaceae bacterium
GGGTGAGTGTAGCCGAAACCTGTGTGCCTCCGCAAATAGTGGTAGGTCCGCTTACGGAGAGCGAGGGGTTAGGATAGTTGAAACGAATAGAGGGCTTGACCAGGAAATCTACGTTTTGCCCCATCAGTATAAGTTTACGCATGAATACCTCTTCGTGGTACACAATAGAGTATCCGGAAGTGGATTGGCCGGATCCGGCACCGTTGGTATAGATAATAGAAGAATCCGTTTCTTCAGAAAAGAGGGCGATGCAAAACCCGTTGCTTACGTTTATCGGCGAATTGAAATTTACCGTGTACGTATTTTGGTTGCTGATGGTGGTAGAGCCCGAGCCGATAAGGGTTTCGGGATATAAGTAGGTCTGGTCAATCGAATATACCACGATGAACACCGTAGAGCTTCCCGAGGGTTTGGCTGATTTGGCTACGAAGTCGAAGCCGAGCAGCTCACCGGTAAAGGCAGGGAATGACTGCATACCGGCCTGCCATCCTTCGGTTCCTCCGATAAGTACTTCTAATCTTTGCCCGCCGTTATCGTGATGATCCACGTAGGTTACTTTATCTGTACATGCGGCACGATCGCCGGAAGCAGCAGGTGAAGATCCGGTTGGCGACAAAGGCGAAACTGAGCCCGAAACCAGCGAAGGAATCGCATTCAGCGGCTGGCCGTTTCCGCCCGTAACCTGACTCGGGTTAACGAGCTGTTGGGTTGAGCCCGCCACCGAAAAAACGGCGAAGAGCGCTGCTAACAGTAGCTTTTTGTTCATGATAGGGTTATTTAGGGTTTGGGTTTGAAAACGAGTTAAAGTCGTTTGATATCGGCACCCAGCTTCTGCAGCCTGCTGTCGATATTCTGGTAGCCGCGATCGATCTGCTCAATGTTGTGAATCGTGCTTTTTCCTTCGGCCGAAAGGGCGGCGATGAGCAACGACACACCGGCACGGATATCGGGAGAGGTCATGGTCACGCCACGCAGCGGAAACTGCCGGTTAAGTCCAATGACGGTAGCACGGTGCGGATCGCAGAGAATGATCTGCGCGCCCATATCGATGAGCTTGTCCACGAAGAACAGGCGGCTTTCGAACATTTTCTGATGAATCAGGACGCTGCCTTTGGCCTGCGTAGCCACCACCAGCACGATGCTCAGCAGGTCGGGTGTAAACCCCGGCCAGGGCGAGTCGGCAATGGTGAGTATAGAGCCGTCGATGAAAGAATCCACCTCGTAATTTTCCTGCGAGGGAATAAACAGATCATCGCCGCGCAGTTCCATTTGTATGCCAAGCCTGGCGAATACCGAAGGGATCATTCCCAAATCGGGATACGACACATTTTTGATCGTGATTTCAGACTGTGTCATCGCGGCCAGCCCTATGAAGCTGCCTATTTCGATCATATCGGGTAACAAACGGTGTTCACAGCCGTGAAGCGCCGCTACGCCATCTATTTGGATAAGGTTGGATCCTATACCGCTAATGCGTGCGCCCATGAGGTTAAGCATTTTACACAACTGCTGGATATAGGGTTCGCAGGCCGCATTGTAAATGGTGGTTTTGCCTTTGGCCAGCACAGCGGCCATGATGATATTGGCCGTACCGGTTACGGAAGCCTCGTCGAGCAGCATGTGGCAGCCTTTGAGTCCACCAACAGGCGCTTCTACACTGTAAAAGCTTTCGGTCGAATCGTAATTGAATACCGCACCTAATTGCTGGAATCCTAAAAAGTGCGTATCCAGCCTGCGACGGCCTATTTTATCGCCTCCGGGTTTGGGAATAAAACCTTTACCGAACCGGGCCAGCAACGGACCTACGATCATGATGGAACCTCTTAGTCCGCCGCCACGATTTTTGAAATCGTCAGAATGGAGATAATCCAGGTGAATGTCTTTCGCTTCGAACGAAAACGTACCTTCTTCGAGTTTCTCCACTTTCGCACCCATAGCCTGTATAAGGCTGATAAGCTTATTGACATCGACGATGTCGGGTACGTTTTTTACAATGACTTTTTCGGGGGTAAGGAGTACCGCGCTGATTATTTGCAGTGCTTCGTTTTTAGCGCCTTGCGGAACGAGCTCCCCTTTCAGGCGTTTGCCTCCGCGAATCTCGAAAGTTCCCATTTCTCAGAAACGTTTTTTGTTGCGGTTGTTTTTAAAGTTATTCTGTTTCCAACGTTGCTTGTTGTTCTTACCGTAACTGTGGCCCTGCTGGCTTCCCTGAGGCTGCCCCTGACCTTGTCCTACACCCTGTGTGCTTCCGGAAAGCGTCACATTTTCCAGGCGGATTTTTCCACCCGAAAGCTCAGCCAATTGAGCGAAAATCACATCGTCGGTGACAGAGTCGCGGTTCCAGGTAAGGTAAGAGCGTTTCATCAGGTTGGCAATGGCCAGCGTAAGCGCATTTTTTTCTTCACCTGTAGGATATTCACAAGCTTTCTGTATCAGCAATTCGATGCTTTTGCCGTAATGTCCGAAACGAATGTTTTTTCGGGGATATACCAAACGCGCGGGTTTTTCGGTAAACTCTTCGCGTGTCGGACGTGGGTAAGGAGAGTCCACATCCAACTGAAAATCGCTGATTACAAAAAGGTGCGTCCACAGCTTGTGCTTAAAATCTTCCACATCGCGCAACTGCGGATTGAGCTGCCCCATCACGGTAATGATGGCCTGGGCTACTTTGTTGCGTTCCGAAGGGTCGGCAATAGCCATGCAGTACTCCACCATTTTCTGCACATTACGACCGTATTCGGGAATGCGCATTTGGGGACGTTGTGTATTATAATCAAAATCGGGAGAGGTCATTCTGGTAGTCATGAGCGTATAGTGCGCTAAAAGTTCCGAAAGATAAACATAGTTCATCTAAAAAAGTAACACTCCAATCAATAAAAGCAAAGAACGGCTTATTTCGTGCGGCACCGTTTTCTTTACTTTCGACCTTCTTTCGTCAAATGCTGTGCCGGAATATTTTTTGAGACAGATATTTTGAGAAAATGAGATGTTGTTTTGAGGGTGCGCATAAAAAAATCCCCTGACGATACGGCCAGGGGATTTTAGGAAAAATCGGGAATCAGCCGACTGTTACCAGCGGGCAATATCTTGTGCTTCTGTTTCGGCAGCAGCCTGTTGCGGAGCTTCGGCCTCAATAGTGTGCGCAGGATTTTCCTGTGTCTTGTGCGCACCGTTGAGGTTTACCGCAATATGAGGAGCAATAATGAGCGATACGATAGACATCAGCTTGATAAGGATGTTCATCGAAGGACCCGAAGTATCTTTAAAGGGATCGCCCACAGTATCGCCGGTTACGGCCGCTTTGTGTGGATCAGAACCTTTGTAGTGTATCTGTCCGTTAATTTCTGCGCCTTTTTCGAACGATTTTTTCGCATTGTCCCAGGCGCCACCGGCGTTATTTTGGAACATACCCATCAGCACACCGCTCACGGTCACACCGGCCAAAAGTCCGCCGAGCACTTCGGGACCGAACGAGAAACCGACGATTACAGGTACTACCAGCGCAATGGCTCCGGGGAACATCATTTCGCGGATAGAGGCTTTTGTCGAAATGGCTACGCATTTGTCGTATTCGGGTTTTCCGGTTCCTTCCATGATGCCGGGAATTTCGCGGAACTGGCGGCGCACTTCTTCCACCATGCTCATGGCGGCGCGGCCTACTGCGGCAATTGCCAGCGAAGAGAAAATAAAGGGAATCATACCGCCTACGAATAAGCCGGCAAGCACTTCCGCTTTGTAAATGTCAATTTGATCGATGCCCGCTACACCTACAAATGCGGCGAATAGCGCCAGTGAAGTAAGCGCGGCCGAAGCTATCGCAAATCCTTTACCTGTAGCGGCAGTAGTGTTACCCACCGCATCGAGTGTGTCGGTACGTTCGCGTACTTCTTTGGGCAAGCCACTCATTTCGGCAATACCACCGGCATTATCGGCAATGGGACCAAAAGCGTCGATAGCAAGCTGCATGGCGGTAGTAGCCATCATACCGGCGGCGGCTATAGCTACCCCGTAAAGTCCGGCGAAATAGTGCGAAAGGAAAATACCGGCTGCCAGCACAAGGGTAGGGAACACGGTCGATTCCATACCTACTGAGAGTCCGCCGATGATGTTGGTCGCATGACCGGTAGAAGACTGCCGGATGATGTTGCGCACGGGGCGTTTGCCCATGGCGGTATAGTATTCGGTAATCATGCTCATCAGCGCGCCTACTACGAGTCCGATGGCGATGGCAATAAATACGTCGAGGCGGGTAAAGGTCATGCTGCGGATTTGCAGATCACCTTCGGGAAGCATCCAGTTGACCAGGAAGAAAGAGGCGGCTGCGGTAAGAATGATAGAGAGCCAGTTACCGGTGTTGAGCGCTTTTTGCACATTGCCCTGATCATTGCTGATGCGTACAAAAGAGATGCTGATAATGGAGAAAATAAGACCGAGTCCGGCGATTACCATCGGCAGCAGGATAGGCCCAATGCCTCCGAATACGTCGTTGGATACAATTTCACGGCCCAAAACCATAGTCGCCAAAATGGTAGCTACGTAAGAACCGAACAGGTCGGCGCCCATACCGGCTACGTCGCCCACGTTATCGCCCACGTTATCGGCGATGGTGGCAGGGTTGCGGGGGTCGTCTTCGGGGATACCGGCCTCTACTTTACCTACGAGGTCGGCGCCCACATCGGCCGCTTTGGTGTAGATACCGCCACCTACACGGGCAAACAGCGCTATCGATTCGGCACCCAGCGAGAAACCGGCTAACACTTCGAGGGCTTTCGCCATGTCGTGACCGTTCACATCGCTGCCAACATACATTTTATAGAATACGATGAACAGCGAACCGATACCGAGTACGGCCATACCTGCTACACCGAGTCCCATTACGGCACCGCCGGCAAAGGATACTTTCAGCGCGCGAGCCAGGCTACTGCGGGCAGCTTGTGTAGTGCGTACGTTGGCTTTGGTAGCGATGCGCATACCTATGTAACCGGCTACGGCCGAGAATACCGCACCAATAATAAAGGCAACGGCAATTATCGGGCTCGAATTTTCTACTGTGGTGCCTGACCAGGCCAAAAGGACAGCGGCAATGATCACGAAATAAGCCATTACTTTCCACTCTGCTCTCAGGAACGCCATAGCGCCAGAGGCAATGTGAGAGGCTATTTCGGTCATCGTTTTGTCACCGGCATCCTGCTTGTTTACCCAGGCCGATTTGACAGCCATAACGATAATACCGAGCAGTCCCATCGCGGGAATCAGATAAATCATGTTTTGTTGGAGAAATTCCATTTTCCGGGAGATTTATTTTATTATGAGGTTAAGCAAAATTTTCAGGGGGGCAAAAGTATGCGATTGCCTTGTAATGTGCAAATAGCCTAATTCCTTTCGCTTCAACACGTTGAATAATGTCGAAAGCCGTTCGGCACTTAGTATTTGTACAGCACTTCTTTTACGGCCCTTACTATGCGGGGCACGTTGGGCAAAGCTTCGGCCATTAGCGTGGGCGAGAAGGGGAATGGCGTATCGCTTTGGGTTACACGCCATACGGGCGCGTCGAGGTAATCGAAAGCATAACGTTGTACCCAGTAAGCGATTTCGGAAGAAATGGAGGCCAGCGGCCAGCTTTCTTCGACCACTACCAAACGATTGGTCTTTTTTACGGATTCGATAACAGTTTGGTAATCAATGGGGCGTATAGTACGCAAGTCGATGATTTCCACTTCGACTCCTTCTTTAGCCAACGCTTCGGCAGCTTCCAGCGCTACTTTTATGATTTTTCCGAAGGTGACGAGGGTTACGTCTTTTCCTTTGCGTTTTACATCGGCTACGCCTATGGGCAGCACGTATTCGCCTTCGGGAATCTGACCTTTATCGCCGTACATTTTCTCCGACTCCAGAAAAACTACCGGGTCGTTATCGCGAATGGCAGCTTTGAGCAAACCTTTAGCGTCGTATGGAGTGGAAGGGGTAATCACTTTCAGGCCGGGTACGTGGGCGTAAAACGCCTCAAAACTTTGGGAGTGCGTAGCGGCCAGTTGACCCGCCTGCCCGTTGCCACCGCGAAATACGATAGGCACATTGTATTGCCCGCCACTCATTTGCAGCATCTTAGCGGCGCTGTTAATGATTTGGTCGGCGGCCAAAATGGCAAAGTTCCAGGTCATGAACTCGACAATGGGACGCAATCCGTTCATAGCGGCTCCCACCCCGATACCGGCAAAGCCAAGCTCTGCAATAGGGGTATCGATTACTCTTTTGGGGCCAAACTCGTCAAGCATACCCTGACTTACCTTATAGGCACCGTTGTATTCGGCTACTTCTTCGCCCATGAGGAATACGCGCTCGTCTCTGCGCATCTCTTCATTCATGGCTTCTCTCAGGGCTTCGCGAAACTGTACTTCTCTCATCGCTCAATAGAATTGGAGTTGCAAAAATAAAAAAACCGCCGTCTTAACCTATGGAAAGGAACTTTATCTATTGTATGGAGCGCAGATTTAAAGGAAATAGCTACTTTTCGGCGCTATGTTAAGACGAAACGAGAAAATAATAGCCCTGCTTCTTTTTATCTGCGGAATGTGGATGCTGCCTGTGGCTATTACCGGGCTGCGTATGGACACCATGCCCGGCGATTTGGGCGATACGCGTTTTAATAATTATCTGTTGGAACATGGCCACCGCTTTCTGAACGGTCAGGAAAAGGAATATTGGAACGCTCCTTTCTTTTATCCCGAGCCCGAAGCGATTACGTATGCCGATAACCTGCTGGGTGCTCTGCCTTTTTACAGTGTGCCGCGCTGGTTGGGTGCGGCTCCCGATACGGCTTTGCAAGTATGGGTATGGCTGATGTTCGCCCTTAATTTCGGAGCGGCGTATTATGCCTTGTTCAGGTTTACCGGCAATCCCTTGGCGGCGGCTTTAGGGGCTTATTTGTTCACGTTTTCTTTGCCTGTGGCCGCGCAGCTTAACCACATTCAGTTATTGCCGCGCTTTTGTTTCCCGCTGGCACTCTATTGGCTGTATAAATTCCTCGATTCTCCGCAGTTCAGAACCGCGCTGCTGCTTTCGCTCATGCTGGTCTGGCAGTTTTACTGCACCATGTATATGGGTTTTATGCTGTTGCTGTCGATGCTGGTGGTGACGGTAGTTTACCTGACGCTAAAAGGTTGGAAAAAAGCGGGTAGCACCTGGATGGATTATTCTCTGCTCAAAAAAATTGCCATACCCTTGCTGCTTTCGGTGGTGCTGATAGCACCGCTGCTGCTGCCTTACCTCAGTCGTTCGGCGCAAATGGGCGATCGTAACTGGGAAGAGGTGTGGCCGCTGCTGCCTCAGGTGCGATCCTATTTCTTGCCTACCGATGGGGCTGTGCTTTGGGATTGGATGCGTCCTGCTAATATTAAGAAGATAGCTTTCAGTTGGGAACACGCTCTTTTTCCCGGAATTATCGCTTTTTTGACCACAGGCTGGGCCGTATGGTTCCTGTTTAGGCAGCGCACACATGCTTTTGCATATCAGATAGGCTTTTTTCTGCTCTGTTTCGTCGGATTGCTGGTACTCACGCTCCGTGTAGGCGATTATACTTTATATAAGGCGGTAGCGCATCTGCCCGGCTTCGGCTCTATGCGCGGCGTGACCCGCGTGATTCTTGCACAACTGTTTTTTTTGGCGCTGCTCCTTGCCTTGGGATACGTTTGGCTTTCGGCGCGTTGGGGTAAAAAAAGCCTTTGGTTTGGCGGATTACTGGCTCTGCTTCTTGTAGCCGATCAGTCGGTATGGCCCGGCCGGCTGGTAAACTTTGCCAAAGAAGAGGGGCGTAGCCGCGTAGAACCGCTGGCTGCTCGCATCCGTGAAGGCTTTGACCCAGCCGTACACAAGGCCGTAGTTTATATGCCGGTCGAGGCCGATAATGCGTCTTTGATACAGATCGACGGAATGTTAGCGGGGCAATCCTGTGGTGTGCCTACAGTTAACGGTTATTCTTCGGCTACGCCCGAGTTTTACGGGAACTTTATAAAGTACCACAACGAAGCCGGACTCAGGGAGTGGCTTTGGGGAAGGGGTATTTTGGCCGATTCGGCTACCATACTCAGGGTATATTAAGTCCTTCGGAGCGCTTTCCCCTTTTTAATTTCGCAGAACAGCCATTTTCCTTATTTTTGGGGGCTCTTTCATTTTTAAATTCTAATTCCGAATTCGATGAAGATATTGGTTTGCATCAGTAAAGCGCCCGATACTACCACTAAAATCGCGTTTACTGATAACGATACGAAGTTTAATGAAGCAGGGGTTCAATATATCATCAATCCTTATGATGAATGGTATGCCCTGGTTCGTGCCCTGGAGCTTACCGAAGCGCAGGGTGGTGCGGTAACTGCGTTGATCGTAGGCCCTGCGTCTGACGAGTCTGTGATCCGTAAGGCATTAGCTATCGGTGCGCAGGATGCGGTGCGTATTGATGCCGTACCTACCGATGCCTATTTTGTGGCCCGTCAGATAACGGAGTATGCGAAAGATAAAGGTTTTGACCTCATTCTCACCGGTAAAGAAACGATTGACTATAACGGCTCGCAGGTAGGCGGCATGATTGCCGAGCTGCTTGATTTGCCTTATGTGTCGCTGGCCGCCCGTTTGGACGTAGCCGGCGGAGTAGCTACGGTGGAGTGTGATGTGCAGGGTGGAACGGAAGTTGCCGAAGCCAATCTCCCGCTCGTAATAAGCTGTGCCAAAGGGATGGCCGAGCAGCGTATTCCCAATATGAGAGGAATTATGGCGGCTCGTACCAAACCCCTGGCTGTAGTGCCTCCGGCAGAAATAAAGGCGCTTACTTCGGTAAAAAAATACGCGCTTCCTCCCGCCAAGTCGGCCGTGAAGCTGGTGTCGCCCGAAGAAGTGGACAAGCTCGTGGAATACCTCCACAAAGAAGCTAAAGCAATCTGATTTCCAACCGAATTAATCTTACGATACAACATGGCTGTTCTTATTTTTGCCGATACCCACGAAGGGAAACTCACCAAGGCTTCGCTCGAAGCGGCGACCTACGGAACCAAAATAGCGCAGAAAAGCGGCGCTTCTTCTGTCGTGCTCACGTTTGGAGAAGCCTCCGACGAAACGCTCGCGGGCTTCGGTAACTACGGCGTTTCCAAAGTGCTGGTAGCGCGTAACCTTTCTACGCCCGATGCAGGGCAGCTTACCCGTTTGGTAGTTGCTGCGGCTGAAAAAGAAAATGCATCGCTGATTATCTTTTCGCACGACCTGACCGGTAAATCGGTAGCTCCACGCGTGTCGGCCCGTTTGGGCGCAGGACTCGTAGCCGGCGCTATCGACTATCCGCAGACCGAGGGTACTTTCAGCGTAAAAGTGAATGTGTTCTCCGGGAAAGCTTTTGCCGAGCTCGAAGTACATTCCGATAAAAAAATCATTTCGCTTCTGCCTAATTCGGTGCCTGCCGAAGAAACCGGCGGCTCAGCGGCGGTAGAAGCCTTTACCGCCGATGCCGGAACCCCGGCGCTGCGTGTTAAAGAAGTGAAGAAAAACGAAGGCGAAATTTCGCTTACCGAAGCCGACATCGTGGTTTCGGCTGGTCGTGGTCTTAAAGCACCCGAAAACTGGGGCATCATCGAAGATCTTGCCGCGGCATTAGGCGCAGCTACCGCTTGCTCGCGTCCGGTGGCCGATATAGGCTGGCGTCCGCACCACGAGCACGTGGGTCAAACCGGTATTGCCATCGCACCGAACCTTTATATTGCCATCGGAATTTCGGGCGCTATCCAGCACCTGGCCGGGGTAAACCGCAGTAAAGTGATTGTGGTGATCAACTCCGATGCCGAAGCGCCTTTCTTTAAAGCCGCCGATTACGGTATTGTGGGCGATGCCTTTGAGGTGGTACCCAAGCTGACCGAATCCATAAAGAAATTTAAGGCTGCACAGCATTAGGAGATTAAGCTGAAAATTTTATACTTTTATCCTCTGAATTTAACAGGGAAGCTTAGGGCTTCCCTTGTTGTTTAAATGGAAAAGATTAAGCTGGAAATAGTAGGACTGTCTTATAGTCAGACACAATCGGGTGCTTACGCGCTGGTGTTGGGCGAATCGGGAGGCAAACGAAGGCTCCCGATCATTATCGGAGGGTTCGAAGCTCAGGCCATTGCCATCGAGCTTGAAAAGATGTCGCCCAGTCGTCCGCTTACACACGATCTTTTTAAATCGTTCTGCCAGCGTTTCAGGGTAGAAGTGCGCGAAATCATCATTTACAATTTGGTAGAAGGCATTTTTTACGCCAAGCTGGTCTGTCAGGGCGAAGAAAAAGCAGTCGAAATAGATGCCCGCACTTCCGATGCCATTGCATTGGCCGTCCGCTTCAGTTGCCCGATTTATACTTACGAATTTATTCTCAGCTCTGCCGGGATTATCCTCGACGACGAGCTCGAAAAATCGGAAGCCGAAGAGGAAGAAGAAGCGCAGGTAGCCGAAGTGGAAGCCTCTTCACCCGTGCACGACAACGATTTTTCGCGTTATTCGGTAGCCGACCTCGAAAAACAGCTCCACGAAGCATTGGCCGGCGAAGACTACGAAAAAGCATCCAAAATCCGGGACGAACTTAATAACCGGAAAAAAAATTAAACCCCTTCGTGTATGTCGTCTCGTCTTACGGCAGTCTGCATCTCCCTCTTGTTGCTTGTGGCTGCCTGTGGGCAAAAGCAGGAAACCGATCCCTTAAAGCTCCTTCAGCGCAAATGGGTGCTCCATTCAGACGATACCACTGCTCATGCAAAGCAGGCTTTCCTGCTGTTAGGCAAACAGGATAAAGAAGGAACCTCTCATTTTCAACTGTACCTGCCCGGATTGGCCACCGACACCCTGACTGGAAATTGGGAGTTGAACGAAAAGCTATTAAGGCTTACGCCTTTCGAAGGTACTTTCAGCCTTATACCTGACAATATTCCACCTCGTATGCAGGCCGACTCTTTGGGTACACACCCGATGGCGCTGCCCGATACGAATCTTACCCGCTCCGAAACACCTCTTTCCAACGCATTTTCCGAACTGGCTTTTCAGCTCGATTCACTTAGCGGCAGCTACCTCGCACTCACTTATCAGGAGCAGACTTATACATTTACCTACAAAGCACCGCACAGACCCGGCGAATCGCTTAGTCTTACTTCACTGTTGCACGGTGCGGCCGGACTACTGATTATCGTGGCCCTGGGCTGGCTGATGAGCAACAACCGCCGCGCGATCAACTGGAAGCTGATAGGCAGCGGTATCTTGCTTCAGATTGTATTGGCAATCAGCGTGCTGAAAGTGCCTTTTGTCGAAACGCTCTTCGAATCGGTAGGTGCATTTTTTATTCGTGTCATTTCCTTTACACAAGAGGGTACTACTTTTCTTTTTAAAAGCTTTGGTAGCGGGCAAATCGAGAGTCCGATGGTCAATTTTGTGGTAATGGTACTACCCACCGTGATTTTCTTTAGCGCACTTACCAGCTTACTTTTTTACTGGGGCATTCTGCAACGTATTGTATATGGACTGGCCTGGGTGATGAAAAAAACCATGCGCCTGTCGGGTGCAGAAAGCATGGGGGTAGCGGGTAATATTTTTCTTGGGCAAACCGAAGCGCCCTTGCTCGTAAAACCCTATTTGGGTAGCATGACCAAATCGGAGCTGATGTGCCTGATGACCGGAGGTATGTCCACCATTGCAGGTGGTGTGCTGGCGGCTTACGTAGGCTTTCTCGGAGGAGACGATCCCGAGCAGCAGCTTTATTTTGCGAAGCACCTGCTTACCGCTTCGGTCATGGCGGCTCCTGCGGCAATAGTGGCGGCCAAGCTGCTGGTACCCGAAACCGAAGAATTTAACACCGAAATGAAAATTCCACGCGAACGCATCGGCAACAATGCGCTCGAAGCCATTACCAACGGTACCGGCGATGGACTCCGCCTCGCGGTCAACGTAGCGGCTATGCTGCTGGTATTTATCGCGCTTATCGCAATGGGCAACTGGATTCTGAAAGACATTATCGGTGAAGTAACCGGATTAAACGCCTGGATTTCGGCCAATACCGCTTACGACGGGTTTTCGCTTCAGTTCATGGTCGGATACGCCTTTGCGCCTATAGCTTATCTACTTGGGGTGCCTTCGGGCGATACGGTGCTGGTTGGGCAGTTGCTCGGTGAAAAAACCATTCTCAACGAATTTTATGCCTATACTTCGCTCGGACAAATGAAAGCCGACGGAGTGCTGGTCAACGAGAAATCGATTATCATGGCGACCTATATCTTGTGCGGGTTTGCCAATTTCTCTTCTATCGGTATTCAGATAGGCGGTATAGGTGCCCTGGCTCCCGGTAAAAAAACCATGCTGGCGCAGCTCGGCTTCAGAGCCCTTATCGGCGGTACGCTGGCCTGCTTGTTTACTTCGACCATCGTCGGTTCGCTGATGTAAAAAGGGCTTACTGCTTTTCTTCTGCCGGAATTCGGTAATTTCGGGTTTTAAGAAATTATGCGGAAAGGTGCTTTCCAAAAATATACGCTCCATTTCAAGCAACCCGGAGGAACCTCGCGGGGCGTGCTCACTGAAAAAACATCCTGGTTCATTACCGTATGGGATACGGATAATCCGGCGGTAAAGGGCATCGGAGAATGCGGGTTTTTACGCGGATTGAGCATCGATCCCGAAGCGCGTATCGAAACGATGCTGAAAAAGGTATGTGCCGATCCGGAAAATGAGGAGTGGTTACAAGGTGCGCTCGATGAATTTCCCTGTATTCGTTTCGGACTTGAGCAGGCATTGCTCGATTTACGTCAGGGTGGAAAAAGAATACTGTTTCCTTCACCCTTTACCGAAGGTAAAAAAGCCATTCCGATAAATGGTCTGATATGGATGGGGACGCCGGCCGAAATGCAGGCGCAGGTGCGTCAGAAATTAGAAAGCGGGTTTGCCTGTCTCAAATTGAAAATAGGTGCCATTCGCTTTGAAGAAGAACTGAAGATTTTGCAGGAAATACGTCGTCGCTTTTCGCCTTCAGAGCTCGAAATACGCGTCGATGCTAACGGTGCTTTTTCGGAAAAAGAAGTCTTTTCCAAACTTGAACAATTAGCGCCGCTGGCGCTTCACTCGATCGAACAGCCTGTCGCTGCCGGACAATGGGAGCTTATGCAGCGCGTGTGCGCAGCGAGTCCGCTGCCGGTAGCCTTAGACGAAGAGCTGATTGGTATTTCACAAAAAGAAGAAAAACAACAGTTGCTATACACCCTAAAACCGCAATATATTATTCTCAAACCCAGTCTTACCGGTGGATTTCAGTCTTCGCACGAATGGATCACAGCCGCCCAACAGCAGGGTATCGGCTGGTGGATTACCTCTGCACTCGAATCGAACGTAGGGCTGAATGCGATTGCGCAATGGACCTTTACCCTTCAAAATCCGATGCCTCAGGGTTTGGGTACCGGGCAGCTTTTTGTAAATAACTTCAGCGCTCCGCTCGAGGTGAAACAGGGTTTTCTGCATTATCGCCCCGAAGCGTTTACCGACTACGAACCTTTTATTTTTTCGCAGACATGAACAGTGCGACTTCGCTTCGGATCAACGGACAGGCGTGTTATCCCGGTCATTTCCCTTTTTCTTCGGGCGAAGAATGGCAGCAAGAAATTGTACATTTTTTGGAGGAATGGTGGAACGATAAAACTGAGATAGAATTACAAACCTCGGGTAGCACAGGTGTACCCCGTGTGTTGAAAATGAAAAAAACGGCTTTGTGGCACAGCGCCTCACTGACGGTAAATTTTTTCGGATTAAAGCAGGGGCAAAGCGTATTGTTGGGGCTGCCCGCACGCTATATCGGCGCACGCATGATGCTGGTCAGAGCCTTGCTGGCCCGACTCGAAGTAAAAGCCGTAAAACCCGCTGCTGATCCTTTGCGGTATTTGGAAACGGAAGACACGATTCATTTTGCGGCCATGACACCCATGCAGGTCGCTCAGGTGCTCGACACCGAAAGCAGTCGCAAAAAGCTCGAACAGATTCGTACCTTGATTATAGGCGGTGGCGAAATTCATCCTTTGTTGAAAAAGCGCTTGCAGCCCTTGTCAACGGCCTGTTATGCGACGTATGGAATGACCGAAACCGTGTCGCACATTGCCCTGCAAAAGCTTAACGGAGAGGGTGCCGCCGAAGATTTTACCGTGCTGCCGGGCATTCGTATTTCGCAAGACCCGCGCGACTGTCTGATCATCGAAGCACCGTTGCTTAGCGAGCAGCCTATTGTGACGAACGATGTGGTTGAATTTACCGATTTCACACGTTTTCGCTGGTTGGGTCGGGCCGATAATGTGATCAATTCGGGTGGGGTTAAAATTTATCCCGAACAGCTTGAACAAGCACTTTCACATTGGGTCGATCGGCGTTTCTTTTTGGCGGGCCTACCCGACGAAAAGCTGGGTCAGAAGCTGGTGCTGGTGGTAGAAGGAGCGCCTTTTGATGAGGTGACGCGGAAGCTTTTTATCAACCATTTGGCCGAATCCTTACCGCGTTATGCGGTGCCTAAAGCCCTGTATTTTATTCCGGAGTTTTCCGAAACAGCCACCGGCAAAATCAAGCGTGGCGAAATCCTGTCGCGTTTGCCTTAAGCAGCCTTCGGCCCTTAGCGACATTTATCAAAAAACCAGTCCATACGTTCGGCTTATACGCAATTCCGCTTACCTTTAGGGTTCACCAAAACCGATATTCCATGAAAAAAAGATGGATACTACCCTCCTTATGTATAGCTATGCTGGCTATTTCCTGTAGTCAGGAGCCTTCGCAGAAAAAAAGTGAGGAAAATGCCGTACAGCAGGAAGTACAGACTTACCTCGATGAGTACAACGCTGCTTATCAGAAGCTGCTGATTGCGGCCACTGAAGCACAATGGGAGCTTAATACCCGCATTGTACCCGGCGACACTACTGCCTCCTGGAAAGCCGGACAGGCCGACGAAGCCATGAGCACTTTTACCGGCAGCAAAGCCAATACCGAAAAAGCACAGGCTTTTTTAGCGAAAAAAGCGCAGCTTAGCGACATACAGGTGCGTCAGCTCGAAACCATTCTTTACATGGCGGGTAATTCGCCCGAAGCGGCCGGCGATGTGGTGAAAGAACGTATCAAAGCGCAAAATGCGCAGATTGAGAAACTCTACGGTTTTAATTTTACACTTAACGGCAAAAAAGTTTCGACCAACGACCTCGACCAAATATTGCGCAGCGAAACCGATGTGACCAAACGTTTGGCCGCCTGGAAAGCCAGTAAGGAAGTAGGAAAAACGCTTAAAGAAGGGTTGGTTAACCTGCAGGATTTGCGCAATCGCTCGGTGCAGGCGCTCGGTTACAGCGATTTTTTCAGCTATCAGGTTTCTGAATACGGCATGAGCAGCGAAGAATTGCGTGAAGTGTGTCAGGCTATGATCCGCGACCTTTGGCCGGTGTACCGCGAGCTGCATACATGGGCACGTTACGAGCTGGCTAAAAAATACAAGCAGCCTGTGCCCGAGATGCTGCCTGCACACTGGTTGCCCAATCGTTGGGGACAAGACTGGAGCGCGATGGTACAGGTAGAAGGATTTGATGTCGATGCGGCCCTGCGTAGCAAAAGTTCGGAGTGGATCGCCAAAGAAGGAGAAGCCTTTTATGTTTCGCTCGGATTTCCCGCTCTGCCTGCTTCTTTTTGGGAGAAATCGAGCCTTTATCCCCTCCCGAAAGACGCGACATACAGCAAAAACAACCATGCTTCGGCCTGGCACATGGACAACGATCAGGATGTGCGTTCACTTATGAGCGTAGAACCCAATGCCGAATGGTGGGAGACCACCCTGCACGAGCTGGGGCATATTTATTATTTTATGGCCTATTCCAATCCGACAGTGCCTATCATACTGCGTAATGGGGCTAACCGTGCGTACCACGAAGCGTTTGGTACCATGATAGGACTGGCATCTTTGCAAAAAGATTTCTTGCAGGCACGCGGACTGATCGGAGCCGATGTGCAGGTCGATGAAATGCAGGTGCTGCTCAAAGAAGCGCTGAGCTACGTAGTGGTGATTCCCTGGGCGGCCGGAGTAATGACCGATTTTGAACACGATCTGTATGCCAAAAATCTTGCCCCTCACGAATATAATGCACACTGGTGGGCACTGGTCAAAAAGTATCAGGGTATTGAGCTGCCCGAGCCACGCGGTGAAGAATACTGCGATGCCGCTACCAAAACGCATATCAACGACGATCCCGCTCAGTATTACGATTATGCGATGAGCAATATTTTGCTGTTCCAGTTTCATGAGCATATTGCTAAAAACATCCTGAAGCAGGATCCGCACAATACCAATTACTGGGGCAGTCAGGAAGTGGGCACTTTCCTCAGGGATCTGATGTCGCCCGGAGCCAGTGTGGACTGGAGAGCACATCTTAAAAAGCACATCGGCAGCGACATGAGCGCGCAGTCTATGGTGAATTATTTTGAGCCGCTGCTCGAATACCTCAAAACACAAAACGAAGGGCGTACTTATACCTTGCCCGAAACCATCTGATACGGATAAAATGAAGAGCGGGGATTTTCCCCGCTTTTTTCTTACATTTCTTTCGTCATGCTACTCATTGCCGATAGCGGTTCTTCCAAAACCGAATGGATCTGTGCTGCGCCCAATGGTGCCGTGCAGCATTTTTTTACCGGAGGGTTTAATCCTTATTTTTTTAGCGGACAGGAGGAATTGCTGCTCTCGCTTTCGGGGCAGCTTTTACAGTTGGATAATTTCCCTTCGGCCGAGCGCTTCGACAAGGTCGTGTTTTACGGTTCGGGCTGTGGTACACCGCAGCGTTGCGAAATGGTAAAGCAGGCTTTGCAAGGTTATTTTAGGGCGGCACAGATAGAAGTGTACAGCGATATGGAAGCGGCGGCGCGAGGCTTATGCGGGCATATTCCCGGCATTGTGGCCATACTCGGTACCGGTTCCAATTCCTGCGTGTACGACGGGCAAAAAATCACTGCGGCACGCCCTTCGTTGGGGTATGTGCTGGGCGACGAAGGTAGTGGAGCGGTGATAGGCAGGCGGCTGGTAACCGCTTTTCTTTACGGAGAAATGCCTTCGGGACTTGCCACCGCATTTGAATCGGCTTACAAGGTGGATCGGGCAACCGTACTCGAAGCCGTGTATCGTGGCTTGTATCCTAATCGGTATTTGGCGGCCTTTGCCCCTTTTGCGGCAAAGCATCTCGAAGATCCCTTTTGTCGTGAACTGATTTATACAGAATTTGACAGCTTTTTTACCCGGCATATTGCCCATTATCCTTTTTCCGATCGGCCTGTACATTCCGTAGGTTCTATCGCTTATCATTTTGCACCCCCATGGCGGCAGGTACTACAGGATAGAGGCGCTGTACCGGGCAGGATTGAAATTTCTCCCGCCGCCGAATTGTGGAACTTTCATCGTTCCGACCACAGATAAACCATTTAAAAAAGAAAGAAAAAGCACACATTTTTTACCTTAGCCAAAAATTCACAGGATGAGCCGACCCGACGTACATTACAGCGATTACCTGCAACTGGAAAAAATACTGGATGCACAACTTCCCGAAAGTGATAAAGAGGGAGTGGAAGCGCATGATGAAATGCTCTTTATCATTATTCATCAGGCCTACGAGCTTTGGTTTAAGCAGCTTTTGTACGAAACGGATTCGATTCTCCGCATCATGTCGGGCCCGGTTAACGATAATTCTTCGGGGATGCAAACTGTGGTGCATCGCGCCGAACGGATGAATACGATTCTGCGTGTCCTGGTACAGCAGATCGATATTCTCGAAACCATGACTCCGATGGATTTTCTCGATTTCCGCGATTTGCTCCGTCCGGCTTCAGGGTTTCAGAGCTGGCAGTTTAAAATACTCGAAGCCAAGCTCGGATTGCGTTATCCGCAGCGTCATGGGCAGCAGTATTATGTGTCGCAGCTTCGTCCGGCGCAGGTACAAATGATTCGTGAAGTCGAAGAGAAACCTACTTTGCTGGAATTGGTCAATTCCTGGCTCGAGCGTATGCCCTTTTTCGACGAGTCCGAAAACTGGGCGAATTATAAGCCTTTGTCCCCCGCTCAGGGAGATTTGCAGGTGTTTTGGAGCGATTACCGTCAGCTTTATGCACAAAGCCTGGTAAGTGGCGAAACGCAGAACCTCGACTATTTCGATAAATTATTTTTAAATACCGATTCCTCGTTTGAACGGCAACTTTCTGCAAAAGCCAGTCGTGCTGCGCTGTTTATTATGCTATACCGTGGTTATCCCATTCTTCATCAGCCTTTCAGAGTGCTCAATGCGCTGCTCGATGCCGATGAACTGCTGGCCACCTGGCGTTTCAGGCACATGAACATGGTACACCGCATGATTGGCGGTCGCGTAGGAACGGGCGGAAGTACCGGTAAGGAATACCTCAGAGGGGCGCTCGAAAAGCATTACATCTACAAAGAATTAGCCGGTTTGACCAGCTACCTGATAGAACGGCGTAAATTACCCGTATTGAGTCAGGAAATGGAAAGCCGACTCGGGTTCCGGTAAAAAGCCGACACCTGTTTTTCTTTCGGAGAAAAGAGGTAAAGGAAAAGCCCTGTGATTAGGGTGATCAGAAATTACCCTGGGGACCGGCCGCTTTTTTCAATTGCTTTTTGCGGGGCTTGATTTTATCTACAAAGATAACGTAGATAGTCTCGTCCTGCGTAGAATAAAGCGGTTCGGTAATGCCGTTCACAATTCTGACCTTGCTGTTGGCGTTTTTATATTTCCGATCCAGAAAATCGTAGCTGTTGTCTTCGTATTGCAGCCAAATGTTGATGACGTGTCCGCCCTCAACAGCTACTTTTCCGTACACGCAGTCGGTGCCTTGCGCAGTTACAATGCTGATAATGACACCGGTGTACCGGCCATCATCGACCACGTAAGCACCGCGTTCGTCAAATTCTTTTTTGTATTGCTCAAAGCAGGTAGGCTCTTTTTTAGTCGTCTGAGAATGAGCTGTAAATACAGGAAAAGTAAGCAGCAGCGCGAGTATAACTTGTTTCATGAGGGCAGAAATTTATCGAAAGTAAATTTAAACATAAAATTGAATTTGCTAAAAAAACGTGTATTTCTATATTTACCGGGGTAACTTAGTTCTAAACCATGAGTATTCAGCAGATTCAGCAACATTTTTTGGAAGCCCGGGAAATATTGCAACAGTTTCTTAACGAAGAAAACAACTTTCATGCCATTAGCCAGGCGGGCGAACTGCTGGTTACGGCCTTTTCTTCGGGTAAAAAAGTGATTTCCTGCGGCAACGGAGGGTCGATGTGTGATGCGATGCATTTTGCCGAAGAGCTCTCGGGGCGTTATCGCGAAAACCGTCCGGCCCTGGCGGCGCTGTCTATAAGCGATCCTTCTCACCTGAGCTGTGTGGGTAACGATTACGGTTACCCGTATGTGTTTTCCCGTTACCTCGAAGCATTGGGCAAAGAAGGTGATGTGTTGCTGGCCATAAGCACCAGCGGCAATTCGGAGAATGTGCTCAACGCGATTACGGCAGCACGTGCGGCAGGAATGAAAGTGATAGGGCTTACCGGTCGCGACGGAGGGAAAATGGCTTCGCGCTGCGATGTCGAAATACGAGCGCCGCATTCGCAGTATGCCGATCGGGCGCAGGAGATCCATATCAAGGTGATCCATACGCTCATCGATTATGTAGAAAAGCGATTGTTTGCCTGATGCTGGTCAAAACATACAGCGCGGCGGTATTCGGTATCGATGCCGCGTTAATTACCATAGAGGTAAATGTGGGAACGGGGCTTAATTTTTACATGGTGGGGCTGCCCGACAATGCGGTAAAAGAAAGCTATCCGCGTATCAAAGCCGCTTTGCGCAACAACGGCTTTAAAATTCCCGGTAAAGAAATTACGGTAAACCTTGCCCCGGCCGGTATCCGAAAAGAAGGTGCCGCCTTTGATTTGTCTATCGCCATCGGAATTCTCGCCGCTTCCGAACAAATTGCCGCTACCGAAGCCGGTCGTTATCTGCTGCTGGGCGAGCTTTCGCTCGACGGTTCGCTACAGCCCGTAAAAGGTGTGCTACCCATTGCCCTGAAAGCGGCAGGATCAGGATTTAAAGGAATTATCCTTCCTCGCGAAAATGCAGCCGAAGCGGCTGTGGCGGGCGGACTCGAAGTGTTGGGCGCCGATCACATCGGTCAGATAGCCGCTTTTCTCGACGGTAAGCCCGGGCTTACACCTGTTACAGCCGATCCTGCGGCTTGTTTTGAAGTGCTTCCCGGCGCTTACGAGAGTGATTTTTCGGAAGTAAGCGGACAATTATACAGCAAACGCGCCTTCGAAGTAGCTGCTGCCGGCGGACACAACATTTTGCTTATCGGACCTCCCGGTGCGGGCAAAACCATGTTAGCCAAACGCCTGTGCACTATTCTTCCGCCGCTTAGCCTCGAAGAAGCGATAGAAACGACCAAAATCCATTCGGTAGCCGGGCGGCTTGCGCGTCAGGATGCGCTGGTTACATCCCGTCCTTTTCGTGCGCCGCACCATACCATCAGCGATGTGGCTTTGGTAGGCGGAGGAAGTTTTCCGCAACCCGGCGAAATTTCTCTTGCGCATAATGGAGTGCTGTTTCTCGACGAGCTTCCCGAATACAAACGCGATGTGCTCGAAGTGATGCGGCAACCGCTCGAAGACCGAAAAGTGACTGTGTCGCGTGCGCGTTTTACGGTCGATTATCCCGCGTCTTTTATGCTGGTGGCGGCGATGAATCCTTGTCCCTGCGGTTATTTTAACGATCCCGGGCGTACCTGTCTTTGTCCGCCCGACAAAGTGCAGCGTTACCTGCGTAAAATTTCGGGGCCTTTGCTCGATCGCATCGATATACAGGTAGAGGTAACGCCGGTACCTTACGAAGAGCTGGCCGATCGCCGCGAAGGCGAAAAAAGTACCGTCATTCGTGAACGCGTGGTGCGTGCCAGGCAGCGTCAGCAAACACGTTTTCGAAATGATACTGGTGTGCATTGTAATGCACAAATGAGCACACGTTTGCTGCGCAGGCATTGCCTGTTAGAAGAGCAGGGCGAGCAGTTAGTAAGGCAGGCTATGGAAAAGCTGGCCCTGTCGGCAAGGGCTTATGATCGCATTCTCAAAGTAGCGCGTACTGTGGCTGATCTGGAAAACAGCGAAACCATACAAACTCCTCATTTGGCAGAGGCCATTCAATACCGCAGCCTTGACCGCGAAAATTGGGGAACGCGCTAATTCTTTTGTTTTTCTGAAAAGAGACTTACTAATTCGGATCGCTGAAAGCCGGATTGTTCAGGAACTCGTGATCGGTAAGTGTAAGCAGAAACGCTTTTAGATCCTGTCTTTCTTGCGGAGAGAGACTTACGCCGCCGTCGCTGGCGAATTTCATCAGCGGATCGATGGTGGGAGAAACGACTAATCCGGTGCTGTAATGACCGATTACTTCATCAAGTGTATTGAAGCGCCCGTCGTGCATATAAGGAGCGGTAAATTCGATATTCCGCAATGTAGGAGCCTTAAATTTTCCCATATCGTTTGGATTGCCCGTGATTCCGCCGAGACCGGGGTCGGAAAAAGTGGCATCGAGTCCGTTATTGTTGAGCAGTTGATCGGCCATGAGCACAGGCCCGTGGCAATGAAAGCAGTCGGCACCCGAAATGTTGTTGGCTTCGTCTTTGTCGCGCATAAACAGGTCGAATCCGTTGGCTTCGCTGGCGGTAAAAGAAATTTCGCCCCGCATCACCCGGTCAAACCTGGAGTTACCCGAGATCAGTGTGCGCAGAAATTGTGAAATCGCTTTGGAAACCCGCACCGAATCAACGCCCGAGCTTCCGAAGGCTTTGCGGAACATTTCCCGGTATTCGGCATCGGCACGTAATTTCGTTTCCACTTCAGGCCAGGTAGTGTTCATTTCGACCGGATTGCGTATCGGATCAAAAATCTGATCTTCGAGCGTAGCTTTACGTCCGTCCCAGAAGAAAAAATGTTCCCAGCCCAGGTTGATCAGCGCCATCGACTGGCGTGTGCCGTTGAGCCCGTCGGTACCCGGACTGAATCTGCGTGGATCCGAAAATCCGTGCTGTTGCTGGTGGCACGATCCGCAAGAGAGGTTATTATTTGCCGAAAGGCGTTTTTCATAAAATAATTTTCTACCCAACTTTACGCCTTCGATGGTCATAGGGTTGTCGAAAGGAATAACCATTTCGGGAAAGCCGCGTGGAATCGAAAGCCGGTAGGGTGAAGGGTGGTACACATCCAGCACGGGGTCTTTTCGGCAGGAGCTGAGCTCTACCATAAAAAAGACTATCGTAAGCAAAAGAAGTGTACGTTTCATGGCGCAAAATTACGCAATTTCACTGTGGCCTGAAGGAAGGGTTATGTACGAATTCGTTATCGGTCAGGCTTTCGAGGAAAAGGATCAAAGCTTGCTTATCGTCGGTGGGCAACGAAAAAGGACGGATAATCGGATTTTTGTTCGCATGAGTTGTTCCCCCTGAAGCATAATGATCAATGACCTCACTCAGGCTCACAAGGCTTCCGTCGTGCATATAGGGCGCGGTAAGCGCGATATTTCGCAGCGAGGGTACCCTGAACTTTCCGTTGTCTTCGGCACGCATGGTGATACGTGCTCTACCGCTGTCGCTGTAGGTGAGGTATAGTCCGTTATTTTCAAAAGCGTTTCCGGTGAAATTAAATCCCGAATGGCAATGGCTGCAAGCGAGGCTGTCGGAGAAAAAAAGATCGCGCCCGCGCAGTTCTTGTGTGCTGAGCGTGCCTCCGGCGTGCAGGTATTTGTCGTAACGGGAGTTGCCGCTGATAAAGGTGCGTTGAAAAGCGGCCAATGCACGGAGAATGACATAGGGATCGGGATCACGGTTGTAGGCTCTGCGACTCAAACGAATGTAGCGTTCGTTACGGTTTAGCCGTTGCCCGGCTTCCACAATATTAAAATCCATTTCCAGGTGGTCGTCTATCGGTACAAGTACTTGCAGCTCTAAGGTAGGAACTCCGCCGTCGCGTATAAATACAGGCAGGTAAGCGACATTGGCCAAAGAAGGGGCATTGCGTTCGCCTACGCGGTTTTCGATACCCAGGCTCAGCGCTTTGTTATCGGAAAAGGCCAGGTGCGGAAGGTGACAGGAACCGCAACTGATGCTGCTGTCGCGCGAAAGTACCGGGTCAAAAAACAGCAGACGACCCAGCTCGACACGGGTGCGCGTAAGTGCATTATCGGCCGGGAAAGAAGGCTCCGGAAAGCCTGCCGGGATACGAAGCGTGTATTCGTCGTTGAACACGGTTTCGGGATCTTTCCGGCAGGCCGCCAGGAGCAGTAACAAAAGAAAAATACTATGCCGGCTTCGGATGCGCATTTCTCAATACGCCGAAAAAGCGTCCTGATAAATGTTCGCAAACCGTTCGGCCAGTGTGTTGGGCGAGTGGGTGGTGTTGTCGTAACGTATGTCGATCGTGTCGTGGGCGTTGTAGAACATTTTGGAGACATCCAGATCGACATTCAGGTAAGTGGTTTGTCCGGCGCTGATGCTGAACGAAGCATTCAACGAGGGTTCGCGGTAAAGCCCGTTAGAGCCGGTATGCAGTGCCCAGGGCATAGCTACGGGGCCTGTGCCTGCGGCGGTGGTATCGGCTTTTCCTTCAAACTTCAGAAAGATATAGCCGGTAGCCCACGACCAGTGCATATTACCCGCATTGTTAATGCTGAACGGATGCGAAGCCGGGAGCAAAGAAGGATCGGCATGGTTCAGGTTGCCGTCCACACCTATGGCAAATTTTACACCGGTGTATGTACCCTGTTCCAGTTCGGCGGTAAAGGTATTGGAAGTCGAGGCATAGTTTACCTGAAAAGCTTCTTTTGCCGTTTGTTCACCTGCGGCATTACGCACCCTGAAATGATGCACCAGAAACCGTACCGTTTCGGGACTTACCTTGTACCCGTTTACATTGGTATAAACCTGATTGAGCGCAAAGGGTTGTCCGGCGAAATTGGCTTTAAAACGCACTTCGAGCGTACCTTTGGTAGAAGGCGTTTCGGGAGGTGGCGGATCCTTGGGTTTGCAGCCCACTCCAACGAGGAGCAGGGCCAGCGTGCTTAGTATTAGAATTCGTTTCATAAGACTGTCGGTTAGCGATTAATGAACGGAAAAAACACCGGAGATATTGTCGGCGACCTGTGTGGCCAGCGAGAGGTTGTTCATGGTGTGAGTTTGGGTCGAAGCGCTGGAGAGTTCTATGCCGGTGAAAAACTTAGTGTAGTCGATGTGAATTTCGAGGGAGTTGGCCTGACCGGGCAGTATGTCTTTGTGTACGGTCAGCTCTACGTTTCTCAGCAAATCGTCGGTACCGATGTGAAGCTGAAAATTGGTTTCGGGTGTACCGTCTGCATCGCGATCGGCTATTCCTTCGAGTACGATAAAACGATAGCCGCTGTTCCAGCTCCAGTGCATCGACGGACTTTGCGGGGTTAGCGCATGCCCCGAGGGCCATATGGTAGGGTCGCTGTGGTTGGCAACCGAATCTACCCCGACATTAAATTTCAGCTTGTGGATATGCGTGGCTGAAGTAGTGCCTGTGCTGTACTCGCTGGTGGTAGGGCGGATGATAAAATACCGATCGGGACTGCCAATCAGGTTGTCGCTATGGCCGTAAAAGGCGATACCCGAAAGGTAGAATTCGGCGCGGGTAAAACGATATACCGTTCCGAAATCGTCGGTATAATCGGTGTTCAGGGCAAACGTACTGTTCCCTGCTTTGTGGTGAAACCTGAGCGTGACAGACGTTTCAGGACTGGTGCCTGTCTGACCGCCGCCCTGCGGATTGTCTTTTTCCTTTTTGCAGGAGCTGAAGAAAAGCCCTGTGGCAAAGGTAAAGATCAATATGCGGTATGAGAATTGGATTTTCATCTGCATCAGTTTAACAAGTTAAAAAAATCACTTCATTTTTCCGGGATATTCCGGCTTAAAAATTCCAGTTGACGCCTGCAATCCACCGATTGGTAACCGGCAGTTGTGTAGGCGTGAAATAATTGCCCAGCGCGGGCTGAAATGCCAGGTTAAAGCTAGCGCGACCCAGGTAAAGATCAAAGCCTGCCGAGCCAAGCAGCACTGTGCCTCCCGATTCGTTTTCGCGTATTCCGTACTGGTAATCGCGAGCAGCCGATTCGGAATAGAGTCCTACGTGTGGCACCACCATTTTCTTGAGTCCCCAACGTAACTGATAAAACAGGTTGAGGTTGGCATTTATCGTGTTGCCGTAGCGATATTCTTCGCTACCTCTGGTGTTGAGCTTGTAGCTCGCCGCGGCAAAAAGGCCGATGTTTTTCCACAATCCGGTATATTCGACTCTTGTTATAAAGTCGAAACTTCCGGTAGAAGGTTGCATATCGAGGTCGGCAATTTTTCCGTTTTGCGTCATTCTTTTCTTTCCCAGCGGCAACTTTACGCCGGCTCCTCCGATCAATCGGTGAACCATTTTTGAAGAATCCCGCTCTCCTTTAGAGCTGAAAAGCTGGTATTGTGCCAAAAGCAGCGGATCGCCGGGGCCGGTAAGGTCAAATTGCGTAACGCCACCGATAGTACGGATGTTATGCACTACCGGAACGGAAGCCATCAGGTGGAATTTCGGGTTCAAAAAGTAGCGTGCACGTATTTCGTACACATTGTAAAGCTCTTGGGCTTCCTGTGCGGTGGGTACCTCAATATGCGCAGCATGGCGCAACTGCATCGTTTCGGGCGCAGCCACACGAGGGTACACGGTGCCCTGCAGGAGTCGGCTACGGTACATCACACTCACCGAATTGTTAAAATCGTTCGGATTAATGCCGATGTAAATCGTGCAGATATCGCAGGCAGAGGCAGACACAGAAAGCAAGAGGGCTGCGATCAGCAATCTTGTTTTCATGAATCGGGTAAATAAAAAAGGGAAAACTTAAAATCCGGAGTGGATTTACCCGATGGGAGGACGAAGCGGTATAGCCTTGAAAGGTGCGCTTACCGAAAGGTTGCGGTAAGGCGTAAAGTGTTTTGTAATACCTTCGGTTGTGGCAGCGATAGCAACGCTTGTTTCACAGAGAATTTCAGGGAAATGCGTAGCAGGTATATCCTTCTTCTCGGCCGATTTCGTTTCGACCGGTTCTACTTTTTTGAGCTGTTTGGCTAAGTAACATTTACCGTTACATTTCATCTGCGGTTTGTTTTTGTTTTCGCAGAGTGTCAGCACGATATAAGACTGGTTGTAGTAAAAGTGAGCGGCTACAAATGTTCTGCTGAATAGCCCCATAGCGAGCAGCACCAGCAGAAACCAGGCAATGCTATATTTTACAATGTGCAACATTTACAAAATCAACACGGTAGCTGTGCCGGTATGCATTCCTGAAGCGCTTGATAAGCGCAGCGTGTACAGTCCGGACGCGGGCAAAGTTAGCCTTATTTGCATATCGATCAAGCCGTTTTCAGGATAAATTTCTTTTTTCAGTACCGTTTGTCCTAACGTGTTGTAAAGTACGAGTGTCCATCGATCCGGAACGAGATCGGTAGCGCGTATTCGGAAAAGGTCATTGGCCGGATTGGGAAAAATTTCCAATGCGATAAAAGAATTTCGCTCCCTTACCGACACATCGCAAAAAGCCGAATTTTTTACGGCCCTAAGGCTTTTTTCGAGGTTTAATCGTCCGCCGCTTACCGTAATACCCGACAATGCCGCTACCTGATCCACGCCCTCTTGAAGCAGCAGGTTTTTCAGCAGCAGCGCCATGCCCGGGGGATCGTTTTTGTAAGCCTGTATCATGTCGTCGCAGGCAGCAGCCCACATCAGCGCAATGGCACCTGCCACGTGCGGAGTAGCCATCGAAGTGCCCGAACGGTTGCCGTATGTATTACCGGGCATGGCCGAATAGACGGAGGTTCCCGGAGCGCCCAGGTCGATGGTCGTGGCGCCGTAGCCCGCATTGGCTTTGGTATCGTTGCTGCGGGTGTTGGTCACCGAGATGAGCCAGTCGCTCGGGCAGGAAGTGGGAATATCGCCCTGCGCATCGACATTGTAATTGGCATTGGCGGTGGCACCCGCGCTGAGTATTCCCGCTTTGCCGAGCGAATCGTACATCGCGCACCACATCGGATGCTGCGCGGGCGAGCGCAGATCCAATCCGAAAGAAGAATTGGTAGCCACTACAAAAGCACCTTCCGCGCCGTCCGATTCGTTGTAACGTGTGCGCATTTCATACACATACGCATAGGTTTCGATCACCGAAGCTTCGTCGAGCGCACTGGCTCGGAGTGCCATAATTTCGACATCGTGGTTTACGCCGCTTATGCCGGTATGGTTATTCCCGATAGCCCCTACGATGCCGCTTACATGGGTAGCGTGGTAATCGCTCGGTGAGGCCAGCGATACGTTGCCGTTTTGGCTTATTCCGTTCCAGCCGTGTATATCGTCGATGTAGCCGTTGCCATCGTCGTCGATACCGTTGCCGGGTATTTCACCGGGATTGACGTAGTACGTCAAATCTTCGTGGTTCAGGTCAAAGCTCCCGTCGATAACGGCCACTACGATCCGATCGTGTTGGGCGGTATAGCCTCCCGTTTCGATTTGCCATGCCTGACAGGCATTGATATCGGCTGCTCCGCCACCTCCGGAAGCTCCATTGGTTCCGTTGTTGTAGAGGCTCCACTGATTTACAAATCCGGGGTCGTTCATACAGGTATCGCGCCAGGTCAGATTGGTATGGTTAAACTGGACGAGGGCGGTAGCCGGGTCGGCCGAAGCGGCGTTAAACACTTTTTCTGCCGGGTAGGTAGAGGGGTTATAGCGCAGCAGCAGAATATTCAAACGTTTCGAAAGAATACGTTCTATCGAGAGATCAAGCTGCGGGTAAAACATATTCATTCGCTTCAGGTACGCTTCGGGGCTTACCCTGTGGTGAAGCATCACCATGATTTGTCCGGGTACGGCATTTTCCTGCGCTTTTACAGTCGAAAAAGCGAACAGACAGAATAAGGCGATCAAAAGCTTGGGCATAGCTTCGTAATATAGTGCCAAATTAAAAATTTTGCAGTAGGTTTACCTTGTTGGCTGTAGGAACGGTAAAGGCTTCGGGGCTAACGTACAAACAGATGACTACTCAGGAACAGAAAAAATTTATTGTCTATCGATCGTCGGCCGGATCGGGTAAGACTTTCACTTTGGTGCGCGAATACCTGAAGCTGGCGCTTTCTTCCGACAATCCTTACCGTTTCAGACGTATTTTGGCCGTTACTTTTACCAACAAGGCGGCCGGAGAAATGAAAGAAAGGGTGCTTGATACCCTTCGTGCCCTGACCGCCGAACGGGATTCGGAGCGGTTTGACGCTTCGCTTTGGCACAATTACCTCGAATTTACCGGGCTCGAAGAACCGGTGTTGCGTATTCGTGCTTCGCAGACCTTGAGCGCCATGCTGCACAATTATGCAGACTTGTCCATTTCGACCATCGACCGTTTTGTGCATCGCATTATCCGCACTTTTGCGCGCGACCTTCAGCTTTCGTCCGATTTTGAAATTGAAACCAACGGCGATGCCCTGCTCCGCGAAGCGATCGACGATCTGCTTTCGGAAGTGGGGCGCCATGAGCTGCTTACCCGCATACTGATTGATTTCGTCGAGTACAAAACCGAAGAAGAAGGAAGCTGGACCATTGAGCAGGATCTCTTTCGTTTTTCCAAAATACTGTTTCGCGAAGACAGCCTTTTGCCGGTAGAAAGTTTGCGTGAAATTCCCGAAGAAGCGTATGTCGCATTGCGTAAAGCCATCGGTAAGCAAGTTCGGAGAATCGAGCAGGAAGTGTCCGACAGGGCCTCCGAAGCCTTGCGTCTGATGCGGCAACAACAGCTTGAAATAAGCGATTTTGCATACGGAAAAGCAGGTGTGGCGAATTATTTTGTGAAGCTTGCAGGAGGCGATCTTTCGGCCGGAGAACCGGGAACCCGTGTGCAGGATGTGTTGGCCGGAAAGCCCTGGTACACCGCCAAAGCGGAGCCCCGTATAAAAGCGGCTATCGATGCCATAAGCAGTGACCTGCACCGTTTGCTGAGTCAGCTTGCCGATTTGTACGAAAAAGAATCGGGGAGCTATGTGCTGCTCAATTCTTTTCAAAAAAACCTTTATAACCTGGCCTTGCTGCAGGAAATAAACCGGCGTTTTGAAAAGCTCCGCGAAGCGCAGAACCTGCTGCTCATTTCCGATTTCAACAAGCTGATTGCGCAGGTTGTGCTGTACGAGCCGGCTCCGTTTATTTACGAACGCTTAGGCGAGCGTTATACCAATTTTCTGATCGACGAATTTCAGGATACATCGGTGTTGCAATGGCAAAATTTTATTCCCCTGCTCGAAAATGCGCTTTCTCAAAATCATTATAATTTGGTGGTAGGCGACAGCAAGCAGTCTATTTATCGCTTTCGCAACGGCGAAATGGAGCAGCTTGCCGTATTGCCGCAGTTTTACGGGCATGGCGAAAATCAGGTGCTCCTGGAAAAGCAGGCCGTATTTGCGCGTAATTACCGCACAAATGTGCTGAACACCAATTACCGTTCGCGACGTGCCATCGTGGAATTTAACAACGCATTTTTCGCTTCGTTTGCGTCTAAATTTGATCATCCCCTGCGCAGTATTTACAACGATGTAGCACAGGAAGTGCTTCCTTCCAAAGAAGGAGGTTATGTCGAGCTTTCGGTGATTCCTGCCGCCGATCGCGAAACGCGCAATGAAGAAGTATGGAAGAGCACCCTGCAAAAAATGCGGGACTGCCTCGAAGACGGTTTTTCGCTCCGCGATCTGACCGTGCTGGTGCGATCCAATCGCGAGGGAAGTGAAATAGCGACATTCCTTTCGCGGCAAGGTATTCCTGTAGTCTCGCAAGACAGTTTGCTGGTCGGTTCCTCGTTACCGGTACAATTGCTGGTGGCGCTTTTGCGGTGGATGCATCGGCGTAATGAAGATACCGAGCGAGCCCGTGTGATAGCGGCTTATCTTCACTGGAAAGAACCGGAAACCTCCTTGTTAGCTGCGATGGCCGAAAAGGATCCCGAGCGAAAGGCCAAACCCGATCCCCTGCATTTTTTTCGTGCGCGTACAGGCAGCGATTTTTCGGTGGCCGCTTATGTGCGGCTTCCGCTTTACGAACGGGTAGAGCAACTGGTAAAGCGCTTTGAGATTCCGGTGTACGACGTGTTTGTGAACGGGTTTTTAGACGCTGTATTCGCATTTTCCCAACGTTCGGGCGATACGGCCGAATTTTTAGAATGGTGGGAAGAAAAAGGACATGAAACGCCCGTGCGTATGCCCGAAGCTTCCGATGCGGTAACGATCATGACCATTCATAAATCGAAAGGCTTACAGTTTCCGGTGGTATTTATTCCTTTTGCCAATTGGAAAATCAGGAACGGGAAAGACAATCTTTGGGTACCGCTTACCGAAGAATTTGCGCCGCTCAGCTATGCGCTTTTGCCCGCTTCGCGGGCGGTGTTGGGCAAATCGGGATATGTAGCGCAGGTCACGGAAGAAGAAGTCAAAACCCGTCTCGACCACTTGAACCTGCTATATGTGGCGTTTACCCGTCCCGAAGAGCGCCTCTATATTTTTACCGACGATCGAAAAGGCGCTTACATCAGTGAGGAAGTGCGTACGCATTTTCCTTCCGAAAAAATGCAGGAATTGCAGCAGGGCGTTTATGCCCTGGGCACCCGGCATAAATTTACCGCTCAAAAACGGCCCTCTTCCTCACCGCATCTGACGCTTCAGGCAGCGATAAATCCCTTTTGGCGAGACCGGATACGCATTAGCTTTGAGGCTTATCGTACCTGGGGACCTGCTTCGCTCGAAGCTTCGGCTCGTTTCGGGAATCAGGTGCACCGTGCCCTTTCGCTGATGGTGCGTGTTAGCGATAGCGAAAAAGTGTTGCAGCAGATGAAAGCCAAAGGAGAACTTACCGAAGAAGAGTTGCCGACAATCAGTGCGCAGTTGCAGCAGGTGTTAGCACATCCTTTTATTGCGGCTTTGTATTCGGGCGAAGGTAAAATGCGTAACGAAATTGAAATCGTCGATCAGGAGGGTCAGGCGTATCGTCCCGACAGCGTGGTATCTTATCCCGATCGCACCGTGGTGGTCGATTTCAAAACCGGTAACCCGGAAGAAACGCATTCGGCGCAGGTGCGGCTTTACGGCCGTTTATTGGAAGAAATGGGATTCCCTTCGGTCGAAAAATACCTGTTTTATACCGCGCAGCTTCCTCCTTCGCTGGTCAGGGTGGAATAAGCTTCCGGTTTTACCCGAAAAAAAGTTTTCCGAACCTATCGCATAAGAATAATGGAATGGCATTGTAAATCCTGGCAGGCGCTGAGCACCGACGAGCTTTACGGCTTACTGGAGCTTCGCGCGAAGGTGTTTGTGGTAGAGCAAGCCTGTCCTTACCTCGATCCCGATGGTTTGGATCGGCAGGTGCTGCACGTATTTGCAAAAAATACAGAGGGAAAAATACAGGCTTGCGCGCGCATTGTGCCGGCGGGAATTAATTATCCGGAAGCGTCGATCGGAAGAGTATGCTGTGCGCAGTCGGTGCGTAGCAAAGGCTTGGGAAGAGCGCTGATGGATCGTGTCATGCAGTATATCCTTTTACATTACGGAGAGGTGCCGCTTCGTATTTCCGCGCAGGAATATTTGGTGCCTTTTTATACCGCATACGGCTTCGAAAGCGTGGGCGAAGCCTACCTCGATGAAGGCATTTTACATGTAGAAATGTATCGGAGCTGATCCTGAATTTCGTGTGTACGAATAAAAATCTTGAATAGTTGGGGATTAGTGCCTATTTTTCGCACCTGAATTAACCCCATAGAATATGAAAATTTCTTATGTGATCGCGTTTTCTTTACCTGTGCTGATAGGTGTAGGGGCGTGTAAAAACAAGAAAAGCAATACGGCCGATGTGGCAGCGGTAACCACCGTTTCGGCAGCTACAGAACCTGTACAGATACCCATAGATGAACCCCTGGTCGTTTCGTACGAGCCGAATGCGCTTTCAGTCGAATTTGAGGACATGGATCCCGCGGTCGATCCGAAGGTTGATTTTTACAGCTATGCTAACGGAACCTGGGTGAAAAATAATCCGGTGCCGCCTACCGAAAACCGCTGGAGCAACTTTAATATTCTTTCCGAAAACAACAATAAAAAGCTGCGTGGCATTCTGGAAAAAGCCGCTGCCCAAAAAGCGGAGAAAGGAAGCGTAGCACAGCTTATAGGTGATTATTATTTCACTTTTATGGATTCGGTAAAACGCGATCGCGAGGGCATCAATCCGATTAAATCCGAATTGCAGAAAATAGATGCGCTCAGGAGTAAGAAAGAGCTGGGCAAGCTTTTTGCGACACAGCACAATTATGGGGTAAAGAGCCTTTTTTCGGCCGACGTGGATCAGGATTTAAAAGACAATACGCTCAATATACTTTACTTCGGTCAGGCCGGAATTTTGCTTCCCAACAAAGACTATTACGTGAAAACCGATAGCGCTTCGGTGGCTGTACGTGAAGCGTACGTGGCGCATTTGGGGCGTATGTTCGCGTTTCTTGGCTACGACGAAAAACGTGCGGGCAAATCGGCCGAAGCGATTCTTTCGTTCGAAACGAAGTTGGCCGAAGCTTCGATGGGACCTGTGGAGCTGCGCAACATCGAGGCGCAGTACAACAAAATGACCTTGAAAGAGTTTACGGCCGGCGTATCGTATTTCGACTGGGACGGTTATTTCCTTTTTCGCGGGTTAAAAAATATAGAAGAGCTGGTGGTGAGCCAACCGCTGTTTTTCCAACAAATGGAGAAGCTGCTGCGTGAGGTATCGCTCGATACCTGGAAAGACTACCTCAAAATACAGTTGCTTGAGGCATCGGCGACCAAGCTGAGCACTGCCATCGAAAATGAAAACTTCGCCTTTTTCAGCACCACGCTTCGCGGTACCAAAAAAATGAAGCAGCCCTGGGAAAGAGCGATTACTGCTATAAGCTGGAGCGGCATCGGAGAAGTGCTGGGCCGTGCCTTCGTGGAAGAATATTTCAAGCCCGAAGCCAAGCAGAAAGTGAACGAGATGGTCGATAACATCATGGAAGTATTTCGTGAGCGCCTCGACGGATTAGAGTGGATGAGCGCGCCGACTAAAGAAAAAGCCCTCGAAAAGTTGGCTTCTTTTACCCGCAAATTGGGCTATCCCGACAAGTGGACCGATTTTTCGTCGGTTACCATTAGCCGCGAATCGTATTTCAAAAACTGGCAGGAAGCCAGCCGTTTTGCAGTAAGTAAAAACATAGCGAAGCTGGGCAAGCCCATCGATCGCAGCGAATGGCACATGGCGCCGCATATTGTCAACGCGTACTACAATCCGCTGTGGAACGAAATCGTATTTCCCGCAGGCATTATGCAGCCTCCGTTTTTTGATCCTTCCAAAGAAGATGCGGTGAACTACGCCCGTATGGGAGCGGTGATAGGGCATGAGTTCCTGCACGGTTTCGACGATCAGGGTGCGCAGTTTGATGCTACGGGTACATTCCTAAACTGGTGGACCGAAGAAGATCAGCAGAAATTTGCCGCCCGTACCCAAAAATTAGTGGCGCATTTTAATTCGTTCGAAGCGCTTCCCGGTGTATTTGTGAACGGCGAGCTTACGCTTGGCGAAAACATTGCCGATGTAGGCGGACTCACCATGGCTTATTACGCGTATCAGCGTTCGCTGTTGGGTAAAGAGCGTACCAAGATCAACAACTTTACGCCCGAGCAGCGTTTCTTTATCGCTTTTGCGCAGGTATGGAAAGAGAACCATACCGACAATTCGATGAAGCTGCAGGTGTTTACCAATCCGCATGCACCGGGTAAATACCGTGTGCTGGGGCCTTTGGCGAATATGCCTGAGTTTTTCTCGGCGTTTCAGGTAAAAGAAGGAGATCCCATGCGTCGTTCGCCCGAAACGATTTCGCTCATTTGGTAAGGCAGTCTTCTTGTGGCGATGGCCGGGAGTGAAATTCAGGCGCACAAAGAATTTTCGCTACGGTTTCGGGTTAATGTTTTTTTTGTAAAAAAAAACAGGAATGTTTGAAGATGCGGCTATTATTCAAATTTTTACGGCTTACGATCAGCAAGCGCTGCTTGTTTACCTGAGCGACGATCGTGTGTGTACCGTTTACAATATTGCCTGGGCTTATGATCAGGGAGACGAGCAGGCGCATATTACGACAAATGTGAGTCCGGCGGTTAAAAATGCCGACACTGATTTTTTTTATACCGGTCAAATCCGGAAAATAGAAGCGTGCACACACGGAACCCTCCTTTTTAAGCGTTGAAAAAAGCGGAATCACCCATGTCATCTTATCCGCAGAATAAACGGAAAAAAAAGATAATCCTATATTCTTTTTTTATATAGGGCTTGTCTCCACAGCGATTCATTAACCGATGCGGAGAGCCTGTTTGCGTTGGCTGTAATGGATTTCAGTGATTATGAGGCAACTTTCGGAATAAAATTCGTCTTTTCGCAGGAAGAGAAAAAGCACGGGTATTTACAGAATAAACACGATTGCGATGAAACAACGCTACTTGCTATTTTTTACATTGGTTTTTCTGCTACAGGCTACCGGGGTTTTTGCCCAACGCGAATTTTGGGGCACGGGCCGGCCTTCTAACAGCAGTGTTATAATTACAGGCTATGAGGAATATAGCGGCCCCTACGGTTGGATATATAAGACCGACAAAAACGGCGAAAATATCGAGCTTGTGCATCGCTTCGATACCGCTCAGGGCGGAGGAAGATTCCCCCGTTCGGGACTTCTGCTGGCTTCCAACGGAAAATTATACGGCACTACCGTTCAGGGGGCATCGGATGGAGGCGGTGTGCTTTATGAATATGACCTGATTTTAGACACCTTCAGGGTGGTGGTAAATCTTGGTCCCTATACGAATACATATACCCAGATTCATAACCGAATAATAGAAGCCCGCCCGGGATTAATCATAGGTGGATCGGGCACTTCTATCTTTGCCTATGATATTGATCTTGATCAGTTGTATCAGCTTACTCAACTGCCTTTTTATCCGGGAGGTTCCAATAGTCTTACTGATCCGCCCTGGCGAAAAAACGTACACGGTATCTATAAAAGTGCTTCGGGCGATCTCTATACACCGGTGGCCGGATATACCACCTGCCCCACTATCAGGCCCTCTAACCCGACCATCAGCAAGCTCGATCCCCATACAGGCAATCTTACTACTTTATATACCAACCCCTGTCTTCAGGGCATCCTCAGCGATGCTTTTGTGGAAAGGGGCAATGTCTTGTATTCGATAGTATCTTATTACGGGGCCAATAAAGGAATTATTTCTTCGTTCGACATAAGCACCAATACCTATCAGGACTTGCACCATTTTCAGGGCGGTGCAGGCGGAGATCAGCCCACCTCAATGATAGCGGCAAATAATGATCTTTTTTACGGAAGCACTACCGAAGGAGGTACCCCCGGTGTAAGCAGAGGTACGCTGTTTAAATTCGATCCCGCAAACAATCAATTCGAAATAATTTATGAGTTTCCAGCTAACATTGTGAGTGAGAAAAATTTTCGGTTGAAACAATCCGAAAACGGCAAGCTATACGGAACGGCAATCAACGGAATTTTTGAATACGATACAGAAACGGAAACGTTTAGAATGAGTGCGCCGACTCCTTCCCATTTTAATTTCAATTCACTGTTAGAAATTTGCCGCAAGCCATTTTATAAATATTATGCGGTTACCTCGCATACACTTTGTGAGGGCACTCCGTTTGTGCACGATTTGCGGACCTTAAATTCGGAGACTATCGTGTGGAGGAAAGACAATGTGGTACGTACCGATCAGACGGGTAGTGTGCTTTCTTTTGATGCGATTACCTTAGCCGACGGTGGCCTGTGGCAAGCCGAGCTGACCAACGAGTGCGGTACGACTTATCCTCCTGCGATTCATATTACCGTTAATACTGCGGGTGGCGCGGTTACCTCAGTGATTACACCGGGCGGTACGCCGGGTATGTGTCCTGGCACATCGCTTACGCTGAGCGGTAACAATGGCGGGGTATGGAATACGGGCGAGACTACGCCCACTATCAGTGTATCGCAACCGGGCACTTATCAGGTGACCAACACTAATTCTTGCGGAACGACCTATTCGAACATTGTGACGGTCGATACGATTCATATTCCGCTGGCGGTGATCAGTATGCCCAACCGCAAATTTTGCGACGGCGACAGTTTGTGGATTACCTCTAACGTAACGGGTGTGTGGAACACGGGCGTAACGGCCGATTCTATTCGTGTACCTGCGGTAGCGGGTGCTTCTTACAGCCTTACCTCTACCAACCAGTGCCGCACCGATGTGTCGAATACGCTGGTTATTTCCCCTCAGGCTGTTTATCCTTCCGAGCCTATTCCTGCGATTAGCCCTTCGGGCGATGTGCGCCTGTGTCGCGGGCAAAATTTAGCGGTAAGCTCTAACTTTCCGCAGAACCCTTCTTCCAATTATACCTGGACCTGGCTACGGATTATCGGTCAGAATGTGACTTCATTGGCGAGCAGTACACCCTCTTACACGGTGACGAACAGCGGGGTGTATGTGCTTCGTCAGCGCACGCCTTGCGGGAAGATTTTTTATTCGGATACGCTGCGGGTTACGGTCGATGAGGCTCCTCCTTCGGCCCCTGTGGTGACAGCTTCCGGACCTTTGTCTTTTTGTCCGAGCGAGAGTGTGACCTTGCAAAGCAGCAATCCTAATGTAGTGTGGAGCACGGGTGCTACGACCTCCTCTATTACGGTCAATACGAGCGGTACTTATACGGCTACGGCCAGCAATGGCTGCGGTCAGAGTACCTCTGTGCCTGTGGTAGTAACCTCTTCGACTTCGGTACCGCTTACGAATGTGAGCTGGAGCGGGACTTATGCTTCGGTGTGCTTGTCTTCTGCTTCTCCTATTGCGCTTGGCGGTGGTTCTCCTGCGGGAGGCAGCTATTCGGGCAACGGCGTAAGCGGCACTACCTTTGATCCTACCTTGGCGGGTGTGGGTAACCATACGCTAACCTATACTTATACCAACGGCTACGGCTGTTCGGGTACGGCCACCAAAACGATACGAGTGGATACCGATCCTGTGCCTCCTTCGCTTGTGTACGGTATCAATTCACAGGGTTTTGTGGGCGATCATGCAGAAATCTGTGAAGGCACAGAGATTGTGATTTTGGCATCACCTTCTCTTCCGGGCGGGGTGTGGAACACCGGTTCGACCGATCCCTTTATTTTCCCTGAACAGACAGGGATCTATACTTATACATTTAGTAACTCGTGTGGTACGGCTGCGTCAGTGAGTTTTGATCTGACGGTGAACCCCAAGCCTGTGGTCAGCTATACGCAAATACCGGATGAGGTTTGCAGGGAAATAGGCCCTATTATGCTCAGTTCTGCTACTCCTGCGGGTGGCACCTATACGGGCGCGGGCGTAACGGGCAACATTTTTAACTCTTTAGTAGCCGGTATGGGTTTGCATACGATTACCTACAGCTATACCGATGCGAAAGGTTGTTCGGCTCAGGTCGATCAGCAGATTAACGTATATACTGATACGGTATCTATTATTCCGCTATCAACCACCACGTTTTGTGAGGGAGGGAGTGTGCTTTTGTCCAGCACGCAGCACAGCAACCTGTACTGGAGCAACGGCCTTACGCACACGCCTATTGAGGTAACCGAGTCGGGTACTTATACGGTGACTTATATGGGGCCTTGCGGAGTGACGGTGTCTCAGCCTATTGTGGTAACGGTGCGGCCTGCTCCTGAGGTAGAATATGTACAATCGCCCAATGCGATCTGCGCTTCGGGTTCGTCGCTCCCATTGAGTGCGGCCACTCCTTCGGGTGGTACTTATACAGGCACGGGCGTAACGGGCAATAGTTTTAATCCTTCGGTAGCGGGTCAGGGCGTGCATACGGTTACTTATAGCTATACCGATGGCAACGGTTGTACGGCTCAAGTTGATCAGCAGATTACTGTGCTTTCTGATACGGTATCTATTGTTCCGCTGTCGGCTACGACGTTTTGCGAAGGAGGTAGTGTGCTGTTGTCCAGTACGCAGCACAGCAATCTTCAATGGAGCAACGGTCTTACGCATACGCCTATCGAGGTAACCGAGTCGGGAACTTATACGGTGACTTATACAGGACCTTGTGGCGTGTCGGTGTCGGAGCCTATTGTGGTAACGGTGCGTCCTGCTCCCGAGGTGGAGTATGTGCAATTGCCCGATGAAGCCTGTGCGTCGGGTTCGTTGCTTCCTTTGAGTGTGGCCACTCCTTCGGGTGGTACTTATACAGGCACGGGCGTAACGGGCAACAGTTTTAATCCTTCGGTAGCGGGTCAGGGTGTGCATACGATTACTTATAGCTATACCGATGGCAACGGTTGTACGGCTCAAGTTGATCAGCAGATTACTGTGCTTTCTGATACGGTATCTATTGTTCCGCTGTCGGCTACGACGTTTTGCGAAGGAGGTAGTGTGCTGTTGTCCAGTACGCAGCACAGCAATCTTCAATGGAGCAACGGTCTTACGCATACGCCTATCGAGGTAACCGAGTCGGGAACTTATACGGTGACTTATACAGGACCTTGTGGCGTGTCGGTGTCGGAGCCTATTGTGGTAACGGTGCGTCCTGCTCCCGAAGTGGAGTATGTGCAATCGCCCGATGAGGTATGTGCTTCGGGTTCGTTGGTTCCTTTGAGTGTGGCAAGTCCTGCGGGTGGCACTTATACAGGCACGGGAGTGACAGGCAGCAACTTTAATCCAGCAGTAGCAGGTCAGGGTGTGCATACGATTACTTACAGCTATACCGATGGCAACGGTTGTACGGGCAGCGCTACGCAGCAGATACAGGTTATTCAGCCTTCGGCACCCGTGATTACGTTCGCGAATGATACGCTGTTCAGCACCCCTGCGCATTCGTATCAGTGGTACCTGAACGGGCTGATTATTCCGGGTGCTACAGGTAGCTTTTATGTACCGACCGAAGATGGGGTTTATACGGTAGAGACGACCAATGCAGCCGGCTGCAACGCTACCTCGGCGGCCTATAATCACCAAAGCATAGGGATTGCAGAACGGAGTTCAGCGATAGAGATAGAACTGTACCCTAACCCTACCAGTGGAGCGTTTACCCTTGTGTCTTTGTCATCGCCGATTAAAGAAGTACGGATTTACAATGCCTTGGGCCAGCTTGTGTATAGCCTTGGAGAAAAGCCTGAAACTATCTTGGTGCTGCGTTTGCAGGACAATGGGATGTACCTTGTGCATATTACAACCGAGCAGGGCACTGTTACCAAACGCCTGGTGGTCTCCTATTAAAATCAGTATTTAGAAATCATACAAAGGGCTCGCGCAAGCGGGCTCTTTTGCGGAGCGGTTGTTTCTAAAAACATGCACAACCTGATTTAACAGGTAGCTATCGCAAGCGGAAACACATTTCTCAATACATCGAAAAATCCGTGTTTTCTATTTCGTGCTGTGCTATCCAGGGGTATTTCCCGGCATGATAATGCGCCAGGTATTCCTGTTCCGTCTGCCCCGGGGTGGGAATAAAAAGCGCCTTTTTACCCAATATTTCCAAATCCATTAAGGTGCTGTAGCCTGGGCGGCAAATCAGCATTTCCGAATCGTTGATCAGCGCGTACAACTGTTCGGTATCGAGGTGCGCAAAACGATTTTCTCCCTGCTCATTTTCTGCTTCCCGATCGGGCTTTCCCTGTACGATAGCAAAAGGAGCATTCGTGTGTTGCAAGGCAGCAGCCAGTTTTTTTTCGAGCAAACTACGTTGTGGTTCGGGCCCCGATAACAGCACCGTATAACGAAAACGAAATCCCGATTTTTTTTCGCAGGCTTTTTCAAAACGCGACAAAGGACCGAGATAGCTTACCGCAAAAGGAAGTTTCTTGCCGTGCGAAAGTGCACCCGAAAGCGTGGGATCAGTTTCGTAATCGGGCACCAGGCATTGATCAAATTTTTGCAGGTAAAACTGATTGATTGTATTTACCGGTTTGCTCCAAATTCCTGCACGGATAAACAATTGATGCGTAAGGATAGCCGTTTTTACTTTTTTTGAATACAGGCCGTAACGATTGTCGGAGAGAATAAAGTCAGGTTGATACCTGGCGATCAGCCGATCAAGCGCGCGGTGTTCTTTCCGGACGGCCAGCCATAGTCGGGGTAATTGAATCGCCATTTTCAGCAGGAAATTTTTCCCTTTCGGATAACGCACTACAAAACCGGGTAGCTCCACGTAAGTGAGATCCGGAAAGGTTTTTTGCAGCAGACTTCCCGAACGACCATATCCTGCAAGAATTACTTCATTGCCTTCGGCCAAATACTTACGAATAAGCGGAATGCAACGCGTAGCATGTCCGAGTCCCCAGTCGAGCGGAGCAACCAATATGCGTAGAGCGGCAGCCATTTTTTCAAAGGTAGCCAAAGTCGGGTGAGGCAGATGCGCAAAAAGGCTAAATTTGTCACCTTACCTAATTTTGATGGGCAAAAACAAACTGCAACACTGGGCCGAGCTGGCCACTTATTCACATGTAATTCAGGCTTCCGCTTCGGCTTTGCGCGAGCAGGATCATCCGATGAAAGGAAAGTGGCACCGCGATTTCTTCCGTAACGAAAATCCTATCGTGCTGGAGTTAGGCTGTGGAAAAGGAGAATATACCGTAGGACTGGCACGTCGTTATCCCGACAAAAATTTTATCGGTATCGACATCAAGGGTGCGCGTATATGGCGGGGCGCCCGTACCGTAAAAGAAGAGCAGCTTTCTAACGCGGGCTTTATCCGCACCCGTGTCGATTTTATCAATGCTTTTTTTGCGCCCGGCGAGGTGCAGGAGATATGGCTTACTTTTTCCGATCCCCAGCCCCGGCCGGGTAAAGAGCGCAAACGACTTTCCTCTCCGCTTTTTGTAAGCCGTTATCGTCAGCTTTTGGCGCCCGGAGGGATAGTGCATCTTAAAACCGACAGCGATTTGCTGTATGAATATACCGTAGAGCAGACCCGCGATCAGCATTACGGAGTGCTGCTTTCTACCGCCGATTTATACGGCGAGCTTATCGATCACCTCGATGAGGCCACCCGCGAAATTTTGGCTATCCGTACTTTTTATGAGCAGAAATGGCTCGAAATGGGCAAAACCATCAAGTACCTTAAATTTACCATCGACCCGAAATAATTCTTGTGGATGATAACAGCCCTTTCGGCCCGGCATAAAGATTTTTTCATTTCGGTCTATGAAGTGGTCAGGCAGGTGCCTTACGGGCGTGTAACCAGCTATGGCGCGATTGCCCGTTATCTTGGTGCGGCCCGTTCTTCGCGTATGGTCGGCTGGGCCATGAATGCCGCGCATACCGTTCCGGACGTACCCGCGCACCGCGTAGTAAACCGTGTCGGAATGCTGAGCGGCAAACACCATTTCGGCCACCCCGAACAGATGGCGCAACTGCTGGAGGCAGAAGGCGTGAAAATCGCGCACGACAGAGTGGTCGATTTTGCCACTCTTTTTTGGGATCCCGCAGTGGAGCTTGAATTGCCCTGATTCGCATCGTCTGAACGGTTTTTTCTTCACCCGTTTTTAGTTCTCACATAGCCTGGCCTTATAGCGTAGTCTTTTTTGTGTGAAATGGCGGAAGGATTTTTTACTTGTTTTTCGGAGAAAAAAAGATTTTCGTGCATCAGCTCCTAAAACTGGTTTCCCGGCCTCGGCCGACATTTTCCAAAAGAAAAAGAGCCGCTATCACCCAAATCGGGATAAAAACAACGAATCCTAAGAAAATTAAGTAAAATTCACCCCCACCTTTGCGTTGTGAAGCGTAAATTTGTCACCAGTCATGAGTACACCTACACTTGAACAGATACAGACCGCGCTTGCCCATGTGGTAGAGCCCGATCTCAAAAAAGATATTATTACGCTGAACCTCGTTTCGGATATCCGTATCGAAGCGAATCGTATTTCGTTTACCGTAAAAGTCAATAATCCGGCTATGCACAGCCGCAAGCGCATGGAAGAAGCCTGCCGTTTTGCGTTGGAGCGTTTTATCGGGAAAGAAGCCGAAATACAGGTTAATGTGGTGCCGCTGGGCGATGCCCGTACGCCCCAGCAGCGTTCGGTGCTTCCGGGCGTAAAAAATGTGGTAGCCATTGCTTCGGGCAAAGGAGGCGTGGGTAAATCGACCGTTACGGCCAATCTGGCTGCCGGACTCGCAGCCAAAGGCTACCGTGTGGGGCTTATCGATGCCGACATCTACGGGCCTTCCGTGCCGCTGATGTTCGACTGCGTATATGAACGTCCCTTTACCTCCGAGATAGAAGGCAAAACCTATATTATGCCGGTCGAAAGTTACGGCGTAAAGCTGCTTTCTATCGGTTTTTTTGCAGAACCCGAGCAGGCTATTGTGTGGCGTGGGCCTATGGCTACGCGGGCTTTGTCGCAGATGTTCAAAGACGCGCATTGGGGCGAGCTCGATTTTATGCTGATCGATTTGCCGCCCGGCACCGGCGATATACACCTTTCTATTGTCGAGACCGCACCGCTTACCGGAGTAGTGGTGGTAAGCACACCGCAGGAAGTGGCGCTGGCCGATGCCCGTAAGGCTGCTTCCATGTTCAGACTCGATACCGTCAATGTGCCTTTACTCGGACTGGTCGAGAATATGGCGTATTTCACGCCGGCCGAATTGCCCGAAAACAAATATTATATCTTTGGTAAAGAAGGTGCGCAGAAGCTGGCCGAACAGCTTGAGATTCCTTTTCTGGGTGAGATTCCGCTGGTGCAGAGTATTCGAGAGAGTGGCGATGCGGGTCGTCCGGCCGTATTGCAGGAAGGCACGCCTACCGCTATTGCTTTTGATATGCTCATTGCCAACCTTATAGAGGAAGTAAACCGGCGTAATCGGGTTACCGGAGCTTAATCAACAAAATGGTGACAACGTAAAATCAGATAGCGCAGTTTTGGCTATTTTGAGAATAATGCCTCGCTTCTTTTAGGAGAGAGGTAAAGCCGATATTTTGGGTTAAACGATACGCTTATGCAGAGAAATAACATGCAAGGGTGTTCGGGTTTTATGCCCCTGATAGTCAGCTGTTTTTAAAGTTCGGGGACTTCCTTTCAGAAAAACAGGAAAGTATAAATCGGTGAAAAATTAAACAAAAAGAAAAAGAATTACGATAGCCCGGTCGGCTTGTGTGGTGCTGAAGTTGTGGCAATTTTTCTAGGTTTTCGGCTTTCAAATGATTTCCTTTTTTTTCGCACTTATTCCTGAAAATAATATGTGTTTGTTGGATGTGAAACTGCGGTTGTTTTTTTGTTAGGAAATCTTCTCTAACTTGTTTCGGCATTTTTGCACGTTCAAAATGCAGCTTTGTCTTGAATTTAAAGTTTCTTCAACCCCTACCTATGAAAGATTTATACGTTCGAAATGTATCTGTATCTGCCGGAAGTCGAAAGCCTTCTGCGTTTTCTACGGAGCGTTTTTCAGGTTCAGCACTACGTGCGGCACTTGTAATGCTGCTATGCATAATTTGTGGTGTGTCCGGCACGGTGTCGTTTGCACAGACCGTTACGTTTACCACACCGGGAAGTGATACATGGACCGTACCGGCAGGTGTCACTTCAATTACCATTGAAACCTGGGGCGGCGGCGGCGGCGGTGGTGGAGCCAGGACAAACGCCAGCTATGTATCCTCTGCATCTGCAGGCGGTGGCGGCGGATATGCCAGAACTACCATTGCGGTTAATCCCGGTGATGTGATGAATATACAGGTAGGAGCGCCAGGTACTGCCGGAGTGGGGGGAAATGCAGTCTTAGGTGGGAATAACTATACCACTACCGCGCAAGGTGCTGGTGGACAAGGTGGAACCAGTTCCGTAACTTTCGGAACAGTCATTTTACAGGCTACCGGTGGCGAAGCAGGACGTGGTTCCGGAGCAGGTAGCTGTCTTGTAGGAGGTACCGGAGGAACCGGTACGGTTTTCTCGGGAACCGGTACAGCCACCTATACCGGAGGAGCGGGAAGCAGAGGTGAAAACGGAGGTAATGGTTATGTGGGAGGAGCCGGAGGCGGCGGAGCAGGTACAACCGGCAATGGAAGTGCGGGAGAAGCCTTTGGCGGAGTGGGAAAATCGTCTGCAAAAATAGGAGGTGCAGGAGGAACCCTTCATGGTGGTAGGGGAGGAAATGGAGGTTTCACTACCAATACGGAAACCGGTAGCGGTGGCCAGGCCGGTTCTGCCGGCGCAACCATTGGCGGCGGCGGCGGCGGTGCCGTGCAGAAAAGAGGAAGCACCAGCAGGGATGGTGGAGCCGGAGCCCGTGGTGAAGTAAGAATTACCTATACGGTAAGCTGTACTTCTCCGGCGCAACCTTCGGCCATTAGCGGTAGCGCAACACTTTGTGCAGGCGCTTCGGGTACTTACAGCGTAACCAATAATCCTGCGGCTACGAGCTACACCTGGACTTTACCATCAGGTTGGAGTGGCAGCAGTACGAGCAATAGCATCAATGCTACAGCAGGCGCATCAGGCGGGACGATTACCGTAGTAGCGAATAATGCCTGTGGCAGTTCAACTTCACAGACTTTTACTGTAACTTCTAACGCTGTTCCCGCGCAACCTTCAGCCATTAGCGGTAGCGCGACACTTTGCGCAGGTGCTTCGGGTACTTACAGCGTAACCAATAATCCTGCGGCTACGAGCTACACCTGGA
>CAYWRZ010000021.1:44968-46029 GCA_964460845.1 uncultured Weeksellaceae bacterium
AGCGAATAATGCCTGTGGCAGTTCAACTTCACAGACTTTTACTGTAACTTCTAACACAGCTCCCGCGCAACCTTCAGCCATTAGCGGTAGCGCGACACTTTGTGCAGGTGCTTCGGGTACTTACAGCGTAACCAATAACCCTGCGGCTACCGGCTACACCTGGACTTTGCCTTCGGGTTGGAGCGGCAGCAGTACTACGAACAGCATCAACGCTACAGCGGGTGCTACAGGCGGAACGATCACTGTAACGGCTAACAACACTTGTGGCGCATCTACTTCACAGACCTTTACAGTAACCTCAGGTGCGGTACCTGCACAGCCGGGTGCCATTACCGGAAGTCCCAGTCTTTGCGACGGCGCTTCTGATACTTACACGGTACCTAATGATGCTTCGGCTACAGGTTATACCTGGACTTTACCTTCAGGTTGGAGCGGCAGCAGTACGAGCAATAGCATCAACGCTACAGCGGGTGCTACAGGCGGAACAATTACTGTAACGGCTAACAACACTTGTGGAGCCTCTACTTCGCAGACCTTTACCGTAACTTCAGGTGCGGTACCTGCACAGCCGGGTGCCATCACCGGAAGTCCCAGTCTTTGCGATGGAGTATCGGATACTTACACGGTACCTAACGATGCTTCGGCTACAGGCTACACCTGGACTTTACCTTCGGGTTGGAGCGGCAGCAGCACCACCAACAGCATCAACGCTACAGCGGGTGCTACAGGTGGAACAATTACCGTAACGGCTAACAACACTTGCGGCGCATCTACTTCACAGACCTTTACTGTAAGCTCAGGTGCGGTACCTGCACAACCGGGAGCCATCACCGGAAGTCCCAGTCTTTGCGACGGAGTTTCCGATACTTACACCGTACCTAACGATGCTTCTGCAACGGGTTACACGTGGACTTTGCCCGGTAGCTGGACAGGCAGCAGCACCACCAACAGCATCAACGCTACAGCGGGTGTTACAGGTGGAACGATTACCGTCACGGCCAACAACACTTGTGGAGCCTCTACTTCGCAGACCTTTACAGTAACCTCAGGTGCGGTGCCTG
>CAYWRZ010000022.1:0-2041 GCA_964460845.1 uncultured Weeksellaceae bacterium
AAGAGCGCCAACGTCAACAGCAGGCCGAGGCAGAGATCGCCGCACGACAAAAAGCAGAAGCCGAAGAGCGCCAACGTCAACAACAAGCCGAAGCAGAAATCGCCGCACGACAAAAAGCGGAAGCCGAAGAACGCCAACGCCAACAACAAGCCGAAGCAGAGATCGCAGCTCGTCAGAAAGCAGAAGCCGAAGAGCGCCAACGTCAACAACAGGCCGAAGCAGAAATCGCCGCACGACAAAAAGCGGAAGCCGAAGAGCGCCAACGTCAACAACAAGCCGAGGCAGAGATAGCAGCTCGTCAGAAAGCAGAAGCCGAAGAACGTCAACGTCAACAACAAGCCGAGGCAGAGATAGCAGCTCGTCAGAAAGCAGAAGCCGAAGAACGTCAACGTCAACAACAAGCCGAAATAGCCGCACGACAAAAAGCAGAAGAGCAGGAAAGACAAAAACGACGTATCAATCAGGGGGGTCAGGAAGCACGGGAAGCACTGTACGGCACTCCGGTGCAGCTTACGCTAGAAGAAGCACAGCAGGTAATGCGGCGTATGCGCATGGAAGAAGAGCTATCGGCGGGCGCCATCCTCGAGGCACAAAAGCGTGTAAAAGATCAGACCGAACAGGATAACGCCAAAAAGCAGGACGATACCCGTGGACAAAACAACCAAACTTTCATTTCCACCAAAGAGAATACAGCCCGTCAGGAATTTGAAGGAGAAAAAGGACGTTTTGAAAACCTGAGCTATTACCGGCACATACAACAAACACGCAACGAACAGAATTACACCTTGGGTAAGGAGTATCGCAAACGGATGGAAGTGCGAAGCGAGGAAATGAAACAGCTTAACCGCGAAATAGCGGAGTATATACACAAAGGTTCCGATAAGCAACGTCTCGAAAATATCGAAGAAATAGAGCGGTTAAAAACCGAGCAGAAACAATACGATGCGGTAATGAGCCACGATTCAGATCAGAAGATATTGCTGACGCGTGCACACCTGGAATCGGAAAAATACCGTTTGGAACAGGATAACGCCGGACAGGATATACTGCGTAAACAGCATATCGCCGGTGTAGAATATCAAAAAGACCAGAAAAACCAACTGGAAAAAGAATTGTCGGATGGCTCGTCTGCGCGATTGCTGGAAACCCGCGATCTATTGCACGAGGCAAGCCTGCAAATGCAGAAAGAAATGGCCGGTCAGGATCAGACAAGGCTGGATAAGATCCAAAGTCTCGAAGATTATAAAGAAAAATTAAGAGAGAGTGAAACCGCACTTTCCAACGGTTCCAGTCAAAAACTTTTAGCCAATCAGCGCCAACTGGAAGAAGAAAAAACCAGGCAAAACCAGGCGTATGCCAATGCGGATGAACTGAGAAAAGAAAAAATCAAAGGATACAATCAGCTCAAAGAAGAAGCTTATGCCACGCATCACAGCTATTCGTCAGGACAGCAGGAAAAAGTGAACGAAGCCACCAAAACCCTCGTAGCCGCCCGTGAGGAGACCGACGAAAAAAACCGTGAAAAGGCTAACCAACGTAACCTAAACAACGAGCAATTCAGGCAGATTCAGGAAGATAATCTGAAAGCACAAAATACACATCAGCAAAAGATTGAAGAAAGTCGGCGCCAGCGAGTCAATGAAATTGAAGCCCGCAAGCAGGAAAACACCGTAAAAACGGAAGAAAGCTTTTTGGTGAGCGAAAAGCAATTTCAAAAAACCGACGAAAAAGGCAATGCCACCGAGATCACCATCCAGCGAATGGTACGCCGCGGACCGAATACCTACGAGTACCTAATGGTCGTTCGCCGCTACGGCACCGACTATTTTTGCAATGGAGTCTCCATTTCTGAAACACGGTGGAGCCGGGAGACTTCTGTTCCGAAAGAATAAATCCCCGGTGGCTTCGACTTCGCTCAGCCACCGGTACACGCCCCTCACCAAAGATTTCTGAGCAACCCCAAGGTGGCTGAAATAGACCAAGGTGGCTGAGCGAAGCCGAAGCCACCGACATACGAACCCCTAAAAAACCACTCCCAAAA
>CAYWRZ010000022.1:2141-44682 GCA_964460845.1 uncultured Weeksellaceae bacterium
GCGCCCGAACAACCCCAAGGTGACTGCCCCCCAAAGGTGGCTGAGCGAAGCCGAAACCACCGACATACGAACCCCTAAAAAACCACTCCCAAAAGCGCCCGAACAACCCCAAGGTGACTGCCCCCCAAAGGTGGCTGAGCGAAGCCGAAGCTACCTCACTTAGGCCCCGCCGCAATATGAAACAGCGCGTCACCCTGATGCACTACCGGGTTATTATTATGACCTATCACATACCCATCGAGACGTGAAATCACTTTTACCTCGTACTGCCCGAAAGGATCATTGATTACACCTACGGGCTGATTACGCGCCACCGGTTCGCCCGAACTGATAAAGGGCTTAAACAGCCCCGAACGCGAAGCCCTTATCCAACTGCTGCCCGACAACATGAGGGTTTCCCGTTCCTGATAAGGAGCTTCCGACATACCGAGGTAACTGAGCAAACGCCTTGTACCGTCGAGCGCCTCGCCTATCGATAACTCATCGTAACGCATCGACTCTCCGCCTTCAAACACCACGATTGGTTTTCCCATACGAGCGGCCTGGTGACGAATCGATTTCGGTATAAGCTTCGAGCTTAGGGTGAAAGGAGCAGCAAAAGCTTTCGCAATCAGCTCGCTGTTACGATCGGCCGCCGAATAACGTACCTGCGGGTAATTGGTCCGGCTTGCACCGCCGGTATGAAAATCGACTCCGTAATCGATCAGCGGAAGAATATAGCGCGTAAGATGATGCGCCACCCGACTGGCCAGGGATCCACCCGCATCGCCCGGAAAACTCCGGTTTACATCTTTACCGTCGGGGACCTCGCGCGAATAGTTCAGAAAACCGAACACATTAAGCACCGGGATCGCTATCACGCTTCCCCAGCACAGATCCGAAAAATAGTCTTCGGCTATCATACGGCGGATAATCTCGATCCCGTTTACCTCGTCGCCATGCAGTCCGCCCGAAAGTAGCAGTACCGGCCCGGGAACAGGGCTGCGATACACAAATACGGGCATATTTATCATTGTGCCCGAAGGAAGTCTTGCCAAATCGTAATTGATCACGCGGTGTTGCCCGCGTTTGATTACCGTGTCGCGTATTACTATTTCCTCCTTCATAATCGCAGATTTGATCCGGTAAATTTAACAGAAAAGTGGCGTAAGCCGTTTCCTTCTCCCCTACCTTGCCCATAAAGCGGTGTTCATATCTATTTCCCACTATTCTTTTCACTTTCAAAAATTCAGTATCTTAGTAAGTATAGAATAAGCGTCAGGGTACATTAGTATTGCCTTACCCAGCATCCCGCGTTATCCGGACACAGATAACCTTCCTGCTTTTTACCGTTTTTCTTTTTTATTTAACATCCTTCACATGATTCATCCCGATACCGAGCTGCGGCTCGTTAACGAGACGGTCGGCTATGGAGTATATGCCACCCGTTTCATACCCAAAGGAACTATCGTTTACATCAAAGACGAAATGGAGCTGGTATTTGGTCCCGACGATCCAAAAGCAAAGGATCCGCGTTACCGTGATATCATAGAGAAATACTCTTACACCGAACCCAACGGCAACAGAGTGTTGAGCTGGGACATTGCCAAATACATTAACCATTGCTGCAATTGCAATACGATAAGCACGGGCTACGGCTTCGAAATTGCGCTTCGCGACATTCACCAGGGCGAAGAAATTACCGACGAATACGGGCTGTTTAATTCAGGCTGGGAAATGGATTTGGTATGCTGTACGGAAGGATGCCGGAAAAAGCTGCTGCCTACCGACATCGATACCTACCACGCTGTATGGGATGCGGGGATCAAAGAGGCTTTGCAGCAATTTGCGCTGGTCAGTCAGCCGCTGCTGAAATATATGGAAATGCCGGTGTATGAGAAATTGAAAAAGTACCTCGATTCGGGGAAAGAATACATTTCGGTGCTTTCACTGAAACCCGATTCTACGGTCAGGATTTAAACCGGGCCTGCGCCTCAAAATACGATTGCAGAATAATAGCGGCACTCACCTGATCGATAAGCTGCTTGTCTTGCCTGCGCTTTTTAGAAGCACCGCCGTCTATCAGCGCCCTAAGCGCCATTTTAGAAGTAAAACGCTCATCTATCCGCTCTATTTTCAAGTGTGGAAAAAGCGTTTGCAGCTTGCTGCAAAAACGATCGGTATCGGCTGTGCTATGCGTGGCGCTTCCATCGAGGCGTGCCGGCTGTCCCACTACCAGCGTATCTACGTCATGACGCGGAATGTACGCTTTAAGAAAAGGGATGATTTCGGTGGTCAGCACGGTGGTCAGCGGCGAAGCGATACCAAAACGGATATCGCCCGAGGCAATGCCCGTTCTTTTTCCGCCGTAATCCAATGCAAGTACCGTAGCCATCAGGATTCGCTTATTCCGGAATAGGTGACCAGCTTCTCGACAATTTCCTGAAGCGGCACAGCGGCATCTACCGTGTAAGTAGCCTGTCGGTAATAAGGCTCCCGTTCGGCAAGCTTTTGCACAATCAGCTTTTCAAGCGCCGAATAGCTGCCTGCCCCTCTGAGCAAAGGTCGGTCGGCTAATTGTGACTCCAGTCGCGAAGCCAGTACCGAAGGGGTAGTTGCAAGGTAAAAGGTAAGTCCCGACTGCTGCATCAGGGGCAGATTCTGATAATAACAGGGGGTGCCTCCGCCACAGGCCAGCACAAAATCGCCGTACTGCTCTACCAGCGCCACGAGTTCCTGGTGTTCGAGCGCACGAAACTCCGATTCGCCCGAAGTGCCGAATACCGAAGCAACCGATTGTCCGGCGCGTTGCTCGACAAGCTCATCCAAATCAAAAAAGGGAATGCCGAGTTTTACAGCAAGCTGGTGCCCTACGGTCGATTTGCCCGCTCCCATAAAACCGATAAGAAAAATGCGCATTCCAATAGATGTTGAGTACCAAAGATAGCCTTAAATTTTAAATGCCTGTTCGCTGTAGCGATTCGCGCCCAACGCGGTGTAAAAAGCGTTACTGTTTTTATATATTTTACATAAAAGGCTGTAAAAGCGTTGTTTCGGAGAAAAGAAGAAAAAAAATCAACCCTGTGTAAAGGATTTTTTAAATCTGCTTTGCAAAAAAGAAATTAGCTTCTATATTTGCACCCGCTTTCAACGGAAAACTCAGCTTTTATGCTGATTTTTCACAAAGCAAAGACTCCGTAGCTCAGTTGGTAGAGCAATACACTTTTAATGTATGGGTCCTGGGTTCGAGTCCCAGCGGGGTCACAAAAAGAAAAAGCGAATTACAGTAGTAGTTCGCTTTTTTTATCCTCAATACTCGCTCTTACACTGTTTTCAGTGTTTTTGATTAAGGCGGTTCGTCATCTATCCTCTCCCGTAAACCATTAACTTTGTTCAATTCCCAGGGATTCAAGGTGATTCTAATCCTGTGGGCTTTCAGGTAAATTTGTTTCCAGGAAGTCTTACATAGCTGACTGTTTTTCAGAATTATTGTGTAGTATTGAAATTACACAACAAAAATCACTCGCTAAATCTCTGGAATTTCGCTTCAAATTTGATTTTAATCACCTGTAACTAAAGTTACGCGCGCATATACACATTGATCAAGTTAAAAAACGACTTATCAAATAATGAAAAACATAATTTACATATTTATTTTTTTTTCCAGTTTTAGTGTTGGACAGTCGATTAAACAAACTACGCACGAAATAGAAATTGGGGCAAATTATTACGAAAAATATTTTTATTTCGACAACGACCAATTAGCAAAAATAACCACTACCGGACATCATGCTGACAGCCTTATTATCGGTAAACAAGAAATAAAGCTTGAACTGAATGAAATTATCCAGACAATAGACAGTTTGAAATATGTAAGGGAAATGCCTTATATGTGCCAGGATGACATTGATGTGAAGAAAAGACACCCATCAACTATCGGTTGCGGAGATGAAAAATTTTGGAATGCAGTAAGATTAAATAAGAATGGAATTGAACTGCTTATTGATAAACTTGATGACACTACCACTACAAGTGCTCCTGTTCCACTTTTCGGATATAATTATACGGTTGCCGACATAGCCTATACCGCATTAAAAGAAATAATTCACCACCTTCCAACTTTTGACCTTCTTGGAGTTCCATTCGACGAGGAGGAATGCGGTGATTGTTCCTATTGGCAACATTTAAACAGCTCATATTCAAACAGGCAAAAATTTAAAGAAGCGGTTAAGCATTGGTATCATAAGAATAAAGACCATTTGATTTGGATAGAAAGTAATGCTTTTGCTACTTGCGATTGTGGCGGACAACATCCCAATAGAGGACATTATGAATTAAACCGATAAGAAATGAAATAACCGGTATTTTTCTCATTTACTATAGATTTTGTAGATTGCTTTTCATTCTAAGCCACAGAATGAAAAAGCACAAATAGAGTTCATTCCCAAAATGTGAACCGAAAAAACTTACCCGTCTATGAAAAGAATGAAAATCATACTTCTGCTCTCCTCCCTTATCTCGCTCTCATTACTGTCCTGCAGCAACGACGGTAATATCGTGAAAGTGCCCGCCGGTAACTTTTCATACATCCCGCTCAAGCATTGGCAATTTGCGTTTGACGTACATGAGCATGAGGAAGAGTACAGGATTTATACGGCCTTATATGAAATAAAAGCTGAAAAAACAGACACTACTGTGGCCCTCGTCTATATTCATGCGCAACACTTAGAAGATAAAAACAATTTTGAATGTGAATCCTTTGAAAGATATGAGCATTCTTCGCTTCAAAAAGCATTTCAAAAAAAATACGGTCTTAAAGAACCGAATTTATGTACACTGATCGATGCGAAAAAGCGGCTCTATTGTGATAGTGAGGTAAGAATAGATTTCCAATTTCAAAATGAGGATGTCTTCATTCAATGTTACATGGCAATAGTTATTTTCGATCAACCCGAACTGTATGATGAATCGCAGTTGATTGATGATTTTGACACCTTTGTGCGATCATTCGCCAAGCTGTAAGCTACCCGAATTTCTGATTATGAAAAGTGACGCATAGCGTTTTTAGGAGATAAAAAAACATCCGTGAAAACGTCTTTTTCAGGCCGATCGGCTGGTCACTACGCTACTTTCAGCGAATAAAATCGATATACATGTACTTAAAATTCATCACCACGCGGCCGAAAGGCTCCATCAGATCGCGGCCCATGTTGCCGAAATAATACGCATCATTCGGCATAGTGCTTGTAGTTTTGACATATACTTCGTCGAGTATGGTGGCATGCCCACCCACACCTACGGCCAGGTTCGAAAGTTTATAGGCAGGTACTTTTATGTGTCCGCCCGCACCGCCAAATTCCACTTCGGTTTCCTCTCCCGTATGCCGAATGCGATCCTGGTATTTCTGAAAAAAAGAAACGTTGAACAGGGTCACCTGCGCGCCGGTATCGTAAGTAAAAGCCAGCGAATCGTCATAGATTACCAGCTCTACCACAGGTATAAGCTGCTCCAGCCCGAAATTGCGCAGTTCCCTGGCCTGCGGTACACGGGGCACAAACAGGTAACCTTCCTGGTGAATAGCGATTTCTTCCCACTGTGAAATTACAGGGAACCCCAGTATTCCGTTTATTTTATAAATCCCTCCGCCAAATTCAAGCGCCTCGTCAGGAAAGATGATAAACACTGCATTGGTCACCAAAATTCCGCTTACCTCAAACTTCGGACATATACCTATCCCCGCTTCCACTTCGAGTCCTGTAACAGCATGAATGCGAAAAGTACCCGGTAGCTTTCGGATCGAAAGCTGTGTGGCGTACGATTCGGACACTACCGACAGGTTAGCTCCCGTATCGAAGACAAAATCATGAAAGTTTTTGTTATCGGAAGTGACTTTTACGTTGATCAATCCGGCAAGGTCGCGGGTAAAGGGAATCTGTGTATCGGCACGAATACCGGTTTTTTGCGCGGCCTCTTCCGAAAGGGCTTGCCAAATACGGGAAGTATTTTCAAGATCGGCCAGCTCTTCGGGCTTGAGCGCTTCCTTATACTCCGCTAACAAAATCTGTGAATACCGCGTCGCCTCTTTGTAACGGAATAGCTTGATCATATTATCGATCTGCATTTCGAGCAAGGATACGTGTTGCCGGGGCTGCAACAGCTCCCCGTAATTTTTCCTGAACGACTCAACAAAAGCCGCCGATTGGGTCGGACGATTAAAAAAATTAGCAAGCACCGCACGGTAATACGCCAGCGATTTTTCGGGAACCGATGCCGAATGTTGAGTCAAATAACGCTCCAGCTTAAAATACTCCCTGCGGGCCAGTAAACTGTCGGGATGAACCTGCGCAAACGATGAAATAGGGCATACAGTCAGCCAACAACAAAAGAAGATTATTCTTTTCCACATAAAAAACGCTTAGACCGGATACACGAAAGATAGAAAAAATCGGCACAGAATTTCAGCGAAAAGCCCCCCCCCTAAAACGGGGTGCCTCCGCTTAGAATGGCACAAAACTACCGCTGTCGATACGAGCGGATATACCTTTTTTTGCCTTTATCTTCACTTAAACTACACCCTCCTTTTCTGCTTCCCACAAAGTGATGCCTTTTATTGAAATACTCAAAAATAGACTATAACTTTCTTATTAAAAAGAAGTTACAAAACCAATGAAAAACTATTCTTTGAAAAAAAAGAACAAGATTCCTATTTTTTTGTACCTTGCTATTACCGAATATCAGATTATAACACATCATGCTTTATGTCGTATAAATAGAATCAGACACGCATGGCATCGGAAATTTATCGCTAACACCTTTAGTCATGGGAACCAAACAGACCGCAGGAGAAAAAGGCAGAATTTTTAAGAATTCCTACCTTGAATTGTTGACCAAAACCAATCCCTCGCTTCACATTTTTACTTACGGCAGCATTACGCTCGGACTGCTGATTTACGCCTTCAGCACCGCCGGATTCCGCTGGATTTACCTGGGTACTTTTGCCGGTGGAATCTTATTCTGGTCTTTCTTCGAGTACATTATGCACCGGTATATTTTCCATATTGGCAGCGAACATCCCGCCATTCAACGCGGAAGATACATGCTGCATGGCATCCACCATGAGTTTCCGCGCGATGAAGAACGGGTTTTTATGCCACCTCTACCCGGTATTCTGATTATCAGCACGCTCTTTCTGCTCAGCTACCTGCTTATGGGGGCATACGCCTGGTTTTTTATCCCCGGACTGGTGCTGGGCTATATGTTTTATTCGCTGATTCACTACGCTATTCACCATATAAACCCTCCGAAACGGTTTAAAAATCTTTGGCTGCATCACAACCTGCACCATTACCGGCATCCCGATAAGGCATTTGGTGTATCGTCTATGTTTTGGGATCGGATCTTCCGCACTATGCCGCCCCCGCCCGCCAATCCGAATAAATAAGCGAAGTCCTTCTTAATTCACCCTCACGTTCCGGGACGATTTTCCGGCTACTATTCCTATGCCATTCTCTACGTTCGAAAATACCTGCACCGGTTCGGCAAAAGGATTTCCTTCCACATCGCGATAAAGTTCGATAGAATATAAATAACGGTAATAGGCTTCGCTACAAGCCGACAATTCTAAGTAAACCGGATCGGTCTGATACTGTAAATGATACTGCGGAATGTAGCAGCTCATCTCCACCTGCTGACCCTCGAAAAGTCCATCGCTAAGCAGCCATGTACGACGCCGATCTTCGGTATCGCCCGAACTGCCCGAAGCCACGCCCGATAAAGCGAACTCATACTCCACTCTACCCACGCCCGAAGAAGCTCCGCTGTACGCACGAAGCAGGTAGAAATTCTTCGCGCCCACCGGATCCTGAAAACGAATACGCACCCGCAGAAAAGGCGTTCCCTGCATATACACGCTCATCGTATCGAGTAGCTGCGGCAGCACGGGAGCCGGTATCCCATCGCTCGCAAATACCTGCGCATAACCGGGTACGCTCACCTCTACACGATAAGCCTGCGAATGCGATGCCGTTACGGTAGATCGATAAGCCACGCCGTCGTAAGGCAATGTTTCGATATACGTGCCGTCGGCATAACGCAGCAACACCTGGGCATTGGCAAGAGGACTTGGGGTACCCGGATCCAGCACATTCAGGCTGTGAGTAACCGTTATGGTCCAGAGCTCTCCTTCGGTAAATAATGAATTTACGACTAAGCGATTACTCCCACCGGGCGTGTGGAAAGGGATCTCTTTCTCGCAAGATCCAAGCATAAAGAGTGTCAGCAGCGCTATACCTGTTCTATACATGGCTCAGAATTTAAATGCGTAAGAAAAAGAAGGAATGAGCGGAAAAAGGCTTACCTGCTTCAACACCGTATTGCCACGGGTATTGGTGCCGAAATAGAGAAAGAAAGGGTTTTGACGGCTATACAGATTGTACACCCCAAAGCTCCAGGTGCGCTCATGCCGACGTAATTTTTTATGCAGGTTTACGCCGATATCGAGCCGGTGATAAGAGGGCATACGGTAATTATTACGGCTGTCGATATGCACTACCTCGGTGGGGAAGCCCCAGTTTCCAAGGCTCTCCATGGCAGGCATATACCGCTCATGCCCAAGCGTAACGGCATTACCGGTGCCATATACCCATACCACTCCTATATCTACACGCTCATTGAATTTATGGTAAATCGCCACCCCTATATCATGCCGACGGTCGTAACGATACGGAAAGGTCTTCCCGAAGTTGATATTTTCAAAACGGCGGTTGTTCCAGGCCAGTGTATAACCTATCCATCCGGTGGTTTTACCGGTTTTTTTCTCCAGCAAAAATTCTACACCGTAAGCCCAACCCTGTCCGCTCTCCACTTTATCCTGCCAATCGGCGGCATTGTCGAGAAAAGAAGCGCCATCCACGTATTCGATAACGTTGCGCATGTGCTTGTAATAGGTTTCGACGCTAAACTGAAATTTCTCTTTCAATGTCTGCGCATAGCCCAGTGCCACCTGATCCGAAAACTGCGGACGCACTTTTCCTGTGGCCGGTACCCAAAGGTCGGTCGGTAAGCCGATAGAAGTGTTGGTAAGCAGATGAATATACTGCGCCATACGGGCATAAGAGGCTTTTAGGGAAGAATTTTTACCCACAAGGTAGCGGGTCGAAAAGCGCGGCTGCGCCGAAAAATACGTTTTGCTACGCAACACAAAACCCGAAAGATGAAGTCCTCCGTTCATTTTCCAGTTGTCGCTTAGGTTAAAATCATCTTCGATATACCCGTAAAATTCGTGCGCAAAAGTCTTGAACGAACCGTAAGAGGTATCAACCGGAGCCGAATAAGAATCCTGGCTTTTGAACTGGTTTACGCCCGGGGTGAATGTGTGGTAAATATCGCCCAGGCCAAAACGGATGTAGTGACGCGGATTGGGAATGTAATCGAAATCGACCTTAGCAGCCCAGTCCTGAATGCCTGAAAAATAATCGAAGCTCGCTTTTTCGGTACGGGTACCCGAAGCGTCTGATCTTTCCGATTCGAATGCATACCCCACATTAAAACGGTAACGGCTGTAAGTAATGGTGGTATTGCTAAACAAGCGGTTGTTAATCTCGTAGTTCCAACGCAGGGCCGAAATAATGTTCCCCCAACGAAGTCCCGAAGTGGTGTAATCGTTGTAGATTTCGCCCATACCCGACGAGCCCCGGTTGCGGTTGCGGAAATAAAATTTGTCGTCGCCAAAATAATTGCTGAAATACAAACGGCTGCGCTCCGAAAATTTATGATTTATCTTGGCGTTTACATCGTAAAAATAATAGCCACCGGTGCCTTGCCCTTCCGAAGCCATCTTAATAAAAGGACGGGCCAGCAGATCAATATAGGTTCGCCGGGCACTGACAATAAAGGAAGTCTTGTCTTTTTTGAGGGGGCCTTCGAAGGTAAAACGGGAAGCCACCAATCCGATAGCGCCTTCGCCGTGAAATTCTTTCTGATTACCCTCTTTCATGCGAATATCGACCACCGATGAAAGTCGTCCGCCGTAACGGGCCGGGAAACCGCCTTTGATCAACTCCACACTTTGCAGGGCATCCGAATTAAAGACCGAGAAAAAGCCAAACAGGTGCGAAGCATTGTACACCGGCACGCCGTCGAGCAACAAAAGGTTCTGATCGGGACCGCCTCCACGCACGTACAAACCCGAGCTGCCTTCGTTACCCGACTGCACACCGGGCAGCAATTGGATGGCTTTCATCACATCGCGCTCGCCCAACAGCACCGGTAGAGCATTGACCATTTCCATATTCAGCGCTACCGAGCTCATTTGGGAACTTTCTTCTATCCGTTCGCCCCGATCGGTAATGACCAGTTCTTCCAGTTCCGCATCTGAACGCAACATCACCTCCAGGCGGGTATCCGCTTCGGGAGCGAGTCGGTATTCGGCCGAGACATAACCTATATACGAAACCCGGAGCAGCACGCTGTCTTTGGGAAGGGTAAGGCTAAAAAAACCATATACGTTGGTACGGGTTCCTTTCTGAGTACGCAAATCATACACCGAAGCGCCAATCAGCTTCTCTCCCGAGGCCGCATCCTGCACATAACCCGATAGGGTAATCTGCTGCTGCGCATACGCAAAAGAAAAAAAGCCCAGGCTGAGCACGGTAAGAAGCCATACGCGTAAAATCATACTTATCGCAGCACTAATGATAAAACAGGTGATAAACTTCGTAAGCGCTAAAAAAGTATAGCTAAGCTAAAAAAAACTGTTCTATTACTGCGTCCGGAACGTGCAAGCCTAAGCTCAGGCCAGGAAACCGGCCAAAAGCTTATTATTTCCTATCAGGAATACGATATCGCCTTCGCGGAACACGATGTCTTTCGTGTCGAAAATGCGATCCCCGTCGCGGGTAATGCCTATTACCAGCGATTGCAGCTTTTCTTTAAAGAAAGGATCGGAAGCAGGCATACCTACCAGCGGCGATTCGGGCTTAATCACAATCTTTTGGGTAATAAGGCTTTCTTTCTCACCGGTGTTTTCTTCTTCCTCTTCGTCGTCGGCCAAAGGTTCTGACTCAATGTAGGATCTGAATTCTTCAAGCTGCGCACGGGTTCCCATCACCGAAATAAGGTCTCCGGGGTACAAGTGGGTTTCTTTCGAAGGATTGGAAATAAGCAATTCGCCCCGCTGAATAAGCACCACACGCACGTCAAACTGTTCGGATAAAGCCAGGGTTTCAAAGCTTTTATCGACAATAATCGACGCTTCTTTTACGGTGAAATATTGGAGTTGAGTGTCGGATTCTATCAGCGGACGCGCTTTATCGGCGGCCTCGGCATTTTCACGCTCATACAGGTTGGAAAGAAAACGGTTTTCGATACGGCTGTAAAGGCGTTGCAAACGGTCGTTAATCAGCACCATTGCCGCCACAATGACCAGCAGAGCTATGCCCATAGCCCACCATACATTCACAAAACGGGTCAACAGATACCCCACGGCGATTACGGCCAACGATACACGCAACACTTTAAGCATGACAATCGGTCCGCGGCTCAGCTTTTTATCCTGCCACAAGCGCAATATACGCCCCGCATCCACCTCACGTACGGCAAGTGCCCAGGCAAAGGGAGAAATAAGCAACAAGGTAAGACTCACCGAAATAATATCGGCGTTGCGCGGATCGATGCTCGATGCCAGAAACGGCTGTAAAACGATAGTCGAAATCATAATAATAGCCACAATAACCACTACGCTGATCAGGATATTAATGAAATTGGACTTGAGCACTTTTTTCCATTCGCTCGTTTCGGTCATCTTGCGGGTATCGGACGAAAATATGCTGAGGCTATTCATCCATTTTTTGGGCAGCTTACGCTCCATAAAATTGTAAAAAGGAAGCGCCTGCTTGATCATGTAAGGTGTGGTAAAAGTGGTAATGGCCGAAACCGATACCACGATAGGATAAAGAAAATCGCTGGTCACCCCGAGGGTCATACCCAACGTAGCGATAATAAACGCAAATTCACCGATCTGCGCCATGCTCATACCCACCTGCACCGACTGCTTTGGGGGCTGACCCGAAAGTAGAGCTCCGCCGGCCGAACCGATAAATTTACCGACAATAGTCACCAGGGTAATGAGCAGCACCGGCCAAATATGCTCAGCTAACAATTCCGGATTGATCATCATACCTACCGATACGAAAAAGATCGCCGCAAACATGTCTTTGACCGACTTAAACACGTGTTCTACCCGCTCGGCCTGCGTAGTTTCGGCCAAAAGTGACCCCATAATAAAAGCACCTAATTCGGCCGAAAAACCAAAACTGGTCGAAAGCAGTACCATGCTCAGACACAAGCCTATCGATACCACCAGCAGGGTTTCGTCGTTCATCAGGTTCCGCGTTTTTCGCAGAAAAGTGGGAATGATAAAAATACCGGCCAAAAACCAAAACAGCAGGAAACCGCCCAGCGTCAGCAACTGCATGAACAGCTCATTACCCGAAAAGCTTTGGCTTGCCGAAAGTGTGGACAAAAATACCAGCAGCAATATTGCCACTATATCTTCTACAACCAGCGTACCGAATACGACCTTGGCAAAGCGTTGCCGCTTAATACCCAGCTCTTCGAAGGCTCGAAGTATAATCGTGGTGGACGACATCGAAAGAATAGCACCGAGAAAAATACAATCCATCGTGGGCCAGCCCAACATTTTACCCAGGGCAAAACCGATACCGATAACCAGCACTATTTCTACAATGGCCGTAATACCGGCCTGTCCACCCACTTTTGCCAGTTTCTTAAAACTAAATTCCAATCCAAGACTAAAAAGCAGAAAGATCACCCCTATTTCGGACCAGGTGCTAATGCTGGCCTCGTCTTGTACCGTTGGGATGTAAGGTACGTGCGGACTAATCAGCAAGCCTGCCAGAATATAACCCAGTACGATTGGTTGCTTTATCTTTTTAAAAATCAAGGTCGTAATACCCGCTACCATAAGAATAAGGCAGAGGTCGTAAATCAGCGCGGCCAAATGATGCTCCATACGATGTAGTGTGTTGTAGATTGAAATATCGCCTCGTGAGGCACACAAAAATATAAAAAACGTCGGAAAACGTAAATCGCCGCTGCAAGCGTTCGTTCAGCACACCTGTTTCGGGATACGCGAAAGGCCCGCAATGCAGGCCTTTTCACATAAATATTCAGCTACAATACGTGCTTAGCATATCCATACATTGCCGCAACCGTCGCTAAACATGATGTACTCGGCCGTAGGTGCACAATGATCAAAAATGGAAATACGGTATTGCGTACACTGCGAAAGCACCGGATTGGTATTCGTGGCGTTGGTCAGTGTGCCTGCATCGACAATAGTACCCGACATGGTACGGATAAGGTAACCGTAAGTGGAGGTATCGGGCACGCCGCTACGGGTGGCATGAAAACGGAATGACTTGTCGCAGGGACTAAGCGTAATCACCGGAATAATACAGCGCGATGGCCCTATTATCGGCCCGGCATCGACAAGGTTTTTCTGCTGGTGCGTGGTTTTCGCCTCCATGTCAGCTTTAAAATTGTCTTCTCTCGAACAGGAAGACAGCGTGGCCACGGCAATAGCGCTCACGCACAATACACGGATAAATTTTTTCATACTAAGAAATTTAATAAAACTGCCTACTCGTTAGCTTTTCGGCTTCCGCTATAACGATAAATGCGATTTATTCCGGCAAATGCGGGCAGGATTACCTCAGGCTCCTACATACTTCGCTTCCGGATTTCGATTCTATACTGAATATTACTGCGTCTGAACTACAGGCCATGCAAGTTAAAAACTCCGCCCACACCAAGCAATACCGATTTTTACGTATGTGTTTTTTCCGAAAAAAAAGAAAATGATCATTATTTTATCGTGTAAAACATAAAAAGATTTACATCCTTAATTTTACCATAAACCCGGTATTGCAATATCGCTCCGTGTGATGCACTTTTGTACTCGTCAACAGACAGCCATATCATTGGCGCCCGACATTCGAAAAAAGGCTACTCACCTTGATAAGACTGTACTTTTAAAAAGAAGGACAGCTATAAAGGTAGATAAAATACTTAAAAAGTAAGGGGTCAAAAAAACCGGTTCCTGAAGGTGATTTTTCACTTAATGGAGCCGGTTTATTTTATTCAATAAAACGCGAATCGAGGCGTTTATTTTTCTTTTTATTCTAAATTAATTCGCGACAACAAGATGATGAAAAACTATCAGGACAGTCCCTGATCTTCAGTCAATTCTTCCGTGTCGTCCGCCGTTTTATCGATAGGTTGAAATTCTTCGGTGTCGGTATTTTCTGCGGTAGATTTCTTATTTCCGAAAAGAATAAAAAGCGCCATCACGATAAGCACTACCGGTACCACGTATTCGGGAATGTATTGCTCCTGCGTGACATAACGAAAGCCGATAAACCCGATCGGACTTAACACACACACCAGCAGCCCCAAAATATAAAGGCCCGCCGCCCAACGGTATTCGCGCCACATCAGCAAAATGCCTGCCAGCAACAGCGTCGATCCGGATAAGCCGGCCACGACCATCCTGAAATAAACCTCGATGATATTATGAATCTCGTAACTTTCGCCCAAACGGATAAAAGCCTGCTTGATATGCGCCGCTTTAGGCAGGGTATTCATCATGCGCAAAGCCAGCAAATTGGCAAAATTCCAAAAGAAAAACCAAGCGAAAGCTATCAGTCCGGCAATGCAGACAATTTGCATATACACCCCCGGATTGCGCTTTCCGAAGAGGATGTTCTTAATACGCCTCGACCCCATGTCGTAGCTGGCGGCGTCTATTTGTTTAACCGGCGAAGGCATAGATCATAAAGAAAAGTAAAAACAAAAGCAGATGCAAGCATCAGCATAAAGTTTCCCGAACGATAAGCATATTCTTCCGGTAACAAAGGCGCTATACCCAAGGCCAATACATGCATACCGAGGTAAAGATACCATCCTTTTTTATCAAGCTTACTCATTCGCCAGGCCGCAAAGGCGGTACCTGCATTGGCCAGCGATATCAGCAAATAATAGTTGCGCAGGGAATCGAAAAAACCTTCGAGGGCACCGGGCGTAGCCTCCATCAGCCTATACTTTTCCTGACCGATCATTTCGATCAATGCCGCATAAGCGTTAGCCGCACGTTCTTTGTCTTCTCCGGCAAGCACCTCTGTCATCGAATTCCAGGTAAAGAAAGAAGCCAAACCCAGCAAAAGCCCCAGCACCGATCCTACATAGGTTAAGGTAACCAGCACACGTAATAGCTTGCGATAAGTCCGCTCGTCGGGAGGTGAATTGCTATTCATGTAAAAGAAGTATAACGTGAAGCCCATTGCTCAAAACGGGCGCTTCGTTCGGTAAGTACCACACGGTGCTGTAGGAAATACGGCGTTTCGGAGAAAGCGATTTCCAATTCGGCCAATTCGCCGCTGCGGGTCACTATAAGTTTGAGCGATTGCCCTGAAAAATACTGGATCCAACGCCCTGCATCGCCTCTTAGGGCATAGCCGTTCACGGCCTGCACCTGATCGCCCGGAAGCAAGCCCGACAAAGCCGCACCCGATCCCGGGTAAACCGCAGTGACTGTACTCTGCTGCACCGTCTCGCTAAGACGAAATCCATAGTGCCGATCGGCTACAGGGGTGGTAGGCAGGGATTTCAGCTCCATGCCGAGGTACGACAAACACTCTTCTAACAACGGAAGATACGATTCGGTACCGTTCACATAACGCTTAAAAAACTGCGTAAAATCCTTTCCGGCATATTTCTCTATCAGGTGCTGATAATCCTGCTCGGTATAGCCTCTGCCCTGTTGGGCATATTCGCTATAAAGCGTACGCATCACGTCGTGCAGGCGATAACGCCCTTCGCTGTAGTTGAACAGCAGCACATCGGTCATAAAAGCCAACAGGCAGCCTTCGGTATAAATAGATACTTTACGACCGGGCACGCCGGGCACATAGCCGTCGAGCCAGGTGTCGAACGAAGATTCGGCTACCGAATAATTATGCCTTCCGAAATTATCGAGGTGCTTCTGCACTTGCTGCGAAAGTTCGTCGAGGTACTGATCGACGGTAAACACACCCGAAGCCAGCAGAAAATAATCGCCCATGTAGGTCGTCACGCCTTCGGCCACATAGCCGGTACGGAAATAATTTTCGCGGGTATAATCGTAAGGCCACATTTCGGCCGGACGAATGCTTTTGATGTTCCAGGCATGGTACAGCTCGTGCGAACAGAGCCCCAGCAAATCGATATAACGGCCGCCCATCAGGTCGTAGCCCGGTCCCAGCGCATTGACACTCGAAGTAAGATGCTCTACGCCATGATAAAAGGTAAATGGCAATACCTGTAGCAGAAAATGGTATTCTTTTGTGGGAAATTCGCCGAAGGCCTCGACCTGCGCGGCAGAAAAGGCTTTAAAATCGGTGATAATCCGATCCCAGTCGGGGCGACATTCGCCCTGTATCCAAATATGAAACAGTGTTTCTTCCAGTCTGAACGTATGATGCTGCAAAGAGGCAGAGGCTATAAAAGGGCTGTCGGCCAGCTCATGAAACCCTCCGGCACGCAGCAGGATACGGGTTTGCCCGGCCATTTCTTCCAACTGTACTACCTCCATTCCCGTCGCTACGCGATAGGCAGGCGGAAGCAATAACTCTACGGTACAGTCCTCCCCCATTCTCCCCTCGATATACAAACAGCAGTTTACCGGATTTACATAAAGCTGCTGCGCATCGACATACGTAGATCCCGCATTCAGATCGGCCGCGTAATATTGATAAGCTACTTTGAGCTGCGTGGCCACAGGCACTTCTACCTGCCAGCAGTCTTTCGTCATCTTGCGGAAAGGAAGCGGCTTACCCTGCCCGTCGTGCACCCGAAAAGAACGAACATTACGGGCAAAATTACCCAATTCGTAGCGCCCGGGGCGCCAGGCCGGCAATTGCAGCCTTAGCTCACCTGCCTGTACTTCGGCTTCCATTTCTATTTCGACAAAATGAAGCCGGGGCTGCAGACTGGTAAAACGGTAATGGGGCATAACAAATACGGCTTGGTGAGCCCCAAAGGTAAGAAGCTATTTTTCTTTTGACACCCGGCGGCAGGTAAAATGCCGCTTTCTCCCGTGTAATAAGCGCTGTAGAAGCAGACGGCGATTTAGGAGTTTTTTGCTACTTTCGTAGGCCAAATTGAACTGTTAAAATTCTCATTGCAATGAACTACGATATCATCGTCCTTGGAAGCGGCCCCGGTGGCTATGTAGCAGCTATACGCGCTGCCCAGCTCGGCCTGAAAACCGCAGTCGTCGAACGCGAATCGCTGGGTGGAATATGCCTCAACTGGGGTTGTATCCCTACCAAAGCCCTGCTCAAAAGCGCCAATGTGTTTGAATACCTGCAGCATGCCTCCGACTACGGCATCTCCATCAGCGGAAAAGCTTCTGCCGATTTTGAAGCCATCGTAAAACGCAGTCGCGACGTGGCAGGCGGTATGAGCAACGGGATCACTTTCCTGATGAAAAAGAATAAAATCGACGTTATCAAAGGCGAAGGCAAGCTCAAACCCGGCCGTAAGCTCGAAGTGAAAGGCGAAGACGGAAAAACCACCGTATATGAAGCCCGTCATATCGTAGTGGCCACAGGTGCACGCTCGCGTCAGTTGCCCAACCTGCCGCAAGACGGCAAAAAAGTAATCGGATACCGCGAAGCGATGAACCTGCCCAAGCAACCCAAATCGCTCGTAGTAGTCGGTTCGGGAGCTATCGGGGTAGAATTTGCCTATTTCTACAACGCTATCGGTACCAAAGTAACTATCGTCGAATACCTGCCCAATATCGTGCCCGTAGAAGACGAAGAAGTATCCAAGCAACTGGAACGCTCTTTCAAAAAGCAGGGCATTTCAATCATGACCGATGCCTCGGTAGAATCGGTCGATACTTCGGGCAGCGGCTGCAAAGTGAAAGTGAAAACCAAAAAAGGCGAAGAAACTATCGAATGCGATGTGGTGCTCTCGGCCGTCGGTATCGAAGCGAATATTCAGAATATAGGACTTGAAGAAGTAGGAATTGCCACCGATAAAGGTAAAATCCTGACCGGCGAATACTACGAAACCAATATCCCGGGCTACTATGCCATCGGCGATGTGGTACCCGGTCCGGCCCTGGCGCACGTAGCGTCGGCAGAAGGAATCATCTGCATCGAAAAAATTGCCGGGCAAAATCCCGAGCCGCTCGACTATAAAAACATTCCAGGCTGTACCTATTGCAGCCCCGAGGTGGCTTCGGTAGGACTCACCGAAAAACAGGCCAAAGAAGCGGGTTATGAGCTGAAAGTGGGTAAATTTCCCTTCTCCGCTTCCGGAAAAGCCAGCGCCGCCGGTGCCAAAGACGGTTTTGTAAAACTGATCTTCGATGCCAAGTACGGTGAGCTGTTAGGCGGACACCTCATCGGTGCCAACGTAACCGAAATGGTGGCCGAACTGGTAGCCGTGCGCAAGCTCGAAACCACAGGGCATGAGCTTATCAAAACCGTACACCCTCACCCCACAATGAGCGAAGCCATTATGGAAGCCGCCGCCGCCGCTTATGGAGAGGTGATTCACCTGTAAAGAATTGTGCTTCTTTCCTAAAGAAAAGCCCCGACAATGAATTTGTCGGGGCTTTTTGATTAAAGGTAAAATCGAATTAACCCACCAGGTGCTCTTCTACACCACGTGAGTTGTCCCAATCCACCGGAACAGTTTCTTCGAGCGTAAAAGGAGGATACACATCGGTGAGGTACAGCATATACGCATTGACACGTAGCCCCCAACGCAGCACACCGCTTGTAAAACGATGAATACCCGCCGGGTACTGACCGGTAAACAACACGGCAAACCAGGCGATAAACGTGCAGAAAGAAGCCGCTATTGCCAGAAAATAAAGGCACACTCCATGCGGAATAAGCACATAGAAAAAGCCCAGGAAAAAACGAAGCAGAGCCGATCCGCGATCCGAATTTTCAGGATGAGGAATCTCTACTACCGTGTTCGGATCAACCGCATTAAGACCGAAAGCCGGATATCCGTCAGACAGGTTCAGCAAGCGAGCCGATACCCTGAGGTTCCAACGCATCACTTTCACCGTAAAATCGTGTACGCCACGAGGCGTTTTACCGTCGATCAAAATCGACACAAACGAAATAAAAGAACCGATGGCCGCCGCTATTGCCAAAAAATAAAGGCATATTAAATGCGGAATTCCAATGTAAATAATTCCGAAAAAAGTACGGAGCAAAAGCTCTCCACGTGAATACGTGGGTTGATGTCTGATACCGATTTTCATACGAATTGGGTTTGGTTAAAAATTAGGTAAAACAAGTTAATGAAAATAAAAACCGGCTGCGCGGGGGAGAAAAAAATGAGGATAAATAATTATTAACATTTTCTAAAAAAGTAAAAAACACCTGATAATCTTCCTATTACAACACATAAAAGCGCTTCTTTTTCACATTTTTTCATCTCCGGTTTAAACCCGGAAATTGTTCTTTATCCTGCCTTACTTCCCTACTGATTTAATTTCAGGGGATATGTACCTTTGTCCGGTAACAGGCCCATGAACTTTTTCACCGCATTTATCCACACTTACCGTCGCTCGTCAAAAAGCTGGCTTTGGCTGTCGCTGTTGGTTGCCGCAGGCGTAGGCATTCCCCTGCTCATTGTCTTGTACTACACTTTTTTTCCCGGAGAAGCCGCCTGGAGCACACTCGAAGATACCTTCGCCCCTGAAGCGGTGTCGAACACATTGTGGCTCTGCCTCGGCACCGGTATGCTTTCGCTGCTTATTGGCGTAAGCACTGCCTGGTTAGTAAGTCAGTTCGAATTTCCGGGTCGCCGTTTTTTTGAATGGGCGCTCATTCTGCCGCTGACCATTCCTTCTTACATTATGGCATTTACATATTCCGGTATGTTCAGCTACACCGGAAGCATCCCTACCACCCTGCGCAACTGGCTGGGCGAAAGCACCGCCAAATCGCTGTTTTTCGACATTATGACCTTTCCCTGGCTCGTCGTGCTGCTCTCGCTGGTGCTGTATCCTTATATCTATCTCACTGCCAAAACGGCCTTTTCGCTGCAATCGGCCAATTATACCGAAGCGGCCCGCACGCTGGGCAGCAAGCGCTGGCAGGTGTTCTTTCGGGTGGCACTGCCCCTTGCCCGACCCGCCATTGCAGGCGGTCTCTTTCTCGTGCTGATGGAAGTGCTCAACGACTACGGCGCGGCAAGCTATTTCGGTATTCGCACCTTCACCACTTCCATTTTTCGTACCTGGAGCTACAACCTCGACGGAGCGCTGCTCTTAGCCGGAATGCTGATGGGAGCCGTGCTGCTCGCCGTCATTACCGAAAGGCTTATCCGCGGACGTTCCGCGTATTCGCTTAGCCTGAAACACCGCCCCGTGACACGCCGAAAGCTCAACAAAAGACAAGCCGCTATCGCGTTTTTTACCTGTCTGCTGCCTTTTGCAGTAGGATTCCTCATTCCCTTTGCTCAGCTTTTAAGCTGGACCATCGACACCGCCGCTTCGGTGATGAATACCCGCTTCTGGATCATGACCTGGAACAGCTTTGTGCTGGCTTTTTGGGCTACGGCAATTATCCTGCCCGTAGCGCTGCTGCTGAGCTATAACCGCTACCTCAACCGAGGCAGACTCGGCCAGTGGATTACCCGCAGCGCCACTATAGGCTACGCCGTACCCGGAGCCGTAATCGCCGTAGGTGTGCTTATCGCTTCGGGCTGGGCCGACCAGCAAATCAGCCTGTGGATAACCGGAAAAAAAGCACTGTGGATAACCGGCACGCTCGGATTGCTTGTATTTGCTTACCTCGTCCGTTTTTTAGCCGTAGGCTATCAGCCCCTCGATGCCGCACTCGAAAAAAACGTAAGCGCCTTGTCCGATTCTTCGCGGACATTGGGCAAAAACACCTGGCAGACTTTATGGCTGATCGATATGCCGGTAATACGCCGTACACTGTTTGCCGCCGCCATTCTCATTTTTGTAGATGTGCTCAAAGAGCTTCCCCTCACGCTTATTCTGCGCCCTTTTAATTTCGAAACGCTGGCCACCGAAGCTTATCGGCACGCAAAAGTGATGGAATCGGTACCCGAAAGCGCCAACGCGGCAATAATTATTATTTTTATCGGAATAGTGCCGCTTCTTTGGCTGCACCGACTCTCAAAAAAACGCGATGCCCTGTAAGGTTTCTCATATCTCCCGCTCGTTTGGCCCCAAACAATTTGCGCTCCGCGATATCTCGTTCGAAGCGTACAAGGGCGAAATCGTAGCCTTACTCGGCGAAAGCGGATCCGGAAAAACAACGCTGCTCCGACTCTTAGCCGGCTTCGAAATACCGGATCAGGGCAGCATCACGGTTAACGGAAAGACAGTAGCCGATGATCATACTTTTGTCGCACCCGAAAAACGGCGCGTGGGACTCGTATTTCAAGACAATGCGCTTTTCCCCCACCTGCGCGTGGCAGCTAATGTGGCTTTTGGCGTAGCGCGAAAAAACAAAAGACAAAAAACCGACGAAATGCTCAATCTGGTCGGACTACGCGGTTACGAATCGCGCTATCCGCACGAGCTTTCGGGTGGACAGCAGCAGCGCGTAGCCATTGCGCGTTCTTTGGCCGCCGAATCGGATTTGCTCTTGCTCGACGAACCTTTCAGCAATCTCGACGATACACTCAAAAACCATGTAAGGAACGAGATACGTGACATCCTGCATTCGTCAGGAAAAACAGCCGTTTTTGTGACCCACGACATACAGGATTGCCTCGCTGTGGCCGACAAGATACTGGTGCTGAAAGAAGGCCGGGGACTACAATTCGGCACACCCGAATACCTTTACCGCAATCCCGAACAGCTCTACACCGCCCGGCTTTTCGGACAGGTTAACGTGATTCCTCCACACCTCGCCCGCCTGCTCGATCCGAATAGCAATCCTGCGCTAACGTCTATCGCCCGACCCCATCAGTTGCAACTCAGCGACGATGCTTCACTGCCTTCGTTACGCTGTCACCGTTGCCGTTTTGCGGGTAGTAGCTATGAAGTAAGCCTTTGGTGGGAAAACGCCTTGCTCACCTTATACAGCCAACAGCCTGTCGAAGAAGGCGCCCTCACCCATTTAAAATTGCTTTCACCTCTAATTCAGGTTCCTCATGAATAAAGAACGGCTTGCGCTTATCCGTGAAATGCTGGAGCAAAGTCCTGAAGATGCTTTTTTACAGTATGCCGCAGCGCTCGAATACCACAAGGCAGGCGACGCGGAAAATGCGATACGGCAGCTCGAAGAGCTGCTTCGTACACAACCCGATTACCTTGCCGCCTATTACCAGTTAGGCAAGCTTTACGAAGAAAAAGGACAGGCTCATATTGCCATCAGGCATTATAAGCAAGGAAAAATCATAGCCTTGCAGCAAAACGATAAGAAAACGTTAGGAGAGCTTAACGAAGCCCTGATGATGCTGGATGCCGAAGAAGAGGATTTCTGAGCGAAAAAGCAGCCGCATCCACTCATTCTGTCGCGCTGTCTGACAAAGGCTCTACGGCAATCACTTTCCCGTCGTCGGCCAAAAAAGTGCGGGGAAACACGGCTCTGGCCTCTTCCAGAAAACCGTCGGTCGTTTTATAGCGTACCGAAAAATGCCCTAACAAAAGATTACCTACCCCTGCTTTATACGCTATTTCTGCTGCCTGACGGGCGGTAGAATGATACGTTTCTTTGGCCCTTTCACGCAATTCTTCGGTAAATGTGCTCTCGTGAAAAAGCCAGTCCACCCCGCTAATAGCCGGTATAATACTTTCGTGGTATATCGTATCCGAACAATAGGCATAAGCATAGCTCCGCGGACGCGGACCGGTCAGTTCCGTAAACGGAATAAGCGTTCCGCCGGGTGTACGGTAATCTTCGCCCTGCTTAATGCGCGACAAGGCACTTACCGGAATCTGATATTCACTGATTTTATCGGGCAGTATGGGATACGGTTTTTCTTTTTCCCTGAATACAAAACCACAACATGGAATACGATGACGCAAAATAACCGTGCTTACGCTTACCTGTCGGTTTTCAAAAATAAGCCGGGGTTCATCGTAAGAAAGCGGATGAAAAATCAGCTCGTAATTCAAAAAAGTTTGGGAGACGCGAAGGTGCATTTTCACGATTTCTTCCAAATGCGGATGCGCATAGATATGCAGCGCCTGCTTACGTCCGAGCAGGTGCATGCTTTGCACGAGCCCTATCAGTCCGAGGTAATGATCACCGTGAAGGTGTGAAATAAAAATATGGTGAATGCGCTGAAATTTGATCCGAAAACGGCGCATCTGCAGTTGCGTACCTTCGCCACAATCCACCAAAAAGAACTGCTCTCTGATATTGATGAGCTGCGAGGCCGGATTGCGACGGAGTGAAGGCGCCGAAGAGCCGCATCCCAATATGGTTACTTCAAACTTCACTGCAAAAAAAAAGGGCCGGCCTTAGGCCGGCCCTTCGTATTAATGGTTAATTACCATTCTTCGGGTAAGCTGCTGCCTGCCGTCAGAAATTTTGTACAGGTATGTGCCCGACGGACGTCCTGCCGCATCGAAACGAATAGTGTTCTTTCCTTTCGAAAGGCTAATATTCTCCGCATGGACACGCTCGCCGATGATGTTATAAACTTCAAAGCTCACCATTTCGGAACGGGGCGATTCCACTTCTATAAGCGTGTAGTCATTAAAGGGATTCGGACGGTTCTGATCAACCAGATAAAGCGAAGCATTGGCCTCGTTCACCGAAACCGGTCCGCTAATCTCTACCTTGTAATAGGTAATTTGGTAGCTCAGCGGAATACCTGCTCCACCTGCATAGGCATTCAGGTTAATGACTAAGTTATGCGTGCCCTCGTCGCCGGGCTGGGGAGTACCGGTAATAACGGCACAACCGGTAGTACCTCCGAGAAATGCGCAACCGGGAACACCACACACAAAAGAAAGGCTTGAAGGAAGACCTGTTACCGAAGTAACCACTACGCTGTCCATGCTAAGCGTGGTACAGGGAAGCGGAGCCGGAAGCACCTGCGCACAGGTATCGGGCGGCACCACGGCAGTAATTACGCCCGAATAGGCCACGCCTACATTACCGGCGGGCAAATTGGTCACACTATCGGGGTAAATACCGGGAGAGGTGTAAATCGGATCGGGTGTACACTGCGCCGCAGCGCCCAATGCGAATACAAAGGAAAAGCAAATAAAGAGTAATTGTTTTTTCATAGGTTATGGATGGCAGATTAAAAATTAGCTTTCTTTACCAAGGTCACGCTCTACTTCTTCCATGTAAATCAGATCAGAAGCTTCGCTTACCGTGGGAGTGATGTTCAACACCGTGTGCAACTGTGAAATGGTAATTAGCTTCATCACGGATTCCTGAAGACCGGAAAGTACAAAAGTACCCTCCGAACCGCGACAAAGACGGTTGGCTACCAGCAGGGCGCTCAGCCCCGAAGAATCGCAATAACGGGTCTCAGCCAAATCAATCACAAGATTCCGGTTACCCTCGTTATGATGGTAAACCAATAAAGATTTAAGCTCAGGCGCATGAAGCGTATCGAGCTTCTCTACCTTGCTTTTAATAACTATGTAACCTTCGTGCGAAGTGACTTCAAAATTCATGGCGCTTGCCTTTGGTGAGATTAAATTTAAATATATAAAAATTTCTTCAGTTACGATTGATTTTTCCTGCCAGCAGATACAGCACCGCCATTCGAACTGCTACACCGTTTTCGACCTGATTCAAAATAATGGAATGCCCCGAGTCGGCCACTTCGCTGGTAATTTCCACCCCACGATTAATAGGCCCCGGATGCATCACCACGATTTCCTTATCGAGCGAATCAAGCAGCTCACGGTCAAGACCAAATAGCATGGTATATTCGCGAAGCGAAGGGAAATAACGAATATCCTGACGCTCTAACTGAATGCGCAGCATATTCGCCACATCGCACCATTCGAGCGCCCGGCGCAGGTTATGCTCCACTTTTACCCCTAACTCACGAATGTAGGGCGGGATAAGCGTGGTCGGACCGCAAACCATTACTTCGGCACCCAGCAGTTGCAGACAGAAAATGTTGGAAAGCGCTACCCGCGAATGCAAAATATCGCCCACAATCACTACTTTTTTACCGGCTACCTCACCCAGCCGCTCTCGTATGGAATACGCATCGAGCAAAGCCTGTGTAGGATGTTCGTGCGTACCGTCGCCCGCATTGATAATTTTCGCCTCTACGTGTTTCGACAGGAACAGCGCCGCACCCGGAGTAGAATGCCGCATCACTACCATATCGACTTTCATCGCCAAAATGTTATTGACGGTATCAATAAGCGTCTCCCCTTTTTTCACCGATGAGCCCGATGCCGAAAAATTGACCACATCGGCCGAAAGGCGTTTTTCGGCCAGCTCGAACGAAAGGCGGGTACGCGTAGAGTTTTCGAAAAACAGGTTGGCTACCGTAATGTCGCGCAACGAAGGCACCTTTTTAATAGGACGGTTGATGACTTCCTTAAAGCTATCGGCCGTCTGAAAGATAATTTCAATGTCCTCACGGGTAAGGCCCTTGATTCCAATCAGGTGATCGACGCTCAGGTGCTTAGTCATGGTCTGGAGTTGGAGTAAATAACAATACTTTGTCTTCCCCTTCGGTTTCGGCCCATTCGACCGATACCCGCTCAGAGGAAAGCGTATCAACCCATTTGCCCACGTAATCGGGCTGTATGGGTATCTGCCGGCTAAAACGGCGATCGATAAGGGCAAGCAGCTCTACGGTTTTCGGACGGCCATAAGTAAGCAGCGCATCAAGCCCCGCCCTGACGGTACGCCCCGTATAGAGCACATCATCGACAAGGATGACCTTTTTATTTTCAATGGTAAAATCCAGGTTGGTCGCGCTGGGCAACAAAGGATGTTCCCTGCGCCGAAAATCGTCGCGGAAAAAAGTAATATCAAGCGCCCCGCATTGTACAGGCTCCTGAATAATATCCTGTAAACGTTGGTGAAGGCGGTTGGCCAGGTAAATACCCCGGGGCTGCAAACCGATAAGCGCAGCGTCGCGAAAGCTACCGTGATTTTCAATTAACTGAAAGCAAAGCCGGTCTATGAGGATGGAGAAAAGAGGGGCGTTAACGATTTCTACCGGCTTCATGCACTTTGAGTGTGGCACAAATATACTTTTTTAACCCGAACGGCAGACAGTTTTTATTTCCTTTTCTTACTCAGCGCTTCCGAAAGTCCATAAAAAAACCCCGACAAGAAATGTCGGGGTTGAGTATTCGGGGAATAAACGCCTGCTTATTTGCCTTCGCCTTTTTCCATTTCCGATTTGAGGTTGGCCAGGGCATCGATATCGCCAAGTGTGGTTTTCTCGATGTTTTGGTTGATCTCTTTCACGGCTTTGGAAGTCGGAGATCCGGCAGGAGCGCCTTTTTTGGCACCGCCACGGGCAGCCGTTTTCTTGCCTTCTTTCTCATCACCTGCACCGGCTTCGAACGTACGGGTATGCGATACCACGATTTTCTTGCCGTCTTTATTGAATTCGGTGACGATAAATTCGAGCTTCTCTTCGACCTTACCCTGCGAGCCGTCTTCCTTACGGAGCTGCTTCACAGGTGCATAACCCTCTACGCCGTAAGGCAGGGCAATGATGGCCGATTTGTCGTTGATGCTTACTACGGTACCTTCGTGTGCCGAACCTTCAGAGAAGATGGTTTCGAACACATCCCAGGGGTTCTCTTCGAGCTGCTTGTGACCGAGGCTCAGGCGGCGGTTCTCTTTGTCGAGCTCCAGTACCACCACTTCGATTTGGTCACCGATTTTGCAAAACTCGGAAGGATGCTTGATTTTTTTGCTCCAGGAAAGGTCCGAAATGTGGATAAGTCCGTCCACTCCTTCTTCCATTTCCACAAATACACCGAAGTTGGTGAAATTGCGAACGGTAGCGGTATGACGTGAATCCACAGGGTATTTCTCTTCAATATCGGCCCAGGGATCTGGCATCAGTTGCTTCATGCCGAGCGACATTTTGCGGTCTTCGCGGTCGAGCGTAAGCACTACTGCTTCGATCTCGTCGCCTACTTTCAGGAAATCCTGTGCAGAACGCAGGTGCTGGCTCCAGCTCATTTCGGATACGTGAATCAGCCCTTCTACACCGGCAGCGATTTCTACAAACGCACCGTAGTCGGCCAATACCACTACTCTTCCTTTTACTTTGTCGCCTACGTTCAGGTTGACATCAAGCGACTCCCACGGATGCGAAGTCAATTGCTTCAGACCGAGCGCAATACGTCTCTTATCGTCGTCGAAATCGAGAATAACCACGTTGATTTTCTCGTCGAGCTTCACGATTTCTTCAGGATGGTTCACGCGGCCCCAGCTAAGGTCGGTAATGTGTACGAGTCCGTCCACACCGCCAAGGTCGATGAATACACCGTAAGAAGTGATGTTCTTAACGGTTCCTTCAAGCACCTGACCTTTTTCAAGACCACTGATGATTTGTTTCTTCTGCTCTTCGAGCTCCGCTTCGATAAGCGCTTTGTGCGAAACCACCACGTTTTTGAATTCCTGGTTGATTTTCACCACTTTGAATTCCATATTCTTGCCTACGTAAATATCGTAGTCGCGGATAGGCTTCACATCGATTTGCGAACCGGGAAGGAATGCCTCCAGACCAAATACGTCCACAATAAGACCTCCTTTGGTACGGCATTTCACAAAACCGGTAATGATTTCGTCTTTTTCGAGTGCTTCGTTCACACGCTCCCATGCATGGAACATGCGGGCTTTTTTGTGTGAAATGATAAGCTGACCGTTCTTGTCCTCGGTAGATTCTACAAAAACGACCACTTTATCGTCGATTTTGAGACCTGGATTGTAACGGAATTCGGAAAGGGGCACTACACCCTCCGACTTGTAGCCGATGTTGATAACCACCTCTTTTTTGGTGATGGCTACCACCGAACCTTCGGTTACGGCTTTTTCAGTGATGGAAGTCAGCGTGTCGTCATACTGCGCATCCAGGGTTTGCTTTTCAGTCTCCGAATATACATTGCCTTTGTCAGCGTACTTTACCCAGTCAAAGTTGGGATCGGGTAAGATCGGAGCTGCGTTTTCTTTAAGTTCTGCCATTTGGCCTTTTAAATTTGTATCCCGCGGTGCCGGCGCCACGAAAGAGGTTTTTAATTTACCCTGCCGGAAGGGCTTTTTTAAGAGGGTGCAAAGATACGTATTTACCGACAAAGCCACAAGATTTTACGATCACAAAGACAATAAGTCATGAAAGTATCTGCCGCTCTCGTTCATAAATCACAATTCTTTCTGATTATCAGTAAATTAAATATTTTAAAATCCTTCCTGACTCCTCCCCTTTATATAAGCTTTCAACCATTAGTGTAAAACATGCAGCCCCTTCAGCACACTTTCTTATTTTTGTCCGATTAAAACACAATTCCGGATGAAACAACTGTTATTACCTGTCGCTCTGCTTTTCGCAGGCACGCTTAATGCACAGGTACCGAGAATCAAGTATGAAGAGTACAAGCTCAAAAACGGGCTGCACGTCATTCTTCACGAAGATCATTCTACGCCTATCGTAGCGGTATCGGTACTTTATCATGTAGGCTCCAAGAACGAAGACCCCACCCGCACCGGGTTCGCACACTTTTTTGAACACCTGCTGTTCGAAGGTTCCGAAAACATCGGACGGGGCGAATACATGAAGCTGGTGCAGGATAACGGCGGGGTGCTCAACGCCAATACCTCGTTTGACCGTACTTTTTATTATGAAATACTTCCCTCCAACCAGCTTGAGCTGGCCCTATGGATGGAAGCCGAACGTATGCTGCACGCCAAAATTGACCCCGAAGGCGTAGAAACGCAACGCGGAGTGGTAAAAGAAGAGCTCAAGCAACGCAACGAGAACCAGCCTTACGGTTCGCTGCTCAACGAAACCTTCGCACGGGCCTATACGGTGCACCCTTATCGCTGGACACCCGGCGGTTCGCCCGAGTACATCAATCAGGCTACACTCGACGAATTCCTGACCTTTTATAAAACGTTCTACGTACCTAACAACGCTACCCTTTCCATTGCCGGCGACATCGACATCAAAAAAGCCAAAGAATGGATCGAGAAATACTTTGGCGGTATTCCCAAAGGTACCGGCGAAGTACCCCGTCCGAAAGAAGTGGAGCCTCGCAGAACGGTCGAAGTACGCGACACGGTGTTCGATCCGAATATCCAGTTGCCCGCCGTAATCCTCGCCTACCACATTCCGGCGCAGGGTACCCCCGATTTTTACGCAGTATCCATGCTGGCCAACCTGCTGTCGAACGGCAAAAGCTCACGCCTGCACAAAGCCGTAGTCGATGAGCAGCAAAAAGCGCTGTTTGCCGGCACCTTTCCTCTTCCTACCGAAGATCCCGGACTGGCACTGACTTTCTCTATCGCCAATATGGGCGTAACGGCTGCCGACCTCGAACAGGCACTCAATGCCGAAATTGAGCGCACCCGCAACGAACTTATCAGCGAGGAAGAATTCCGCAAGCTACGCAACCAGGTAGAAAGCGATTTTATCAGCGAAAAATCAAATGTGGCAGGTATTGCCGAAAACCTGGCCAATTATCACGTGTATTTGGGCGATGCCGGTCTTATCAATACCGAGCTGGATCGTTACCTGAAAGTCACGCGCGAAGATATTCAGCGTGTAGCCAAAGAATATTTCCGTAACGAAAACCGGGTGGTGCTTTACTACCTGCCTAAAAAATAATTCCGAATAATGCGACTGTTCATGAAAAAATCAATCATATCCCGCATTTCGCTGTCGATGATCCTCTCCGTAGCCCTTGTGGCCGGAGCAGGTGCACAGCAGAAAGACAAGCTCGACCGCAGCATTCGTCCCAAAGCAGGACCCGCCCCCAAGGTTCAGCTCGGAAAAATCGAATCGTTTACGCTCGAAAACGGCCTGAAAGTGTTTGTAGTGGAAAACCACAAGCTGCCAAGGGTTTCGTATTCGCTGCGTTTTAACCTTAGCCCTGTACCCGAAGGCGATAAAGCAGGAGCCAGTAACCTCATGGCCGAACTGCTCGGTACCGCTACCAGCACCCGCACCAAAGACCAAATTAACGAAGAAACCGATTTCATCGGCGCCATATTGAGTCCGTCGGCCGAAGGTGTGTATGCAGCTTCGCTCAAAAAACACCAGGACAAGCTGCTCACGCTCATGAGCGACGTGCTGCTGAACCCCGTGTTTAAAGAAGAAGAACTGGAAAAAGCGAAAAAACAATTGCTCTCCGGTTTGGCCGCCAGCAAAAACACATCCGAAAACATGGCCGCCAACATCGAAAAGGTGCTCAATTTCGGGAAAAACCACCCCTACGGAGAAATCACTACGGAGCAAACTGTAGCCAATATCACGCTCGAAGACTGTAAAAAGTACTACGAGACGTATTTCCGCCCGAACGTGGCTTACTTAGCTATTGTCGGTGACATCACCCCCGCCGAAGCCCGTAAATTAGCCGAGCATTATTTCGGTGCATGGAAACGCGGTGAAGTACCCCAGCACAATGTGCCTGCTGTGAAACAGCCCGCCAAAACACAGGTGGCTTTCGTACCCCGTGCCGGAGCCGTACAATCAAGCATTCGTATCAGCTACCCGGTAGCCCTTACTCCCGGTCACCCCGACCAAATCAAGGCTCGTGTAATGAACGACCTGCTGGGCGGTGGCTCAAGCGCACGCTTGTTCCGTAACCTGCGCGAGACTTACAACCTGACTTACGGTGCTTATTCAAGGCTGGAAGCAGACCCCTACGGCGGCTATTTTAAGGCGTATGCCGAAGTACGCACCGTAGGTACCGACAGCGCAGTGAATGAGTTCCTCAAGGAAATTAAGCTTATGCGTGACGGAAAAGTGAGTCAGGCAGAATTGCAGGGCGTGATCAACAACCTGACCGGCAAATTTGCCATCTCGCTCGAAAATCCCGCTACTGTAGCCCAATTTGCCATCAACATCGATCGGTACAACCTGCCCAAAGATTATTACGAAACGTACCTGACCAAGCTGGCTGCCGTTACGGTAGAAGATGTAGCTGAAATGGCTAATAAATACCTTCGTCCCGAGAACGCGAATATTATCGTAGTCGGCGATCGCGATGCCATTCCCGGTTTTGTCAATGCCTGGAAAGACAAAGGCGCACTCAAATTTTACGACCAATACGGTAACGATTTCAACGAAATCAAACCCGCTCCTGCCGGTGTAACCGCCGAAAGCGTGCTGAAAGACTACATTAACGCACAGGGCGGAGAAGCCAAAATCCGTAAGATCACTTCGCGCGTGGTGAATATGACGGCCGAGCTGCAAGGTATGAAGCTACAGCTCGTTTCAAAAAGAGTAGAGCCTAAGAAAAAAGGACTGGCTAAAACGGCCGAGATTATTACCGTAAACGGTATGCTGATGCAGAAGTCGGTGTTTGACGGACAAAAAGCGGCACAGGGCGGTATGATGGGCGCTAAAGAGCTTAGCGGTGCCGAATTGGAAGCCGCCAAAGAAAATGCCGAACCTTTTGCCGAGCTGCGCTACAAAGAGCTGGGCTACACGCTGAACCTGCTCGGAATTGAGCCGGTCGAAGGAAAAGACGCTTACAAGATCGAGCTTACCAAACCCAACGGTAAAAAGGAGTTTCAGTATTTCGATGTAGCCGACAAGCTGCTGGTGAAAACCCAAAAAACGGAAGAAAGCCCCGAAGGCAATGTACAAATCATACAATACCTGAGCGACTACCGCGAGGTAAAAGGGGTGAAAGTACCTTACCGTATCAAAACCGAAGCCGGTCCGCAGGTTATCGATGCGACTGTCACTTCCGTAGAATTTAATGTGAAAATCAGCAACGACGATTTCGTCATTAAATAAATCGCTGTTCTCAGCACCTCTCCTTACGCTGCCTCTTTCCCAAAGAAAGGGGCAGCTTTTTTTTAGCACTGTTCCCTCTTCGCGCTGCAAACGGCCTGATGCAGGCGCCGCGCCTTTCTGTGAAAGGGTTTCCCACAATTCGGAGCTAATAAAAACCTATGGCTGAAAATTCGCAATTTTGCGGCCTGTTTTGTACTTTCGCACGGAAAGAACCCCGAACGCTAAAAAACCTTACACATGGCCTTTGACCTCGAAATGATTCGCTCCGTCTATGCAGCCCTTCCCGGCAAAGTAGAAGCGGCGCGTAAGATGCTCGGCAGACCGATGACCCTCACGGAAAAAATTCTTTATGCGCACTTAGCCGAAGCTCTTCCAGAAACACCTTACGAAAGAGGAAAATCGTACGTTGATTTTAACCCCGATCGCGTAGCCATGCAGGATGCCACCGCACAGATGGCGCTGCTTCAGTTCATGCAGGCCGGACGCCCCAAAGTGGCCGTTCCCTCGACCGTGCACTGCGACCATCTTATTACCGCCAAATCGAACGCGCAGGAAGACCTCGACCGCGCCATCAAATCCAATCAGGAAGTCTATAATTTCCTCTCTTCGGTATCGAACAAATACGGCATCGGCTTCTGGAAGCCCGGAGCGGGAATCATTCACCAGGTAGTGCTCGAAAATTACGCCTTCCCCGGCGGTATGATGATCGGTACCGACTCGCATACGGTAAATGCAGGCGGATTAGGTATGATCGCTATCGGTGTAGGCGGTGCCGACGCTTGCGACGTAATGGCCGGATTAGCATGGGAGCTCAAAATGCCCAAGCTGGTCGGTATCAAGCTGCTGGGCAAGCTCAACGGCTGGACCTCGGCAAAAGACGTAATCCTGAAAGTAGCTGGTATCATGACCGTAAAAGGCGGTACCGATAAAATCGTGGAATATTTCGGTCCGGGTGCAGAATCGCTTTCCTGTACCGGTAAAGGTACTATCTGTAACATGGGTGCCGAAATCGGCGCGACCACCTCTACCTTCGGTTACGATGCTTCGATGGGCCGTTACCTGAGCGCTACCGGACGTGCCGAAGTAACCGCATTAGCCAACGCAGTGGCCGAACACCTTACCGGAGACCCCGAAGTATATGCCAATCCCGAAGCGTATTTCGACGAAGTGATCGAAATCAACCTTTCGGAACTGGAGCCGCACCTGAACGGTCCCTTCACCCCCGACCTGGCTACCCCCATTTCAAAAATAAAAGAAGCCGCCGAACAAAACGGCTGGCCGACCCGTGTCGAAGTAGGGCTTATCGGATCCTGCACCAACTCTTCTTACGAAGATATTTCGCGCGCCGCTTCGCTGGCCCGTCAGGCAGTAGATAAGCAGCTCAAATCAAAAGCACAGTTTACCATTACACCCGGCTCGGAACAGGTGCGTTACACCATCGAGCGCGACGGACTTATCGACACTTTCGATAAAATCGGTGCCAACGTGTTTGCCAACGCCTGCGGACCCTGCATAGGCATGTGGGATCGCCCCGGTGCCGATAAGCAAGAGAAAAACACCATTGTACACTCCTTTAACCGTAACTTCTCCAAACGTGCCGACGGCAACCCCAATACTTATGCCTTTGTGGCTTCGCCCGAATTGGTAACCGCACTGGCCATTGCCGGAGACCTTACTTTTAACCCCCTTACCGATACCCTCGTCAACGAAAAAGGCGAACAGGTAAAGCTCGATGCACCACAAGGACATGAGCTTCCGCTGCAAGGCTTTGCCGTAGAAGATGCGGGTTACCTCGCCCCTGCCGAAGACGGCTCTTCGGTTCAGGTGCTGGTCGATCCGGAATCGGACCGTCTGCAACTGCTGGCTCCCTTCACCCCCTGGGAAGGTGTGGATCTCAAAGGGCTGCGCCTGCTGATCCGGGTAAAAGGAAAATGTACCACCGACCATATCTCTATGGCCGGTCCCTGGCTGCGCTACCGCGGTCACCTCGACAACATTTCGAACAACATGCTGATTGGTGCCGTCAATTCTTTTAATGACAAAACCGACAACGTGAAAAACCTATTTTCGGGCGAATACGATTCGGTACCCAAAGTGCAGCGCGATTACAAAGCACGCGGCATTGGATCTATCGTAATCGGCGACGAAAACTACGGAGAGGGATCTTCGCGCGAGCACGCAGCAATGGAACCCCGCCACTTAGGTGTACGTGCCGTGTTGGTGAAATCTTTTGCCCGTATCCACGAAACGAACCTCAAAAAGCAGGGAATGCTCGCCCTGACCTTTATCAACAAAGAAGACTACGACAAGGTTCGTGAAGACGATTCCATCGACATTCTCGGACTGACTACTTTCTCGCCGGGCGTACCCCTTACCCTGGTGCTGAACCATAGCGACGGAACCAGCGACGAAATCGCCGTGGGCCACAGCTACAATGCACAGCAAATCGAATGGTTCAAAGCCGGAGGAGCGCTTAACATTATACGTGCCGGAATCAGCGCATGAGGTGCTGTTAAAGATTGATGCAAAAACGGCCGGGAATTTTCCCGGCCGTTTTTTTATATGCTAAAAGCTAAGCAGGGGTGCTGAAAACCTCGTATGTTTGCATACGCAATTCGGCTGATGCTCAGATTCTACTATACTTTATTCTGCGTTTTCCTGTGCTTCCAAAGTACAGCACAGCTCGATACCAATTATGTAGCGAATTACAAAGATCGGCTGGTAATCTCTACTTTTCAGGCTTACCGGTATTACGATTTGGCGCTGGAACAGGCAATCGAAACCGACTCTAACGGCTTTTCGGGCATTAACTACATCGCCCGTGGAAACAACATCACAGGCTTCGGTATTGATTACGACAAAATCTCTATCTCTTTCGGATTTCGCACACCGGGAGTAGAAAATACTTCGGCGCGCACCGGTACTACCCGTACGCGTAATTTTTCATTTTCGCTCAACGCCAAAAAATTCCGTTTCGAAACTTCATTTCGCCGCTTCATCGGATTTTACGACAACAACACCGGAAGACGCGATACTTCCTTCAACGAAAGCACGCCTTACGTACAAAATCCGGATATGTTTTCGCGCAGCATTCGGGTAAAAGCCTTCTATTTTGTCAACAAAAAAAACCGGTATTCTTACGCTTCGGCCTATGCCAATACCGAACGCCAACTGCGCACCGCAGGCAGTGTGGTACTGACCTCCAATTTCCATAATTTCCTTGCGAAAAGCGACCGGGGGTTTATCCCTGCATCTATACAGGAATATTATGGTGCATGGGGACAATGGGATCGCGTCAATGTGTTCGGGCTCTCGTTCAACCCCGGCTATTCGTTTAATCTTGTGATTCTGAAACGTTTTTTCCTGAACCTGACCGTTTCGGTAGGTGCTGAACTGCAATATCAGCAATTCGGTACCCGCGATGGGAAATCGCTAAACCATTGGAACCTCGCTTTTTCGACAGGCGATATTCGTTCGTCGCTGGGCTTCAATAACCGCAATTTCTTTATCGCGCTGACCAATATCATCGATCATACAGCCATCAGCAAGTACAACCTGACGTTTAACGCCAAGCTGATTTCGGGCGGACTTGCCTTGGGTTACCGTTTTCCGTTGAAAGAAAACAAGGTGACCACCGGGCTGAAAGAGAATAAGTATTACCGAATGCTCTGAGCTTTTACCGGTTCAGTTGTAATGAAAATTGAGCTCGCCGCGTTTCATCTGATGGTATCTTGCGCTGAGCAGCGCCACTAATTGCCTGAACGTTTCAAAGGCCGCTTCGGTCGCTTCCGAAATTTCGGATTTTTTCAGTCTTAGCAACAATTTGGAATACAGGCCATTGAGACATATCTCCACATCATTCATCGAAGCCGAATTGCTGCGTTCCCTAAACTCGCGTATGTTTTCGAGCGCTGCCTCGTAAAGCCGGATATACGCCGGGTCTTTACTTACGTTAAGCAGGGTCGAATGCAGGTAATACAGCTCGGCCATTATTTCGGTGAGTTCGCTGAGATGCCCCTTTTGTACAATTTTCTCCGATTTCATGGTGAGCACCAGTCGGGCATACCAATCAAGCGCTTCCTTCCGCAAGGCTTCATCTTCGGGATAATTGGTCCGAACAAGGTTGTATTCGATGGCTTCCATATCGAAACGGAAAGCACGTAGAATATCCTCAAGCTGCCACATGTACAAAATGTACTCGGCTATATTTTCCTGCTGCTTCTGACGGGCGTTCAACATGAATTAACGGGCTTGCGAACGGGTGTATTCCTCGTTAAGGCGCGAAAGTATCTCGCCGGTGATGTTGTAGTCCTGACGGCCGTACAGCAATTGCATACCGGCTACATAGCTGAAGATAAAATCATAATTTCCTTCTTCGGCATAAGCATTGATTACGCCGTAAAGGTTTTGATAAAGCTGCGCATTGATTTCGGCTTCGCGGTTCTGAAGATTACCCAGCAACTGCTGCTCCAATTGGGCATATTCCTGCGCGAGCTTTGCCACTTCCTCTTGTGCTTTTTGCTGATCCGAAAGGGGCATAAATTGGTAGTTTTTCTCCAACTCCTGCTGGCGTTGCTGCGCTTTGTTCATTTTATTACGAAGCGTATTGCCAATGTTTTTCTCCTCCTGCTCCATCTCTGCACGCTTGTCGATCAGAAAACGATAATTGCGGTTCAGCGAATCGGTATCGACATAAGCGATTTTTAACCCGGCACCCGGTAAATGCGGTTTTACGGCCGTACTGTCAGCAGCATTCGCCGCTGTACCCGATGCGGAAGAAGAAGCGGAAGAGCCGAACACTTTGATAAAAAGCACTACTACGGCAGCCAGTAATACGAAATTAAGAACGAGAGAAAGACGTTGTTGCATGAGGAGGATATTTAAGCGTTGAGTTGTTCAAAGGCGGTGGTAAAATCGCTGCGCATGGTCAGAAAACGCTGGATACAGGAATCGATAAATTCGGGTGTAACCAGTTGTTTGACCTGTTCCAGTCCTTCCACATCGGCTTCATTGATTTTGTAAATCTGCTCATAAGTCGCCGCTTCGAGCTTGATCATGTATTTACCGTTCCACGAAAAAATGGAAATTTTCAGGTGCGGATGGGGAATTTCGGCTATAACGCGCATGGCGGTAAAGGTAGTTGATTTTACGAAATACAAAAAAAGGGCCAATCGGGAAAATGACGGAACCCATTTCTACAAATGGAGAAAATACGTTGGATTGAATACCATAAATTGGTATTTTTAGTGTAAAAATTTGCCATGGCGAAAAACACCTCAATTTTACTGGGCGATTACTTCGATAATTTCATTAACCAGCAGGTCAAAACAGGGCGATTTTCGTCTGCAAGTGAAGTGATTCGTGCGGCTTTACGGATGTTTGAGCAGGAAGAAATGAAAAAAACCGAACTTATCGGCGAACTTAAAAAAGGAGAAAAGTCAGGATTTGTGAAAGATTTTGACCGTAGCACCTTCCTGAAGAATCTTCAGAAGAAATATGCAGGGAAATGACTTATAAAGTAAGTCAGGAAGCTGCGAAAGAGTTAGAAAAAATTTGGCGCTATACACTTGAAACCTGGTCTGCCGATCAAGCAAACAGGTATTTGTCTTTACTCTTCCACGAAATTGATTACCTGTGTGTGAAGCCGGAGTCTGGTATAGCTTACAGCCACATTAGAAAAGGTTATTTTAAATCAAAAGTAAAATCACACCTCATTTTTTACAAGGTCAACCCGAAAAAGAAGGAATTGGAAATTATCCGAATTCTTCATGAAATGATGGACGTGGATAGTCATTTAAGTCCCTGATTTCGGCTTGAATTAATCGAAAACGCCCCGCAGCACAGGCTACAGGGCGTTTGTAAAGAATCAGTATTTTAATACAATCAGGCGAAGCGGTTTTCGAGCTCACGCATCGCATCGACCAAAGCCTGTACGCTGTCTATCGGCAGCGCATTGTAAATGGAAGCGCGATAGCCGCCCACCGAACGGTGACCGGGCAGTCCGCTCAGGCCGGCTTCTTTGGTAAGCTTGTCGAACTCTTCTGCCAGTTCGGGTTTTTGCAAGAGGAAACACACGTTCATGTCGGAACGATCTTCTTTATCGACGGTACCGTAGAACAGGCTGTTGCGATCAATTTCTCCGTACAGCAGATCGGCCTTGGTGCGGTTCAGCTTTTCTATCCATTCTACCCCACCGTTGTTTTTGAGCCAGCGCAGGGTAAGCATGGTTACATAAATGGAAAATACGGGAGGTGTATTGTACATGGAACCGTCTTTGATATGCACGGCATAGTCGAGCATGCTGAGCTTTTTACGATCCGAACGGCCCACCAGATCTTTGTGGATCATGACCATCGTAGCACCGGCAGGGCCCATGTTTTTCTGCGCGCCAGCATACACCAGCCCGAAACGGTTCCCGTCCACCTTACGGCTGAAAATATCGGACGACATATCGCAGACCAGCGGCACCTCACTCTGCGGAAATTCTTTGAGCTGCGTACCGTAAATGGTATTGTTAGACGTAATATGGAAATAGTCGGCATCGGCAGGCACGGCATAGCCTTTGGGGATGTAAGAAAAATTGCGGTCTTCCGAAGAAGCGACCACTTCTGTTGCTCCCAGCATACGGGCTTCTTTGATGGCTTTGCTGGCCCAAACTCCGGTGTTTAGATAAGCCGCTTTGCCGTTAGTACGCAACAGATTATAAGGCACCATCGCGAATTGCAGGCTGGCCCCACCGCCCAGGTACAGGACTTCGTACGCATCATCTACCCCGAAATGCTCACGGATAAGCTGTTGAGCTTCGTCCATTACCGCTACAAAATCCTTGCTGCGGTGCGAAATTTCGAGCAAAGAAAGATTCAGGTCATTGAAATTGAGACAGGCCGCTGAAGCCTGTTTCAGCACTTCGGCCGGAAGAATACCGGGACCTGCGCTGAAGTTGTGGATTTTTTTCATGGTTTGGGCTGAAGTTTCCATAAAAGGTTGATGAGTAGAACACAAAATTGGCAATAATTTCACAATTCACCCAGTAAAAAGTGAACGGAAATATTTTTCCCCAAAAAGCCGGGAATACAAAGAAAACGGAAACTTATTTATCCTTGAGCGGATCGTTGAACTGCCTGTCGCGGCGATCTTTGCCCCGGCGCGCATCCACATCGGATACGTAATTCCATTTGCCATTTTCCAGGCGGTAGGCATCGTACGAACCGTCGGGGTAATAAAACTCATAAATACCGGTAGCCGTTTCGGTCTCTGGCATCAGGTGATCAAAAATGATCATCTTCTCTTTTGCATCGTAACGCAGCATCACGCGCGAAAGGGCCGAAAATTCGAGAATAACCCTACGTTTTACCCCGTCTTTAGGGTGATGAAAAACCGGAGCTCCAAAATTGATCTTATCGCCCGCAAGCACCATCACTTCTATAATTTTTTTGGAGCTCTGCCGGTTGTTGCCGTCCCAGCCCAGCAAGGTATATTCGGTACGCCCTACGGTATTGGAAACTATAATATCATAATACAAGGCTCCATACCAGCGCCGGTTGTCCATCGAACGGGTTTCGGCATTCTGCACGTTAACCGACTGATCGATCAGCTCTATCAGCTTAGCGTTTTTACCGGCGGTAAGCACATACGCATAATAGGTATGCGTGCCGTTGTCGTGCTCGATATTCCAGTTAAACAACCTGAACGCTTTATCGGGTGCGTAAAGCTTTGCAATACTGGTCAACGAATCGAAAGGATAGGTAAAGGCTTCCTCTTCACGCAGCGTTTCGGCCAAAAAGGTTTTAAACTGTTTGTTTTTTTCTACTCGTTCCGAATCGTTTTTCGCCGTTCGCAGCTCGCGCAAATAATGGGTCAGGGAATCTTCTCTCACTTGCATGTCCTGTGCATGAAGCGCAGTAGGCATAAAAAGCGAGACCAAAAGACCAAGGCAGGTTTTCCACATAATCTTCTTCTTTACCAATTTTCTTACCAAAGTTGAAAAAATACGCCGTAAATGAAAAAACACCGTACTCAATACGGTGTTTTCTCTGAAAAGTTGTGAAGCGGGTCAGGTATGCATAAAATCTTTGCGGGCAAAAAGCTCTTCGCGACTTTCGCGGTGATCGGGATCGTCCACGCAGCAATCTACCGGACATACCGCCGCGCATTGGGGTTCGTCATGAAACCCGACGCATTCGGTACACTTGTCGGTGACAATATAATAGACATCGACCGATTTGGGATCGTGCGTTTCTTCGGCATTGACCGACTGCCCATCGGGGCGGGTCACCTCGCCTTTGAGTGTAGTGCCATCCGCATATTTCCATTCTGCCCCACCCTCGTAAATGGCATTATTGGGACACTCCGGTTCGCAGGCGCCGCAATTAATGCACTCTTCCGTGATCATAATAGCCATGGAAACAATGGTTTTTTGTTAATTTTGCAAATATACGAATAAGCTCAGGAACACCTTATCCCCGAATGGAATTAAAACAAAGAATGGCCGCATTTACCCAGCTCGGCCGCTTCCTTTCCGAATTTTCAGGCAAACAGCCCTGGCAGGGTTATTCCAACGGCGTGAGCCAGGCCGATTACGAAGCGTTTAACACGCTCATAAGCGGTGTACACCTCTACAACGGCTGGTTTACGGAAGAAAATGTAAGAAAAGCGCTCGGATCACTGGCCGATATGCTTACCGAAGAATCGCTCGAAAAATGGCTGTCGCAGTATCCCGATCAGCAATTCCCCGAAACGCAGAAAACAGTGGCGCTCATCATGGCAGGTAATATTCCCCTGGTAGGGTTTCACGATCTGCTCTGCACGCTGCTCGCCGGGCACCGGGTGCTGCTCAAGCTCTCGGCTGACGATGACAAGCTCCTGCCTTTTATCCTTGCCCATCTTGTCCGCGCCATCGAGCCGGCCTTTGCCGATCGGATCAGGTTAGCAAGCGGAAAGCTTACAGACTTCGATGCGGTGATTGCCACCGGCTCTGACAACAGTTCGCGTTACTTCGAATATTATTTTGGAAAATACCCGCACATCATCCGTAAAAACCGTACCTCGGTCGCTGTGCTCGACGGTACCGAAAGTCACGAAGAGCTGACCGCGCTCGGACACGATATTTTCGATTACTTCGGACTGGGCTGCCGTAATGTGTCGAAACTGTTGATTCCGGAAGACTTCGATCTCGATCGTTTTTTCAAAGCCATTTACCCTTTTAATCCGATCATTCACCACAAAAAATACGCGGGCAACTACGACTATAATAAAGCCGTTTACCTGCTCAACAAAGCCAACCTGCTCGACAACGGTTTTCTGCTGCTGTTAGAAGAAAACACCCTGCATTCGCCACTCGGAATGCTCTATTACCAGCGTTACACACAGCCGAAGGAAGCGCAGGAATACCTCGCTGCTCACAAAGACCGGCTTCAATGTATCGTCGGACACGGACATATTCCTTTCGGGCGTTCTCAATCGCCCCGTGTAATGGATTATGCCGATAATGTCGATACCCTGGCCTTTCTCGCCCAACTCAATTAAACGCTTATGGAAGAAGATCTGAGAACCTACCTGCAATCGGTGCGCCGCGATTTTGCCAATCTTCCGCTCGAAGAAACCGATGCACCGGATGAGCCTTTTACGCTTTTCAAACGCTGGTTCGACGATTCGCTCAAGGCACAGCTTCCCGATCCTTATTCCATGATCCTTGCCACTTCCGGAACGACACAAATCCCTTCTTCACGGGTGGTCTATATGCGCGATTTTGATGCGAACGGACTCACGTTTTTTACCAATTACCAAAGTCAAAAAGGACGCGATATCGCCGCCAATCCGAATGTGGCCTTGCTGTTTTTCTGGAACGGAATAGACCGGCAGGTACATCTCAAAGGAAAGGCCACAAAAGTGGAAGAATCGGTGTCGGATAATTATTTTGCTTCGCGTCCCCGAGCCAGTCAGTTAGGCGCATGGGCCAGTGCGCAAAGTGAAGTGATTCCTTCGCGTTATGAACTCGACATTAGGCTCGAAGAGGTAACGCGTCGTTTTGAAGGACAAGAGGTACCTCGTCCTCCCCACTGGGGAGGATATATTGTGAAACCTTACAGTGTCGAATTTTGGCAGGGACGTCCGAGCAGGCTGCACGATCGGCTGCGTTATTTGCTGCAGGAACAGGGAAGCTGGCTGCGTGAAAGGCTCGCTCCCTGAATATAGCTTCCTTTGTGTATTAAACTCGTTTTACCACTCTGTAAAACGCAAAAAACAGCCTTTTTTCTGGCTGTTTCTCTTTTCCCTGTTTATACGTTTTCCTACCAGGTTCTTTTGCGCTCGAAAAGGACAGGTCACCCCGGAACAAAAGACTTATAAAAAATAAAGTCCCGGTGGTTGCTTCCGGGACTTTACTATTTCTAAAGAGCGATTAGTTAGCGGCTGTAGCGTCGCCCGAAGCAGGTGCAGAAGCCTTCTTGGGAGCGGCTTTCTTAGCAGCAGCTTTTTTAGGAGCGGCTTTCTTAACAACAGCTTTTTTGGGAGCGGCTTTCTTAGCAGCAGCTTTTTTAGGAGCGGCTTTCTTAGCAGCAGCTTTTTT
>CAYWRZ010000023.1:0-120 GCA_964460845.1 uncultured Weeksellaceae bacterium
CATTGCACCATTATCTTTCAGCGGTATTCGTGAGAAAAGTTATACTTTGAAGATAGTTGTTCCAACTACGATTTTGTGTTTTTGGACAGCGTGACCGTTGTGATTTGCTTTTAATTACTC
>CAYWRZ010000023.1:220-41122 GCA_964460845.1 uncultured Weeksellaceae bacterium
ATTTCACGATTGCTTTTTCAAAGGTATTCGTGAAAGGGTTCTTTGCTTCCTGATATTTGTTCCAACAGCAACCTGCTGTACGTCCTGAGATACTGCGTTGTGATTTGCTTTCAATTACTCATTTCACGATTGCTTTTTCAAAGGTATTCGTGAAAGGGTTCTTTGCTTCCTGATAGTTGTTCCAACGCGGCAAAGTTCCAGCATTTTGGATGTACCGTTGTGATTTGCTTTCCCTTCCCTTACACTTCGTTCTTCACAACTACAGGAAACTTTACCACTTGTTCCAAACAAAAAAAGCAGCGCGCTGGCGCTGCTTTTGTAAAGCGTAAGAATAAAGCCTTTATTTTAACCAGTCGATTTCAGAGAGATCGACGATGTAAATGTCACGTCCGCCTTTTGAGTCGGGACGTACGGAAGAGAAATAACCGTAACGCCCGTCGGCCGACACACGAAAATGCGTATCGTCGTTGACCGAGTTAATGGGATAGCCCAAATTGCGGGGTTCGCCCCAGGTAAGTCCGGTCCATTCGCTTACAAAAATATCATAGCCTCCCATCGAGTTGTGTCCTTTTGAGCTGAAAAAAAGCCATTTGCCGCTGGGGTGGAGAAAAGGTGTGGTTTCGTCTTCGGGCGAATTGAGTATGGCCACTGCGAGCGGTGTTTCCCAGGTGCTTCCGGTTTTGATCGACTTGAAAATTTCCGAACCGTATTTTTCGCCGTTGCGTTCGCTGACAAAATACATGGTGCGTTCATCGACCGAAAGTGTGGGACAGGCATCGAAATAGGAAGTGTTAATCACGCTTTTGGGAAGGAGCTTTACTTTTCCCCATTTGCCTGAGCGGCTCAGCTTAGAAATGCCGATATCGGAAGAGCGCGTTTGCTTGGCAATATTTTGCGTAACATACATGGTTTCTCCGTCGGCCGAAAGATGGCTGCAGTTGTCGTGTCCGTCGGTATTGATTCCGCCCGGTAGCTTTTCCGCTTCTTCCCAGCCCTGTTCTTCGTCGAGCTTACTGAAATAAATGTCTTCGTAGTTGCTGCGGTCGACTGCTTTTAGTCCACCGAGGCTCTGCGGCCTGCGCGAGGTGAAGTACAGTGTTTTTCCGTCGGGCGATGGAATGGGTGCATAATCGTCGTCGCGCGAGTTTACATTGTCGCCGGCATTGCTGATTTTTACGGGAAGCGGAGCAGCCATCAGCGTTTTGGCCGAATTACATTGTTGGATAAGATAGGTCGCTTCTTCGTGGTTCGGATTGCTTTGTTTCCATTGCTCCAGGTATTCGAGCGCCTGATCGATTTGCCCGAGGCGGTGGTGAATTTTACCCTGAAGCAGCAGCGATTCTTTATTCACTTTAGGGTCCAGTTCCAGCGCTTTGTCGAGCGAAGTTTTGGCGTAGTCATAGTTCATCAGTCCGAAATAACATTCGGCGATGTAATAATGTGCCGGCGCATAACGGGCATCTTCCGTAAGTACCTCACGGAAGGTATTGAGTGCGCCGCGGTAATCGGATTTGTAAAGTCTGTTTTTGGCTTCCGTCATTTTAGTGGCGATCACGCCTTTTCCAATCAGGCTTACAGAAGTGTCGGGCTCGGCAGGTCGCGTATGGGCCGCCACCACTTGTGAAAAAGAAAGCAGAACGAGCAGCAGGTAAATCTTTTTTATCATTATCAGTACAGGTTTGAACAAAGATATTTATTTCATTCTAATGTAGCTTCGGTATGGCCCTGCATACGTGCCGATTTCTTCCTTACCGCATGTGCGCTTTGGTTCAGATCGACCAGCTTGTGCATACCTATACAGGCAGCGACTACACCCAAAACCGGGCCAAAAAGCACGCCGATATCGTACGGAAGTATAAAAAACGCAGAGAAGATTAAGCCGTTGGCAATCGCAAAACCCGCGTGTTTCCTTGCAAAACCGACACTTTCTTCGATAGACAGGCGGTGTCTTTCGCAAACATAATCGATCATGCTGAATCCGTAGAAATAACCACCTAACAGGAACGAGAACAGGGGCGTGAACTTATAGAGGAAAGGCATGAGCAGCGTAAGCACATACCAGCATAGCAAAATCAGATATTCCCAGAAAAAGTTACCGATAACGATACGGATGGCACGGCGTATATCTCTGAGGGTCTGTTTGAATGAAAAAGGATAGGTGTTGCCCGTAAGCAGCTCTTCGGTGCGTTGGCTGAGCTGTGTCAGCAAGGGAGAAAGCACGATAAACACAAGATACTTACGCAGCTTGAAGGCCATCTGCACCACGGTGGCCATGAGGGTCATCACAAAAATTTCACCGATAAAGCCCCGCAGGGTGGAAGCTTCTTTGATTTGATAATTTCTCAGATTGAAATCAAGCACATACCCCCCCCAGAGAATGAGTCCCGATAGTACCAGCGGGAACGCAAAATAAAGCCAAAGCCGGTGGTCAATGATAAATTTGACCGCATCGACGTAGGTGATCATGCCCAGTTTTATATCCCGTAAAAACTTCATAAGGCTGCTTAATGAGGTTAAAAATAAATAAAGACAGCGAGATACAAGATAACTGCACCCGGATATGCCGACAATTTCTACCTTTGGGCTTTAGTATCCTGCATGAAACTGACCACACTTAACGCCATTTCGCCGATCGACGGCCGTTACCGCAACCAGGTAAGCGAGCTGGGCCTGTTTTTCTCAGAAGGCGCCCTTATCCGCTACCGTGTACTGGTGGAAGTAGAATATTTTATCGCACTCTGTGAGTGGCCCCTTCCACAGCTCCATTCGGTCGATCCGGCTGTTTTTCCCCGACTTCGGGCTTTATACACCGATTTTGAAGATGCCGACGCGCTGCGTATCAAAGAAATAGAAAAAACCACCAACCACGATGTCAAAGCGGTAGAATATTTCCTGAAGGAAAAATTTGACACGCTCGGACTGGAAGCCTATAAAGAATTTATCCACTTCGGCCTTACATCGCAAGATATTAACAATACGGCCATCCCGCTTTCGATCAAAGAGGCCCTGTACGATGTGTACCTTCCCTTGCTGGAAGAGGTCATTGCGAAGCTCGACGCACAGGCTTCCGAATGGAAACGGGTAGCGATGCTGGCCCGTACGCACGGTCAGCCCGCTTCTCCGAGCAGCTTGGGGAAAGAAATTCAGGTCTTTTCCGAAAGACTGCGCATTCAGCTCGAACAGCTTAAAGCAATTCCCTGCCCGGCGAAGTTCGGAGGCGCTACCGGCAATTTTAATGCGCACCACGTGGCCTATCCTTCTATCGACTGGGTGAAATTCGCCAACCGTTTTGTGGATCAGTCGCTCGGACTCAAACGTTCGCAAACTACCACGCAGATAGAGCATTACGACAACCTGGCCGCCATTTTTGACGCGATGGCCCGAATCAATACCATTCTACTCGATCTGAACCGGGATATGTGGACCTACATTTCCATGGATTATTTCAAGCAGAAAATAAAAGAAGGAGAAGTGGGCTCTTCGGCCATGCCGCACAAGGTAAACCCGATCGATTTCGAAAATTCGGAAGGAAACCTCGGCATTGCCAATGCGCTTTTTACGCACCTCTCGGCCAAGCTTCCGGTATCGCGTTTGCAGCGCGACCTGACCGATTCTACCGTGCTTCGCAACGTAGGTATGCCTTTTGCGCATACTTTGCTGTCTTTGCGTTCGTTGCTTAAAGGATTGAATAAAGTAGTGCTCAATGAAGCTGCCGTAGCCCGCGATCTGGAACAGAACTGGGCCGTGGTGGCCGAAGCGATACAGACCGTGCTGCGCCGTGAAGGGTATCCCAATCCCTACGAAGCGCTCAAAGCCCTGACTCGCACGCACCGCCCCATCGATCGCGAGCTCATTCACGAGTTTATCGATTCGCTGTCGGTGGCCGATACCCTCAAGCAGGAACTGAAAACCCTTACCCCTTTTACCTATACCGGGATAAATCTGGTACCATGAAAGTCAGCGGCTTCACCTTTGTCCGCAATGCCGTAAAGTTCGATTATCCGGTGGTAGAATCGATTTGTTCCATTCTGCCCCTGTGCGACGAAGTGGTGGTAGCCGTAGGACTTTCCGACGACGGAACCCGCGCCCTTATCGAAGCGATAGATTCGCCCAAAGTGCGGATCATCGATACCGTGTGGGACGATACCCTGCGCGAAGGCGGCAGGGTGCTGGCGGTAGAAACCGATAAAGCTTTTCAGGCAATTGATCCTGCCTCGGATTGGGCCTTTTATATTCAGGGCGACGAGCTGATCCACGAAAGAGATTACGAAACTATTCGCCGGGCCATGCAGCGATATAAAGACGATAAAAGGGTCGAAGGCTTGCTTTTCAACTACCGACATTTTTACGGTTCGTACGATTATGTGGGCGATTCGAGACGCTGGTACCGCCGCGAAGTGCGTATTGTCCGCAACGACCGGCAAATCGCTTCTTACCGCGATGCGCAGGGCTTCCGTAAAAACGGGCAGAAGCTGCGTGTAAAACCCGTCGATGCTCGGATTTACCATTACGGCTGGGTGAAGCATCCGAAATTTCAACAACAGAAACAGGCAAATTTTCACCGGCTTTGGCACAACGACACCGAGGTGCAGCACTATGTCACAAAAGCCGAAGAGTTTGATTATTCGGGCATCGATTCGCTGGCACGATTTTCGGATACGCACCCCGCAGTGATGCAGCCGCGTATCGAACGGGTCAACTGGAAATTTGAATTTGATCCTACTACTCGTCGTGTCCGACCCTGGCGTCATCGGTTGGCACAATGGATCGAGCGACTTACCGGTTGGCGCATAGGCGAGTATCGCAATTACCGCTTGTTACCTTAATTTAGTGTGGTTCTCAAATGGTTCGACAGGGTGCCGTAAAACCTGTCCCGTATAATGAAAAAGCTGATTTTATTCATCGCATGTGCCTGGCCGCTGTTTACCGCCGCTCAGGGGATCAACTTTCACGAAGGCACCTGGAAAGAAGCGCAGGCGCAGGCAAAAAAAGAGAAAAAGCTCATTTTTGTCGATTATTACGCGACCTGGTGCGGACCCTGTAAATACATGTCGGCAGCAGTATTTACCCGTCCCGAGGTGGGAGATTATTTCAATGCCCATTTTATAAATGTGAAAATCGATGCCGAAAAAGAATATCCTGAACTGGTCGAGTCGGCCGAAATAGAAGCCTATCCCACCCTGGTGTTTTATACGCCTTCGGGCGAAATTTTTGCCCGTTATGAAGGGGGGCAAACGGCCGAAGATTTGTTGCAGACTGCTGCACGGGTTAATGATTTCGAAAAAAACCGCAAGGCATGGAAGAGTCAGCCTTCCAACACCGATTTGCTGATGGATTACCTTTCTGTGTTGACCATCCGTGAGCCGGAAGAGGCGCGTAATCTATTGAACGCCTACCTCGATACGATCCCTGTGGCTGCGGCGCGCAAACCGGAAATATGGCAACTGGTAGAAGCGTTTGAAACGCAGGCTAATTCACGTTTTTTTCTTTATACCGTCGAAAATGTGAGGTATTTTCTTGAAACCTACGAAACGTTCCCCACTTATTTTTCTACCGTTACCAATAACCTGATCGGGCTTGCCATTGCAGAGAAAAGTGAATTTTTGCTCGAGCAGTATAAGCGCATCAGCGAAACGGTGTTGCTGGGAATCGGCAATACCGAAATGCAACAGGATTGGCCGACCCACAAAAGAGAAGTGGACGCGTATTATTACCGCGAAACGGAGCAATATGCGCCTTATCTGGCTCTAACGGATACTCTTATCAGGGAGCATTACGGCGATTTTGAAAAGATCAGTAGTACCATCGACGAAGTGATTGAATCGGTTCCTGCATCGCAGGGCGGCAGCTATGTGGTAAGTTGGGCCCAATTCTTATATGCCGTCGAGCCGGATCAATACAGTGCTTATACCCTCGCCAATGCGTATCGTTATGCGGGTAACAAAGAAGAAGCGCTTCGTTATGCCCGCGAAGCGTTTGAGGGAGCGAGTGATCAGGTCGAATGGGAAGTTTTCCGTGATCTTGTAGAGGAAATAGAGAAAATGAAATAAGCATATTTCTTCGGATAGTGTTTACGATTTTAGTATTTTTAGCCGTACTTATACCTGAAAAATCCTGTTATGAAATTTATCCACTTGCTCGCAGTTTTTGTGCTGTTCACCACCTCTGCCCGTGCAGCCGTACCGGAGTCGGCCACTGCCGAAGACAGTGTAAAGCTGTTTAATCCCGATGCAGAGCTGAAATACAACGAAGGCGTGGCCGCGCTTGAAACCCGTAACTACCCGGATGCCATTGCGTTTTTCTCGGAAGCGCTGACTTTAGAGCCCGAATTTGGCAAAGCGTTTCTTAACCGTGGCATAGCTTATATGGAAAGCCGTAAACCGACCGAAGCCATCGCCGATTTTGATGCCGCCGGTCGTTTGGGCGACTCTTCGGCACATTATGCCTATTCGATGAAAGCCATTGTGCTCGACAGTGAGAATGACCTGAAAGGTGCCGCCGAGAGTTACGTAAAAGCCATTCAGCTCCGGGCCGATATCGCCAAATACCATTACAACCTGGGGGTTATTCATTTTCGTCAGGAGCAATATCAGGATGCGTTGGGCGATTTTGACAACGCGCTGCGCCTTGATGATAAATATGCGTATGCCTATAACGACAGGGCCAGTACCCGTAAAAAGCTCGGTGATCTCGATGGCGCGGCACGCGATTATGAAAACGCTATCCGTCATAACGCACAACTGGCACTGGCTTACAACAACCTCGGTACGCTCAAGCGCACCAAAGGCGATTATCAGGGTGCCATTCAGGAATATAACAACGCCATTCGCTTACAAAAAGATTACGTGCTGGCCATCAATAATCGTGGTTTAGCACGCCTCGACGCCGGGCAGTTCGAAGACGCTATCAAAGATTTTACCGAAGCGCTGCGTATTCAGCCCGATTATGTATTTGCACTCAACAACCGTGCGGCGGCTTACCTCAAACAGGAGAAATACAAAGAAGCCGTAGCCGATTGCGACAAGGCCATTGCGCTCGACGATAAATACGGGGCGGCTTATCTTAATCGGGGTATTGCCCGCGAAATGCTGCGTGAGCTTGAAGGAGCCTGTAACGACTGGCAAACCGCCGCCTCGCTCGGCATAGAAAGCGCCGGTACTTATTATCACAGCGGTGCCTGTACCGATGTTCAGCAATAAAACGAGCTACTTCCGTTAATCTACACGCCTATGAAAATCCTATATACACTTCTTTTCCTGCTGGCCGGTCTTGCGGCAAGCGCACAACAAAAAGACATTCCCTTTGAAAGGGATCAGTTTAAAGATCGCAGAGACGAATTCAAAGATGCGAATAGAGCCTTTAAGCAAGGTAGCGATCTCTTCCAGTCGGGACAATACGAGCTGGCTTTTCCGCTGCTCGAAAAAGCGTACGACTTTAACCCCAACTATTCGAAGCTGAATTACATGATGGGTGTGTGTGTGCTCGCTTCGAGCAATAAGTTCCGTGCGCAGGAATATTTTCTCAAAGCCTATGAGCTTAATCCTTCAGTGACACCCGATATCAACCTGATGGTAGGACAGGGCTATCATTTCAACGCCCGTTGGGACGATGCCATCCGGCATTACGAATACCACCGCAAGGTGCTCAACCCCAAAAACACCGACACACTGCTTTACATCAACAAAAAGATTGAAGAATGCCGTACCGGCAAAGAATTGATGGCTAAGCCCGAACGCGTATGGATCGATAACCTGGGGCCGCAAATCAATACCGAATACCCCGAATACAGTCCGTTTATTTCGGTCGATGAATCGGTGCTTATTTTTACCGGTCGCCGTAACGACACAAGAGGCGGAGGCAGGGATCAGAACGACGGTAAATTTTTTGAAGACGTGTACATTGCTCACCGCGATGCCAAAGGCGGATGGAAAAAATCCGAAAATATCGGAGAACAAATCAACTCGCCTAACCACGATGCCCCTTCGGGACTGTCGCCCGACGGCAAAACACTTTTCGTATTTTACGGCTGGAGAGGAAATGGTGATATCTACGCCTCGCAGCTCAAAGACGGAGTGTATTCCAAACCCGAAAAATTAGGCGTAAATACCAAACATTATGAATCTTCGGCCTCTGTTTCTTCCGACGGAAAAGAGCTGTATTTCGCTTCGCGTCGCCCCGATGGATTCGGCGAGGAAGATATCTACGTGAGCTATTGGGACGAAAAGAAAAAAGACTGGGGACCTGCGCAAAGCCTGGGACCTATCATCAACACCAAAGAGCGGGAAACGGCCGTATTCCTGCATCCCGATGGCGAAACGCTTTACTTCTCTTCCAAAGGACATAATACCATGGGGGGCTTCGATATTTTTATGAGTAAAAGAGTGGATGGCAAATGGACTAAACCCATTAACCTGGGCTATCCCATCAACTCCCCGGGCGATGATGTATTTTTCGTCGTGTCGGGAAGCGGACGTTACGGGTATTATTCTTCCTATCGCAGCGATGGCTATGGCGAACAGGATATTTACCGCATCACTTTCTTAGGTCCGGTAAAACAACCGCTTACCAATTCTGAAGACAACCTCCTGGCCAGTCTGACCCATCCGGTCAAAGAGGTGGTGATCGAGCCCAAAGTGGAAGTGCGTTCTTCGAACCTGACCATTCTCAAAGGAGTAGTGCGCGATGCCAAGACGCAGCAGCCGCTCGAAGCCCGTATCGACCTCTTTGATAACGAAAAAAACGAGCTGGTGGCCTCTTTTAACAGCGATTCCAAAACAGGGGCTTACCTCGTGTCGCTGCCTGCCGGTAAAAACTACGGTATATCGGTCAAAACCGACGGTTACCTGTTTCATTCCGAAAACTTCGACCTGCCGAAAGCTTCGGGCTACCGCCAATATGAGAAAAACGTTGACCTCAAAAAAGTGGAAGTGGGGCAATCTATTGTGCTGCGCAACATTTTCTTTGATCTCGACAAGGCTACACTTCGTCCGGCCTCGACCGCAGAGCTGGAGCGTTTGACCAAGCTGCTCACCGAGAACCCCACGCTGCGCATCGAAATTTCGGGACATACCGATAGTCAGGGAGACGACAGCTACAACCAACGCCTTTCCGAATCGCGTGCTAAAACGGTGGTAGAATACCTCGTGGGCAAAGGAATTAACGCTTCGCGTCTCGAATACAAAGGCTACGGCGAAACCCAGCTTATCGTGTCCGACGCTGAAATTGCCAAGCTGAAAACCCGTGCCGAAAAAGACGAAGCGCACCAGCAAAACCGTCGTACCGAGTTTAAAATTCTCAGCAAGTAAAGAGCGAGCGAACATTCAGCATACTTGTTTTTTGGCGCTGTAATCTTATTGCATTTGTTCCGATCTCCGCGCATACACGTGAAGTGTCGCGATATCCGAATGTGCAGCGGCTTTCTTATCTTTGCGCAGTAAATTGAAAGAAATGGATCTGCTCGCACTTTTAATCGGATTGGCCATCGGAGCCTTACTGGGTTACCTGTTTGCCTTGCGTCGTCGGACACCCACGCAGGATACCGATTTAGCCATGCTGCAACGCGTAGAGGCGCTCGAAACCGAGAATCGCAGTGTACGCGAAGAGCGCAGCCGGATAGAAGGGAACCTTGAACGCGCCCGCGAAGTGTTTCGCGATATGGAAGAAAAGCTGCGTAATGAGCAGGAGCAAAACCGAACGCTTATTGCCGACCTTTCTAAAGCTACGGCCCAACGAGCGGCTATCGAAGAAAAGCTACAGGTGCAGCAAAAAGAAATTGAGCAGCTTCAGCAGAAGTTTACCCTCGAATTTGAAAACATTGCTAATCGTTTGCTCGAAGAAAAATCGCAGCGTTTTACCGAGCAGAACCGTACCAACCTCGATGATATTCTAAAGCCGCTTTCTGAAAAAATAAAAGATTTCGAAAAGAAAGTGCACGACGTGTATGTGAACGAAGCGCGCGAACGGGCTTCGCTCAAAGAGCAGTTAGGCATGTTGCACCAGCTTAACCAGCAGATGAGCACCGAGGCGCAAAACCTGACCCGGGCGCTGAAAGGCGAATCGAAAACCCAGGGTAATTGGGGCGAATATATCCTCGAAAATATTCTGGAGCGATCGGGGCTGGTCAAAGATCGGGAATATGTGACCCAGCAAAGTCTTACCGGCGAGCAGGGGCAACGTCTTCGCCCCGACGTGATCATCAACCTGCCCGACAAAAAGCACCTTGTTATCGACTCTAAAGTATCGATAAAAGCGTATGAAGAATATACGCGTGCTGAAGATGAAACGCAGAAAAATGCAGCGCTGCGCGAGCACCTGAGCTCTGTCCGCAAGCATATTCGTGATCTGAGCGAAAAAAATTACCAGCACCTGTATGGCTTACAGACACTCGATTTTGTGCTGATGTTCGTGCCGATGGAACCGGTATTCGCCCTGGCGGTACAGCATGATCCCGATATTTTTTCAGATGCTTTTGATCGGAACATCGTGATGGTGAGTCCTTCGACCTTATTGGCTACGCTTCGCACCGTAGCCAGCATTTGGCGGCACGAGAACCAAAACCGCAATGCGGTCGAAATTGCACGGCAGGGTGGCGCTTTGTACGATAAGTTCGTAGGTTTTGTCGAGGACATGGACAAAATTCGCCGCGATATCGATTCGGCGCTTCGTTCGCACGACAGTGCCATGAATAAGCTCAAAACCGGCTCGGGCAACCTGGTGCGTCGTGCCGAAGAAATACGAAAGCTGGGGGCCAAGGCCAGCAAGCAGCTTCCCGCCCGATGGCTCGACGAGGAGCTTCCTGAAAAGGGAGAGGAATAGATGCCGGTAGGCGCTCGTTTACCGGGTGTGTGAAAAGAAATTAATATAGTATCTTCATATAAACCACAGGATTTCGCGTTTTATGCCTTATCATACAGACCCTATTTTACGGCCTAATCAAAAAATCTTGAGAGCGACAAATTGTCAAAAAAAACAGTGAGGCTGAAGCGGTTCAATACATATATCCTGATTATAGCGGCCTTGCTGTTAGTGGTGGCTTGCAAAACCCGTCCTGCGCCCGCTTCCCGTAATTCCATCTCGGAGCGTTATCCGCTAAGGCCCGAATATTCCGTGTTTCAAGCCGATACCTCTTCGACCTTGCTTTATTTTCGCGTGCAAACTTCCGATTTGCTCTATACCCGCAGCGAGAGTGAAGATTTTTCGGCATACATCCGTCTTTCTTACCGCGTATCGCCCGTCGATGCGGCTAAGCAGGTTACCGACAGCGGTTCCATACGCCTTACCGATGTACGCCGTGGACAGGAAGCCCGTGAACTGAACGGAGAGATACCCCTTTCGCTCGAATGGGGAAAAAACTACCGCTTACACCTTACGTTGCAAGACCAAAAAAGAGGTTCGAAGGCACAGACCGAATTGCTTATTTATAAAACCAATACACTTAACCGGCAGTTTTTTAAAGTTTCCGATTATCCAAACGGGCGACTGGCTTTTAACGCATACCCGGCTGCCGGACAGGTGCAGATCTATGCGCCTTGGCACAGCGGAAAGTCGCTCAGCATACGCTATTACCGCCGTCGGTTTGGCTCGGCACCACCGCCTTTTGCCGATTTTCGTTTTCAGTCTTTCAATTACAGCGCCGACTCCTTGTTTACCGCATCGCTCGATGCCGAAGGTTACGCCCGTTTAACGCTCAACCCCGACGGATTTTACCACATTCTGACCGATACCTCCTCGCGCGACGGACTCACGCTTTTTGTCATGCCCGACTATTTTCCCAAAGTGAGCACCTCTGAAATGCTCATGGATCCGCTGCGTTACATTTGCTCTTCGGCCGAATACGTCGAAATCAAAAACGCAACCGATAAAAAGCTGGCCGTCGATAATTTTTGGCTTCAGCGCAGTGGAAGCCGCGAACGGGCACGCGAGCTGATTAGGCAGTTTTATTCAAGAATCGAAGAAGCCAACCGACTTTATACTTCATACATAGAAGGCTGGAAAACCGATCGCGGTATGATTTCGCTCATTTTCGGCGAGCCACCCTACAAAGAACGCGGCGAACAAGCCGAAGTATGGATATACGGTGACCGCTACAGCTCAGCATCGCTGCGTTTTAATTTTGCCAAAGTGAACAATCCTTTTACCGATAACGACTATTTCTTACAGCGCAGTCCGGCTTACAAACCGGCCTGGTACAAAGCCGTAGAAACCTGGCGCTCGGGAAGAGCTTATTCGTATTCTACCTATTAAATGGAACCTACACACGAAAATCAGGATCTTATTTTCGGCATACGTGCCGTGATTGAAGCCATACGCTCCGATAAAGTAGTTAATAAAGTGCTGGTGCAGCGCGGTCTGCAAAACGAGCTGTTTAATGAGCTTCGCAATACGCTACGCGAAACGGATATTCCGCTGCAGTTTGTGCCGCCCGAAAAATTACAGCGCATAACCCGTAAAAATCACCAGGGCGTGATTGCCTTTACGAGTCCGGTAGCCTATCACCGTGTCGAAGATTTGTTGCCGCAGGTGTTCGAGGCGGGGCGTGTGCCGCTGCTGCTTATGCTTGACCGGGTTACTGATGTGCGCAATTTCGGCGCGATATGCCGTACCGCAGAATGTATGGGCGTCGATGCCGTGATAGTGCCTTCGCGGGGCGGAGCGCTTGTTACTTCCGATGCGATCAAAACTTCGGCCGGGGCATTGCACCGCTTGCCGGTATGCCGCGAAGACAATCTCAAAGACGTAATTGCCTACCTTTCCGACTCCGGATTGCAGGTAGTGGCCTGTACCGAAAAATCGGATAAGCCGCTGGCTTCGGTCACTTTCGAGCAGCCTACCCTGCTCATTATGGGTTCGGAAGAAGACGGTATTTCGGGCGAATACCTGCGTCGTGCGCACCATAAAGTGAAAATCCCGATGAGCGGCAACATCGAATCGCTCAACGTATCGGTAGCTTGCGGAATGTTGCTGTACGAAGTGGTAAGGCAGCGTATCGCCTAATCCGAATTAAACGACTCCAGCCTTTGGTCGGGCGGTTTGTGCTTGCCTTCTCTTAACGCATTCTGCAAAACTTTCACCACTCAGGTGGGCGTCGAGCCAGGCCAGTACATCTACATATTCCAATACCACACTTTCTACCGGATTGCCGAATAAGGCTTCCAACTCGATCTGCATTTTTTCATAAATCTCTTTCCGGTCGAGCGCATTCTGCGGTTTTATCAGTTTTTTCAGGTAACTCAGCACAATACTTTCGGCCTGGTAATCTTTTTCTTTTTTGTTGAGAAAACGCGCCGTCGATTTGATGCTGTATTCCAGCAATTCATGGTTGCCTAACTCGTAATGAATAAGCAGGTTAAGCAGGTGGGCAAAATTGTAGATGTCGTGCCGCAGGGTTTGCTCGCTGTCGTTGAGCACCGTGTTAATCCATTGCAGCGATTCTTTGTGTTTTCCTGCTCCGAAAAAGGCATAAGCAATAGTGTAAGTAAACAGTAGCCGCTGTTCTTTGTTGATGCGATCGCCGTAACGTTCCAGCTCCGCGAACAGGGTTTCGGACAGCGCTACGGCCGATTCAAAATCGCCACTTTTATTCAGCAGCATCAGTCGCGCGATATGTGTCGAGCTGAAAATTTTTAATTCGATTGCGGGCGTATTGAATCCTTCTTCGCGGGTAAGCAGCGTAAACTGCGGAATCAGTCCCAGCGCATCGGCGTAACGTCCGCTGTCTATATAGCAATAAAGCAGGCTGGTTAATGTTTTCAGGTATCGTTTGGCCAATTCGCTGCGAATATGCGGATGCTGGTCGAAAATTTCCTGCACCCTGCGGAAATGGTTTACAGCTTCGTCGTATTCGCGGTTCGTATGTGCACAAAGTCCTTTGATGTAATAGCAAATGGTAGAGGCTCTTTTTGAAAGGGCTGTGTTTTTTCCTTTTATCAGGTGGTGGTTTTCAATCTCCGACACCGCCTGTCGTTCTTCCCGATTGTGGGCAAAGCCTTCTTTACGGAACACATAATTGATACGGCTGTAAATGATATGATATTCGGCCAGGTTACGGAGTTTTTCAATCACATCGGCTTCTTCCTGAATCAGCGCATTCAGGTCTTTGTTGAACTCGCCCGATTCGTAATCTTCTTCCAGCAACTGTTTTTCGATGCTGATCAGATCCGACCAATCGTAGAAGCTTTCGTGCGCTTCGGCCATTTTTTTGGCGCGTTGCAGAAACTTATGACATTCTTTGTACAGTCCTTTTTTAAAAAGGATTTCGATATTTTTAATTTCTTGCCTCAGCAAGGCGGCGGGCGATAAATCGGCCTGATAATTACGCAGGCTTTTCAGAATAAGCCGGTACAGGTGGTTTTTTTCGGAAGCAAAATGTCGAATAAATGTTTCCGATTTAAACTGCGTTTTGAGCGCCGTTTCATTATACTTACGCTGACGATCTATCGCATCGAAAATCTTGAGATAATTTTTTTCTCCGTCCTGTAAAGAAGAACTGAGCTTAAAAAACCGTTTCTCCGACTTCGTCAGCGATTTGATGAGGTCAAATAATTCGGTACTGGGTTTCATAGGATTGCTATATAAGAACCGAATTAAATTTAGGCATAGTCAGGTTTTTACGCTGCTTTTATGAGGCAACGGTAGTAAATAGGAGTTCAACGGTAATGCCTTTCCAGACTCTCTGCCGGATTAAGTATATTTGAGTAGTGACACTGCTATCGTTTTTCCACACCACCTGCCTGTAAAGGGTGTTTTTACCCCGGTAAGGCGTGGTGTAAAAAAGAGAGGTGCGACACATTTTATTAAATCCTGAAAATGACCATGCAGCAGCTTCGTATTTTATTTTGTTTTTTGTTCACCCTATCCGCTTTTTATGTTCCGGCACAGCAATGTGCGCATCGGGGCAACCATGCCGGTATGCGGGGCAGCGCCGAAGACAACTTGCGTAGCGACACTGTCGATGTGCTGCATTACACCGTCAATCTTTCGATCGATTTCGAGGCGACTTCGCTTTCGGGATATTGCGCGATAAAATTTCGTTCGAAGCTGGGTGCCGCCGAAACACTTTCACTCGATCTGCTGCGTATGCAGGTCGATTCGGTACGCATGAATAACCAGCCGCTGAGTTTTGGCTATAACGATACGCTGCTGCACCTGCATTTTCCTGCTCCGGTCGCACAGGGCGATACGGCCGAAGTAGTGGTCTATTACAGGGGGCAGCCGCAAACCGATCCTTCGGGTTGGGGTGGGTTTTATTTTCAAAATGGATATGCCTTTAACCTTGGTGTGGGATTCGCTTCATTGCCGCATAATTTCGGAAGAGTGTGGCATCCCTGTTTCGATAATTTTGTCGAAAGAGCCACGTACGAATTTAACATTACCAGTCCGGTCGATAAAAAAGCCTACTGCAACGGGTACCTGCAAAACGATCAGGTATCTGGTTCTTTACGCACGCGTACCTGGTACATGCCCGATCCCATTCCCAGCTACCTTGCTTCGATAGCCGTAGCCGATTATACCCATGTCGAACAACAGTATGTAAGTCAGTTGACAGGGCTGACTACTCCCGTTTGGCTCATTAGCTTGCCGGCCGACACGAGCGGCTTTAAGGCTTCGTTCGTAAATCTTTTCAGTGCCATTCAGACCTTCGAAGAAAGCTACGGTGCGCACCACTGGAATAAAATCGGTTTTGTGACGGTACCTTTTTCATCGGGCGCAATGGAGCATGCCACTAATATTGCTTTTCCGCTCTTTGCGGTAGGTGGCAGTACCTTTTACGAAACACTGATGGCGCACGAGCTGGCGCATCACTGGTGGGGCGACCTGGTTACCTGCCGTACCGCGCAGGATATGTGGATCAACGAAGGCATGGCCTCGTATTCTGAACGCGTCTTTCTCGAAAAGCTTTACGGCTGGCAACGTTACCTGGCAGAGGTACGCAGCACGCACAAAGAGGTGCTTTGGAAAGCCCATATCGATGATGGCGGCTATCACGCGCTTTCGGCCGTTCCGGAGGCGGTTACCTACGGCACGCATTCATACAGCAAAGGCGCCGATGTGGCACATACGCTCAGGGGCTATCTCGGCGATTCGCTGTTTTTCGCCGGACTCCGCCATGTGATTACGCAAAAAGCCATGCAGAATATTTCGAGCGAAGAATTCCGCGATGCGCTCAACGAGGTAACGGGAATTGAGGTGAGCCATTTTTTCAGAGACTGGGTGCTCAATCCGGGTTTCCCGCATTTTTCGATCGATTCGATGCAGGTATCTCCTTCGGGCGGACACTACGAAGTGCGGGTGTATGTACGTCAGAAATTGAAAGCGGCGCCTGCATTTTACGAGAGCGTGCCGATTCAGCTTACCTTCCGTGATGCAAGCTGGAATGTGCATCATACACAGATACAGGTATCGGGCGAGCAGCAGCATTTTACCCTGATCGTTCCTTTTTTGCCTTCTTATGCAGCCCTGAACGAAGACGAACGCATCAGCGATGCTATTACCGCAAGCAACCTGGTGATCCATTCGCCCGGATTAAAAGATCTCAGCTACGCCAACTTTCAGGTTACCGTGCAGTCGGTAAGTGACTCGGCCTTGCTCAGAGTAAGTCATAACTGGGTGGCGGCCGATGCGCTGGTGGAGGCTGCGCATATTACCGTTTCGCCCGATCGGTATTGGAAAGTGGAAGGAATACGAACAGACGCGTTTACAGCCACCGCTAAATTTTTGTACAACGGTAGTACCACGGGTTCGGGCTACCTCGATAACGAGCTGATGGGCAATCCGGGTTCGGTGGCTTTTACCGAAGACAGCCTCGTGCTGCTGTATCGTCGTTCGGCGGCAGAATTATGGCGCGAATACCCACGTTATTCCTTGGCGGTGCAGGGCAGCAAAACCGATAAGTCGGGTGCAGTAGTGATCGATTCGCTGGCTATGGGTGAATATGCCCTGGGTTTAAAAACAGGTACCGTTTCGGTGAGCGAAAAAGTGGCCGAATCCTTATTAGCGGTATATCCCAATCCGGCTTCGGAAGAAGTGCAGGTTGAATGGAAAGGACCGCTAAGCGAAGGGTATAGGATACAGCTCAGCGATATGCAGGGGCGTGTGGTGTATAATGCGCCGCTGCGTCAGGGTCGGCAGGTGATTCCGCTTTCGGGTTTGAGCCGTGGACATTATCTGATTTCTGTGCTTAACGGAATACGTTACCTGAGTTCGGGGAAATTGGTGGTGGAATAAGAAAAGAGTAATTTCAATTAAAAGCGAACGTGTTCAGTAGCCAGAGTAAATTGTAGTTACAGAATAGTAAAAAAGAAAAATGTTGAAAAAGCTGTTGTACTTATTGATCCTTATTCCGTTTACAGGATTCGGGCAGACCGCTACATTTTATGTAGATACTTTAGCTACTCAGAATCGTGAAGGTTTAACACACGGACACCTTGCGGAAATGGAATGGAAAATAAACGGAAAGTATATAAACTATAAAAGCGGAAGCGTTGAAGTGGCGGTAAATCAGGGCAAGCCGGATACCTTATTCTATAAGCAACGATCCGATGCTGCGTGGGACACCATACTTTGTACCATCAGCGAAGCGAAAGCCTATAAATTCATGTACAATCACTGCTGTGGCGGTTTTGATGTGGCCGATAATAAAGGCAAATATATTCAGGGTCGGGTCCATTTCAGTGTGAAAGGCAAGCCTGATCCGAAAATCTACCTCGGCACACTCGGAGAAGTGGGAATTATTGTAGCGGATGATAAGTCAGACGTGCTAACACCAGAATGCCGGAGTGCAATGGCACCGAATATTTATCAGGTTACATTCAGCGAAATAGAGATTTGCAAAGATACTACCGGCTGCGATCAAGAAATAATCTGTCTCTACGAAAAAGAAAAAACAGAATTCGACTATGATTTTGGCTACAAGACGGTTTCAAATAAGCTATCTATTCTTTTTATGCCTTTAAGTGAGGAGTCACTGTATATTGTGTATGATCCTCAGACCAACGAAATACTTATCCGGTAAACCTGCAATGCACATTTTGCCGAATCGAATCGCATAAGTAAAAAGGTGTACTTTAGTCAAACCCCGCGTAAAGCAGCGTCAGGCTGTCGATGACCTCTTCCATGATCAGGCTCATTTTTTCGGTGTCTAACAGGTAATAGTGCAGGCTCTCGCGAAAAGTTTTTTTGGACACGCCGTATTTTTCAAACACATACTCGTAAGCCGAAAGGGTGGAAGAGGCCAGCGAATCGCTCACTACCGGATAGTTGGCTGCCAGCGCTTCGGTAAGGTGCATATCGACGAGTATCTTTTTAAACTCCCTTTCTTCGATCAGTGTTTGTGGTGTGCTGCGATCTTCGTTTTGTTCCGAAGTGCAGGCCATTGGCAGAAAGGATAGCCAAAGACAGCAGAACAATAAAAACAACCTGTTTTTCATAGCTTCATCGGGTTTCTTCGCGATCGAAGGTGAGGCGCATTCCTTTCGACGATTCGTCAAATTTCCCATGTGCATACACCAGCTTTCCGTTTACAAAAGTATGGGTCACTTTCGACCCGAAAGTATGGCCTTCGAACGGGGACCAGCCGCATTTATAGAGGATGTTTTCGGGTGTTACGGTCCAGGGCGCATTCAGGTCGGTCAGCACAAGGTCGGCGTAATAGCCTTCTCGGATATAGCCCCGTTTTTCGATGCGGAAACATTCGGCCGGGGCGTGGCACATTTTTTCGGCGATGCGTTCGAGCGAAATTTTTCCCTGGTGGTAAAAATCAAGCAGGGCCACCAAGGCGTGCTGTACCAGTGGTCCGCCCGAAGGAGCCTGAATATAAGGCTGCTGCTTTTCTTCGAGGGTATGAGGTGCATGGTCGGTAGCGATAATGTCGATGCGGTTGTCGAGTAGCGCTTCCCAAATCGCTTCCCGATCTTCTTCCGTCTTTACCGCAGGATTCCATTTGATAAAATTTCCTTTTTCCGCATAATTTTTATCGCTGAACCACAGATGATGCACGCAGGCTTCGGCGGTAATTTTTTTCTCGCGGAGCGGAATGTGGTTTTCAAAAAGTGCGGTTTCGCGTCCGGTAGAAATATGCAGAATATGCAGGCGGGTCTGGTGCTTGCGGGCCAGCGCTACTGCGCGCGACGAAGAGAGGTAACAGGCTTCGGCCGAACGGATAAGCGGATGATGCGTGGCATTTAGCTTATCGCCATAACGGGCTTTGAACGTTTCCATGTTTTCGCGAATGGTCTGTTCGTCTTCGCAATGCGTGGCGATCAGCATTTTGCATTCCGAGAAAATGGCTTCGAGCGTATCGGGATTATCGACCAGCATATTTCCTGTCGAAGAACCCATGAACAGCTTGACACCGCATACGTTTTTCGGATTGGTACGCAGCACTTCTTTCAGGTTGTCGTTGGTGCCGCCCATAAAAAACGAGTAGTTGGCCAGCGATACTTCGGCGGCCCTGCGGTATTTTTCTTCGAGCAGCTCCTGCGTAACCGTGTTGGGTACCGTGTTGGGCATTTCCATAAAAGAGGTAATGCCTCCTGCCACAGCGGCTTTGGCTTCGGTATAAATTTCACCTTTGTGCGTAAGGCCGGGTTCGCGGAAATGCACCTGGTCGTCTATCGCGCCGGGAAAAAGGTAGAGTCCTGTGGCGTCAATTACACTGTCGAAATTTCCTTTCAGGCCGGTTCCCGTTTCTTTGATAATCGAGCCTTCTACGGCCACATCGCCCTGGGTAATTTTTCCTTCGTTGACAATAAATGCGTTTCGGATAAGCAGCATGGAGAGAAAGATAAATGAAAAGCAAAGGTACGAAGCGCTACCTGAATTTCGGCCCGGAATTAGGCTTTTTTCACCTTCTTACGCCGTATTTTAAATACACCCCAAAAGGCTTCTTTAAAAATTTTCAGGCTCATTTTCGATTGACCGAGCTGCCGGTCGATAAACGTGATGGGCACTTCTTTGAGCTTAAATCCGTGCAGCAGCGCCGTGTATTTCATTTCTATCTGAAAAGCGTAGCCTACAAAACGGATGCTGTCCAAATCGATGGTTTCGAGTACTTTCCGCTTGTAGCACTTAAATCCTGCGGTGGTATCTTTTATCCTGATCCAAAGAATAGTGCGTACGTAGAGCGAAGCAAAATAAGAAATCAGCCAGCGTGAAAAGGGCCAGTTTTCTACTTTGCCGCCTTTGCAGTAGCGCGAACCGATGCTGATGTCGGCGCCTTCGGTGGCACAGGCATGGTAAAGCCGTTCGAGGTCGTCGGGGTTGTGGGAGAAATCGGCATCCATTTCGTAGATATACTCGTAAGCTCTCTCTAATGCCCAGCGGAAGCCGAAGATATACGCGGTTCCGAGACCCTGTTTGCCTGCCCGTTCCACGATAAAAAGCCGCTCGGGAAATTCGGTCTGTAGTGATTTTACAATAGCCGCCGTACCGTCGGGCGAACCGTCGTCCACCACCAGCACATCAAAAGCCTTACGCAGCGAGAACACTTTGCGCAGGATACGCTCGATGTTTTCCCTTTCGTTGTAAGTAGGTATGATAATAAGACTGTCTGACACCATGCTGGAAGGCGCTAAAAATAGACGAAAAAGTTGAACCTCAAAAATAAATCGCGAATCGTCCGAACGACGGCGGGTTTTTTTAACGAAATTTAACGCTCCTGTTTTAGGTAGTGAATTCGTTCAGAAATAGTTAACAAACCCGAAATGAATTTTAGCGGCACGAAACAGGATAGGGTTGTCGAATTGTTTACCCAGCGCGTAATTCAGCGAAAAAATACCTGCTTTTGTTTCAAAACTAATACCGGCTCCGAATCCGAAGGGGGTATCGTGTACAAATTCACCCTGTAACCTTCGTTCGTAATAGCTTCCGTCGAAAAACAGGTAAACGGCCGAATTTTGTTCGAGCAGAAAACGGTATTCGACAGTAGAAATGCCGTAAAAAGAAGCGAGAATAGATTCTTCGTCGAAGCCGCGTAAGGTTCGTATCCCGCCTATGCGAAAGAGTTCGTTGGTAAAGAGGTTTTCGCTTTGCATCCAGGCACCCTGTACGCCTATTTTGACCGCGCTTCGTCGCAGTACGGGAATAAAGAGCTCGCCCTGTCCGCTTACCTGATACTGTATGCTTTTAAGTGTAACCCTTTCGTAAATCTGCTGATCGAGCTTCGGGTTTTTTTTGATCTGCTTGTTTCCGGCAGCTCCTTCCAGAGCCAGCACCAGTCCTTTTCGCGGGTTGAGGCGGTAATCGAGCTTTTCGCGGCGCATCCCGATACCGTAGAGCAGTGTGCTTACATCGGCAAAAGAGGGAAGCGTGGTGGCGGTGGCATACATGGAGGGAGTAAGCAGGTCGGAAGTGTGATGATTGATGAACACCTTGAAAAAATCGCCCCCTTTGAGCATGTATTGAAGGGCCGCATATTTATGCAGTTCCAAAAAGGTGCTGTCTTTTTTGTAGAGCTTGAGTGAGAGGTCGGTGCCAATCGGTGTGCGAAACAGAAAGGGATAGTTAAAGTTGATTTTCAGATCCTGAATGTTGTTGCTCAGCTTGCGCCAGTTAAAATCCATCGCTTCGCCTTTGGCAAATGCGTTTTTCAGCCGGATGCGCACATCGCCGGTGAGGGTGATTTTACCGGTCTGGTTATCGGGCAGTACCCCGAGTATGCCGTCGAACTGCGAGGCTTTTTTCTTGCGGAGAAAAAGGTAAAGGTTGGCCTGTTTTTCGGTAAACACGATTTCGGCAGGACGGAGCACTTCCACAAAAGGAATTTCTTTCAGGCGTGTATCTACGCGCCGGATGAGCGATTCGTTGTAAATGTCGCCCGGTTTCAGACTCAGGTAATTGTACAGATATACCTCGCTGAGTGTAGCGTCGCCTTTTACCAGAATGCTGTCTATCTGATACCGTTGATTTTTGTCGATATGCAGGGAAGCGCTGAACGTTTGATCGGCTATATGTACGCTGTCGAGCTTTACCGAAGCAAAAGGGTAGCCGTGGTTTTCGTAGTACTGCAGGATACGTTCGCTGAGTGTGGCGATGTCGTCGGGATGAAAGCGGCGGTTGAAATACACTTTTTCGCGGAAGCCGGTGTACGCTAAGACTTCCTCTTCGCTGTTGCCTTTACGCAGGTATCCCCAGCGGTAAGGTGAGCCGGTATGAATCCATACAATCAGCGATTTGCCCTGGCGTTGTACGCTGTCGATACTGGCTTCGGCATATCCTTCGCGTTGCAGGGCGCTGAGCTTCTGACGGGCTTCGCGCAGGGCTTCCTGCTCGCCGGCATGGTTACGCCGGTACGAAGGGAGCGGCACCGAACCCTGACTTTTTAATTCCAGTTCTACGGCTTGCCCCTCGGCGGTAGCGAGTCCGGCACAGAAAAGCACTATGAATAGGAGGCGTGGCACGCGCTTACATAACGGCAGATTGGTCTTGCTGTTGTTCAGTCTATTTTCCAGTTGATGGGTGTCTGGCCGTAGCGGAGCAGCAGTTCGTTGGCTTTGGAGAAATGTTTACAGCCGAAAAAACCCTGATAGGCTGAAAAAGGAGAGGGGTGGGCGGCCGTCAGCACGTGATGTCGGGTTTCGTCGATCAGTGCGCGTTTTTGCTGTGCAAAGCGGCCCCAAAGTAGAAATACGAGACCCTCGCGTTCGGCCGAAAGCGTTTGTATGGCAGCGTCGGTAAACTGTTCCCAACCTTGTTTTTGGTGGGAACCGGCCTGCGCGCGTCGTACGGTAAGGGTGGCGTTGAGCAGTAGCACGCCCTGATCGGCCCAGGGGGTCAGGTCGCCGTTCGAAGGAAGGGGATAGCCGAGGTCGTCCTGTATTTCTTTAAAAATATTGACCAGCGAAGGGGGCTGCGGAATACCCGGCGATACCGAAAAGCAGAGTCCGTTGGCCTGTCCGGGACCGTGATAAGGATCCTGCCCGAGAATAACCACTTTCACCCTGTCGAAAGGCGTGTGGTTGAAAGCGGCGAAAATCGCTTTTCCGGGAGGGTAGATCGTATGCTTTTTTCGTTCCTCGATCAGAAACGTTTTGAGCATCCCGAAATAGGGGGCATTAAATTGCTCGGATAACCTTGTTTTCCAGCTTTCTTCAATCTCAGGACGAATCTTTTCTTTTTCCATAGTGGGGTAAATTTCCCCTCAAATTTTTACTTTTCAAAAAAGAATAACTACCTTTTCACTCGCAAACACACCAAAGCAAACGTTATACAACTTTTTAGGCCTGTTTCAATGAGAAAGCTCACCTCCATTTCTTTCGCTACGCTGGTAGCTGTTACTCTGTTGTCTTCCTGCAGCTTGTTCCGCAGCAAAAATGAGCGTTGCCCGGCTTATTCCCAGCACAGTGCCGAAAAGGCTACGGAGCAGGTTGCCGAGCTGCCCGAGCAGGCACAATAATCTTTTTGAAAATCACTCCTTTACAGTCTATTCAGGAATTTGAAGCCCTGCTTGCAGCCCACGCTGCACAAGGTATTCCTATTGCCTTATTCAAGCATTCTACGCGTTGTTCGGTCAGTAAAATGGTGCTGGCGCGCATGGAACGTTATTGGGAGGAGGCACATCCCGCTGTGCCGGTATATTATATCGATTTATTGAAGTACCGCGAACTCTCCGATGCAGTAGCCAACAGGCTCGAAGTGCGGCACGAATCGCCACAACTGCTGGTGGTACAAGGTGGAAAGTGCGTGTTCCATGCCTCCCATCAGGCCATCCACCCGGCTGCAATTCAGTGGTAAATGAACTGCACATCCTGCACCAAATCGGGATGCAGGCTTTTGGCGACCGGACAGTTCAGCGCGGCTGTTTCCAGCATTTTTTTCTGTGACCCGCTAAGCCCTTCGTCGCGAATGCGTAGCGTAACCCCTATTTTTTCCACCCTTCGCGGATTCGCGGCCATGTATTTGGAAATGCGGATTTCCACTTCGTGCAGGGGTATCTCATTTTTTTCGGCGCTAATGCCCATGATAGTGAGCATGCAACTGCCTAAGGAAGTAGCCAGCAGATCGGTGGGCGAAAAGGCTTCGCCCCGCCCGTGATTGTCGGTAGGCGCATCGCTAAGAATTGTAGTGCCGGAGGCTAAATGCGTGGCTTCGGTGCGAAGCTTTCCCTGATAGATAATTTTTGCGATTTCCATAAGAAAGGCCCTTAATAAACCGTTAAATAGTTTAAATTTGTGAGGCATCTCAAAAATAATGATTCGCCGGCTCTTTTTACTGTGTCTGACTCTTTTTCTGTCTTCTGCGCTGCGGGCACAGCAGCCCGCCGAAGAAGAGATCGGATTTTTGTACCGCAAGGAAGCGGTGGGTGGCATTATTGTGCATACCAACGGCTGGGGCGGATCATTCCGCTACGGCATTCAGAAAACCTATACACAGAAGCTTTCTTTCGGTTTTGATCTGGTCAGTATGCGTCACCCGAAAGAGATCAAGGTCTATAACCCCAATTTCGACGACGGTAAAGGCTACTACTACGGCAAGCTCAATTCGGTATTGGTGGCTCGTCCTTCTATCGGTTACCGCAGGGTGCTTTTTCAGAAAAAACGCGAACAGGGAGTAGAAGTAGGGTTCAATGTGGCGGTAGGCCCTTCGCTGGCCCTGGCTCGCCCCGTTTACCTACAGGTGCTTTACCCGACCAACGATCCGTTCAGCTTTGCCATTACCGACGAAAAATACGACCCCGACAAGCATTTTGCAGAGAATATCTATGGGCGTTCGCGCGGCTTGCGTGGATTCGGAGAAACCAAAATCCACCCCGGAGGCTTTGTCAAATTCGGCTTTCATTTTGAATATTCTTCCGATGAAGAGCGTATCAGAGCTATCGAAACGGGGATGGTGCTGGATGTATATCCGCAAAAAGTGCCCATCATGGCGACAGAAGATAACCGGTTTTATTTCCTCACCTTGTATGTGAACATTATCTTTGGGCGGAAATATTTCTGAATTACACGAAGAAGAAAGAGAAGGGATTTTTACGATGAGCGCCGAAGTCAATTCCACTACAGCTACCTTACCGGTTCGTACCGGAAAGCCCCGCTGGCTGAGAGTGAAGCTTCCTACCGGAGAAAGTTACAAACGCGTACGCCGGATTGTCTCCGAGCATAAGCTGCATACCATTTGCGAAAGCGGCAACTGCCCCAATATGGGCGAATGCTGGGGTGAAGGTACCGCTACCTTCATGATTTTGGGCAATATCTGCACCCGTTCCTGCGGATTTTGCGCGGTGGCTACCGGCAAGCCGCTTACAGCCGACCTTTTTGAGCCCGCTCGCGTGGCACTTAGTGTCAAGCTGATGGGCGTAAAGCACGGGGTTATTACCTCTGTCGATCGTGACGACCTGCCCGACGGAGGCTCCGAAATATGGGCGCAAACCGTAAGGGCTATACGCCGCAAAAGTCCTTCTACCACACTCGAAACCCTGATCCCCGATTTTATGGGGAAATGGGAAAACCTGCAACGTATTATCGATGTACGCCCCGAAGTGGTGTCGCACAACCTCGAAACCGTACGCCGCCTTACCCGTCAGGTGCGCATTCAGGCCAAGTACGATCGCAGCCTCGAAGTGCTGCGCAGGCTCAAGCAGGCCGGTATAAATACCAAATCGGGGATTATGCTTGGCTTAGGTGAGACCGACGACGAAATTCTCGAAACCATGCAGGATTTGCGTAGCGTAGGTGTCGATATTATTACCCTGGGACAATACCTGCAACCCACTCCCCGACATTTGCCGGTGGCAGAGTTCGTTACACCCGAACGTTTTGAGAAATACCGGGTTATCGGTCTCGAAATGGGATTCCGTTACGTAGAAAGCGGTCCGCTGGTGCGCTCGTCTTACCATGCCGAAAAACATATTCTTCCCGTATCGAAGGATTGACCAACTCTCGTTTTTCCCGGAAAAATCCATTAATGGCTTCATAAATTACCCGGCTTCCGTTCCCGGCCGCTTTCTTTATTTTCTAACTTTGATACAAACAGCATCACTATGGAGAAAAAAATCAGGGTAGCGATTAACGGGTTTGGGCGTATAGGACGAGTGACCTCCCGTTTTTTATTAGAAGATAAGCAGATTCAACTGGTAGCGGTCAACGATCTGACCGACGAAAAAACGCTGGCACATCTGTTCAAATACGATTCGGTGCACGGCCGTTATCCCGGCAAAGTAAGCGCAGGTAACAAAACGCTCGAAATCGACGATCAGGTTATTTACTGTTACAGCGCAAAAAATCCGGAGGAACTGCCCTGGAAAGATTTACAGATAGACGTGGTGCTCGAATGTACAGGCCGTTTTACTACCCGCGAAGAGGCATCGCGTCATATTCAGGCCGGAGCACGCCGGGTGATTATTTCGGCGCCTGCCAAATCGGACGATATAAAAACAGTAGTGCTCGGGGTGAACGACCAACTCTTAGACGGTACCGAAGAAGTTATTTCCAACGCATCTTGTACTACCAACTGTGCAGCACCTATGATAGCGGTGATTGACGAGATTTGTGAGATAGAAAGCTGTTACGTATCCACTATTCACTCTTATACCGGCGACCAGCGTTTGCACGATGCACCGCATAGTGACTTGCGCCGTTCGAGAGCTGCCGCCGTATCGATTATCCCGACCACTACCGGCGCAGCCAAGGCCGTAAGTAAAATATTTCCCAGTCTCGAAGGTCGTGTGGGCGGCTGCGGTATCCGTGTGCCGGTGCCCGACGGTTCGCTGACCGATATCACATTTATCGTAAAAAATCCGCGTAGCGTAGAAGCGATAAATGCGGCATTTAGTAAGGCTGCTTCGGGTAAGCTCAAAGGTATTCTCGAATACACAGAAGACCCCATCGTATCGGTCGATTGTGTGGGTAACCGCCATTCGTGCCTGTTTGATGCGAAGCTCACTTCCGTAATCGGCAACATGGTTAAAGTAGTAGGCTGGTACGACAACGAAGCAGGCTATTCGGCACGTCTTGCCGACCTGGTAAAACGTATCGCTTAAACCGGATAGGTTTTCAGGTCGAGCTCGCGCCCGTCGAATACGGCGTAGGTATAGTATTGAAGCCAGTCGCCGAGATTGACGTAGCGGCTGTTTTCTCCTACCTGCATAGCGATAGGCAGGTGTCGGTGTCCGAAGATGAAGTAATCGAAATGTGTTTCGCGCAGTTTCTCTTTGCAGAAGCAAACTAAGAATTCTTTTTCGTCGCCCAGGTAACGGGCATCGTGCTTCGTTTTTTTGCGGCTTTGGCGCGAGAAATAATTGGCCAGTCCTATTCCGAAATTGGGATGCAGCCGGGCGAAAAGCCATTGGCATACACGGTTGCGGAATATTTTTTTGATAAACTTATAGCCGTGATCGCCGGGGCCGAGTCCGTCGCCGTGTCCGATGAAAAAAGACTTTCCTCCGAAAGTTCGTTCCACAGGTTCGTGGTAAAGTTTTACTCCCAGCTCTTCTTCGAGGTAGCCGAACATCCACATATCGTGGTTGCCGGTAAATACATGCACGGGAATGCCCGCGTCGCAGAGTTCGGCTATTTTGCCCTGTATGCGTGCAAAGCCTTTAGGAATAACGGTTTTGTATTCGAACCAAAAATCGAAAATATCGCCTACCAAAAAAATTTCTTCCGCATCGGCAGCGATTTCATCCAACCATTTTACGATCAGTTTTTCCCGCTCGCGGCTCGAAGTGGTACCGGGCACACCGAGGTGAAAATCGGAGGCGAAATATATTTTTTTACCGGGTTTCAAGGCTTTATATTTCTGACGCTGGTAAAAGGATTAAGCTGGTTGAGGTTCAACGTAAAACGGATACGGTCTCCGAATTTCCAGCCGAGCGCATCGTATTCATCCTGAATGCGGGTAGAAAAAGCCAGTGGGAAATACACTTCCACTACTTTACCCAGCGAGAAATAAATTCCGGCGTCGAACAGGAAAGCCGTACCGGGACGCATATCTCCGCTTATGCCGGCATCGGCAAATACTTTTATGAGCGGAATGGGGAGATCCGATTTGAGGTTAAGGGCTACCAGCCAGTTGGAAGATTGGCCGTGAGCTGTGGGAGTTTTGAATCCGCCGTGGTTTTCGATAAACTGGTGGCGCCAAAATCCGTTGCCTTCCATGCGACCCGGAAATACCTGATCGTAGGTATAGTCGCGGTATCCGTTTTGTCCGTCCATTCGCCAGTTATACCGGGCATTGACGGTATTGTTGTAGAAAAAGTTTCCGGCAAACAGACGCAGATTCAGCTTACGTCCTTTGCGGTCGTAACGGATTTGGTAATTGGCTTCGATCGAGGCTTTCAGGAAATCGGTATGCTGCTGCACGGTAGCGGTGAGGTTCCAGGGGCGAAGCGTGTGGGTGTTGCGGAACAGGTAGCTTATTTCATTAAAAAGCGAAGAAGAAGCCGGGGTAGAACTGCTCGCATTCTCTGGTGTACGGTAGCGTTCGTCGATATAGACGCTACGCAGTAACAGTGCATGTCGGTTGGGCGAACGCAGCGATTTGGGTTTAAATTCGGTGTAAACCGAAGGACTGATTTTTGAGAATCCTTCCAATCCCATGCTGTTTTCGCTGGCAAAAGAAGCGCCCGAAAGGCCGAAACGAAAATGGGTAAACAGATCGCTTTTGCGGGTGTTGAGTCGGTAGTTAAAATTAGCGTAGCCGGCGGGTTGTCCCGATTTGAAGCCGTAAAGCGGTACGAGCTGCCATTCGAAAGGCCGCGTAGGGAAAATGTTGTTGTGCAGCACAAGTCCGAGCATGAGTCCGTCGTACTGATTCCAGCCCAGTGCGGGTGAATAATACAGCGTACTGCGGTTCGGATTGTCGATGCCCGCCAGAAATTGCAGGCGTAGTTTTTCGGTGCGTTTGAAAAGACCTCTTTCGTTGAGCCGGTTGTTGTGGCGGTTCACTTCGGGAATACGTTCGCGGTAATCGATCTTGAAATAGTCGTAAGGACCGTTGGGGAAGTTGATCGTTTTTTTGCCTTTAAATCCGGGATACCACACTTCGGCGGCTACCGTATCGGCGCGGATACCCTGAATGCAGAAAGGAGCTAGCATTCCAGTTTTGTTTTTCACGATCAGACTTTCTTCGTATTTCATCCACATATACGTCTTGCTCGAACGCCTGTCCACCCGTTTTTTTCTTTTCAGCTTGTAATCGATTACCTCGTTGTGTTTGATCAGATTATCGAAAAACCAGGTAAGATCTTTTCGAGATACTTCCTGAAACACGGCTTTCAGATCTTCGGGTTGCGGATGCTTGAATTTCCAGCGTTCGTAATAGGCTTGCATACACTTGTCGAACGTTTTTTCGCCGAGGTAATGCCGCAGGTAGTCGAAAGCCAGCGCGGCTTTGCTATATACTATCGCACCGTAATTGGTGGGGGTGTACTTGTCCGATTCGAGCTCGATAGGTTGATCGTAGTTGCGTCTTGCATTGACCAGGTAGGACAGCTCGTACAGCGTTTTATGCGGCAAATCCTGTGCATTGAACAGCCTTTCGAGTCCTGAAAAAGAATTTCCACCCATACTGCCTATCAGGCTCAGCTCGGGATATTTGGTTTCGAGGTAACGCAGCTCATTGAAAGAATTGAGTCCTTCGTCGAGCCAGGGATGCACGCGTTCGTTGCTGCCGAGGATTCCGTAAAACCAGTTGTGTCCTACTTCGTGTACAATGACGGTTTCGAGCGCGATATCGCTGTTTACGTCGCCGATTACGGTTACCGTAGGATATTCCATGCCGCCGCCTGCACTAATGGTGCCATCTACCGCCGATACCTGGTTGTAGGGATATTCACCGATCCATTGCGAATAATATTTTACCGCATCGTGCAGGTATTCGCCCGACTTGACCCACCAGCGCGAATTTTTTCTGGTGAAAAACGACCAAAGCGCTACGTTGCGTCCGCTTTTAGGCAGATTGTATTCGCTGCGCAGCACGTAAAAACGTTTGTCGGCAAACCAGGCAAAGTCGTGTGTATTATGCTGCACATACCGCACGGTTTTAAACTGCGGAGAAGAGGGTGGGAACGCGTCTGTCCATTCGCCGCGTAGCTGTCCGGTTTTGCTGATTCTTTTTTCTTCGATCAGTTGTCGTGTAGTCCGGTAGCGCTGTTCGAGCCACATTTCTTCTTCGGGCGATTCGTACAGGTCGCCGGTAGCGGCCACCACGTAGTTTTCGGGAAGCGTGATGCGTACATCGAAAGAGCCGAATTCGGAATAAAATTCACCCTGTGTGAGGTAGGGCATTTGATTCCATCCGTTGTGATCATACACTGCGGGTTTGGGAAACCATTGGGTGATTTGGTACGATTGACCGACGTGTCCTAAGCGCGAGTAATTGCCCGGTATTTTGACAAAAAACGGGGTAGTGATTGTGATTTTTTCGTGGGTGTTCAGCGGTTTTTTGAGAAATACTTTGCAGATATCCACGTGCAGCGAATCGTATTCCCATTTTACCGTGTCGCCGTTGACCACAAACAGCAGCGAATCGATATAGCCTTTTCCTTTTTGGGTGTCGGAGTAGTAAAAATCGGTCGAGCCGTTTTCCAATAGCTGTTTGGCCATCGCCGTTTGCGTGTTGCGGTAGGCATTGGGCCAAAGGTGGAAATAGATTACCTGAAGCTGGTGGGGAGCGTTGTTGGTGTATTCGATGGTTTCGAAGCCCGAGAGCGTGTGTGCTTCGTCGTCGAGTTTTACAGTAATCTGATAGTTTACTTCCTGCTGGAAATATTCCCGGTTTTTTTTCTGCGCACCGGCGTTCCAACCCAGCAGCAGGATCAGCAGCGTAAAGAGGTATCTCATTTAAAAATCGAAGATTTCGGCAAGTTTCTGTTCGAGTGCACCGCCGCGCAAGTTGGTTTGTATAATCCGTCCATCTTTGTCTATCAGCACCGTAAAGGGGATGCCGTTGATGCCGTATTCGCGCAGTATGGGAGTTTTCCAGCCTTCGAGTGAACTTACATGATAGGGCCAGCTCAGTTGATCTTTTTCGATGGCATCGAGCCAGTTTTTCTCGGCATGATCTATCGAGACACTGTAAATAGTGAATCCTTTGTCTTTGTATTTTTCATACACTCTTACCACGTTGGGGTTTTCGCGGCGGCAGGGACCGCACCACGAAGCCCAGAAATCGATCAGCACGTATTGTCCGCGCAGCGAGGAGAGGGGTAAAGGTTGGCCTTTGGCGTCGTTCATCACAATGTCGGGAGCCATTTCGCCCGGTTTCAGACGCGAGGCACGGGCTTCCTGTTCCTGGCGTTGACGTTCCTGTTCGGCGATGCGTTGCTCGGATTGTTCGCGCAGGGTTTTTACCGATTCGTGATAAGGCGAACCGGGAATCGAAGTTTCCAACGCTTTTTCTATTTTCCGGAGCTGCACGAGGTCGGCTTGCACATTGAGGTGATTCAGCACACCCAGTACTGCGGGCGACTCCGGATTTTCATCGAGAAAACGATCCCTTTGCTGTACAAAATTCTTGTAGAGATCCTCTAATTTCCGGTTGGTCTGTTGTGCATCGGCTTGATTTCCCTGTGCGACAAAATCGCGCAGCACCAGTTGCAGCGAATCGCGCGAAGTGAAATAGCGGTTTACCACGCCGGTCAGCTCTCTTATTTTCTGAGAGTGTACCGAACCTTTTACCTGATACGATTTGTTCAGGCTTTCGCCGGCATCGCCCTCGACCTGTACTTTTTCGCCGGGTTGCAGGATCAGCACTATAAAATCGCCGCTGGCCAGCGTAAGTCGGAAAAAGTCGGTCTGTTCGATCTTGCGGGTAAAAGAAAAGGCACCTTTTTTAGAGAGCAGGATGCTATCAAGCTTTACGGGTACGCTTTTGTCGAAAGTTTCGAGATACAGCTTTTCGCCCGCCGCATTTTTAACGGCGCCGTTGATCCGGATGTCTTTCGGTTGCGCTGCCGCAAAGTAAGCCGGCAGAAAAAACAGGGTACACAGCAGGATCTTTTTCATACGTATCAACCTTCAAATAATTCTTTCAATTTGTCTTCGAGCGCTTTTCCGCGCAGGTTGGCTTCGATTACGTTACCGCTTTTATCGAGCAGCACGGTGAAGGGGATGCCCTCGAAGCCATAGAGCGAAACCACAGGCGAATTCCACATTTGCAGGTCGCTCACGTGCGAAGACCAGCTTAGCTTATCCTGAGAAATGGCACCCAGCCATTTTTCGCGGTTATTGTCGAGCGAAACCGAATAGATGTCGAATCCTTTTTTGTGGTATTTCTCGTAGAGTGCGACCACATTGGGGTTTTCGCGGCGGCAGGGACCGCACCACGAAGCCCAGAAATCGATCAGCACATACTTGCCGCGCAGCGACGAGAGCTTTAACAGCTTACCCTGGCGATCGGGCAGCTCTATTTCAGGAGCGGGTGCACCGGGTTTAAGCAATTTCTCCATGCGTTCGGCCTGTGCTTTCTGGATTTCGGCCATCTGCTTCATCTGTTGTGCCTGTTGCACAAATGCGCTTACACTTTTATGGTAGTCGCTTCCGGGCATGGAAGCTGCCATAGCCGCTTCGATTTGGTGCAGGTACTCCGTTTCGGTGATCGGGTCAAAATAGTTGATGGCGTAAAACAGCACAGGCGAAGCCTGATGCTTGTCTATAAATTCTTTTTTGTACGTGTTAAAATCCTGTTGAAGCGCTGTGATTGCTGCGAGCAGCGAATCCGGATCAGCGCCGGGTTCCAGTTGCTGCTGGTTCAGCGATTGGATGGCTTTGTAATGGTCGTTTCCGCGACGCAGCAGCTCGAGGGTCAGCTCCGAATAGGGCGATCCGCTTACGGTATAGGTTTCGAACAGGGCCGAGGCCTCGGCATTCACTACCGGCTTGTGGGTACTGTCGAGCAGCAGCGGGCAACGTTCTTCGTAACCGCTTACACGCAGGCTGTAGAAGTTGAGTGTGGACGGAAATTCGAGGCTGAATTTGCCACTTTCATCGAGCACAGCCGAATCGACTACTACCGGGTTTCCCTTTTCGAAGCGTTCGAGGTAAAGTGTTTTTCCCGCACCGCCTTTGATTTCGCCGGTCAGCAGGTTACGATCTTTGCCGCAAGCTGCAAACAGCAGGAGGGCAAGGCAGGCTATCCAAAAATTTTTCATAGTCAGAGCGGCGTTTCGTCTAATGCTTTTACGAGTAATTTATTAGTGGTTTTCGGGTCGGCTTTTCCTTTCGATTGTTTCATGACTTCGCCCATAAATACACCGAGAAGTCCGGTTTTACCGCCTTTGTATTTTTTCACTTCTTCGGGATGGCGGGCTATCACTTCGCGGATAAGCGTGCTCAAAAAATCTTCGTTGCTTTCCTGTAGCCAATTGTTTTCTTCGGCTATCTGCAAAGGTGTTTTGCCCGGTTCGGTAAGCAGCTTCGGGAAAATATGCTGTGCCGCTACGGTATGGCTCACTTTGGAAGCATCGATCAGATTGATTAGTGCGGCGAGGGTATCGGGCGAAAGCGGGAAGCGGGTAATATCGAGTCCGTTTTCGTTGAGGTAAGAGCGAATCTCGCCCATGATCCAGTTGGCCGCCGATTTATAGTTGGGCGTATGTGCGATGATGGCTTCGAAATACAGCGCGATGGCTTTCTGATCGGTGATTTGGTAGGCATCGTATTCCGACAGCCCGTATTCGCGGGTATATTTCAGGAAAAGCTCGCCGGGCAATGGAGGCAGCGTGGCTTGTATTTCGCGGATGTATTCCTGCGAAAGGTGTACCGGTTGCAGGTCGGGTTCGGGGAAATAACGGTAATCGTGCGCCATTTCTTTGCTGCGCATACTGATAGTGCTACCCGAAACGGCGTCGAAAGAACGGGTTTCCTGGTAGATGGGATCGCCTTTCTCGAGGCAGTCGATTTGTCGTTCTATCTCATGTTCGATAGCGCGTTGCACGTTGCGAATGGAGTTCATGTTTTTTACTTCCACCTTTACCCCGTATTCTTCTGCGCCGCGTTTTCTTACTGAAATATTGGCGTCGCAACGCAAAGAACCTTCTTCCATATTGCCGTCGCAGATTTCGAGATAACGTACCAGCTTACGGATTTCGGTCAGGTAATTATAGGCTTCTTTGGCCGAACGCATATCGGGATGCGAAACCACTTCAAGCAGCGGTACACCGGCTCGGTTCAGATCGATCAGCGTGTGGAATGGATCCACATCATGTACACTTTTTCCCGAATCTTCTTCAATATGGATGCGGATGAGGCTGATGACTTTGTCGCGGTTTTCTTCGTCTTTAATGAGCACTTCGCCGTTCCGGCAAATGGGAGTGGTATCTTGTGTAATCTGATATCCCTTGGGAAGGTCGGCGTAAAAATAGTTTTTGCGCGCAAAGTGCATATCCGAGGCAATGTCGCAGCGACAGGCCAGTCCGAGCCTTACGGCAAATTCGATCGACTTTTTGTTGAGCCTTGGTAAGGTTCCGGGATGCCCGAGCGAGACCACGCTCACATTGGTATTGGGCAATGCGCCGAATTCATTTACATCGGAAGAGAAATTTTTAGAACGTGTCAGCAACTGCACGTGTACTTCGAGTCCGATTACCGCTTCGTACTTATCGTAAGGTGATTCCGTCATGGGTATTGCGTGCGAAAAAGAAAGTTAAAGTTAAGCATTTCCGCGCTTTTTATGCGTATTTCAGAGTGCAGCCAGCAGTTCTTTGAAGAGGAATGTCATTTTAGGTTCTATCTCACGAGCTACCTGCTGTACTTCTTCGTGCGACACTTCCACAATCTGGTCTTCGAGTCCGAGGTCGGTAATGATCGATACCGCAAAACAGGGTACCTGCATGTGGCGGGCTACAATTACTTCGGGTACGGTGCTCATACCCACCGCATCGGCGCCGATAATGCGTATGTATTTGTATTCGGCGGGCGTTTCGAAACAGGGGCCGCTCAACCCGGCATAGACACCTTCGGCTATCCTGATTCCATTGGCTTCGGCTATTTCGCGGGCTTTTTTGACCAGCTTACGATCGTAGGCCTCGCTCATATCGGGGAAACGCGGGCCGAGTTGCTCAATATTGGGGCCTATCAGCGGATTGGTCGGGAACAGGTTGATATGATCACGGATAAGCATGATCTCTCCGATTTTAAATTCAGGATTCATCCCCCCGGCCGCATTGGAAAGCAGTAATGTACGGATGCCTAATTGCTTCATAACTCTCACGGGAAACGTGAGCTGCTGCATGGTATAACCCTCGTAAAAATGGAAACGTCCCTGCATGGCCACCACTTTTTTTCCGCCCAGCGTACCGAAAATTAATTTCCCGCTATGCCCTTCTACTGTCGATACGGGGAAATTTGGAATTTCTCTGTAAGGCAGCGCGGTTTCGATATCAATTTCGTTTACCAGTCCGCCGAGCCCGGTGCCGAGAATAATTCCGGCTTCGGGTTCCAGCTTGGTTTTACTGCGGATAAAATCACAAGTTTCGGAGAGTTGTGCTAACATAATCCTGTATTCGTTCAGTGAATTTTTTTTCTTCCTGCATGACTACCGAAACGGGTTGATAATAGAGCGGCAGCTTATGCAGTGCATCCCGTATTTCGTCGGGAAGCGCACGTAATCGCATCGCGTCTTTTTCGGTAGTAATCAGCAAGGTTTCCTTGTTCGCAAAGCTATCAAATAAATCGGTAATGCGCCCGATGTCTTTTGCGGTAAAGCGGTGGTGGTCGCCGAATCGAAGGTGTTGCACCGAGCTTGCCGTCGAACGCAGAAATTCTTCCAATGGCAGCGGATTGGCGATGCCCGTAAAAAGCGCTACGGGCTGTCCTAAGGGAGAAGCCTCTTGTCCGGAATGGAATACGCTTTTTAGTGGGCCGTAAGTGAAATGGGAAAAAAAAACAGGAGCATCAGTGTAGCGGGCGATCCTTGCTTCGGTTTCTTCTTTTTGTGCCGTACTTAGTTCCGGGCATTTGGTCACTACCACGATATCGGCTCGCTTGGCGTTGTGCCTCATTTCACGGAGGTTACCGACAGGCAGCACGTAATCTTCGTAAAAGGGAAGCGCGTATTCGGTCAGCAATATAGACAGGCCCGGCTGTATAGCGCGGTGCTGATAGGCATCGTCGAGCAGTACCACCTGCGTATAAGGATGGATACGCATCAAGCGGATTACACCCTGTACGCGATTTTCGCCTACCGCCACCACCGTTTCGGGATGGCGCAACTTGCACTGAAGCGGTTCGTCGCCCGTTTCACCGGCTTGTGAAGAAAGCTTTACTTCGCGGTAACCTCGGGTGGTACGTCCATACCCGCGACTCAGCACAGCGGTTTTATACTCGTTTTCGAGCAGACTCAGAAGATAAGATGTATGAGGCGATTTACCCGTGCCCCCTGTAGAAAGGTTGCCGATCGAAATAAGCGGAAGATCAAAGCGGCTTGCTTTGAGTACCTTTGTCCTGTACAGCAGGTTACGCAATTCCGTAATCAGGATCAGCAACAGCGAAAAAGGGAAAAGCAACACGCGCAGGCGTTTCATAGATTTGTTTTAGGTAAACAAAAATAGAGGATTAAATTTGGTGCAGGCAAAATCAAGCGAAATATGAAAATACAGGATGTCGTCTTATACCTCGAAAGCCTGGCTCCGCTCCGGCTGCAAGAGTCGTACGATAACGCCGGACTCCTCACCGGCGATGCTTCGCAGCAAGTGCGAGGCGTATTGGTGAGCCTGGATTGTACCGAAGCGGTAATAGACGAGGCCATAGCCAAAAACTGCAACCTTGTGGTTTGTCACCACCCTTTGATATTCAAAGGGTTGAAAAAACTTACCGGCGCAGGATATGTGGAGCGAACCGTGATCAAATCCATACAGTCGGGCGTAGCCATTTATGCCATTCATACCAATCTCGACAATGTGGCGCAGGGGGTGAACGGGCGTATTGCCGAAAAGCTTGGGCTGATAAACCCTCATATTTTACAACCCAAAGAAGAGCTATTGCGTAAGCTGGCCGTATTTTGTCCGCACACCCACGCCGAGGTGGTACGAGAAGCTTTATTTGCCGCAGGCGCGGGGCATATTGGTAATTATTCCGAATGCAGCTTTAACCTCGAAGGATACGGAACTTTCAAAGCCGGTGCGGGAACCGACCCTTACATAGGCGAGCAGGCCCAAAGGCATACCGAGCCCGAAACCCGGATCGAAGTGGTGTACCCCGTATATCTCGAATCGGGAATAATAAGGGCCATGCAGCAGGCGCATCCTTACGAAGAGGTGGCTTATGACAGTTATGTTTTGGCAAATTGCTGGAATGGCGTAGGTGCGGGTATGGTAGGCGAGCTTCCCGAACCGATGGAAGAACCCCGTTTTTTAGAGTACCTGAAGGAAAAAATGGAGCTTAACGTAGTGCGTTATACGCCTCTACAAGGTAAAAAGGTGACTCGTGTAGCGCTGTGCGGTGGCGCGGGAAGCTTCCTGTTGCCACAGGCCATCCGTTCAGGAGCCCAGGTATTTGTAACGGCCGACTTCAAATACCACGAGTTTTTCGATGCCGACGGACGTATCGTAGTGGCCGATATCGGACATTATGAAAGTGAGCGCTTTACCATTGATTTGTTAGGCGATTGGATAAAGAAAAAATTTAGTAACTTTGCCGTCCATTTGACCGAACTGAACACGAATCCCATAAATTATCTATAGCATGGCCAAGACCGCCGAAAAAGACGTCAAAGATATCTCCGTAGAAGAAAAGCTGAGAGGGCTTTACAATCTTCAGCAACTGCATTCGCAGATTGACCGTATCCGCACCGTTCGTGGCGAGTTGCCACTTGAAGTTCAGGATTTGGAGGATGAAATTGCCGGTTTGGAAACGCGCGTGCAACGCCTTGAGGATGAGGAGAAAGAAATAGAGGCACAGGTGACTGAGCGTAAAAATGCCATTAAAGACTCGCAGGCGCTTATTCGCAAGTATGAAGAGCAGCAGGGTAAGGTGCGCAATAACCGCGAATATGACTCTATTACAAAAGAGCTGGAGTTTCAGAATTTGGAGATCCAGTTGAACGAAAAGAAAATTAAAGAAGCGAAAACTTCGCTGGCCGCTAAAGCTGAGTTCATTGCCTCTTCCCGCGAAACGCTGACCGAGCGTAGCAAAGATTTGGAAGCAAAGAAGCAGGATCTGAAAGAAATTATCGACGAAACACAGAAAGAGGAAGAAAATCTCATTGAAAGGGCTAAGATCGCTGAAGCTCAGATTGAACCTCGTCTTTTGTCAGCGTACCAGCGCCTTCGGGGCAATGCCCGTAACGGACTGGCTGTGGTAGCGGTAGAGCGCGATTCTTGCGGCGGATGTTTTAATCATATTCCTCCTCAGCGTCAGCTCGATATTCGTATGCACAAGAAAGTGATTGTCTGCGAATACTGTGGCCGGGTGTTGGTAGATAAAGGCATTAATGCGGAAGAAGCGGAGGCCTGAATTAACCGGTAACATCTTTCTTATAAGCATTCAAAAGGCTGACCCATAGGTCAGCCTTTTTTAGTGAAGACGATAAAAGGAATTGTCTCAGAATCTTACGCCCATGCTGAGTGAAAACAGCCCGACATGGTTCTTTATTATGGCCGCATTGGTGATTTGCGGGTCGTAGAGGAAAAAGTCCTCGGCCCATTCGGTCAACACATAAGTGGCATCTACGTAGAAGAAATTATTCCGATAGCCGATTCCGGCAGAGTAGGAAGTACGTACCGCATTGTTATCGGTGGTGCCTTCCCGGTAGGGAGAGCCGTAAATGGCGTAACCTGCGCGTAGTGCAAAAGGGTTCAGCCTCAGCTCGCCGCCTATTCTTATATTGGAAGTAGCCTGGTAACTGTCACGAATGGCTTGATTTTCCGCCCCGAAATTATAGGGATTACCCATCGTCAGCATTTCGGGTCTCAGTCGCGCCCGACGGTAGTCCACGTATTCATAGTCGGCGCTTATCAGTCCGTAACGGCCTATGACAAAACCGATGCTGCCGATATACCTACCCGGTGTCCTGACGCGGTAATTGTATTCGCCCAATACCGATTCTTCCTGGTAACTTTTTCCGTCGCGAAACTGAGAGCGTATTGTCGAGCTCCATCGGTCAGAAAGTGAAATGCCGCTGGCGGTGTGTAGCGCTACACCCAGCCTTATCCAATCGGTGGGAGCTACGATGATACCGAATTTGGCATTGATACCGGTACCTCTTGTAGTAAGGCTGGTTCTATAATTGAAGCTTTCAAGGTCTGATCCCGGATCGAGCACTTCTTCCTGATGGTTGTAGGTCTCGGAATAGCGTACGCCGGGAAATCCTACCGTCATACCCAGGTACACTTTATCCATGTAGTTGCCGCTGAAAGAAATGGCAGTCTCGCCCATGCCTCCCGAACGGTTGGTGGTACGAGTCTGCTTTACGTCGGCACCGAGCGGAAGGGCTGCGCCATAGGTATGCGCATTTGTATCGAGAGGATCGATAAGGTAAGCCCAATAAGCCGGACCCGAAGTGAAAGGTCGGTCGTCGATGAGGTAATTCTCAGGAATTCCTGCGGCGTCGTGTGCAAAAACGTCGAGCAGTGAAGTATTGTTTACACCCGATATAGTGCTACGGTTGTTGAAATTATTGAGGCGGGTATAGGCCAAACCGAGTTGTACCGAACGCCAGTCGCTGCCCTGTTCGGTTTTTAAAGCCCCCACCAAAGCAATATTAGATAAGTTGAAATTGCCTTTGCCATTGCTGTGTGAGGACCCGTTAAATACCGCGTCGGAAGCGAAATCAAGGTAGTTGAAGGACAGCGTAAATTCCGATTTGGTAAAACGTGCCAGTCCTGCGGGGTTGACGTGCATGGCTGAGACATCTCCTCCGATGACGCTCATGGAACCTGCCATGGCGTTATGGCGCGAAGTACCTCCGAATCCAAGTCGTGAATAACGCAGCGCGTCCACTTCATTCTGAGCCTGTGCCGCAAAGGGTACAGTTATGAGCAATACTATCCATTTCAGGCGCATAAGGCTGATGCTTTTAAGAGGGAACAAGAAATTATTGTCTGCGTAGTATTAACGTGGACCGCGTGATCCTCCACCGCCTCCGCCGCCGCGTGATCCGCCGCCGCCTCCACCGCCACCCGAAGAACCGCTGGAACGGCTTCCACCGCCACCGCTAGGGCTATAGCTGCCTGAAGAACGACTTTCGCGGCTAGGTGAATAGCTTCCACCTGAGGAACGACTTTCCCTACTGGGCGAATAGCTGCCGCCCGAAGAGCGGTTTTGTCGCTGAGGTGTATGAGAAGGAGAGGTGCTGCGCGGAGCTTGTGGCTCGCGTACACGTGGGTTCTGTTGCGGACTGGCCGAAGGTCTTTGCTGTGGCTCGGTGCGACCGGGACGCTGAGGGGTGCTTTGCTGCTGTCTGTCTGCGTTCCACGGAGAACGAGCTGGTGCCGTTGAAGACGGCCGTTCAGAAGCAGGAGTACGGGTCGGTGTGGAAGGTCTTACCGAGGTGCCGCTTGTAGCTGACGGACGGGTACCTGTAGCACCGGGTCTTGCCGGCTCACGTGTGACTACGTTCGATACAGTAGAGGCAGGACGAGTTTGAATCTGACCTCTTTCCGGCCGCGCGCTAGTCACCGATGCGGGAGCAGCAGTGGCCGCACTTACGGCAGGGCGGGTTTCACGGTTTGAGACAAACGAACCCGGTGTCGAAACGTTATTATAGATTCTGTCGTTGCGGGAAGGTGTAGCTTGCGTGATGTTTTCCGGACGGCGCGAGAAGGTTCCCGCAGAAGCGGATTCCCCGTTGCGTTGGCCTCGGGTTTGGAAAGAAGAGGTGCGGGAGCCGCCGGTACCCAAACCGCCACGGTGACCATAATAATAGTTGCTGCGGCCGGCATCGTTCAAGCCATGATTGTAACCGTTCCAATAGCCATTCCAGTAAGGGTTACCCCAGCCGCCGCCATAGTAGGGATTACCCCAACCCATGCCCCAG
>CAYWRZ010000024.1:0-31919 GCA_964460845.1 uncultured Weeksellaceae bacterium
GAAGGTTTCAGGTTTGAATCCTGACGGGGTCACGAAAGGAATCCCGACGTATTAACGTCGGGATTTTTGTTTTAGGATGCCCTATTACTCTTACATATTACTTTCGTTAAAGAGTGGTGTTCTTTATAAAGGCAGCACGATGGATATTGAGCGGCGCTTACAGGAGCATAATGCCGGGCTTTCTAATTATACGTCAAAACATATTCCCTGGGAGCTTGTGTTTTTTGAGGAGTTTTCTACAAGAACAGAAGCGCTTGAAAGAGAAAAGTGGTACAAAACTGGGGCGGGTAGGGATTGGATAAAAAAACAGATTAATGAATACTATATTTCAAGAATGGGTCAGAAGGTTTCAGTCCGCCGCGGCGGATGAATCCTGACGGGGTCACGAAAGGAATCCGGTTTGCTTTAAGCAAACCGGGTTTTTTATTTTGTGAGCGTTGAGAGTCGGGTTTCAAAAGCTGACGAAATAAAAAACCGGGCAGGCAAAGCCTGCGGGTTCTATGCTCGGATTGAACAATTCGAAGAGGATGAAGGGAGGTAATCCTGACGAATTTTTTGTTATTATATATCTAACATATTTTTCAACGATGTTAGAAAATGAGGTGCTTTTCGTGTTTTTGATTTGATTGAAAAAGTTGCACGGAAAAAGCACAGAAACCCCTTTGGTTTTTTAAATGTAACTTGCTTATAAACAAGTGTAAACGCGTGTTTCTTATTCGGTAAAGTACTCTGATATTGTAAATAAATGATAATAGATGGATTAACTGTTTTATAAATCAAGGATAAAAAGGAGAATAACGGATAAATAACTTGGCGAAAAGTTTTACTGGTACGAAGTAATAATAAGAACAACAACAACAATAACAATAACACAGACGAGAGTAATAGCTATTTTGACGGGCTGCCTATATTATATTAAAACATTAAAATTTATATAAAATGACAAATGAGAAATTAATACCAATCATTATTTCAGGTTGTGCTTTTGTTGTATCTGTAGTAGTTGCGTTTATTACAACAAAAAGGACTAAAAGATTTAATACTAGCGACTTTAAATTAAGTCAAAAAGTAAAGGATGAAACCCTTGAGTTATTAGCAGTATTAAGAGCGTTGCAATTAAAAGCTCTTAATAGTACTCAAGGATATACGGATATTACCATTACTAAAGAAAAAGATAAAATAAATGCGTTTTTACATAGTTCTACAGCCTTTGCTTATTATGTATGGGTAGGGAAACGTAGTAAAGATAGTGGTAAGGATCCAGAAGATTGGAGAGTGTTCTTTCTCGAACTCTCACAGATCCTTAATATTGATGATGTTTATAGTGCAGGGTGTCTTGCCGCTGATTTAGAAGTCTTTTTTGACACATTAACCGAAAATGATTTTATTCAAATAACATCGTATTTAGAAAATGTTCCAAAGGGACTATCTAAATTTAAAAATAGTCGACAATACGATACCGCAATAAAAGCTTTTGTTGATTTGTCTTATGAAAGAAAAATTGAACGAGAGTTGTTTCCAAGAAAACTAAAACATCTTAAAAACAAAGGGATAATAGATCCCAATATTGACCTGTTTTTAGCCGTTTCTTTAAAAGATACTGAATTGGTTAAAAATGCTTTAGAAAAAGGTGCTGATCCAACAATGACTGACACTCAATTAATCAACCAATATAAAAAAGAACTATCTGACTTTGAATTATAAAAAACACCCCCCCCCCTTTTTTTACCGCATAATTTTTATTTTACTATCTTTAACGGAGCCAGCTTCCGGTAAGGCATCATGCCCCGGGAGGCTGCTTTCTATAGAAAGCTTTTGCGGAAGTATCCTCAGAAGCAAGTTTAGGGATAGCGATATAGCATTGAATAATTATTCTTAGTGTATGTCTTTTCATGCCGAAAAAATAGCGCCGTACAAAAGCGAGGATCCGACTAACCCGCTTGTGCAAAAGAAAAACAATACCCAAGCCGCTTTTCAGTTTCACGACAAGCGTCCCGAAATGCAGGTACAGCAAAAACGGCAGCAAGCAATCACCAATAGCCTCCACCTCCGGCAACGCGACCCTTTTCAACTTAGCCAAACGAATTATTCTGTTCCGCCGCAAGTGCAGCCCGTTCAAAAAAAAGAAAACCGCACCGGGTTACCCGATCACCTCAAATCCGGAATTGAAAACCTCTCTGGCTATTCGATGGACGATGTAAAGGTGCATTACAACTCCGACAAGCCCGCACAATTAAATGCCCATGCTTACGCGCAGGGAACCGATATTCACCTTGCTTCGGGACAGGAAAAGCATTTGCCGCACGAAGCCTGGCACGTGGTGCAGCAGAAGGAGGGACGCGTAAAACCCACTTTGCAGATGAAAGGGAGGGTAAATGTGAACGACGATGCCGGATTGGAAAAAGAGGCCGATGTGATGGGAGATAGAGCCCTCGCTACCGGCAGACAGTCTGGCCTGACCCATCAGCTTGCTGAAAATACCACCGCACCTGCGCTTTCCACTTCTCATCACGAGGTGGTGCAACGGGTAGGGGCCCTTGCGCTGTTAGGAGGCGCAGCAGCTTTTGCCTATTTCGGATACAAAGTAAGGGAATGGTGGATGAACTGGAGGAATCTGCCTGACGGAGCCTTTGCCCGGAATGACAAATCCTTAACATTGGTGACGCAGAACGAAATAACGACCCTCTTGGACGGTGCCGCCCAGGACGGCCTTTTACCCGAAGACCTGCACCGTGGCTTATTAGCGACGGCCACCGAATTGATAAACCGTGGTTTGTTGTTGTGGACAGGAACCGGCTTGCCACATGCCGAAGTAATTGTCAAAGATCATCGCGCGGGCAAGTACAGGGTCAACATTGTGGTGGTGATTCCCAAAACGACGAAACCTGAGCTTAGAGAACTCGAAATGACCGACTCTTTTGAGCGCGGACAGGCGATACACGAGCTGATTCATGCTTTTGAAGCAGTAAGTAAAATTGGAGGGCCTCAGAATTTAGGAGAAGAGGTGGATGAAGTAAAAGAAAACGATCAGGTATTGGTCGGAAATCAATTACAATGGAGCAGAATTTCTGAAAGTCAGAGCACCGTTTATCTCAAAGAACTAAAAGAACTGTTCGAGAAGGACGTGAGGAATGTGGAGGGAGTAGAATGGGGATATTATTTGGAACGATTAAACTATGGCCTTTCCAATCGTCATGAATTCCCCACGGTAATCTCACAAATTGTACACGACATTCACGGTTTGGGTGCGCAGGAAAAATTACAAAATACCCAATTCTATAAACGGCTGATAGAAATCCGAGATCTCGTGGTCGCCTCTGCCGTAAACGGATAAAAGCATCTAAAAGAGGTGCTTGACGCAGAAACCCGTGTTTTTTGTGAAATAGCTTGGCAAAGCGATCGCTTTGGAAAAACCGGGATGTGCCTTTCCCTTGATTTTCTGTGCCATAAAAAGGCTTTGCAAAAAAAAGAAGCGGAAATTTACCGCCCTGTACTATCCCTTTTGTACCTATCTTAAAAAAAATCTTCCGTTTTTTGTCCCGAAACGCCACACACAATGGTTAAGGGTAAGGTACTTTATTTATACACGCCTTAAAACAACACAAGCCATGAAAGAATTTTTGATGCTTATCCGCGAACATCCAGGCCAAACACAAGTGTCGGTCGAGGCCATGCAGGCAGAGATTGAAGCACACCTGCGCTGGGTCGAAACGCTGGTCGAAAAGGGACATTTTAAAGCCGGAAATCCGCTCGACACCGAAGGACTCGTACTCCACGGCGACCGCATTACCGATGGACCCTTTATCGAAACCAAAGAATGTGTAAGCGGGTATTATTTTCTGCTTGCCGAATCGCTGGCACAAGCCGCCGAGCTGGCCAAAGACTGCCCCAGCTTACAGTACGGCGCTACCCTCGAAATAAGACCTGTGCTCGATACGGATGAATAAATCTGCCTCGCAAGACATACACCTGCTTACAGGCCATCTTTTCAGGGAATACCACGGAAAGATGGTCTCTTCTTTAACCCGGAAATACGGCTATCACGAGCTCGACAATTGCCGCGATGCTGTGCAGGAAGCTTTTGAAGCGGCGCTGCTTAGCTGGAAATTTAAAGGCATTCCCCCTCAGGCCCTGGCATGGTTGCTCAAAGTGGCCCGCAACAAGCTGCTTCACAAAATCAAACGGGAAGCAACGGGCAATACGCACCTGCGGAGTTTTCAAAAAGAAGCCGAACCCGGCTTATTAGCCGAAGAAGAGCTGGAAGAAAGCCAGCTCCGGCTCTTGCTTTTCTTTTCCCGGATCGCACTTTCCGAGCGCAACAAGCTGATAGTTTGTCTTCATTTTTTAGGCGGTTTCGGCTATGCCGAAATTGGCAGCGCATTACTGCTTCGCACCGAAACGGTCAAAAAGGTGATTGCCCGAAGCAGCGCACAAATCAGGGAATTTGCCTTGAACTATGAAAACTTTACCCCCGAAATACCGAAAGAGAACACCGCGCTGCTGCTGCGGATTATTTACCTCCTGTTTAACGAAGGCTATAAAACCTCCAAAAAAACAGGAACGATAAGCTACGACCTATGCTACGAAGCTATTCGCCTGGCTAAGCTGATGCTGCACACCGGCTGCACAAGCCCCGACCTTTACGCTCTGCTGGCGCTGATGTTTTTTAATAGCTCCCGTTTTCCCGCCCGAATCGGAACCGAAGGCTGGATACCGCTCGAAGAGCAGGACCGCAGCCTGTGGAATAAATCGCTTATTGCAGAAGGATTACATTACCTGAAAGTATCGAAAAACGAATCGTCACAATTGAGTAGCTATTACCTCGAAGCGCTCATTTCTTCTGTGCATTGCAGCGCTCCGACCTATGCTTCTACCGATTGGAAAACTCTGGTGTATCTCTATCGACAATGGGAAAGGCTGAGTCCGGGATCCATTGCCATTAGCCTGAATCGCATCGTTGCGCAAAGCAATATAGGTAATAGTAGAGACTGCATTGCGGAGATAGAAAGCCTCTGCAATACTGATTTACCTGCCGAGATGTATTTTTCGGTTTATGCCTCTAAAGCCCATCTTTACGCCAAACTAAAAGATTGGCCGCAGGCTCGAGCCTGTTATACGAAGGCGATGACTTATGCCCGTAACGTGACGGATCAAAATTTTATCCGTCGTAAGCTGCAAGCCCTTCCGGGAGAAAGCCCGGCTTGAACACCTGTGTCCGAAGAATCCTGTACGGAGTTTTTGAGATAAATGTTAATTTTATCCAATGGAGTTTTACGGGCTTATCGCGATAGCCACCCTGCTGGGTATAACGTTATGCGTAGTGTGGATTTATTTGCGTAAGCTGAGAAGGGAAAAATCGGCGCTTGAAAATCGTTTTCGTGAAATGGAGCTGAAGCTCAATTCGGTAGAAATGGAAACGATACGCTACAAGCTCAATCCACACCTGTTTAAGAACACGCTCAACTCGATACAGTCGCACGCTTATCAGACCTACCACGCGCTTGACAAGCTGGCCAATGTGCTCGATTATATTCTGTATGAAAGTGATCAGCAATTTGTTTCACTCAAAGAAGAGCTCGATTTTGCCCAAAGCCTTATCGAAATCAACAGGCTTAAGCTGAGTCCGCTGTTTGACCTTCGGGTGAAAATTCAGGCCGATGAGTCGCACCCCCTGTACCATCAGAAGCTCGTAGCACCGCTTATTACCGTAAACCTGATCGAAAATGCCTTTAAGCACGCCGATTTACAGAGTCAGGATGCCTTTATTTCCATCTTGTTTGAGCTAACCGACAAAGAGTTCAGGCTGGTCGTGACCAACAAAATCAGTGCAACGCCTGCCCTCAAAAAGGAACGTGGCGGCTTCGGAAAGCAGCATTTTAAAAAACGCCTCGAGCTGGTCTATCCCAATTGTTACCGTTTTGAACAGTTTACCCGCGAGGAGGTCTATACCGTACATTTAAAACTTAACCTGCTTGAACACAAAGATCAGATGCTTGCTGCTGGACGATGAGCTTCCCGGGCTGACCTATCTGCGTATGATGTGTGAGCAGTTTCCCGAGGTCGAAGTGGTCAAAGCGTTTAACGACCCGCTGCGTTTTCTCGAAGAAAGCCGTACGATCGCATTTGACCTTTGTATAATCGATATCGAAATGCCGGGAATGAACGGACTGGAAGTAGCCCAATTGCTGCGCAATAAGCCGGTTATTTTTACTACGGCCTATAAAGAATATGCGGCCGAAGCCTTCGATTTGGAAGCCATCGACTATGTGCGCAAGCCTATACAAAAAGATCGGCTTGAGAAAGCCTTGCAGAAAGCCGCAATCCGCATACGCGGGCAACAGACCGAAAAAACCTTTGTACAGCTTAACACGAATAAAGGCAAGGCTTTGCTGTTTTTTGATCAGTTGCTGCACATTACCACCGCCGCGCACGACAAGCGCGATAAGCTGGCTACGCTGAGCTCGGGCGAGACACTTCTGCTCAAGAATATTTCTTTTGATCAGTTGCGTACGCTGTTGCCCTCCGAAGGATTTTGCCGCATCAGTAAAAAAGACCTTATCGCATTGAGTACGGTTCGTTTTTTTTCGCACGATCAGGTGGTGACTTCCATCCCCGCAGCCGATAAGAGCGAGCTGGTGCTTACCCTGAGCGAAACCTACCGCGAGGAATTTCATCAAAAGCTCGGACGGTAATTCGTTACATTTATTTTCGTTCTTGTTACAAAGCTTTCCGAAATAGGGTGAACCTGTTTTTTAAAAGCGTGCCCCGCGTTATTTTTGCAGCGTTATTTTCGGTCCTTATCAATTCGCAACCGGTATGAAAAAATTCAGAAGCCCGCTTTTTTATCTCTTTATTATCGGTGGTTTTTCGCTGCTGATGTACCTGATTATTCTAAAAGGAGAGGGCTTGGAAACGGCAGCGGTAGCCGAAAAAGCGGCCGAGAAAGCGGCGGCTCAGGCCGGCTTGTCGAATTGGGAACAGTTTAAGCTTACCATTCGGGAGAACCTGGGCTATAAGCTGTCTGTTTTATTGCTGCAAATTATTACGATTATCGTTACCGCCCGGGTTTTCGGTTTTATCTGTCGAAAAATAGGTCAGCCTTCGGTTATCGGTGAGATTGCAGCCGGTATCTTTTTGGGTCCGTCTTTTGTGGGTTGGCATTTTCCCGAATTTGCGGCTTTCCTTTTTCCGGATACGGCAATGGACAACCTGCATATCATCAGTCAGCTCGGCTTGGTGCTGTTCATGTTTGTGGTAGGGATGGAGCTTGACCTGAATATGCTGAAAAATAAGGCTAACGATGCGGTAGTGATCAGTCATGCGAGTATTATTTTCCCTTTTGCCTTAGGGGTCGGGCTTGCTTATTTTCTTTACGATACCTTTTCCTTACCGGGAATCAATTTCCTTTCTTTCGCACTGTTTACCGGTATAGCCATGAGCATTACGGCTTTCCCGGTGCTGGCGCGGATAGTGCAGGAACGCGGACTTACCAAAACCCGTTTGGGCGCCGTGGCCATTACCTGTGCCGCAGCCGACGATATTACCGCATGGTGTATCCTGGCCGCCGTGATAGCTATCGTGAAAGCCGGCTCGTTCGCAAGTTCACTCTATACGATTCTGATGGCAGTGGCTTATGTGCTGGTGATGCTTAAGCTGGTGCAGCCTTTTCTCAAAAAGTTAGGCGATATTTATTCCAACCGCGAAGGACTTAGCAAACCGGTAGTGGCAATCTTTTTCATTACCTTGTTAGTTTCGGCTTTCGCCACCGAAGTGATCGGTATCCACGCGCTTTTCGGTGCGTTTATGGCAGGTGTAATCATGCCTTCGAACCTTAATTTTAGGAATATTTTTATCGAAAAGGTAGAAGACGTGGCCGTAGTGCTGCTGCTCCCGCTCTTTTTTGTATTTACCGGTCTGCGTACCGAAATAGGCTTGCTGAATGATATTTCGCTTTGGAAAATCTGCGGACTGATATGCCTTGTCGCGATTGTGGGAAAATTTGTAGGCAGTGCCGTAGCCGCCAAATTTACAGGTCAGCCCTGGCGCGATAGCCTCATTCTCGGTGCGCTGATGAATACCCGAGGACTGATGGAGCTCGTGGTGCTTAATATAGGCTACGATTTGGGTGTGCTCGGACCCGAGATGTTTGCCATGATGGTGATTATGGCTTTGGTCACGACCTGTATGACGGGGCCTGCGCTCGACCTGATTAACCGCTTTTTGCCTGAGAAAAAAACGCAGGTTCCGCAGGAAGTGGATCAGGCCGGGAAATACCGTATTTTGGTTCCGTTCGGCAACCCCGAACGCGGTAAAAATATGCTCAGATTGGCCTCTTCCTTTGTCAAAAAAGCACCGCATAGCTCGGCAGTTACCGCACTCCATCTTTCGCCGAGCAACGAGGTTCACCACTACAATGTGCAGGAATACGAACAGGAAGCTTTCCAGCCTGTGAAATCGGAAGCCGGTAAGCTGAATATGCCCGTAGAATCGCTCTTTAAAGTATCTTCCGAAGACATCGAAAAAGAAATTACCGATACGGCCAATTCAGGTAATTTCGATCTGATGATAATCGGCGTCGGGCGATCGATTTTTGAAGGTACGCTCTTGGGAAAAGTACTTGGCTTTACCACAAAAATCATCAATCCCGAAAGATTGCTCGATACGCTTACCGGGCGCGAAAAGCTTTTTGAAAACACCGTGTTTGACGAACGTACACGGCAGATTATCAAATCGAGCAAGGTGCCGGTAGGTATTTTTATCGATAAAAAGCCGAAAGATCTTAAAAACGTATTTCTTCCCATTTTTTCGGTAAGCGACAGTTTCCTGCTGGTGTATGCTCAAAAGCTGATTCATCATAACGAATCGAGGGTGTCTATTCTCGATGCCAGCGGCGTGATTCGGCAGCATCCCGAAATGAAAGAAACCATTCGTTCTATCGAACAGACGGCACCGCATCATATCGCACTCTACAATGAACGCAAAATTGACAAAGAATTTTTGGAGCAGCAGGACCTGATGCTGATAAGTGTCGAAAGTTGGAAAAACGCGGTCGAAACACAAAGCGTATGGCTGTCGAATACCCCTTCCGTTCTGATTTTGAAGTCCTGAAATAAAGATTCGCTTCTTGCCCGACCGGGTAGCGTTGTTTTTGATTCTCCCTAAGTCCTCTTATCTTAGAAGAAGATACGTTTTTCGGGTATGGAGCTTTCTGAAAATGAGCCGTTCAACACGTCTAAGCAGGAACCTGCGTTTCTGCTTACCACGCGGCGTGTCAGCTTTACCCGCCGTGTTTGGAGGGAGGTAGACCGTACTACCGTTTTTCTTGATAAAATAAGTGCGGTTCAACTTCGTGTTCGAAGCTGGTGGGTACCGGGAATAGGCGGGGCGATCCTCAGCTTGTCGGCGCTCGTCTTTTGCATAGCCGAAAATTACGATACGTTCTGGCTCTTGCTTTCTTCCGGTATTTTTTTTCTGCTGCTATGGTGGCTCTCGCGGCGTAGGGTGCTGCGCATAACTGTCCAGAGCGGTCGATTGTTCGAAATGCCGGTTTACGGCCTTAGCCGTGCCGAAGCAGAGGCATTAGTTTATGAAATAGAAGAAGCACGCCGTAGATACAGTTCCTGATAGCCCCTTCGAAGCTTCATCGGTCGCACTTTTTGATTTGCCCTTGGCTTTTTTATCGTTTACCTTTATGAATATAAAATTAAAGGGCAATAAGAGACCTGTCTCTGCCGCTTTTCCGGTTTTGTGAGCCGATTGTAGAACCCTATAGATACACAAGCCTATGAATACGTTTCGTTTTTTTAAGTTTTTCCCCTTGCGGATGAGTGTCGTCTGCGCATTCTGCTTTTTTCTTTCCTGCACCTCTTCCGATACTCCGAAGTCTGCTCCCGGCGATCTTTCTTCTGCGCCCGAACAGCAATCTTTGGTTAGCTCCGGCTACAAGAAGCAGCGGCAAAAAGCATTAGAGACTTCGGCCGACCGTATAGGTCTCACCTTATCGCCCGACCGCACTCTTGCTTATGGCATAGTGGTAGATCAGCATACGGGTAAAGCGGTGTATTCATTAGCCTGTTGGGCCAACAACGATGCGCGTGTGTACCTTGGTGACGGAACTGTGCTGGGCGAGGGAACCGCACATCCTGCCGTGCAGAAAAAGGTGAAGCAATGCATCGAAAGTTTGGCCAGCTACCTGCCCCGGGCGCTTCCTGCCCGAGGTACGCCCCTGCCTTCCGAGAACCGGGTCTGCTTTTACCTGCTGACCAACAGGGGTACCTTTTCTTTTGAAGAAAACCTCTCCCGCCTTCAGGAGCAGCGATCGCCCTGGGCGCCTTTGTATGCAGAAGTGGAAGATATTATCAGCGAGATAAAGCTTATCGGCGCGCCTCAGGTTAAAAAACAGTAAGCTTATTGTACAGTTCGGGCTGGAATAAGAGCGAAGGCTTATCTTTACCGCCACAATACCTGTAAGGAGAAGCGTATGAGGTGGAGAGGGATAATCCTTGTATTTATCGGTTCATGCAGCTACGGCTTGCTCGCTACGTTTACCCGACTGGCATACGGAGAGGGATATACTACGGCCGAAGTGACTTTTTCGCAGTTTGTGCTGGGCTTTACTACCCTGGCGCTGCTTAGTTTGTGTATTCGTCCGCCGCAGCAGGCGACCTTTCCCCCCGCCGCTCGCCGAAAGCTGTTTTTTGCCGGTACCATGCTGGGCTTTACCGGACTTACCTATTACCTGTCCGTACTTTACGTGCCCGTATCGGTCGCTATTGTGCTGCTTATGCAAAGTACCTGGATGGGCGTGTTACTTGAAGCTATCCTCACCCGAAAAGTACCTTCTACGCTTAAAATTATAGCCACGCTTGTGGTGTGGGTCGGTACTTTTTTAGCGGCAGGAATCATGGAGACCAGCGGAGAAATACCCGATATCAGAGGTGTCGTTTTCGGCTTGTTAGCGGCTGCCGGTTATACGGCCAGCGTGTATGTGGCCGGGCGGGTAGCTACCGGTGTGTACTACCTTTGGCGTAGTACCGCTATGGTAGGTGGCGGCTTGTTGCTGGTGAGCCTTTGGGCGCTGCCACAATGGGTGCAGACCGGCTTCGACACGGGCATCCTCTTCCGATGGGGAGTATTGCTGGCGCTTTTCGGTACAGTGCTGCCGCCTTTACTTTTTGCAAAAGGAGTACCGCTCACAGGAGTGGGATTGGCCAGCATACTGGGTGCCGCCGAGCTGCCGGTATCGGTGATCATGGCCTGGTGGTGGCTGTCCGAAACCGTTACCCCCCTGCGTTGGACGGGAGTAGCATTGATTCTGTTCGCAGTAGTGCTGATGAATATACCCAACCTGCGTAGCATCCGGCTGCGCGTGCCCGAAAAAAGTAGCGGGTAAATGGCTCAGGGTAGAAGCGGATGCCGATAATTTTCGCTTATTTACACGTCAAAATTCTAAACCTATGTTAAAGAAATTTTTCTCTATCGAACCGATTAGTGTCGATTTTGCCGCGCTGCTGCTCCGTTTGATATTCGGAATCGCGATGCTGACACACGGAATTCCCAAGTTTATGAATTTCTCCGAAAGAGCCGCCGCTTTTGCCGACCCGATAGGACTGGGCAGCACGATATCCTTGTCGCTGACCATTTTTGCAGAGGTATTTTGCGCAGCTTTGGTGGTGCTGGGTATTCAGACCCGTTTTGCCCTGGTGCCGCTAATTATTACAATGGCAGTAGTGTGCTTTATGATACACGGAGACCATCCTTTTGCCAAAAAAGAACTTTCTGCGCTTTATCTGGCAGGTTTTACCGCACTTTTTTTTACCGGTGCCGGTCGCTATTCGATAGATGCTTTTACAGGGAAAAAATAAGACTTTTTGTCGGGTATTTAGTCCGCCGTTTTGTCGCTGACATACCATTTCTGTACAAGCAGGTAATAGGGCCAAAAGCCGTGGTGCATAAACACCTTTTCCTTGTCGTCGGGAAATTCCTTGCGGTAAGCCTCGTCGGGCAGCAGCACAACAGGTATTCCGGCTCTCATGTAGTTGCTCCCTTCGGCATATTCGGGCTCCGGAAAATCGGGTAAAGCTTTTTTTACCTGGCCATAAAGGGTATGTCCGAGGTGCTTTCTGAACTCGCGCTCAGCCTTCCGTGTCGATTTATCCATTTTCCGGTAAATACGACCGATGTACCACCTTACGGGCAGGCGTTGCTTTTTCAGCGTTTTTTCCACTCCCGAAAAGGGATTTACCGCATTAAAATCGGAAAGCGTCTGTATAGAAAAAGGTGTTTCGGGTACCCAGTCTTGCGCATTGACCACTGTATAAGCCCATCCATTGCGTGTGATGAAATCAAAATCGTAAGCGTAATAGAGGTTCCCGGGCTTAGGTGCCGCACTACAGTAGGTTTTGAATACAATATCGGCAGGAATCTTACCGTCTTGCTGGAGGTAATGTAAATGCGATCGCAGCAGAAAAGCAAGCGCTCCTCCCTGGCTGTGTCCGAAAAGAATAAATTCTTTTATGCCTTTGGCGTAGTATTCCTGGATTTTTTCAACGATAGAAGGCGCAAGGTGCGCCAGTCCGATAAGCCACCCGGTATGTACCTGCGCACGTGGATTTTCGGCCAGCTTGTAGGTGAAAACGCTATCGGGGTGCAGGCGTAGCGTACCGGTAGCGGGCTGCATGGCGGCGTAAAAATTTTCCATCCAGCTTATGGCGGCGGCGGTAGTACCTCTCAGACTTATAACTCCTTTGTTTTTACCGCTTATCCATAATTCCCAACGGTTGTCAAGCCCTGTAGCCTTTCCTTTAAAAACAATCTCGGAATAGAAAGGAGCGGGAGTAGCATCTACCGTGATCGAATCGAATTGCCGTGAAGAAATCCGCAGCATCTCTAAGTATTCTTCTGCATCAAAGCCCGGCTTTAGCTGCGACTGCCCATATACAGGCAGACAGAACAGCAGAAAAAAGATTAAAGTGTAATAAGATAAAGTACGCATAGTCTCAGGATATTAAGTGGATTGAAACGAAGTTAGCGCTAAATGGCAGAGAGAAATAAAAAAATATTCTTTAAGAGATTTAATTTATGAAAAAAATACCCCTTAAATTCGGAACAATATTTGCGTGTAAAAAGAAGTAAAAAGAGTAAGTACTTTTTTTTTCCGTTAAATTACCTCCATCCCAAAACTATAACTATATGTTCTCAAAAGCTTGTGAGTATGCGTTAAGAGCGATGATCTATATCTCGGGGCAAAGCCTCAAGGGGTATAAATCAGGCGTTCGTGAAATTGCTGATCAAATAGACTCTCCGGAGTATTTTACCGCAAAAATTTTACAGGATTTAAGCCGTAAAAAGCTCGTAGATTCTGTGAAAGGCCCCAATGGTGGCTTCTACATCAGGCCGGGGCGTAAATCGGTTACACTGGCACAGATAATTTCTGCGGTAGATGGCAACGGAGTCTATACCGGCTGTTTGCTCGGAGTGTCGAAATGTACGGATAAGCACCCTTGTCCGATACATTATTCCTCAAAATTGGTCCGTGAAAAGCTCAGAAACCTGCTCGAAAAAACAACCATCGAAGAGCTGGGCAGAGACCTGGATAAAAAGAAAGTGTTCCTGAGCTAAAGCGATCTCTTTTCCCAAATCGGGTGAAAAATTCTATTTATGAGAATTTCTATCCGAGTCCGTTTTTCACATATTCTATTTTTTGTTAAAAAACATTAAAAAGCAGCAGCAGGCATCCATTCTCTTTTTACCGGGCATGGATGTTACGCTACTGTTCCGCACTGTACTTCCTTACCTCCAAACGTTCTTTTATCCGCGCTGAAACGGAATCGCTTTTGTGCCTGGTATGCCTTATTTCTTCAATGAGTTATCGTAGGTTTCAGCCCAACGAATAATAAGTAGAAATGGCCCGAATTATTTTTATAGCAACAGGTATTTTTACCCTAATCAATTCATAAAACTCGAATTAAGGAACGAACGTGTTGTTTTTTATTTTACTGTTTTTCAGATAATTATATGTTATTTTTTGCCGAAAAGCTGAAAATGCACAATTCTTGGAAGTAAGCGAATAGTTTTATCAATTAAATAAGCCCAATTATGAAATACAGCCTCTTAACCTGGGTTAGCATAGCCTTTATCAGTAGTGTGGCCCTTTCTTGTGCAAAACGAAATGTGGCGCAAACTACTCCGCCTGCAAGTGTCGAATCACCCTCTTCTTTGGCTGAACAATCCGGATATTCGGCGCGTGTGCTCGAATTTCGTCGTGAGAAACGTGCGCAGGGAGTCACGTTTATGGCCTCAGGCGAAGAGCCTTTTTGGGGGGTGGAATTACGGCAAAATGAAGTATGGTTCAGAAGGCTGGCTGAAAAAGATACCCTAATTAAGCTGTCCTCTCCCACGATTACCGAAGAAAGCAATGATCAGGGTTCTTATACACGCATCGCTGCGGCCGAGTTGGAAGTGCTCATCAGAAAAGATTCCTGCGCAAGCACCATGTCGGACGAAACTTTTCCCTACCGCGTTGAAGTACGCTGGCAGAACGAGACCTATCGCGGCTGCGGCTATTACCTGTACGACGATCGGATACAGGATATCTGGGTGCTGGAGCGTCTCCATGACGAAGCTATGGGGCTTTCCGATTTTCCCGACGGACTGCCATACCTCGAAATACATCCTGTCGATGGACGTATTTCCGGTTTTGGCGGTTGCAACCGATACCACGGTACAGCGAATGTGCGTGCTTCGCAAGTAGAGTTCGGTCCTGTGGCTGCGACCAAAAAATATTGCGGCAATACGAACCGCGAAACTTCTTACTTCCAGGCATTACAGGGCACGTACGAATATCAGCTCGACCAGGGCAAGCTGGTTTTTTCGCAGCAGGGAAGAGCTATAATGGTGTTCCGTAAAGCCGATTAAAGGGCTATTAAAAAGTGTCGCTGAAAGTGCTTGAAAAAAGAAGCCCCGAAACGAACCTTATCGCTGCGGGGCTGAGGAGGTAGCATGGGTAAAGAACGTGATTTTTAAACGGCGAAAACCGTTTTTCGTTGCACGATAAAGCCCTAAATTTAGTGTACCGTTCAGTTTATTGTACCTTCGGTGTATCTTTACCTTTAAACCGGATAAAATGACCGTTACCTCGTTTTGATGCACACTCCTTTTCCGATATTGACGGCCGATGGTTCCTCCTCGCTTTTTGTCCCCGAGCTTGATGAGCATTACCATTCTGTGCACGGCGCTATACAAGAGTCGCAGCATGTATTTATTGAAGCCGGCTTACGCCATTTGTTTTCTTTTCATCCGCCCGAGCTGCGTATTCTTGAAGTGGGGTTGGGTACCGGACTTAATGCGTTGCTGACGTACAAAGAAACGCTGCGCGCAAAATTGCCGGTAACGTACCATGCGCTGGAGAAATATCCGCTCGATGCCGAGTTGGCGCTTACGCTCAATTATGGCCGAATGCTCGAAGAAACGGAAGGATACAGACTTATCCACGAAACCGAATGGGAGGTCGAGCAGGCATTGCACCCTTTTTTCAGCTTCACCAAAATGGAGAGCGCGCTTCAGCGTAAAAATTTACTGCCCGGATATTACGATCTGATTTATTTTGATGCCTTCGGCCCGCGTGTGCAACCCGAAATGTGGGAAGAATCGGTATTGTCGAAAATGGCGGAAGCGCTTAAACCCGGGGGGATATGGGTAAGCTATTGCGCCAAAGGGGAGGTGAAGCGAAGGCTCAAAAGAGTAGGACTTGAACTGGAAATGTTGCCCGGCCCTCCGGGAAAACGTGAAATGACTCGTGCTCAAAAACCACTTACACCACACCGGGACTAAGCCCGGCGCGGTGAAGAGGTAACCTTTAAAAACTAAAACCTGAAACTTTTTCTTAGTGCACTTCAATCAGCCTTGGCGAATTGGCGTTGGTCGCTTCGCGCTTCGGAAGGGTGAGCTGCAATACGCCGTTTTCATAACGCGCGTGGATTTGTTCGAGATCTACCCGATTTTCGGGGAGCGTAAATGCACGGCGGAATCCGTAATAATTGAACTCTCTGCGTGAAACGCCTTTTTCGTCTTTCTCCGTTTTTTTGTCCTGACGGGAAGAGGAAACGATAAGCTGCTTGTTTTCGACTTCAATCCTGAAATCTTCTTTTTTTAATCCCGGAGCGGCTACTTCGAGCAGGTACGCTTTTTCGTCTTCGCTGACATTAACGGCCGGCAAATGACGCTGCGCCGATTCGTGCCTGAATACCTGATTGCGAATAAAATCATCGTCAAAAAACGAGTGCAGCAAAGGGAATGAATACTTAGTGAGTGTCATAACGAATACTCCTTTCTTGTTAAGGTTGTGGTTTCTGTCAAAAAGGAAATCGCGATTCCTGTGCAAGCATAGACAAAGAAAATGCCACCCGTTTGAACCTGTAAAAATTTCAGCAAAAGGAGTATCAAGAATGAAAAAATGGCGCTTTTGCTTTATGCGTCGTGCCAAATTTTCCGGAATTTAAGGTTCGATTTTACTTTCTGCGGCCTCCGATTTTACTTTACGGTACAACAGATACGAGTACAGCGCCGGAATTATTGCCAGTGCAATGCTGCCATATAACAGGAGCATAAAAACCTGTTCTATCGGTAAAAAGAAAGAAATAATCAGCATCAGCAGGTTACCCCAAAACCAAAGTCTGCCGGCCAACTGATGCGTTTTTCGCCATACCGTTTCGTGGCTTAGGGTCCACGGCGTGCGGATACCTATAAACCAGTTGGGCTTGAGGTTGACCATGTAATTTCCCAACATAGCGAGCAACAGAAAGATACCCGTAGTCAGGTAACGTTGCATCGGTACTTCGTCATGCAGCGCATCATATACAACCATACACAGCAGTGCCGAAAAGAACAGGCTTAATCCAAGCCGGATGCGGTAATAAATACGGTCAAACAAAGCATAATTCTTTCTTTTGGGATCAATAAGCGGGATAAAAAGCAAGAGCAGATACAGCCCCATATTGAGCAGCGGTAAGACGTAGCGTGGGCCGTAATTATCGGCTTCACCCTTAATGTTCCAATGTATCGGAAGTTGATCGGGAAGCTTGTTCCACACGAAAAGTGTATAAATGATCGGCGAAATCACAATAGCCAGCAACGGAATTTCGCGGGTTAGTCTCGTCCTTTTCATGGTTTTATTTTTTAGTTTTTTTGGGTCCGAATTGCATAAACCAGCCTATCACTTCGTCGAGTACAGTCGTGTTAAGCGAGTAGAAAATAAATTGCCCCTGCTTGACACTGGCCACCAGGCCGGCTTGCCGGAGCAGATCGAGGTGGTGAGAAATGCTCGGCTTCGAGATATCGAAATGATCCGCTATCTCTCCGGCGGTCCGATCTTTTTCCTTCAGCAGCTCCAGTATCTCCCGGCGGGTAGGATCGTTCAGCGCTTTAAAAAGAAGATTCAACACTATGTAATTAAATATTTAGACAAATATCTAAATATAGATTGACATCACCAATTTTTCCGAAAAAAAAACAGGTCAGAGAAGCGGAAAAGTCACATACATTGTGCCGCGCACCGCTGTCCGTCGATAGCGGCCGATACGATACCTCCGGCATAACCGGCACCTTCGCCGCAGGGAAACAAGCCGCGTACCTGTGGATGCTGAAGCGTGTCTTTGTCGCGCGGAATACGAACCGGCGATGAGGTTCGGGATTCGACCGCTACCAACACGGCCTCGTGGGTGTAATAGCCGTTCATTTTTTTGCCGAAGGCTTTAAAGCCCAGCTTAAGCCGCTCACTGAGCGTGGCGGGCAGTACCTCGTGCAGGTTGGCAGAGGTAAGTCCCGGCTGATAAGAACATTCGGGCAAATCGGCTGATAGTTTGTGGCTACAGAAATCGGTCATGCGCTGCGCCGGGGCGCGTTGGGTTTGTCCGCCTGCTGTCCAGCATTTTTGCTCGGTTTCTTCCTGAAATTTTAACCCGGCCAAAGGACCCCATTGCTGAAAACGCTGCAGCTCTTTTTCGTCAACTGTAACAACAATGCCCGAATTGGCAAAAGGGTTGTTGCGTTTGGAAGGCGACCATCCGTTAGTGACTATCTCTCCCGGACTGGTGGCGCAGGGTGCGATGATCCCTCCGGGGCACATGCAAAAAGAATACACGCCCATACCTTTTACCTGTTCGACCAGGCTGTACGAGGCCGGAGGCAGGTATTCGCCCCGGCTGGCGCATTTGTACTGAATGCGGTCGATCAGCTCCTGCGGGTGTTCGGCCCTTACGCCCATTGCGAAAGGCTTGTATTCGAGCGCCAGCTTTTTGTGGTGCAGCAGGTAAAAAATATCGCGTGCCGAGTGGCCGGTAGCCAGTATCAGCTTTCGACCTTCAATAAAAGTATCATGGTTGGTCGTGACACCCAAAAGTTGTCCGTTTTCGATACGCAGGTCGGTGATTTTTTGTCCGAAATGCACTTCGCCGCCATGCGCAATAATACTTTCACGCATAGCGGTAATAATTTGCGGCAGCTTGTTGGTACCGATATGCGGATGGGTTTCGACCAGTATGCGTCGTTCGGCTCCGTGCGCTACGAGGGTTTCGAGCACATTTCTGACATCGCCCCGTTTGGTAGATCGGGTATAAAGTTTTCCGTCCGAATACGTGCCGGCACCGCCTTCTCCGAAGCAGTAGTTCGATTCGGGATTTACGATATGCTGTTTGTTGAGCTGCGCCAAATCGCGTCGCCGATCGCGTACGTTTTTACCCCTTTCAAGCACAATGGGTTTACGTCCGAGCTCTATCAGCCGCAACGCGGCAAATAATCCTGCGGGGCCTGAGCCCGCTATCAGTACGGGTTCGGCCCGACGTACATCGCGTCCTTTAAATGGGTAAGTGCTGGGTTCGGGAAGCGCTTCGCCGATGTAGGCGCTAAGCTGCAATACGATTTTAGGCGTTTTGCCCCGGGCATCGATCGAATGGCGGTTAAGAATGTATTCAAAAGTGTCGCCTTTTCGCAGTCCCAGCGCCTGAGCGACCTTTTGGCGAACGGTATCGGGATCGGCCGCTTCTTCGGGACGCAGAACGAGCTCGAAATCTTTTTTCATGCCTTAGCCTTCAAACGTAAAGGAGAGGATAAACACCCGGGTGCGCAGTTGGTCGATAGGTGAGCTGAACATGGTGTTGTCCTGAATCAGCACATTGTGCAATCCGCGTGAAAGTTTGAGCTCTATACCAAATTTGAAATAGGGTAGAAAAAAATCCACGCCTCCACCTACTTGCAGTGCCTGATCCAGCCTTTTGATTTTCACTACGGCACCGGTACCGGTATTGTCCACATCTTTTTGCGAAGCCATGTCGATACTGTACTGATAGCCTACCAGCGCATAAGCGGCAAAGTTGTTGACCCGATCGGTACGCATTTTAAGGTTCAGCGGCAGGTTGATAAAGGTCGATTCGACACGGCGTATAAGGGTTTCCTTTTTGCCGTTTCCACGCTGAAAAGTGTATTCGAGTCGGCGATCCTGAAAGGAAATGTCGGGGATAAAACGCAGCGAGAAATTTTTATTGAAATTAAGCGAAGCCAGGGGGCCGAGGTTAAACCCGGGCTGTCGTACCACGTTGACCGAAAGCAGCGAATCGGTGGTAGGGAAAACCGGGCGCAGGTTCATGTAAAAATCGGCCGAGTTGTAGGCCAAAATAAACCCGAAATGGTAAGGGCGCTTGTCGAAGCGGGGCAGGTTGGAAGGCAGCTCTTTTTGTGCCTGAACCGTGGCCATACCACACAGTAAAAAAACCGCTGTGCCGAGCAGCCGCTTGTATATCGGGCGAAGGGGATATCGGATTTGCATAGTACACTCCAAAAGGAGAAGTATCAAAGGTAGGAAAAACGTGAAAACAAAGGGTTTATTGCCGCAACTATACGATCGGTGCGGCCACGCCGGGCTTCCGTCCGTAATAAATGGTCGCGATTCCGCCCGATACCAGCTTTGCTTTTACCTGCTCAAAACCGGTTTTTTCTAAAATATCGATGAAAGCCTGCCCTTCGGGAAATGCAGCTACCGACTCGGGAAGATAGGTGTAAGCCGATTTGTCTTTGGAAATAAGTCGTCCGAAAAAAGGAATGAGGTACTTCGAGTGAAAAGCGAAATACTGTTTTACGGGAAATTTTTTAGGCTTGGAAAATTCGAGGATCACGGCCGTTTTACCCGGACGCAGCACGCGCAGCATTTCACCTAATCCTTTTTCCAGGTTTTCGAAGTTGCGTACGCCGAATCCTACGGTAATGGCATCGAAGCTATTGTCGGCAAAAGGAAGCTGTTCCGAATCGGCTTGCTGCAGTGTAACCTGCTGATCCAAACCGCGTTTTTTGATTTTTTCGCGTCCTTTTTCCAGCATCCCTATCGAAATGTCCACCCCGATTACTTGTTCGGGTTTCAGCCGCAACGCGGCAAGTGCAAAATCGCCGGTGCCGGTGGCTACATCGAGTATGATTTTAGGCTGTTCGGGACGAAGCAGCCTGATGGCCTTTCGCCTCCATATCCGGTCAATGCCCAGCGACAGGAAATGGTTCAGGAAATCGTAACGTGCCGAAATATGGTTAAACATCTCGGCTACCTGTTCCTTTTTCCCTTGTTCGTTATTGTAAGGTTTCACTTCCTGCTTCATACATCCTGAAATTCGGCTACAAAAGTAAGGATAATCGCGCTTTAAAAGTGCGTGGGCGTGAAGGGCTTTGTATATTTGAGCGCTTATGCGATCGTTTTTTCTTCGCCTCAAAGAGGTATTATCCCGTTTTTTTCACCGCCGGCGCTTGATTCGTTATGCGGTATATGCGGGCATTTTGCTGCTTTTGTTTCTTTTCCGTTATCCCATACTGCGTGGTATCGGCAACTTTCTGATCGCCGAAGATAGTCCCCTGGTTACAGAATACGTGTTTGTGCTGGGAGGCTCTCCGCTCGAAAGAGGTACGGCTGCAGCGGTATTGTATAAGGAAGGTAGGGCGAAGTATTTCGTGTGTACCGGCAGTCAGGTGCATCCGGTGCTCGAAGCGGCAGGCGATTTGGTGTCGGAAGCGGCGCTTACCGCAAGGTACATGGAGCGCCTGGGTGTTCCTTCCGAACGGATCATCGTAGTGCCCGAAGGTACCAGTACTTACGAAGAAGGGGAGGTATTAAGGGAGTTTTGCCTGGCGCGGGGTATCAGCGGACCCGTTACCGTTCTTTCTTCCAAATTTCATACGCGGCGCGTACGTCGCGTGTTCCGGAAAGCTTTTCGCGGTACGCCGGTGCAGATCAATATGCAGGGCGCTCCTTCGCTCAGGTATCAGACCGACGAATGGTGGGAAAAAGAAGAAGGACTGCTGATGGTCAATAACGAATACGTGAAGCTCGTGTATTACGCCTTTTTCCGCTAAAAAACCGAAGCGTTTTAGTCGGTAATCCCTAAAATCGATTTCAGGTTTTTCAGAAAAGCTTCTTTTTCCTGGTAACCTTTCAGGATAGTGAGCCGCTCTTCTTTCTCGGTGAGCACTACAAAGCTGGGGTACGACATTTGTCCGTTAAGCAGCGAAACGGCCAGCTCGTGCGACTTGTATTCGGGTTTAAACACAAATTCGTAATCGTTGTAACGTACGGGCGTTTTCGATTCGGCATCGAACTTAACCGGGTAGAAATAGGTGTTCATATAAGCGGCTACGGTCGAGTCGCTGAATGTTTTCTGATCCATCACCTTGCACCAGCCGCACCAGGAAGTATAGAGGTCCACAAAAATCTTTTTAGGTGCTTTGCGGTTGGCTTCTATGGCCTGTTCCCAGGTCATCCATTTGATTTCGTTTTTCTTCGACTGACTGTACCCTGTGAAGGCAAAAAGTCCGAGCAGGAGAAAGAGGCTTGCTTTTTTCATCGGTGTGGAATTAAAAGATAGACAGCATATATAGGATACGGGTTGCTTCAAAGATTGTGCCTTGCTTGCGCAAATCGGCTATTTGTTTCAGAACCAGGGTTTCAGTGCTTCCAGTAATTTTTCCGGGGCGGGGCAGGGGCGACCCGTTTCTTTCCGGATAAAGACCAGGGTGGTTTCTCCGAAATTGAGCTGGGTTCCTGCTTCGTTGAGCGTTTCGTAGCAAAAACGAATACGCGCGCCGGGCAGCTCCGGAATACGGGTACGTAAGGTCAGCACATCGTCGTAATACGCGGGTTTCAGGTATTTGATATGAAATTCGAGCACCGGTAAGAGGATGCCCGAATCTTCGATCGCTTTGTAGCTTAAACCCAGGTTACGAAGGGATTCAACCCTTGCCACCTCAAAATACTGGGCGTAATTGCCGTAATAGCAGTAGCCCATTTGGTCGGTCTCGCCGTAACGAACCCTGACCGAAGTTTCAGAAACGTACATGAACCCAAAGATACAATAAGCGCCCGAAAACGATTATTCTATCGTGATCAGGTAAGGAATGCGAGCCTGCACGCCTTTTTGCTGCAGCAGCTTGCTCAGTTGGTTCAGGTAAGTAGCCATTTCTGCCTGAAGACCGAAATGGGTGCGCATCAGCTCTGCTTTGGTTTCGTACTGAAGCTCTTCGAAAAATTCCTGAATAGGATTTTTTACTTCAGGATATTCTACCAGCTCATAGTTCTCGATTTTTGCGCGTTTTGCCGCTTCGCGAATAGCGTCGTTGAGTCCGCCGAGCTCATCTACCAGTCCTATTTCGAGCGCATCGACACCGCTCCATACACGACCCTGACCGATGCTGTCCACCACTTCGGTGCTGAGGTTGCGGCCTTCGCCGACCTTGCTGATGAAGTCGTGGTAAATTTCATCGACACCTTCCTGAATGACTTTGTATTCGAAATCGTCGAGCGGGCGCGACACCGAACCTAAATCGCTATGCGCATTGGTGCGTACGCGGTCGAACGTGATGCCGAGCTTATTTTTGAACATACGAGCCGTGTTGGGCAATACCCCGAACACCCCGATAGATCCGGTAATGGTGTTGGGCTGTGCGTAGATCCGGTGGGCGTTACAGGCAATGTAATAGCCTCCCGAAGCCGCTAAGTCACCCATCGATACGATAAAAGGCTTGGCTTTTCCGGCCAGCCCGGTTTCGCGCCAGATTACGTCAGAAGCCAGCGCGCTTCCACCTGGCGAATTGATACGCAGTACAATGGCTTTGACCGAGCTGTCGAGACGGGCTTCGCGGATTTGTTCAGCCAGCGTTTCGGAACCAATCGACTCACGGTCGCCTTTGCCGTCCACAATATCGCCCTGTGCATAAATGACCGCGATGTAATTTTTACCGTCTTTTTTGTTTTTCTTGTCTTTACGGGCCGCTTGTGCTTCGCGTTCTTTTCCGGCTTCGCGTTTGTCGCGGGTGTAATCTGATAGTTTTACCAGGTTCAGTTCCTCTTCTTCTTTCACTCCGGCGCGCGATTTCAGGTTAGCGATCAGCTCATCGCGATAAGCCGTACGATCGATCAGCTTGTGATCGACTGATTTTTGGGCGGTGGTGAGCTGAAGCTCATCGGCCAAACGATTAAGTTCTTCTACCGTAACGCCGCGTTTTTCAGAAATGCCGGTTAGGGTATGGTTCCATATCGAGCCAAGGTACTTTTCAGTCTGCTTGCGATTGGCATCGCTCATTTTATCATACAGTAAAGGTTCTACGGCACTTTTAAACTGGTTGTTGGAACCGCGAATGATGTTCATGTCAAGCTCCAGCTTTTCGAGCATCCCTTTCAGGAAAAGAATTTCGGCCGTCAGTCCGGTGTGCTGGGCGAGCCCTTCGGGATACAGCAGTATTTCGTCGGCAGCGGTGGCCAGGTAATAGCCTTTATGGGTGTAAACTTCGCTGTAGGCGACTACGAATTTGCCCGACTTTTTGAAGGCTTCGAGCGCATTGCGTATTTCTTCGACCGAGGCCCATCCGGCGCCTACGGTGGCGCTTTCGAGCAGGATACCTTTTATTTTGTCGTCTTTCGAAGCTCTTTCGAGCGACTTGAGAATGATATTCAGTCCCTTGCCTTTAGAAGATCCGCCCATCAGATCGAAGGGGAAATCAAGGTTTCGCTCCTGATCCTGAAAAGGCATATCGAAGCGAAGGTGTAAGACCGAATTGTCTTTGATCTCGACCTGGTTGTGGGAGTCAAAATCTTTGAACCCGTTCATAAGTTGCGAAACCAGGAATACGGCAAATATAAAGGCGAGGATAATCCCCGTTACAAGCTGGCCGAGTGCCGAAGCAGCCATGAACTTAAAAAATTCTCTCATCTGGATTGGGTATTTTATATTCAAATTTACAAGACTCTTTTGAAACAAGCTGTGGAAATACATCAGCGGACATATAATTTGTTGAAGGGAAAGCCTCCGATTGCGTATTTTTGCCCTCTGGAGCGGCTCAAAAGCGCTGAACAGGATGTATGGAGAAGGTTTTTCTTTTATTAGGCGGTAATCAGGGTGATACGCTTGCTTTGTTTCGTTCGGCGCTTCGGGAGCTTGAGCTTCGCGCCGGTCGGGTCGTTCGCCGCTCGGCTTCTTTTACTTCTCCGTCCTGGGGTTTTTCTCATCCTTCCCCTTTTTTCAATCAGGCCGTGGAGCTACATACGGAGCTCGAACCTGAAGTGCTGCTCGATGAACTGTTGCGTATAGAGGCACTTCACGGTCGCATTCGTGAAGAAAAGGCTTCGGGCTACAGTGCGCGATCGCTTGATATAGACATATTGGCTTATGGCAGCCGGGTGCAGGACAGCGAAAGACTTATTCTGCCGCACCCGCGTATGCACCTGCGGCGTTTTGCCCTGCTTCCGTTTTTACAGTTGGAGCCGGGGTGGAAGCACCCCTTGCTGGGACAAACCGTAGAAGCCTTGCTTGCCGCCTGTCCGGATAGGGCCGAAGTACACGAAGTCAGCGAGGAAGATGCGGTATAATTACCTGTCCATAGAAGGCTGCATAGGCGCAGGGAAAACCACGCTTAGCCGTTTGTTGGCGCGTGAGTACGGCGGGCGTTGTATCCTCGAAGAGTTTGAAGATAATCCGTTTTTGGGGCGTTTTTACGAAGATCCGGCACGGTATGCCTTTTCGGTCGAGATGTTTTTCCTGGCGGGGCGTTACCGGCAATTGTCGGCGCTGGTGCCTCAATCTGAGCTTTTTTCCGACTTTACCGTGTCGGATTATTACCTCGAAAAGTCGCTGGTCTATGCGCGTACCAACCTGAATCCCGACGAGTTTGAACTTTTTCGACGACTTTTCGACATTATGTATGCACAGCTTCCAAAACCCGAATTATTGGTTTATCTTTATCTTCCACCCGGGCGATTGAAGCAGCATATTCGGAAGCGTGGACGTCCTTATGAATTGAATATCAGAGAGACGTATCTCGAGAGTGTGCAGGGAACGTATCTGGATCACCTTAAAAAAATGAGTGACCAGCGTATAGTGGTGTTGGATTACGGAACGCTTGACTTTGAATCGAACTCCGAACACTTGAAGGAGGTATTTGCGGTTATAAACCGGGAATACCCCTTGGGAATCAGCTATGTATCGCTGTGAGGATTGGTGGTTGAAAAAGCGGGTTTTATCGCAAATGTTCGTGGATTCGTTTTTGATTTTTAAAATAATGCCTTAATATTGCACCCGAATTAAAAAGCATCCTCTAATGAAAAAGAATCGACTCATCGGATTATCTGCTGCGGCTCTGGCGGGCGTATTTCTGGTACAGGGTTGCAAACTTGTAAAAGATATTGATTACAAGGTTACACCCAACCCCGTTGAAATGCACGGCGATAGCATTACCTTGAATATCAACGGTAAATTCCAGACAAAAGGCCTTCACAAAAGAGCTGTCGTAGAAGTAACTCCTGTTATTATCGGCTCTGACGGTACGGAGAAAGCGTTCAAAACTGAAACTTTCAAGGGTACTAAAGCCGCCGGTAACGGTAAAACTATAGGCAGAGAGGGTGGTTCCTTCTCTTACACCTCCAAAATCCCTTACAGCTCCGAGCTGGAAGTGGCGGAGATTAAAGTGAAAATCCTCCCCAAAAAAGGTACCAAAGAAAAAGCGCTTATCGTGACCGATAAGATTGCCGACGGTACTGTGATTACTCCCTTGCTGTTGCAGAACGACGACAAGGTGATTTTTGCCAAGGACAAGTTCCAGCGTGTAACTTCCCACACTGCCGAAGTAGTGATTCACTACCAGAAAGATCGTTCGGAAGTGCTGGGCAAAGAAGTGAACAAAAAAGAATACAAAGATTTCGTAAACTGGCTCAAAGGTGCTACGGCTAATCCCCGTATCGACCTGAAAGGCATCACTATTCCGGCTTACGCATCGCCCGAAGGTGAGCTTTCGTTCAACAACGAGCTGGCCAATGAGCGTGCAAAAAGCGCTTACGAAACCATCGTTAAAGAATTCAAAAAGCTCAAGCACGAAAAAGGATCTGAGGCTTCTTTCTACACCCAGCAAGGTAAAGGAGAAGACTGGGAAGGCTTTAAAGCGCTCATGGAGAAATCCAGCATCGCCGACAAAGAGCTTATCCTCCGCGTGCTGACCATGTACAACGACCTTTCCAAGCGTGAGCAGGAAATCCGTAACATGGCTAAGACCTACAAAGAAATCGAAGAAACTATCCTGCCGCAACTGCGTCGTTCGGTAGTGGTACTCAGCTACGATTTGACGGGTAAGACCGATGCCGAACTGGTAGAAGTGTCTAAGTCTAAGCCCGACTCGCTCACTATCGAAGAGATCCTCTTTACTGCAACCCTCACCAACGACCTGAACGAGAAGCTCCGTCTTTACAGAGAAGCAGCCCGTGTATATCCTCAGGATTGGAGAGGTGCGAACAACGTAGGTTCCGTGCTTTACCTCCAGGGTAAGCTCAACGATGCACAGGCTGAGTTTGAAAAAGCAGCCGGTATCGCTCCTGCCGAGCCTATCGTGAAAAACAACCTTGCGGCTATCGCTCGTATCAAAGGCGACCGTGCCAAAGCCGAGAAGCTGCTTTCTGAAGCTACCGGTGCAGGTCCCGAGGTAGAATACAACAAAGGTATCATCAACATCCAAAAAGGCCGTTACAACGACGCTGTAGGTCAAATGGATAAGTTCGAAACCTTCAACCTTGGCCTCGCTGAGTTCCTTAACGGTAACAGTGGTAAAGCCAAATCTACGCTGAATGCTTCTCCTGAGGCTGACGCTGCAGTGGCTCATTACCTGCGTGCAGTTATCGAAGCGCGCGACCACCAGCTTGTACAAGTGGTGAAACACCTTAGCGCTGCCTTCGAAAAAGATCCTTCGCTCAAAGCAAAAGCTGCGAAAGATCGCGAGTTCCTGAAGTTTGCTGACAAAGCTGAATTTCAGAATCTGGTGAAATAAGAAATCCGATGCTTTATATAGAAAACGGGTCCGCATAGCGGGCCCGTTTTTTTTTGCGCGGCCTTTTCCAAAGAATAAAAAACCGCCGCCCGGTCTCACGTTGATTTAATATCTACCTTTGTACCGAAAAATAATTTTCATTCATGCCGACTCTTGCGCAACCGGCGCTTACCTATAACCGCCGGAATTTTTCGGATGCTCAGCTTCTCGAACTTTATGAGGCAGTGATGCTGCCCCGACTCATTGAAGAGAAAATGCTGATCCTGCTGCGGCAGGGACGTATCTCCAAATGGTTTTCGGGCTTCGGACAGGAAGCTATTTCGGTAGGCTCTACTTTGGCTATGCAGCGCGACGAATACATCCTGCCCATGCATCGCAACCTTGGGGTATTCACCTCTCGCGGCTTGCCTTTGCATCGTCTTTTTGCTCAGTTTCAGGGTAAAGAAGCAGGATTTACCAAAGGCCGTGATCGCTCTTTCCATTTCGGGGTAAAAGAATACAACCTGGTGGGAATGATTTCGCACCTCGGCCCTCAGCTCGGTATTGCCGACGGAATAGCATTGGCACATAAGCTGCGTAAAGAAAACAAATGTACGCTTGTCTTTTCGGGCGATGGCGGTGCCAGCGAAGGCGATTTTCACGAGGCGGTCAACGTGGCTGCCGTATGGGATCTGCCCGTTATTTTTACCATCGAAAATAATCAGTGGGGGCTTTCTACGCCTTCTTCAGAGCAGTTCCGCTGCAAACAGTTTATCGATAAAGCCATAGGCTACGGAATTGAAGGGATTCAGGTAGATGGTAACAACTTGCTTGAAGTGTATCACGCCGTGCAAACAATTGCCGAAGATTTGCGTCAGCGGCCGAGACCCGTGCTGTTAGAATGTGTAACCTTCAGGATGCGCGGACACGAAGAAGCTTCGGGTACCAAATATTACCCCGAAGGCATACAGGAAAAGTGGGCCATAAAAGATCCCGTGTACAATTACGAAGCGTTCCTTGTACAGGAAGGTGTGCTTAGCACCGAAAAAGCAGAAACTATCAAAGCCGGTATCCGGCAAAAAATAGTGGAGGAACTGGAAATCGCGTTTGCCGAACCTGCCGTAAGTGTGAGCACCGAGAAAGAAACAGGTGACCTTTATGCGCCGCTTACACAAGCACCGATTGCACCTGCTTCCGACAAGCACAGCGACAAAAGATTGATAGATGCCATTTCGGATGCGCTGCGTCAGGGTATGGAGAAACATTCCAACCTGGTGCTTATGGGACAGGATATTGCCGAATACGGCGGCGTGTTCAAAGTGACCGAAGGATTTGTGAAGCAGTTCGGTAAAGAACGTGTGCGCAATACGCCCCTGTGCGAATCGGCGATTATCGGTGCCGGATTGGGGCTTAGCATTCACGGACACAAAGCCGTCTGCGAAATGCAGTTTGCCGATTTCGTAACCTGCGGATTTAATCAGATAGTAAATAACCTGGCTAAAATTCATTACCGCTGGGGGCAAAACGCCGATGTGATTGTACGTATGCCGACCGGAGCGGGAGTGGCAGCGGGGCCTTTCCACTCGCAGAGCAACGAAGCCTGGTTTTTTCATACGCCGGGATTAAAAGTCGTATATCCGGCTTTCCCTTCCGAAGCAAAAGGACTGCTCTTAGCGGCGATAGAAGATCCCAACCCGGTGATTTTCTTTGAGCATAAAGCGCTTTACCGTAGTATTAGCGAAGCTGTGCCCGACGATTATTACACGCTTGAAATAGGCAAAGCATCGCTGGTCAGCGAGGGCAGCGATATCTCTATTATCACTTACGGTATGGGAGTGCATTGGGCCCTGGAAGCGCTGAAGGCGCATCCCGAAATCAAAGCCGATGTAGTAAACCTGCGTACCCTGCTCCCGCTCGATACCGAAACCATTTTTAATTCGGTCAAAAAGACGGGAAAAGCGATAGTGCTGCACGAAGACTGTTATACAGGAGGAATAGGCGGAGAAATAGCCGCATTGATTGCCGAACATTGTTTTCATTCGCTCGATGCGCCTGTAGCTCGTGTGGGTAGCCTCGATACGCCCGTGCCTTTTGCCGTACAGCTTGAGAATAACTTTTTACCCAAAGAGCGCTTCCTTGCAAAGCTGCAGGAAATGCTGGGGTACTGAGTGTTCTCTCGTTTTTACAGCGAAAATTCCTTTTAAACACTTACCTTTAAGCCTCCGGATGAGGCACATCCGGCTCCGGAATGAAGTGTATCCGCTTTTTCCAGGACAGACAAGTACTATTCTTTAATTTTTTAGCATTTATGGGAAAAGCTCAATTAAACGACACCGTAAAAGTACATTACACCGGTAAGCTCACTTCGGGCGAAGTGTTCGATTCTTCACTCGAAGCCGATCCGCTCGAATTTACCATAGGCGGCGGAATGTTAATCCCCGCTTTTGAACAGGCCGTTATAGGGATGGCCCCTGACGAAACCCGCGTGGTGAATATTTCTTCTGACGAAGCTTACGGACCTGTACTTGATGAGCTTGTACAACAGGTGCCACGTAATGTGCTGCCCGAGGATATGAATCCGGTACCGGGGCAGGAGCTCGTCTCTGAAAATGAAAATGGCGAACAGCTTATAGTAGTGGTTAAAGAAGTGAACGATACGCATGTCACGATCGACGCCAACCATCCGCTTGCCGGAAAAGACCTTACCTTCGAAATACGATTGGTTGAAATTGCCTGAGTACGACGAATTCTGAAACGAATAACGCGCTTCTTACACCGGAGCGCGTTTTTTTATGTCTGAAAATCGGGTATGGATTTTACAGCTTTTTCATCAGGTAACGGTAAAGGTTTACCATCGCTTTGATGTCGCGTTTGTGTACGATTTCGTCGGGCGAATGTACATTGTCTTCGGGTGCGCCGATAAAACACCAATCGACCGCCAAATCGCTTTTTTGCAGGGCGGTACCGTCGCTGCCGCCTGCACTTTCCACTTCGAGCTGAAAAGGAATGCCGCTTTCTTCGGCCAGCTTCACGATACGATTTACGTAACTGCGCCGTGGGATACCCGAATCGCGCAGCGAAATAGCTACACCTTTGCCGTGCGCCACCCCTCTGGTAACCCAGGTTATATCGGAGATTAGCGCTTGTCGAAGTCCGTAATTTTCGTGCAGAAAACGAGCTATATAGCCTACTGTACCACCGCCGTGCTCTTCGTAAGTAGAAAACACGATCGCTCCGTGTTCGAGTGTGGGTGCTACCTGCAGGGCATTCCATACGCCCAGTCGGTTATCGAGGTAACAGCATTGCACAAAATCGCGGCTTTCGCGCCACTCGGGTTTAAACGTGAGGCAGGTGCCCCGATCGATGGGGCGTTTGAAAAGGTATTCAATGCTTTGTGAACCGTTTTCATGCTCAATGAGCAGCAGCTCGCATTCAATTTTTCCTTTCGAATCGCGGCCGCTGAGCTTTGTGCCGTCGGTCAGCTCGGGACCACCGATGCGTATCAGCTTACGGTCGTAACCGGCGGTAAATCCTATCGAGTCGATGTGTGCGTATATAGCGGTGCGCGGTTGTCCGAATACCAGCACCAGGGCATCCTGAAAATCGCCGCCTTGGAAAATAAGGGGTTTTACTTTCCAGTTTTTTTGTTCCTGCCGGATGTAACGCAGCAGGAAGCGTGTCATTGCCGACTCATCGCCGCTGGGCGCAGGTATGGAGCAGAGTTTTTTGAGCAGTTCCATCAGGTAAAAATCAATAAATCTGTAAAAGTCTTCCAAAGATAAGGCTTTCGACGTGTAGTCAGCCTAAGTGGAAAGTGGGGACTACAAAAATCACAGAGGTACCTGGTGTAAGGTGAACCGTGTTTTTCGTTTAGCAGCGAGTTTGAGTGCTCATGTTTTTTTGAGATTGATATACAGGAGTTTATTTTAATGTTAGAATTTTAAAAGACTGATATTCAAACTAAATACTAAAAAGCCTTTTTATAGGTTAAATTCGTTTGTTCAAAAAAAGTTATTCACATAAGAGTAAGAGAGTAAAAAATCTTTTTTAAATTCGATTCATAGCGCAGATAGATTTTAGCGAAACCTATTCATTTTATTTTAATAAACAGTACGCATGGAGCAATCCCTTATTACGGGATTATCGCTTTTTAGTGTATGGAATGTATCTACCACGTGTAAGCAAGGGCAGCAGAAAGCTAAGGCAGATCAGCAGAGTCTAAAAAAAGGCGAAAAACCGATTTTTTCGGATACCCCCAATCCGAAGCCGTTAAGCGCGTGTTTTCTGAAAAAGAATACGCTTACCTGTGTTGGAAATCATCTTCGGCTGCTTTCCGATGTCTCTTCCGGATATTCTATTTCAGGTGGTAAACCGATAGTAAGTTTAATTCGAAGCACCGACTTTTCTGACGGTGTGTATTTTCCTTCTTGCTTGTTTTTTGTTTGGTACGCATTTATTTAAATGGATAGCTATGCGCATTTATAGCCTTGTATGTGGTCTTTATTTTCTGCTCCACACCTTTACTGCCGACGCTCAGGTGAGCGTGGTAAGCACTGGATTTCAGTCTTTTCGTGTGAGTCCTTCTTCGTTGTTGCAGGTCAATGTGGTGA
>CAYWRZ010000025.1:0-31445 GCA_964460845.1 uncultured Weeksellaceae bacterium
ATGCGGTGAACCACTTGCGAACTACTTGTCAGGTATGAACTACTTATGTCATTTTCTTTGTATGATTTTTGTGTTTTTGTTAGAACGAAAGCCCAGTATTACCGGGGCAATCGACCAAAGTACAAAACAGATTCATACAAAAGATCGAACCTTCATAATGGCCAAAAGTTGGCAAAGTTGTAAGCAGTCTAATCAGGATGTCAAGGAACAGAAAACGTAAATTTTATTTAATGAACAAAATCTTTTCAAACGGTAAACTAAAGTATATTTCTACTTCTCCATCAAGATTTACATTTTCTGGTGGAGTTTCGTTAGTGAGTTTTATATATTCTTTTACAGGGAAAGCTTTTACAAGTTTAAATATTCCTTTTATGTAAACAACTCCTTTCCCAAATTCTTTTAAATCAACATTTATTTTATTTGAACTTAGCTTTTTTGTTTTAAAAATCAGGTTATTATCATAAAGATAGAAGTCTTTATTTTTATGGGTGTACTGAACCTCTGTTAGTTTGTAGTAATCGTTAATCCAAATAGGATATTTTTGTTCAGTGTCATATATAGTATCTATTCTCGATGTGATATTTGAGTATAAACTACTTTCTTTTATTGTCCCATCTTGATTATAGACGATTACGTCAGCGCGTTTATATTCGTTTCCATTTTCAAGTTCTTTTAATTTAATGAATCGACGTTTGGTTTCAAGTACTCCATTTGTGTCAAATTCAGAAATGAAGCCATAAACACTATCGCTCCTGAAATGTTCTATTAATTTTATGTTCCCGTTTTCATAATAAGTAGAACGCTGCCCTTCGTTCTTTCCGTCTCTAATTTCTGTAATGTCTTTAATACTCCCGTTTTCATAATAGCTTTCCAGCTTTTGGGGCTTATTATTCTCTTCAACATTATTCTTCTCTGTTGAACAAGAAAAAATGAGGAATAACGAAATAATATAAATATTCTTTTTTTTATTCATCAGCTTGATTAACGCTTTTCGGTTGCAATTCTTCTTCATATTCTTCTTTTGTTATTTCTCTGGAAGTTCCTGACGGAGAATGCCATCCTCCCTTATCTCCTTTTCGGTAGCTGTCAACAGAACCATCGTGATTATATATTGGCCAAACAGTTGAGTCTTTTTCTACTGAAAACAGTTCCATGTTTAGCAATCTTTGAGGATAACTAACTGTTTTTTCTCCTGGTGTAGGTGTTGTTTTTTCTGTTTTTTCAGGAATTTCTTCTGTTTGAGCTGCATCGATTATTTTTCCTGCATCTTCACTTTTCTTATACTCTACTTCGGGTCTTAGTACTTTCCTTTCAGCAACTTTTTTGAAACGACTTAACATTAAACTCCATACCCCACTATTTAAATCAATAGTTACATCAGATTTTCCTTTCCGAGCCCAATCTTGGGAAGCATTACCCCAAATTGACACACCGTTAAATTCAAACGATCTTCTGTCATCTTTCCAACCCCATATGTTTTCCATAATATACCCCATGTCATTTCCAAAGAAGAAGAGCACTCTTCCATCAGTTATTTCAGTCATGGATTCATTAAGAGTAACAGTTGCGTAGTTGACGCTAATCATATTTGCATCATCTACGGTTAACTTGACAAGCATAGGTTCTTTAACACCTTGCACTTTGACCTCTATATACCAATAATGGTCTTTCCCTCCAACGTCTATTCTTGATGTGGGAATATTTGCAGCATAGTTATATGGAGATAGCCCTGCATATTTATTTCTTAGTGGATCAATAGACCACCAGCGCCCGATTCTCGGGTCGTACATCCTTGCTCCAAAGTCGTAACTATTTCCTGTGCCTTTCAGTTCATCGTCTTTCTCCATTCCTGAGATACCATACCTATAATTATGCCCTGCGGCTGTTTCGAAGCGTCCCGGCATTTGCATTCCGAAGGGATAGTAGTCGGAGTAGGATTTAATATCAGCCTGGTAAAAGCTGACATTCCCTGAGCTGGATATTTCCTGTGGGATAGCCCGGTCGGAGACGGTGCTGATTACATGTTGTAAGGGGGTGGTGAGTTCGTATGTTCTTAGTCCGGTCATTCGTTGGGCTTCTCCGTTGTGGATTCGTGAAGCGGTATAGTCAGGTATTTCAATATCCCCTTTCAGACCAAAGAGCGTTTCGCCGGTAGTCGGGTCCAAATCCATTTCAGCGGTAAAAGGAATTTGCTTTTCCATATCCAGCCCTAAGTTACCGATTCTTGCGCTTCCGTAAATAGTTTGGTCAGATAATTTTAATAGTGCCACAAAATCCTCTTGTCCACCGCCAAAAGGCTGCGCAAAGGTCATTTCCTCAATAGCCATCACATTGCCCTGCGCATCGCGGGTGTAGAAGGTGTATTTCCAGTCTTTTTCCGACTTGAGGTCGCCGTTGCTCTCTTTGGGTTTTACAATCTTGATAACCCGTTGCCCGAGTGCATCGTAGCGGAACTCCAAATCGTCTTTGGTGCTGCCTGTGGTTCGTATCACTTTGCGCACTTTTCCACGCACATCCCATTCGATCAAGTCAATTTCTTCCGCCACATCCTGTACCAGGTTGCCCATAGGGTCATATCTGTAGTTGCGGGTGGTTTGTCCGCTTTTCAGGTCAATGCCGAAGGGGTTTCCACTCACGGCATCGCTCACATAATCGAGCTTATTGGTGCCGTTAATGTAGTGATAGCTAAAATCGTCCATTGCAGGCGAGCCGCCGTAACCGTTACGCAGCAGGGTGAGTATGTTGCCGTTGGCATCGTAGCTATATTGCTCCTTGTAATTGTGGCCGGTAGTGGCATTTCCATAACCACTCGTGGTGGCCCAGGCTTCCATGCTTTTAATCCGGTTAAGCTGGTCGTACTCGTACAGGTAGGCGGTAAGCTCAAGAGGCGTATGGTCAAGCTTACGCAAAGCCAATGCCGTATGCCGTATGTTGCCGTTAAAGAGTTCCTTACCGGGGCTGCCTGCGTTAAGGTTGGCAATGTCGTTCAGGAAATACTGGCCATAGGGTCGTATGGCGTTGTAATCGTTGTCGTAATAGCCGATGCTGTACCCGAAGGCATCGCGGGCCACCATATTGTGAATTTCCCAATGGTTAGAGAAGTAAGGATAATCAGGTTCGTTGCCGATATTCACTCCGTCTTTTCCCATATCCAAGTCGGGTTCAAGCAGGTTGCTGTTTACGCCCTTTATCCAGCCTTGTAGGGTATAAGCGTAATCGAGTCCCTGTACTTTTTTCTCTCCGATTTCGGTACGTCCCAATGGGCCATGCAGGTAATAAAAATACTTGGCATCCATGTCCCAGATAAGCGAATCTTTGCTGGTCTGTACGTGGGTGAGCCTGTTGTCGGCATCGTACAGGTACTGATGATAAAACTCGTCATACTGTCCCGGCTGGTAAATTACGCGATGCACGTTGCCCGATACGAGATCGTATTCGTACTGCATCCGTTTTACCGATTGTCCGAACTCTTCCAGCTTCTTGTTTTCCTGTACCAGCTCATTTACGTTGCCGTGCACATCGTAGCTGTAATGCGAGGCAAAGCGGTAAGTGGTATCGGTCGAAAGTTCTTTGTAATACGTCGAGGCTACGCGGTTACGCAGGTATTGCTGGCCTTCGGCAAAAAGATCATTTGCGTCGTTAGAGAGCGGCTCGTCGTACTGCGTATAGCTTACCTGCTCGCGCTCGGTGCTGCCCACCCATACAGTGGGCCAAAAATCGTTGTTGAGCTGTGCTGCGGTGGGGAAGTCCGCGCGAACCTGTCCCGCTTCGGTAATGCGCCCCAGTTCATCATATACGGTATAGCTGAAATATGCTTCCATCAGTTGTCGGGCATCGGCCGAGGCTTTGATACGACCCAGGTTATCATACCAGAAAAGCTGAGAGAACGAGCCCGAGTAGAACGTTTCCGCAAGGCTTCCCGGGCCTCCTGACGGTGAGCCTACGCACATCACCTGCTGGCTCGACGGAGCCACGGCAATGGCAGAATACACGGCATCGCCCATGCTATTGTCGTACCAGGTGTCGCCTCCGTCCAAAGTGGCATACAGAGATCCTGTCCCGTTGAACGGGCCGTTGTATTCAATGAGGCTGGCGTACCCGCGCAACGGCGATACAAAAGCCACATCGGTAACAGTGCTGCTCACCGAAGGCAGCAGGTTCACGCTCCATACCGGAGTGCTCAGCACGTTTTCGGCTTTGTACAGCAGTACATCGGTTCCGTCGGTTCCGCCTACTATTACGGTGGTAGAACTGAGTACTTCAATGGCGTTCAGTTGCGCAGGATTTACGTTAAAATTCAGATCGGTAGGGTTATCTATATCGTCGATCGAATAGGCAAATACTTTACCCGTGCTTCCGTTTTGTCCGGCGGCGTATATTTTTCCGCCCGGAGCCTTGCCCAGCGCACGGAAATCGGCAGTAGAAGTAGCGGTCGAGGCGGTGCCGTTGAGTGTGCTGCCATCGTATTCAAGTAAAATCAAGGCGCCGTTATTACCGGCTGCTGCGGCTTTGGGAGTAGCGCCGGCTTCCAGTGTCACTACTTCAAAAAGCGGCTTGCCTATGCTTGTATAGGCGCTCAAGAAAGGTGAACTTTCACGCAGATCGTAATACCACACTACACCATCGCTGCCCGTATTGCCTGCTACAAATCCGCGGTCGGCATCGATCACGCTTACGGATTGGGGAGAAAATCCGCCGGGCAGACTATACATGGTCCAGCTTTGTCCGCTGTTGGAAGTAAATCGCAGTGCGTTGTTCGAGACTGTCACTCCGGTGCCGGTACTGCTCAGGCTCACATCGGTTACGTTCCCTAATCCGAGAAAGTGAGAGGTATGCCCCGATTCGGTAAGTTTTGAAGCATCGGGCATATATTGCGCAGTTACCTGGTTCAGCGTGTTGTAACGGTAACCGCTCACAAAGCTGTGCAGGGGGCGTATAAAATCGTGTGCATCAGGGGCTGCACGATAGGCTTCCGTATCGGCAATACCGCCGCTGTTCAGCACGGCTACACCTTCCGGAGGCACGGTACGTGTCAGGTTACCCGCCTGATCATAGTAGTACAGTGTAAAATGGTATTCGTGGTCGATAAATTCTACGGTAAAGCGTTCCTGTAGCGTAGTACGCTGCATACATTGGTTTTCGTACTGTGCGATAAATTCGCTCACCTTCATATCGATCAGGTAACGGTAATGTTGTTCGGCCGCATAATAGGCCAGCTCGGTGGCCTGTGGATCTTCTTCGCAGGCGATAGGTTCGTTGCTGCAATTTCTATTCAATACCCAGGGAATGGCGGGCGAGAACGGCTCGCCTTTCTCACATTGCGCGTACCAGTTTTCGACAGTCGATGTAGTCACAAAGCTCAGCCCGAACGCATCGTTATAGATAGCGGCTAAGAGGCTACAGGCAGTGGCAAAGTTTACCTCTTCTTGTAACATCATCAGCTCAAGCTGCTGTTTTAGATCCGTGCAAAAGCAATCGCTGTAAATGGCGCAGGTATCGGGTTTGTCGGCGCCGCCGTCGAGCATGCCGATAGGACCAATGGGGCCTTCTACCCCGCAGCGCCCACCAATTATATAGCCGTTGTAGAGGCTGCCGTAGGGCGAGCGGATTTCTACCAGTGTGCCTTGTGCCACAGCGGTGTAGTCCGGTACGGAGGGGAAGCTGTTAATGGCCTCGGCCACTTTTTCGGCCAGTAGCACAGGGTCGGTGCAATATTCGCTCCAGGGTGCGGCGTTGAAATTGATACTCGGTGCGACCTGTACGCCGTTTATCATCAGTTCTGCATCGGTACATTGCTCCTGGCAGTTTATAAGGGTTACGTCAAACAGGAACCAGGCATAGCTCCCGCTACAGGGCTCCATAAGGGTGTCCAGTTGTGTCCCGAAAGCAGGATTGGCTATATGCGTAATCAGCGAGGTGGCATCGGGTACGCGTATATAAAAACCGTTGGTCTTTTCTTCGCTGTTCCCACAGTCCACATCAGCTACCAAGTCGGGGGGTAAGCTGATATCACAGATATAGTGGCAGTTCAACGACACTTTGTATTCGTCGATAAGCGTGTGTTTGGCGCCCAGGTACAAACCGCGAAAAATTCTCCATGCCTCATCTTCGCAACCCGAAGTACAACCCGAAGAGGTGACTATCGAGGTAGCGTTTTGCCAAAGGCAGCCCGATTGTGTGAGTGCGTTAAAAGCGTTGGTACGCTGGCCGTTGGTCGCATAAGAAGCAAAGAAAGGATCGGGAGCAGAAGGCCTGTCCATAGGGTAAGCGGTATTGACACCAATTACAAAGTTGCCGCAGCTCAGCGAAAAGCCGGCGGGCAAAAAGCCCGCAGCCTGTGCGCCGTTGTACGTGTCGATCCCCATCATATCCAAATCCCATTGTTGCGAAGCTTTAAGCGTTTCGCAGACGCTGTAATGGCAGTATTCGGGGTGCGCGTTGACATACACATCCACCCATGCCGGTTCCCAGTTGGCACGTACATCGTTCCAGTTGTCGATACCGCTGCCAAACTGCGTATTGAACCAGCTCGTATTGGTACGCGAGGTGACATACGTATGCAGCCATCCGTCGTTGGGCGACGCCGCGCTTCCAGCCGTCAGGTTGTCGAAATATTGCCCGCCGGGGCTCAGATCTTGCTTCAGTTGCGCCAGCAATATATGACACTTCGCTACAGCCTGGGGGGCACATTCGTCTTCTTCACAAGCCTCGGGATATAAAGTGCAATAATCGGCACAGTTGGCACAAGCCGTCCAGTCGATAGCATCCTGATAGCTCTCTATGATATCATCAATGTTGAAGCAGTTGCCCGGCAGCGACTGCCGGAAATTTTCTACCGCCGCATCCATTGCCGCCTGATTCAGCGAAAGCGTTTTGTGCAGGGTATAAACGCCCGCTTCGCTAAAAGTCACTTTCATCTCCAATTCCAGGGGCATGCTGTTCACGTTAATTACCTGCGTAAGGTGCAGGTACTGCGGGTTGTTTTCACTTCTACCGTCTTCGTAGATAGCTTCATTACAGTCGTCAAAAAGTGAAATCAGCAGATCGTAGGTGCAGTCTCCACCGGCTATACCGCACAGTGCTTCGTATTCGGCAGCAGTCATTTCATAGCGGAACGTGTGCAGCCCCGGTGCTTCTACTAAGAAATTGGTATGCACGCGATAGGCTTTTTCGCTGGGAACCCAGGCATTCACATTGGCGAAGCTGAGCTGCATTGGTGCAGGAGCAAGGTTAGAAGCCAGGCGATCGAGGCTTTCAGGACTTGGACCCGAAAGACTTGTGGCAATCGTTTTTCCCGACAAATCCTGATAGCTCAGACTGAGCTGTCCGTTGGCATCTTTCACCGCATTTACCCGGTAATGATGCGCATAGCCTACCTCATTACCGAAAAGCCTGTCGAGCTTTTCCTGTGCGGGTGCTGCGTAGAAATATTCGGTTTCGTGATCTCCCCCCAGCTTATGCGTAATGCCCACACCCGATTGGGCCTTCACTCTGCCGTCGCGTCCGTAAGCCGTGCGGGTGTATGGGTATCCCCAGGATTCGGGCAGGTAAGCATAAAAGCCTTCGGTAAACGTATTCAGTTCAGAATAATAATGGGCGGCGCCTTCTTCATTACCGAGCGTCAAATCTTCCTGCGCACATTCCGAAGCATCGGGATCAAAATCCGCTTTGAGCAGCGCCGTCTGGTTGCTGTTCAGGCTGAACGCTTCGTAGAATTTCAGGTGCGTCGAATACAGCGAAGAAGGCGAGGGCAGTGTTTGCAAGGCGGCACGTCCTTCGTAATCGTAAAACTGCTCTCCGACCAGTGCCACCTGATCGCTGTTGTTACGGGTAATGCTTTGCCGGTTACGTCCGCTGCCGTCAAAAAAGGACAGCACTTCTTTTACTTTTCCTTCTTCGGCAAATACGGCCTGATAGGTCCAGTTTTTAGACGGTTCCCGGTTTTCGACCGCTATCTGATTTGAGAGGCTGTTGCTCCACAGCCCTTCCAGACGGTGCGAAAGATTGGAACCCTGTCGGCCTACATGGCGCACGCGGTAAAACAGGGTGCCTTTGTCATATACAAGGTTAAGGGTGTAAAAATTTTGTGAAAGGGTAACGCGTGTATAATCATTGTCGGCAATATCGGAAGGTTGCGTGGGGCGATCGCTGCATTCCTCGCACGAGAAATACCATTCCAGCTCATATTCTTCGGCACCCAACACATAAGGCCAGTAAATTTCGGCCTGTAAGCCTTCGTTGTCGAGCATACGGTGCGCCGCTACGGGAGCCACATCAGGGTCGAGGTCAAAACAGCGTTCTACTTCCAGCTCTAAAGTCAGGAAAATATCGGCCGGAATGGGCTGCCCGTTCAATGCTCCGCTTTGCGTAAGGATGTTTACGTTGCGTACCTTATAGCGAGAGGCACCGGTAAAGGTGTACACCTGCTCGTCGATATAGGTAGCGGTCGAGCCCGAAGCACTGGCGTAAGTCAGTCCGAGCTCTATACCGTTGAGCGTACCCAAAAAATTACCTGCGGCATCCCAGCGATCAATGTCGAAACGGATCTTAAAGGCCCAGTCCGAAGTATAGTATTTCAGCAACTGCTCGGTATAGTGCAGCCTTACCTTGGCACGCGTACCCAATTCGGTACGTGCGGGCGAAGTTTGCAGATAAAATTCATCGGCCAGCGTTTGTTCGCCGTAAATGCGGGTACCGTTGCGGTAAGTGCTGTACACCGTATGGTGCGAAAAACCGATTTCCGCAATAAAAAGCAGGCTCAGCAGGGCAAAAAGCCTGAACAGGGAGGAAGCGGCGTTATTCATACATCAGCGTATTAAGATCGTTTCGGAGCAGTTCTACCGTATAAGTTGTGTAGGCGGGTTGAGGCACCCACTTGCCTTTTTCTTTGCGCAGGTAAGTCGAAATGGTCGGACTCTTTTCAGGAATGCGATCGGTTTGCACCCGGGTGTAGCGCACTTCCGTTTTCCAGGCACCGTAGGTTTCCCATTGGTCTTCCGGATAGTAATACACGAAGCGTTTCAGGTAAAAACGCGTGGCGTCGATATAAATATCGAAGCGTTTCAGCTCGCCTTGTGAAGGATAAATGGAATACCCTTTCAGTCCGTCTTTTGCGCCGAGATACACGATCGAGTCGTTCGAAAAACGCAGCAGCGAATCGATGTCCGAAAGTGTGGTTTGCGTTTTGCCCGAAGTTTTGGGAGCCAGCTTCAGTGTGCGGGCTTCTTCATCCACCAGCAGCGTCCGTTTTTGTTCTTGAATTACCTGTTTTGAGCCGAAGCCCGATACCTGCCTTTTCCCTTTTTTATGGAGAAACGCTTTTCCCAGCAGCTCGGCTTTTGTGCTGTTTTTCGACGTGTACTGATACACTTCCGCTTCCATCCACAGGGTGCTATGGTTGAGGTAAAATTGCCGCAGGCGCGCAAAATCGTCGGCTATCTGCTGTGCCCTTGTATCGGGCGAAGCAGCACACAGCAGCAAAAGCAAAAATAAGGGCAGCGTTCTCATTACTGGGCTTGTTTGGTGTTGGAAATGCGACCTTCTTTGATGGTTTTGATCCCTTTCACGGTTTCCTTCTTCACCTTGTTAAGGTGTCCGGCTTCGTCGTAGATATAGAAGGTGGCGTAGTTGTTTACATCTAATTCAGCCTCCAGCTTGAGGGTAATCGGATGATAGACATAGGAAATAAGGTTGCTGTGGAAAGGATGCAGCCGCAGGTCGTCGAAATAGACCGAAGCGCCGCCCGGACCGGTATTTTTCAGCGTAAGGGTAAATGCCCCGCCATCGAGCACTACCTCTCCGTAAATGCGTTGCCAACCTTCGATAATGGGACCCGAGGCCCTTAAATCTACCCCACCCGGATTGTTCGAATGCGCGATATTGATCGCGGGGTAGGCGTAGTTTGTAAAGCGCTGGCTGCCTTCGGTCTGCTTTACCCAGGCGCTTACCACATACCTTCCTAGGTAGGGCGGAGCGAATTTCCCGATGCAGTCGCAGCCTTGCATCACGAAAGGTCCGAGCTCGCTCGGGTCGGCCCAATGATCCGGCTCGCAGGGCTGTTTGGGAATATCTACCGGCAGGTGACTTATCGACTGCCCGCCGTCGAGGCGCAGACTGACCAGTCCGCTGTGCGCCGTAAGTTGGGTGAGATCGGCCTCTTCAAAATACAGGTGCGAATTGGCACAGGTTTGCGCATCGTAATATTCAAATCCTTCGAAGAAAATCTCCTGGTACTTTGCATTTTTGGCAATGGCAGTGACCAGCGAATTGTTATAGCCGTACAAGGCCGCCGAGTAGTTACCCAGCGCGTCTTTGTTTTCTATCTCAAACCCGTAGGGCGAATACTTCGTGATTTCTGCGGCGGCTATCCAGTGTTCGTCGGCTACTCCCTGGCGTACGTAAGGCACAAAAGTTTGGAAGGTTCCGTCTTCGCGCACATTGTCGCTGTAGTTTCGGTCGGTCACGAAAGCGAGGCTTTTTGTAGGCCGCCAGTTACCCAGCACGCCGTTCAGGAACGGATTCTGTACGGTGCCTACCGGCGAGGGCGATTCGTCGCAATCGGGGCAGTCGCTCTGCCAGCGTCCCGAAAATTCGACCACCGAAGCATCCAGCACCGAAGTGTTATCGACCTGATAAGTAGCGGGTGTGCTGGTAAAGGAAGGGCTGAACCCATCGAGCTTCCGTGCGGCTATGCTGCCTGCGCTGGCACTGATGTGGTTGCGTCGTCCCGAACGGATAATTTTCAGTTTATCGATAGCGCCGCTGCAAAGGTAGGTACCGTCTTCTTTTATCAGAATGATGACGTTTAGGGTGGTGTTTATCACGCCTACATACGCTTTTTGCGAGCTGCAGCCGCTGCTGAAAGAGACATATACTTCATCGCCTACTGTGAAATAATCTTCCATTACCGTTCCGCTGGGAAATCCGGTAATGATCCCGCCATATCCGCCTGCTGCCACAGCGTTTAGCGACTCAAACACTATACCTGTATTTTTATAAGCAGCGCCCATGCCATCGTAATACCAATGTGCAGGTTGCGAAAGGCTGTACAGCGGGTCTTTAAATTCATTGGTCACCCGCGTAAGCAGAGGTTGCCCCGTATAAATATCGTAAGCGAGATTTTCGGTGCTTATCGACGATTGTTCGGTGGTTACGATCGTTTCTTTCAGAATGCCCGATCGGTGTATCACTTTCACCGTCACGGCGGTCTTCATGCTTTGGCTGCTTTCGGTGACACCCATTATCGGTACAAAGATGGGAATGAGTAGGGTGCCGCCACCGATTAGATTAAATTCCATCGAGGTGCCTTCGCTATATTGCTCGTTCTCGTGCCTGTCTATGTGCACATCGAAAGTTTCGCCCAACACGGCGGTCTGGTAGCTGCCCTCATCATTGAGCACTTGCACCCGGTTGTCGAGCTTGTTGCGTTGGTTCGGGCTGTAAGGTGCGGCCGTGCGGTAAAGGTATTCCTGGCGTGTAATCAGCATATCGTTGGGGTTACTGCCCTGCGGGAAACGTTTGTACGTGGCTACCGACCTGGGCTTTCCGTTCATGTCGTTCAGCACCACGCTATACCCCTGACTCTTGGCCTGCTTGGTGGCGGTTTTGTTCAGAATGCCGGGTATTACGATAAAGCTTTTTTTAACCGCTCCCGCATTGATATCCGTTTCATCCACATACACCGGGAAATCTTTGGCCGTATAAAACTCATACACGGTATAAGGCGCGGCCGAATTTTCAAGCGTATGCGAAGTATTATCGGTATATGCTTCGGTAGGTGCGATCGACTTGACGGTCACCTTTCCGTAGGTCACCGAAGGACCCGGGTAATACGATTCCATCACCGGTTTTTCCACGAACAGGCTGTACGAGGTCGATACCGGTGTCGATTGGGTATAGTTTACCGGTTGGCGAAGCACATTCTCTTCTCCACCGATAGCGGGTTCGTAAGCTACACCCGTGCTGTGGCCTGTGCCGTCGCCACGGGTATCGTAATAATATTCCTGCCCGTACCCCGATTCATGGGTGTGGTCATTGCCGTTTACCAGCCAGTTGTCGCTCAGGCGAAGCGATTTGACCCTTGCACCGCCTCCGTATTTTTTACCGTCGGGTTCGTACAGACGGATTACCGAATGTCCGTTAAGCTTGATATGCGAGCCGAAGTTGCGCAGTTGGCAATAGCTGTAATAGCCGGTCAGCGTCGAAGTGAGATCCTGAAACACGGTAAAGACAATATTTACAAACGAAGCTACCATCGTAATTGCAGTGCCGTTGGGCGGACCCGAAGCCGTAGCGTGGATCAGATCGGGGCGCTGCATTTTTATATATTGGTAAGTCGCTTTGCGGAAAGGACTGGTTCGGCCGCCCACGTCGTTCAGATCTTCGGCATACAGGGTCAGGTAGCCCATATCGTACTCCGAAGAATAGCCCTGGACAATACCCCAAATGTCGGTCGTGGTATAGCCCGAAGGCACATGCTGTAAAACCCGCGCATAGCCCGACACATAATCGTAGTTCTCGTCTTTGTTGAGCTTCATAAGGGTTTTGAACCAGATTCGGTCGAGGTTTTTCAACAAACGCGTACGCACGTAATTGCTGCGATCGGCGGCATTGTCGCCGGCATAAGGACGGTTCAGCTTAAAGTAAATGCGGTAGTATTCTTTGTCGTTCGTAAAATGTGCGGCTGCCGAAACGGGCGCACCGTCCGCATCGCGGTTGGTCGATAGGGCGCTGGCCAGCGAGCCGATCCCCGTAATGTCGAACACCTGCATCGGGGTCTGATCTTCGATGTGGGCATAATCGTCGGGTTCGTAAGCGACCTGTATTTGTCCGCCCGTAGGTAGGGTGATCGTATTCAAACTCCATTGTCCGGCCTCCACCACGGGGCGGTAGCGATTGTCTTCCCAAACCTCGTCTTGCGAAGTGTAAGGATAAATGCCATAAGGGTAGCGGTTAGAAGGATATTGACTGCTGTTGTCGGCAAAATTGCCCCAGCGATCCATATTCAGCGGATTGTAATCGGGGTTGAGCTCGTCTTCACCGTACTTAAATACATAAGGACTCATGGCACCCCGGTTCGAATTCTGATAGGTGAAATACACTTTCTTGAGGGTCAGCTTTCCTTTGTGCGCATTGTCGCCTTCGCTGTTGTCGCCGTTATTATTGGGCACGTTCCCGCAGAGCGAATAATCGTACTCGAAATGGACGGTCTGAATAGGGATCGGGCTGGGCTGTTCATAGCCTACTTTGGTAAAAAGCTCGATCTTATCAAGCCGGTGCAGCGCACGGCTTCCGGTTTGCCCTGCAGTCGCATATTCGCTGTGCGCTTCGAGCGCATCTTTGCGAGCCGAAGTGTAAAAGACGGCGATATGCGTTTTGGTTTCTATCGTTTTGATGTAATAAATTTCTTTGGTGCCGTAGGTATAATAAGCGGTATTGTCGAGCGGGTCGGAATGCGAGCCCGCACTGAATGAAGCTTGCTGATAAGGCACCCGCCACTTATAGTCGTCGTACGTTTTTTTATACCTGAATTTTACCCAGTAGCCGTAGTCAGCCTCCGAAGGGCCGTTGTTATCTACATCTACATAATCGGCCGAAACTACCGAGCTGAGCAGCCAGCTATGCGCATAAGGCGAAAGATTGGTGCGGTTCAGGTATTGCGAGGTGACCCCTTCGGTCGAGTTGCTCAGGTAAGAATTGGCATTTACATCGACCATGCGGGTTTGCATGCTGCCTCCGTAATATTCCGATTGGGGTACCGACTGGTTCACATCGGTCTGGTGAATGTTGTAGGCCGGAAGTCCGAACACATAACGCATTCCGTCTTCTTGTGTAACCAGCACTTCTGAGATATGGTTGTTGTTGCGGCTAAAATTTTTACCGGTAAGCACATCGCTGCTGTTGTAATATTGCAGCGACTTTTCGAAGCCGTAAAGCTGTGCTTCGTCATTGGTGAAATGTTGGATCAGCTTGCTTCTTTTCTGCCGTGTTTTTTTCAGCGCTATATCATCGCTAATAGTAGCGGCCGGTGTATGTGCCGAAGGCTGGTCGTAAATAAACTGCGGTTTCAGCGTGAAATTTCCGTTGAGCCATCCGCCACTGTATTCCAGATCCAAACGCATGGCCTCATCGCCTTTCCAATGGGTCGAATAGGCATCGTTGAGGTATTCGCCGTTTTGCTCGCCGTACATTTTAAAATATACGGGTTCGTAATCGGGAGTATTGCCGCTCTTCTGCAGTCCGCTTACGGCCGAAGTGCCGCTGCTCCAGTCGCCCGAACGGGTCACAGACGTTTCTATGTCAAGATCCAGCCCGACCTGCCAGCCACCGGCACCTTTACCGACTTCTACGCCAATATCAGAAGTAGTCGATTGCAATACCTGCTGCGGAGTATGCAAAAACCTGACGTCGCTCCGTTCGGGACGAAAGCTGCCGCCTATACCCTGGCTGGCCAATACGAATACATCGTGGTTAAAAGTAGAGGGTGCCAGGTTAGGTACTTTTTTGGAATACTGAATTTGCCCACGGTTAAAATCGATCATGCTGCCTGCACCTGAGGCATTCTGCGTATTCAGGTAGCCATAAGCAGGCGAGTACACTACGCCACCGTTCATTACGTCCGACTGCGTATAGCTTCCCGACCAAATTTTCGGAAATTCAGCGTTGAAAAAGTAGAGGGGATCCGTTTCCCCCAAAGTGAATTTCACAGGAACGGATATGCTGCGGATAGGCATATTCGCTTCGGGTACAAACTGAGCTACGTTAAAGCTTAGTGCAGAGGAGCTTATGGTTTTTTTAAAAGAGACATCGTTTCCTTCTTTGTTTTTCTTTTGTTCGGTTTGGGAAGAAGAAGTCGAAAAGCTGAATCCCTGCAAACCGGAACGGTTGTTGAACGAGGATTGAATATTAAGTCGTTGCGACATCGACTTATGCTGCGCAGTCACTCCTAACGAAGGACTTATTCCGATACCGTTTTGTGCATCTATGCTCAGATCTAATCCGGCGCTGAGGTAATCGTTTTGCGCTCTTGCGCTTGCAGTAAGCCTTACGCCAAGTCCGCGGAAGCTGTTAAAATAAAACTGCCAGTTCCACGAAAAAGGATTGTTGTTCGAGTTAAATCCGAATATGGGGAGACCAACGAATTCGGATTTGGTCGCCTGGGGCGAGAGGTTGGCGGTGACTGTCCAGTCTTTTCGGGTATGGAAAACCTGCGTCACGTTTTCGCCGCTGAAATCATCGGGTATTCCGCGCAACTGACGATTTACCGCGCCCACATTGAGGGTCCAGCCCAATCCTACCCAGGAGGCTTCCTGTTCCATACCTACCCCCGAGTGGTAAGCCAGGTTGATCGGGTAGCCGCCGTTGGGACCGGGTATGTTGAGCAGCGGAATGTTATAGGTGAAATCGCCCGAGGCAATATCCACCATATCGGAGGTCGAAGCCGGTTCAAAGCTCGAAAATTCGGGTTGGCCAGGTCCCGAGGTCAGCGCCAGGGCTGCGGTAGGGTAAAAGATACCGGCGGCAAAATTAAGCAGCAGATAAACGGCTACGGGTTTGGCAAACCGGCGTGCGGTGCGGTGAAGGGCTATCGTATTCATAGTTCTTCGAGCTTTGGTGTGTGAAGCAGTGTACGGGTGGAATAATCGAACAGCAGGCGTTCGTTGAACGAACGATCCAAAATTTCGACACGGAGCGCTTCTCCCTGTGTATGTGCCGAAAGGTCAAATCCTAACATAAAATCGACATAAGGGGAAATGCCGTAGTGGTTGACAAAATGATACAGCGCGCAGGGAACGGTATCCTGTCCGGTAATAAGCTGTATGTCTTGTCCGAATTCGTAAGAATAGTAAAGGTTACGCAGGTGATAGAGCTCGTTATCGCCGTTTCTTGCCACCAGCACTTCGCCTCCCTTGTTGCTTTTTACCCGCAGGGTGAAGCAGGCAAAATCTTCGAGGCTTTGGCGCCGTTCGGCGGTATTGGCTTGCGTAAGCTGCCCTTTTTGAAGTTCCTGTGCGAGGATATAGTCGGTGGGCTTATAGAGCAAAGCGTATTCGAGCTCACCGCGAACCTGCGTTTGCAGGCAGCCGTTGTCGGGATCTTCGACCCAACGGGTAAGCGCCTCGGCAGGTAATTTGTCGGGCACACCCTGGCAGGCTGTCAGCAGACAGGCAAACAAAGCAATAGGCAGATAGCGTTTCATAGCTATTATTCTTGGGGTTGAATGGTCCAGGGTTGAGGGGCGGGGTCGCAAATGAAATTGCGCTGTTGTCTAAAACGCAGGTAAAATTTCTCTTCTTTCTCGTTGATCACTTCCAGCAGGTAAAACCCGCTGTTGAGCTTAAGTCCGTTACAGCTCAGGTCGAGCTGATACCGGTTTTCTCCCCGGGTTTTATCTTCGCTCAGGGTAAGCTTGTTGTAAGTGGCGCCGGGATGGGTAAGGTGAGAGCGGATAAGCTGGTGCTGCTGATTATAGATATTGAACCGAAGCGTATCGGTATTGTATTCGCCTTTGTAGGCAAAATAGAACAGGCCGCTTTGCGCATCGGCAAGGTAGTGGCCACCGTCGGGCTTACGTTTCAGTTCGGCATAAAGGGCTTCACTGTCGCGTGGTGTAACGGTCGAACCGAGCCATACCGAACCGCGTTTTGTACCGCCGTCGTTATCGCCCGAAGCCCCCGCCAAAAAATCGGGATACCCGTCGTTATCGAAGTCGCCGAGGTACGACAGGCTGCTGCCGAAACGATCTTCATGCGCCAGCGATCCGTAAAACATTCCTTCTTTGCTGCCTATATTTTGTACCCCTATCACATTTCCCGCAGGGTCGAGCAAACAAACCCACAAAGCGCCTTTTTCAGCGCCGTAGTCGCTGTAGCGCGGATGTCCGATAAGCAGGTCATCGACTCCGTTGTTGTCCATATCTCCGATTCGGGTGGCCGAAGCGGCAAATTCCGGATGACTCAGCGTTTCGGGGAAATTACCTGCTGTGGTGCTGATCGCTTTGTAGCCTTTTACCGTACCGTCGGTATTGAGCAGCAGAATGTAGCCCGCACCGTAGGTATCTTGTCCGGTAGCGCCGGCAAACAGGTCGGGGTGGCCGTCGCGGTCGAAATCGCCGAGTGTAGCTACCGAAGCGCCGAAGTGGGCGTTATTGGAAAGTGTGTGGGAGAAACCGCCGCTGGTCTGGCTGATTTTCTGTTGACCTTTTACGGTGCCGTCGTCGTTAAGAAAGAGAATATATACCGCACCGCGATCGGCACCGCCATCGTCGGTATGGCTGGCACCCACTGCGATATCGGGAATACCGTCTCCGTCAAGATCACCCACTGTAGCCAGTGAAGTACCGAAGCGATCGCCGTTGCCGAGTATTCCGCCCAGCGTGGTATTGCTGATTTTACTGTAATTGATTACGCCACCCGAGCTGTTCAGGAAGAGAATATATACCGCACCGCGATCGGTACCGCCCTCGTCGTCGCCGGGAGCGCCTATCGCAATATCGGCTACACCGTTGCTGTCGAGATCGCCTATCAGGCAGGCCGAAAAGCCAAAGGCATCGCCGCCCGATAAAGTAGCGAAGCCCGAAGTGCCCGAAGCGATTTTAATCGTGCTTGTCACATTGCCGTATTCGTCGCTCGGCAGCAGGTAGAAAGCACCGGCATCGGTAGCACCCTGATCGTCGCCCGGGGCACCGACACCTATATCTGTATGTCCGTCGCTGTTCAGATCGCCCAGTCCGATTGCCGCACGGCCGAACCCGTCCGAATCGCTCAGCGAACCCGAAAAACCGCCCATCGTTTGGCTGATCTTTCGCACTTTTTCGATCATTCCGGGCTCGATTACGGCTTGCGGGAAATTCAGGTTCAGCACACTCACGGCACCTCTTCCGTTACCGCCCAAATCGCTCTGTGAGGCGCCCAGCGCCAGGTTCATGCGCCCGTCTTGCTCAATGTCGCTCAACACCGTCACGCCCGATCCTATACCCGCTAATCCGGTTTGGGTCCACATTTCGCGGTGGCCAAGCCGGCGTATGTCTAACACACCGCCATCGGCATTCAGCAGGATAAAATACAAAGCGCCTTCGGCACCTGCGCCTGTAGCGCCAACCAGCAGATCGGGCACGCCGTCCTGGTTAAAATCACCTCTTTCGAGCGCCATGCCGAACTGTTGTGCCGGGCTTGCCGGGAAATACTGGTAGTTGGCAAAAAAGGGCTGACTAATTTTTACCTGTCCGCTCACATTGAGTCCTTCGCCCAGCACCAGTACCCATACTGCCCCGAAATCCGTACCGCCGTCGTCGTCGTAAGGAGCGCTTACGGCAATCACATGGAGCGGAGAATAGGCGGGGTTACTCAGGCAGGTAAGGGCGGTTCCGAAATTGTCGCCATTGTCGAGCAGTCCGCCGGGGAAGCCGCCGGTATCGTTCGCGATTTTCCGTTCGCCTATTACATCGCCGTTTGCGTCGAGCAGCAGGATCCATACGGCTCCGCGTTGGGTACCTCCGGTATTGTCGAAGGGGTTACCTACGGCCAAATCGGTGTTTCCGTCGCCGTTGAGGTCAAACACGGCCGTTACCGAATAGCCGAAAGCGCCGCCGTCTGTAAGCGAGCCGCCGAAATTGGTACCGTGACTGATTTTACGATGCGATTTGACGGTGCCGTCCGAATCGAGAAACAGGATCCATACCGCTCCGCGATCGGTACCGCCGTCGTCGTCGTAAGCTGCGCCTACTGCCACATCTACATTCCCGTCGCCATCGAGGTCACCTATCCCGCTTACCGAAGCCCCGAAGCGGTCGTGATCTTGCAAGGTGCCGGTAAAATTGCCGTCGGTGGCAGAGATTTTAGCGGAATTTTTTACTGTTTTATCGGTGTTAAGGAAAAGGATCCATACGGCACCTCTGTCTGTACCGCCGTCGTCTTCGAAAGGAGCGCCTACGATCAGGTCTTCCGTACCGTCGCCATCGAGGTCGCCTATGCGGGCTACCGAATGTCCGAGCGAGGCGTAGTTGGAGATGCTCCCCGAAAAGCCGCCGCTGCTCTGGCCGATCAGCACCTGGTCGTACACATCCGGAATGGCGCGTAACACCTGGGCGCTGGTCGGCACAAAGCAGCAAAGCAAAACAGGCAGCGCAAGAAAGCGGCAAAGCAGCAGGTAAATATTCATACGTTTTATTTTTCTGAGTACAGTACGCTTTATAGTGTCATCAATTATTAAGGACAGATTTGTAGTTTATTTTAAGCGGGGACGAAATTAAGACAAAGCACTCTACAAAAACAACTGTTTGTTGATAAGTCTCAGGTTAAATTGTTCTACTTTTTAAACGGTAGGTCTTTTTACGGAAAAGAGAGGGTGTAGGTAAAATCACATTACCCTGTTTATCAATGATTTAATCACTGATTTGGTTTTTCATTTCTCCGGCATGGAGAAATACGAATAAATACGTATTGGTCTTTTTGCTTTTAATGAAAGATAAAACGGTTTTTTTATTTCTTGCAGTTGATAGAATAACGTACACTTAATACACATTCTTGTGTGAGTGGATAAAAAAAGTACATACAGGTGTTTATTTTTTTAACAGCCTCTTTAAAGGTGTTCGGCAGCCATATAATTTCAGTGAAATAATGAGAAAATAAGTAGAGCCTCTTATCTTTAGGTTATAAATCAGGAGGAAGTATGGCCGAACCGCTTAAATACATGTACGACGATGCCTTTGTTGCTCAACTGGCCGGAGCTTTGAAGAAGCAACAGAAAGGATTTGATACCGGTGCTTTTTCCGCTTTTGTGCAGGACAAAGACTGGGAGTCGCGTGCGCTGAAAGCCCGTGCCCGTCACCTGGCTGTGGCCATGCACACCTTTCTCAAAGGCAGCTATGCCGAAAAAATTGCGAAGCTCGATCCCGTAGCTCCCTTATTTACCGGCTTCAGGGGTATTATTTTTCCCGATTTTGTGGAGCTGTATGGGCTCGATGACTACCCGATCTCGATAGAGGCCCTGGCCCGTTATACCCCTTATTCCACCTCCGAGTATGCGATTCGTCCGTTTATTGTCAGCTACGGTTCACGTACCCTCAAGCAGATGCTGCGTTGGACGAGCCATTCCAATCACCATGTGCGGAGGCTGGCCAGCGAAGGGTGTCGCCCGCGTTTGCCCTGGGGAATGGCCCTGAGTGAATTTAAGAAAGACCCTACACCGCTTCTTCCGATCCTGGAGCAGCTAAAAGCCGACGAGTCGGACTACGTGTACCGCAGTGTGGCCAACAACCTGAACGATATTTCCAAAGATCATCCCGATCTGGTACTTTCACTCTGCCGCAAATGGCAGGGTAAGCATCCGCATACCGACTGGGTGATCCGCCATGCCTGCCGTGGTCTCCTGAAAAAAGGGCATTCAGAAGCCCTGGGTTTACAGGGTTTTTCGCCCGACATAAAAGTGTCGGTCACGGCATTAAAGCCTGCCGCTTCGCAAATTCGTATAGGCGACACCCTGGAATTTTCTTTCTCGCTTTGTACCCCTTCGACCGAGCGTTTGCGTGTGGAATACGCCATTGAGTACGTAAAGCAGTACGGTAAGACTTCGCGTAAGGTATTTAAGCTGACCGAGCTGGATCCGCTGGCGAAAAAGGAGTATTTACTCAGGGGGAGGCAGCGTTTTACCGATTTTACCACGCGTAAGCATTACCCGGGCACACACCGGTTGGCCATTATTGTCAACGGTCGTGAGCGGGCATTTTGTACGTTCGAACTGAAATAATAGTGAAAAAATAAAGCTCCGGGGTTAGCCGGAGCTTCTGCGACCTCTCGGTATACGCCGGACTGGATAGCCTTTTCAAGCAGGTAGAGAGAACAGTTTTTTTTCTTTTTTACGTTATAAAACGTGTATAAAAGTAACCGAAGTGCGGGTCAAAAAACAGGGTGTTTCCCGCAATTTTTAAAATAGGGTAGTAATACGGGTATTGTAGCGTAAAAAAGCTTTTTATTTTTACTGCTATATTCGTGTAAAAGGAAGCGGAATCCCTTGTGCATGCCTGATGAATAGAAAGATAGCCTGGCTTTAGGCTTCGCGTAAGAATAGGTATTTGTGCGGAGGGTGGATTGGCTGAGAACGAAAAAGCCCCACAGAGTATGCGGGGCAATAGAGTAAATCACTCTTCGGCTTATAGCCTTGTTGTGATTTGCAGGACAAAAATAGGAATAAAATTTTAAAATACACACAAAATTATTTATGAGTAAAATTTTAGGTCTTGACTTAGGTACAAATTCCATAGGCTGGGCAATTCGTGATGTTGACACCGAAAACGACAATCAAATTATTGATTACGGGGTCGTTATTTTTAAAAAAGGAGTTGGCGAGGGGAAATCAGGTGAATTTTCTTTAGCTGCCGAACGAAGAAAAAACAGAAGTAAGCGTAGATTATATAATGCTAAAAGATACAGAAAATGGGAGTTACTGAAAGTATTAATTGAAAATAATATGTGTCCCCTAAGAATGGACGAACTTCGTTTGTGGAGTATTGGGAATTGGCAGGATGTTGATGGTAAGAAAAAGAATTTAGGAAGGATTTACCCGATAGCTAATGAAGCCTTTCAGCAATGGTTGGCTTTTGACTCTGCTTATTTTGGGCATAAAGGAGAAATAGAAAAAAATCATAAAGGTGTTGCTTCTTTTAAAAGAAAGAATCCTTACGATATACGTTGCGAATTAATTAGCGAAGAAGAACAAAATGAACAGATAAAGAAACATAAGATTGGCAGAGCATTATATCACTTGGTACAAAGGCGTGGGTTTAAATCAAGCAGGAAAAGCGGAAAATCAGCTTATGCCGAAAATTCTGAGTTAGAAAAAATAAAATCTGAAAACGAAAATTATCACATTGCAACACTTGCCAAAGAAAAACTAGATAAAGGCGAACGGTTTAGAGCAAGTGGTGTTATTCAACGCAGATATTTTGAAGATGAGTTTTTTGCTATTTGCGAGAAGCAAAACATTAGTCAGGGATTGACAGATAAATTATACAAAGCTATTTATTTTGTAAGACCATTACGTTCACAAAAAGGATTAGTTGGCAATTGTACTTTAGAAAAAAGCAAAGCAAGAATACCAATCAGCCACCCGAAATTTGAGGAATTTAGAGCATTACAGTTTATAAATAACATCAAGAGACGAGAAGTTGGTACACGAACTTTTCAGCAAATCCCCATTTCATTAAGAAAACGAATTTTTGAAGAATTATTCTTCAGAAGACTGGAAATCGGAAAAAACAAAGGGAAAATAACTTCTGATAGTTATTTCAAATTTGATGAGACTATTGAAAAATATTCTGAAAAAGGAAAATATGAATTTAACTACAAGAATACGCCTAATGTATCTACTTGTCCTACCATTGCTGCATTAATGAATGTTTTTGATGATGAGTGGCAAAACAAATTCATTACTGATGAAAATAGCTATGGTATAAATTGGGATGGATTAAAAGTAGAATATGAACTGAAATATGGCAAACTAAGAAGGAAGATTGAAAAGGGGAAAAAGATATATATAACCAAAAGTCAGGGTGAAAAAAGAATTTTACAAGCAGATGAAATCTGGCATTTATTATTTGACTACATCCAAACCAAAGACAAACAGGAAGATTTAGAAACGTTTTGTAAAAACGTTCTCGGTTTTGATGAAAACAAAGCAAAGGCCTTTTCGGAAATTGATATTCCACAGGGATACGGTTCACTAAGTTACAGTGCTATTTCCAAAATAATCCCCTTCCTGCAAAGCGGTTTTATCTATTCCGAAGCAGTTTCATTTGCCAACCTGAAGAAAGTATTAGGAGAAAAGTTTGAATCTAACAAAGAAAAGGCAAAGAAAATAATTGCTGATACTATAAAAGAAACTGATGACAGAAAAGAAAAATTGAACATTGTAAACGGACTTATTCAAAACTATTTTACGGAAATAAATACTAATCGTGCTAAAGGTGTTGATGACCATATTAAAGAAATGGCAGCACAAGATACCATTGACAAGCTGAAAAAATATTTTGGCGAAACCGATTGGAGTAATAAGCCAAAAGCGGAACAAAAACAATGGGAAGATAAAATTTTTCAATTGTATTTGAAATTTTTGGACGGCAAACAAACGACAGAAGAAAAAGCCTCATCACGCTTAGGCAAGAACCCAGAAATAGATTATTACAAATTACCACGTTTAGATGAAGCCATTAAACAAAATCTGAAAAATGCTTTCAACTTATCTGAAGAAACTCTAAAACATCTCTATCATCCGTCAGATATTGAGATGTACCCGAAATCGAAAAGTGAAGTCAAAGTCAGGATTGATGGTATTGAACAGTTTGTAAAACAATTAGAAAGCCCACAACCACCGTCCAAAGGCTGGAAAAATCCAATGGCCATGCGAACCCTGCATGAATTGCGGCATCTTTTAAATTATTTGTTAAGAGTTGGGAAAATTGACCACGAAACTAAAATAGTGGTTGAAATGGCAAGGGAGTTAAATGATGCGAATAAAAGAAAAGCGATTGAATATTGGCAGAACGATAGAAAGAAAGAAAATCAAGAATACGCTTTAGCTATTGCCGAAATGTATAAGATAAGCGCACCATCAGAAGATGATTTTAATAAATTTAAAGCAGCAATTGAGCAACTTGTAGAAAAAGAAAAATCAACCGACTTTCAAAAAAAGTATAATGATTTTATTGATACTTTTCTAGTTAAGAAAAATAAAAAAGGAGAAGAAATTAGTGGGGAAGAAACCGAAACTATATCCTACGATTACTTAATGTATTTGATACTTACAAGGGATGAGTTTATAAAGTTGCTGCAAGACCAACCGCTTGGAATAGGAAGAATATTGAATGTTGCGAAAGACTTTAAAAATAAACGAAATGCTGTTAAAGAAATGCTTATCAAATTTCGTTTATGGAACGAGCAAAAGTTTCAATGTTTTTACACGGGGCAACAAATTTCGTTCACAGAACTTTTCTCTCCAAGTTATCAAATAGAACATACTATCCCACGTAGCATTTCTTTTGATTCTGAATTAAAAAACCTTACAGTTTGCGATGCCACATATAATAGCCAAGTAAAAAATAATCGTTTCCCTACGGAATGTCCAAACCTTGCAGTAACTAAAAAGTGTAAAACTGTAAAAGGCGAAATTGATTGTTCGCCAATAACAGACCGTGTTGAAAGAATGATAAAACCAAAAGTAGATGAGTTGGAAAAACGAATTAAGAATTTAAAAGTTGCTATGAAAAAAATCCCGAGTTGGGATATTGATAAACGTAATTCGAATATTCGTCTTAGACACTATTTACAATTTGAATTAGAATATTGGGAGAAAAAGCACCTCACTTTTACTATTGATAAAAAAGACTGGAAAGATAATTGGAAAAACAGCCAATTAGTAGATACCCAAATCATCTCAAAATATGCACGGGCTTATTTGAAAACTGTTTTTGAAAAAGTGGATGTACAAAAGGGAACAATTGTAAACGACTTTAAAAAGATTTACCAAATAAAAGGCGATGAGAAAAAAGACAGGAGCAAACACAGTCACCACGCTTTAGATGCAGCTACGCTAAGTCTCATTCCAGGTTCGGCAAGACGTGAAGCTATTCTAAAAAAATATTACACTGCCATTGAAAATAAACAGAAATATCATGCTGCGCCCTATGAAAAATTCAAAACTGAACATATTCTCAGGATAGGAAATAATGTAATTATCAATCACGTTCCGCATGATAAAACTTTAACAAAAACATTTGAAAATATCACAAAACGAGGAAAAAAAACAGGTTGGATTGCCCAGGGGGATACTATCAGAGGTCAACTTCATAAAGAAACTTTCTTTGGCGCAGTAAAAGCATTGGAGCGAAACGAACAAGGATTTCCAATTAAAGAAAATGGGAAATATAAAATCATCAAAAACGCCAAAACAGGAGAGGATGAAATTTGGATTGTTTCAAGAAAACCAATTAAAGACGTAAAACTCGAAAAAGGGCAAATTAAAGATGTGGTTGTAGATGAGCTTTTGAAACAACATATTCAAAAGCAACTTGACAAAGGTGTGGCTCTTACCAATGTTGTTGATTTCAATCATAAACCAATACGGCATATTCGTATGCGAGTAAAAGCAGGTGTAGGCTATCTTTCCAAAGAAAAAGCAATGGCAATTAAAAAACATACCTATACTTCGAAACACCAACACAAAAAAGAAGTGCTTGCTCAAAATGAAGAAAACTATCTGTTTTTACTTTATGAAGGGCAAATTGAGAAAAAAGCAAAGAAAAAAGAAGATGAAAAGAAAACAGAAATAGTTCGTCATTACAGAATATTGAATTTACTTGAAATTGCACAATTAGGAATTAAGAATATTAACGAACTTAAAAAAGAACCTGAATTTCAAACCATAATAAAGGGGAAGGTCTCTTTACCTTTAAAAGTAATTTTAAAAACAGGCGACCGAGTGATATTTTTCAAGGAAAATAGGGATGAAGTCACAAACGAGAACATAAATTCAAGGTTATATAAACTATATAAATTTAATGAAAAGGGTAGCCCATTTTTATATTTCCAACATCATCTTGAGGCACGCCCTGATGCAGAAATAGAAAAGGCAGGAAATATATTTGACAGTTCGAAGTCTTCAGCTCGATTAGAGCTTGTTCCTGATAAAACAAACTGCCTGTTTGAAGGGACTGATTTTGAAATAAAACCTGACGGAGAAATAATTATGGATTGAGAAATGATCAAACGCACCCTCCACTTCGGCAATCCGGCTTACCTGAGCTGTACCAATGGGCAGTTGGTGGTTGAGTTGCGTATGGAGGGAGAGAAGCAAACGCCGCGTCGTACCGTACCCATAGAAGATATAGGAGTGGTGGTGTTAGAGCATCCGCAGATTACGCTCACGCACGGACTCATGGCGGCTCTGCTCGACAATAATGCCGTGGTCATTACCTGCGACGGGAGCTATATGCCTTCCGGACTTTTTATGCCTTTGGCGGGCAATACCCTGCAAAACGAAAAGTTTCGTGCCCAGTTGGACGCCAGTGTGCCGCTCAAAAAGAACCTTTGGACACAGACCATCGAAGCTAAGATTCGGAACCAGGCTTACCTGTTGGCGCAGCAAGGTATCAATACCGAGAATATGCTGTACTGGGCCTCGTCGGTCAAAAGCGGCGATGCCGATAACCACGAAGCCCGGGCGGCGGCTTATTACTGGGCCAATCTCTTTCCGCCCGAATTGCAGTTTCTGCGCCAGCGTGGCGGATCGCCTCCCAATAACCTGCTCAATTACGGCTATGCCATTTTACGGGGTGTGGTGGCACGCGGACTCGTAGCCAGCGGACTATTGCCCACGCTCGGCATCCACCATGCCAACAAGTATAACGCTTATTGTTTGGCCGACGATATCATGGAGCCATACCGGCCTTTTGTGGATAAGCTGGTGCTGGAAATTGTGCTGGAAGGCGGTAATTACGAAGAACTCGACAAAACCCATAAACAGCGTCTCCTACAGATTCCTGCGCTTGATATTTTTATCAGTGGTGAGCGGAGTCCCTTGATGGTGGGTTTGCAGCGTACTACGGCTTCTTTGGCGCGTTGTTTCGAGGGCACTACCCGCAAGATTACCTATCCCGCCTGGATCGAATAGTTCCGGGCAAAGCTATAGTATGCGATTAAACGAGTACCGGATTTTGTGGATACTGGTATTTTTTGACCTGCCTACCGAAACCAAAAAGGAGCGGAAAGTGGCGGCCCGTTTTCGGAAAGACATCATGGCCGACGGGTTTACTATGTTTCAGTTTTCCATCTATTTACGGCATTGCAACAGTCGCGAAAACGCGGAAGTGCATATTCGGCGGGTGAAAAGTCTTTTGCCCGAGAAGGGGCATATCGGGATACTGACGGTTACCGACAAGCAATTCGGCATGATGGAGCTCTTTTACGGCAAAAAACATACGGAGCGTCCCGATACACCTCAGCAATTGGAACTGTTTTAGCGGCCATAAACAAAAAAACCGCCTTATTTAGAGGCGGTTTTTAGGCATTTGTTCCTTTTTTTTGTTCCTGTTTGGGAGCCTAAGTTGTTGTTTTTCATAGAGATATTTGCCGGGATGTTGGAACAAATATCAGGAAGCAAAGAATTGAAAGCAAATCACAACTAATGATGATTAAAACGTATTCAAATTTCGGTTGGAACAAATATCAGGAAGCAAAGAATTGAAAGCAAATCACAACCGTCCGGATCCAAGTTGTGAATGTGCTTCCGTTGGAACAAATATCAGGAAGCAAAGAATTGAAAGCAAATCACAACTCTCTGCTCTTCCAGCCTTAGCTTTTCGATGTTGGAACAAATATCAGGAAGCAAAGAATTGAAAGCAAATCACAACCCTGAACTCGCGCGCTACAAGCCGCCGAAAGTTGGAACAAATATCAGGAAGCAAAGAATTGAAAGCAAATCACAACCGACGCTTGAAGCAAGCTGCATCTTACTTAGTTGGAACAAATATCAGGAAGCAAAGAATTGAAAGCAAATCACAACCGCCTTTTGAATCAATAAAATAAAGGTGCCGTTGGAACAAATATCAGGAAGCAAAGAATTGAAAGCAAATCACAACTGTACGACCTGCTAAGTGAGGTCACGCGCGGTTGGAACAAATATCAGGAAGCAAAGAATTGAAAGCAAATCACAACGAAACGGCTTCTATTTTTTTTTAAAATGTAGTTGGAACAAATATCAGGAAGCAAAGAATTGAAAGCAAATCACAACTGTCGATAGCACAATGTACTTTCTGTACAAGTTGGAACAAATATCAGGAAGCAAAGAATTGAAAGCAAATCACAACTAACCAAACCTTTACGGTAATAACCGTTTTGTTGGAACAAATATCAGGAAGCAAAGAATTGAAAGCAAATCACAACCAAAATGCGTTGTTTGTTTTGACTGCAAAAGTTGGAACAAATATCAGGAAGCAAAGAATTGAAAGCAAATCACAACCTACTATTTTGGCACTTTTGTGTTTTCAAAGTTGGAACAAATATCAGGAAGCAAAGAATTGAAAGCAAATCACAACTGAACTTCCAGACGGAAAAACGATGTCTATGTTGGAACAAATATCAGGAAGCAAAGAATTGAAAGCAAATCACAACTTTCCTATCTATCTTGTTCAGAAATTCCTTGTTGGAACAAATATCAGGAAGCAAAGAATTGAAAGCAAATCACAACCTCTTGAAGAGTTAATCGGAACTCTTGAAGGTTGGAACAAATATCAGGAAGCAAAGAATTGAAAGCAAATCACAACCGATACCCGTTTCACCGGTTCTTTTCATGGGTTGGAACAAATATCAGGAAGCAAAGAATTGAAAGCAAATCACAACTATCCGCCACCGATGAGAGCGACCGAATAGTTGGAACAAATATCAGGAAGCAAAGAATTGAAAGCAAATCACAACACGCAGAAAGATGTGGTAAAAGCAGGAATGGTTGGAACAAATATCAGGAAGCAAAGAATTGAAAGCAAATCACAACACCAGCGCATCAATTTTATGTAGAACCTTTGTTGGAACAAATATCAGGAAGCAAAGAATTGAAAGCAAATCACAACTATCCGCCACCGATGAGAGCGACCGAATAGTTGGAACAAATATCAGGAAGCAAAGAATTGAAAGCAAATCACAACACGCAGAAAGATGTGGTAAAAGCAGGAATGGTTGGAACAAATATCAGGAAGCAAAGAATTGAAAGCAAATCACAACACCAGCGCATCAATTTTATGTAGAACCTTTGTTGGAACAAATATCAGGAAGCAAAGAATTGAAAGCAAATCACAACACGGGAAGGCCAAAGAACATGGTAAATGACGTTGGAACAAATATCAGGAAGCAAAGAATTGAAAGCAAATCACAACACGAGAGGGACACCTTAATAAAGGGCGGCGGTTGGAACAAATATCAGGAAGCAAAGAATTGAAAGCAAATCACAACCTATTACTGCCGATGAGCCGACGGTAGAAGGTTGGAACAAATATCAGGAAGCAAAGAATTGAAAGCAAATCACAACATTGTCTTACGCCATCAATACAGACCCGTCGTTGGAACAAATATCAGGAAGCAAAGAATTGAAAGCAAATCACAACTGTTCACTGGCGTGCGCGATGCGCCCATCGGTTGGAACAAATATCAGGAAGCAAAGAATTGAAAGCAAATCACAACTCAGAGTTCGAAGATTCCTCGACCTCCAGCGTTGGAACAAATATCAGGAAGCAAAGAATTGAAAGCAAATCACAACATAACCGACAAAGCCACTTCATCAACGAATGTTGGAACAAATATCAGGAAGCAAAGAATTGAAAGCAAATCACAACTCGACTTCGTCGTGCGAATCCCTATTACCGGTTGGAACAAATATCAGGAAGCAAAGAATTGAAAGCAAATCACAACGATCAAACTCCTCGAATTCATCACTGCCGGGTTGGAACAAATATCAGGAAGCAAAGAATTGAAAGCAAATCACAACGGCGGGGTATCCCTCGAATCCGGCAGGGTAGTTGGAACAAATATCAGGAAGCAAAGAATTGAAAGCAAATCACAACTTTTCAGGCCTGAAAGATATATCGGGATAGGGTTGGAACAAATATCAGGAAGCAAAGAATTGAAAGCAAATCACAACTTGATCAATGATGCTCTTTCGCTTGGAAAAGTTGGAACAAATATCAGGAAGCAAAGAATTGAAAGCAAATCACAACAGCGCTGATGACGGTGATTTTTTCCTCCGCGTTGGAACAAATATCAGGAAGCAAAGAATTGAAAGCAAATCACAACTGACGCTCTTTCTGCTCTTTGAGAGCCAGGGTTGGAACAAATATCAGGAAGCAAAGAATTGAAAGCAAATCACAACTTTCAGTGCTTATAGACCTCATAAATAACTGTTGGAACAAATATCAGGAAGCAAAGAATTGAAAGCAAATCACAACTTACGCTTGTCGAGGTAAAAAGCCTAAACGGTTGGAACAAATATCAGGAAGCAAAGAATTGAAAGCAAATCACAACTCCACGTAACGAAAGAAGTCCATCGCGTAAGTTGGAACAAATATCAGGAAGCAAAGAATTGAAAGCAAATCACAACTACATTGGATTTATGGTATCCCCATAATATGTTGGAACAAATATCAGGAAGCAAAGAATTGAAAGCAAATCACAACTCTTGTTCTTCAAACCCTTCTTTATGCTCGGTTGGAACAAATATCAGGAAGCAAAGAATTGAAAGCAAATCACAACTGAGCTATCGAGTTTCAAAACAAAGGAGTGTTGGAACAAATATCAGGAAGCAAAGAATTGAAAGCAAATCACAACGATAGTGTGCTCAGCCTTTTTCACACCCGGTTGGAACAAATATCAGGAAGCAAAGAATTGAAAGCAAATCACAACCTCGCCGCCATGAACATTCCGGCGCGCTCCGTTGGAACAAATATCAGGAAGCAAAGAATTGAAAGCAAATCACAACTACTTTTGATTTCATTCTAAATTGGTTTTAGTTGGAACAAATATCAGGAAGCAAAGAATTGAAAGCAAATCACAACTTCTACTTCTTGTAAAACCAAGTCGAATTCGTTGGAACAAATATCAGGAAGCAAAGAATTGAAAGCAAATCACAACTAAGTTTTCAATTTGGTCAAAGGCGGCGATGTTGGAACAAATATCAGGAAGCAAAGAATTGAAAGCAAATCACAACGGTTGCCTACGCAATAAACACCGACCCCTCGTTGGAACAAATATCAGGAAGCAAAGAATTGAAAGCAAATCACAACTAGCAGCACGTTTACTATCTTTTTTTTGTCGTTGGAACAAATATCAGGAAGCAAAGAATTGAAAGCAAATCACAACAATACAGCACGCAGCTCGTCTTCCTCCGTAGTTGGAACAAATATCAGGAAGCAAAGAATTGAAAGCAAATCACAACTTTCATTAACTTTGTATTTAAGGGGGTTAGGTTGGAACAAATATCAGGAAGCAAAGAATTGAAAGCAAATCACAACTGCAAAGCGGTTGTGTTGCAGGCTACTGGGGTTGGAACAAATATCAGGAAGCAAAGAATTGAAAGCAAATCACAACTTGACGTAATTCTGTCTTCAATTTTTTTATGTTGGAACAAATATCAGGAAGCAAAGAATTGAAAGCAAATCACAACTATTCCAAGCTGCTTAGCCACCTCAACCTGGTTGGAACAAATATCAGGAAGCAAAGAATTGAAAGCAAATCACAACGAGGCCGTTGCACAGCATAAAGAAGAATATGTTGGAACAAATATCAGGAAGCAAAGAATTGAAAGCAAATCACAACAGTAATGAAGTGCAAGCACCTGCAGACCGTGTTGAAACAAATATCTTCAAAGTATAACTTTTCTCACGAATACCGCTGAAAGATAATGGTGCAATG
>CAYWRZ010000026.1:0-6715 GCA_964460845.1 uncultured Weeksellaceae bacterium
GACCACGGTAAAACCACATTGGTTGACAAATTGCTGCTCGCCGGCAAACTCTTCAAAGGACACGAAACACCGGGCGAATTGCTGCTCGACAATAACGACCTGGAAAGAGAAAGAGGGATTACCATTCTCGCTAAAAACGTATCGGTACAGTATAAAGATTATAAGATCAACATCATCGATACTCCGGGTCACGCCGATTTCGGCGGAGAAGTAGAGCGCGTGCTCAATATGGCCGACGGGGTGCTGCTGCTGGTCGATGCCTTCGAAGGCCCTATGCCACAAACCCGTTTTGTGACTCAAAAAGCCCTGCAGCTCGGACTGAAGCCGATCGTGGTGGTGAACAAAGTGGACAAGCCCAACTGTACGCCCGACGAAGCGCATGAAGCCGTATTCGAGCTAATGATGAACCTCGATGCGACCGATGATCAGCTCGATTTTCCGGTAGTTTACGGTTCTGCCAAACAAGGCTGGATGAGCAACGACTGGAAACAGCCTACCGACAACATCGAAGCGCTGTTCGAAGCCGTTATCACGCATATTCCCGAACCTAAAGTAGAACAGGGTACCCCGCAGTTGCTGATTACCTCGCTCGATTTTTCACAATATATCGGTCGTTTCGCTATCGGGCGTCTGCAACGCGGCGTGCTGCAATCGGGACAAGCCGTATCGCTGGTAAAACGCGACGGTGCCATCAGCAAGCATCGTATTAAAGATCTTTTCGTGTTCGAAGGGTTCGAAAAACGTAAAGTAGAACGTATAGAAGCCGGCGACATCTGCGCCGTAGTTGGCATCGAAGGATTTGAAATCGGAGATACCATTGCCGATGCCGAAAACCCCGAAGCCCTCAAAAGCATCGACATCGAAGAGCCTACAATGAGTATGCTCTTTACGATCAATAACTCGCCTTTCTTCGGAAAAGAAGGAAAATTCGTGACATCGCGGCACCTGAAAGAGCGCCTCGAAAAAGAACTCGAAAAAAACCTGGCGCTCCGCGTAAAAGCTACCGACTCGGCCGATTCGTTCAGCATATCCGGACGTGGTGTACTCCACCTGAGCGTATTGATAGAAACCATGCGTCGTGAAGGCTATGAGCTGCAAATCGGTCAGCCGCAAGTGATTTTCAAGCTGATAGACGGCGTAAAAAATGAGCCCATAGAAGACCTTACCATCGACATTCCCGAAAATTATTCGGGTAAAGCCATCGAGATGGTATCGACCCGCAAAGGAGAAATGGTCAGCATGAGTCCCAAGGGAGACCGCATGGTACTTCAGTTTATCATTCCTTCGCGCGGACTTATCGGGTTGCGCAATAACATGCTTACTGCCTCGGCCGGTGAAGCTGTGGTCACACACCGTTTCAAAGAATACCAGCCCTATAAAGGAGAAATTCCCGGTCGTCAGAACGGCTCTCTCATTTCGATGGAAACCGGCACAGCCATTCCTTATTCGATCAACAACCTGCAGGATCGCGGTAAATTTTTCATCGATGCCAACGAGCCTATTTACGAAGGACAGGTAATCGGTGAAAACAGCCGCCCGGGCGATCTGGTGGTGAACGTGACCAAAACCAAAAAGCTCACCAACATGCGGGCTTCGGGTTCGGACGACAAGATGCGTATCGCACCGCCCATCCGTTTCAGCCTCGAAGAAGCGCTCGAATACATTCAGGGCGACGAATACGTGGAAGTAACGCCACAGAATATTCGCCTGCGTAAAATTCTGCTGTCGGAAAGCGATCGCAAACGCGCCTCGAATACCAAGCTGACGCTATAATTTGCAACTGAAATAGCTACACACGCTGAATACCGGGTTTTCGAATCCGGTATTTTTTTTGCTTAATTTCTGCTTTCTTCCCACACCTTCAACGAGGCATCGTCGCCCGCGCTGACAAGCCGGTTTTTCCAGCCGCTCCAATAGAGCGTATTGACCGAATGCGCATGGCCGCCGTGGTTTTTACGGTCGAGCCGGCGCAAAATACCGAGCGTTTCCGGTTCCCATATTTTTACCGTTTTGTCGCGACTACCGGTAGCTAACCAGCGTTGGTCGGGATCCTCCACGATGGCATAAATGGCATAGTTATGTGCGGGTACCGAATGTACTAAGCGGTATGACTCATCCGTTTTCCAGGCATGCAGCCAGGCATCTTTTCCACCCGAAAAAAGCAGGTTTCCTTCGGTATTATAGGCCACACTGCATACGGCCATACGGTGTGCTTCGAGCAGGTGAATTTCGTTGTAAAACGAGGCTTCGAGAATACGCACCCGATTATCGGCACAAGCCAAAGCCAGCTCTTTTCCCGAAGGGTGAAGCGCCACCTTCCTGATTTTGCCTTCGCAAAGCGGTAAAGTAAGCTGCAGACTGAAATCTTCTGCATTCCATACACAAAACCAACCCTCTCCGCTTACGGTATAAAGGCAATCCTGAAAAGGATCATAGCAAATGTCAAAAATGGCCGCCTGATGATGACGGATATGCCGGACTTCGCGTTTTTCTTTCAGATCGATCACGTGCAAGGCTCCCGAAGAAAGACCTATGCAAAGCAGGCCCTTCGACACGATATGACAGAGCGAATACACCGATGCTTCGAGCTTTACGGAAAACTTTTCGGGCTGTAGCGTTTCGAGATTCCATTCGGCCACAAAACGGTCGGCACTGCCGCTGAAAACCGTCCAGGGATGATTACCCGCAGCCAAACAGTACACCGCCGCCGCATGACCGCGCAAATCGGCTATTTGTTGAAAATGGGGAGCCTCAGCCATTTTATCGGGATTAAAACCTTCCAAAAGTACAGCTTAACGGTCAATTTGTCACTTCTTTGCCGACTGGCATTCAAATTGAACAGAGAACCCGCGTTACTAACCCGTAAAAATCAAGCTATGGCGAGTGGAAAAATAAATGTCCAAACCGAAAACATCTTTCCCATTATCAAAAAATTCCTGTATTCTGATCACGAGATTTTCCTTCGGGAGCTTGTATCGAATGCGGTAGATGCCACACGAAAGCTCAGGGCGCTTTCTTCGATGGGCGAATTTAAAGGCGAATTGGGCGAACAGCTCATCCGCATCACACTCGACAAAACGGCCAAAACCCTTACCATCAGCGACCGTGGAATAGGCATGAGCGCCGAAGAAATCGAAAAGTACATCAACCAAATTGCTTTTTCGGGTGCCGAAGAATTTGTGAACAAGTACAAAGACAAGGCACAGGGCATTATCGGGCATTTCGGACTCGGTTTTTATTCGGCCTTCATGGTGTCGAAAAAAGTCGAAATATACAGTCAGTCGTTTCGCGAAGAAGAGGATTCCGTTCAATGGCAATGCGACGGTAGTCCTGAATACACCCTCGAAAAAGCCGACAAGCGGGCACGTGGCACCGACATTATTTTACACATCGCAGAAGATTCGGAGGAGTTTTTGGAAGAATCGCGCATCCGTCATATTCTTCAGAAATACTGCAAATTCCTGCCGGTAGAAATTGCCTTCGGCACGCGCGAAGAAACGTTTACAGACGAAGAGGGAAAAGAAAACAAGATCGAAGTACCCGATATCATCAACAACCCTACTCCTGCCTGGACCAAAGCGCCGGCTTCGCTGAACGACGAAGACTACCGCAATTTTTACCGCGAGCTTTATCCTATCGGAGAAGAACCGCTGTTCTACATTCACCTCAATGTGGATTATCCTTTTAACCTGACCGGGATTCTTTATTTCCCCAAGCTCAAGCCCCAGCTCGAAACGCAGAAAAACAAAATCCAGCTCTACTCCAATCAGGTGTTTGTCACCGATCAGGTAGAAGGCGTGGTACCCGAATTTCTGATGCTGCTACACGGGGTGATCGACTCGCCCGACATTCCGCTGAACGTATCGCGTTCGTACCTGCAGAGTGACGCCAACGTCAAAAAAATATCGGCGCATATCAGTAAAAAAGTAGCCGACAAGCTGGAAGAAATGTTTAAGCAGGATCGCGCCGATTTTGAACAAAAATGGGACGATATCCAGGTGTTCATCCAGTATGGCATGCTTACCGACGAAAAATTTTACGAGCGTGCCCAAAAGTTCACCTTACTGAAAACCACTTCGGGCGGCTATTTCACGTTTGAAGAATACAGCGAAAAAATCAAGCCGCTACAAACCGACAAGAACAACCGCGTGGTGTACCTCTATGCTTCCGATATTCTTGCCCAGCATACCTATATCGAAAGCGCCAAAGAACGGGGTTACGAGGTGCTTTTAGCAGAAGGGCCGCTTGCACCGCATTTCATTTCGAGACTGGAGCAAAAGTTGGAAAACGCTTCTTTCGTGAGGGTCGATGCCGATACGATCGACAAGCTGATTCAGAAAGAGGAAAATTTGCCCTCGAAACTTTCGGAAAGCGAGCAGGAAGAATTGAAGCCGGTCTTTGAAGCGCAGGTGGATAAAGAAAAATTCACCGTGGTATTCGAAAGCATGAGTGAAAAAGATCAGCCGGTGCTGGTTACGCAAACCGAATTTATGCGTCGCCTGAAAGAGCAGGAAGCCCTAGGCGGCGGCGGATTTTACGGCACTTTACCCGAAATGTACAATGTAGTGGTAAACAGCAATCACCCGCTGGTAGGTCAATTGTTACAAGAAAACGATACGCAGAAAAAAGAACGTGTATCGCGGCAGTTGGTCGATCTTGCGCTGCTCTCGCAGGGATTGCTGAAGGGTCCCGAGCTGAGCGAATTTGTAAAACGTTCGGTCGATCTGATCAAATAAAAGAGTGACCTGAAAAACGAAAAAGCCGTGTATCTCAACAGTTACACGGCTTTTTTTTGGTTTAAACAGATATAAAGATTTACTCCAGCTCCCACACGCTTTTCCGACGCGGACCGGGTTTGAAGTATTTTTTATTTTCCAGGATAAAGGCGAAAGCCAAATAAAGTAGCAAAGGCGACCCAAAGGTGACGAAAGAGACATAGATAAAACAAAGCCTTACCTTTTTGGTTTGGATACCCAGCTTTTTTCCCAGCCATTCACAAACGCCAAAGGTTTGCTTCTCAAAAAAATCTGAGATACGTGTAAGCATAAGCAGTCAGTGTTTTACAATACAAGAGCCGATAGTGCAATTTACACATTTTTTGGGTGTACACCATTCCGTTTTCATTTCTATCATGGCCTGTGTATCTGCCGCATGGAGCGCTTTTATTCCGGCTTTTTTCCATTCGCTCACCACATGGTTTACCTCGGCAGGTGTATTTTCAAGCCGCTCCACAAGTCCGGCTAAAGGCTGCAGGTCCTGTTTCACCCCCGCTGCATCGGATGTGCCGTTTAAAGGAATTACCGTATTTATCCAAAGGTGTAGTAAGGTTTGTTTTCCCGGTGGTGGTGCTACCGAAGCGTTTCCCGTTGGGAACAACTCACGGGCAAAGGTTTCGAACGAAGGATAGGCCAGCAGACTTTTGTACAAAGGGCGGTAACGACTCAACAGAAAAGCCAGTTGCAAAAGCCGTTTTTCAGGGAAAGCGGCAGGTCTTACACCCGACTGCTTCCACGCTGACCAGGGCAAAGGGCTAAGACCGTACAGATAACGCTGCCGGGAAAAGATCTTAGCCATACGACTGGTATGAGCAGGTGGCAACCGTATGCCGGGCCATCCGGCCTGTCCTAAAAGCAGGGCTTCTATCTGAGGGAGAAAAGAACGCGTTTCTTCTATTGCCCGCCAGGGAAGCGATCGGACCAGCCATTCGGCCGGCAAGGCGTTGACCGGAGTAAGCAGGCTGCGTGCAGTGAGCAGCACCGCCGCATATTCAGGTCCACCGGTCTCATCTGCTGCTAATTTTTGCAGCAGCTCCATTTTGCGACGAAGGCGATTTACAAGGGCATTATCTAACTGACTGCGAAGAAAAAAAGGTTCTACCTGCTTCAGCAGCGGTGCACAGGGAAAAGGATGCCGCGTATGACTTAGGGTACGATAGCGCTCGTAAGCATGGCGATCGAGTCGGGCATTTAGCTCCAGACAGGGAAGCACTGCGCCATCGGCCGTATATACAGGCAAATCGTGCTCATACACCACATGCAAAACCACATTGCTATACGCTTCGTCGTGCTGATGGCGATGCCGGTTCCAATCGGAGCTACGCACATGAATTTCCACATTACCTGCCCAGCGTATCCCGCCTATACGAATCCTGGCGTTAAAAAAATCGGGGCCGGCACCTTCGTTGTGCATACCCGGACTTTCGATCACCAGCGGCTCTCCCGTAACCGTAGCTATGCGATCACGACGAAACAAGCCCAGCTTCCAGGCGTAATGCAAAAAATCTTCCTGCACGGTTCCTCATTTTTTTGCAAGATGCAGGAATATTCCTTAGACGCGGAGCCAATTTCAGCGCAGGATGAAGGTTCGAACATAGAGTTCGGTGTACTTAGATTCTTGTATGCACTGGAGTGCTGTTTCGAAGTGTAAAAGTGAGAGGAAGTTGGTTTGGAGAGGGTTTTCGTTTTTCGTAGGGAATTCCCACAACTTTCCCCTTCCCGGTTCAAGTTAAGATTTTGAACAATACCGCGCCATTCTGTTTTTACCCAAGATGAACGTTCGAAAGCAAAAGTGAAGAAACACCGAGGCTTTGTATCCCAGAAAGACTGAGCGCTGTTTCGAAACGTAAGAATGAGAGAAAGTCGGTTTGGAAAGGGTTTTCGTTTTTCGTAGGGAATTCCCACAACTTTCCCCTTCCCGGGTTCAAGTTAAGATTTTG
>CAYWRZ010000027.1:0-4684 GCA_964460845.1 uncultured Weeksellaceae bacterium
CCGCTGGAGCTTACACCGTAACCGTTACCGATTCGCGCGGATGTACAGGAACGGCCAACGTCACCATCAACCAACCTGCCGTACTTTCTGCCAGTATCGGCGTACCCGATCCGGCGAGCTGTAACGGAGGGAATGACGGATCGGCTACTGTTACACCCAGTGGAGGAACAGGACCCTATACGTATTCATGGGCGCCTTCGGGTGGAACAGGCGCTACCGCTTCGGGACTCGCCGCAGGAAGTTACACCGTAACCGTGACCGATGCACGCGGATGTACTACCACCGCCAATACTACAATTAGCCAGCCTTCGGGACTTACCGCTACCATTGGCACACCTACTCATGTAAGCTGTAATGGCGGGAATAACGGATCGGCTACCGTTACACCCAGTGGAGGAACTGGCCCTTATACGTATTCGTGGGCACCTTCGGGTGGAACAAGCGCCACCGCTTCGGGACTTACTGCCGGAAACTACACCGTCACCGTCACCGACGATAATGGTTGTACAGGCACCGCTAACGTCACTATTAACCAACCCTCGGCCGTCACTGCTACCATTGGCACGCCTACCCATGTAAGCTGTAATGGGGGTAATAACGGATCGGCTACCGTCACTCCGGGTGGAGGAACGGGCCCTTATACATATTCATGGGCGCCTTCGGGTGGAACTGGAGCCACCGCTTCGGGGCTCACCGCTGGAGCTTACACCGTAACCGTCACCGATTCGCGCGGATGTACAGGAACGGCCAACGTTACCATTAACCAACCCTCGGCCGTCACTGCTACAATTGGCACGCCTACTCATGTAAGCTGTAATGGGGGTAATAACGGATCGGCTACCGTTACTCCGGGCGGAGGAAGGGCCCCTTATACCTATTCATGGGCACCTTCGGGTGGAACTGGAGCTACCGCTTCGGGACTCACCGCTGGAGCCTACACCGTAACCGTCACCGACGATAACGGTTGTACGGCTACCGCTAATGTTACCATCAACGAACCCGCAGTATTGAACGCAGCTATCTCTGCATCTTCCAACGTAAACTGCAACGCCGGAAATGACGGCTCGGCTACCGTGACACCTGCAGGAGGTACTGCACCCTACTCCTATTCATGGTCACCTTCGGGGGGAACTGCAGCTACCGCTTCGGGACTTACTGCCGGTACTTATACCGTGACCGTCACCGACGATAACGGTTGTACCACCACTGCCAATACCACCCTTACCGAACCGACCGCGCTCAGCGCCGTTATCTCCGCATCTGCTAACGTAAACTGCAACGCCGGAAATGACGGCTCGGCTACCGTGACCCCCTCGGGAGGTACCGCGCCCTACTCCTATTCATGGGTACCCTCGGGCGGAACAAATGCTACCGCTTCGGGACTTACTGCCGGTACTTACACCGTAACCGTAACCGATGACAACAGTTGTACGGCTACCGCTAATATTACGATTACCGAACCCGCCGTATTGAGCGCAGCTATCTCTGCTCCCACTCATGTAAGCTGTAATGGCGGCAACAACGGATCGGCTACTGTTACACCCAGTGGAGGAACGGCTCCTTATACATATTCATGGGCACCTTCGGGCGGAACAAATGCTACCGCTTCGGGACTTACTGCCGGTACTTACACCGTGACCGTCACCGACGATAACAGTTGTACCACCACAGCCAATATTACAATTACCGAACCGACCATACTCAGCGCCGCTATCTCCGCATCTGCTAACGTAAGTTGCCACAATGGGAATGACGGATCCGCCACTGTGACACCTGCAGGAGGTACTGCGCCCTACTCCTATTCATGGGCACCTTCGGGCGGAACTGGAGCTACCGCTTCGGGACTCACCGCAGGAGCTTACACCGTGACCGTAACCGACAATAACAGTTGTACCACCACAGCCAATATTACAATTACCGAACCGACCGCGCTCATCGCATCTATCTCCGCATCTGCTAACGTAAGTTGCAGCAATGGAAATGACGGATCCGCCACTGTGACACCTGCAGGAGGTACTGCACCCTACGCTTACGCATGGTCACCTTCGGGCGGAACAAACGCTACCGCTTCGGGACTCATTGCCGGAACTTATACCGTAACCGTGACCGACGATAACGGTTGTACCACCACTGCCAATACCACCCTTACCGAACCTACCGCGCTCAGTGCTGCTATCTCCGCATCAACTGGTGTAAGCTGTAACGGCGGAAACGACGGCTCGGCTACGGTATCTGCTTCAGGCGGTACTTCACCATACAGCTACGCCTGGTCGCCCTCGGGTGGAACAAACGCCACCGCTTCGGGGCTTACCGCCGGTGGTTATACGGTCACCGTCACCGATGATAACGGTTGCAGTACCACTGCCAATGTCAATATTACACAGCCAAGCGCATTGAGCGCCACTATCCCGGTTTCGACCAATGTAAGCTGTAACGGCGGCAACAACGGATCGGCTACTGTTACACCCAGTGGAGGAACAAGCCCTTATACGTATTCATGGGCACCTTCGGGCGGAACAAACGCCACTGCCTCGGGACTCATTGCCGGAACTTATACGGTGACTGTTACCGATGATAATGGTTGTACCGCTACTGCCAATACCACTATCTCTGAACCTTCTGTTCTCAGTACCTCTACCAGCTCGACCACTGCCAACTGTAACCAGCCGGATGGCTCGGTTACCGTAACACCTTCAGGAGGCACACCTCCCTACACCTATACCTGGTCGCATGGTAGCGAAAATAATCCGACCGCTAACGGACTTATACCGGGCTTATACAATGTAACGGTCACAGACGCTAACGGTTGTACGGCAAACGACAACGCTACTGTTCCCAATACGCCGGGAGTTGTGGGGAGTCTGAGCAGTCAGACTGCTACAAGCTGCTATAATGCCTGCGACGGAACGGCAACGGTCAATGGTACAGGCGGCACCGGTCCCTATACCTATTTGTGGGCGCCTTCGGGTGGCACGGGCGCTACCGCCAGCAACCTTTGTGCGGGCGCATACACCTGTACACTTACAGATGCCAATGGCTGTACCTCTACCGTGAATGTGACGATTATCCAGCCTTCGGCATTGACCCTGCAACACAATTCAGGAAACCTGAACATCTGCCAGGGCGAATCGGTGCAATTACAGGCTACTGCCTCGGGAGGAACCGCCCCGTATAGCATTGTATGGCAACCGGGCAACCTCGCAGGTAACCCCACCGTATCGCCGGTTAGCACGACTACCTATACGGCTACCGCTACCGATGCCAATGGCTGTACGGCTACACTTAACCGTCAGGTTACGGTAAATTCGACTCCTACACCGGCCTTTACTGCCGATCGCACTTCGGGATGTCCGGAACTGTGTGTGCATTTCAGCGATGGTTCGACCGTTGCCTCTGATGCCATCACGGCCTGGAGCTGGAGTTTCGGTGACGGTAACAGCTCCACCCAGTCTCACCCGATGCATTGCTACAACCGCAGCGGTAATTATACCGTTTCGCTCACGGTGGTTACCCAAAACGGTTGTACCGCCACCCTCACCCAAACCGATTACATCGAAGTATATCCCAGTCCGGTGGCCGATTTCAGCGCTAATCCGCAAACAGCAAGCATGGTCGATCCGCAGATTAGCTTTACGGATCTCTCGATCGGAGCGACAAGCTGGCTGTGGAATTTCGGAGATGCCTTACAAAGCACCTCTACGCTTCCCAACCCCACCTTTGTCTATTCTGATGTAAATTGTTTTCAGGTTTCGCTTACCGTAGCCAATGCGCAGGGCTGTACCAGCAGCAGCACACAACCCGTATGTGTAGAAGCCGACTGGTCGGTGTTTGTGCCTAACGCATTTACACCTGATGGCGACGGTCTCAACGATATCTTTATCCCGATGAGCGCAGGACTTGACCCTTCCCATTACGACATGTGGATCTTTAACCGCTGGGGCGAGGTCGTTTTCCATACGCGTTCGGTAAATCAGGGTTGGGACGGCTCACACAAAGGCAGCACAGCACCTTCGGGCGTGTATGTCTATAAAATCAACTGCCGTAACTTCCAGGGAGACAACCGGGTGTATCACGGCCATATTTCACTGATAAAATAAGCAGGGTATTCTGCTACGTTTTTAAAGCCTCGATAGCATATCGGGGCTTTTTTTTCAGCAGTTGCAAAAAGAGCTTTTACGGCGTAAAATGAGGCTCTATCTTTGCCCAAATGAAAAGCCGATGACAACCATTCTGCTCCTGCTGCTCTCGAATGTATTTATGACTGTAGCCTGGTACGGTCACCTCAATTACAAGCACATCGCTTTATGGAAAGTGATACTGGTTTGCTGGCTGATTGCGTTTGTAGAATATTGTTTTCAGGTACCGGCCAACCGTATCGGGCACGGACAGTTTTCTGCTTACGAACTGAAAACCATACAGGAAGTAATCAGTTTGGTCGTATTTATTGTGTTTGCCGCTTTTTTCCTAAAAGAGGGTTTAAAATGGAACTACCTGGTAGGGTTCGGATTAATTGTGCTAGCCGTTTTCTTCATTTTCAAAAAATGGTAGCGAAAGATCGCTCCTGTAAGGAAAGGCGTATGTCGGAAAAAAATTTATATTTGCGCCCTCAAAGTCTTTGGCGGGGTAGCTCAGGTGGTTAGAGCGTTGGATTCATAACCCAAAGGTCACGGGTTCAAATCCCGTC
>CAYWRZ010000028.1:0-514 GCA_964460845.1 uncultured Weeksellaceae bacterium
CCCGTAGAGGCATCTTCAAATACCAGGCCGGTAGTAGCGCTAAACGTGCCGGTAGAGCCGCCCGTAATGTTCGCTACAGGATTAGTCGCATCCACACAATAAGAAGCAGCGCTGTATGCAAAGCTCGCATCGTCTGCGGCTACGATCTCTACACCGAATGTCTCCGTGCTGAAGCAGATTCCGGCGGTTATGAAAGTAATAGTGTAAGTACCGGGTGTACTGCCTGCAAGATCAATCTCGCCGGTAGTATCATCTACAAACAGAAGACCCGTAGTCGAAGAGAAGATACCGGTAGAACCACCGATAATGTTCGCTACAGGATTAGTGCTTTCATTGGCACAGTAAGAAGCGGCGCTGTAATCGAAGCTCGCATCGTCAACCTGATCGGCGATTTCCACCTGCTGATCAAAAGTATTAGAACAAGTTCCGTTCGTAGTGAATGTAACCGTATAAGTACCGGGTGTGCTGCCTGCAAGGTCAATCTCGCCGGTCGCATCATCTGCAAACACAAGAC
>CAYWRZ010000028.1:614-4023 GCA_964460845.1 uncultured Weeksellaceae bacterium
CCGAAGTCGAAGAGAAAGTTCCGGTAGAACCGCCGGTAATGTTCGCTACAGGATTGGTATCGCTTACGCAGTATGCCGCAGCGCTGTATGCGAACTCAGCATTGTCTGCTTCTACAATTTCCACATCGAAAGTCGCAACACTGGAACAGATTCCGTCAGTAGCGAAGGTAATGGTATAAGTACCTGCATCGCTGCCCGCAAGATCAATCTCGCCGGTCACATCATCTGCAAACACAAGACCCGAAGTCGAAGAGAAAGTTCCGGTAGAACCGCCGGTAATGTTCGCTACAGGATTAGTGCTTTCATTGGTACAGTATGAAGCGGCGCTGTAATCGAAGCTCGCATCGTCAAGAGAGATGATCTCCACATCGAATGTGGCGACATTAGGACAGGTTCCATTGGTAGTAAACTCAACCGTGTAAGTTCCGGGTGTGCTGCCTGCAAGGTCTATCTCGCCGGTAGATGCATCCGCAAATACCAATCCGGCGGCAGAAGCAAACATTCCGCTTGAACCGCCTGTAATGTTCGCTACAGGATTAGTCGCATCGGCACAATAAGAAGCAGCGCTATAGTCGAAGCTCGCATCGTCAATAGCAAGCTCCACCTCAAAGGTTTTAATACTGGAACAAGCACCGTTTGTCGTAAACGTAACCGTGTAAATACCCCCGTCGCTCGCCAAAAGGTCAATCTCGCCGGTAGTCGTATTTACAAATACCAATCCGTTAGTAGAAGTGAAAGTTCCGACGGAGCCGCCGGTAATGTTCGCTACAGGATTGGCAGGTTCGATACAATAAAAATCCGAATCGTAATGAAAGCTTGCATCATCAACCTGAGCCACAATTTCGATCTGCTGAGTAGCAGTATTGGGACAGGTTACATTGGTAGTAAAAGTGACGGTATAAGTACCGGCTGTGCTGCCTGCAAGATCGATCTCGCCGGTCGCATCATCTGCAAACACAAGCCCCGTAGTGGAAGAGAAAGTTCCGGTAGAACCGCCTGTAATGTCCGCCACAGGGTTTGAGCCGGTTACGCAATACGCCGCAGCGTCGTATGCAAAGCTTGCATCGTCTGCGAGGATTTCCACGTCAAACGTTTCGGTATTGGGACAAGCACCGTTAGTGGTGAACGTAATGGTGTAAGGCCCACCCGCTGTGCTGGCTGCAAGATCAATCTCGCCAGTAGAAACATCGGCAAATAACAATCCGGTAGTCGATGAGAACGTTCCGGTAAAACCACCTGTAATAGTGGCTACGGGATTCGTACCGTTTATACAGTATGTAGCTGCATCATACGAAAAAGCCGCATCGTCGCTGTCAATAATCGTCACTGCAAACGTTTCTTCCGATTCTGGACAAGCGCCATGCGCGTTGATCGTATTGGTTACGGTATAAGCACCGGGTGTAGAAGTGGAAACTTCAATCTCACCGGTAGAAGGATTCAGGGAAAGACCGGCATCCGCAGAAAACAAGCCTGCGCTGGCGCCCGAACCGAACACCGGAACAGGGTTGCTGCTGCCATTTACGCAATACTCGTCATCGGCATACGTAAATGTGGCGTCGAAGCCATTGTTAAGTGTAATCACTTGCTCAGCCGTACTAGGACAGGTACCATCCGTAGTAAAAGTAACCGTGTAGGTTCCGGCAGCACTGTTGGTAAGATCTATCTCTCCGGTAGCAGCGTCAATAAAGACAAGACCTGGATCGGAAGAGGTAAACGTACCTGTGGCTCCACCTGTAACGCTGGGTGTTTCGTTGGGAGAACCCAAACAAAAATTAGATTCGCTATAGCTAAATTCAGGATCATCAATCTCGTTGAATAGAATATTCTCCGTTTTGAGGTCAGCGCAAGACACACCCGTAAGCCATCCGTCGTAGGAAATCTCCAAAGAAAAGGCTGCGGTACCGCTTGTAGCGGCAGTAGTAACCGCATCTACCGTGTACACATTACTTCCATCGGCTAATGTCCATTCGAATGTACTATCGGCTACACCGTAAAAATAGTTAGCAAATACACGTACATTATAAAAACGGCTCTGTACTATCGGAGAAGAAGTATTAGTAAGTGTAACTTCATCTCCGGTACAAACCGTAACTGGCGTATATGTAAAATTGCTGGTAATGTCGTATTCTACTAGCGGTTCGAATGCCCAGTCGGCATCAAAATGATCGGGCAACAATTGCTCAGGTCTATACCAGCTCCCCTGATATTTCAAACGCGAAAGCCCTTCTCCTCTTCCACTGAATATCGCCTGTGCTGAATCTGAATAATTCGTGTAAAGCACTCCTAAATTTGGAACGCCCGCATTGGTGTTTTCCACTACAATGACAAATGGTTCAGACACCACTACAGGTGCGGAAAACGTCACCTGAGCCCAGTTCAAACCGGGAGTTGCCATAGAAACCAAGGTTCCCGAAGCCAACAGATCCCCCGGCATCTTATCCGCCGCAGCCTTATGTAAGCTTACTGTAAGCGTCACATTATTCGTTTGCGAACGGGTAATCACCTGAACACCTTTAATGGTGACAGGCGAAGGCGCATCAAACCATTGACTTCCCCCTTCGAGAGCAGATGGATTACCCGCCAGCACTCCCCAACCCGATACAAGAGTACTGCTCAGGTTTTTACCAAGTGCATAACGTATATAGTCCTCTCCACACGTGGTGGTACGCGCTCCTGCATGATTGGCTACCTGAGGACTCAGTGTCTGAGTCTCAAATGACCTTGATGGCAACTGCTGTGCCGAGCCCTGCATGGAAAGACCTGTAAGCCCCCCCAACAGCAGTAAACCAAGTAAGTTCCTCTTCATAAAATCTGTTTTATTATTCTGCTCAAAATTACCAGTTTATTACAAAGGATTCCCCCTGTTTACTTTCTCTTCCTGTACACACTTTAGACAATACTGCTCAGTAGCGCTAAAAGTCAAGCAAAAAAGAAGTATAGAAACATCGACTAATACACTGATTAACAATAATATTAACTGGAAAATGAAATTTCATTACCTAAAAATATCGAATTCAATACTGGAGTAAAAGAGGAGACTCTATACATCTTATATACCGTAAAGATCAAATGTGATACAGCATTATTGTCGGCGCAATCTTCTGCTAAAACTCAAACAATCGATACACATTCAACGAATTAGGATAAGTTATTCTTTCAAAAACATAAATGATTTACCGTGAAATACGAAAACATCAGCGCCATTTACAGGATCTATCTCCTAACCCTTCGCTTTTGCGTAGTAGCTGTGCTTTGTGATGCAACATGTGTACTCCTAAATGAAAAAGAGCCCCGACGATAACGCCGGAGCTCTTTTCTAAAAAAGGAATGAAGTAATTACCGAAAGCTTATTTCGCCAGGTTTACTTTCTTAGTCACAGAACCGTTTACAGAAAATACTCTTACAAAGT
>CAYWRZ010000029.1:0-3279 GCA_964460845.1 uncultured Weeksellaceae bacterium
GCTACAAGAGTGTTAGACCCATTTCTCCATTCAGTCAGATTGGCTGTCTGGGAGGTGTGGCCTCTAACACTTAGTGGATTATGACCAGTGGCAAAGCTCCTTAGGAGAAGACGACCGTCTCCGTCCACTCGGAGGATGCCATTTCCGCTCTGATATACACCGAAGATATCTGGCTGATCACTTCGTGAGCCAGCAGGCAATTCGAGATATGCAAAATGGAAATGGTCTGAGTTATTGATCTCGACGGTAAAACCCTCGTCAGCGGTGAGCATTTCAGCTACGTCCGCTTCAATCACTACCAGCCTGTCCTGGTGATTCACTAGGGCCAGGGTGATAAGGTTGTGGTCATCAGTATGACCTGGGTCACCGACTTCCTTATCAGCGGGTGGGATCTCTGGCATTAGACTACCAACTTAAGAATAGAGATGGATGCCTCTTCGCTTAGAGTAAACGCGAAGATGACATCATTTGGCCAGGTCATTGGGTTGGGTGACGCAGGCAGATCCATTTTAATGTTTTGCCCTGGAGCTAGTTCAAAAGATGCTTCTACTGCTGCCCGATTACTTAGAACTCCAGACGGTAGTGCAATGGAAACAAGATCTCCAAAATCATCTTGCTCCCCCTGGGTTAGGTAGACTGAAGTCTCTCCAGTATTACTAATAAATAGTTGGCAGGGGTCAACATCCTGTGACCGGGAGTGAATCCCTGCAAGATCACCATTTGTTATGACTGAATTCTTTGATGTTATGTTCATTATTAACTCACCACTAGATTGCTGAATCTTGCTCGGCAGGACCTGACACCAAGGCCGACATATGCCCCACGAGGAACAACGGCGTTGGTAGCTGTAGCAGTATGAGGACCGATATCATTTCTCTGAGCAGAGATGCCAGTTGGGGTGACAGTAATTGTCAGGTGGGCAGTGGTGGTATCTGTTAGAGCAACACTTGTTTGAGCTGCAATATTCGTCGCCGAACCAGCCACAGCCTGGAAGATATCAATGTTTCCGTTGGCTCTCATGAGGATGTTATAGCAAGTGCTTGTGTTGGAAGAAGTTTCTCCCTGACCGTCGTCATATCCCTCGTCGTCGGGGAGACATACTTGAACCTGAGCGGAGTTGGCTCCTGCTGCCCATTCAAGTATCTGAATGTCTAGATCTAGGGTGAATGACGTAGGAGTAGCAATTGGGCAAATTGTGCCTGGTGTAATAGACAGGTAGTTGTCTCCTACTGCATGGCCTGCCCGACTAATAACAATTCCTTTAGCAGAAGAATATTCTTTCCCTGCAAAAGAGATGTTGCTTAGTGATGTAGCCCTGGATCTAATTGACTGAGTTGGTGTTGACGTTCCATAGTGGAAGCTCCTTAGCCCGATATTTCCAGTGGTGTTTGGAATAGAAACAGGCATTGGGAATCTACCATCAGACCCTTGACTATTAGATGTATATGATGTTGAGATTCCCCAAAACCAATTCTCTGGCCATGCCCATTTGGGAAGTGTTGCCGCAGTCTGATTGTCTGAAATGTCTTCGTTTGCAATTCTTCTAACCTCCCCATCAAGACGAACCATGCTTGCATCTCTGCGAACCCTGAGAGGAGATGGACTAGCTGCGGTGTTTTCAAATCCAGAGCCGTATGTCAGTGTGTGCCACTGACCAAATTGATCATCATAATCTCGACCCAAAAATCCACGGTTCGTCGTGAAGTGTCGAGAGGTCAGCGTTCCGTGAGGGAATGCCACCCCATTGAATCGACAGATGTTCTTTCCGGTCCAGCTCGGGTGGACATAAAGTGGATCATCTGTGATGATCGCATCGACATCGTAGTTGTCGGTAATGGCATCTCTGTCGAACTGTCGATTAACAGTCCAGATCAGGGTCTTTAGATTAGACGCAACTGCTGCCTCAATGTTGCCACCAGAGGCAGTCTGGTTCATCCCGTAGTAGGTGAATCCAAGAGCTTCAAGGGTAGCCGGACTGGTTGCACCACTGGTTTGCAAGAATCCACCTGGGAGGTGTCTTCTCATGGCTGGGTAGACCGAATACTGGTTGAACGACTGAACGATGACATTTTCTTCGTATCCATACTCGAAGATCATATCTGTAACAGCTTGGCCGATTTGTGCGGCATAGGCTGAGTTGGTCGTATCAGGTGCCTTAATCTCAACCAGCCAAGCCACCGGAGCATCCTTGTAGCGCTGGAAGAATTCAGAAAGAAGCATCACCCGAGACTTCGGATAACCGATGAATCCCAAACGGGCTGGGTCCACCTCGTAGGAAGCCGCTTCCTGACTGCTGATCTGGTCGATGTTGACGTTCACGCCAGTGGTCCGGTTCATAGACCGGTCGTGCTGAATGACCAGTCCGCCATCCTGGCACATCCACACGTCGATTTCAATGAGGTCAATGCCAAGCGCCACACACTGGTCAAAGGCGTCTACGGTGTTCTCTGGGGCAATTCTAGCTCCACCCCGGTGTGCTACGGTCTGGGGCCATTCCAGGTCCGTAATCTTCTTCCTAGGGTTCTTCTCCTGAATAGATTCTAGGAAATCCTTATGGCTCGGAGATCCCATATTGAGATTGTCATACTCAACGAATCCCGGGGTACCAGTGTCGTTCCGATATCCCTCAAGTATGACGGCCAGGTCGGTAGCTGATTCAACCCATGCCGGAGTGGCAGCAGTTCTCCTGACAGTCCAGACCTTTGCGTTAGGGCTGGTCTCCCAGTAGACGTTGCCGCCAGATTCTCTAATCCTCAACCACCGGTGATTGTCATGGTTGTAGGTGAAGTTAACTGCCCCTGCGTCTCCGAAGCTAACCGTGTTTCGGCAGGACATGATATTGGTCAGAGGTGAGTATCTGAACGCGAGGGTTGATTCACCAGTGGCTTCATTTCTGATGTAGAAATCAGTGTAGGTGGTAGTAGCACCGCCACCAGTTGGAACGGTGGCTAGCTCAACCTCAACCTTAGAGCCCTCTAGAGAATACTCATATCGGCTGTAGGCATTTCTCCAAGTCGTATCCATGGGAATACGAAGGCGACCGGCCACATTGGATGTGCCAGCAGAGTAGAAGCTCCAAGCCACGCTATTCATTGCTGCGGTTGTGAAGTCGTCCTTCACCAGCTCTATAGCATTAGCTGCGGGCTCCGTCTCCTCACCATCATTCAACCACATCTGGTAGGCGGAGTTATTGTCTACATATCTTCTAGTTGTAAGATTTAGGTTGCCCTCAGGATCGTTGACTACCTCGATACCATTCGGGCCAATAAACCTAGCCAA
>CAYWRZ010000030.1:0-3200 GCA_964460845.1 uncultured Weeksellaceae bacterium
TTTTTCCCGGACTACAGAATGGCCCCTGCTCACCTGCCCGACGGCGGGCAGCTTATGAGGGTTCCTGCTAACTTCAAGTTCCCGGTTATAAGGTATTCTTTACGCAGGTCTGCGCAAGTCTCGCGCCAGGCTATGCTACCCTGTCACGCCACTTGCAAGCAGCCCTGCTCCACTCATTCGCTGTTCCCTCTGCCCGCTAATCAAAAGTCTTTCTTATAGTAAAAAAATGCCTTCCAGTAATGCGTGCGGGCAGCCTCAGCTTCGATTTAGGCTCGCCGGTGGGGTGGCAACGCTTCGCTGCTCTGCAGTAGCGGCAAGGCCACTTCGTGGCACCTCTTGCCCCACCTTGCCACCCACTCACAGTCCGGCGAGCCGGAGAGCGCTCAGGCCGCGCGGGCGCTAAAACAAGGGTAGGCCGCTTAACAGCGGCAACTTTGGTCTCTGGTATTCCCCGTATCGCTGCACAGCCCTGAAGGGCTGTAAAATTGGCTCAGGGTACATTCTTTGGATCACAAGCGATCTCTAAAATAGATTACTACTTCCTACAAAAAGGAAAAAAAAGAAAGCAACGCTACACAGCATAAATAAAAAAAGCAAGGGCAAGGCAAGTGCTGCGCACCCTTGCTTTTTTTATTTACGCTGCAAAAAATACAGGCTTTCTTTTTTCCCCTTTTTTCTTTGTAGGCTGTCTTCTCAGTTTGACAAAAAAACTAAGACATAAAAAATGCCTTTAATCAACTAAGTTTTTAGTTGTTTTTTCATTACATGGAATTGCAATCCCTATATAAAGCCCAACAAATACGCAAAAAAAACGCGGATAACACTTACCCCTTACAACATGTAATCAGCACCGTCTCAGACCGGGCTATCCCACAGGAAATATCCAGCTCCGGAAATGTCAGCTTTTACCAGGCTGATATTAAATCCTACTCCGACTACTATCCATTCGGTATGCAAATGCCAGGGCGCTTTGAAACAGCCGCAGGGCATAATTACAGGTTCGGGTTCCAGGGACAGGAATCAGATAATGAAATGGACGGGAGTAAATCTTACTATTCTTTTTCTTATCGTGTACATGATTCAAGAATCGGAAGGTTCCTGAGCCAAGACCCGCTCAGAAACGATTATCCGTGGAACAGCACCTACGCATTTGCAGAAAATAGCCCTATTTTATTTATAGATTTGGAAGGGCGAGAAAGAGCTACGCCTGATCCAAATACTGGAAATACAAGGCTGCTTCCTCCTGCATTAAGAGAGTACGAACAAAGGCACGGAAGAGTGGACATTCACAACCCAAAAACTGTTCACGGAGGTAATAAAAAACCAGTTGGGAAACTTACTTGGTATAAATTTGAGCAAACTCATAACCCTTTGACTCCTCAACCAGAGAACCAAAGAACGACAAGAGTTATAACACAGACTGTTCCAAACCCGCTTACTACTGAAAGTATTACAGAAACAGCAAACGGAACTACAGTTATATTCACTCCGGAAACACCACAGGGAACTTTGGGTATATCTTTTGAGCAAGCTGCAGATGAAAGTGGAAATCCTATATCAGTAACCGTGGAAATTGGAGTTATTGATGAAAGTGGTAACATAAGGGATCGGAGAACAATTACCACATCTGCCGCCGGAAGTCTGTCAATAGAATATTCTCTATCCGAAGGCGAAAAACTTTATGACAGCTATTCGTTCTCCCAACCTGTGCCCGGAGGAAGTGGCCTTAGTACTGTAACCACTTCTACGACTACTGTCGAAACCACAGTGATGGATAACGATGAAGAACAATGAAGAAGAAGAAAAAAATAATATATTCCACACTGTTCTTATCAGTAGCATTACTGATGTCTTCTTTTATTTTTGCTAAAAAAAATAAGAAAGAAGATATAATTACGTGGTCATCTGAAAGAAAACTCACATGGGATGATTTTCAAGGAAAATCAAAAGATGGAGATTACACATACTTCCGAAAAGAAACTCACGGATCAGCGGCATTATCCACAATTGGAATTAAAAGTTATTTTAAATTTAGAGAAGGTGAAAAAAACAGAGATTTAATTTTAATCGCGTACTTTTCAAAAAAAAAATCTTGGGGGAAAGTTAAATCTGATTTTGTATTAGCTCATGAACAAGCTCATTTTGATATAGAGGAAATATTTGCAAGAAAAATCCGTAAACAAATAGCTTCTACAAAATTCAAGGAAAAATCCTTTGCCAAGAACGTTCAAAATTTATTTGAAAAAATAAATAAGGAAAAGGATCTATTCCACGAAACGTTTGATTATGAAACCCATAAACACCTCAATCAAGATACACATGAAAAGTGGTATAACATAATTAAAACCGAATTAAGGAATCTTGAAAAGTACAGTGATAGTATTGTTTTAGTACGTATAAGATAGCACTACTCTTTTCATAAAATGCAATGTTTCTTTTGAAAATATAATTAAAACCCGCTCTTTGACATCCTGATTAGACTGCTTACAACTTTGCCAACTTTTGTGCATTATGAAGGTTCGAACTTTCGTATGAAAGCGTTTTGTAATTTGGTGGATTGCCCCGGTAATACTGGGCAATTGACCTAACAAAAACACAAAAATCATACAAAGAAAATGACATAAGTAGTTCATACCTGACAAGTAGTTCGCAAGTGGTTCACACCTTTTTTGGGGTCTCCGAACCACTTGAGACCAATAAACTCGCGCCTTTTTTAAGTGGTTCAAAAAAAAAAGGACGCACAAGAGAAGAAAATTATTTGCAGGTTAAAACACTGATTTTGTTGTTTTTAAGAAAATGGACTTTTTAAGGGGTGAACCACTTGTCAGACTTTCTTTTACCCGGTGGCAGCGCGTTTTAAGATTTGGGGCTGCTATTTTGACAGCGCCGTTTTTGAACCGCTTTTTTTCCCGGACTACATAATGGCTCCTACTCACCTGCCCGACGGCGGGCAGGTTACGAAGATTCGTACTACCTACCAGATCACCGGTTATAAGGTATTCTTTGCGCAGGTCTGCGCAAGCTTCGCGCCAGGCTATCCTACCCTGTCACGCCACTTGCAAGCAGCCCTGCTCCACTCATTCGCTGTTCCCTCTGCCCGCTAAGTAAAAATCAAAAGTTTTGTTTAAGGTTGTGTCTCCTGCACTTGGTGCGGGCAGCCACAGCTTCAATTTAGGCTCGCCGGTGGGGTGGCAACGCTT
>CAYWRZ010000031.1:0-2893 GCA_964460845.1 uncultured Weeksellaceae bacterium
AAAAACGGCGCTGTCAAAATAGCAGCCCCAAATCTTAAAACGTACTGCCAATGGGTAAAGGAAAGTCTGACAAGTGGTTCACCCCTTAAAAAGTCCATTTCCTCAAAAACAACAAAATCAGCTATTTAACCTGCAAATAATTTTCTTCTTCTGTGCGCGCCTTTTTTTTTGAACCACTTAAAAAAGGCGCGAGTTTATTGGTCTCAAGTGGTTCAGTGATGCAAAAAATGCGGTGAACCACTTGCGAACTACTTGTCAGGTATGAACTACTTATGTCATTTTTCTTGTATGATTTTTGTGTTTTTGTTAGACCAACTCCCCAGTATTACTGGGGCAATCGACCAAATTACAAAACGCTTTCATACAAAAGAGCGAACTTTCATAATGCGCAAAAATTGGCAAAGTAAGTAAGCAGTCTAATCAGGATGTCAAAGAGCGGGGTTTTGTTATTAGTCTATTTTTTTAAATCCGTGTTCGTTCAATGTATAACTTCCGATTTTTTCATCAATATTAAAATCTTTTCCGTTATACACGGTAATGTCATTTTCTGAATTTATTATCGTAGAAATTTCATTATTGTTGTTTGTATGGTCTGTACAATAGACCATTAGCTTATCTATAAGCTTTCCTTCTTTTGCTAAAACTAAATATATTTTCATTTTTGGCAATGGAGAATCAAATTTTATGCTGACAATAAATATTAGGTCTTTTATAGTTGAATTTGTGATTATCCCGGAGTAGTGATACTCATATTCGAGACAATCGTTCTCTTCTATTGAAAAGGCTTCAGTACAAATGAACTCGGCTATAAAAGAACTGTCTATTTTGGTAGATACGTTCTCTTTTAGCGTATCTATGGGTGATGTACTGTAAGGGGAATTTATCTTTAATGGAAATTGAGTTTTTGGGAAATTTTCAATAAATAATTGATAATTCCTTATTTCTCCTTTTTGTGAAGATTCTATTTCTTTCTCTTTTGGATTGCTGCAAGCAGTGAAAAGTGATAATATTATGATGACTTTTTTCATAATGATAAACTTATTTTTTGACGTTGGGAAATACTGATGTTACTATAAATGTGAGGTATCTCGCCACTTGTTGATCGATCATTTTTTCACCGTTAACATAAAACTTGTTATCACCGTCACCGTGTCTTCCTGCGTGGGGATTATAGGGGCCGTCAAACGTATTATCGTAGTAGATAAAAAAGTTTCCGTAAAAGTCATTTCCCATACCGCTAATTGCGACATAGTGATCGGTTATTGGATTAGGGTTGGGAGGGTGACCTCCTTGTAAGTAGTTTACACCAACTTTTACAGCATACCCTACCGCTAAATCTTCTTGAATAGCTCTTATAGCATCTTGCGTATTGCCTGTGATACCGTTTTGATTGTAGATGTCAATCCATGTTCCGGCGGTTCCATCCGCAGGGATAGCGCCTGTTATTCGACATTGGTTATCTGCGGCAGTATGACAGTTGTCGATATATGGGAAATACTCTTTGCCTTCGAGTACATCTTCTATAGTAGGAAAGTTGCCTCTTAACTGGAACTTTATCATACTATTCATTTTACTCTTAGCGTCATATTTAGTTGTGAATATTTTAGCGTCTTTTTGTTGATTATCTACATCTAAACCTGCGGTTTTGGCAATGTTTTTCGCAGATTGATATTGCTCTCTGTTTACCATGACTGATTGATCTATCCCATCGTTCAGATTTTCAATTAGAACACCATCTTCGTCATAGTATTTAGTTTCGTTTAGTCCTTTGGGGTCAATCCAATACAAAGGATTATTATAGAATGCTTTAAAAGGAGTGTGTCCGGGATAATTTTTAAACATTGGGTCAACATTCCACCTTCTTCCCAATCTGCTATCGTACATCCAGTATTCAGCGGAGTAGTGCGATTCTGATCCGGTTATTTCAGATTCTTTTTCTTGTCCGCCTTGTCCATACCTATACTCATGCCCCGCAGCTGTCTCAAAACGCCCCGGCATTTGCATACCGAATGGATAGTAGTCGGAGTAGGATTTAATATCAGCTTGGTAAAAGCTGACATTCCCTGAGCTGGATATTTCCTGTGGGATAGCACGGTCAGAGACGGTGCTTATTACATGTTGTAAGGGGTAAGGGTTATCCGCGTTTTTTTCGCGTATTTGTTGGGCTTTATATAGGGATTGCGTTATCATGTGATGAAAAAACAACTAAAAACTTAGTTGAATAAAGGCATTTTTTATGTCTTAGTTTTTTTGGCATTCTGAGAAGACTGCGGACAAAGAAAAAGCGGCAGATTAATCTGCCGCTTTCTGACTTTGTTTTTTGAAGTTATTCTTGTTCGTGTTGAATGATAATCAGGTTTTGCATGGTAGTTACTTTTACTCGTTGTCCATGCTCGAAGCCAATTTTTTGGAGCCAGTTTCCACAAAGTTTGATTTCCGGGACTTTTTTGCGGCTGTAGATGTTAAACCTTGTGTGTGGTTGGATTTTAAGACTTCTAACCTCCGGTCTTTTTGTCTTTTTTTTCTTCAAGGGTGTTCGCATAAGAAGTGAAGAATGATTGGTCTGGTAGTGGTGCGAACACCCAAAAAGGAATGTACAGGACTTTCACCTGTTCTCTACCAGACTTATTGTTAAACTTAAAAGTTATCGTTGAAAATTATTTTTGGGTATTCGCATTCTGACTCCATCAAAACCCATGCCTAAAGGAAGTGCCTACAAAGAAAAAAGGGGAAAAAAGAAAGCCTGTATTTTTTGCAGCGTAAATAAAAAAAGCAAGGGTGCGCAGCACTTGCCTTGCCCTTGCTTTTTTTATTTATGCTGTGTAGCGTTGCTTTCTTTTTTTTCCTTTTTGTAGGAAGTAGTAATCTATTTTAGAGATCGCTTGTGATCCAA
>CAYWRZ010000032.1:0-2848 GCA_964460845.1 uncultured Weeksellaceae bacterium
CCGTAATGTTCGCTACAGGATTAGTCGCATCCACACAATAAGAAGCAGCGCTGTAAGCAAAGCTTGCATCGTCGAGGGCAGTGATGCTCACATCGAATGTCTCGGTGTTAGGACAAGCGCCGTTGGTAGTGAAAGTAACGGTGTAAGGGCCACCCGCTGTGCTGCCTGCAAGGTCAATCTCGCCCGTAGAGGCATCTTCAAATACCAAACCGGTAGTAGCGCTAAACGTGCCGGTAGAACCGCCCGTAATGTTCGCTACAGGGTTAGTCGCATCTACACAATAAGAAGCAGCGCTGTATGCAAAGCTCGCATCGTCTGCCTCCAGAATGGCTACATCGAATATCTCGGTGCTGGGACAAGTTCCGTTGGTAGTAAAAGTAACGGTGTAAGGACCACCTACTGTGCTGCCTGCAAGGTCTATCTCACCCGTAGAGGCATCTTCAAATACCAAACCGGTAGTAGCGCTAAACGTGCCGGTAGAACCACCCGTAATGTTCGCTACAGGATTAGTGCTTTCATTGGTACAGTATGAAGCAGAGCTGTAATCGAAGCTCGCATCGTCAAGAGAGATAATCTCCACATCGAATGTGGCGACATTAGGACAGGTTCCATTGGTAGTAAACTCAATCGTGTAAGTTCCGGGTGTGCTGCCTGCAAGGTCTATCTCGCCGGTCGCATCATCTACAAATACAAGGCCTGTAGTGGAAGAGAAAGTTCCGGTAGAACCGCCCGTAATATTTGCTACAGGGTTAGTCGCATCGATACAATAAGAAGCAGCACTGTAATCGAAGCTCGCATCGTCTGCGGCTACGATCTCTACATCGAATGTCTGCACCTCTTCTCCACAGCCGCCCGAAGCGGCGATAGTGTTGGTTACGGTGTAAACACCGGGTGTAGATGTGGCCAGTGTGATCTCGCCGGTGGAAGCATTCAGCGAAAGAGCAGCATCCGCAGAAAATGTACCTGCGCTGGCACCCGCACCGAATACCGGAAGCGGATTGCTGCCGTTCACGCAATACTCGTCAGCAGCATAAGTAAAGGTGGCGGAAATAGGGGACGTAATCGTGATTTGCTGCGAAGCAATACTCGGACAAGTGCCATTAGTAGTAAAAGTAACGGCATAGGTTCCGGGCGTGCTGCCTGCAAGATTAATCTCGCCGGTAGATGCATCGGCAAACGCAAGACCCGTAGTGGAAGCGAAAGTACCCGTAGAACCACCCGTAATATTCGCTACAGGATTAGTCGCATCGGCACAATAAGAAGCAGCGCTATACGCAAAACTCGCATCGTCGCTATAGAGAATAGTTAAGGTTTCCGACTTTGTATCGGTACAAGCGGTCCCGTTTTTCCATGTGGCGTAATTCACATTCAGCGATACGTTCGCAGTACCGGCAGTAGCCGGCGTCAGGGTGGCATCTACTGTATTGACGGTGCTGCCGTCGGGCAGCGTCCAGGTAAAGGTATTATCAGGAGTGCCATTGAAATGATTTTCAAATACCTTCGGATTGAAAAACCGGCTTCGTGCAATCGCGGTAGAAGTATTGGTAAGCGTCACCTCCTGATCGGTACAAAGGGTGGCAGGACTTACAGTGAAGTCACTCTCTATGTCGTACGACACCACAGGAATAAAAAGAAAGTCGGCATCAAAACTTCTATAATCATTCCAACTGTAATGAGGGGTAGCCTTATAAAGGGTTTCCGGATGGTGCCATTGACCGGAGTAATAAGCACGCGAAAGCCGCTCTCCTCTTCCGCTAAAAACCGTAGGAAAAGAATGAGAGGTATAGTTTGTGTAGAGCATTGCCTGAGCGGTAGTACTGGGATTCATCACAGAAACTACATAAGGGCCGGTTATTACTAATGGCGAAGAAAACGTTGCGCTTCTCCAGCCAGATGTGTTAGTAGCCATTACCGTGCCGGTAGCTAATATAGCTCCCGGAGAGCTGTCGGCCTCAGGAGTATGTATATTCACAATAAGTTCCATGGGAACAAGCTCTCCGCCAAGAACAAATAACACTACACTATGTAGAGTTATAGGAGAAGGCGCGTCAAACCACTGACTTGCACCTCCAATATAATCAGCGCTGTTTGCCTGAGTAACAAAAACAGATATCTGATTACCACCAAGGTTTTTGCTGAACGTGTATTGCAGCTCATCATTACCACAATTGACACGGTCACCGGCGTACGCTGCCGTAAACGGAGTTATCGTAGCAGAGTTTGAACGCTCTAGCTGCTGGGCTGTTCCCTGCGTAGCAAGACTGACAAAGCCTACTACAAGCAGTAAACCAAGTAAATTTCTCTTCATAAAATCTGTTAATTGTTATCCCGCGCGAAATTACAAGTTTATTCCGAAGGATTTCTGCTTCTTAGTTTCTCTTTCTGCCCCCACTTTAGCTAATACTACGCATTAGCGACATAAACCAAGTAAAAAACAGCCACAAAAAAAACCATAACAACCTGATTAATAAATTATTTAATCAAAAAAAAGAAAACCTCATTACTTAAAAATATCGAATGAGTACTGGAGTAAAAGAGAAAATACATGATATCTTATATGCGCTAAGTATCGAATAAATATATATCACCATATCGGCAGAGTGGCCTTCTACTAAAGCTCACTAAACCTATAATAAAAAACATTAGCGCAAGCTATTTTTTGAAAACCACAAATGATTTAACATGAAATACGAAAACATAAGTACCACTCACAGGATACTTTATCTTTTCTCCTCAAATCTCTCCAAACCCTTCGCTTTTGCGTAGTAGCTGTGCTTTGTGATGCAACATGTGTCCTAAATGAAAAAGAGCCCCGACGATAACGCCGGAGCTCTTTTCTAAAAAAGGA
>CAYWRZ010000033.1:0-2559 GCA_964460845.1 uncultured Weeksellaceae bacterium
AGACAGTGAAGAAAGTTCTCTTCACTATCGACGAGAAGCTGACAGACAAGCTCTCAGAGAAGATGGACGAAGAAGAAATGCGAAAGATTTCAGACTCCTTCCCCATCAAGCTCTACATTGCCGAGCCTCCGGAGGAGGTCAAGGACCAAGCTTCCTCTTTCAGTCTGCAAGTCAAATTTGCTGTCGGTTAGAGAATTGTTGGCTTGTTTGGTTTGGCTCATGCAGCTCTTCAAATTGGTATTTTTATTTTGAAAAAACCCAAAGTTTTTGGTTTGATTGAAAAATTAATCCCAAAAAACAAAAACACGAAAGTTAAGCAATCGCTTCCAAACCACCGCAGGGCACCTTCCCAACTCCCTGGTATACCTAATGTCTATCGGGATCCCTGGGGGGGTTCGATCCCGCGTCTGGGGAGGGGGAAACACGGTCTAAGTTTGGGACAAGATTCAAGGTATTTATTTCCCCTTAATAAATATAATATATTTTACCTAGCAGAGAAGCAAAAAAATAATACGCGACTTTGGGACGCTCCCACGCACGCGCGCGAGCTTCCCTCGACTTTCTAACATCGCCACGCATCTTCCCGGTACTTGGTTTGGGGTTGGGCCGAGTCTCGGTGTCGGAGCTCAGGGGAGGTAGGATGGGCTGGTGCAGAAGAGGTAGCTGAAAAGGTAAATAATTATTTAAGTATAAGAAGAGAAGGAGTGAAAAGCGCGGGTGGAAAAAGGGTGTTGGGGGGAGTGTGGGGGGCGGAGCGGGCGGACCCCCCCAGCTTGGAGCCCGGGGCCGGGCAACCCCGAAACCGGAAGAGCGGGCGCCGGGGACCCCGGGGCGGCTGCGCAGGAGCCCGGCAAAGAGGCCAAAAACGGGGGAAAACGGAGGTTTTTGCACGCCGAAACAGTCCAGCCGGGTTTGCGGAGCGCCCTAAGCCGACCCCAACGAGATCTCTGCAGGAGAGTGTCCGCACGGCCGAGGCCTTGCATGCCCCCAAAGGCCGCGGGGATCCGAGGCCGCGCCCCCGCGTGAGAGCCAACGGGGCGAAGGAGAAATCGAAAAATACCCTGGTTCGGGACCAGCATCTATTTCTGGACTGGCATTTGGTGCCTCTTTGGAGCCCCCGCGCGGGCAGGGGATTGCTCGGAATCGAGGCGCCTTGGGCGCAGGGCCAAAACAGGAGCTGGGGAATCGATCGGGTGGTGGGCTTACCGTGCCGGCGAGGCTGGAGGCCGGAGGCGGCCGCAGCCCTAAAACAGGCGGGCCAAGCAGTCTTTCCAGAGCAAATCAGCCCCTCTCACGCGAGCAAATGCAAACAAACTCAAAATTATCTTCCCCTGGAAGGCGGTACGAGGCCAATGCTGACCCTGACCGGCGTTGGATTGACAAACAAATACACAGAAGCAAGCACAAAAGGCAAAAACAAAATAAAATATTTTTCCCTATAGTACTATACTATACTAACTATAGGGAGGGTACTATAGAGGGAAGGGGGAGGTACCTTTGCGATATTTCCGCAAGTGGACCAGAGCCCCTCGGTAAGAAATGAAAAAAGAAAAAAAAGAAAGAGGGTGGAGGATGAGAGTTTCAAATCTCCAGAACAAGGGATGCATCTTAAAGACTCGTACCAGAATGGCACTCATACTCTTACAATGCCCCGTTCTTCATTTAAGTCATTTACAAAGGATCTGAGCAACCCATATTGTGAACTTGTCTTCAGCATCGTCTCCAGAGCTTTTTATGCCCTGCAGTGCCGTTACAATGTTATGATCTTGGACAGGGCCGGGGCCCTGTCTATTCGAATGCATATTATATGGGAGGCCACGTATCGGCGCTTTCCAGCGTGGATTCCGGCTTAGAGGCTTTCAGCCGTAATCCGGCAGATGATAGCTTCTCAGCATTGACGTTTCAATCAACCGATTTGCCAAATATCTGAACCAACGGTTCCTCTCGTACTAAATTGGATTACTGTCGCACCGACTAAACTTCATCAGTAGGGTAAAACTAACCTGTCTCACGACGGTCTAACCTGTACTACCGAGTCCACGAACGAACCGAGGAATTTCTGCCTCAGTCTTCAGATGGGACTCCCGGTGAGCACTCGACTGCTCCCCTGAGGGGACAAAGCAGTCTCATCTCACCAGCCGCGTCTCCGCGGGGAGTGGACTGTACCTTAAGGCTCGCTCGCTCACTCTCATAGAGGGGACGAACGACCCCATCGTCTACCAGTCTCTGGGCCCACAGCACTGGCACGCAAGAGATGCGCACTGAGATTTGCTGCGAGTGGCTGATTGTCTTTCGCTCGGCATCTTGGACAACTTACAGAACCGGTGAGGTTCGTATCGCCCGCACCAAATTAATGGTGCGCACGACCCAAGTCCTAGAACCGCTGCTCCCGGTTAGGGAGTAGAGGAGAAGAGTTTCCAGCCTCCGACGATGTTGCCAGTTGTATTCGTTGCTGCGAATTACAACCGACTTGCAGATGTTCACTCATTGTATGAACGCTGATAACATCTACATGGGCTTCACTTCAAACTAAAGCAACCGTAGTTGCCGTTGTATCTG
>CAYWRZ010000034.1:0-1264 GCA_964460845.1 uncultured Weeksellaceae bacterium
CATGACGTGTGGGTCGTGATCTGCACCAGCATCGCCACCCATGGTGTTGGCACCCATGCCATTTCCGCCCATTTCAGACGGGTTGATTTCCGAAGAGGTTTCCGGAGCTTCAACGGATGACATGTGACGGCTGAAGGTGTCATTCTCCTGGATAGATCCCCAGTTACTCGGATCTGCACTATTTGCAAAACCGGATGATCCTGGATTGTCTAGAGGATCATGAGGACTTGTCGCTCCAGGAACCTTCGGAGTAGTATCCGCTGGAGGGGTTGGGGCATCACCGAATGGATCGTAGGTGGATGCAATGGCCCGAAGCTCCTCGGCAAACTCAGGATCTCTATCAGAAGCAAGAGAATAAAGAATACTTGCGGGTGCTAGGTCGAGACCAGAGCGGGCAGTGAGGTTCTTACCCTCATCGATATCGTACTTGACAACGACTCGACTCGGTACCCACTGAGGCTTTTCAGAATCTGCGTCAATGGACTTACCGAACATGCCACGGCTCTGAGCCTCGTACTGGAGGGCGAGGCTATGGGAGCACTGACGGCCAGCAAAGCGGCTCAGATCGTCGTCAGCGCCCCAGTGGTACGCCCCCCACTTGCACCCGCAGGACCAGCTAGAAACCGCTGTACGGCTACTAGGGAGCCTCTCAATGCCTGTCTCGTAGACCTGAGTGTCCCCCTGTACGTTCGCGTAGACAATTCCATCAGCCGCATGGGTAATGTGGACTCCGCCCTGAGTTCGAATCCTCTTAGCCTTAGCTACGACATCTCGCCAGGCTGAGGTGAACTGGAATCGGAAGTCCTGGTCTACTGCCGCCTGAATGAATGCGGTCTTTGCAGACTGAGTGAAGATGTTCTCTGGAAGCTTTTCTTCCGGGATGTCTTCAATTCGGAGCCCCGGCTGAACCGTGTCCTGATAGGTTGGGGGCTCAGCTTCTAAATTTAGACCCGGGTCGAACTCCGCAGTCTTCCTAGAAGCAGTGTAGTTCATACGAGATGGGTCAGGACGCTCCTGAAGAATTTCAGATAGCTCTGGGTAATCCTGGTCGGCTGTGACAAACTTAGACGCTTCTGCCGTATGATTGTGCTCTTTCTGAAGCTGGCCAGAAACGTAAATTCCGCCACCGAGGTTGTTGTCTAGCTCAACCTCATACTCCTCTGACCCCTGAAAAGGACCAGGATACACGGCTACAACCTGACCAACAATCCCGTCACAGGTGTTAACCCTGTCTCCGGGATTGAAGTCATATTCTTCCTGTACT
>CAYWRZ010000034.1:1274-2293 GCA_964460845.1 uncultured Weeksellaceae bacterium
CCTCAAGCTTCATAGAGGCTACAGTTTGGTGCTTAGCTTCTCTACGCATCATTATCCTCCTGATCCTTCAGGGGCTGCGTTGGGTCGATTCCCAGCTTTTTTCTTACTCCAAGATGCGATGGAGCAGAGAACTGTCCCTGAGGGGTGTACTTGAGATATTCGGCCTTTTCTTCAGCATCCATGGAATCCATAGGCTTGGCCAGCTTCGGAGCATATCTCTTAGCGACGTCGTTGATTTTGTTTGCCTGGGCGAATAGAGAGCCCACGGTAGGCATACCGTCTCTCATTTCATCGGACTCTTCTGGCCTGAATGCGTCGCCTTCTTCCTGATCAGCTACCATAGACGGCTGCTCTGCGTCAACTTCAATGGCTGCGTCAGTCTCGGCAGTAGGAATGAGGTTCGGGTTGTAAGCAACTTCGTCGGTTCCCATCATAGGAACGCGGGCCATTGTTGCCACAGCCTCAGGTGATTCAGGCTGAGCCCTCGGCTCAAAGTCCTGCTTGAGGTCGTCAGGAATTGGTAGACCGTCAGACTTGAGCTGTCGGTAGATATCCTTGCGAGTCTCCTGCTCAGCCACAGCGAGACGAACAGCCTCTGCCTTAGACTGTTCAATCTGCTCTTCAAAATCGATTGGGATATTCTGAAGGCGGGTCTTCATGGAGATAGGAACACCAGCGGCACGAAGGGCTTCCATGAAGTCGTGCTCTTGCTGCTCGTCCTTGAGATCCATTGTCTTGAATCGCAATTCCGGAACGAGTAGCTTAGGCTGCTCAACAATGCGCTCTTCGCCAGTCTCCTCGTCAACCTCAAGAACTTCTTCCATGATTACATAACGCTTACCGTTACGAACCTCATAGTCGTAATGCTCCTGGGCCTCGGCAACAACCAAAGCCCTTGACCGGAAGTGGGACTTCAGCATCTTCTGGTACGTGGTGAGAAGCTGGGTAACAAGGTTTTTGTTTAGTGCGTCGGCTGCGTAGGTCTCGCCCTCTCCGGCACCAGAGAGAAGGGTCTTGGA
>CAYWRZ010000035.1:0-2125 GCA_964460845.1 uncultured Weeksellaceae bacterium
GCAAAAAAAACGCGGATAACACTTACCCCTTACAACATGTAATCAGCACCGTCTCCGACCGCGCTATACCGGAGCTGCACAGCCCCACCGGAAAAATCAACTTTTACCAGGCTGATATTAAATCCTACTCCGACTACTATCCCTTCGGGATGCAAATGCCAGGGCGATTTGAAACAGCAGCGGGGCATAATTACCGCTTCGGGTTCCAGGGAAGCGAAAAAGACAACGAAGTAAGCGGTGACGGTAATAGCTATACTACCGAGTATAGGCAATATGACCCCCGATTAGGAAGATGGACATCCACAGACCCTAAGGCCACCCATCCAAAACTCATCAGTTGGAGCCCTTACCACTATGGCTTTGATAATCCTATATACTTTGTAGACACTGAAGGTGATATTCCTTGGTCATCGCTTTTAGTCGGCTACACTTTTGGGCCTCGTACAGGAGGAAATGCATTTGGTATGCGAAATCACCCCATTAAAAAAGTTGATCGGTTACATGCTGGTATTGATTTAGCTGCACCAGAAGGAACAGAGATACAAAGTGCCGCAAGAGGCAAGGTAGTGTTTGCAGGTAATCGAAATGACGGATACGGGAACCAAATAGTAATAGATCACGGTAATGGATACTTTACCAGATATGCTCATATCAAAGATGGAGGAATAAAAGTATCAGAAAACGACGATGTAAGAAATGGGCAAGTAATTGCATTAGTCGGAAGTACAGGAGGATCTACAGGGCCACACTTGCATTTTGAAATTAGAAAAACAGGAATGTGGGGCGAAGCAATAGATCCTACTTCAATAGAAGACCTTGATGTATTCTTACACGGGAACAAATCAGCAAAATATGCTGACGTAGCAACAGAAAGACTATCCGGGAAAGCCACTTGGCTAAGCTATAGAATATCTCAAATCGAGAAAAGATATAAGAAAGGAAAACTCTCTGAAAAGACATATAATGCTAGAAAAGACTTCCTACAGAAAAAACTAGATAATATAAATGAAGAACTTGAAGCAAGAAAAAAAATGGAGCAAGAAAGCGTTTCAGATGAAAATAAAGAAGAGGCTAAAAATTCAAAAGATGAAGAATAAAATAAAAACCATATTATACATATTTCCGTTAGTGCTTCTATTTACAAAATGCTCAGGAAAAACAAACAACGAAATAAGCGATAAAAAAACACCTGAACACGGGATAGTGATTTCAGGAAAAGAGCCTATAAAAATAGACACATTATTATCAAACGACTATTTTTATACGTTTTCAATAAACGAAGATGAAATTTTATTTGTTGAAAAAAGAAACGAGGTTTTTTCCTTTAAAAAAGGGCAAGAAAAAAATATAGAAGGAAAAATACCAACTACTTTTGAAGTAAATAAATTACTACACAACAGTAGTGAAATAATAGCGGGAATAGGAGACATCAACATTGACAGCACATTCTTATTGAAAAGATTCGACTATGATAAATTTAAAATAATCCCGAGGTTAGAAGTAAAAGAGATTTTAGAAAACATTAAATTATTCTGCATAGATATTCACTCTCATCCTTCAAACTACAGGTTTTTCATTTATGATACCGAACAGTTAGATACAGTTCTTACGTTCCCATTAAATGAAACAGTAATTCATTCAAGAAGAAAGTTCTACGCTTATACCAAAGAAAGTGAAGAAGTAAAGAAATATAGCGAAGAACTCAAGTTAGTTGAAAAAATCACATATAAAGGCATAAAAACAAACAATCCCATATATTTCTCGGACAATTATTATCTAAGCATAAAAGATTTCAAACTATACAAAATAGACTTAAACGGAAACATCATAAATGAATGGGAGCTGGCTAAATCGTACTATCACAAATATGTCATAAAAAATGAATCATTTCAGTTTTATGGATGGTTAGAAACTGATAAAGAAAAGGATTTATATTATTTCGTAATGCAAGAAATAAAATTGTAAGTACTTTCAAAAACTTGAATGGAGCGTCTTTTAACGTATTCCATCAAAATAATATCCGCTCTTTGACATCCTGATTAGACTGCTTACTACTTTGCCAACTTTTCGGCATTATGAAGGTTCGATCTTTTGTATGAAAGCGTTTTGTAATTTGGTCGATTGC
>CAYWRZ010000036.1:0-2111 GCA_964460845.1 uncultured Weeksellaceae bacterium
GGATGGGCAAAGCACTGTAACTCAAAAAACTTACTTAAAAAACTTCTTATGAAAAATTTTAGCGACTTGCTATTACCAACACCCAAACAAGGGATGGAAGGCGATAAGATTGACCTTTACCAGATTATGGGAGAAACAGTAGCTGTATTGAGCTACTCAATAGGACCTTCGAAGTTCAAGGACAAAGGCAATGGTAAATGTCTGTGTCTTCAAATAGAATATGAAGGTAAAAAAAGGATTGTATTTACCGGATCAGGATCTCTTATGAATGTAATTGAAACCGTTCCGAAAGAATCTTTTCCGTTTAAGACCAAAATCGTTAAAGAAAACAAAAGGTATTTATTCACTTAAACAACACAAATAACAATGGATGAAAAAACCGAAAAGCTTCTCCGGGAGTTAGCGCAAAAATTAGGAACGACCGCCGAATATTTATGGACCGTTCTTTTGAATCAGGCAAAATATTCCGCTATTATTAGCGCCATCCAAATGGCCATTATGGTGGCAATAATATTTTACACCATAATATTACACATCCGTTTTTCAAAAAAGGATAGTATAGGATGGTCTCAGTATGACAAAAAACCGGAGTTGCTAATTATGCCTATGATGCTTGCAGGCGCAGCGGATGTGATTATGTTAATCATGTTTATGGTTGGGATTAATGAAGTGATGACCGCAATATTTAACCCGGAATACTGGGCACTTCAAAGAATTTTTGACATGAAATAATCATAACTATGAGAAAATTTGAAACATACCCCCCAGATAAGCAGGTTCATGTCTTATTATTTGCCCTGGCTTTGTCTCTGACCTCGCCGGATTCTGAAAAAAAACAAACTCCGGATGTTTACCACCGGGCGGCTAAAAATGGCCGTCTTCACCAACTGGAACCCGGGGACTTCGATCTGATAAAAGATAAAACAATTGACGAATTAACCAAAAACCAATAACATGAAAAACACAACTAAAACCATGATGACCCTGGCGATCGCCAGTACCCTTCTATTAACTGGCCCGTTAAGATCACAAAGTGCCTGTGATACGGTTATGCCCCGCCTGAATTACTCTGTCGGGTGCCATACCTATTGCGCATCCGGAACATACGTTACCGACGTTTCTTTCTGTGGATGGCAGCGTATATCCGGACAACACTGTGACTCATCCTCTTATGTGTTTACGGTCAACGGTGGTCCGCCCACACAAACCCCATCTATTATATTCACGCCCGGTGAACCAGGGGTGACGAGCTTCACATTAAGCGGCTGGAGTATGTTTCAGGGACAGAGGTGTTACCAGGAGGTCTCCTGGTCATTTACAACCGTCGCATGTCAATATACGATCACAACAGGTGTAAACGAATACCAGCCTGATCAGGACCTACCCATATATTTTAATCTTCAGGGCTCGCCTATTGAAAAACGATCAAATGAACTTATTATCGAGCAGGTAGGGAACCGTCGGCGGAAAGTGGTTATGTTTGATTAGCCATGTAAATTCAATTAAAACCAACCACCATAAAAAACCCTCCAAATCGGAGGGTTTTTTTATGTTTACAGAGTGTTTAAAACTGCTTTTAAATAGGTCTTAAATTTGTTACACATGGCCAGAGGTCAAATATCAATTTTCGACAGCATATTCACACCTGCCCCTTCCTCCTCTCCTAAGGAGGGTAAAAAAGAGCGTCAGACGACGGCTTTTTACGTAATGATCGCTTACCGCTATTACTACTATGCTGAGATCAAAAAGTTCCGCCTTGACTACTGCCTGGATCAACTCGGTACGGAGGCCTTCCGGTCACCTGAAACCATCATCGACATCTTGAGGGATGCCCGGGATCTGGTCAAAGATATCGTTCAGGCCCAGCCCTCGATTCGGGAGCTTCGGGCAAAATACCCCTGGCTTCTTTGGGAGTCTTAATCTATTTCGCCTTCTATTTCAATGTCAGGATGCGACACGGTGTCAATTTCGGCAGCGCTATAATCTTCGTACCCAAGGGCGTAAGTAAAGGGGCGCATTCGGATGCCTGGCACTATGTTTAACGAGTCTACCGAGCGCCTGGACATATACCCGAACTCATCACCCGGTGACCAGCCGTGAAGGTGTTTGTT
>CAYWRZ010000037.1:0-2105 GCA_964460845.1 uncultured Weeksellaceae bacterium
CGGCGCCGACGAGGTGCCCATCCAGGTACTGACAGCAGACCCGACATCGTTCCCCACACAGGCATACCGAGACCTCGCCGCCGCACTCATCGCCTGACTCGAAGAAAACCCCACCCGCGCCCGAGCGAATGTATCGCTGGATCTCCTGACGGGCTGTTGCAAAATTGCGGGTCGGTCCCCGTCGTGTCACAACGGGGCCTGACCTGCGGTTTCAGATAGAATCCATTGGTGGCCAAAGGATATCGACCCGTCGACCGTGACCAACAGTTCCTCATCCCCCCGGACATGCGCGACTGGCTCGGCACCGACCACCCCGTGTGGACGGTCATCGACATCATCAACCGGATCGACACCACCGCCTTCCATCGGAACGCCAAGATCGGCGGCGCAGGACGGGCCGGCTACCACCCCGACATGCTGCTGACCCTGCTGGTGTGGGCCTGGTCCCGCGGCGAACGCTCCTCCCGCCGCATCGAACGCCTGTGCACCGACGACGTCGCCTACCGAGTCATCTGCGCCCAGGACACTCCCGACCACGTCACGATCGCCCGGTTCCGCAAAACCCACGCCACCGCCTGCGAAGAGTTGTTCACCCAGGTCCTGCTGCTCGCCGCCACCCTGGGCCTGGGCCGGCTCGAAACCATCGCGTTGGACTCGGTCAAGATCGCCTCCAACGCCGGGACCAGTGCCAACCGCACCGAATCGTCCGTGCGCGCCGAAGCCGCCGAACACGCCCGGGCCATCGCCGCAGCGGCGGTGGCAGCGCACGAAGCCACCGACACCAGCGAAGACGACGAACACGGCCGAGGTGGGCCCGGACCCGGGTCGGTACCGCCCCCGCTGGCCGACCCACGATCACGGGCAGCACGGATCGACGAGGCGATCGCCGTCCTCGACGCTGCTCGTGCCGCAGAGCAGAAGGCCCGGGATGAGAAGGACACCTCGGCGCAGACGTATCTCGAGCAGGTCAGAGCCGGGACGATGCCGGCGGGATTGCCGCCGGCCTCGGTGGCGGTGGAGGCCGCCGCGTTGGCGTTGGGCAAAGCGTTGACTGCCCATGCCGACAAGGAAGCCCGCTATGAGCAGCGGCGGGCCGAAGCAGCCGCGAGAGGCCACAAGTACGGCGGCTGGGTGATCCGCCCGGCCGAGCAGGACCCGAAGGTGATCAAGGCCCGCAGCCGGCTCGAACGCGTGATCGCGGCCGCGAAGACCGCGGCCGCCGCGGCGGTGACCGGTGCCGACACCGAGGATCGGCCCGAGCGGGTGGTCAACACCACCGACCCGGAGTCCGGGCTGCAACCGTTGCGCGGTGGTAACTGGTTGCAGGGATTCAACTGTCAGGCCGTGACCTGTGAGGACGGGTTGATCATGGCGGTGTCGGTGGCAGTGAACCCGACCGATGCGCCGACGTTCGTGCCGATGATGCAGGCCGCGGTCGCTGCTGCCGAAACGATGACCGCAGCCCGATCCACCACCAGCACCGGCGACACCGGCGAAAGCGGTGGGATCGGGGTGTTACTCGCCGATGCCGGATACTTCTCCGAAACCAACGTCACTGCGCCGGGTCCGGATCGGTTGATCGCCCGTGGGAAGGGGCGGCATCTCGAACACGCAGCTCGGGACACACCGGCGTCGGGTCCTCCACCGGCTGGTGTGTCAGCGGTGGAGGCGATGGCGCATCGGTTGCGGACCGAGGAGGGAATCGCTACCTATCGCAAGCGTTCGCATATTGCGGAGACTCCGTTCGGGCATGCCAAACATAATCTGAATTTCCGGAGGTTCACCGGGCGCGGGTTGGTTCGTGCTCGTGGTGAGTGGAGTTTTCATGCTGCGGTGCACAACATCGGCAAGATCCTCACGGTGGTGGGTGGAGGTGGGTTGCCGGCCATGGTGTGAGGTGGTTCCCGGGGCGGGGAGTGCCCGTCCCCGGGAACCGTCGATTCGCGGTGTGTCGCGTATCGCCAGGATTTCGCAACGGCCCGCACATCGACCAAAGGTGACATTCGGTCATTCTGCAACGGTCAGAACACGCTGCCGAGATCGCGGGCGACGATGTCGTCCGCGCCGTACTCGGCCAGCGCCGCGATCGTCATCGACGGATTGCA
>CAYWRZ010000038.1:0-2074 GCA_964460845.1 uncultured Weeksellaceae bacterium
TTTCTTTTTTCCCCTTTTTTCTTTGTAGGCTGTCTTCTCAGTTTGACAAAAAAACAAGAACATAAAAAATGCCTTTATTCAACTAAGTTTTTAGTTGTTTTTTCATTACATGAAATATCAATCCCTATATAAAGCCCAACAAATACGCGAAAAAAACGCGGATTACCCTTACCCCTTACAACATGTAATTAGCACCGTCTCCGACCGCGCTATACCGGTAGATACATACAGTCCCGGACAGATCGGAAACTATCAGGCTGATATTAAATCCTACTCCGACTACTATCCCTTCGGGATGCAAATGCCAGGGCGCTTCGAAACAGCAGCAGGGCATAATTATCGCTTCGGGTTCCAGGGACAGGAATCGGATAACGAAATGGACGGGAGTAAATCTTACTATTCTTTTTCTTATCGTGTACATGATTCAAGAATCGGTAGGTTCCTTAGTCAAGATCCTCTCAGAAAAGATTTCCCTTGGAATAGCACCTACGCTTTCGCAGAAAATGACGTAATAAGGGCGATAGATTTAGAAGGTCTTGAAAAATACATCATTACGCAAAGAGCCTTTGCCCCTTGGAAAGAGTTTGGAAAATTAATGCCACACCAAAAAGTTCCTTATGAAGCTGATAACAGAGGATATAGTTTAGCTGATGATGCTTCGGCAAGGGTTCATCATATGATGTATATAGATTTGGTTACTCAATCCACGTATAGACAATCTGAAACATGGGCAAGTCCTAGCACTGGTCCGGTTAATTTCACGGGACCTGTTGAAACAAGAACTGCCACACCAAGAGAATCCACGCAGGTATTTACTTCTGGCCCAAATAGCACTACAATTACAGGTGCGTTTCATGGCTCGAACCCTTTAACAAAGGATATGGTTATAAATCCGGAAATATATTTTCAAGGAGGATTTAGTTTTAATAGTTCAAAATTAAACGAAGGGATATTGGATGTAAGGTTTAAGCTTGTCGGAAAAGGGTTTCCTGCCTATGAATCATTCATAAAAGATGAAGCAGGCACGAAAGTCTTCATGGGCACCTTAGGTCCAGATAATAAAGGAATGATCACAAAACTTTTGGGACATGGCCAAGAGTTTAGCGACTACACACTCTCCTTTAACGTTGATGGAGATGGAAATTTTTTATCTATTCGGGGCATGACTGGATCCGATGGGAAATATCACAATCTTAACAACATGAGTATTGGGGAATGGAATCAAGGGTTTTTAGATACTACTCCATCAAAAGATTGTGACTCCAACGAGTGTGGAAACTAATTTAGAATTAATAATATAATTTGTAAGAAAATGCTATTCCGTTTCATAATTTCTTCAATACTCCTAATTTCCTGTATATCCGAAAAAGATTCAGAACCTGAGAAGTATATAATTCCTGATAATTATACCGGAATTATCGTTTTAATCTGTAATCAATCTGAAGGCAATCCGAAAAAATACGAAGAAGAAAGACGAGTTTACGAAATTGATTCCCTCGGTGTTTTGGTTACTCAGTTTGACTGTAATCATGGCAGACACAAAGACACAAGAGAAAACATTAAATTTCACTATCAAAATGGAACAAATATCCCTTTAAGATTATTTAAACAGGACGAGTTCTCTTCAAACGCTAACGATCCAAAAAGTAATGAAATACAAGTTTATGAAATCATAAACGGCACGGTCGGATCAACAGAGTTTAAATCTTGTATTATTGACACTTACGATAATAGATCGAAATACATGAGTGCAAATAACAATGGACAAATGAAGTTCGTTTCTGAAATGATTGATTTATATATACAGAAGAAAAATTGATTCTGTAAAATCAATTGGAAAGAGATAACTCATTTTTACCTTTGAGAAAATAGCCAAACCCGCTCTTTGACATCCTGATTAGACTGCTTACTTACTTTGCCAATTTTTGCGCATTATGAAGGTTCGCTCTTTTGTATGAATGCGTTTTGTAATTTGGTCGATTGCCCCGGTAATACAGGGCTTTCGTTCCTACAAAAACGCAAAAATCATACAAAGAAAATGACATAAGTAGTTCATACCTGACAAGTAGTTCGC
>CAYWRZ010000039.1:0-1562 GCA_964460845.1 uncultured Weeksellaceae bacterium
GATGCCGTGATCGGAGTCGATCCCAGTGCCGATCAGATCGCGAACGCCAGGCGCCATGACCGGGTCCGCTACGTTCGGGCGCCCGCCGAGAACTTTCCCGTGCCGGAGCGGAGCGCCTGCCTGATCACTGCTGCGCAGGCCGCGCACTGGTTCGACCGCCCGGCGTTCTACAACGAGGTCCGGCGGATTGCGGTCGACGATGCTGTTCTCGCGTTGGTCAGCTACGGGGTGATACAACTCGACGCGGACCTCGATGAGCGGTTCCAGCGCTTCTATCGGACCGAGATCGGCCCGTACTGGCCGGAGGAACGCACACTCGTCGACAGCGGGTACGCCGACATCGACTTTCCGTTCGACGAGCTGTCGGCTCCACCGATGCAGATCCGGAAGGAGTGGGATCTGAACGGAATGCTGGGCTACATCTCGACGTGGTCGGCGGTCCGCACGGCCGCGGAGGTGGGCAAGTCGGAGGTCTTGGAGTCCGTTGCCGCTGACGTGACGGACCTGTGGGGCGATCCTGCGGCAATGCGAGAGGTTGCGTGGCCGATCAACATGCGAATCGGGATCGTCTGATCGGACTCTTACCGGGGTCAGTGCGTCGGAAGTTGGTCCACATCGGCAAGTACCTTCTTGTGCCAAGGAGCTGCTGGTGTTGTGAGCACGGGGTCGCCGGCGAAGTTTCAATGCCCGGGATCGGGCCGTTCCTGCAGCACCGGCGCAGCGGCGGCCAATAATGCGTTGCGGTCGCGATTCAATGGGGGATAGATGCGTCGTGTGTTGATGGTGACCTTGGTGGCCTTGGCTTGCGCGCCACGCGCGACCACCTGACGATCCCAACCCTCGGTGTATACTGCGCCCGCCGCTCCGAGGTCGAGAATCGTTGTATACCAGGGTATCCGGAGTGGCAGCATCGGCTCCCCGAGAAGATCTCCGATGACGTTGTAGCCCGCGTAGCGGCCCATCGGGCGCCCGTGCTGGCACGACATCACCGACAGGTGGTCGTCGTCCACCCGCGCCGCGGCGACGTCACCGGCGGCGAACACGCCGGGCGAGCCGATCACCTGCAGATAGTCGTCGACCGGCAGGCGACCGAGCCGGTCGCGTTCGGTACCGAGCTGAGCTGTCAGCGGGTTCGCCCGCATCCCCGCACACCAGACGACGGTGCCCGCGGTCAGGACGTCTCCGGAGGAGAGCGTCACACCGTCCTCGTCGACCGCTGCGACGCCGACGCCGGTCATCGTTTCGACACCGTTGTCGGACAGAGCCGCTTCGATCACAGGGCGCGCCGATGCCCCCATGTCGGAACCGATGTGCGGGTTGTGGTCGATGAGCACCACACGCGGTTCGACGTTGCGTCCTGCGCACACCTTTGCCAGTCTTGCGGGTAATTCGGATGCCGTTTCGATGCCGGTGAGGCCGGCACCGACCACGACTGCGGTCGCCGCGGCCGTGTCCGGGCGTCCGTCGGAGAGTGCGGCCAGGTGGCGCTGTAGTTTCATGGCGCCGTCGTAGGTGTCGACATCGAAGCCGAATTCCCGCAGGCCGGGGATATCGGGTTCGGC
>CAYWRZ010000039.1:1572-2068 GCA_964460845.1 uncultured Weeksellaceae bacterium
CCGAGCGCCATGACCAAGCGGTCGTACCTCTGCGTGCCCGGTGTGCCGTGGTCCGAGACGGTGACGGTGTGCATCTCGGTGTCGATCGCCGTCACTTCGGCGGCGATGTGCCCGACGTCGGCCGGGTCGAGCACGTCGCCGAGCGGGATGCGGCAGGCGCTCAGGTCTGCCTCGTAGTTGCGGACCCGGATGTCGTGGAACGGCTGCGCACTGATGACTGTGACGTCGACGGTGCCGGCCGCGTCGAGTTCATCGAGCCGCCGCGCCGCCCCCAGCGCGGACCATAGACCGGCGGAACCCGAGCCGAGAACGAGGACACGATAAAAGTCGGTCACCATCCCATCGTGCCAGTTCGACACTGGAGAACTACGGGGTGAGCCACATTCCCTCGGGCAGTGCAGATCCGAGCGCGTACATCTGCACGCCGTGGAGATTCTGGCCACTGATCACCGACGGTGCGGATCGGATGTACCAGATCCCCGGTTCGAGCTCGGCG
>CAYWRZ010000040.1:0-2005 GCA_964460845.1 uncultured Weeksellaceae bacterium
GCTTAATGCCGGAGCTTTCGTCCTTAAGAACGAGCGCCATCTTCTTGACCTTTGCCTCACGGCTTAGGGTCTGCTTGGACTCCTTGCGGGCAAGAATGGCATTGACGTAATCGTCAGAATGCCTTGCAACCCGGCTGAGTCCATTTCCACTAACGAGAGTAGACATAATAGTTTAGACCTTTCCTTTCTCGTCAGTCTAATTATAGATCGCGGCTCGTAAGTCCACCGATAACAAGCTTGGTCGGTGAAGCTACCTTGAGAACACGGGCAAGTGGGGCGGTGGTTCGTGCAGTACCTGCGGCACCTGCGGTGCTGTTTACTAGACGACCCTGCTCGCCAGCCTCCATGGAAGCGTACACAAGCTGACCATCAGTCCAGGAAAGGTTCTGGTCAAATGCGGGAGCCAATACCTCGAACTCTGCATCTGGACCCATTACCCATGCTGCGAATGCGTTAACGCCTACGTCTAGAGGCTCGTCTACGCCGTCTCCACCTACGTAGAGGGCTGCGAGGCCATACGGTAGGTTGTCAGTCAAACCAGCGACGGTAACCATATCTCCGGTACCCTTAGCCACTGCATAACCCGGGAACACACCATTGTGGGCGTTACGGTCGAATGCTGGGTCTAGGAATACACTCTTGGGAGTAGACTGGGTGAAGGCGTATAGAGGCCTTACCGTACGCTTGATATGACTAGAATTAAGTCGAGTTCTAATCATGTGTGAAGTCCCTTCAAAGAAGACTTTCTTACTTTCAAGGACTTCACTTAAGTCCTTGGTATGAGCATTTCTCACTAATTGATTCGTTGCTGCGGAAATCTAGACAGGAGATTTAATTCTAGGTATCCAAAATACCCGCACTGCGCAGGGATGCAAGGAGGGCGTTAAGGGTTGCCTCAACGTCGTTATCGACATCCGCTACAGCCGCTGCCTGAGAGGCAGTCAGCTTTCCATTGAGAGTATCCTCAAGGTTTGTAACATCTGCAATTGCATGGTTATGCCCAGTTGCTGCTGCACTAATTGCAGAGCGAGCATTAGCCTGATTGCTGGCTGTTAAAACATTGCGTCCTGTGGTGGTGGAATCGGAAATGTCCTCTGCCACATGACCGTGGTCTCCGGCAGCAACGTCGCCACTTCCTGTTCCAACGGAAATGGTTAGCGTCGTGCCCTCGGCATCCCATGAAAGGGGTGCCTCGGCTACAAACTCTTCCGGGTCCATTCCACCTTCTCCTGGCATTTGTCCAACATAGTCAACATCGGAGAAGAGATTGGCTGCGACATCTTCCTTGATTTGATAAAAGTACTTATCTACAAGGGTCGCACTCTCTCCCCCATGGATAACTACGCCGTTGGGTAGAACCACAACGTCGTAGTTATCGTTAAGGGTGACCTTGAATGCCATTATGATCCTTAGTCTAGGAATAGATCAGTGGCGTCGTCTGCGTCAAACTCTGCATCACTAAGGCTGGCAGCGAATGCCATGGACGGACTCTGTCGCTCGTCGCCTAGCTTCGGAACCTTCCCGCTCGGGCTCTTGGCAGAGGCCGTACGAGAGCTACGAAGAACGTTGTTCAACGTGTTGATCTCGTAGTTGATCATTTCGTCAGACAGACGTGCGTCAGCCTGAATGTGAGCCGCTAGGTCGTACTTATCGCCCTGGGCTAGGTTGGCCTGCACTCGTAGCTCTGCGAGGCGGATAGAGGCCATAGAACGCTCGCTAGAGGCCTTTGGCTGGATGGTCCAGGGGAATGCCTTCTCCTGGTTGTCCGGGTCGCCTACGCGGACGTCAGTCTCAATTCGAGTCTGGTTGAGTGGTAGCTGAGTCTCGGTACCAGCGATCGGTGCTGTTACGTCCTGGAGACCGTTAGGACCAGTTGGGTTGGTCGGTAGGGTCGTACCCGGACGGAGCACGGTGTCAGTCTGGTCGGCTGGTACATCCTCAGTGCTTCCCGGGGTAAGCCCTAGGTTGCGAGGATCGTCGGATGCATCCGGCTGTAGAGTCTCCT
>CAYWRZ010000041.1:0-1937 GCA_964460845.1 uncultured Weeksellaceae bacterium
GTCGATCCGACAGAGATTTCTCTCTCACGACGCATTGGCACGAGCCAGGGGCGTGAGTTGGGATTTTCTCTGGTTTACGCCAAGGAACCCTCAGAAGCCATGTACGAATTCATCACCAAATTTGATCGGGGAGAATACCCCGACCTGATTCAGTAAATTAACTGGAGGTATGAAATGACCCGAAATGTTAAGCTGGCACACCGTGTTCTCGATGAAATTGAGAACCAGAAGTTCCAGTGGGAGCAGAATGTATGGGTTCAGGGTGAGCCTGTCGATAACCCTGAAGAGGACGTGGCCTGTGGCACAGCTTGTTGCTACGCTGGTCGGGTTGGCCTGATCAGCGACCGTAAGCCCGTGTACCGCCCGACCGGTGACGGCAGGTACATTCTTGATGAGGACCACATGGTTCCCCTAGAGGGTGAAGAGGGTGACTACACGCATTCAGGTCGCTACTTCGACCTTTTCGTTCCGGAGAATGGCACCTTTGTTCGATACGAGGGTGAACTAATCTCCTACGAGCGGGCAGCCAAGCACGACCTGGGTATCACCTGGGACGAGGCGTCCAACCTCTTCGACGAGGACAACGCCCTGGAGGACCTTCAGGAGCTGGTGGATGAGTACTTCCCAGAGAATTCCGCGAGCTAAGGCTTGACACCGACCCCCTCTCCTGCTAGACTAAGTTAAGTCTACTGGGAGAGGGGTTTCTCATGAAGAAGCTCTACCGAACCACAGGTAAAATAAAAGAGGCTGTGGAGATTACTCCGACCAAGATCAAGTATTTTGAAATTGGCCAGGATGGCAGTGAGAAGCTGGTCCGCTTCGAGTGGGTCGGCCTGAAGTTCGATAGCGACATAGACGCCCGGATCTCTTTTGAGCGCCGGGGATTCAAATCCCGAAAGCAGGAATTGGCATGAGCGAAGAGAAGTCCACTATTCAGATTCTGTCCGAGGCCCGAAACGTTATTGCAACAGACGGATGGGTTCGAGGAGAATATCACTCCAGCGGCAAGTTCTGTGCTCTCGGGGCACTCGAAAAGGCCTACAGTGGCGAGATTGCCACGGAGGACACGGACTTTCTGCGGTCCCCCATTCTCCAGGAGGCCATCACCCAGCTTGAGCGCACGATCGTTGGTGGCGGGAGGTTCGCATATGCGGACCTGGCTGAGTACAACGACCAGCTAGACAACGTAGGCGACATTCTGTCCCTGTTCGACGACACCATTGAATCACTGGAGGGTAAGTAATATGGCAGCAGATCTACACATTCACGTAATGGATGGTGTGGAAGAGGAGGACATGCGCTGTTTCTTCTCCCACCACAGCGGACACAAGTACTTCGCCGGGTTCTTCACTCAAGAGGATTGTAAGCTACCGGGCAAGTACGACTTCATGTGTGGTCACCACGACCGGGTGTCCGACACCCCCAACTTCCGGATCGGTGAGGTGTCCTGGCTCAAGGCAGCTCTGTTCGATGATGACTCGTACATCCCGAACCCCGTTGCCCGTGTCTCTGAGCTGATCGGAGAGGACGAGCCGGAGCTAACCGAGGAACTGCGGGATAAGATCCTCCAGGCCGTCCAGGCACCGAACGAGACCCACTACGACGTCTACGGTAACGCTGGTGACGATGTTTCTCTAGAGGACTGGCTCAACCAGCATCTAGGAAAGAAGCTCTTCACCATTAGTTGGTAGAGTGATCATTACACCCCCGAAAGAGAAGAGATATTCTCTAACGGGGGTGTAATTTATGAAGCGTTATCCAGAAGAGGTTCAGGCGCGGGACAAGGCCGATAAGATCGGAATGATTGTCTTTGCCGCATTCCTCTTTGCTATTGGGGTAATGATACTTGTTACAACAGGTATTGTTCCTCCGAGTCTCGATACCCTATTGTCTCAGGCTGGTAATCTGTGGGCTCTCCTCCTTGTGGTTGGAGCCCC
>CAYWRZ010000042.1:0-1936 GCA_964460845.1 uncultured Weeksellaceae bacterium
AAGGTGTGAACCACTTGCGAACTACTTGTCAGGTATGAACTACTTATGTCATTTTTCTTGTATGATTTTTGTGTTTTTGTAGGAACGAAAGCCCAGTATTACCGGGGCAATCGACCAAATTACAAAACGCTTTCATACAAAAGATCGAACCTTCATAATGCGCGAAAGTTGGCAAAGTTGTAAGCAGTCTAATCAGGATGTCAAAGAGCGGGTGTATGGTTTTTATTGAGCAATTTTAGTCCAGTTTTGCGGATCGAATCTTTGTTCAGTTATCCACTTGAAACTATCGTCTATAATTGAAGTTATTCTTTCTTTTATTTCGCTAATGTTTGCATTGTTAATTACGATCCTTTTTAGGAAAAATCTTTTATTATCTACATCTTTTGTGATAATATTAGTCACATCAAATCCTGTTTCTTCAGGATTCAGAAAAATGGATATGTTCCCTTTTTCGGATGGCTTTAAGTTAACATTAAAATTTAGACCTAATACATCATCAGCGTTATGCGTATCTGTTGAATAAATTTTCAATTCGTTCTTTAATATATGATCGAATATCTCACGATCTATAGTAGATAGTTCCCTTTTCAGAGCGGTAAATTCAGCTTCTGAAATTTTATTATATATGTTGTACAGAGCCATATTTACTAACGTTTATTTGTTTAACATAAATGCACCTCGAATGGGGAAAGGTTCGCTTATTGTTCCTTCTCTTCCTCCCCCTGGCTCTCCGTACTTTGGATCTACAGGTTTCCAATTTCTTGGGGTTAATGTTCTCAAGTCATTTTTAAAAGTCCAGACTACAATGCTGGGCGCAGTTGGGAGAGCTAGAGCTGCTTTTGCAGTTTGACTAGAAAAATATACATCAGGTGTTACGTATTTCAAACCTAAATTCCCGTTTTTATCTTTATTTACAAGCGTTGGCCATGTGGAATTATTTCTAGATCTCCAAGATCCTTCGAGTGTAGCATCATATTCGGCAATTGACATATACCGAAAGACTAATTCATCTTGATGCCTTCTCTTTAAATCTGTTACCGCTTCTTCAAGTGCTTTTTTCGATGAGTTTTCAAGAAGTCGATTTAGCTTTGGAGTTAGATTATCTTGTACTTGTCCGTAACTTGGGTTACAAGATTTTAAACTAACAAGACTGGTAACAGCAGCGGTTTGACCAACGGATATTCTTATTAGCTTATCATATCTGACAGGTTCTTTTTGCTCAGCAGTTTTTGTATCTACTTTAAGCATTTTTTCTAAAGAAGGAGATATTCCAATAAAGGCATAAAAATTTGAGCTTTCACCCCATTCGGTTTTATTAAAAGTCGCAGAAGTTGAATTATCTGAACCTATTATATTAAAACCATATTCATCACCTGATTGATAAACATCTCCAACTGTATGCCCCGCTTTTATAGCTTCTTTTCTTTGTTGTTGAGCTTCTTCCTCTGTGCCATACAGACCTAATGGGTCACTAAATACTATGGGATTACTGTTGAAAGTTGCGTATGAGCTTTGCCATGGGTTTGGCATTGGATCTAAATTCCATCTTCGAGCTGTTTTGGAATCATACATCCAGTATTCAGCGGAGTAGTGCGATTCTGATCCGGTTATTTCAGATTCTTTTTCCTGTCCGCCTTGTCCATAGAGATAATTATGCCCTGCCGCTGTCTCGAAGCGCCCCGGCATTTGCATACCGAAGGGATAGTAGTCGGAGTAGGATTTAATATCAGCTTGGTAAAAGCTGACATTTCCGGAGCTGGATATTTCTTGCGGTATAGCGCGGTCTGAGACGGTGCTTATTACATGTTGTAAGGGGTAAGGGTTATCCGCGTTTTTTTCGCGTATTTGTTGGGCTTTATATAGGGATTGCAGTTTCATGTGATGAAAAAACAACTAAAAACTTAGTTGATTAAAGGCATTTTTTATGTCTTAGTTT
>CAYWRZ010000043.1:0-1869 GCA_964460845.1 uncultured Weeksellaceae bacterium
TTCTTACTTACCTTGACAGCTTTTCTAATAACATATTTCTGCATTATATAGAAGGATAAAGCAGAGAATGTAGTTGCTTGCGTAAGCCGCTGGGGGGTCACACGGCTTACGAGCTCACTTCCTGATGTTTAGACATGCCAGATGGAATGTAGAGTTATGTGAGAAATGGGTTTCCCGTAAGCTGGCAGGTTGAATGGGGCCCTAAAATTGGGTTAAGGGACAATAATACCGTGAAAACTATTTTGGGCATCACAGAATAAAAATCTATATAGAATGACGCAGAGAATCATTTCCATATGATCCCTTATTTAATAGAAGACTAGGTAGTACGAAAATAACCGGATCTGAAGGCGGTTCCTTTTGCTTTAGCTGCTCTTGAGAGAAACTGAAGAACTGTGAGGTTAATTTTCTTGTAAGGGACATCGGCGTACAAAATAATATGGTAGTGGCAGTTTGGAGTTACTACCTTTGAGTGGACAAAAAAGATTAGTTGATAAGTGCTAACTTAACAACATGAGAAAAGAAAGAACGTTTTACAGTAAAGAGTTTAAAATTAAAGCAGTAGAACTCAGTATTCAAAGAGGTAGCGTTATAGGCGTAGCCAAAGAGTTAAACATTCGCCCTGCTAGTCTTTCAAGATGGAAAGAAGTTTATAAAGCTGGTAAGTATGCTACAGACGAATCAGGAATCAATTCAAAAAGCCTTGAAGCAACTGAATTAGCGCGATTAAAAAAAGAACTTTACGATGTAAAATTGGAGTGCGATATTCTAAAAAAGGCGGTAGGCATCTTTTCCAAGAACGACCGGTAAGGTATGAGTTTATTAAAACTCACAGGCACGAGTTTCCGGTTGAAAAGATGTGTAAAGTGCTACAGGTAAGTCGTAGCGGGTATTACAAATGGCTATTGTCTATTCCATCTAAAAGAATACAACATCGAGAATTTATAAAGAAAGAAATTCATCGGATTTATAGAAGAAGTAAAAACACATATGGCAGTCCTAGAATAACAAAGGAGTTGAATGTTCTGGGAATTAAGGCCTCGCAACCTTTTGTAGCCAAACTAATGAAAATGGAATCTTTAAGGAGCATCATAAAGAAGAGATTTAAGATCACAACTGACTCCTCTCACAAGTATGCGGTGGTAGAAAACAAATTAAACAGAGAGTTCATTGTAAAGGAGCAGAATGTAGTTTGGGTATCAGATCTTACCTACATCAGAACAGCAGAAGGCTGGCTTTATTTAACCGCAATCATTGACCTGTTCAACAGAAAAGTGATTGGTTGGGCGCTTAGCGAAACAATGAAAGTTAGGGATACAGTTATTCCGGCTTTTAGAATGGCAAAGATGAATCAACCTATAGAAGAAAAAGAACTTATTTTTCACTCTGATCGAGGGATTCAATACGCTTGTGATGACTTTAAATTAGAATTAAGTAAATACAAGATGATTAAAAGAAGTATGAGCAGAAAAGGAAATTGTTGGGACAATGCTGTAGCAGAAAGCTTCTTTAAAACGCTCAAGGTAGAATTAGTGTATCAAAATAATTACAGAACAAAACATCAGGCCGCTCTTTCTGTTTTTGAATATATAGAAACCTGGTACAACAAAAACAGAAGGCATAAAATCTTAAACAACTTAACAATTTTAGAACACGAAAAATTAATTAATAACTTAAAAAATGTCGCTTAAGCACTAAATGTTTTTTGTCCACTTTTTATTAGGAATTCCACCAGTTCAATACTAAAATAAAAAGGACTGAGGCAATTTTTATACCTCAGTCCTCTCAGGTGACCCCCAGTGACAAAATATCGAACCTGGACCTGCAGGAATTAAAACTACTAGCTGCCCTCAAGAAGCTGGTTGATCC
>CAYWRZ010000044.1:0-1868 GCA_964460845.1 uncultured Weeksellaceae bacterium
GCCCTTTCATACGCCGGATGCCGCGACAAGCCTACTGGGACCCGCGCCCTCGCCGCGCATTGTGACACCCCGCCCATTACCTTTCTAGGTGACCCCGAGTGCCGGGGTTGGTCGCTGGGATCGGTATGACTTTCTTGCCCTGTCGTTCGTATGATCCGGGGGGTGTTGTCGCCGGTCGCAGAGGCGTCGGGTGACTGCTGATAGGGACACGGCCGAGTCTTCGCGGGGCTCAGGTCTCTTCGTAATGTGGGTGCCAGGACCAGACGTCGTGACAGGCGGCCTGAACGGACAGGAACGAGGAGGCCCGGCGACGATGCCCGAGCAACTGATCGACACGATGGACATCGGGGTGTGGTGCGGCCTTGATGTCGGCAAGGAAGAGCACCACGCCTGCGCTCTCGACAAGGACGGGACGCGTCTGTTCGACAAGCCGCTCCCGCAAGACGAAGTCAAGCTCCGCGAGGTCTTCACCCGACTGCAGACACACGGTCGGGTGCTGGTGATCGTGGACCAGCCGAACACGATTGGCGCTCTTCCGGTCGCGGTCGCGCGAGATGCCGGATGCGAGGTCGCGTATCTGCCCGGCCTCGCGATGCGCAAGGCCGCGCAGCTCATGCCCGGAGATGCGAAGACCGACGCGCGGGACGCGTTCGTGATCGCGACGACCGCGTTGCGGATGCCCGACACGTTGCGCGCAGTCGACCGCGACAGTGAAGTCCTCGCGTCGTTGAAGGTCCTCGCCGGCTACGACGACGACCTCGCCCGCGAGTCCACCCGATCGATCAACCGGCTCCGATCTCTGCTGCTGCAGATCCACCCTGCCTTGGAGCGGGCGTTCGCTGGAACCCGACTGACGAACCACCTCTCTCTGGACCTGCTGGCCCGCTACGGGGGCCCGACGGCTCTGGCGAAGGCAGGACCTGCGCGAGTGAAGGCCTGGGCACGCAAGACCAAGCACCGCGGTGTTGACGCGCTCGTCGACGACGTCTTCGCCGCGCTCGGGCAGCAGACTGTCACGGTGATCGGGACGGCCGCGGTCGAGACCGTGATCCCGCGCGTTGCCACGCAAGTCCGATCGCTCAAGACGCAGCGGGCGGAGCTTGCGGTCGAGGTCGAGAGGCTGCTCGATGACTTCCCTCTTCGCGATGTCTTGATCTCGATGCCAGGAGTCGGGACCAAGACAGCAGCCACCATCCTCCTGGCCATCGGCAACGCATCCGGCTTCCCGACCGCCGGGCACCTCGCCGCCTACGCCGGTATCGCCCCTGTCACGAGACGCTCGGGTAAGTCGATCCGTGGCGAGCATCCGGCCCGGTCCGGGAACAAGCAGCTCAAGAACGCGCTGTTTCGCTCCGCGTGGGTCGCATCGAACTGCGACCCCGAATCAGCCGCTTACTACCAACGCAAACGCGCCCAGGGGAAGAAACACAACGCCGCGGTCATCTGCCTCGCCCGACGCCGCTGCGACGTCATCTACGCCATGCTCCGCACCGGCACCCTCTACCAATCCCGGCATCGGGAGGAACTGCCCGCAGCCGCTTGACAAAACCATAGGGACACCCCCCCGCCCCGCTTCCCCCTCTTCCCCTTTCTCTTTCCGCCGAACGAACGACATCGTCTCCAGCGAACGGCTTGTCTGCGTGGCGGAAGCCGTTCGCTGGGCGACAAGCCGTTCGTTCGGCGGGGCGGATCACAAACGAGGCTCGAAGCCGAAGGCGCGTCCGAGGAAGGTCAGCTCGGTCTCCAGCGCCCGGATGATCGTCTCGGCGCGCCGGAAGCCATGACCCTCGCCCTCGAAGAGCAGGTACTCGTGCGGGACGCCCCGCGCGGCGAGGGCATCGCGGATGCGTTCGGACTGCGAGGGCGGC
>CAYWRZ010000045.1:0-1847 GCA_964460845.1 uncultured Weeksellaceae bacterium
CGCCCGTAATGTTCGCTACAGGATTAGTCGCATCCACACAATAAGAAGCAGCGCTATAGTCGAAGCTCGCATCGTCGAGGGCTACAATCTCTACATCAAAAGTCTCGGTAGCTTCTGCACAACCGCCCGAAGCAGCAATGGTGTTAGTTACGGTGTAAACACCGGGTGTAGATGTGGCCAGTGTAATCTCGCCGGTGGAAGCATTCAGCGAAAGAGCGGCATCCGCAGAAAATGTACCTGCGCTTGCACCCGCACCGAATACCGGAAGCGGATTGCTGCCGTTCAGGCAATACTCGTCAGCAGCATAAGTGAAGGTCGCATCAAAGCCGTTTGTAATCGTAATTTGCTGCGAAGCGGTATCCGAACAAGTGCCATCGGTGATAAAGGTAACGGTATAAGTACCGGGTGTGCTGCCTGCAAGGTCAATCTCGCCTATAGAAGCATCGGCAAATACCAGTCCCGTAGTAGAAGAAAAAGTACCGGTAGCGCCTCCGGTAATAGAAGGTGCTGGATTAGGAGAATCGCTACAGAAGGAAGTAGCCGCGTAATTAAAAGAAGCGTCGTCGGACTGCGTAAAGTTCAATGTCTCCGATTTGGAAGTGTTACAGGTTGTCGTTATCCAATGCCTGAGCGATACGTCTAGCGATACGTTCGCACTGCCTGCAGTGCTGGATGTCGTGGTAGCATCTACTGTACGGACTATGCTGCCGTCGGGCAGGGTCCAGGTAAAAGTACTGTCGGCTATGCCATTGAAATGGTTGTCAAATACTCTACGATTGTAAAACTTGCTTCGCGCAATCGCGGTAGATGTATTGGTAAGCGTTACTTCCTGGTCGGTACAAAGCGTGGCAGGACTTACGGTAAAGTCACTTACCATATTAAATGATACTACAGGCTCAAAAATAAAGTCGGCATCAAAATTATTATACAGGTTTGCCGGTTGCTGCCATATACCGGAGTAATAAGCACGCGAAAGGCGCTCTCCTCTTCCGCTAAATATCGCGGGGGGACCATTTGAAGAAAAGTTCGAATAGAGCCTTACCTGAACGGTAGTACTGGGATTCATTACGGAAACTACATAAGGACCGGTCACTACGATAGGGGAAGAAAATACTGCACTTCTCCAGCCAGCCGAAGTAGTAGCGTTGAGTGTTCCGGTAGCCAATACAGCCCCGGGAGCGCTATCGGCCGTAGGGGTATGAATGCTCACATTAAGAGTAGTCGGGGCACCTACGGCAGTCACATATACCCACACTCCAGGTATGGTAATGGGAGAAGGTGCATCAAACCACTGACTTGCACCTCCGATATTTGAAGTACTACTTCCCAATACACCATACACAGAAATAGTGGTACCATTGAGGTTTTTGCCCAAAGCGTACCCCACTTCGTCGTTACCGCAAACAACACGGTCGCCAAAATGTTCTACCGTACGAGGAGTAATCGTCTCGGAACCCAAAGATTGCAACATCGCTTGCTGTGCCGTTACCTGCGCCGCAAGACTGATAAAGCCTCCTGCAATACATACACGAAGGAAATTTCTCTTCATAAAAAATTGATTAATTAATTTGCTAGTTTTTATCAGGTCTTTTTTCTCTATAATACCAAGGTGTCTTTGCATCAGCATGACTGCGAAAACCCACTTTATCATTGAAAAAAAGAACGTTATAGTATCAAAATTATATAAAAAATCTACTTCATAGGCAACATCACCCTATGATTTAACAAAAAAAATAGCATATACTTCTACTTTATTACTAAAAATCAGAGATCAAAATAGCCCCGACACTATATGCCGGGGCTATTTCATCACTTAAAGTATATTCCTAAGGCTTATTTTGCCAGGT
>CAYWRZ010000046.1:0-1825 GCA_964460845.1 uncultured Weeksellaceae bacterium
CGCAGGTATAGCCGGGTATTTTTATGTCGGCTGGGACCTTTGGCAGAGGGCAAGAGCCCGTCACGTTGCGGATCAAATCAAAAAGTATAAGACCCTATACGACACCACAAATTGGCGAGGTCATTTCGACGAGAAGGGCGCAGAGAAGGTCCTTGACCGGCTGAACAAAGATCGCAAGGACTTCACCTTCACTGGAGGTTGGCTACTCTTCTGGCCGTTCGTAGGCGCTGTTCACCTCATAAAGAATAACCACAAGTCATTCCGATATATCACTCCAGAAGAGAAGAAACTGCGCGAAGCTATTAACGAGTCCTTCGCAACGAATCGGGCTGGAGAGCTTCTTCGAAATCAGCATGTCGCCTCTGTTGAATCTCAGGCCGACTACCTGATATCTGTAATGCTGGAAGAAGACAACACCAATGAAATGCTTCGGCAATTCACGCACCTAGCCAGGGGTTCCATTGTGGAGCATAGACGTCATGGAGAATCTGACGTTTCCTTGTTCCTGGAGCGACTGGTTGAGCGACTAGAAGATGCGGGGTTCTGATATGTCAACGGATATGTTCGGCAGGGAACTGCGGGTAGGTGACCTAGTGTTCTTCCCGCTATCCCACTCCGGTAATCTACTAGAGGTCGTTGAGGTGGACGTCAAGAACGAGCGTCCATCCCTGGTGACCGACGAGACTCTGAAGATCCGTAGAGTCCGTGTACGGCTCTTCAAGCGCATTGTGGGCCAGCACCCACGAGGGCCCCGGGTCATCTCTCCGGACGTCTCAGAGAGCGCCTGGAAGCCGTATGAGGTCACTCCTGACCACCTGATCCGGATCGAGATCGCTGAATCCAGGCCGATGCATAACATGTAGTCGGAATTCCTGAATACTATCAAGCGTTATGTGGTTCAGCCTAAGGGTTGAGCCACATTTCGTATTCAGGAGTAAAATTGATTGACATTATGGACAGCGAAGTTCTCAAGCTGGAGAACGTCCTCAAGACACTTCAGGGTAGAACAGCTACTCCGAGGAACTACGAACACTTTGAGAACGAGATCAAGGACCGATTCTGGGAAGTCGGATTCCGTGTCGATGTAAAGTGGTGGGAAACCAATATCGACGGAACGCTCATTCCAGAGATCGAAGTAACCGAGCGTATTGAGGGTGAATTCAACCCTGAGCAGCAGGCTCACGAGGTCGTGAATAACATCGTGGGTATTCCTGAGGACGAGGGTAAGGGCGTTATCAAGACCTCTGCCAAGGAAGTTGAAATGCTTAGGGAAGGAATCATTAAGCCGAACAATGAATAACCTATCCGCTCTCAATCCGGGAGAGCTACACAGGTTATACCATGGACTCCCTGTTCCGGACCCGATTACATTCGTCACGAGTCCAAAGTATTTGAATAGAAAGAACCTCTATCCCCGTCAGGCAACTCTGCTTAAGGTTGTCTTTCTTCGTGATGACCTATTCACCACATATGACTACGAGGTCATTGACGAGTGGATCGAGAATTACAAGAGGACGGGCAACAACGGGGTTCAGCCGGATATCTACGAGCGAATCAGAATCCTGAAGGAAAAGGGATACAACTGGTTCAATGAGTTCCTATTGGTCATGGGACGACGAGCGGGTAAGGGATACATTTCCTCCCTGGCAACGTCCTATGTCCTCTGGAACTATATGGCCAAGGGTGACCCTCAGACTTACTATGGAATTGACCGCAGTAAGCAAATGACGGCCCTGATCTTCGCGGTAAACAAGGACCTGGCGAAGAAGAACCTCTGGAAAGACCTCGTAGACGTCATTACCGACTCGGAATGCTTTCTCGACTA
>CAYWRZ010000047.1:0-1791 GCA_964460845.1 uncultured Weeksellaceae bacterium
GACTTATTGAATCCATACTTCGCGAATTCTGTAATGTCCTCCCACAGAGGCTCAGTGATATCGGGAGCGATTCCCCTCTCAGCCGCCTGCCGAATGAACTTCTCACCCTGTTCAGCAATCTTATCGACTAGCTTCTTACCGAGAACCTTTCGAAGAACGTCAGCCTCGTCGGAAGTGAATCCAGCGATTTCGATAGCAGTCTGCATGACCTGTTCCTGGAAGACCATTGTTCCCTGGGTATACTGGGTGATCTTCTCAAGAATGGGGTGGACGTAAGTGACCTCTTCCTTTCCCTCACGACGATTCAGGTATAGGTCGGTTAGGCCGGAACGCTTCGGACCAGGACGCACTAGGGCCACCAGGTCGGAAAGCTCACCAATACCCCGTGGCTTCATTCTCTTAGCCATTGCGGTACCAGTAGCGGTCTCCACCTGGAACATGCCCAGGGTGTCACCCTCACCGATAGAATTCCAAACCTTCTCGTCCTTGTATTCGTCTCGCCAGGTGTACGGGTCGATACGAATACCCTTTTGGGCCTCAATCGTGTCAATCGTCTCCTGAATGGTGTCCAGGGTGCGAAGGGTCAGAATGTCGAACTTGACGTGTCCAAGCCATTCGAGGTCTGGTGCCTCAAACTGGCTGATCATTGATTCCCCTTCCTCGCCCTTACGGAGAGGAAGAGATTCGGTCAGCTTCTCCTCGGATGAAATGACCAGAGCCGCCGCGTGCTTACCGTAGGAATTGAGACGACCGTGGAGAATATCCGCCATCTCAAAGACCTCGGGATACTTCTCCTTGTACGGTTCCAGTAGGTCGCCTGCCTGAGCCCACAGCTCGTCCCAGGAGAGCCCCAGACCGGCCGTACCGGCCTCGGCATCTTCGATGATCTTAGAGACCGCCCTAGAGTCCTTGTGGGCGTCAGCGTGGAGCTGAGAGGCTAGGGCACTGAAGAGCTTGACGATAATGCCCTTACTCCTGTATCGGAGCTGGGTGACCACCCGCAGAACGTATTCGTCTCCGAATCGCTCTCGAATGTAGCCCTGAATCTTATCCCGCTGAGATGCCGGGAAGTCAACGTCGAAGTCGGGTAGTGATGTACGACCCTCGGTCATAAACCTTTCAAAAAGAAGGTGATTCTTTACTGGGTCAATAGCAGTGATATTGCATAGATAGGCCAAAATACTGGCTGCACCAGAACCTCGGCCAGGACCAACGAGAATGCCGTTCTTCCTCGCCCAGTTGCAATAGTCCCTCACCATTAGGAAGTAGCCAGAAAACTTCTTCCTTCGAATGAGATCAAATTCCCTCTCGAATCGTGCGATGTATTCTTCCTGGGAAACGCCAGTATCGACTAGCTTCTCCCAATTCTCCATACACACCTCGAATAGGCGCTCTGCATCCCGATCGTGTCCACCACTGCGGACATAAACCGGAGTACTAGAACTGCCTTCCATCTTGGCGTCACAGGCGTCAGCAATAGTGACGGTGTTGGCTATTGCCTCGTCAACATATGAAGCATCCAGATAGGAAAGGTTTTCTCGGACCTCCGCCTCCGTCTGAACGTAGAGATCCAATTCTTCAGCGAAGAGGTCACCCTCATCCTGGACGTCCTTTCTCGTCTGGCACGCAATCCATGTCTTATGCGCGTGCAGGTGGTTAGCGGAAGGGAAATGGGAGTCCACCACGGCAACAAGAGGAACCCCGTACTGAGCTGACATATCAGTCAATACGTGGTTAACTACTAGCTGGTCTTCCAGGTGGTTCGTATGGATCTCGATGTAAAGTCGATCC
>CAYWRZ010000048.1:0-1468 GCA_964460845.1 uncultured Weeksellaceae bacterium
AAGAACTGGAAGACTACGTCGACGAGCTCGAACGAATAATAGAGGAATATAAACTAAAAAAAAACTGAAATATGAGCCAAATCACTCACGTTAAGTACCCTTTCGGCAAGGCTGAGAGGCAAAACCTGGCCTCGGGGGCTGCCATTAATGCCACCGTGAACAACTCGGAAGCAATCCTTACGATTGCTCAGATGACCATGGCGGGGACATTGAACCTATCCATTAATTCCGAAATGGAGGCCGGATCGAACTTGATGGTCAAAGTAAGTGCAGACGGAACAAACCGCACCCTGACCCTTGGAACAGGTTTAACAGGCCTGGCGCAGACCATTAATGCTGGTAAGAGCTATGCGATCGCCTTCAAATACGACGGGTCTACATACATCCACACATCTACTCAGATCCTGAATTAGTGAGTAAGGTCGTAGAGATAGCGAAATCGTTTGAGGGGGTAAAAGAATCGCCGCCGGGTAGCAATAAAGTCATGTTTAACGACTGGTTTTATAACACCCGAAACTATTCTTCTGCTGCCAAATGGTGTGGCACATTCGTGTCTTACTGTTTCGACCGGGCTGGATCTCCTTTGGGAAGGATAGACTTCCTACGCGGATTCGCAAGTTGCCAATATGCCGTGGATCATGTGTCCAGGTGGGGACGTATTGTTACGGTACCACAGCCTGGAGACGTTGTTTTCTTTGACTGGAATGGGGACGGTCGTTTCGACCACGCCGGAATATTTATAGAGGACCTGGGTAAGGGCCTATTCAGAATTATCGAAGGTAATACCAGCATTGGCAATAACAGTGACGGCGGCGAGGTAATGATCCGCAGCGACCGTAAGTACAAAATGGCAATTTTCATCAGACCTAAATCTATATAAATGGCGTAAGTAATGAAAGCAATTAAAGCAATACTTGTGTGTGTACCAGCGGCAGCGTTCCTCGCTGCCCTCTTGACGGCGGGCTGCAAATCGCAGCCCGCACTAGAGAGAACCAGGACTGACACTGTTCGGGTCGAGCGACTGATCCAGGTTAGAGATACATTTTTAAAAACTGAACCTGTTCGGGTAACCAGCTATATCTCTTTACCTTGCCCTGAATCATCGGCCCTGCCTCTGAGCCTTCAGAATAAGCATGCTAAATTAACTATTAAGCAGGCCGGGCAAATATTAGACATAGACTGCCTCTGTGATACCGCCACCATTCGGGCTCAGCTCTTCGATCATATAGATCGTGTTCGCCACTCTAAAATCGACTACCAGGTAAAGACGGAGTTCAAAGAGTACATAGCCGGATATGTTAAGTTATTTGCCTGGAGCGGAGCGGCCGCCTGGCTGTTGGTTCTGGTCAGGTTCATCATTAAAATCTATTTAAAAAAATAACATGAAAGAAAAATTAAGAGCGCTGTTCGCCTCCAATACTGAGAAAAATGAAATACACTACACCAGCGATGGGGTGTGTTTCTGGGA
>CAYWRZ010000048.1:1478-1782 GCA_964460845.1 uncultured Weeksellaceae bacterium
CGCTATGAGGCCGAGCGTGAAGAAACTGATGCAGAAGTGCTGGCCAGGATCGAGGGCCGTAAAAAAGAGATACAGGATACCATGACCCCCTTCAAGGCAGAATGGGACTCATTAACCGAACAGGAGGAAGCGCTTCTGGAAAAGATGGGTCCTGGGAAATTTGACCCAAATGACCTGAAAATGGAATACCAACCACCTGCCCCCGGTCCTGATCCGGAACCTGTATCTGATCCTGAACCGATGCCGGAAAAAGAAGTTGAGCCTAAAAAAGGCTCAGAAAAACCCACAAAACCTAAAAAATAAT
>CAYWRZ010000049.1:0-373 GCA_964460845.1 uncultured Weeksellaceae bacterium
CCGAGGCTGTACCGCGCACGAGAGCAGCTTGTACACGTCGCCCTCTGCCATGGCACGGACGTCGTAACGCGTCCGATCCGAGACCGTCGACAGGTCACTGGCCTGGGAAGTCATACAGTCGAGCCCTTCCTTGAATGGATGTGCAACTGGTTGTGCAACCGGTTGCGACCGAACTGACGATAGAGCGCATCCAGGCTGAATGTCGAGCCCGGATCCGGAAATCCGAAACGCTTAATACCGCTGTTACATGCGTGTCACACTGGAACGTTGCGTGTTACGTCCACGCCGGGAGCGGCTGTCCCGGATCGCGCCGATCACCGACTGCGCAACCCACTTCGCGCCGTGTCGATCGGGTTGCCGGCGACCCGCGGCG
>CAYWRZ010000049.1:383-1773 GCA_964460845.1 uncultured Weeksellaceae bacterium
GGCGGATCGGTACGCGCTCCGCATCGGTGAAATCGTAGGGAGAGGATGCCGACCACAGCCGGCCGATGCCGGGCTGATCCACCTTGCCGAACATCGGGTTGCCGGCGACCCGCGGCGGACCGTAACCCTCGGAGGTTCCGTCGACGACCCTGACCTCACCCTCCCAGGGAACTCGATACCGGCCCGCGACCAGATCGGTCATGAATGTGTAAGGACAGTCCGTGGCGCCACCGTCCAGGGCCGTATATCCGCGGTGCCCGAGCTGATAGATGTTGTTCTCCACTCCCCATTCACGACGCGCTTCGTCGGCGCGCGAGGGTTCGATCGTCGCGGTCACGACGCGGTCGGGTGTGGCATCGCCCCGTTCGACGATCGTCCCTTCGAAGTCGCAGACCATCGCCTCACCCATCGAGGGAATACCGTTACCGTCGTGTCCCGCCAAGCACACCGACGCGGTGAACGCCAGGTTCTGGAACGCGTTCGCCTCGTTGGTGATCCGCCAGGACTGTTTCAGCGGGAACTTGTAACCGGCGGTCCGCAGCAGCACATTGGCGCCCCGATAACTCGCTTCACGAGCCATCTCGGGGAACATTCCGTCGTGGCAGATGAGCAGTGACAGCACCGACCCCTTCGGTCCCGCACACACCGGCACACCGATATCTCCGGGCTCCCAAGGCTCTTTGGGCGTCCACGGATGCAGCTTCCGGACGTACAGTGCGATGTCGCCGTCACTGTCGACGATGATGCCGGAGTTGAACGGTGCGCCGTTCGGATTACGCTCCATGACACTGAAACACCCCCAGATGTTCGCACGCCGGCAGGCTTCTCGCAGACGCTCGACCTGAGGTCCGTCGATATCGCACATGATCTCGTCCCGGGCCCACGACGACTTCCGGAGGCCGTGCAACGAGTACTCGGGGAACACCACGAGGTCGAGCGATGCAAATCCCGCTTTGGCATCCTCCAGTGTCGCGACCACCGTGTCGGTGACGGCGTTCACGTCGGCCATGCTCTCGATCAGCGGCACCTGCTGCTGGACCAGACCCAACGTCAAGGAAGTGGGGGGCGGATTGAGGCCTCCGAGACCGGTCATGAGTTCTCCTCGCATTTCTCGGGCAACATGTTGCGCAACCGCTTGCACGCGGGTGCTAGCTTAAGGTCCTGCAGCGTACGCAGCAGCACAGCCAGACAAGCGGAGGGATCAACTGTGGAGAGCGGTGCGTCCGGGAGTGTCACTCTACGAACGATCGCCCGGGCCGCAGGGGTGCACACATCGACCGTGTCAAGGGCCCTGCGCCGCGTCGCAGCCGACCAGAGCGCCGCCAGCGAAAACGATCTGAGGCTCATCCGCCTCGCGCAGGACATGGGCTACGTGCCGAACCCCAATGCC
>CAYWRZ010000050.1:0-1758 GCA_964460845.1 uncultured Weeksellaceae bacterium
CGCAGGTCCGGTAGACACCAGTTACACCGGTGTCCTTGACACCACCATGCCGGGTGTGCAGCACGTACAGCGCGAATACCGTGCACCGTCCGAGTATGTTCCGGGTGAAATCTTCGACACCTCTTGGACTGACGTCCATGGTGTTGGTTATCATGTAGACAGAGAGATCCCTCTCCAGTACTACTACCTCATTCCCGACACGTATCACATTGCAGCAGGTGCCCCGGGTCTACTAGGTGAAGAAAGCATTATCCTAAACGCCGAGGGTGAGGAGCTTTCCGAGGAAAGCATCTACCAGGGTACTTTCGTAGTAAAGACCGATGGTGGAAAGACCGACGCTCGTCAGGAGATACTAGCCCTTTCTGTGGATGGTGTATACCTTCCTGGCCGAGGAATCGTAGAGGGTTCCGTTGAAGTCAGCCATGTTGTCGATGGCGGCGAGGGCGTTACTCTAACCAATAACGAAGCTCCGGTAGACCTTAACACCCTCAATATCCTCACCCCTCTTGGGGATATCGTTGTTGAATTCGATAGCAACACCCTTACCGCTGGAGATGACTATGTTCTCTCCGAGCGGGACGAGGACGGCGACCGTGTAGTCAGCATTGCCTGGGTAGACGGTAGCACCGCCCTTCCAACGGGTGAAGAGGAAGTTAATGTACAGTTCCAGGTAGCCAGCTCATTGTCCAGTGGCGATGACTACAACGTGGAATTCGAGGGTACTGGTGCATACCGTACCGCAGTTATCTACCTTGATGACGATTCCGAAGATGTCGAAGAGGGTAGCGAGGTGTCTGTCTCCTACGAGCTAGGTGGCTACGGATACTTCTTCCCACAGAGGCTTGTTGAGGGAATCGACTACCGCCTAGAGTACAGCGCAGGCGTTACGACCATCTACCCCGTAGAGGGCTCTGAGAGGGCTTCAGAGGGCGATGACGTGACCGTGACGTACCTCTACGGTAGCGAGGGTACCTACAACTCTCGACTCCCTGAGGACGTTCCTAACGTGCCTCAGAACCCTGTTGCTCTTGCACGGGATCGTGAGCTTGAGGTTCAGTGGGACCACCCGGCAGGCGGAGAGTTCTACGACGGATTCGTTGTGGAGACCAGCAACTCCCATGCGGTGACAGTTTCCGACAATGATGGTGTAGAGGGTGCATCCACCAGCACTTACTCCATTCACGCAAATGGCCTTATGTACACCAGTGCATCCGAGACAATGGCAAGGCTTCGTTTCCTAGAGCCGGACCGTCACCTCAACGAGCACGACTCTGGCAATGAGGTATTCGGAACCTATGAGGACTACGTCTTCCGAGTAGCTGCCGTAAACAAGAACGGTGTGGGTCCATTCACCTCTTGGACTTCCCCGTCTACCTCTCCATACAACCACGACCAGAACCCACCTTCCTCCATTCCACGGAGAAATAGGGTTAACCCAATTTACAGGGCTGACGGAACAGTTGTTCCGGGAACAGGTCTGGGAGCTTAGTGATGAATCAGGGGGATTTCGGTCCCCCTGGTTTTTCCTATGAATGGAATAGAAATGCTAGAGTTACTCTTGTTCTGTGCGGGCTGTATTATTTCAGGCATCATTGGCTGGGTAAGCAGTTATTTTAGAACATGTGCTCTATTCAGATCCTCTATTGAGGACGTAATCAAAGACAAGGGAGTCGTGGATGGCCACGTTCACTTCTAGGCTTGGGCTGAAGCGTCCGGACGTGACGGACCCCTTCCTAACACAGGACTTTTACGATAACT
>CAYWRZ010000051.1:0-1706 GCA_964460845.1 uncultured Weeksellaceae bacterium
TATCAACGGTGCCCGCGAATACAGCAAGAAGCATGGCCTTGAAGATCCTCATGCATCTCACTACAATGACGTCCATATTGATCCCAAGCACATGAAGGAAACTGCTAAGCACTACGACAAGCTGCCTAGCAATGATCCAAAAGCCCATCATGCGTTTCGTGATTTTCGTAAGCAGGTTAATGCTCAGCATGAGCACATTACGAAGAACATGGGGATCAAAATGGAGGTCACACACGAAGATCCTTACAAGGATCACAAAGAAATGATGCATGACCTTCACCACAACAAGAGACTCAAGGTTCTTTCTACTGAGTCTACTGGTGGGCACCCATTTCTTAACAACCATGACAACGACAAGTTTCGTTTTGTTCATGACATCTTTGGTCATGCAGCTACCGGTCGATCTTTTGATTCTCATGGAGAGACAGCTGCATATCACGCCCATGCGAAGATGTTCCATGGTCCTGCTAAAAGAGCAATGCAGACTGAGACCTATGGGCAGAACTCGTCATTAATCTCAAAGGGTAAGTTCCCCGAGCAGAAGATTGCCCTTCTACCAGAAGACCACATGAATAAGATGCACGATAATAGACATTCAGAACAGAAGACCTCTGGTCGTGCCAGTGACTTCTGGAACAAGATGAAGGATAAGGTCCGTGAGCGGACCCATAAGCCTGAGCACGGTAAAGATTCTAACCCGGGTGGATTCCGACAGGACCAGCCGGGCCAGCATCGTGCAGACCCCTCTGGTAAGCACCGCAAGAATACCCCTGGCCCATTCTCTGAGCCACAGGGTAAGCACGTAAAGGAAAAGGGAGACAAGCCGGGGCCTGGTAAGCACCGTATGGAGAAGGACCCCGGCCTCTTTTCTGCCCCGAGCGGCAAGCACGTTGAGGAATCAGGTGGAAAGCACAGGGCTGAGCCAGCGGGTAAGCACCGGGGCGACCCCAAGCCAGGAAACCCTTTCCAGGCTCCAAAGGGTAAGCACCGCAAGGATGACTCTCCCGTTCCGGCAAGAATGTCCATGAGCTTACATTCCATAACACTGATACTGGAAACAAGCACATTCTCCATGTCCACCTAAAGGACGATGGTTCTGTTTCCCATATTCGAGAGCATCGCCCTGAAGGACATCAGCCTCAGAGAGACCCTAATCGGGGAAATGAGCCTCATGCTCCGGCGAACAGTCACCCGGCTTCTCCACAGAAGCAGAAGCCCGAGATTGGCAAGACTCCGGTTAGGAACAGACCTTCCCGTGGACCAATGGAGATTAAGGGTGATCCGCTCAACAGCCCACATCACCAGGTAGATAGGTCTCTTAACTCGCCTATTCACGAGCAGCTTCACAGGGATTCTCAGAATCCACTTACTGCTCCAGGTCGTCACTCAAAGCCTGGAGATGCTACTCCCACTCATGAAGATGCGAATATCCACAATGAATTGAACCAGAGACTCAAGGGGCGACCGAATAAGGTACAAGAGGTCCAGAACCCGGGAGATGCACAGCATATGCCAAAGGATGAATTGAAGGCACGCAGGCCTCAAAACAAGAAGTCTGCATTCCAGCCGAGAGAGGCTGCCTCTGGTCTCGACCAGGTACAGCAGTATTACAACGTTCATGACGAGAAGGACCCCCGCTCAATGCCGGGTGAGGTCATGTTCCCAATTACCCACCCGTGGGGTGAAGAGACCACAGAGGATGGGGA
>CAYWRZ010000052.1:0-271 GCA_964460845.1 uncultured Weeksellaceae bacterium
GCATCGGCGCGCGGTGCGGGAACGGAGCGCATCGCCGGAGCGGAGCAGCGCCCGCATGGTCGCGGACTGTTCGCCGGTCAGCGTGTCCGACTTGCGAGGGCGGTGTCCGAGCAGGGTCCGCCACCAGCGTCGGGGGCGTGGTCGTTCTCCGGCGAGGTGCCGTTCTGCGGCCTCGGTGTGGCTGTAGCCGAGTTCGTGCCATTGCACGGCGTCGCGGGGTGTCATTCCGGCGCGCAGCAGCGGTTGCACGGTGTAGGGGGTGAGGCCGGCG
>CAYWRZ010000052.1:281-1698 GCA_964460845.1 uncultured Weeksellaceae bacterium
GCCGGGCCGCGCTTGGCGCCGACTGGCTCGTCAACCGCAACCTGCTGATCGGCGGTTTCGTGCAGGTCGACCATCTGGCGCAGAAGGAGGCCGGCGGTGCGCCAGGCGTACGCGTCGCCGGGGGTGTAGACGCCACTGCCACGCCAGCGTTCGGCTGAGCTCAGCAGGAATCCGTTGTCGATCCAGCCGCGTGCTTCGGCCACGGTGAAGCCGCGCTCGGTCCAACGGTGGAGGTCTTCGGGCTCGGGATCGGGATGGTCGTCGTAGGCGATGGTCATGGGTGCTCCTTATGCAGTGGCAGGGAGGGCGATGACATGTGCCCATCCAGGTGGAGGTGTCTCGGTGTGGTATCCAGGGCCCGGTTCGACCAGGCCGACCACGACCGGCACGGGCGGGCGGTGGTCCGGCCACGGGGTTTGCCCGTCGGTGAGGACAAGGATCAGATCAGGCCGGGGTCGCAGCGCGAGCGCGGCGCTGATGCCCTCGCGCATATCCGTGCCGCCGCCGCCGAGCAGCTCGATGTCCTCTGCGCGGCGGATGGTCTGGACGGGGTGGGCGTTCAGGTCGCAGCAGATCACGTGCAGCCGCCGGCTCGGTCCACTGGCGCGGGCGATGATCGCCGTCACTTCGGCGAGGAAGCCGGTCAGGATCGCGGGGGTGATGCTGCCGGAGGTGTCGATGACCAGCGCGATCTCTGGTGCGGGAGCGACCATCGCAGGCATCACGATGCCGTCGACGGCCGCCCTGCGGGAGGGACGGCTATAGGAGAAGTCCACCCGGCCTGCCGCCTGCCGCGCTCCGCGGCGCAGCATCGCGCCGAGCTCGGCGCGCCAGTCGACGGCGGGATGCAGCCTCTCGCTGGCCCAGCGTCGCCAGCCGCCGGGAATCGTGGCTCGCGCGGCCGAGCGGGTTTCGATCTCGCGGGCGACGGCCAGTTCGAGGATGTCGCGCTCGGTCTCGCTGAGCCCGTCGCCACTGGCCGAGTCCTCGTAATCGTGCGGGATCCCGTCCGCCGCGCTGCCGCAGTCGATCAGTTCGGCGAGCTGTCGCCCACCCTTGCTGTGGGCAGTGTCGAGAACCTCGATGAGTGACATGTACTCCTCGGCCAGTCGTCCCTCGGGCAGCCCGAGTGCGTGTGGCGAGACAATCCCGGCCGGTGAGTCGAGTCCTGCCGCTTCGAGGTCGTCGTTGACCTCGGCGTCCGCGGCCTGGTTCCACTGCCGTGCGAGGGAGTCCGGCGCGCCCGCCTCGCCGGCGGCATGCGTGCTTGGAGCGCTGGCTGACATCGGGGAGCGGGTCGCGTGATGGCGGACAAGATGCCCGATGTGGTGCAGCAGCCACCAGCCGACCACCGGCGGGGCCGTCGCGAGCGTCGTGCCGGGATCGAGGTGGACGTTCCAGCGGGTGTCGGCCGGGA
>CAYWRZ010000053.1:0-1684 GCA_964460845.1 uncultured Weeksellaceae bacterium
GGGAGGTCGCGCTGTTTGCGCCCGATCGTGGCTTCCACGTCCTGACCGGTTTCAGCGAACCGCTTGGCCACCAGCCGCACTGTCTCACCCGAGACTCCCAACCGTGCTGCGATCACCTTCTTCTCATCGACCGCCCCGGCCGAGGTGTCCAGCGCCAGCAACACCCGGGCCCGTCGGATCATCGAGGCCGGATGCACCCCGGTGGTGGTCAATCGTTCCAAGAAGTCACGATCAGCCGAGCTCAACGTCACCGGACGCTTCTTCTGCGAAGGCATGACAACAGTCCTGACCGGCAGAGGGGAAGGTGAATTCTGCCGACTCCAACCTAAACGAAACAGAGCAGAGTTAAGCAGCGACACGCTACTAGTGCCGCATCAGGCTACGTTTGCCCTGTCGACGATCTCGCGTAGCCGTTGATCCTCGGCGTGCTTGTTACGCCAGATGATGTACCGACGAATCATCGACGCCTGCTCCCGATGACTGCCGTGATCGGTGCCATCGAGCGCGAAGTACCGCAACGCCGTGAACTGCGCCTCGATACGGTTCAACCACGAACTGTTCGTCGGCGTGTACGCGAACTCGACATTGTTCGCCTCCGCCCACTCGGCGACCCGTTGGCACTTTCTCGTGGTCAGGTGCGGTGCGAAGTTGTCGCACACGATCGCGATACGGACCTCGGCCGGATACAAGGTGCGCAGGTAGCGGCAGAATTCGAGGAACTTGGTGCGGTTCTTCGTTGTCTTCACATGCCCGAACAGCTTGTCCTTGCCCAGGTCGTACGCGGCGAACAGATGCCGAACCCCGTGCGGACGGTTGTACGTCGCCCGCCGTCGACGTCGCGGCTCCCGGTCCGGGTCCTTGTGCTTGCCGCCACGCTCGGCCCACTGCCGACCTGGATGCGGCTGCAAGTTCAAGGGCCCGAACTCGTCGAGACAGAAGATCACCTGTGGCTCATCAGGTTCGGGTACCACGTCGCCGTCGGCGAGAGCGTACAGGTGCTCGACACGGGCCTTCTTGACCGCGTAGTCCGGGTCTTTGGACCGTTTCCAGGTTTTCACTTTTTGAAACGAGACACCCTCCTCGCGGAGCAGCACGCGTAGACCCTCATGGCTGATGTCGTCGATCACCCCCTCTGCGACCAGGAACTCGGCGAGTTTGGTCAGGCTCCAGGTCGAGAACGGCAGATCGTGCTCGACGGGGGTGGACTTGGCGATCTTCTTGATCTCCCGGCGTTCCGGGAGGGTGAATTTCTTGGGCCGGCCGCCGGCGTATTTCGGGTAGAGCGAGTCGAATCCGTCGGTGTTGAAGTTGTGGATCACGTCGCGCACGCGGTCGGCGCTGGTGAAGCTGACTTCGGCGATCTTGGGCACCGGCATCTTCTGGGCGGAGAGCAGGATCATCTGGGCGCGTCGCCAGGTCACCACCGATCCGGTGCCGCGGCGGATGATCCGTACCAGCCTCTTGCCTTCGTCGTCGTCGAGTTCTCGCACTCGTACTCGTTCTGCCACTCGACCAGGTTGACCGATGCCGTGGCCGATATGCCGCAACTGGTCGGCGTGTCGGCTGTAACGGGGCGAAGGTTCACGGGTGCGGCACTAGTCCAGGAAGTCGCATCTTCGGCCGGATCTCATGGTGACGAGGTTCGACGTCGGGATGAGTCAGGTCCCGGACACGGACGTCGAGG
>CAYWRZ010000054.1:0-1671 GCA_964460845.1 uncultured Weeksellaceae bacterium
AGTTCAATTCTGCCGACCTCCAGAACGACATCAAGGAGGGTGAGACTTACAACTTCACCACTCGCTGGTGGCGTGCGCCCATTCTGAGCATGTTCCCGAACATCGTTGAGTATGAGCTGGTGGAGAAGAGCGAATGAGATTTGTATCCTTTGCCCAAACCTGCTATGCCGTTCCTTCGGCATGGACTGCGGTAGACGAGAATGGCAACTACTATTACTTGCGCTACCGGCACGGCCGAGGCACGGTAAAGGACGAGAGCAATCGAGTTGTCGCCAGGTTTGAGCATGGGCACCCGCTAGACGGAGTTATTTCACTAGATGAATTTCTCCGTCTAGCTGAGCTGGACGAATCAGAAGATGCAGAAAAAGTACTAATGGAGGACCCGAATGACGGATTCTACGAATAACCCGCTCAACAAGCCTCTGGCAGAGGGAATCCTTGAGGATATCCAGCTAGAGAAGTTTGTGCACGACCAAATCTCATGGGCTCGCTCTATGAGTATCCGCCCGAATGAGATTGTTGACTTTGGTGACCCGAAGGAAGACACCACCTGTGGCGCAGCATTCTGCTTCGCTGGCCGGGCTGTAATCCGATCCAAGCGTGAGGTCCTGTACAACCAGGAGTACCTTCCCAACAATGGGAACTGGGAGAACAGCTACAGCCTTTCCTCCTGGGCCACCGCCCTAGAGTCTGACATCAATTCTGATAAGAAGACCCGGTTCTCAGATGCCGATGGCTATCTCTATAAGATGGTTCTCACTCCGGTCAAGGGTGGGTTCAGGCGTGAATTCTTTCCCTACGAGGGGAATTACATTCACATCTCTGACGCTGCTCAGAATGACCTAGGAGTCAATGGGCGACAGGCCGAGGAGCTTTTCCACCTGGAGAACAGCTTCCACCAGCTCAAGGACCTGGTGGAATTCTATGAGGAGAACCCGGGCGAGACCGCTGGTTTGCGTCCCAGTGAGTGGGACGATGATGACGACTGGTACGACTACGACGAGGATGAGGACTAAGGAATGGTAGAAAGTAACTGGGAGAAGCAGCGCAGGCGTCTTACTGAGCTGGTTGAGACCCGACTCAATGAGGCTGAGACCAACCTGGCCAATGCCTCCAGCAACAGCAGTAGTGCCGAGGATCGCCGCCTAGAGGCTCAGGCAGACCTCACCATGTGGAACGCCGAGGTGCTTCAGAGTCAGCGTTCCGTAAGTGAGCTGTCCGATCTCCTGGACTTCCTGAAGAACCCGGGGCTTCTTGTAGGGGACGGCTACGTAGGTCGTCACCGCAAGGAGGACGACGATGTACTCGTAGAAGAAGATTACTTCGACTACGACGCCTATGACGATTACCTCACAGACGAGGGTTGACAAACCCTGAAAGTCTGGTACCGTAGTTAGTGACAGAGAACAAACCGACCTTTGGAGATTTGCGTGAAGCTTTTCTTTGACGCCGATGAGTACTCCGACCCTATCCAGATGGCGCACGACCGGGCCACTCTGAACGATATCGTCAATGGCGAGTTCCATGACGAAGAGATCGACTACGAGGACGAGGAGTATGACCTTGACGAATACGAGGTCGATGAGGACTACCTGAGTGCTGGTCCTCTGTACTAGTGGCTAATTGGGCCCCGGCTTCGGCTGGGGCCCTTTTTGTTTGGGAGAATAAAAT
>CAYWRZ010000055.1:0-1645 GCA_964460845.1 uncultured Weeksellaceae bacterium
CTTTCATTGAAGAAATCTGATAGAATCACTAAAAAAGGGCGGTTTACCGCCATAGCCGTCAGGCTAAGGAAGAATTAACAATTGGGATTTAGTAAAAAGTTCGGTTACCCGTATAAAAAGCAGGGGAATCAGGATATAATGCGATTACCACAAAGCCTTATATCCTATGCGATTCCCCCTTTTTACTTACGACAAAATTAAAGAAAAACTGGCCGGATTTTTTAATTGCGAACAAATAGAGGCTATAGCCCGGCAAAGTGGCTTTGTTCAACGCAAAAGCGCTTTAACAGGTTATTCCTTCCTGATGTTATCTATGTTCGATCATTATAGCCACCACCGTTGTAGTTTAAATGGCTTGTGCGCCAGTCTGCTGGATTACGGCATAGAGATCCGTAAACAAAGCCTTCATAGCCGGTTCAACAAAGCATCGGTAGGCTTTTTGAAAAGTGTTGTTTCAAAGCTATTATTAATGCGTCTTGCGCCGCTATCCTCCTCTCTCAAAGGAATAGGCTTCTGTAAGCGCATTTTGGTGTTGGATTCTACGTCCTTCCAGCTGCCGAATTGTTACAGCAATACTTACAAAGGCTGGGGAGGTGATGCCAGCGAAGCAGGCATTAAGGTTCATTTATGCTACGACCTTAAAGCCGTGGGTCAATTGAGCCTGGAGATCCAGTCAGCAGCAACTTCCGATAAACAGAACGAGATCATGTATCAGGATATCCGGCCCGGTGACCTGCGCATTGAAGATTTAGGTTATTGTAAATTTGACCGCCTTAAACTCATACAAAATACAAGTGCCTATTACGTATCGCGCTTGGCTTCTAACACCATGCTCTATTATGAGTTGGGCAAAGATCTGGATATCTGTGACATTATCGAAAAAATGAAGCCCGGTGAAACAAGGGAGTACAAGGTATTGGTAAGCAGAACGCACCTACTGCCCAGCCGGCTTATTTTAGAGAAGCTGCCGGTACACCTTGTCAATGAGAAGATGCGCAAGTTCAAAGAGCGCCAGCAGCACCGCCACCGGCAGATAAAACGTAAAAGTGTTCTCTTTAAAACTGTCAATGCCTATATTACAAACGCTCCGGCAACTGAGCTTCCAAAACAAGAGGTAAGAAAGGTCTATGCACTTCGCTGGCAGATTGAGCTGATCTTTAAAGCCTGGAAATCTTACTATCATCTTGATAAGGTCAAAGAAACAAAGATCCACCGCTTTGAAAGCTACTTTTATGGAAAGCTCATCCTGATCCTGCTACACATGAAGCTTTATCAGGTATTTAAGCAGTGGTTCTGGAACAATCACCGAATCGAATTAAGCGAACTCAAAGCCTTCCAGGCACTCATTGCCAGCACTTATAAGCTAAAAGCGCTTCTGCTATATGGTGGCAAAATGTACCCTGATCTTCTTGACTCTTTGTTTATAACAATGAATAGTTGTTGTGTAAAAGAGAAGAAGGTCAACAGACAGAGGCCCATTGACCTTGTTCATAACTCCTTTCCTTAAACTGACGACAATGGCGGTAAACCGCCCTTTTTTTGTTGTTTCAATATCATATATTAGTGCAAAACTAAAATGTAAAATTATGAGTAAAGAAGAATCAGGAATTAAGGTTGGAGACGCTGTTTATCACGTATCTAGTAC
>CAYWRZ010000056.1:0-1616 GCA_964460845.1 uncultured Weeksellaceae bacterium
CGGGAAGATAGCGCCAAGGTGGCAAACTGGCTTCGAACGTCAGGCCGGGGTAACACCCGAGGGTTCAATTCCTTTATCTTCCGCTGGAGGTAAGTCATGGGTTATGTTCCGAACAGAGATACAATGTTTCTCCGAATTAAGAGCACTGCTGAATTGGCGATGGATTCGTCCACGCTGAATCTACTCCGCTGTTTTATCGGGGAGGCTCTTGAGTCTGGTATCTGGGAAGAGTATCCGGAAGAGCAGAAGCTTATGTGGGATCTCCATGACGCTATCCTTGTGAACAGGGTGGTTGACGACTCGCACAAGATCAGCTCAGCGGGTCACTGGACCTGGCGTCGTGAGAACGACGAGAAGGACGCTAGGAGGAACGCTAAGGCCCTTCTAGACGAGGTCCTAGGGGAAGGTCAGGCCGAGGCGTCCAAACGGTTCCTGAGCGAACCAGAGGACATCATCCGTTGGGAGACTGACGGAGGAAAACCTGCGGATGGGGTTGACAAGCCCGAGGAAGCAGTGTAACGTAGTTATCAGTAAGCCGCCATGGTCTAGTGGTTAGGACGCCTGATTCTCAATCAGGAGGACACGGGTTCGATCCCCGTTGGCGGTACGCGAGAAAGACTTAATCCAGGTGGGTACCTGGAATCAGCCCAGTAAGCTGATGGGTCGCACCCAGGGTTCGAGTCCCTACAGAAGTCTTTCTTCACGTCAGTGTGGTGGAATGGCATACACGCGGGTCTAAGAAGCCCGTTCTTTCGGGATTGCAGGTTCAAGTCCTGTCACTGACACGGCAAGGAAGGCGTAATACCGGTTCGAGTCCGGCTCAATCCACTCTTGGGTTGAGAGTCTAGGAGGGCCGACCTTCCCCAAGCCGGGATTGAAATGTCTCGGGGCAGCCCGTAGGCGGAGTTCCTACGGAATAGAGTTTCAGGTCATCAAATACGAATGAAGCTGCCTTTCCTATTTTTTCAGGGCGGTGGAGGGTATTTGTGCGAAGCCTTAGCGGGTGAAGTCTCCTAAGAGGAAATAGGTGAGGGAGAGCCTGGAATTTCTTTTGCCGACATGATGAAATGGTAGACATGCTGCGCTTAGAACGCAGTGCCTTCGGGCGTGTGGGTTCGACTCCCTCTGTCGGCACGTAGTTATAATCCAGAGTGGACAAACTTGGTAAAGTCGCCTGACTCTGAATCAGGAGTTATTGTAGGTTCGATTCCTACCTCTGGAGCGTCAACGAAAGGATGGAAGCATGTGCGGAGTATGTTTTTGTGGGTCATATGACGAGGATGGAAATCCAGTCAACCCCAAGACAGAGACTGTAGATGGAATTCGTCCTCATACGTATCCTCGTCCAGACGATACTATGACTCAGGAGCAGTATGAAAAGCTCATGATGAATTACTCTCCCTCAGACGAAGCCGTTCAGGCCCTGCTGGATTCTCTGGACGAAGAAGATTAGTCTTTCGGGAGTCGTCTAAAGGCAGGACGCAAGACTTTGAATCTTGAAAATGCAGGTTCGACCCCTGCCTCCCGAGCTTAGGAGGATGACATGTTTGAGCGATCATGGCGGTTCGCATCTATCTCTGAAATGGCGGACTATGTCCACCGAGAGATGGAGTGCA
>CAYWRZ010000057.1:0-1609 GCA_964460845.1 uncultured Weeksellaceae bacterium
CAAGGCGACAAAGACAGCACCGACCGCAACTGCGAAGATCGCAACCACACCTGTCAGTATCTCGATCATGACTCTCCCATTCCCTTCTCCTCATGCGCATTACGAACTCGGCCTACCACGGTATGCATACGAGTTCGCTGTAGAGGTCGTCGATCTGCTCAGGCTCCAGATCGGCACTGCGGTACATCTTGGGCCAGCTGTCCAATTCGAACGACAGCCGTGGCCGGCGCTCGATCATCCGCAGTTCGGCGAGCGTGGCCACAAGTCCGTGTCGTACCAGCAGGTGTCGCGTCACGGGCATCAGTGCACGATGGAACAGGTCCGGATTGCTCACGTGTAGAGCAATGGCAAATACAGGTACGCCCTTGTACCGACACTTCCGGTACATGACGTAGCAGGACTCCTGGCCGCGGATCACCACGAGATGACGCGCAGCAAGCGCGTGTGCGTGGTCGCGATAGAGCTCGAGCTCTGCACCGGCGAGTGTGCGCGCGATGATCCGCGGGTCGGAACTGACCCTCGTTCGCGAGAACGGGGCCGGCCACGGGAAGTGGGGAACGAGCGCCGCGGACGTATCGAGAAAGCGGAATCTACGCCAGGCCAATATCTCCCGGGGCCCGTCGTCGGGAGACAGCACGGTGAAGTGGTACCCGTCCTGGGCCAGCAAGGCGTCGAGCAACGACATACTGCGCGAACGGTACTCGGACAGCACACACCACGACCCCATGTTGCAGAACCGCTCCGCCCTCCCCTCGACCCGGCGCTGGGAGTAGAGAGCCAGCAATGTGCCGACGACATTCGGCCAGTCCCGCAGCATGAATCCGTGGTTGGGAGCGGCCACCTCCCACGGCACCGTCGAGCAGGCAGACTTCCAGGGAACTCGGTCATTGTGATTGACGCGCAGGAAGTCCGCCACCGAGGACAGGTCGGCATCGGTGATCGGAGTCAGCTCGACAGTCATGGCGCAGAGACCGTTCCGGAAATGTCGCAGGGAATGGTGCACGCATTCCGCCACCACTTCTGTCCGGATACCGGGAGTGTGTCGATCGGGTCGTAGTACGGATAGACCCGGTTCAATGCGTCGATGTCCCGGCCGTCCAACCCGGTGCGATAATTCTTGCTCCAGTGCGAGATACCGCGGATCCGGTCGTAGTAGACCACCTGGTGAACCCATCGCTTACCGACGAACGGGACATCGCACACGATCCGCGGCGTCGCGAATCCCGGCAGATAACCCATCATCTCCTGCTGCAGTTGCTGCGCCTCCCACAGCGCGACCCTCCAGTGCTCGGCGTTGGGAATCATGTCGCACATGTAGAAGTAGTACGGCAGGATGTTCGCTTCGCCCTGCATGGCGAAGCACAGGTCGAGCAGGTCGGTGGTGGTGGCATTCACCCCGCGCAGCAGCACCCCCTGATTACGCACATCTCGCAGACCGGCGTCGAGCAGCGCCCGCGTCGCCTCCGCGACCAGCGGAGTCACCGACTGCACATGGTTGATGTGGGTATGCAATGCCAGATTGACGCCTCGATCCGCGGCGGTGCGCGCCACGCGGGCGACTCCGTCGACCACCTTGTCCTGCAGCCAGTGCTGCGGCAAACCTGCCAGA
>CAYWRZ010000058.1:0-1536 GCA_964460845.1 uncultured Weeksellaceae bacterium
TAGCCCGACCGGCTCCCGTCGTGGAGCCCGAACGCGCCGGTCGACACTTCACGACCCGCAGAAGGAACCACTAACCTCGATTTTTCGCGCAGCCTGACCGAAGGTCGGGTTTGCGCCGTTCGACGCTGATCTCGGTGTCAGGACGCGAGGATGCGGCCGATGCCGCTCGGGTGAACGCCCGGTTCCACCGTCCGGAAGTGCCTTTCGTCTCGTGCGGTCGGGGAATCATGCTCAGGTGAACGCACAACGGATGCGCAGCCACGCGTCCGCGATAGCCTGTGCCCATTGCCAACTCGCATCGATCCGCACCCGAATCATCCTGGCGCCGCGGGTGATCCGAGCCGCCACGTGCAGCACCCGGTAGCGGAACGCGCCGATCTCACACCGCGCCAGGTCCGGGTGTTCCCGGAAACCGAGCAGTTTGGTCCAGGCGACCAGATCGGTCGCGGCCAGGACGACCTCGAGCCACGCAGCGTTCGCGTCGAACCGGTGACACGGCAAGGCCCGCAGCCCGGACGCTTTGGCCTGACGGATCCGGTCCTCGACCCTCGCGTGCTGACGATGCCGCAACTCCAGCCCTGCCAGGCCGCCGGGGACCTGCCGTGTCGCGGTGTCGGTGATGAACCCGGTGATCCGGTGCCCGTCCGAATCGGTGAAGCGTAGCTGCGCCCCCGGATGGGGGCGTTCCTTGCGCAGCACCAGGCGGGTGCCGTCCGGCCAGGTGTCGAGGCCGACCAGATCGGTGGCCTCGGCGACCCAGGCGCCGTCACGGACCTCGCCGTCGGCATCGATCGCCGCCGTCCACGCCGCTCGGGCGGTGAGGATCTCGGCGGCGGCCCGGACACGATCGTCGATAGTGAAACCGAAGGAAAACCCGACTCCGGCGGCACGGCAGGCCTCGGCGAACGCGTGCGTCGCCCCCGCCGAGTCGCTGCGGACCAGGATCTTCTGTCCGGCAGGGTCGTGCGGATCGGGTCGATAGGCCGGGGGCAGTGACTCGAGTGCCCATCCGAGGACGGTGACGTGGTCGGCGGCGGTATTGCTGCCGGCGTTGCCCGGGCGCAGCAACGCGGCCAACGCTTCCCCGCCGGCGATGTCGGGCCGGTCCAGAAATGCCAGCAGCGGGTGGAAGCCGTAGGTCTTCTTCCAGGTCGCGGCCGAATTCTCCTTACGGTCGGAGTGATCGATGGTGATGGTGGCATCGATGTCGATGCGCAGCCACCCCCTCTCGGGTGGGGCGGCGCCGGCCGCCCAGGCCCGCTCCCGGGCCCGGGCGCGGGCCGCGCGGATGCCGGGCAGGTGGGCGGCATCGATCCGCTGATCGAGCAGTCGCCACATCGTGGTCGTCGACGCGGACGGGCCGAACACGTGTCCGCGCCCGGCGCAGGCCTGTGCGGCGACGTCCACGCAGTCGGCGCCGTTCGCGATGGCGGCGGCCAGGTCGGCGAACACGGCGCCAGGGGCGTGGTCCCAGTGCCCGCGGTAAGTGTCGGCCAACGCGGCTGTGACCTGCGCAGACAGTTCCGTGAGGTCCGC
>CAYWRZ010000059.1:0-352 GCA_964460845.1 uncultured Weeksellaceae bacterium
GCTCCCGGCTCTCCGGAACACGACAAGCTGCATAAAAAGACGATGTCCCCGTTCGGGTCCGCGGATGTGGTCTTCCGAACATTTTCGTGCGTTGTTCCATCACCGACACGATCCGGATCAGTCGGACCAGACCTCAGCAGGTCGGGAGAGTCGGCCTGATCTGACCGGTTGATTCGTCGGGGTCGTGACCAAGCGGCCGGATCGCCTAGCCTCAATCTTTCGCGGGTGACGCGCCGACCTGAGCAGTTCGGGTTGGGTGTTCGGAAACCGTGGGTCCGGTGGATATCCACGATCGACTGCCCGACCCGGTCGGGTGGCGTCGGGTTCACGGTCCTGAACTGAGCTCCTTTCG
>CAYWRZ010000059.1:362-828 GCA_964460845.1 uncultured Weeksellaceae bacterium
CGTGGTGACCTTCGGTCCAATCGTCGCCGATGAAGATCATTCGGATTTCGTTCCTCGAGTCGAGGTCACCGCGCGGTAGAAGCGCTCACAGGCCAGCGGCTCAGAGATCGGTGTTCTCCTCGAGTCTTCTGGATCGTGGAAAATCAGGGATCCAGACCCATGAGGTGATAGAGCCACTGGAGTTCGTCCACCCGCGCCCCTCTGAGATCGTGATTATGTCAGTGACGGTCGGCATCCTCTTCGGCCCCTGTGCATCTCGTTCAGCACCCATCCGAGGCACGTCGACCGTGAGAAGCCCCCGGCGCACACTGGAGAGTGTTCAGTTGTCGCGCAGGGCGATGGTGAGGCCATCCTTGCGGCAGGTCGTGGCTTGGCAGTTCCAGCCGTCGACGGTGACGGTGTCGCTGGGGGCGATCGTGTTCGCGTAGTCGGTGGCAACGGTGAGGGCATCGGTGCAGCCGATGCG
>CAYWRZ010000059.1:838-1532 GCA_964460845.1 uncultured Weeksellaceae bacterium
CGACCGGGTGCGGAGTCGAGTTCGGCGCCGGGGTGCGGACGACAGACGGCGCGGGTGCCGGCGGCGAGGCCGGTGCCGCGGCACCGCGTAGCCCGATATGGAGGCCGTCGTTGAAGCAGATGTGGGGGATCGTGGTGTCGGGCTGAGGCTCGCACGTCCAGCCGTCCACGGTGGCTGCGTCGCCGGTGCGGGTATCGCCGACGTAGTCGGTAGCGATGGTGATCGCATCGGTGCAGCCGGCACGACCTGCGTCGGAAGCGAAGGCGATGACGTCGGCCGTGGCGCCATTGCTCCCGGTGACGGGACCGCAGTCGATGTCGGTCAGCGGTGCCGGTGCAGGGGCGGAAGGGTGGGTCGGGCTCGGGGCAGGCAGCGGTGCAGGACTGGGTCCGACGAGCTTGACCACAGTGGTTACCGGGGGCGTGGCGGTGATACTCGAGGAGTGTGTGGTGGTGCTCGGGGAGTGTGTGGTGGTGTCCGCAGGGTGAGCGGTCGTCGACGGTACTGCGGTGCCGTCGGCGTTGTCGGCGTTGCTGCTGCATCCGGTGGCCACTGTCGCGATGGCTGCGATGGCGGTGAGGGCGGCTCGTGCACTCAGGCGCATTCGGGTCTCTCTTTGCGTTGTTGGGTGGCAGGTGGTGGCTACGTCATCGAACAAGCCCGGACGGGTAGTCCCGAGGTCGCGCAAGTGAGC
>CAYWRZ010000060.1:0-1529 GCA_964460845.1 uncultured Weeksellaceae bacterium
TAGATATACCCAGTAGGTAACACCATCCAGAGAAATAAAGATTACTGGTGCCTCTCCAAATCCCCAGAGATCAATATCCTTAAAGTCGGCAAGATAGATCATCTTACTTTCTGCAAAGTTGATAAGACTCTCTAGAATATCTCTTTTCTCTCCCTCTGGTACAGAGGGTAGTTGTTCCCTAAGAAAAGAAATGTGGTCTCCATGTCTACTTAGATCTTCTAGGTTCATATTCTTCTTCTATCCTGGTTATAAGTCTGTTACAGATACCTACTTGACAAGAGACTACCTGTCTGGTAAGGTAGAGGGGTGGCGGGGAGGGAAAAGATATATACTAAGTATTAGTAGTTGAGTATATGGTATTAGTAGTGATAAGGACTGGTATAGACATAAATATCCTAGTACTCTTACCTACACGCGCAGGCGCGAGGACCTACCCAGGATCAGGCAAAATCTTCGGGGTTGACAACGTACCCCTGGTCTGCTAAGATGGGGTCTGAAAAGAATCGAGAAAAATCCTTGATTGAGTCCTGTTAGGGGGCTTGACATCACGAGGAATCTATGCGAAGGTATGTGACATGAGCGAGAACGAAGACACTCAGGATCAGGGGTTGACAGACCCCCAGGAGCCTGGTAAGGTTACGGGGTATCGCAAGGTTCCCCAGTCTAGCCTGAACCTGGTCAACGAGATCAAGGCACACGAGAACTCGTTGGGTGAGCTGGTCAAGAGGGTCCGGAAGCACTTCGATCAGGTTCACGACTTGGACGATGCCACCGACCGACTCTTCGAGAACAACTTCGAGGAGTGGGCGGATGCTACCGACGATCTGGACGAGGCCGTGAGACAGCTACAGAGCGGTTACATGTGGCTGGTACGGTCGATCATGCAGCCGAGTAGCAAGCTGAAGTTCCGGGAAACTTACCGGGACTGAGGGGTTGACAACCTCCTGAGGATCTGCTAGAGTGGTACTTGAAGTTGAGAGACATACGGGAATAGGCACTACTGAGTAGGTGTTCACGATGTAGCTCAGAAAAAGTTCCTGAACGGACTTGACAGACTCGCAAGGGTCTGCTAGACTAGGAACTAGCGGCGGGAACAAGGTCTCCCGTCAAGAGAGGGTTGGGTCTGTCGGACCTACTGCGCCTTCAGGCCCAACCCGTCCAGCTCCGTTAGTTCAACGGTTAGAGCACCGCCCTGTCAAGGCGGAAGTTGCCGGTTCGAATCCGGTACGGAGCGCGGTACGAGGGGTCGTCGAGAGACTGATCGTACGTGGCACCTAATGCGCATGTGGTGTCTCGAATATGGTGTAATTGGTAGCACACCGCCCTAGCAGGGCGGAGGTATGTGGTTCGAGTCCCTTTGTTCGATCTATCCCGCTAGAATCGGGACTTGCTTGATAACTCAATAGTGCATTTTCATGGGCCCAAAGTGTCAAGGGTTGCACATCTCTTTTGCAAGGAGAAAGATAGGGTTCGACTCCCTATGGGTCCACGAGTGTGCCTACCGCTTTATATGGTGGGATGATGGCGCA
>CAYWRZ010000061.1:0-1517 GCA_964460845.1 uncultured Weeksellaceae bacterium
GTTCTCCGTCTACCCGCCCAGAAGGATTGTGTCGGCGGAAGACGGTACCGTTGTCATCCCCGAAACACTAGTAGCCGAGCTAGATCAAGATGGTGGATTCAGTATGCTGGTCCCAGCAACTGATGACCCAGACATCCACCCTCATTTTGCTTGGCATGTGAGGGAAAGTTTTCTTCCGAACAAGAGATTCAACTACTATGTAGAGATCTCTCACGACCTCGAAACGCTGGACATCTCTCACGCCCTAGAGGTGGAGCAGGAGCAGCCTCTAGTCGCCCATGTCCGTCGATCTGGGGACCGTATGACGGGGTATCTCACCCTTCATGCCGACCCGACGTTGGACCTGCACGCAGCTACCAAGAGATACGTGGACACCAAGGTCGATGAGGCGATAGACCTCATCCCCGAGTATGTCCACCAGACAGTCACATATCAGTTCTTCACTCCGGCAGGGACTTGGCTTATCAACCATAATTTTGGCAGATACCCCCAGGTGTCAATTTTAGATTCAGGTGATGTAGTGGTTGACGCAGATATCATCCACAATAGTTTAAATCAACTGATTGTTGTATTTGCACAACCACAAATGGGAAAGGCGGTCTTGACTTAACATGGCCAGACGCTTCTTAACTGGGATTGATCTCAGTGGTAACAAAATCACAAACTCCGCAGACCCAAGTGATGCCGGAGACCTAGTCAACCTCGGGTACGTTCAGAACTTCGTACGAGGTCTTTCTTGGGGTAAGCCCGTAGTAGCAGCTTCTACGGGTAACGTCAACTTGTCTGAGCCCGGGGCTTCTCTTGACGGGGTCAGCCTTGCGGAAGACGATAGGATTCTCCTCAAGGATCAGACGAATCCTGTACAAAATGGTATTTATGAATTCGTTGCAAGTGACGAGCCCCTTGTTCGTGCCGTGGATATGGCACATGAAACAGAAATTCGTTCCGGTAGGGCAACCACTGTAATCTCAGGTACAACCCACGACAACAGTGTTTTCATTCTGGCGAATGATGACGTATTCGTTATCGTTGGAGTCAGTGAACTTGTCTTCGTTCAGCTTGGCGGCGGCGGAACAGTATACACCGCTGGTAATGGACTGGCTCTAAGCGACGGTGTTTTCTCCGTCCAGCTTCAGAGCAACAGCGGCCTAACTGTTAACGGCAGTGGTCTAGCGGTCAACTCTAATATTGCAGGTGATGGTCTAGACTTCAACGCTGGAGTCCTTGATCTCAGTATTGGGGACCACCTAGAGTTTAACGCTGGAGTCCTAGAGGTTGACACAACTGATCTCGTTACCAGTCCCAACACGGTTGTCCGCAAGTATGCGGCTAACGTTCCTAATGGCAACACCTCAGCAGTTGTTACCCACAACCTGGGAACAAGAGACGTGAGTGTTACTGTTTATGAGAACGATGGGGACTACGAGCAGGTTTACCCGGACATTGAGCACACCACCACAAACTCCGTTACTCTAATCTTCTCCGTGGCACCGACTTCTGGTGAGTTTAGAGTAGTG
>CAYWRZ010000062.1:0-1489 GCA_964460845.1 uncultured Weeksellaceae bacterium
GTCATAGGACTCTCTTAGAGTCTCGTCCTCGTAGTATCGCAATGCCAGAAGCGGTCTTTCTGCTCCTGCCTGTTCCTTCGCCTTTTGCCACATGTCACGAGTGACGTTAACACCCTTACCAAGAGTGCTCTTGCCATCGAACGCAAAAGCGAAAGCAGTGTCACGGTGGTTATGCCTTCCGTCAGTCTGGTCTCTCCACTGATTCCCCGAACCCTTGGTCTTTCTCGCCCCAATAGCTTCGGCTACGTGCTCCTCATGAGCGTCAGCCATTTTCTGATTCTGAGTCCTACTCATCTACTCGCTCCACAGACTGGACGCTTTCCTCACAGTATAGCTCTACGCCCTCGGTATCGGGATTAGGCCACCAGATAATGGATTGGCCTCTTTCAATCTTCTGCCGGTGGCAGCTACAGAGGTACACACCGTTGAATCCTTCTGCCGGGTTATACACCATGGCACGAGGTGGATTCTCTGGATCTACCCTGAGTTCCAAAACCTGCTTGACTTCTTCAGGCTCGGGATCAGAATAGTCTATCTCTGGCTCTGGGGTTTCCTCCGGCACCTCCAATACTTCACGAACGTTTTGGAGCTTGCCGTAGAGATAGGCTGCTACGCCTAACCCCAAAGCGGCAATGAATCCAAAAACAATTGCTACGATCTCCATATCACTCTCCGGTGAACGTTACGCTATCAGCCACGTTCTCGTTTTCATTCTGAAGCTTGGCGATAGCTGCGTCACGTACCTCTTGCACTAGGGCGGGGTTCTCAAGAAGTGCGTCCTTGAGCTTTTCCTTACCCTGGAATCGGTCTCCATTGGGGAGGTTATACCAGGCTCCGCCTTGAACGATTACCCCGGCCTCTAGTCCAGCCGTCAGTGTCTCGTCTACGATGTCGATTCCTACGGGCCCGTATTTCTCTGTCTCGTGGGTAATGAGGTAGAACTCCGCTACCCGACCCTGTAGGCCTAGCTTGTTCTTCTCTACCTTGACCTTAACCTGGTGACCAACCTGGACCTCTTGTCCGTCTAGCCGGAGCTTGAGGGGCTGTTCTCCGCCACGGCGAACCATAAGCTTCATGGAATTCGTGTAAGGGAGAATCTTAGGACCGGCAGAAACGTCCTGGCCGGACATTGATCCGATATTGGCTCGGAGCTGGTTGATTAGTAGAATAGTCACCTTGTGCTTTCGTGCCAGGGTGACCGCGTTCTTGAGCATCTTCGTGATAACCTGGGCGTTACGACCGACAGTGTATTCCTCGGCGTCCTTTGCCTGCGCTACACGACTCTCCATTGCTCCGATAGAGTCAATGACAACACATGAGTACAGACCAGACTGAACGATCCTCTTGAGGGTGTCTGAGACGTCCTCAGAGTCATCAGGGTGGACCAGGGTGAATCGGTCGGGGTCAATCTCTACCCCAAAGTTCTCCGCCCATTCCTGGTCGAATGTGGCCTCCATGTCGATATAGGCCACGGCCTTATCGGGATAGG
>CAYWRZ010000063.1:0-394 GCA_964460845.1 uncultured Weeksellaceae bacterium
TACCATAAAGTTATGAGAAAATTAATTCCAGTATATGTAAGAATTCCTTTGATAATGGCTGTTGCCTTTATGGCTTTAGAGTATTTCATTGATTCGGGAGATAAACCAGCTTTTATGGTTTATCCTGCTGTTCCGATTTTTTTGGGAGCCTTGTTACTTATTTTGATTGCTATTGAAATAACTGGTAATGCTTTTGAAAACCTAACTTATAGTTTGATGAATGAAGAGCAAAGAAAAGAGTATGACAAGAAAAATGAAATAAATCTTGACATTACTAAAAATGCGACTTATCAAAAAATAATAAAATCTCTTACTAAATCAAAAAGTATAGAGGAAGAAGGAACATTACTTTTAGACCACGATTATGACGGAATCAAAGAGTTAGACAACGATT
>CAYWRZ010000063.1:404-1478 GCA_964460845.1 uncultured Weeksellaceae bacterium
TATTTTATATCTGTGTTTTCTTCGGAATCGGATATTTAGGATATTACCACTTGTTTGGAGGAGAAAACCAAATAGCAGAATATGAACGTAAAAATTCGGAAGCTCTTGTAGCTATCGAAGAATGGAAAAAAACAGCAGTTGATATAGTTGATGCAAGTAATGTTGTTGCTATGACAGACGATTCTAATTTAGCAGCTGGTAAAGCCATTTTTATGGAAAGATGTGTGGCTTGTCACTTAGCTGATGGAGGAGGAAGTATCGGACCAAACCTGACAGATAACTATTGGATTCTGGGAGGAGGAATCAAAGAAATCTTCCATACCGTATCAGAAGGAGGACGTGACGGAAAAGGTATGATTCCTTGGAAAACAGAGCTAAAACCTTCACAAATCCAACAGGTTTCGAGTTATATCCTGACTTTAAAGGGAACAACTCCAGCTGTTGCTAAAGAAGCCGAAGGAGAATTATGGGTTGAAGAAGGAACTGAACAAACTGATGAAGCTCCGGCTGTTCAAGAACAGGAAGAAGTTGCTTCTGAAGAATAAATCTAATTTGAAAATATGTTAATTTGAGAATGACATACAAAGGTTTTATAACATTTTCAGATTGACACAATTTTCAAATTTCCAAATTAAAAAATTATGTCTGATTTTCAGGACGAATCCTTCAGAGATAGTATTTCTACTATTACTGAAGACGGAAAAAGAGCTTGGGTTTTTCCGAAAAAACCAAGCGGAAAATATTATGATAAACGAAAAATAGTCAGTTACGTTCTTTTATTGATGTTGTTTTCATTTCCTTTTATAAAGGTAAACGGACATCAATTTATCTTATTGAATTTTATAGAGAGAAAATTTAACATTTTCGGGATTCCGTTTTGGCCACAAGATTTTTATCTGTTTATGATTTCGATGGTAGTTGGAGTTGTCTTTGTTACGCTTTTTACGGTTGCTTTCGGACGTATCTTCTGTGGATGGATTTGTCCTCAAACCATTTTTATGGAAATGGTTTTCAGACGAATCGAATACTGGATTGATGGAGATAGAAATGCTCAAATCAAATTAAAAAAACAAG
>CAYWRZ010000064.1:0-1463 GCA_964460845.1 uncultured Weeksellaceae bacterium
TAGGTCTTGTGGATCGAGGCGCGAGTCTTGGTGTCGGGGCGCAGCAGGTTCGCCGCGTCGAACCGGGCTCGCTGTCCACGGGGGAGGACGGAGGTCAGGGCGGCCTCGATCTTGCGGAGATAGACCGGGAACAGGGTGGTGCGCAGGAACTGCGAATCGACCTGTTCGAGGTTCGCGTAGGTGACGTTGGAGCCTTCGACCGAGGCGAGCAGGTAGGCGGCCGGGACACCGAACAGGCGGGCGATGTCTTGCACGCCGAACTTCTGCGACTCGATCCACTGGGCGTCTTCGGGGGACAGCATCATCGGGTCGTAGGTCAGGCCCTTGCCGAGCACCTTGACGCCGTGCTCGTCATCCTTCCAACGCTTCTTGTATTCGGCGGCGGCTGTGGCGTCGAGGTGCTGGTCGGTGGTGAGGACGCCGGAGGGGACGTCGCCGGACTTGAACCAACCGGAGGCGTAGTTGCGCACGTCGAGGTGTCCGGTCAGTGAGGCGCGGGCGTGGCCGATGGGGCCGAGGGCGCGGTCGAGGCCGGGAACTTCGAGATTCCACAGGTGGACCACTTCGTCACCGCGCAAGTCTTCGACGCGCTTGCCGATCGGGTCGGCGTAGGAGTACCGCTTGCGGCCCCGCTCGTCACGCCAGACGCGCACCCGGTGAGGGTCGAGCACTTCGAGGGCGAGCACGCGGGGTGCGGTGCCGTCGCCCGCGTCGGCGGCGTACCGCTTGCGGAGGAAGGCGTTTCCGTCGAGCGCCATGCAGACGACGACGCGTTCGATCCATGAGGACAGTTCGCGCCACGGGTCGGGCTGGGCGACCAGTTGCGGGGCCGGGGTGACGAGGGTGGGGCCGCGCCATACGTCGATGGTCAGTTCGGACGCCATGCCAGCGCTGATCTGGACCGCGCGGAACACGGCCGGGAGAGTCATAGCGGTTCGGGGGGTGACGTCTACGATGTGTTCGCGCATGGGCGGCTCGACGTCGGCGGAGTAGTCGCCCACGGGCTCATCTGCGAGCAGTTCGAGGCCGAGCGAGGCGGTAAGGATTCCCACGAGTGAAACCCTCGGCCCGGACCTGCCATGTTGGCAGAATCAGAACAGTTGAATACCCTTGTCCTCGGCTGTCTCGGCTACGAAAACGCCTGCAATCATCGCGTTCACGGCGTCGATATCGCCGATCGAGGTAGCGGGATCGATTCGCCATCCGTCCGCATATTTGCGGGGTTTCGCTCGCGAGGATTGCACGCGGGTCAGGAGGTCGCCGGGGTGGTCAAGGTGGCCCTGTGTGATGGCGGCTTTGGTCGCGGCGGAGGCGGCGTTCATCTCAGACGTGCCGAGAATCCATGTCTCGTAACCGGCCTCTTTCAGTCGCCTGCCGAGGGGCTTGAGCGTGGCCGAGGGCATCGCGAACCGGGACGGGCCGAGCGAGGCCAGGTCACGACACGCGGCGAATAAGTCCGCTTC
>CAYWRZ010000065.1:0-1456 GCA_964460845.1 uncultured Weeksellaceae bacterium
TCCAGGAATCCTCCTGGGCAATACCCCGGAGCGCTCGCTGTGGAACCTTCTTGGCAAATCGTCGGACTTCTCGAATCTTTTCAAAAAGTCTGTTCTTAGCAGCCCTTAAAGACCACCCAAAATCATAAAATCTTCCCTCAAGATTCACACCAACTCTTCTTCCCGCTCGGGCTCATAGGCATCTATTGGTCGAATGGTCTCGACCCTGAGAACACCCAAGTTCCAACACCGGTTGCACATAATTGGTTCCCGGCGACACCGCCCACCACACTGGGTGCATGGCAGGGTCGGTTCGCCTTCAATATAGTTCATTATCCCTTTCCCTACGTGATTCTTCCTTCTTCAAGAGCCTCAGACGGCTCCTAAGCGCCTTGACCTCGTCGATGTGACCCGAACCCCCAGGACGCTTCTCAAGCTTCGTCAGGTTCCTCTGAGCGTACTGGATCGCTATCCCCAGGACTGCGTCGTTCATCTGACTCGGCGGCACCAGCCAGTTCTTCAGCGACTCGCTCATCTGTGGGGTAATCCTTTTCAACAAGCTCTCGTAGCAGCTTTTCGACAAACTGTTCTGGAGTGGTCTTCTCGTATGCAGCCGCGTGAGTGATCATATCGAACTCAAGCGGAGTGAATTCCAGGTCGAAAAGTTGCTCCTGGGTCTCACTCGATACCACATTGATTCGAATGAGGTCTTCGGCCTCAGGGCCGACAAACTCGTTCTCTTCTTCACTCATGGTGTCTCTCCGTATCGCAGTCTTCTTAGCTCGGGCAATTCTTCTTTTAGTGTTGCCACGAGTTCGTCGATGGTAATTCCACCCTTGAGAATGGGGGGTGGCTCCGGTCCCGACCCGTAAGTTCCGGGTTCATCATCGGGATTCATTCGAACGCAGATCTCTGTATGTCGCACAATATAATTCTTGAATGCGATATAGATTAGAGATTTTGTTTCCGGATTAACATAAACTAGGATGCCGTGATCATTAAATCGACGATACCAGCTACGGTGAATATCCTCAAAGGACCGTAGCTGGTATCTGTCGTCGTTCTCCCCACCCAAGTTACAGAACCTTAGAAAGGGCTGCACCGAAGTGGCAGGCGTACAGGTAGGTGATGTAGAGGTAATACATTAGTATGTCTCCCAGTGGTTTTCTCGGCAGCTTCCTCGTCGGATGGCATCTCCGGTTCCATTCAGCTCACAGACGATTTCGTCTCCGACGATATGAACTGAGTGTAGGGAGTAGGGGAAGACATTGACAACAACCTCTTCCCCACCCCTGTACCGGTACGCGCTTGCGATAGTAACATCGAATACGTCCGGCATTACTCCTCCGGTGGCATTAGGTCATCCCAGCAGGCGTCACACATCTGGGTCTTGATCAGTTCTCGCTGACCAGCAGTGAGATGAGGGAAAGCGTCCTGAATGTGGGCCTCTCCATTCATCCACTGGTAGTATTGGTCG
>CAYWRZ010000066.1:0-1449 GCA_964460845.1 uncultured Weeksellaceae bacterium
CTCCAATTCGTTTCGGTGCCGGAGCTACTGTCGTTAGTAGCTCCAAAGAGCTTGAGCCCTTTCCTAGCGTATGCTGGGATGTGAACGGGTACTATAGGGAACTAGGGGTGGACTGGAAGGCAACCAAGAAAGAATTAATGGAAGCCTACCAGTCCACCGATGGTCCTAATGATGCTCGTCTCACGTATGTCTTCAGGCAGCTTATCCAAAAAGAGGTCAGGGAAGAATACGATAGGATGCCTTTCGGGTCTGTCTTTATGGACGATTATGTCCAGGCAGAGATTCTTTCTTCTGCTAAGAAAGAGGCGGCTCGGAGGACAAATCTCGGACAATGGTCCGATTCCGATGAGATTCTTAATGAGTGGGGTTTTGTTTTTATCCCCGAGGATGAAGAACTTGAAGAAGAGCCGTTCGAGGACTTGACAAACGAGGCTCCATCTGCTAGGATTGTAGACGTTGGGGGAGAGAATGAGCCGGAGCTTTGGCCATATTCTTTCTTCAAACTAGGTACCTTCAAGCACTCCCGAGAGCCCTTGGTTGAGTGGCAGAATCTTCTTCTCGAAGAGTTATCCGGCCATTCTGTGAAGTTTGCAGTCGGCTGGTCAAAGGCTGGTAGTGGGTTCAAAATCCACTATCATAACGGGGTAGTCATCTTCTTTCTGCAAGAGGACTCAACCCCCACAAAGAGGATTGCCGAGATGGCAGTCAAAACCTTTTTGTTTTGTAATATGTCGCGCAATTGATGTTTGCGCAATGTCTGAAATGAGTGTTTGAATGGCTGAAGTAACACGCGGTATTATGGCCCTCAAGGAACGCCACGACGCCGAGCAGAAGGCCAAGTCTTCTGGTCGCAGTAAGAGTCTCAAGCCGGGATTCTTCAAGCTAGACGAGGGCGATACCATTACCCTCCGTTTTGTAGAAGAGGGTTACGACTGGCTGGGCCCGAAGCAGCATTCCTTCGTGCAGACGAAGGAAGAGCCTGCCGACTACAAGGGAAACTGGCCCAACAGCGTCAATGCGGTTTGCCGTTATGACGACCTAATTGACGCTGATGAGTGCTACATCTGTGACAATCGGGTAGAGAACAACTACGGTAATTTCTCCTACCCGTCACGAAAGGTGTACACGCTGGCGCAGGTTCGAGAGCCTGTATATGGTGACGGTACGGCGAACATGGGTGGCCCTGACATGAAGGGTCGCATTCTATTCTACGTTCCGAAGATGATGGAGGTCGATCACCCGGAAACGGGTAAGAAGATTGAGATTCCTGAATTCATCATCATCAACCAGAATCTTGAGAACTTCGCCAATCCGCTAGAGGTCCACCTGTTGGACTATGGCACCATTCTCGACCGGGACTACCGCGTTACCCGAATGGGTTCCGGGGTAAAGACCAGTTACTCATTCAACCCGGTTCCGACCGGCAAGGATGAGGACTTTGTTCCTGGC
>CAYWRZ010000067.1:0-1447 GCA_964460845.1 uncultured Weeksellaceae bacterium
GAATCGGGGGTGACTCTGATAAAGGGCATGAGCCAGCCGTTCGACCTCTGCCAGCGAAAGATACCTAATCCCTGATGCAGAATATCTAAACTCAAACGGTGCTCCATCCAAATAAAAATAGTCCGGGTGGACGTGGGTCATGTCATGTAGCCAGGACTTACTCCGACCAAAGAATGCCTTCCCAGCTTCTCCAAACGAGAAGAATGGAACAGGCATTCCTACCGAGTCGATATTGAACTGACTTTCGTCCAGCCAGAATCTTCGACCGTCCGGAGTGTTATCCGGAAGGTTGATATAAGTAGATCTTGTCATGATCAGCCTCCTAGGTCAGGATACCATACCCCCAGACAAATGTCAACCCCCTCCACCGGATTTGGCAGAGGGGGTTGACATTATTTTTACTTCTTGGTCCTCTTCTTGCGGAAGAAGAGAGCGGTGTGAGGCATTCCCCGCTTGGTCACCTTGGCGAAGACCTCCAGACCGTCAGGGTTCTTCTGAAGGAACTCCAGGGCCTTTTCCTCGTCGAACACCCTCCTGGCCCGGGTAAGAGCCAGGTAGGTGGGACGGTCGGACTCGGCCAGCTCCTCAAGAGCCTCGTCGTTCACGGAAACCTGACCGGAACGGTACTCCTGAGAAACGTCGAACTGAGTGTCACCGATCGGAACTCGGTAGGGGTTACCCGGACCGGAAACGATGTAGTGACCTCGTGCGTCCTTGGGGGTGCTCTCGTCGGCATCCCCTCGTCCTTCTGCGACCCGGTCAGTGTGAACCCGAAGGATCTCCTTGATTCGCTCCTGACGGTTCTTGAGTTCATCCTCAAGAGCGCGAATGGTGTTGCGCTCCTCGTAGATGTCCTCAAGCTCTTCGTCGGTGAGCACTCGGGCGACGCTGGGGTCAACGCTGTTGAAGACCTCGGGGAGGTTCTTCAGAGCGTCCTTGGCTTCGTGGGTAAGCTCTACCCTCTCCACCGGCTCAACCTCGGGGAGGTTGACCTTGACCTCGGGGTGGAACTTGATTGCCTCGCGGATGTCCTTGAGACTTCCGCCCTTCGTGAGCGCTACTCGCCCGTTCGAAATCGACGTGGCTGCCAGTTCGTTGCTCAACTGTATTCTCCTAGTTAGCTGGTGGGAGGGACGGGTTGCCCCTCCCACGTCTTCGACGATATCATACCTACCGCCAGGTTGTCAACCCCTAGACCAGAACAAGATTGGGGAAGTACACGATGGTGCTGTAGCCCATGGAGTCGGTACGAGCGTTACGGGCGATCTTGATAGCAAGGTCCAGCTTCTCGCTCCGCTCTCCCTCATCCTCTTCCCACTCCGTAAGGTGAGCCGCGATGACCGCCCCCAGCTCCATCAGGTCGCTACCCATCACGATACCCGGGCAGGACTTGCCGTACATCCCCCTACCCTCGTACCCGAGATGAACCTCCCCGGGGTTATGCAGG
>CAYWRZ010000068.1:0-1425 GCA_964460845.1 uncultured Weeksellaceae bacterium
CAATCGGTCAGCCTTCCATACCCTCAAGAGCCAGCCCTACTCCACCGGCGATAACCCCGGTGCCGCCCTCCTAGTTTCCCTCGGACTGATGCTCTTAAATTGAGGGGAGAGATCCGAGTTGATTAGACTCGGTTTACATTAGGGAATTCGAGCTTCTTTCCCCTAACCGATCACCAGCTAGGGAATCCCTTGACAGTACTCTCTCAATCCTGGCGCGGAAGATGAGGGGATCGAACCCCCGTGGGTGTTACCCCAGCAACTGATTAGCAATCAGGCGCATTACCACTCTGCCAATCTTCCATAAAGTCAAGGCGGAGGACTCGAACCTCCAGGCGGGAGCTACCCTATTTGCTGCCATTTAGTTTAACGTCGGCTTGAACGACATGTGATCCATCACCGGGGCCGGAATCGAACCGGCTGACCTACCATAACCTTGACTAGTGGCGGTGGCTGGATTTGAACCAGCGCTCTCCGGGTTATGAGCCCGGCGGGGACAACCTAACTCCCCCACACCGCTTTGTTGTGACTAAACAGGTATATATTTCCAGATGGACCGGGGATTGATTTTGGAAGAAAAGAATCCCGTTTCCCCTGTAGTCTTTTTGTATACAAGAATTACCTCAACGGTGTCTTCCGCCCTGATCTTAACAACGTCAGTCACAAGATACCACTGCTTCGGTAAATTCTCCAACTCTGAAGACGAAGGGTAAACTCTATCCTCGGGCTTCAAAGACATCGCATACTTATATCTAGTCAAAAATCTTGCTGTTCTATCATCCATTTGGAATTTCTTTCTCTACATGGATTTATGATTTAGGATATGAATACAATTCCATCGAATTCAATCCACCATCTTCTCTATCCCATTCCAAAAGAAGGCCATCGCCTTCCATATCTGGGTAGATTCGAACCCTAAAAGGAAGAACAGACAGAATTTCCTTAGCCAGCTTGATAGATTCTGGACTGATCGCTACCGTATCGGAGCCATTCCATCCATCTTCCAACTCTGACAACTCCTGGAGCCGAGTTTCATAGTCGTGCTGCCAGAACTTAGATATGAATTCTGCCATGCCATCTCCTTATACATACAACCCTTTTCGGGAAGTGGGGAGTCTGACGGGATTTGAACCCGCATATGCCAGGATCACAACCTGGTGCATTACCTATCTGCCACAGACTCAGAGCCACCGATGGGGGTCGAACCCACAGCCTTCGCATTACGAGTGCGCTGCACAGCCATTCGTGCTCCGGTGGCAAGAGAGAGGTGGGAATGATCCGCTTCCCCGGGACCCCTCTCCGCTTATATTTTATCCCTGTGTCACCCTCGCGAGCGGGTGCTTGTTGTGGTCCCTCAGGGCTGGGCGTTTATCGGCCATTCCCATTTGAGCATCGTGGAGACACTTCGCCCACCCCAAGCCTCTCCAC
>CAYWRZ010000069.1:0-1388 GCA_964460845.1 uncultured Weeksellaceae bacterium
TGGTCTGATTCGAGCGATCAGGGGCGGTGCGCCGAGCGGGACCGCGCCGACGCGAGCGGAACCCCTAGCTCGGACATGCACGCGAGGTAGTGCTCGCGCGCCGCCCGCACCTGGCCCAGCGCTCCGAGGGCGTCCAGTGCGTCGATGAGGCCAAGGTGGGCGGCCTCGTCGAATGGATCGAGCTCGACGAGGCGGCGGAGAGCCTCCGACGCCTGGAGCGGTTCATCGGCTGCGGTGGCTCGAGCGGCCAGCGCACGGAGGACGTCGGTGTGGGCGGCGGTGACGGTGCGGCGCAGCGCCGCGGCCCAGTCCTCGTAGGGCTCGTCGGGCATGGCCTCGCCATGCTGGGTCGCCAGGGCGCGACGCAGCAGTGCATCGGCATCCTCGGCCCCGGCGCGGTGGGCGTCGAGCGCGACGGCGGCGGCGTCGAGGAACGTCTCGAGGTCGATGTCGATGGCGCTCGTGACGAGGCAGAGGATGCCGCCGTCGCTGCGCACCAACGTGTCGGGCGGCAGCGTGCGGCCCGGATCGAGCACCCGGCGCACCGTCGACACGGCCACCGCCATGCGGTTGGCAAGCTCCACAGGGTCGTCGTCGGGCCACAGCATCGCCATCAGCTGCTCGCGCGCGATCGGTGCACCGCGCCGAGCGACGAGGATCTTGAGGAGCGAGCGAGCCTTGCGCGAGGTCCAGTGGGCGCGATCTCCGGTGATCGTGTGCACCTCGAAGGTGCCGAGCACCGAGATGCGCACCCGAGGTCCGGCAGGTGATGCGGGGTGGCTCGAATCGCTGGACCCGCCGTGGGGCGACGATGGCAAGGACAGCTCGGCCAGCGCCTCGATGCGGCTCGCGAAAACCGAGAGGCTCAGCGCGTCGGCGGTGGCCGCAGCTTCGTCGCGCAGCGCCCGGGCTCGTTCGAGGTCGCCCTGCTCCGAGGTGGCCAGCACCTGGGCGAGAGCGAGCTGGCTGTCGACCAGCCACGGCCGTGCGCCCATCCGGGCGGCGACCTCGATGGCGTGCTCCAGGTGGGCGATGGCCTCGTCGATGCGTCCGAGTCGCACGGCGAGGTGGCCGAGGGGCCGCGCCACGATTCCGAAGCACGCGGCGCCCATGGCGACGGGGACGGCCCGATCGGCATAGGGCAGGAGCGCATCTCGCATCTTGGTGACCAGGTCGTCGTCCCCGACCGCGGCGGCGACGTCGGCCATGGTGAACAGGTTGAGGAGGCTGTGCATGCTCCCGGGGATGGCGGCGGGGTCGGGGAGGAGGGCGAGCATCCCCCGGGCCGTCTCGGGCCGGCCGTCCCCGAGGGCGATCCAGGCGACCACCGCCGGCCACAGCGGGTCGTCGGGTTGCTGGTGCATGAGGTCGACGTAGATGGGTTCGAG
>CAYWRZ010000070.1:0-1377 GCA_964460845.1 uncultured Weeksellaceae bacterium
ATTGTAGCTACCGGCAACGTGGCTTCTTACAGCATAGACGGAGGTGTGACCACCTCTCCTTCGCCGATATTCCCCAACCTGTGCAGCGGCACCTATAACATCGTGGTAGCCTCTACGGCTGGTTGTAACACCACGGGGCTGGCCGTAATAGGTGCGCCTTCCAACTCGCTTCAACTGAGCCTTAACGTAATAGGAGAGACCTGTAACGGCGATTGCGACGGAGAGATTACCGCCGTGGTTACCGGAGGCAGCACCCCTTATTATTACCAGTGGAGCACAGGAGATAACGTACCTACTATTAGCAACCTCTGTGCAGGTCCCTTCTCTATCAATGTGATTGATGCGGGCGGCTGTTTGGTGACGGCCTCCACCAACATCAACAGCAATCCTATACCTGTAGTATCCTTTACCGCCGATACTACATCGGGTTGTGCGCCCTTGCTGGTTCAGTTTACCAACCCTACCTGGGATGCGAACATAGAGACTCCTGTATGGGATTTCGGAGACGGCAAAACTTCTAACGAAGGCAACCCCTCGCATGTCTATACCCAGCCGGGCTGTTACGACGTGTCGCTGGTGGTGACGGCACAGGGCGGCTGCTCGGAGTCGTATGCGCTGTCGCAGTATATCTGTGTGGCACCTACACCTTTGGCCGACTTTGTGTTTGGGCCGCAACCTGCCAACCTGCTTGACCCTGCCATTAACTTTACGAACCTTTCGGCGGGAGCTACCCACTATAGCTGGGACTTTGACGGGCTGGCCAGCTCCAACGAAGTGAACCCGAGGTTTGAGTTCCCGGACACTGATGCGGGTTCTTACCTGGTGTGTCTGGCAGCCACCAACACAGAGGGTTGTGCCGATACGACCTGTCAGGTCGTAGTTATCGACGATTACTTTGTGATTTATGTACCCAATGCCTTTACCCCTGATGGGGACGGTCGCAACGATTTGTTTATTCCGGTGATGAACAGCATTGTGCCGGGTTCTTTTGAGATGACCGTTTACAACCGTTGGGGTGAGCCGGTGTTTGCCAGCAACGACCTGATGTTTACCCATTGGGACGGTTCGCACAAAGGCGACAAGGCTCCTTCGGGCGTGTATGTGTGGAAGATTATCGTCAAAGACGCGGTGTTAGGCAAGAAACGCACCTACACCGGACACGTCAACCTTATCCGATAAACCTTTTCTGAATATACTTTTTTTTCACCCCCGGCGCTAACAAGTACCGGGGGTGTTTTTTTAACTTTAGTAACTGATAGTTGTTCCAACACTGACGGCCTTATTGCCCCAATTGCCGTTGTTGTGATTTGCTTTCAATTACTCATTGCACCATTATCTTTCAGCGGTATTCGTGAGAAAAGTTATACTTTGAAGATA
>CAYWRZ010000071.1:0-374 GCA_964460845.1 uncultured Weeksellaceae bacterium
CGAGTACACCCGCCCGGATCGGGATGCGAGGCCGGCTCAATGCAGTGCTCGGCTTGACACTGGCCCCGAAAACGGATTCCCGCGAGATGCGGCTGCGCGGGGCGTATTCGCGCATCGCGCGCCCCCTTCCCGAGGGCTCGGTCGTAGCGTTCGCCAACGTCAAAGGCGGCGTCGGCAAGACCCCGATGTCGATCGCTCTGGGCGAGACGGTCGCCGAGTACCGCGGGCCCGCCACGACCGCGTGCCTGGACCTCGGGGAGATCGGCGGCAGCTTCGCCGACCGCGTCGCGGTCTGGAGCCAGGGCCGCATCGCCGCCCTCGGCCCGCCGCAGGAGGTTCTCTCCGACCCGGCGGTGCAGCGCGAAGTGATCGGG
>CAYWRZ010000071.1:384-829 GCA_964460845.1 uncultured Weeksellaceae bacterium
TAGGGCAGGACGCGGCGTCGCTGCTCGCCGATCTCGGCCGGGCGCCCCACCAGGTGCGTGCGTCCATACTGACCCGCTATCTGACCCGGCAACCGTGTGGCTCGTATGCCGTTGCCGGACCGTCCGGTGCGGCGGCACCACTGAGCTTCGAGGACGCTGCCACGCTGGGCGCGATCCTCGAACGCCACTACGATCTGCTGCTCGCCGACACCGGCAACTCCAGTCATTCCGGCAGCTGGCAGTGGGCGATCACCGCCGCGCACGCGGTTGTTGTTCCGGTCCCGCTGCGCTGCGACGCCGCGGCGGCCGCCCAGCGCACTCTCACCGCGATCTCTGCGGTTCGCCCGGACGTGCTCGCGCGCACCGTCGTGGTCATCACCGACGGCCCCGGGGATGCGTCGAAGGTCGAGGCCGCGGTATACGCCTCGACGGCCTCGGCCTCGAC
>CAYWRZ010000071.1:839-1372 GCA_964460845.1 uncultured Weeksellaceae bacterium
GCCGTCGAGGCGTATACCGCGGCCGGTGCGTCGGTGTGCCGGATGCCGTTCGATCCGTTGTTCGACTCCGGTGAGCGCATCATCTCGAGTCAGCTGCGCCGCGACACCCAGGACGCATTGACCGTCCTGGCCGCCACTGTCGTCGACCTGGTGGCGGGCGCCGTGGACTGATGCGCTGGCCCGGCCCACCAGGGCGGGCGTGAGGTGTTCCACTCCGAACTTTCTTATCTCCACAAGACCCGGCCTTCGATGAGGTCGACAGATGAAAGGCGATGCTCGATGAGCAACGACATCACCACCGGTAACCGCGCCGCGCGCCGCGCACAGGGCCGCCGTCGCCGCCGGTCGGCGAAGACCACCGCGACGGCGCTGACGGTGGCCACCGCCGCATTCGGGCTGTCCACGATGATTGCGGGCCCGGCGGCGGCCGAGCCGATCCAGGGCGGAGTGACCGGCGGCACCACCCAGGAGGGTGTGACCAGCGAAGCGCAGACCGGCGGCACCACCACCGAGACCCCTGCGCCGAGCGCCGC
>CAYWRZ010000072.1:0-1359 GCA_964460845.1 uncultured Weeksellaceae bacterium
GCGAAACATGACGAAGCTCCAGGACCTAATGTCCCTGGACTTACTCGGGGAAATGCTGGACGAGGGATACGTCAAGATTCAGCGTCACCCGACTTACAACTACACGATTTACAACTACGCTGACAAGGCGCAGTTCGATTCCATGTGGAATGAGGTCACGACTCAGTGCCGTGGTCTAATCGTAGATGACACGGGTGAGGTTATCGCTCGGCCATTCAGGAAGTTTTTCAACTATGGCCAGGCTGAGGCACCACAATTCGACCTGAACACTCCGGTTCTGGCTCATGATAAGATGGATGGCTCACTCGGAATCATCTATCCGACTCCGGATGGTGGGTATGCTGTAGCAACCCGGGGCTCTTTTGCTTCGGACCAGGCACGTCATGCTACTGCCCTCCTAAACAAGACTCTTGAGAAAGCGCCTTCTCTGGGAGATATTTTCGCCCACCGATGGACCATTCTCGTGGAGATTGTTTATTCTGCAAATCGTATTGTTCTCGATTATGGAGACCGAGACGAACTCGTTCTACTTGGTGCAGTGAACATTGACTCCGGTAAATACGTTGATCCGGGTCACTGCTTCTGGGTCGGTTCAAGGGCGGAGAGGATGCCTTACCGGACTTTTGGAGAAGCTATTGCAGCACCTCCGCGAAAGAACCGGGAGGGAATGGTTCTCTTTGTCCCGGATAGTGGGTCGTTCGTGAAGATCAAGCAGGAGGACTACATCTCTCTGCACAAGGCGATCTTCGGTCTAAACGAGCGTGGGCTCTGGGAGTTTGCACAGAACCACGAGGACCCGTTCTCTCCGTCCATGTATCGCGAGGCTCTTAACGGAATGCCGGACGAGACGTATAGCTGGATTGAGAGTACCCTAGAGGACTTGCAGCAGAAGTACGACGATCTCTATGACCGGGCGAAGAACGGGCATGAGCTGATCGTGAACTCACTCTGGGACCTCCGGGAGCTTGAGCCGGGACACCCCTTGTTCCGCAAGGAGTATGCGGAGATGGCAGTAAAGTCTCCGCTCAAGGCGCTCCTGTTCTTGACATTGGACAACAGGCATGGTAAGATGGTGGAAACCATCTGGAAGATGATCAAGCCTGAGGGTGGCAAGCTCTACCGAGCGGACACAGGAGACACGGGTGTTGAAGCGAATTAGCTTCACCGTGAGTAGTTTGGGTACCCCCTCTTACCGGGTTGACATCGTTCTGAGACTAGAAGAGACCATGAAGTGGTCAGCGCTAGACGAAGATGGTAAGAGGGGGTACCTCTATGATCTGGTGAAGTTCTGCGACGATCTAAATCTATTTGAAGATCCTATCATCTGGCATTTCGAGGAGAGTGACGTAGGATGACAAA
>CAYWRZ010000073.1:0-1341 GCA_964460845.1 uncultured Weeksellaceae bacterium
TCCGGAACTCGCCGGGGGGGACCTGCAGAATGATGCCGAATCCGTACGGGCCGCTACCGGGGCACTGTTCGTGGTCATCACCGACGAGATGGGCCTTCGGCTCGCGCATCCGGACCCGGGGCTGCTAGGTCTGCGGGTGAGCACGGATCCGGCCGAGGCCCTTGCCGGGCGTGAAGTGGTGGTCAGCGAGTCCGGAACCCTCGGGCAGTCCGTCCGGGCGAAGGTGCCGGTGACGGACCCCGCCTCGGACCGTGTCGTCGGGGAGGTGAGCGTGGGGATCTCCACCGACCGTGTCCGATCCGATCTGCGCAGCGATCTCGACTATGCCGCGCTCGTCGCACTCGGAGCCTTGGCATTCGGGACCGTCGGGTCGATTCTGCTCGCCAACCGATGGAAGACACTCACACTCGGTCTGGAACCCGATCAGCTGGCCGAGCTCGTCCGTGAGCAGGAAGTGGTGCTGCGCGGCATCTCCGACGGTGTGGTGGCCACGGACACGAGCGGCACCGTCACCGTGGTCAACGCCGAAGCGCGCCGGTTGCTGAATCTGCACGGAGGAGCCGGAGATCCGGTCGACGCGATCGGGATCAGTCCGCGCTTGTTGGACATCCTGGAGGACGCACAGTCCACACCGATTGCTGCAACGGCCGGGGACCGGGTCGTCGTCGCCGTGGCCCGGCGGGTGGTGCGTGACCGGAAGGACCTGGGCACTGTTATGTCGGTGCGCGACCGCACCGACATCGAGAACCTCACGCGCGAACTGGGCGCGGTGCAGTCCCTCACCACGGCCCTGCGCGCCCAACGGCACGAGTTCGCCAATCGGCTGCACCTTCTGAACGGGCTTCTCCAGCGAGGTCGTACAGAGCAGGCGGCCGAGTTCATCGAGCAGATCATCGGGTCGGGGCCCCTCGGGCAGCAACTCGAGGGTGCCGATGCCGTGGCAGATCCGTATCTGCACGCTTTCCTCACCGCGAAGGCGGCTCACGCTCGCGAAAGCGGGGTCCGTCTCGTTCTGGGCGAGAACACGTGGGTGCACGGTGTACTGCGAGTTCCCGTGGATGTCACGACCATTCTCGGGAATCTCCTCGACAACGCGGTCGAGGCGGCCCGGGAGAGCGGTCGTCGTCCGGCAGAAGTGGAAGTGGAGCTCGTCGAGGACGGCCAGGACCTCCACATCACGGTTGCCGACACCGGAAACGGTGTTGCCGAGGAGATTTCCGATGTGTTCGTGGAGGGGGCCACCACCCATACCGACAGTGGAGTGCCAGGTGGACGGGGCATGGGACTGGCCCTGGCTCGGCAGATCGCGCGTGATCACGGCGGAGGCGTGCACCTCGTCGA
>CAYWRZ010000074.1:0-1336 GCA_964460845.1 uncultured Weeksellaceae bacterium
GATCATTTGTTCTCCCGGGTTGGTGCCTAGAGTGTCCATGACGAAGTGGACGACGTACTTGTCGTCTGCACCGGGAAGAGCGCGCAGTGTTATCCAAGCGCTTGACGATGCCACTTGCGTGGCACGTTGATCGACACAATCCCGGCCGGCGATCGCTCGACAGGGAGCCGTCGGGCGACTCCCGATCACATACCGCTGACAGGGAGAGTCCCATGGGGTGGTGGGAATCCGGTGAGGACATCCGGGCAGGTCCACGGCGTGTCGATCCCTCGGTAAGAGTGGGCCATCGCGTAGTGATCAACGAGTTACCGACCAAAGTGACTCACAGAAAGCAGCTACGCGATGACCCACGACCATTCTGCCCTGCTCACCCAACTCGACGCACTCAAGGGCGCCGATACCGCCAACGTGTTCGCCGAACTGATCCGCACCGGACTACAGGCCCTGATCGAAGCCGAAGCCACCGAGAAACTCGGTGCCGGCCGCTACGAACGCACCGAGCAGCGCACCACCCACCGCAACGGACATCGCACCAAGACCGTCGCCACCACCAGCGGTGATGTCGAGGTCAAGATCCCCAAGCTACGCTCCGGCTCGTTCTTCCCCTCCCTGCTCGAACGCCGTCGACGGATCGACAAGGCTCTCTACGCGGTGGTGATGGAGGCCTACGTGCACGGGGTGTCCACCCGCAGCGTCGACGACCTGGTCGGCGCCCTCGGGGTCGAATCCGGAATTTCGAAATCGGAGGTCTCGCGGATCTGCGCAGGTCTGGACGCCGAGATCGCCCGGTTCCGGGAACGCACCCTGACGCACACCACCTTCCCGTACGTGTTCCTCGATGCCACCTTCTGCAAAGTTCGTGTCGGTGCGCACGTGGTCTCGCAGGCGTTGGTGGTCGCGACCGGGGTGTCGATCGACGGCAGTCGTGAGGTGCTCGGCACCGCCGTCGGGGACAGTGAATCCTACGAGTTCTGGCGGGAGTTCTTGGTCGGGTTGCGGGGTCGGGGACTGTCCGGGGTGCATTTGGTGATCTCCGATGCGCACAGCGGGCTCAAAGCTGCCATTGCGCAGCAGTTCACGGGTTCCTCGTGGCAACGCTGTCGGGTGCATTTCATGCGGAACATTCGGGCGTCGGTGGGGACCAAGCATGTGCCGCCGGTGATGGCGGCGGTCAAGACGATCTTCGCGCATACCGACCCGATCGAGGTCGCTGCGCAGTGGGATCAGGTCACCGACACCTTCGCCGGGTCGTTCCCGAAGGCCGCGGCGTTGATGGAGTCGGCCAAGCATGATGTGTTGGCGTTTACCGCGTTTCCGAAGGCTCATTGGCAGAAGG
>CAYWRZ010000075.1:0-1310 GCA_964460845.1 uncultured Weeksellaceae bacterium
ACATAACCTGTTTCAGGATTGATTTTTCCCGTAACACTCACAATCAGCTCGTAATTATGTCCGTGAAAATTCGGGTTATTGCACAATCCGAAAACTGCATCGTTTTGCTCGGTTGTCCAATCTTTGCGGTACAACCTGTGAGCCGAATTAAAATGTGCTTTTCTACTAACCGTAACTTTCATAAGATTGATGATTTTTGATTAACGATTTTTGATTTCAGATTTGTGTTGCTCAAAATAATGATAGAATTTATCGAAAATTATCTTAAACCAAGCTGTATATTGTTTGGGATTTTGTTCCATATCCTTACGAACTTCGTCAATATCGAGCCACTTCCAAGCCTCAACTTCATCGGGATTTATGGTTGGCTCTCCGTTGTAATAACCAATCATCACGTGGTCTAATTCGTGTTCGGTAAGTCCGTTGTCAAAAGGAGCTTTATAGATAAACGAAAAAAGCTCTTTCAGTTCGGTCGTAAATCCCATTTCCTCCTGCAAACGTCTGTTTCCTGCCTGAATATTGGTTTCTCCATCCCTTTGGTGCGAACAACACGTATTTGTCCAAAGCAAAGGCGAATGATATTTGTGCGAGGCACGTTGCTGTAACATCAGCTCGTTTTTATCGTTCAGCACAAAAACCGAAAAAGCCCTGTGTAACAATGCTTTTTCGTGAGCCTCCATTTTTGGCATCAACCCGATTGGCTCATCATTCTGATTGACTAATATTACTTTTTCTTCCATTATTTTACTCGGCTTACCGTAAGTCCGTCCCTGATTGGCAACAAAACGGTTTCAATCCTTTTATCTTCTTTTAAAATCTTGTTGTACTCAAGCAAGGTCTTGGTACTTCTGTCATTTGGCTTTACTTCCTGCAAAACCTTTCCACTCCACAAAACATTATCCGACAAGATAATACCTCCCTTGTTCATTTTCGGTAAAATTACGTTAAAATAATTGATGTAATTTTCTTTATCTGCATCAATAAAAACTAAATCAAACTTTTTATCTAAAGTCGGAATTATATCAAGTGCATTTCCTAGATGTTGAAAAATCTGTTTTCCGAAGTCCGATTTATCAAAATATTTTCGTTGAAAATCAACCAATTCCTCATTATTATCTAATGTATCAACAGTTCCTTTTTCTTTCAAACCTTCTGATAAACAAAGTGTTGCATATCCTGTATACGTTCCAATTTCTAAAATGTGTTTCGGATTAACCAATTTCGAAATCATACTCAAAACACGTCCTTGAAAATGTCCGCTTAACATTCTCGGTTGCAGGATTTTTTGGTGCGTCTCCCGATTGAGCTCA
>CAYWRZ010000076.1:0-1306 GCA_964460845.1 uncultured Weeksellaceae bacterium
TTATAATATCCGGCAGAATAACCACCTTTACCCCCTGTATTAGGCGCCAGGTTATCTCCTCCATCACCACCCCACATTTCTATGAAATAAGGGGCCGGCTGAAAGTTCAGGGTTTGTACATTTCCTGTGAAGTTGAAGGTGAACGTGGTTTGCGAGTATGCTGTACCCGAAAACACGGTCAAGGCAAGCGCAAACACCCCTTGTTTTACACCTGATAATAATTTGTAAATTTTTCTTTTCATGTGATTGTAGTTTTTTTGTAAGTTGATCAATAAAATTTCAATTCATTTCTTTAAAGTCTTCTCGCCTGTTACAGCAAGAAGACTTTTAAAGTTATATACTTAACTGATCTTAATTTTAGTTCTTAAGCACCTTAATAACTTGGCTATTATCACCGGCTACTATTTTCACATAATAAACACCAGCTGCATAAGACTCGATATTGATGTTCAGCTTCTCATCATTTGTTACAGAAGACAGGATCACCCGGCCGGTAACATCAGTGATTTCTAATTGTTTTTCAGAGGCTGTGTTCGTTTCTACAGTAAAGATACCGTTCGAAGGATTAGGATAAACGTGGAAGCCTGTGGCTGATGAATATTTATCCAGACCGGTACACTCATTCACCGTTAACAGGTGAGTTACTCTTCCGGTACAACCTTTTACATCCGTACCCGTTACGGTAAACACCGCAGAAGCGCTAGGATTGATCACCAGAGGGTTACCCATATATACAATCGCTGTATTGGAAACCCAGCTGTAAGTACCCACTCCTGTGCCAAGGCTTCCGGTCAGAGTAACAGACTCTCCTTCACAGGCTCCTGATCCGGCTGTAGAGCTGACCTGAACATTTGGTAATGGATTTACGATCACCTGGCGGGTAGCCATGGTATTACAGCCATAATTATTGACACCCACGACAGAGTATGTAGTGGTCACGGTAGGATTAACAATCGAAGCAGGTGTATTGGCTCCATGATGCCAGCTATAGGCCACAATGTTCTGACCAAGGGCATTTAAATGTACCTGAGTACCGGAACATACTTCGTTACTGCTTGCTGAAGCGAATAACACCGGAGAAGGCAGCACATTGAACGGCTGGGTAAAGGTCGAGGTACAACCTGATAACAGCTTGGTAGCCTGTAATACATAACCCGTTGTAGTGATATTCGGAGTTACAGTGATCGCCGAAGAGTTCTCTCCGGTGCTCCAGGTATAGGTATCTGCTCCGGAAGCAATGATCGTGACCGGCTTGTCAGCACATACCGTATTGCTCAGGGTGCTTAAGGTCACAGCCGGACCATTC
>CAYWRZ010000077.1:0-1288 GCA_964460845.1 uncultured Weeksellaceae bacterium
CTTAGAACGGAACCTGAGCGCGTCTCAGACCCCTCTCAGGCTGTCCCCCCGGAAGAGTCCGAGATCCTGGAGAGGTTCGGTCTACCGGCTACTCAGTGGCAGATCACGACCATGCGTCAGTCCATGTGGCAGCAGAAGGGCTCATGGCTGGACGAGGATGGCGAAGAGCATACCGAATGGCTCAGAGCCTACAAGGTCAGCTTTACCAAGCGCCACCCGGGTACCATTCCAATCTCAGATGAGGATATCACAGCATTTCTTTCCTCATACCCCAAGACGCCTGCAAGAATTGAAAATCCTTCGGACAAGATCTTTATGGTCCCGATGGGGGATACTCAAATCGGTAAGGTGGACGGGGGAGGAACTGACTCTGTAGTCGCACGTTTTGCGGCAGTCACAGCGGAGATTGAGCAGCAGCTTATTTCCTGGGGCGGAGTCAAGGCTCTCATTCTCCCATGGTTGGGGGACTGTCTAGAGGGCGTCGTGTCACAGGGCGGCAAGAATGTTGCCCGACTGGATAAGGATCTTACGACGCAGTTTCGAATTGTCCGAAGGCTAATGGAGCATCAGATCGCGACGTTGGCCCCGCACGCAGAAAAGGTTCTTGTCCCAATCGTTGGTGGTAACCACGATGAAGCCTATCGGATGCAAACAATGGCTCCGACCGACTCATGGGCGCTTGAGGCCGGGTCTACAGTAGCGGACCTGTTCTCTCGACTTCCTGGATATGATCACGTTGAATTCCGCTTCCCCGAGGATGAGGAATTGGGCGTAACGGTTCAGATTCAGGGCGATAACCCATATACGATTCATTTCGAACATGGTCATATGGCTAGGTCACCTGAGAAGGTAATCACCTGGTGGAAAGACATGACTCATGGGCGACAGAGTGCCGGAGCGGCAGACATGCTTGTAACGGCGCATTTCCACCATTACCGTTTGCAGCATACGGGTGGAAAGAGAGTCTGGCTACAGATTCCTGCATTGGAATCAGGTAGTGATTGGTACCGACGTCGCTCCGGCGAGGAAGCATCTCCGGGTGTGGTCTCAATGGAGGTCGTCGGTGGATCTGAAGGCGTCACCAATCTCCGAATGCACACTGCATAGGAGAATCTAAAAGGGCATCGTTCCACTTTATTTTTGTAGGTGGCGAACGATTCGGACCAGGCAGGCGGGGGCCTGGTCCACCCAGCCCCTGTATCTTAGTGGTTAAAGAAGCTGACTTTTAATCAGCGCGCCGTGGGTTCGAATCCTACCGGGGGCACGCAACAAGAAATGCCAATGTAGC
>CAYWRZ010000078.1:0-1285 GCA_964460845.1 uncultured Weeksellaceae bacterium
CTTGGCACCGCCTCGGCGTGCGACGGTCACGAGGGCGAGAACCCACGCGGTTGTGAATCCGCCGAGGACGTAGCCGGTGGCGAGCATGGCAACTTCGGTCATGAGGTGCTCCTTTCGGAGAGCAGTTGTTCGAGGCAGTCGGGGGAGCAGGTCGAGACGGTCGAGCCGTCTTGGAACACGTGGGCGCACATCTGCGTGGCGCGATCGGTGCTGCACTGGGCGCACTGCCACGCGGGCACGTCGTGGTAGCGGCGACCGGGCGGGGTGGGCTTAGGCATCGGCTAGATCCACCTCTCGGACCCGCCAGACGCCCCACGGCCACGCGGGTGTGACCTCACGCCGGACGATCTGGCGCACTCCCGTCACCACGGCGCGAGTGTGGGCGACCGCTATGGCGGTGGCGTGGTCCTCGAACAGGATCGGCAGGAGCGCCCTAGTGAGGCCCTTCACTGGATGACCGCCCCTCGCGCGCGGGCCATGCGCGCGGCCTTGATGAGTGCCCGCGCGAACTCGGCCGCTTCGGGGTCGATGCGGACCTTGGCGGCGGTGCCGGAGCGCGTGAGAATCCACTCGGCAAGCCGGATGACTTCGCGTGCGTCGAGGGGCCGGTCGGCGTACTTGCCTGCCTTGGCTTTGAGGATCGAGGCCGCGACCTCGGCCGCTTCGGCTCGCAGGTCCGCGAGTTCGGTCAGGTGGCTCATGCGGCCCCCCGGACTCGTGCGGCCGTGCGTGCGGCGCGGAACTGGCCTCGGGCCATCTGCATGACGAGGTAGGCCGATGACGCCAGAGCAACGTCGCGGTAGTCGCGAGTCGCTGACGCCTTTGCGGCCGCTTCGGCATGGAGCCTCTGGGCCGTGAAGTAGTTCTCGTGTGCCTGCGCCAACGCGGCACGCTCGGCCGAGGACGGACGACGGCGGCGGCGAGTTACACCGTTGTGATTCGTAGCGTTCATGATGATGACCATACAACGCTGTGAATAGTGACACGCGCACGACACACCGTTTCGGCGCGTCGGCTACCGAATGAGGCTATTCTCTCCGTTATGAGTATTCAGGCGATTGAGCCAGGGCAGACGCCCGACGAAGCGTTCGGCGAGGTCATCCACCTACGCCTACGCCGTCGCGGCATTCATCAGCAAATGCTCGCCGCGTACATGGGCATGACCCAAGCGGCCGTCAGCAACAAGATTCGCGGCGTCCGGCCGTGGTCGCTTGAGGACATGACAAAGGCCGCCGAGTTCCTTGGGGAGGACCTCGGCGGCCTAGTGACTGAATCGTGCGCCCGG
>CAYWRZ010000079.1:0-1266 GCA_964460845.1 uncultured Weeksellaceae bacterium
TTAAACAATTGATTTCGAACGTATTAAATAGGAAATAAAATCCTTAATTAAAGGAATTTGTCAGAAACTAATTCTAAATCAAGTGCCAAATAAGAAAATAAATAATTGTGTTTCTTGCTATTCATCAACATTAACAGAATCCGATGTAATTGATAAAAATGGAATTTATCCAGTTTATGGAGCTACAGGTGTTATTGCATTTACGGAAAATCCTCAAATTAATGAAGATGCGATTTTAATAATAAAAGATGGTTCTGGGGTTGGAAAGGTTCACTTTGGAGCGAGTAAATTTTCGGTTATTGGTACTCTAAACTATTTAACTCCCAAAACGAAAATTAACTTAAGATACATTTTCTTCTGTTTAAAATTCTTCAACTTTGAAAAATATAAAGTTGGTTCTGGGATTCCACATATCTATTTCAAAGACTACGGAGAAGCTTTTATATATTGCCCTCCTGTAGAAGAACAAATTAAAATAGAAAAATTATTATCTTCTATTGATGAAAAAATAAAAACTGAAAAAACTTTACTGCAAAAGTATGAGATACAGAAAAGGCACCTACTACAAAACCTGTTTATATAAACAGGTTTTGTAGTAAGAATTGCTTTTCAGATTGATATTTATCCAAAATATTTTTCTCTGTTTGGAGCTTTTGGTCAATAGAAGATAAAAATCGAGCGATAGTAATTTGTTCTTTTGAATTAGGCAATGAGATTGTTAATTTCATTAATTCAATTTTAGACATATTATATCGAGTAATCCCTTGGGCTAATTTAACTATTTCGTTTCTAAATACTGAACTTCTAAACAGGTAACTTGCAAAAATCGGATTTAGAACTTTAATTGAGAACGGTCTATATCCAAAACAAAAACTATTCAGGTACATTTCATTCACTTCATCTAATAAGACCGAGGACATTCCTATTTCATCAGGCGTTTCAGATGATATGGTAAAAAAAATATCACCATACTTCACACTGTTTTGATTTTCATTTTGTGCAATTTCTACAAGTCCGCATTTTTTTATTTGAACTTTGGCAGAGTCAAAGATCTGTTTGTATTGAATGTAAGGTATGCCTTTCCCAAAATCCTCTTTAGTTTTTCCAGATAGACCATTAAAAGTATTGCCCATTTCTCCCAAACTCTTCACTTTCCATTCGTCAGTAAGTTCCTTAAATCTAATTTTCTGAGAAAATATCTTTTCACTTAGTCCTTTAATTAAGGATTTTATTTCCTATTTAATACGTTCGAAATCAATTGTTTAA
>CAYWRZ010000080.1:0-1260 GCA_964460845.1 uncultured Weeksellaceae bacterium
TATTGTCACTCATTATTTTGTTAAATAGCTCCTGTATATCAGCTCTACTTTTTCTTTCGTAAAAGAGTTCGGTTGCAATAACCTCAGTACAATACTCAATATCTTCCTTATGTTCCTCAACCGTATGCGGGCATTTTAGATAGCTAATAATACTTTTTAAAGCATCACCGAACATGTTCTTTTTAAGATGCGTACGAAACTTTTTTAATTTTAGTAGTAAATTCTTTCGATTTTCATCAATCCAGACGGTACGATCTTTAGGTTTAGTTATTGCCCTGAATTTTTTTATCGATGCTGCAAAATCTGTATAATGATTGCCAAATTCTTTAAAGTGCTTATTATCTTCTGATAAAAGTGGATGCAGAAAATATTGATTAATGTATTGTGATTGGTTTTCGGTATTGTTTTCCAATTGAAAAATTATCCTATCAACTAATGAAAGGAAATTATCAATTTCTACCAGTGAAATTTTGCCCATTTGTGTTACCACAAATGAATAGTAGTCTGCGAAGTAGTTAACCTTGCTTTGAGTTAGTGGTATGTGATGGCTTATTTGGTTAATGAACTGCAAAATATATAATGAATAAATTAAGCCAAATTCGATTGAATTCTACTATTTGCAAATTTTACAGCTTCTTTCTCGCTTTCCATTTCCATGTACTCTATTCTTTTAAGTTCATTATCAGGATATAAAACGAATGCATTATTAACTACTTTAGCAACTATCCTGCGTATTTGAAGAGATAACAATCGTTTTTCCGCAATGTTCATTACTCGTTGTGTTCGCTCTTGAGCAATTTGAAAAGGCCGAGGCCCTTTATCAACAAAATCTCTGACAATAAAGAAATTCAGAAACTCCGTTCGCCCATATTGTTTTTGGATATTTACTGGAATTTCTATCCTTTTCAGCAAATCATAAGCATAAGATTCAGAAATTCTATCCCCGTCGTATTGGTCATTAAGTTTAATAATAAAGCTTTGATTATTGAATAACTCCACAAAGGCGTAGAGTAACCTTTCCTCCGGATTTCCAATGATTTGTACAACATGTGACACCTCTCCTTCTAAATACCTGTGTAAAGGGTCTTCAGGATAGTGTAACCAGACAAAATTTTTCGCTTCAGATTCACTTAGTTTACCATCAAGGAAAGGGAGTAAATGTAATATATGTTCGGGATCACCGCCTCCCAACATAAAGAGATTTACTGCAATTTTCGTTACTGCTCTGAACACAGCAGGGCCTCCAATATGCAACTTAAA
>CAYWRZ010000081.1:0-1256 GCA_964460845.1 uncultured Weeksellaceae bacterium
ACGCACCTGCCCCAGCACAGCCTTCGATGACAGCGCCGCTGGCACCTCGGATGCCCTCTGCGGCGACGGCCCTGCGAGGCGCCGCGTATGCCAAGGCGAAGAACGAAGACTGCGATGTCAACCGAAAACCCAGACCAGCCCACCCGTTGCTTATACAGCATCCGGGAGCTCTACAGACAGCGAAAGACATGTCGGGAACCCACATGGATACGCACCGGCTTCGCCAGTTCATGGCCGTTGCCGAGCATCTGAATATCACAAGGGCCGCGGAGCATCTGCAGCTCACGCAGCAGGCCGTGAGTAGCACGATCAAGACGCTCGAACGAGACCTCCGGGTGCCGTTGCTTCGACGCAACGGGCGCTCGATCGAATTGACGCCCGCCGGCAAGGTGCTTCGCGACGGCGGATTGCCGCTCCTCGATGCTGCAGAAGCACTCGTGCGGGCCACACGCGCCGCGGACGCATGCGAACGCGACCATCTCGTCATCGCTCATACCCCGGCCATCAGCTCGGACGAAGTCTTCGACATCTCCGAGCCCATAAGGCGCGAATTTCCGCAGGCTTCACTCACTGCCCGCCACTGTCGGGCTGCGGCGCGGCACCACCACACCGCGCGATGTGGCCGCCGCGGTCGTGGCGTATACGGTTCTGAACATCGCTGTGTCTGCTGCGCATTCGCTCGCGGAGAGACAGTCGGTCACTATGCATGATCTTGCGGGTCAGAGCCTGATCCTGTGGGGCCAGCCCGGCGAGTCGTTCTACTCCGACTTCCTCTTGTCGGTGTGCCGGCGTGCCGGGTTCGAACCGAGAAGTGTGGTCAACCATATCCAGGGAACCGCCCCGACCACCGCGGTGATCGGCAACGACCACTTCGCGTTCGTGACTGTCGAGCCGGGGGTATATCACCACGGCCAGGCCGTGGTGATACCGATCCAAGATCCACCCATGGCCCCAGTCCAGGCGCTCTGGCTTCGCCACACCACACCGCGGTTGCTGCGCCCACTGCTCGACGGCAACGAGCGCCTCAGGGAGGGCTGAAAACATTGCGACAGCGTCGAAGCCAGCCCACCTCCAGACCCGTCGAGGTGCGGGCCTCGGTTTTCCGGGTGCGGTGTTTGTCGACGACAGCCCGCAGCTGAGTGTTACGGTAGAGCGTCACCCTGACGGCGTGCAGCAGTCCGACAAAGGCAAAGACCTGTACCTCCAGCGGCTGAGCAACACGGTTATCGACACCGAAGAAAGCAGCACGCTCGTCT
>CAYWRZ010000082.1:0-1254 GCA_964460845.1 uncultured Weeksellaceae bacterium
GCCTTAAACCGATCCTCATGCCACGCCGGTAGATGATCAATACTCATTCTTCACACTATCCTATGTGGTTGGGTGCCAACGACCTCGGGCAGACTGCTTCTTCTCTTCAGGCTCAGAATCACTGTCGTCAGAGATGGAGTCCCAAAGGGATGCCCCGGCACCAACAGCGTCTACGATCTTGCTGACTCCACCACGGCCCGCTGCTCCTGCTACGCCAGCGGCGAGAGGTGCAACAGCCTCATGCTGAGAGGACACCTTAGAGGTGTGATCGTCTTCCGTGCTGTGCTGGGATGGACGGCCCGCAGAAGCCGAGTCACCGGACGGAGTAGTCTCCGGCCAGTTGGCGTTCGGGGAGCGGTCGTTAGCGTCATCAGTGTCGTGCTGAGAGGTCTGGCCGGTGCCCCCGCCAGATGCCCCTGGATAGCCCTGAGATGGCGCTGGAGACGTCTCACCGGGTAGGGCGTGGGATTCTGCTCCCCCGACGTCCTGGGCCCGGCTAGGACGCTCTGAGTCAGTTACGCCCGGGTTGCTCTCTACCCACTCGTTGATCGGGTGGACAGGGCCCTCAAACGTCGGGAAGACGTCGTAAGGGTTGTCAGTCGGGGCGAAGTTGTCGTGTGCGTCGAAGGTCTGGTTAATCTGGTCGAGACCAGAAGCAGACTGCTTGTAGAGGAATGCTACGTAACGTAGGAAGTCCTGTGCCGCTGTCTCGGCATTGTCTCCTAGACTACCGGTTACCTTTCGTGCCATTCCTCGGGCCTGCTCCTTGAACTCGTCAGGGTCGGCCTTAACGTCGGAATCCACGCGGTTGAACCACATGGAAGCCTCTGCATGAATCTTGTTGTGATAGTCCTCAGAGGCAGCAGTCGTGCTGATCTCACCAATCCAGTCGGTCTGCTCTGTGTGGTAAGAGTGGGCCACGCGGTGGCTGAGACGGGCCTGGACGGCTGTATTTGCCCAGTCTAGACTCTTCTCCTCCTCGGCACGTAGAACGGCTTCTCTATCCATCTGAGCAAGCTGGTTGGTGAGGGTACGCTGTTCCTCTAGACTGCCTGCATTGGCAAGCTTGCGAAGAAGCTCGCTTCTATTCTTATCCACTAGGGTTCCTCCAGTGTTAAACGCTTCTATACCTTTATTAGATGCCCAGACCCTTGCAACAGGGACTTCCCCAGGTGCACGGGTCGGTAGGTACATTCTGTGTTGATTGGAGAATTCTCCCCCGAAGGGTACCGTCCCGGCTTTTAGCTCAAAGCC
>CAYWRZ010000083.1:0-1246 GCA_964460845.1 uncultured Weeksellaceae bacterium
AACATCTCGGCCAGGAGGAGACCGATAAGGGTCAATCCGAAGCACAGGCGCATGCCCGCGGCAAACGAGGGCAGGACGCTCGGGACGATGATGCGACGCATCAGTGAGACACGCGACATATTCAGGCTGGCAGCCATTTTCAGGTGGAGGCGACTGACACTTGCTGTTGCCTCCACCATGATCAAGAACATCGGCAACACACCTGACACGAAGGCGAAGGAGCCGCGGCTGAAGTCGCCGATGCCGAGGAACAGCAGGAAGATCGGATAGAGGACGATCTTCGGAATGCTGTTGAGTGCGTATACAACTGGAAGGGTGGCTCTGGACCAGAAGGCACTCAGTCCCAGAAGCATGCCGGCGACGGATCCGATGGCGATGGCAGCCCCATACGACAGCAACAGGATCCGCGCGGTGTCGAGCACGCTCTGCTGGAGTCGGCTGTTTCCGATGTCCGCACGCAAGCTGTCGAGCGCTTCGACGGGACTCGGGTAGACCGCGCTGTCCGCGAGTGCGGCAGTGGCCGCCCAGACCACGAGGAGCACGACTGCGAGAGCAACGGGCGGCACCCAGGAAGGTGTTTCGCGTCGCAGCGGCAACCGGGCTGGTGCCGATACCGGCGTGGACGTCATCGTCGCCTCCAATCGAACGAGCTCAACGCGGCGCTGAGCGCGAGGTTTGCCAGCAGAGCGAAGGCGCTGACGAACAGGATGCCTGCGTACATGTCGATGGTGTTGAAGTTGTTGTAGGCACGATTGACCACCTGACCGAGTCCTGTAGTGGCCAAGATGAACTCGGTTGCCAGCACGGCGATGATCGTGTAGGCGAGCCCCAATTTCAGACCCGCGAGAATGTCGGGCAGGGCGGAGGGGAGAAGGATCTTCCGAAACTGTTGCGATTGCGACATCTCGAGCGACTTGGCGAGCTTCTTGGCGATCGCCGGTGTCGCTTCGAAGCCGACCAGTGAGTTCGAGATGACGATGACGACACTGAACAGGACGGCCAGGAGGATGATCGGCACGACACCGGTGCCGAACATCACCACCATGACGGGATACAGTGCGAATATCGGCAACGCGTAGAACACGTTCACATACGGTTTGAACGCGCGGTGCACCCACCACGACCGGGACATCAGGTAGGCAACGAGCACACCGGTGACCGCCGATGCGATGAAGCTGACACAGATCAGCAGCATGCTGCGCAGTAGCGCGTCGACGACGAAGTCGCGGTCACCGAGCAGTTCCAC
>CAYWRZ010000084.1:0-528 GCA_964460845.1 uncultured Weeksellaceae bacterium
GATTAATAATCTGGCGATCGGTGTTGATGGAGTCATAAAAATAGATTCGATTTATACGTAGAAATGGCCAAAACGTTAACAAAGAAGGTTCTTCCAGGTCAAAGCATCTGGGACTTTGCAGTACAACATCTGGGGTCTCCGGTAGGGGTAAGTCAGCTGATGGACCTGAATCCGTCTTTAAATTTTGAGGATAGCCTGGTGCCGGGTTCTGATGTAATCATCGGAGAGGTGTTAGATCAAAAAGTGGTCGATTTTTTTGATACCCAGATTTTAAAGCCCGCCACAGCCTGGGAAGAACCTAAATTTTCAGGGGGATTTAGCAACGGATTTAGCAACGGATTTAACATATAAAAAATGCCACAAAAAACACCATCTGAGCTTCAGAACTATATCGACGATTTTTTTGCCGATAACGACACGAACAATATCACCCCGGCCCAGCTCCGGCAGTTTTGTGGTGATGTCATCGACAGTTTTGTTCACAATACGATCGGCGAGACTAAAGAAGATGTTGCTGCGGATTTCTTA
>CAYWRZ010000084.1:538-792 GCA_964460845.1 uncultured Weeksellaceae bacterium
GCATCACCATGTACCGGTGATATACCCGCGATGGTATCGGATGCTAAACTTATGACAGACGCTCTCATAATTCATTCACAAGGAATCGTGCCAACCTTTCCAGCATATTTTAATTGTCTGTCAGGAACTTACGACACCTCTAAGGTGAATAGAATACGTTGTACATACATCGGCGAAGGCCTCGTTGATTACATAATATCACAAGAACCATGATTCACAGCCCCTTATACTGGTATAATGTAATAATAGCCGAG
>CAYWRZ010000084.1:802-1223 GCA_964460845.1 uncultured Weeksellaceae bacterium
ATTCGTACACACCAAACATCGACGATTCACAGACCCTGCTTCAGGACATCCAGAGCCCCAGCAAAGTAGAGGACTGGCGACTGGTGTTCTGGTGCGTAGCCACATGTGCTTTTGCTCTTGAAATAGTCGTTGATCAGGCCATCAAGTTAATGCGGCTGATCACGGCCCGGTCCAGGTATGGCACTCTGGCCTGGTGGGTGGCAGTTGCTAAAGAATACCAACACGGCGACTCTTTAGAACAGGTAGATCTTCAGAATCAATATCCGACGGTTAATGAGTCGACTCGTATCGTCAAGCTCGCCTCCGCTCAGTCAGCTGGAGGTGTCGTAAATATCAAGGTTGCTAAAATAATATCTGGCGTACCGCAGCCACTTGATATTTTTGAAGAACTTGGATTTCGGGCTTATGTCGCAAAAAAACA
>CAYWRZ010000085.1:0-1222 GCA_964460845.1 uncultured Weeksellaceae bacterium
TACTCATACAAAACGGGGCCCTCGGCGGACTGGTGCAATTTGCCGAAGGGATCACGGGGATCATCGGTACCGGGGTATCCGTGAGCGGGCAGATTCAGATAGGCGCCCCCAGAACCATTTATAACCTTCAGGATGCGGTCGCTATCGGCATCACGCCAGATGATAATCCGGCTATGTACCGGCATGTCAGGGAGTTTTATGATGCCTATGGTCCCGGCGCAGAGCTCAATGTTATGATCGTGGCTGACACGATGAAAATCAGCGACATGGTCGATAACACGAATGTTAATGGTGCCCGGAAGCTGCTGGATTATGCCCAGGGCCGTATAAGACTGTTGACGACATATTTTATCGCCCCCGAGGGATATACGCTTGTTACCACGAACGGAATCGATCAGGACGTGTACCTGGCGATAACAAATGGCCAGGTGTTATCCCAGGCTTATGCAGAGGCGCAAATGCCCTTCCGTATAATTCTTGAGGGCCGCGAATTCACAGGCAACCCGTCCTTATTAACTGACCTTAATACGATGACCAGGAATCGCGTCGGCGTACTGCTAGGCAGCACGCTGGACGATAAAAGCTGCTCTGTCGGTCTTTTTATGGGCGCAACGGCCAGTCTACCGGTTCAAAGAAAGGCCTCCCGTATAAAAAATGGAGCGCTTCCGATTAACCAGGCGTTTGTCGGGTCGGCGTCTGTCGACACCTTCAGCGGTCTGGCTACGATTCATGATAAGGGCTATATCACCATTCGTAAATTTCCGACCCTGGCGGGATATTTCTTCTCCAGCGACCACATGGCGGCCGGGCCGCCCGATGATTATCACATGCTGGCCCGGGGTCGGGTCATTGATAAAGCCTCCGTACTGGCCTACGGCGCCTATGTGGAAGAACTTGATGATGATGTGCTTCTGATCGAGGGGGGGAAGTTAGATCCCGGGGTCATTGCCTACCTGAAAGCCAAGATCGAAAATCAGATAAACCTGTCCATGGTTGCTAATGGCGAGTGTAGTGGGGTCGAAGCTTACATAGACCCGGATCAGAATGTCGCCTCTACCAATAAGCTGAAGGTCGTGGTCAGGTTACTGTCCGTAGGCTATCTGGGTAATATAGAGGTTGAGCTTGGGTTCACCCTTTAATTTTTAATAATAAAACCGAAAAAATGGATTTTTTTGATTCAAAAGAATGTGAGTGGGCGGACATGACCGTCTATTTGAACGGT
>CAYWRZ010000086.1:0-1205 GCA_964460845.1 uncultured Weeksellaceae bacterium
GACCCGGTTGGCTTCGCGCAGCGCGGCGGTGGTCCACCATTTCCGGCCGGTGAGTACCCAGTCGTCGCCGTCCTCGGCGATGTCGAGGCGGACGTTGGAGGCATCCGAGCTAGCGACATCGGGCTCGGTCATCGAGAAGCAGGAGCGGATCTCGCCCTCGAGGAGCGGGGCAAGCCACTGCTGCTTCTGATCGACGGTGCCGTAGCGGGCGAGTAGTTCCATGTTGCCGGTGTCCGGCGCGTTGCAGTTCAGTGCTTCGGGAGCGAGCTGTGGGCTCCAGCCCGTGAGTTCGGCGAGCGGCGCGTACTCGAGGTTGGCCAGACCGGCGCCACCGTCCTCCGGTAGGAAGAGGTTCCACAGTCCCTGCTGCTTCGCCGCGGCCTTGAGATCCGCCATGATCGGCGGTGCACCCCAGAAGTCCGGCTTGCTTGCAAGCTGTTGTGTTGCAATCGGTTCAGCAGGGAGAATGCGATCCTGCACGAACTCGGTCAGCTTCTCCCGCAGTTCCTCGACCTTGGGGCTGTACGCGAAATCCATTGTGCTGTCTCCGATCGGTGTGTGTGCCTACTGGCGAAGTTCGTGGAGCGACGACGTCTCGGCGAGCTCGAGCGCGCGCTGCAGCAGCGGGTCGACCATGTCCGAGATGTCCTCGAAGCCTTCGCCGACGGTGTCGCCCTGCAGATGGCGGGCGTGGATCCCCTCGAGGATGACCGCGATCTTGAGGTCGGCAAATACCGTGTACCAGTCGATTTCGGGCAGTTCGATCCCACGCCTGGCCGCGTAACGGTCGACGAGTTCCGCTCGGGCCGGGAAGCCGTCGAGCGTCGCGAGACCCTTCGTGACCGGGTTGAACGGCGAGCCGGGCACATCCCAGAAGCTGAGCATGATGCCTACGTCGGCGAGGGTGTCGCCCAGAGTCGCCATCTCCCAGTCCAGTACAGCGACGATGCTCGCCGGGTCTTCGTGAGCGACCAGCACATTGTCGAGTTTGACGTCGCCGTGCACGATGCCTGGGAATCGAGTGCGGGGCATCGCTCTGCTCAATTTACCGAGTAGAGCGGCCACCTCCGAGCGCTCCGAGGTCTTGGACGACGCCCACTGCCGCTCCCAGCGTTTCAGCTGCCGCTCGAGATACCCGTCCGGCCTGCCGAATTCGCTCAGCCCTACCGACGCGGGGTCGATCTCGTGGAGATCGGCCAGCGTGT
>CAYWRZ010000087.1:0-1203 GCA_964460845.1 uncultured Weeksellaceae bacterium
GGCCGGTGATGGCGTCGGTGTTCAGCGTGCCGAGGTGTTCCCGCAGCCGCAGACTCTCCCCGAAGAACACCGCGCTGAACAGTCCACGTTCCGCACTGCGCACAAATGCGGTGAGGGCGTCGAAATCGTAGTAGATGTCGGTGCGGGGCTGCTGCGACCACACGTAATCGGGCGCGAAAGGGAAGAACAGGTTGAAATGCAGGCGATGTCCGCGCTGCTGATGTCCGCTGGTCATACTGCTCCGATCATGAGACTTCGGTGGCTGCGATGCGCGCGAATATGCTGCTGGGCCGAGTCAGTCCGAGAGTCCGCCTAAGTGAGGAGTCCGGGTGTGGAACGACGAGGTTCCGCCTCCGAGACAATTCGGGCAGCACGTGGTGTTCGAGGATCGGCAGATCCGTCGCAAGCACAGCGGGATGCAGTCGTACCCCGTCGACGCGGCCGATGAGGTCTGCGAGTAGACCGACCAACCCGTCTGCGGATCCGACGTACCGCAGACGGTCGCCCAGTGGCCACGGAGTATGTCCGTCGAGTTCTGCGAGCCGTTGTGTTGCGCTGCCATTTTCGGAGTCGAGCACGACCTCGACCTCAGCGAACACTCGGTGCTCACGTCCGACGCTCGCACGACGTGCGGCATCTGCACGTGCTGCGATCTCGACTACGGTCGGGGCGTCGACGAGGTGCACGTCGGCGAGATGCGGGGAGACGCGTCCGAACGGCGCGAAGACGACGAGTTGCCCCTGCGGGGGTCGCGGTGTGATCGATGGACCCTTCACCGAGACGAATTCACCGTCGATATCGGCGTAATGCAGACGATTCGGGTCGAGAAAGCGGCCGGTCGCATCGTCTGCAATGGTCACGCCGTCCTCCCAGGTGTCCCAGAGTCGCCGCACCGCACCGATCACCTCGTCGGATTCGCGGTGAAGCGCATCCGGGTCCGTCACCTGGGTCGCGCCGTATGTACCCGCCCGAGTCGGGCTATCGGTGGCCTCCGCGACCCAGCCTGCACGACCATGCGACGCAAAATCGGCGCTGGCGAGCTGGTTCGCCAGGTGGAACGGCTCGGCGTGGATCACCCCCACAGCAGGGACCAGTCCGATCGCCTCGGTGAATGCAGCTGCGAATGCCGCGACCTCCACGGGGTCGAGACGCCCTGTGATCGTGGGGTGGTCGCCGCGAGTTGCCGGGTCGGCGAATGTCGCG
>CAYWRZ010000088.1:0-1196 GCA_964460845.1 uncultured Weeksellaceae bacterium
AGTCTCCAGAAATTACAATTTCTGAAGAATTAGAAACTTGTAATTTCTGGAGACTGACCAACTGTTACTGTAACTTCTTTAGTTGTAACACATCCATTAACAGAGTTTGTTGCTGTCAATGTATAAGTTGTGTTTTCTGTAGTAGTAAATATCCATCCTACATTCGCATCTCCTGAAACTTCAGAAGGAACAGACCATGTAAAGGTATCATAATCTTCATCTCCAATTATAATCATGACAACTGTATCCTGTTCGTCATCACAAATTGTTACATCATAACCATTACCTGTAATAGAAGCTACACTAGAAGTATAAGGATATGAAGCATTCGATTCATTTCTTCTTATTCCTCCTGAAGGAAGTGTACCAGGATATAAGTTATAAGTTCCCGGAGCTAATTCAAAATTAAGCTCAATGGTTTGAGCTGTAGCCCCTCCATTTACAGATGTCGTATAAGGTACTGTAGCTATAACTGTAGTAGTTGTTCCTTGTCTTAGTTGAATAGTTCCGTTTTGACCTGAAGTCATAGGGAAAATATCAATAGATGTCAAAGTAGTGTTTTCAGTTACTGTAAAATTAACATTCCAAGCTATCGTTTGAGTTGCTATAGTTCCTCCCACAACTGTTGGGCTTGCAGGTCCTACAACTTCAGAACTTCCTGTATATGCCTCTACCCAATAAGAGGTAGTTGTATTAATTGAAGGAGTAGTAAAATCTTCTCCTTCTCCTAATTTAGTTCCACCTGTTTGAGCAGTATACCAAGCAATTGCTCCTGCGTCAGCTGTTGCAGAAAGCTCAACAGTACCCTGACCACAAATTTCTCCTGTAGTTGTTGTCAATATAGACGGTGGTAAACATTCTGTTGTGAAAGTAAAAGGACCTGACCAAATACTGTAACCATCAGCTCCACAATCCTGACGAACGTAAAACTCGTAATCTGTTGAAGGTGTCAGAGTAGCAGTAGTTGTAAATGGATTAGATACTCCTGCGTCAGTAGGAGTTCCTGTCGGAGTTGTTCCAGCCGTTACAAGCTCAATATCAAATGAAGTTCCTGTGCTTGTCCAACCCAAAACCGCCTGGTTGTGAGTGATTCCTGTTACTGTTAAAGCTGAAGGAAACATACAAGCAGGAGGAGCCACAACAGTTAATGTAAAATCTTTATATTCTCCATTAGCTGACCCACAAGGTTGGATAAC
>CAYWRZ010000089.1:0-1194 GCA_964460845.1 uncultured Weeksellaceae bacterium
GCCCCGGTGTCGGGTGCCGTGGAACAGCTCGGTGCCGCCACCTCTCCGTAGCGAGGGCAGTCCGTGCGCGTATATGCGATGTGGGGCGTTGCCTGGAAGACGAACACTCCCCTTCCGTTCTGCCGGCCGACGGGCCAGAATTCCGTCCACCACTTCCCCGAAATCCAATTCATTCTTGTGACGATCGGGGTGAATTCGTGGGCGCCGTCGGCCACGACACCCAGCACCGGTTCGAGCTGCGTGGTGATGTCGGTGATCCGGTCGGTGTTGTTCTCGAGCGATGTTGCCATCGTCGAGAGGGTATTGGCACTCCCGAAGAAGAGTGTGGACAGCTGTTCCCGCTTCTCCGCGATCGTCCGCATGGGCACGACAGCATGATTCACGGCGTCCAGTAACTCCGGTGCCGACTGCTGCAGTCCCTCCACCGCATTCGCCAGCGAGGACAATGTCGACGGACTGCCGTCGGGTGTCACGACCGCACCGATCTCGTGCACAATTCGCTGCAGTTGCGCGCCGGCCTGGACGATGTCGCCGCCCCTCCGGTCGGTGGCCTGCGCGACTGTGGCGAGGACACCCAGTGATTCCTGCGAGCTGAGTCGGGCTGTCGCGGCAGTGAGGTCGCGAAGCTTCGTCAGTGCGGTCTGAAGCTGTACCGTGGACAGGCTCTCGTCCTGCAGGATCGTCGCCCCCTCCTCGAGGTGGGGCGCGGGGCCGTTGTAGACCAACTGGACCGACGAGACAGCGAAGACGTTGCTCGGTACCACGCGCGCCGTCACTGTCGCGGGGATACCGTCGAGATACTCGGGGCGGATCGCAATGTTCACCAGATTGCGTCCATCGCCCTCGGCCATGGCAACATCGTCGACCTGCCCGACCAGGACACCGCGGAACTTGACGTCGGATCTCGCGGGCAGGCCGTCGCCGACGTCCGTGAGTGCTGCGGTGACGTGGTAACTCTTGTCGAACGCACCGTTCATCTTCGCGAGGATTCCGGCGACCAGCAGTACCGCCACCGCGAGGGCGATCGCCCCTCGCAGGACCAGCGCGCGCACCGTCACCCGGTTCGGGTCGCTCTCCAGCAGAAACGACATCGGCTAACCCCCGAGCCTCGCCCCGGAGCCCAGGCCCCAGAATAGAAGCGTCAGCAGAAGATTCATCACGATCATCGACGAGATGCTTGCACGCATTGCCCGC
>CAYWRZ010000090.1:0-1191 GCA_964460845.1 uncultured Weeksellaceae bacterium
GTCACGGTTGCTGTGACGCCGGAGCCTTTGTGATCCAGCTGACCAATGCCACTGCCAATACCGTGATCCCCTGTCCGAACTTCACGGTATCAGCACCTAGCAGCCAGTGTCTTGCAGGTCCTGGTACTCCCGGTTATCTTGTAGCCGGAACCGGTGCGCCTTATACAGGCTCCGGATCCATGATCTATAACCCCTGGCAGATCAACTCGATGGATCTGACCGCTTATATCGGTCAGAACATTACCATTGATATTATTGTGAGCGACTGTACTGCCGGTGGTCACTATGGCAAGATCTATTTTGACGCTCAGTGCGGACCTATGGTAGTTCGTGGTAATGACATTCCTTTCGACGCCGGTTTTGATGTCACAGTGCCTACCTGTGGGGCGGCCGGTGCGACGATCTGTGCCGTTGACGGACTCGGGCCTTATTCCTGGGCCGGTCCTAATGTACCAGCCGGTTATACCGTTCCTTCAATGACCAACCAGTGTCTGGTGACCAATATTTCAGCGCAGTATACCTTATATATGCAACCTGCGGGCGCCTGTGTTCCTATCGCACGTATTGTGAACAGTACGATCACTCCGGCGCCTTTACTGAACGCTTCTGTTCAGCAGGCGGTCTGCGGCAGCACCCTGGCGGTGGTCTCGATCACTCCTTCGGGCTCAGCAGCGAACCCATCCACCCTGAGCTGGTCTCCAACTCCGGTAAGCATCAACTCAGGGACCACGATCGCCTCTTATGCGATCCCTTCGGGTCAGGCCCCTATGGTCGTCTCGATCTCAGGAACGGATCCTCTTGGCTGTCTGGTGACCACGACGGTGAATGTGAACCCGGCCCCTCCGATCCCGACCTTCTCTATTGTCAATACATCCAAGTCGTATAGTGTGACCTGTTTTAATCCGACGGTGACCCTTGATGCGACGACGAACTATTCCTATAATAATGGTACCCTGAATTACCTTTGGGCCAGTGCGAGCCAGACCTTTGTGGCCAACAGTGCGAGCATTGTGACGCCGGGCTCCTATACGGTGACGGCTACCGATCCGGTAACGCAGTGTTCTACGGGTCAGTTAGTGGTGGTGGCCGTGAATACCGTGGCTCCTTTATCGATCATGACCCCTTCTCTTCAGAATATCACCTGTACGACGGCTGCGACCAATGTGACGGTAACTGCCAACCCGACGATCA
>CAYWRZ010000091.1:0-1187 GCA_964460845.1 uncultured Weeksellaceae bacterium
AACTTTTCCCAAGTGGCGTTCATATGAGTATCCCTGTTCTGATCGATGTTTCGAATACACTCATGCAGTGGTGGCGAACTTCGCCTCGACTTCGTCGGCGCTCACGCCGAACTCCTCGAGCGAATAGCGGTGCGACGGACGGCGATGGTCGGCGAGGCTCGCCTGGTGCGATTCCTCCACCGCAGAGCGAGCCGCGTCCGTGAAGGGCAAGGCGAACTGCGCATAGATCTTCTCGACGGTGCCGACCGCGTCGGAGATGAACTCCTTGTAGTCGACGTCGATGAACTGATCGGGGTTGTAACGAGTACGGGCACTGTTGAAGTTCGCGTTTCCGCGCGCCCACAGGTCGAGTTTGGTGCGCCCGATGGCCGGTCGGTCAAATGCCTTCGACATGTCGTGGCCACCCTGCTCTGCAAGGCTGAATGTGGACGCCATCGACGTCAGCGGGTCCCGGAAGGTGCGAACGAACAGCGCATCGGGGTACACGGACATGATCTCATCGATCGCGAAGACATGGCTCGGGCTCTTGAGTACCCACCGCCGGTCCGAGTCGTGCAGCCCGATCAACTGCAGGTTCTTCTTGTGCCGCGCGTACGTTTCGGTCCAATCCTGCCCCGCGAGCCACCGAGTGTAGCTAGGTATGTACGCGACGGTCTCGAATGCGGTCGAGAGCATCGTCTGCTGGAGCAGACGCCAACACTCCTCGACCTCCTCCGCGCCCATGAAGTGAACCTTCATCAGGTCGGGCTCGTTGGCCTGACGCGCACGGTAGAAGGCATCTGCACGCAGGAAATCCTCGTTCTCGGACCACTTCTCACGGGCGGGGCGGGGCTGCGGTGGCTCCGCCAGCCACATCTCGGCACCCTGATGCGCTGGGTCAGCACCGAGCAATCGGTGCAGCGCGGTGCTGCCGGTCCGCGTCAACCCGACTACGAAGATCGGGCGTTCGATCGGAACATCGACGTGCTCAGGGTATTTCGCAAATCCGGCCTCGCTGGACAGGCGCCCCGCGAGCGCGGCGATGATCATCTTGCGCGCGATCACCTTACCGTGGGGAGTGAGGTCGGCTTCGTGCTCGAACGATTCGAGCAATACCCTCAGCCCTTCGAGGTAGTCGTCGCTGCCGAAGTCGTCGTATCCGGCGGCCTCGCGCGCGGCGTGATGCAAGTCCTCGATGGAACCGATGC
>CAYWRZ010000092.1:0-1185 GCA_964460845.1 uncultured Weeksellaceae bacterium
CGCCGCCGGAGAAGCGGTGACCGCGAGCTCCGACGACAGTGTTGTACCCGTCGGGCAGCGACACGATCAGGTCGTGGATGCGCGCGGCGCGGGCGGCGTCCTCGATCTCCGTGTCGGTCGCGTCGGACTTCGCGTAGCGCAGGTTCTCACGCACGGTCGCGTGGAGGAGATAGGTCTCCTGCGACACCACACCGACCAGCGCGGCGACATCGGCGAGCGTCATGTCGCGCAGGTCCACGCCGTCGATCGTGACGCGGCCCGACGCCGGGTCGTACAAGCGTGCGACGAGCGACCCGAGTGTGGTCTTACCGGAGCCAGTCTCGCCGACCAGCGCGACCTGAGAGCCTGCCGGAACGTCGAGGGTGATGTCGTCGAGCGCGAGGCGGTGGGCACCGTCGTACCGGAAGTCGACGTTCTCGAATCGCACTGCGCCCGACACCCGATCGCGGTCGACGTGGACCGGTTTCTCCGGGTCGCCGATCTCGACAGCGAGATCGAGGTATTCGAAGATGCGGCTGAACAGCGCGAGCGAACTGGTGATGGAGATTCCGACGTCGAGCAGGCTCATCAGCGGCCGGAACAGCGTCGCCTGCAGTCCGGTGAAGGCGACGAGGGTGCCGATGGTCATGCCGCCGGATGTCGCCGGTAGCCCGGCCACGAGGTAGAGCACAGCGGGGATCGCGGAGAAGACTATGTTCATGGTCGCCATGCGCCAGCGTCCGGACAGTTGCGCGTGCAACTCGAGTTCGGCGAGTTCGTCGGAGGTCCGCGCGAACTTTCCGGATAGAGCGGGCCCGGTGCCGAGTGTCTTGACGAGCAGGACACCGCTGACGGACAGTCCCTCTTCGATCTGCGTCTGCATGTCGGCCATGCGGCGCTGCTGACGAGCGGTGATCACGCGTCGCATCATCGCGACGCGGCGAGTGAGCCAGATTGCCGGCGGCAGCACGATCAGCGACAGCAATGCGAGCCGCCAGCTGAGGATCGCCATCGCCACGGCGGTACCGACCACGGTGGTCACGTTGGCGGCGATGGACGTGGCAGTGGAGGTGACCACCGACTGCATACCGCCGATGTCGTTGGTGAGCCGCGATTGGATCTCACCGCCGCGGGTCCGCGTGAAGAAGCTCAGCGATTGCCGTTGCAGGTGGGAGAACACGCGTGTTCGCAGATCGTGCATGATCC
>CAYWRZ010000093.1:0-1183 GCA_964460845.1 uncultured Weeksellaceae bacterium
CCTGGCCATGGGTAGATCACAAAGTTTCGCGTCTACCCCCACTGACTACGCGCCCTATTCAGACTCGCTTTCGCTTCGGCTGCGCACCTGAAGTGCTTAACCTTGCCAGTGAGGAGTAACTCGTAGGCTCATTATGCAAAAGGCACGCCGTCATCCCACGAAGGGACTCCGACCGCTTGTAGGCGTACGGTTTCAGGATCTATTTCACTCCCCTGTTCGGGGTACTTTTCACCTTTCCTTCACAGTACTAGTTCACTATCGGTCTCTCAGGAGTATTTAGCCTTACCGGATGGTTCCGGTAGATTCAGACAGGATTACACATGTCCCGCCCTACTCAGGATACTGCTAGGTAATAAGTATATTTCGTGTACGGGGCTATCACCCTCTGTGGCAAAATTTTCCAAAATGCTTCCACTATATACTTATAGTCCACGTTGCAGTCCTACAACCCCAAAACTGCCGAAACAGTTATGGTTTAGGCTCTTCCCCTTTCGCTCGCCGCTACTTAGGGAATCACTATTGTTTTCTCTTCCTCCGGGTACTTAGATGTTTCAGTTCTCCGGGTTAGCTCCTATTGGTGACAGGTCTTCAACCTGCCGGGTTGCCCCATTCGGAAATCTTCGGATCAAAGGTCGCGTGCACCTCCCCGAAGCTTATCGCAGCTTATCACGTCCTTCATCGCCTCTGAGAGCCAAGGCATCCGCCATACGCCCTTAATTGCTTTTAACTACGTTTAAATACGTATTTGAAAGTTCTTGTTCGTTACAAACTTTTCAATTTATCATTTCAATATTTCAAAGAACTTTTCCCAACCGGAAAATCCGGTGGAAGTAGTGGAGAATAACGGATTCGAACCGTTGACCCCCTGCGTGCAAGGCAGGTGCTCTAGCCAGCTGAGCTAATTCCCCCAACTTAATTATGTAGTCCCGGGCAGATTTGAACTGCCGACCCCTACATTATCAGTGTAGTGCTCTAACCAACTGAGCTACGGGACTAAAAAACACTCAGTAACCGCACCCAGTTTATCAGTTACACTCACTGAGTTGGGAAAAAACATTGAAGTGAAGTAGAAACAGAGCGCAAGCACTCGTATGAACGAGTGGGAGTTGCATTACTCTAGAAAGGAGGTGTTCCAGCCGCACCTTCCGGTACGGCTACCTTGTTACGACTTAGCCCCAGTCAC
>CAYWRZ010000094.1:0-1179 GCA_964460845.1 uncultured Weeksellaceae bacterium
TCGACCGGCCTGAGGACGTTTGTATTCCTCTTCATCGCTTGGGGTCACCCATGGGCTATGAAGGAATTTATCGTCCCCTATGACGTTGAGTATTGCATGGACATGGAGAGCAAGTATCGTCTTGCTATGGACCATTTCCAAAGGGGAGAGGCTCCCAATGATCCTTGCTGTGACGCTAAGTACTCTTCCCGGTGCCCAGTCGTTTTGTGCCCAAGGAAGAAGTAATGAGCATTCAGGATAAGCTGAGTCGGTTCAAAGAGGGGGAGGGGTCCGGGGAGAAGTCAACTCTCTGGACCCCTCCGGGGCTTTCAGATATGGCTACATGCTACATTCTAGCACTAGACCAGACTCTGTCTAATACGGGCTATGTCAACTTCAGAATCTCTTTGTTTGGAGATGACGGCCCCAGCGTTGAAGTGATCAAGAAGGGCGTTATCAAGCCCACCACAGAACTCAAGTCCTTTCACGGAAACTTTGAGAAAGGCAATATTCTAGCGGAGGAGTTTTCTAGTCTCCTATGCTATACACCATGCAAGATCGTTTTATATGAAATGCCAGCAGTTGTAGGACACCGAACGGATTCCTCTCTATTGGCAGCATTTGCCATTCAGAGAGAAGCTGATAGGCATAAGATTCCGGCGAAGATGATTTCGGCCCAGCATGTAAGGAGGGCTCTCGGTGGTCCAGGTTGTAAGGATAAGAAGGCTCTCAAGGACGCCCTTAAGGTGTACTTGGAGGATTCAAGTTCGCGAGGATGGAACGAGCATACTCGCGATGCATTGGGAATCGGACTTACTGGGGCGCTAGAATTGAAGGGTGATCCCAATTTCTACTGATAAGAACCGTAAGACTCGTAAGGCAATGGAGCAGGTCGAGAAGGACTTTAACGAAGAAGGCAACTTCGAGACCAAGCCCGAGCGGGAAAAGGTATTCGATACCCCTGGATTCTCTCGATTCAGAACAGAATGGGGCGACGATGCTAGTACCGTTCAAAGGGCCCGTATCCATGCAAATCGCGAAATCGGGAATACTTTTCCCGAAGCAAGAGATATTCAAGTAGACTTGTGGTTTCTTATTCGCACCGTCCAGATGGATGAGAATGGAAATCCAAGGCTGGATGAAGATGGGCTGCCGATTTGGGAAGAAGAGAATGGTGTCCCTGTAGAGGACTTCTCTAAG
>CAYWRZ010000095.1:0-725 GCA_964460845.1 uncultured Weeksellaceae bacterium
GGAACCGACACAACTACCTACCGCGTGAACGCCACCCGCGAAGGCAAGTGGTGGATGGGCGAAATCCCCGAACTCGACGAACTCACCCAAGCCCGCAGACTCAGCGAAGCCGAAACCATGGCCCGCGACCTCATCGCACTCCGAACGATCACCGCACCCGACTCCTTCGACATCGACATGCACGTCGACGTCGACGACATTCCCGACGCCGGAACCCGCGCCGAGAAGATCCGCAACGAACGCCGCGAAGCCGAACGACTCGAACGGCAGGCACTCGCCGAATCGAAGGTGCTCGCGCGTGAACTCGCCGACCGCCAGGTGCCTGTGCGTGACATCGGCGAAATCCTCGGTGTCACCTTCCAGCGCGCCAGCCAGCTCGTGAACTCGTAGACCACTCACTACCTGCGATCAACGAAAGCGCCCCCACCTCAATCGAGGTGGGGGCGCATCGCGCTGTGGCCTAGGCAGGCGGGGACCAGTCAGGCCACAACCGGCAGCCTACCGAATGTCAGATCACCGCCCGACCGGAGGCAGTGCCTCCAACCGCTCAGCCTTCGGTGGACTGATCAACCGCTGGATATAGGCGGCAACCGCCATCACTGCCGCCGTCCCGCCTGCCGTCGCGGCTGCACGCCACGAGTCCCAGGTGAGCAGATCGAACTCAGGCGCCGCGACCGCAGTGCCGAACGCTGTGATGATCGCGAGAATCACCGTCACGACGAGGC
>CAYWRZ010000095.1:735-1167 GCA_964460845.1 uncultured Weeksellaceae bacterium
TACAAACTGCGCGCCGACGTCGCCGGTCTGGCACGCCCGGTCGCGCGCGTCCGACTTCGCGTCGGGGTGTTCGTCGATGACCAGCTCCCCCTGCACCGGAACAGGAACAGCCTGCTGGGCCGCTCGGAATGCAATCGTCGGGATGTCAGCGACCGCGGCGTCAATGCGCCTCTGCGCCTCGATCTGCACCCTCTCACTGACTGCCTGCACCGCGGCTTGGGTGCGCGCCTCGATCTCGTCGCCGACCTTCTCGATGACGTTCCGGGCGATGATGTCCACGACGTTGTCCGACATGGTCAGTTCTCCTCGGTGGTGATGTCGTCGAAGCCGGGCCGCTCGTGCGTGCCGACCACGCCGTCCGCTGACCACGTGATCCGGCCGCCCTCGAAGTTCTGGTACCGCTTCCGGCCGGTCTTGTCGGCCCAAATCTCA
>CAYWRZ010000096.1:0-1162 GCA_964460845.1 uncultured Weeksellaceae bacterium
AAGGGCCGGTACCTGATGCGCCTGCTCGGATTCCGCTGTCCTCGTTCCTCAAACAGCACGCGAGTTTGAGGAACGAGGAGAGCGGAATGCGAGCAGGGGAAGCAGGTACGGGCCCCTGAGGGGGCAACTGCGCCTGTCGGAGCAATGTGTGCGGGAAGATGGCCAGCGCCGCGAGCCCGGAGATCATCTGCCCGGCGAACATCGAGATCGAGACGATGCCTGCATGCTGCAAGAGGCCGCTGAGGATGTCGACGACCAGGCAGAAGATAGCGAACTTCCCGAGCAGGCTCACCGCGATGAAGAGTCGACGCCAGCCATTAAAGATGTTTCGGTAATTGAGTGAGAACTGGTCATAAGGAAAGCCCGGTGTGATCGAGGAAGCCGTGACACAGATCGTAGTTCGACCCGATCCGGGTCAGCCCTGCCTCGGTCGCGATACGGACCTCGTCGAGAATATCGGGGCACAAATTGGCCAGCTCGGTGGATTTCATGTTGCCCCACACTTGTTCGATCGGGTTGAGCTCGGGTGCGTAGGCAGGAAGCCGTTCGACGTGGAGCCAGTCGCGTTGGGTCGCCAGCCATGCCTTCATGGCGGCAGACCGGTGGGCCATCAGGCCGTCCCAGATCACGATGACCTGCTCCCCGGCGAAGTGGGCGCGCAGTTCGGTGAGGAACTCGATGAGCTTGTCGGTGTTGTACGAGCCGTCGGTCATGGAGAACACGAACGCACTCTCGCTGCGGTCGGGTCGATAGGCCAGGACTCCGGCCATGGACATCCGTTTCCAGGAGAATCGGTGATGGAGAACCGGTGTCACGCCTTTCGGCGCCCAGGTTGCGCGGACCACAGGCAGCAGCGACACGCCGCTTTCGTCCTGGAAGCAGATCCATGCACCTCGGCGCCGCGCTATTTTTTTATCCGCGGCCACTCGTTCTCGCGCCAGGCGACGATGGCGTCCTCGTCGCGTTCGACTGCCCGCCGTGCGGGTCGCTGTCGGCTCCAGCCGAGTCGGGTCCTCAGGATCGTCCAGGTCTGGGTGGGTCCGTAGGTCACGCCGGTGAGCCGCTCGATCACGACCCCGACCCTGCCCAAGGTCCACACCCCGGTCGCGAAGCCATTCGCTTGGGGCCCTTTGAGCAGTTCCTCTCGGATCACCTCGATCTG
>CAYWRZ010000097.1:0-1162 GCA_964460845.1 uncultured Weeksellaceae bacterium
CAATTCTTCACACTACCCGTTTAAGGGAAAGGTCATCGGAATTAGATATTTCGTGGGCATTTCCCAGTATATGTACAATGTTCGGTGGGACGGAGTCAACGGATTGGCTGGAGTCCCAGGTAGTTGGCAAAGAGAAGAGATGCTAGTGGACCTGTCTACGCCTGATGAGCCGGAGCTGGTTGAGGGAGATCGATACATCCTCACCACAGAAGTCAAGCTCGTGGAGAACAACGAATTCGGTCGTCGTGTCGCGCTCGTCAGTGATGCAAACACACTGGGGGTTACGGTTACGCTTCCGGCAAGTGCCACCCTTGGGCCCGTTCCAGCCAGGGTGGTTCCCGAACAGATCTGGGAAACTCCCTCAGGGCGAAAGCTTTTCATTTCTGCGGGACCTGTGAATAATCTGATGGAGGTTCTATTCGTGGGTAAGTACCGCACGGAAGAGCTTGACATTGAGGTAATTCGCAGTAGCTACACGCTGGTGCATGATGCTGACTAGGTATGATGTTCTGATGCAGTGGCGAGAAGAGCCCGGTGGCCAGGTCATCACCTGGGAGGACTTCGGGGTAGAGGCAGCGAGTGAGGATGAAGCCCTCTTCGCTTTTACCCGGGAGTTTGAGGAGGACTTCCACGATCCTGATACGGAACTGGAAGTTCTCTACCTCCGGGTTAGCCCTACGCCCGGGTGGGCTAACTACCTGAACTACTCACGAGGTTGACAGCTTAGCCTTGACCCGCTAAGCTGGTCCCAACACCAAACGCCAAGGGGGCGAGCATGGGCAACAACTGGAAGTACTTTGAGCGGTCCTACACCACGATGACCGGCATTCAGTTGAAGGAATTCGTGGATGTCTGGTTCAACAATGAGGACGGCATCGAGAGGGTGGACTTTGCCACTCGTCTTGACGACGACACCGTTTACACGAACACCCTGAACGACGTCCAGGTGATGCAGAAGTACCGGGCCGATCACAAGGACCCCTTCTTCACGCTTCTCTTCGCACTGGGATTCAAGGAAGTATAACCAATCACGAAAGAATAGAAGGTAATGGGTGGATTTTTCCTCCTGCTGGCACTTAGTTTTCTTATCTGGTACGGATACACCTGGTATAAAGAGAAAATTGTTCCTGCAATGATGGAAGAGTTTGGGTACAAATCTGTA
>CAYWRZ010000098.1:0-282 GCA_964460845.1 uncultured Weeksellaceae bacterium
GACCGAACCGCGGCCGTGCCGGACTCTGGGTATCGCGACCGTTCTGGAGTGCCCGGAGATCGGTGACTGGTCATGGCCGTCGAACCACTCCGTGATCGCAGCATCGTTCGCCACCGCGTGTGTGCTCGCCGTCCGACGGTCACTCTGGTTCGTCGCCCCGCTGGCCATGGTTCTCGGTCTTTCGCGCGTGACCGTCGGCGTGCACTACGTACACGACGTGTTCTCGGGTATGGCGCTGGGTGTGCTGGTGGTCTCGTTGGTGACCGCGGCGCTACTCCCGGT
>CAYWRZ010000098.1:292-1154 GCA_964460845.1 uncultured Weeksellaceae bacterium
GGCTCGGATCGGAGGACGCTCAGGATCCGAGCAGGTCAGGCCTTCCAGTCGTCCTGGCGAACTCGGTGGCGGCTGAGAATCGAAATGCGATTGAACGAGTTCATGGCGATCGCAACCCAGATGACCGCGGACACCTGCGTGTCGTCGAGAACCTTCCGGGCTTCCGCGTAGCGGCAGTCCTGTTCGTACGACGACGGCAAGGGGGTCACCAGTTCGGCGAGTGTCAACGCGGCACACTCCGCGTCGGTGAACAGATCGGTGTCGCGCCGTGCAGGCAGTACGGCGAGGCGCTGGGCCTTCTCACCGGCCTTCAGTGCGTCACGAATATGCACGTCGAGGCAGTAGGCACACCCGTTGATCTGCGAGACGCGGACATTGATGAGTTCGGCGAGCTTCCGGTCGAGGCCCGCGTCGCTCACCGCGTCCCGGACGGCGACCGCGACGGCGACCTGCGCGCGGTATACCGGGCGGGTCTGCTTGTCGATGGAGATGCGCTCGGCGTGGTTCATGCCGGTCCACCGGGCCGGTCGACGATGTCGTCGTAGTCGTGGTGCTCGGTCACGTACTTCGCGACGTACGGGCATACCGGAACGATGCGCCCGCCATGTGACGCGACGTCGTCGAGAGCGAACTTCACGAGGCGGCCGGCGAGGCCGAGACCGCCGTAGTTCTCGTCCACCTCGGTGTGGACGAATACGCGCTGGGTGCCTTCACCTGCGCGGTAGTCGGTGTGTCCGATCACCGTGTCGCCGTCGAGAATCTCGTAGCGGTTCCGCTGGGGATTGTGGGAGACGCTGATATCGGCGAGGCGGGGATCGGGGGTGTCCGTGGGCATTTCTACATCCTTCCGGAAATCGCGGTC
>CAYWRZ010000099.1:0-676 GCA_964460845.1 uncultured Weeksellaceae bacterium
TTGCTTGGGGATACCCCCTAATAATTTTAACAAACACCGAATTTTGGAATAAATGGGCTCCAGAGGAGCAAGTATATTTTAATGATAATACAATATATATAAATTTAATACAAAAACTTTACTGAACTGGTATACCAACTACCTCATTGTTAGTCGCTACACTGCTTTCAAGAACCTTATAGTTATACTGAGTACGATATTTCCATGACCCTAAATTATAAGACCCTGCTGGTAAAGTAGTTTTACCAAAAGGTCTAAAACGGACTAAAATGTTATTATAAACACCCTTAATATAATCATATTCATCCATATCAGCTCCCTTAACCTTAACAGTACGTGATCTTCCCCACGAGAAGGAACAACTAGACTTGTCATTAACTAAAATAGTTTGACTCTTAAGAATCTTCCATTCTTGACAAAAAACCCTAGAATCAAAAGGAGTAACACCAAAGGAAGTGTAAGGTTGAACTGCATTCCATGCATTATCACCAGAACTGGTTACAGTAGTATTCTCTTGCGTGAAATACGTTTGAAACTTCTGAAGGAACGTAGATGAACTACCACCCTTCTCAGCTGCACGCTGAGATTTACGAGGAGCAACAACATAGAAAGTAACCTCAACTTGATTAATATGGTCTTGAGCACTCTCAGGAATATCAATATGAACATCAACCGT
>CAYWRZ010000099.1:686-1148 GCA_964460845.1 uncultured Weeksellaceae bacterium
AAGGAATAGTAACGTTAGTAGCAGCAGATGCATACATTAATCTTAACAAATCTGAATCTGGATTGGTTAAAACAGAATTAAAAGTTTGAGCACCAGCACAACCAAATATACCAAACGATCTCCATACTTGTTTATCAGTTTCCGACACCAATATTTGTCGCCCTGCATCAGCATTACCCCTGATACTAGTACAAATAAGAGATTTAGTAGGAAGTAGAGAAAAAAGAGCTGATTTCACTGCCCTGATTCTTTTAGAACCGGAAAACCTACGGTTTCCATATACCCTGCCTGAGCGCTGTGCATACTGTCCAATAACCCTGCTTGACCCTGCTGCCCTGCGTTTCTTACTAAACTTACGTTTTTTATTCTTTCCACCGCCGACGCGGCGCCACTTACGTTTTCTACCGGCAAATAAAGGACGAGCCATACCTGCTAAATGTGCTATATCTCTAGAATTCTTAT
>CAYWRZ010000100.1:0-1143 GCA_964460845.1 uncultured Weeksellaceae bacterium
GCCATGAGGAATGGTGACCTGGTGCTGGGATCAGGTGGCTTTAAAACCATCACGGGGACAACTAAACTGCGCCAGGACCTTGCCATGGCAGTCACGCAGGAATATGGCACCGACCGATTCCATCCTCGCTGGGGTTCTACTCTACCGAGGATGATCGGTCGCCATATCTCCCGTGACACGGAGATGATCGTGAAATCTGAGATCTCCCGAGTTGTTCAGCAGTACATTGACACCCAGCGAGTCGAAATCCTGAACGATAAGATGGGCTTCAAGAGAACCCGCTTTACTACAGCGGAAATTATTGGGACGGTCGAGAACGTTTCTGCTTTTGCGAGGTTCGACTCAATCATTGTACAGATCGACCTCAGAACAGTAAGCGACCAGGTCGTATCCTTGACCAGAACGGTGGACATCAATGCCTAGCCATTCCGATATTGTAAAGCAGATGCGTGATGCACTTGCTATTAGTGATCCGGAGCTAGACACTTCTACCGGTTCCGTAGCAAGGAAGATGCTAGATGCCGTGGGTGAAGCCGTGGCAGAGGCATATATCGACCAGCAGATGCTTGGTTACACTTATGATATTGACGCAAAGATCGGTGGAGACCTAGACGCCTTCACCGAGCTTTTTGGTATCTCCAGACTCTCCGGTAAGAGAGCGTCAGGAGTCGTTGTATTCGCCCGTAACGAGTCGGCAGACGATCAGTTCGTGGTCATCCCCATGGGTACCCAGATCGTCGCCAGGGAAGATCCTGACAGTCTGCCAATCATCTTCCAGACTCTGGCCAGCGGTATGCTCTCCATCGGAGACACCTCCGTCAGCATCCCGGTTCAGGCAGTACAGGCCGGACCGGAGAGCAACCTCACCGCCGGAGCTATCAATAATCTTCTCTCCCCAATCGGTGGAGTCGCAACCATTACCAACCCGGAGCCTTTTGCCGGTGGTACCAATATGGAAAGCGACGCCGAGCTAAGGGACCGCTGGAAGAACACAGTATTCAGAAACATGGCCGGTACCCGGCAAATGTATTTGGGCGTTGCCCTTAACCAGGAGGATTGCTACGCGGCTCAGGTCGTGGGTGCATCCAAGCGACGCAAGGAAGTTCTCCAGGTCACCAGTGGAGCGGCTACGGCCACCATTGT
>CAYWRZ010000101.1:0-1142 GCA_964460845.1 uncultured Weeksellaceae bacterium
CAGGTATTCGTTGATGGTGTCCCGGAGCTTCACGAGGTTTTCCTCGTACAGGGAGAGACCGGACCTACTACCGGAATCACCGTACCAGGTGAAAACAGTCACCATGGGGTCGGTCCCAAACCGCTCTCGGTGTACAGAAAACTGCTGCCTTGCAATCTGCTCATTTACGTACTCAGCCACTGAGTCCTCCTTGTTCTTTGTAAAGGGTGTATCCATCCGCTTTTAGGTCGGTGACCAGAGATTCATACCCACCATAAGAAATGGTGTCGGAATCCCCGTCACCCCACTGCACCTCAAAGGAGTGAAATAATATTGCGCTGCTCCAATCGGGCGTACGGGAGATCGTCACGGTGCTGATGTGAACCATTCCGCCATATGTTCGGACTCTTACCCATGTCTCAGGCATAAAAGGTCCCATCTGCATTCATGACTTTCTCGTACTCGTCAAGCCACGGGGACTTACACGAACTGTGGTGAAGCATGATGTTCCCATGCAAATCGCAAAGGTCACCATCCCGATTGACTATACGGTTCACCTTTTCCTCCGCGCTCGTGTTAACCCAGATTTCTCCGGGCCTAGGAATGAGAAGGATCTGGCTGACGTACTTCTTAAGAAGATTGAAGCTCTGGCCAAATTGGTCTGAATACCATGCACTCCCGTTGTCATAGTCGTATTCGTAGCGCAGCTCTATCCCTCGGAATGTGTGCGTTGGATTGAAAGCCATTTCTTACTCCTCGGGTGCGGGCTTGAGATCTTCGGCCTTGTAAGCCTCGCCGTCGAACTCAAATCGGACAAGGTAAGGGTAGTACATGTTGACGTCAATGTCAACAATCTTGCCGATTCGACCGCCGGGAACCGACACCCTCATTCCCAGGGTGAACAGCTCGGCAGCCTTCTCGCTCGGCAGCAGACCGTGGACGGACTCTCGGTGGTCCTGCCAGATCTCCGCCACTCGGGAGAGGGAGTCCTCGTGCACAGGCTCACGCCAGCGGCAGTCCATCTTCAGCACGCATTCGATGAATGCGTGGCTCTCTCCGATCCACTCCGTGTCGGGGTGGTAGCTCGGTCGGAGAACCTTCACAGGTCGGGTAGTGATACGTGCACCGGTCAGGTCGTTCTTGTTCATGTGTCTTACCTCCTT
>CAYWRZ010000102.1:0-1142 GCA_964460845.1 uncultured Weeksellaceae bacterium
CTGATGCTCTCACGGCTGAATGTCAACCAGGTGGGAGACGCCCTGGGCTATAAGGACAAGTCATATTTCACCCGTTTTTTCAAAAAACAGACCGGGGAAACACCCCTGGCCTTTTTAAGGAATTATCCCGGCTGAGGGATAAGGGGGTGTTCAAACAGACCGTTCCTTCTCTGATGCGGGATACAGAGTGTCGGAAAAAATTTCCCCAAAAAGCATAAAAGAGAAAAATACAGGGAATTAATTCCCCGGCACCCGGGGCTCCTTCTCCTCTCTCCCCATCTGGCCGCTTCCTTGTTACTCTAAGGCTTACGGCCTGGGTCCCTGCCTAAAGCCGGCTTTTTTTTTTGATATCCTTTAATTTGCTATATCTTTAATAAAGCCAAATCTTACCCCATATGACAACACGTTTACCTTTGTACCTGAAGCTGTCCACCATTGTGGTCGGGCTCTTCGTCTTTTTTTATATCCTGGCGCTGGGCCAGGAGATCCTGGTACCGCTCACCTTTTCCTGGATCCTCGCCATCCTGCTTAACCCGGTCGTCAACTTCCTGACCCGGAAAAGAATCCCCCGGGTCATCGCCATTTCCATAGCGGTGGTGTTACTGGTGATCGTGATCGGGGCCGTTCTTTTCTTTATCGGGTCGCAGATCAGCATGTTCAGCGACTCTCTGCCTCAGCTGAAAGCCCGCATCAATGAATTCATGGAAAAGGGATTTCTCTGGGTGTCTGACACCTTTAACATCAGCGAATCGAAGATCAATGCCTGGAGCGCCGAACAAAAGGACGCAGGCATTCATAATGCCGGGGGGATGATCGGGAATACCGTGACATCGGTCAGTGGCAGCCTGCTGGCAGTCCTGCTGGTACCGGTCTATATTTTTCTGTTCCTCTATTACAAGCCTTTGTTCCTTGAATTTGTCGCCCGGCTGTTCTTAAGCCACCAGCATACAGTAGTCGCCGATGTACTGGTACAGACACGCACACTCATTCAAAGCTACCTGGTCGGCCTTCTGATCGAAACAGCGATCGTCGCTGTCGCCAACTCAGCAGCACTTTTCCTGATCGGGATCCGCTACGCCATCCTGCTGGGTGTGATCGGGGCCATCCTGAACCTGATTCCCTACATCGGTGGCATCGTCGCC
>CAYWRZ010000103.1:0-666 GCA_964460845.1 uncultured Weeksellaceae bacterium
TTAACGAACCGTACCTGCTTGTCGCCACTGATGGCCGAGAAATCACGTCTCAGCGCCCCTGTCTTAACAAGTATAGTACCGTCACTTTGTTTCCAGGCCTGACCTTCCCACCCCTGATTCCGAAAATTGTCATCAATAAATCTCAAGCCAGCCGATTCTATTTTTAACAGAATGTCATTCTGGACCGACCGGTCAAGCTTGTGGACCATCGCCTGGAGTTCTTTTGCAAACTTATCCCAGTTCATTGCTTCAATTTTGTATTTTTAATCATGTCGGCAGTGGTAGGGGTGAATGTTTGGGATAACCAGGTGGTTAAAGCGGCGTTAAGAGCCACCTGGAAGGCACTTGGAGCCCCGTTACCCGGTTCTGTAACAGGGGTTGATAAAACGCCCTGTAAAAGCGATTTAAGCTGGTTTAACTGGTTTTCAATCGTGCTTAGCTTGTCGGCTACGTTATTTGATTTTGGGACCCCGTCAAGGTTTCCGCCGTTAAATACAGCGCCGTCAGCGTCTATCTGAAGGGTAGACTGGCCTATTTTAACGTAAACCCGGTCAATCTCAGACGCCCTTATCAGGACGTGATCTACCCCGCCCTCGATCTGCGCGATGGTGACATAGCTTCCGGCTGTCGGTACCACATAGAAGCCTGAATCGTCAGTTACCACGG
>CAYWRZ010000103.1:676-1136 GCA_964460845.1 uncultured Weeksellaceae bacterium
TCTTACATCATAATAGGTGAGACCCTCGATCTCGACGTCAATGGTCAGCGCCTGATTATCGACGCTGACCACCTTGCCCTGATGAATCTCGTATGACCCGGCCCGACCGAGTTCCTGAATGGTTTGTCGTATTTTACGTCTGGCTTCAGCACTCATTTTAACTCAATTTAATACCTATCTCAGGGTATCTACGCCCACCTCCTAAACCGAACCTCACAGATACCCCGGTAACAAAGCAATTCATGTTTTTTTCAGGAAACACGGGGTCTGTATATTCTGCCCTGTCACCCGCCCGGCAATAGGGTACCAGAAACGCCTCCAGACTTCCCTCATAGCCGGTATATTGCTCCTGGGCCAGTTTGGTCTGGGCGATTCTGTTGAGCCATGCCGATTCTTTGACCGCTGTTATCGTTTCTTTACGAACCTTGCCACCTTTTTCTCCAGCCTGGGTGATCTGTTC
>CAYWRZ010000104.1:0-1135 GCA_964460845.1 uncultured Weeksellaceae bacterium
GCCATCGGACATGCGAACGATGATCAACCGCAGCAGGTCTCCGATAGCCGGTGACAGTCCGGCCGCAGCCTCACGCACCCACGATGCCACGTCGCGAGTGAAGTCGTCCGCAGAGACCGGTCCGCGTTCCCCTACCTGCACGGGCACGTCGGTCGCGGCCGGGATGTCCACGGATTCACCGTCACCGACGATCATCCGCAGCGCCGGGTGCCGATCCAGCAGAGTCTGTGCGGCCTCGACCAGCACGTCATGGTCGACGCCACCGTCGATCTCCACCGCGGTCCACTGTGCGTAGGAGGCCACGTCGCCGACGGTGTCGACGCTCAGAATATTGCGCATGATCGGTGTGGTCGGCGCCGACCCGATTCCGTCGTCGCCCGCGATCTCCGTGGCATCGTCGACCAGCTCGCGACCGATCTGCGCGAGGGTCGCCAGATCGCGGCCGGACAGCAGTTCCTTGGGAGTGAGCACGAGCCCGTGGGTGCGCAGACGGCTGCTGATGCTGATCGCACCGATACTGTCGCCGCCGAGTGTGAAGAGGTCTGCGTCCAGCGACACCTCTGTGACGCCCAGCACCTCGCCGATGACGGCGCACAGGGCGTACTCCGCGGGCGTGCCGGGCCTGCGGTTCGCTCCGCCGCTCGCAGCACCGGCGCCGAGCGGATCCGGCAGTCGCTTGCGATCGATCTTGCCGTTGACCGTCACCGGCATCTCGTCGAGAACGATGACGACGGAGGGAACCAGGTGATCCGGCACCCGGGACAGCAGCTCACGCCGGATGTCGTCGCCGGACAGTGCGTCATCTTCGGACATCACGTAGCCGATGAGCTTCGCCGACAGTCCGGATCCCACGACCACCGCGACCGCAGCGGAAACGGAACGGCACTGCGACAACGCGTTTTCCACCTCGCGCAGTTCGACGCGGTGGCCTCGGATCTTCACCTGATCGTCGGCACGACCACGGTATTCGAAACCGGTCTCCGGATTCCAGCGCGCAAGATCTCCGGTGCGGTACATCCGGCCGCCCCCCGCACCGGAACGAACTGCGCCGAACGGATCTGCGACGAAACGGTCGGCCGTAGCACCGGGACGCCCGAGGTAGCCACGGGCGAGTTGAGGTCCGGCCAGATAGAGC
>CAYWRZ010000105.1:0-1134 GCA_964460845.1 uncultured Weeksellaceae bacterium
TCATAGCAAAGGACACCCTGCTTCTTTCCAGAAGCGGTGTACTTGTAGAAGATCTTACCCTTCATTGCCGGAATGTGCTGGCAGTACTCAGCGGGGTTGGTTGCCTTGTTGTCACAGACAGAGCACTTAGAGAACTTAACGTCAGTTCCCATTGAGGTTCGGCCAACTTCTCCGTTGAGAATTCTTTCCGCAAGCTTCGGATAAGTCCTTGCGTCAACTTCCATAAGGACTTCTACCCAGGTGTCCGGATCACCATTAGCCAGCTTGTGCTCATGCAAAGCCGCATCAATGATAACACCCCGAGCCGTACGGTGGTCGTTGTTGTGGTGGTTTACGAAAACTGGCTTTCCAACAAAGCTCTTGTAGGACTGCCTGATTTCCTCGGCACCGAAGTAGTCGAAGTTATCATTGCATCGGGAGGAGATTGCACGGGAGCGGACATAGATATATCCCTCACGAGGCGTGTAGTTAAAGACAGCTCTGGCGGCCTCTCGCCTCAAGGTATTGCTTCGCCCGCCCATGGTGGCATCAATGATGTCCAGGGTGGCGTATTTTCTCAGCACGTTGTGGCCTCCATACCTACCTTATAAAGTCTCATCTTTTATCGGGGATTCCGCACAACATCCACAGCTTATCTTCTTCTAAGAAGCCTTCGAGTGATATCTGTGGCATATCCGTCATTCTCCACCAGAGCCACCCCGTCCCCCGACTCCATGTTCTTTCTGACGTATCTAAGGGCCTCATCAATTGACACGTCAAACTTTACGGTTCTTCGCTTGTCAATAATGTTATAAGACCCGCTTTTAAGTTCTTCAACCTTCCAGCGGGTGGATCTAATCCTCATCGGCCTTCTTTGCTTCTTCTTCCTCTGTTGTACAATCCGGATCTAATCCAAGTTTATACAACTTCGCCCGGAGTCTCAGATTCTCGATACGAGTTTCCTTGACATCTTCTCGCAATTTGCTCACCTCTTCGCGAAGCCAAGTGCGATCTGTATTTGCAGACTGGAAAAGGGAAGAAAGCTCGTCCTGAATATTCTTCTTCTTTGTTAAGTACAGCCCACCTACCGCGACCAAGAATCCACTTAAGAGGGTTGCAATGCTTAACCACGTAGTTATTTCCACTACAGCGACC
>CAYWRZ010000106.1:0-1129 GCA_964460845.1 uncultured Weeksellaceae bacterium
CACTCGGCAACCTTACACCAATACCACGATGGATCTCGTCAATATGGGGTAGGTGATTATGCCAGGAAGTATCCCGCTCGTTGTGGTCCTCTGCGTCCCAGTGGCTTTCGTGCTCTTCCTCGTGGTTTTCGCAGTAGTGCTCATCGGCGGAGTGGTGCGGGTCGTCCTCGTGCTCTGTACAACCATGCTTCTCATGGCATTCTGGTGCTGTATGCCCATCTTCCTCTGCATGATGCTTATCACAGCTAGGACACCACTTCTGCAATTCATCAGGATGGGTACCTTTTGGGGCATTCCACCCTGAAACTTCGTGGTGGTCCGCTGGATTAGGATGGTGCTTCTTATAGGCTGGTTCAGGCTTCTTTGTCTTGCTCGGCTCTGGAAAGAGTGAAGTCTGACCGGGGATCTGTTGTGCGAAGAACTGTAGAACCCCGGTCTTTCTTTTTAGATCGTGGGTCTTCCATTCGTTATCGCCGTGGCTCTTCCAGCTATAGCCAGTGATATTCCTACCGAGGTGGTCATCTGAGTGGACGACAAAGGGGGTTACCTTCTGACCCTCATGGGTATGGCTACCACCCCATCGTGCTGCCCTCTTAGCCTCTTCGTAATCGTCTGTCCACTCGGCACCTAGGCGCAATCTGCTTACGTGATCAGCAAGGCTTGCACCAACCTCGTGATCTTCATAATCTCCTCCGTGAGCCTTGTTGTGCAGGCCAGTAGGGAGATTATGAGTGGCACTTCTGTAATATGGCATTTACGTACTCATTTCCCAATAGGTGGGATTATCGTCATCTGATGCAGAAGTCTTCTTGGTCGGGTCATTATCCCAAGGTTCTCCCTTATCGTAATCCCCTTCCTTGTGCTTCTGCCTAAGTTCAAATAGTTCAGACCAGATACCAAGCTGATCTAGGTACTTCTCAGCAATATTCGGGACATCATACCAGCCGTGCCCCTCTTCTCCGAAAGCTGTGGATCGGTTGGAGTGAACGAATTCCCAGAGCGCTGCCGCCTGCTGGGTCCTGTACGGCTCTGACATGTCCATGACGCCGTGTGCCATGTTCGCCAGTCCGTTAAGGTAGGTCCAGAGCCCTCGGCCCTGTGGGAGTCTGAGGGCTTCCAGTGGGGTAGG
>CAYWRZ010000107.1:0-1126 GCA_964460845.1 uncultured Weeksellaceae bacterium
ATTTGGTGGTGCATCTTTGGAAGACGGACTTCAAAAAGACGGATTGGTTGATGTGTATGACCAACAGGCAATGGGAGTTTTCGCAGATATGTGTGCTTCTGAATACAAAATCACAAGAGAAGAACAAGATGCTTTTGCTATCGAATCTTATACCCGTTCTGCTAAATCGTGGGAGGCAGGAAAATTCAACGATGAAGTTGTTCCGGTTGAAATTCCACAACGTAGAGGAGAGCCAATCACAATCAGTGTTGATGAGGAATTTACCAATGTAAAATTAGACAAAATCCCTGCTCTTAACCCTGCTTTTACCAAAGAGGGAACAGTAACGGCTGCCAACGCATCGACTATCAATGACGGAGCTGCTGCATTGGTGCTTATGAGTGAGGACAAAGCAAAAGATTTAGGATTAAAGCCTTTGGCTTATATCACAAGCTATGCAGACGCAGAACAAGAGCCAAAATGGTTTACAACTTCTCCTGCTAAAGCATTACCAAAAGCACTTAAAAAGGCGAATTTAGAGTTGTCAGATGTTGATTTCTTTGAATTTAACGAAGCTTTTTCGGTTGTAGGATTAGTGAATGCTAAAATATTAGGTTTAGATACCTCAAAAATAAACGTAAACGGAGGAGCAGTGTCATTAGGACATCCTCTTGGATGTTCAGGAGCAAGAATCATTGTTACATTGATTAACGTTCTTGAACAAAATAATGCAAAACGTGGAGCTGCTGCTATCTGTAACGGAGGTGGAGGAGCATCTGCTATTGTGATTGAAAGAGCTTAAATTTTAAGAACACAGAGAATAGAACATAGAAAAAAGACTTACTGAAATCTATACTTCTATTCTCTGTGTCCTATTTTAAAAAAAATATGTTTTACGCATTTATTCCTATCGGATTGATAATAGTATTTATTGTTTATGTTTTATATCTTGCTTTTGTAAAGAAAAACATAAAAAGTAAAACGCAAACAGTTGTATTACCCGGAGTATTTTTTATAGCAGTTTGGGTAGTTATGTATTATTTTCTTTTGAAGTAATTCTCAATGTTCGGAATCTGTAATTTAGCCATAGTACCTGTCCGTTTGGAAGCCAATCACAGAAGTGAAATGGTTTCACAGCTTTTGTTTG
>CAYWRZ010000108.1:0-1104 GCA_964460845.1 uncultured Weeksellaceae bacterium
GCAGAGATCGACAAGTACGATGAAAAGACCCATCGTGTTCCAGATGTATCAAAAGAGCATGTAGATAAGATTACAGATCATGAGCAGAATCATGGTCTGCACGAAAGTCATAGTGACTTTCACCAGTCTGTGTGCAACAAGGCATTTGGTTGCGATAACAACGATAGCCACCCGATGGGCTCTCATTATTTTACTGATCATTATTGCGATAATCACAAGACGTTCCATGCCGATAGTGATCACGAGAACGAAGAACTAGCTTCGGGTGCATTCCACGCCAGTCGTCACAATAGGGCTCATACGGATTGGGATTTACACTCTCTTCATGGTCGTCTCAGTGACAATAAAGATAATCCAAAGGGCGATATTCATCGAGGGGTTTCCTTCCATCTTCCCCATGATACCAATACTAAAGTACATGGGCACAAGAATGGCGCTGGGTCTGATATGGAGCGCTACGAGCACAATACTCTGACCCCCAAAAAGAAGATTGCCGAGGCGTTGCTCAAGCACGCTAGTGGTAACTCTATGGGAATGCATTGGTCTTCTCAGGAGGATACTGCCAAAGATTTCTCTGATCAGAACAATGCTCCGAAGAAAGTCGGATCAGGATATCACCAGGCTACACAGGTGATCTTTCATGCTAAGATGCCCCATAAAGATCACATCGAAAAAGACGGCTACGAGCTAGCAAAGCATGGCGTTTATAGTCACGATCACGATATTGACGAGAAAGAGGTCCCCATTAAGCGTGGTGGACAAGTTCACGTCACGGGTGTATCGTGGAAGCACGCTAATGACACGAAGTGGAATCACTACGGTCAGGACAAGAGCAACACAATGAAGAGTAAGGATATCGCCAAGGATGGTCTTCCCCACCAGCACGAGGCTAAACTAGCCTCACAGCTAATGCAGAAGCACTCTACCATGGTAGCTATCCACCCTCCTAGAGGCCTCATGGATCACATTCTACCTAAGCGTAATCCTGAGTCACTTGACAAGCTACACCTCACCCTGCTATGCTTGGAGGACGGTCACGATGAAGGTCATCTAGCGGCTCTACCTTCTCTGCCCATGCGTGGACGACGTCTGGTAGCTCCGCTA
>CAYWRZ010000109.1:0-1103 GCA_964460845.1 uncultured Weeksellaceae bacterium
GCAATACTACGAAATTGATCCGAAAGATTCTTGGATTGTGGCAGCAGCCGAAAAAAACCTGCCTATTATCTGTCCGGGTTGGGAAGATTCTACGACAGGAAATATCTTTGCAGCAAACGTACTCAAAGGTAACGTAAAAGCATCAACCGTAAAATCGGGAATCGAATATATGATTTATCTAACCGAATGGTATCGTGCTAATTCCGAAGGAAAAGGAGTTGGATTTTTCCAAATCGCAGGAGGAATTTCGGGAGATTTCCCTATTTGTGTTGTTCCGATGATGTATCAGGATTTGGAATGGGAAGATGTTCCGTTTTGGAGCTATTTCTGTCAGATTTCGGACTCGACCACGAGTTACGGCTCATATTCGGGAGCTGTTCCAAACGAAAAAATTACGTGGGGAAAATTAGATGCAGACACTCCTAAATTTATGATTGAGTCTGATGCTACGATTGTAGCACCACTTATTTTTGCTTATTTGTTAAACCAATAAAAACATAGTTCAATACTATATGAAACGAGTAATTGTAGATTACGCAAAATTAACGAACGAAATTTTGACTTTATTAGTCGAAAAGTTTCCTGACGGATATGACGATGCTGATATTATCCGTTTTAAAAATGCCAAAAACGAAACCGTAGAAGCTGTCGAAGTCCGTACGGAAGATACTATCTTTTTGGTAAAAGTAAGTACCAAATTGGCTGACAGAATCGAAAACTACGAAGAAGACGATATTGATGTAGATTTAGTTGCCACTCCTCCTATCAAAGACATCGAAGATGAAGATATTTCAGATGATGACGAAGAGGACAGTTATGACAAAGACAGACCTGATGTCGATGAAGACGATGAAGATTCCGACAATGACCCGAGTTATGAAGATGACGAAGACGATGAAGACTAAATAAAAAAAAGAGATTCAAATTGAATCTCTTTTTTTATTATTCCTTTAAAACAAACCCGTCCCAAAACAACTTTTTAAAATCAACCACCTGATTATTTTTGACTTTTATCCCTTCGCTTTCCAAAAGTTGCTGCATCAGGTTTGTTCCCTCGAAATGGTGTTTTCCCGAAAGTAATCCGATACGGTTTACAACTCTGT
>CAYWRZ010000110.1:0-1100 GCA_964460845.1 uncultured Weeksellaceae bacterium
CTGTGGGGGACGAACGACGAAGAGGAAGAGTCTCCCCGGATTCCGGTTGTGCTGATGAGCGGTACTCTGGCGGTCAATGGCAAGTTCACCTTTGCCAAGAGGACTGTCGGGGCGTGGGAGGCAAACGAGCTTGAGGTAGATAGTCCTTTCGACTATCAGAATCAGGCGAGGCTGTTCGTTCCTAACCGCATGGTTCCACCTCCGGGACGATTCGAGGAATGGCTGGACTGGTATTCAGATAGTACCGGGGAAATTCTGGACGCAAGTCATGGGGCTGGACTTCTGTTGTTCACCTCTCGACGAGCAATGACCGCCGTCTATGAACGGATGGCTGGCTCGTTGAGGCAGAAGGGTATTCGTGTCATCATCCAAGATGGCGAGACGGATAACCAAGAACTGGGAAGAATCTTTAATGAGGATGAGCATTCAGTGCTCTTTGCGCTGAAGTCATTCTTCGAGGGATTCGACCCCAAGCTGGGATCGTGCAAGGCTGTAATTCTGGATAAGCTTCCTTTCCGACCCCCGACCGATATCATCTTTGAGGCACGAAGTGCTATTGTCGAAGAAGAAGGCGGGAGTCCTTTCGCGGAGCTTGCCATTCCAGATATGGCTACGACCTTGGCTCAGGCCATGGGCCGATTGATCCGATCTAATGACCATCGGGGGCTCATGGCTATCATGGATAGCCGCATCAGTTCGTCACGATACGGCTCACAGGTGCTGAAGGGTCTTCCACCAGTGCCAAAAACGGAAAGGGTCTCAGAAGCAGTTCGATTCCTCCGGTCTATCGAATAACACGAAATTAAATGAGGGGCGTCTACGGACGTCCCTCATTCGTGTATTCGTGGGCTTCTCTCCTTCGAAGGGGTGGAATGACATCTTCTCAAAGGGGAGGGAATCGCATTGCAAATCGATAGCGCTTCTCAAATTGGAATTCCATCCAATATTGGCTCTAACGGTTCTCCTCGGACGGGAATCGCCGTACACTACATCGGCGGCACTGCGGTACCACGAGGTAATCACACGCAGTGTAGATCCCAAGTCCGTGGCTGGCACAACTACCATAGAAGTCTAGGATGGGCCGGAATTGGCTACCATTA
>CAYWRZ010000111.1:0-1090 GCA_964460845.1 uncultured Weeksellaceae bacterium
GTGATGACCTCGCTGGTGCTGGCGGCAGCGATCGCGTCACCGATTCTGGGCAAACTCGCCGATGTGTACGGGAAGAAGCGCATCCTCGTCGTCACAGCGGCGATCGCCAGCCTAGGGGCGCTGATCTCCGCGATCGCGCCGACGTTCCAGATTCTGCTCGTCGGTCGATTCCTGTCCGGCGTGGGCTTCGCTTTCACCGCCTTGGGCTATTCTTTGATCCGCGACGTGTTCCCTGCACGGCTGCAGGCCATGTCGATCTCGATAGCCAATACCGGGGTCGGTGTCGTCACAGTTGCTGCGCCGTTGATCTCGGGGTTCATGCTCGACCGCACCGGCGTGTCGTCTGTGTTCTGGTTCTCGTTCGGACTCTGTGCAGTGGGCGGCTTACTGACTCTGTTCTTCGTACCGGAGACGCCTGTACGAGCAGAGGTGTCGATCGACTGGCTCGGGGCTCTTCTCCTCACGATCGCGCTGTTCACCGTCATGCTTACGCTGTCACTCGGAGCAGGCTGGGGCTGGGTGAGTGGTAGGACGCTCGGAACCTTGCTCATCGCAGGGATCTCTGCGATTGCGTGGGTCCTGTGGGAGCGTCGCTGCAAGGAACCACTGATCAGTATCGACGTGCTCGCCGGTCGGCAAGTCGGAGTAACGTTGCTCGCCGGTGGTATCGCCTACGGTGCAACAACACTCATAGCTACGCTGATGCCGATGTTCCTCCAGACACCCTCGGGCAGTGCAGACTACGGATTCGGTCTGTCGGTCACCGAGATGGCGGTGTGGATGCTGCCGGGCGGCATGCTGATCATCCTCGGCGGTGTGTTCGTGGGTGCTACATCGAAGCGCATCGGGTTCCGTCAGCACCTCATCGGTGGTTCCTTCCTGATCGCGCTCGGCGCTGCGCTATTGGCGACAACGCCGGATCAGGCGTGGCAGGTCGTTCTCGGCTACGGCCTCGTCGGCTTCGGTTCGCTGATCTACGCAGCCATCCCGAACCTGGTCATGATGGCTCTCCCTGAAGAGCAGCGAGCCGTCGGCGCCAACTTCACCGGCCTGTCGCAGTCGGCGTTCGGTGGTGCATTGTCGTCGCTCG
>CAYWRZ010000112.1:0-1086 GCA_964460845.1 uncultured Weeksellaceae bacterium
TCAGAATTCCGTCAACGGGAATAAGCTCCTGATTTCGGATAAGCAACCTGTCCCCTTTTTCGACTTCATAAACCGAAACCGAACTTTCCGATTTATCCGAATTTATCTTGGTAATCGCAATCGGGAAATACGATTTAAAATCTCTTTCAAATGACAAAAAATCGTATGTTTTTTGTTGGAATAATTTTCCCAAAAGCATAAAGAAAATCAGAGCTGTCAAGCTATCAAAAAAACCTTGTCCGTAGTCAAAAACAATATCGACTGTACTTCTGATAAGCATTACGATAAGTCCTAATGCAATCGGAATATCAATATTATACATTTTTGCTTTAATACTCTTATAGGCAGATACATAATAACCACTGCCTGAATAAAAGAATGAAGGTAATGACAACGCAAAAATCAACCATCTAAAGAACGGTTTGTACTTGTCTAACCAAAAATCCTGAACTTCAAAATATTCAGGAAAAGAGAGTAACATCACATTTCCGAAACAGAAAAAAGCCACTCCTATTTTGTAGATAAGTGTTCGGTCTGTTTTTGTTTTTTTACTCTCGTGATTCTCCAAAGAAATGTAAGGTTCATATCCGATTTTCGACAACAAAAGAACAATCTTTTTAACCGAAGTTTTCTCCGGGTTAAATGTGATTCTAACCTTTTTCTGATGGAAATTCACTTGAGAAGTGATGATTCCGTCTTGTAATTTCTGTAAGTTTTCGAGTATCCAGATACACGAACTACAATGAATGTGAGGAATATAAAGCGAAACGATATGCACGTCTTCTTCTTTGAATTCCAATAGTTTGTCAACGATTTTCTCGTTGTCCAAAAAGTCATATTTCCCTTGAATGTCTTGTGGAGTTGCTCCCGGATTTTTCTCTAAATCGTAATACGAAACCAAATCATTCTCTTTGAATATTTCGTAAACAGTTTTACATCCTACACAACAGAACGATTTTTCATCAAAAACGATTTTGTTTTTTTCGAGAATTACATCTCCACAATGGAAACAATTATTTGATTCCATAATTTGCTCATTTTACCTGATGCAAAGGTCTGTCAGAGCTTAAAAATAAAATATGATTT
>CAYWRZ010000113.1:0-1072 GCA_964460845.1 uncultured Weeksellaceae bacterium
AACAATTGAGCAAATGAAAACACACATCTATCAGGGTTTTAGAGAGGCTATTTCCGATAATGACATGAGCCTTATGCAGGATGCTATCGACGCGGCGGTGGAAGAGGCAAAAGGCTATTGCAGCAGATACGACATAGTCGCCCTGTTTGATAGCGGAACCCCCCGGCCAATGCTTTTAAATTACGTTAAAAGCATAGCAAAATGGCATTTTATATCCCTGGCCAATGCCAACATCGACTACAATGACGCTCAGATACGCTACGAGTTCGTCACTTCTAAGTTTAAAGATATTCAGAGTGGCAAACTGGTTCCGCCAGGCTGGCCACTGGCAACCCCTAAAGAGCGGTCTCAACTCTTCCAGGTCAGCAGCTCAACCACCAAACGGAACAATCATTTTAATGGCTCAAACCCCTATAACCACTTTCAATAATGAATTACAAGAACACTCACATGGGGTTTAACACCCAGGCGCCTGTAGATGCAGAAGGAAAGGAAAAACCTTTCATATTACAGCAGTTAACGATACGGCCTCTGAACAGACAGAGCCATGATATAGCTACCATGCTATCAGCCATCCGGTCGGCTGAGTCCATGAATCCCAGGTACACCTACCTGTATGACATGTATTCGGATTTTTTAACCACAGATGCGCACTTGCGGTCTGTGGTTCAGAAAAAGATCATGGGGGTGACCAACGTCAAATGGATTTATACCAATAAAGACGGCTCTGAGAATGAGAAGATGACTGAGTGGATAGATACACCTGATTTTGAGTTGATGATCTCCGAGGTCATTAAAAGTAAAATCTGGGGGTACACCATGCTGGAGTTTGAATTCGAAGCGGATGACACATTTAAAGTGTACCTGATCCCACGTAAGCACATGCGCCCGAAACTCGGAATGATCACGCTGGAACAGACCGGCGACACGGGGATCTATGTACGGGAAGGTATGTATGCAAACACCATCCTGGAAGCTGGTGACGAGAATGATCTGGGTCTCCTCGCCACTGCTGCTCAGTACGTGATCTTCAAAAGATGTGCGCTGACCGATTGGGCCGAGTTCGCAGAAG
>CAYWRZ010000114.1:0-1069 GCA_964460845.1 uncultured Weeksellaceae bacterium
GAAATCCCAAAAGTAAGTTGCGTTACTTAAAGTGCCTGTGCTTGTGTTACTGTATTGAACCGCGCCGTTGCTTGCTTGATTTAATGTGAAGTTGGCAGCTAAATTGCAAGTTACAATATTTGATACGATAACCACCGCAGTTTGTGTAGAAACACAAGCAGGAGTGCCATTGCTGTTAGCCGTTAATGTAACCGTATATGCACCATTGGCAGAATAAGTATGTGATGTTGGAAACCCTACGGAATAGGAAACAGGAGAGCTTGTGCTGTAAGACGCCCCCTCTTTCGGCCATTGAAAAGTATAACCATTTAAGGGAACAGTGTTTAGCCCAGGGCATGAGCTAAAATATAAGGAAATAGAACCTATGGAATCAATACCCAGCCAATACTTTGCTTTAGTAATAGGATTAGGCAGCGCACAATCATACCTGTCTTCAAAACTCCCATTGCTTACATAGTTGCCTATGTTTTGAGAGAGAGAAAGGAAGGGTATTAAAAGCGCTGCAAACACTATGTGTTTGCAGCGCTTTTTAAGAACAAAAAACGACTTATTTTGAGATAACCAGTTTTTTAACGACCTGTTCATGATCTTGGTTGACTAAAGTTACAAAATAAAGTCCATTGATCAGGTTTAATTTCAGCTCGGCCTGAAAATTCTGCACCTGTATCGTTTCCTCTGCCAGGAGCTTGTCCGAGAGGTCCCGGATCTGAAGCCGGAGGGTTTCCTCTTCCCGGGGACTGATCACATAGACCCTGTCTGTAGCCGGGTTGGGGAAAAGCTGGTAGCTTTCAGAGCGCTCTTCTGCCAGCATGTAAGCGGCAGCGGCTTTGCGTTCCATAAACTCCTGATTCATAAAATGGTCTTCTGTGATATCACAGCCCTCGTCGTTGTAGAAAACCATCGGAGAATAGATGACCGGCGGATGACAAACCCTTTATATAAAGAGGGGGACTGTGGGCCCTGTAACTGGAGAAATGTCCATTTTCAGAACTTACTTTTCTTCCTTGATGAAGAAAAGTAACAAAAGAAATCAAGGCGATTTGCCAACCCGAATTTTCCGGCACAAGCC
>CAYWRZ010000115.1:0-1060 GCA_964460845.1 uncultured Weeksellaceae bacterium
AACAGACGGGTCTTGGTGGTCTCCATAATGTATCTCCCTGGTTTGTCTCTTTGGTGCCGTACTAGGTATATACCCAGGGGGAGGGAGCCTAAACCCCCTCCCGAGATTTTTCTGATCAGGTGTTGAAGCCCTGGCCACGCAGGGACAGGAAGACGGTCTTACCATCGGTGGCACCGTAGACGGCCTGCACCTGGTCATCTTCGATGGTGTCCTTGGAGGTCCCCACGGGGTCACCATCGGTGGAGAAGAGCAGGGTGGTGATGACCACCTTCGAGACCCGGGCGTCCCGGTGACGAGCCCCATCGACGGTGTAGACGTGAGCCATCTGGTGCAGTTCGGCAGTGCCCGTCAGCTTCACCTCTTTGCTCAGGACCCAAGTGGCGGTGAGAGTGGCGGTCATGGTGTCTCCCTAGTGTCTGGTACTAGATATATGCCCCAGGGGAGGGCTGTTAAACCCTCCCCGGGGAAACTTCGGTTAGCCGAGCTTGACATATCCGTAGTCGGGGCCGGTCAGCATAGCGACCAGGTCCAGGTATTCACCCTCACTCACGCGACGGGTGGTCTCGCCACCGTGACCGTCCCCCTCCTTGTACTCGGCGAAGATGTACCACTTGGAGCCCTCGGCGGGGGTGACGAAGTTGGTGATCAGGTTGACCGGGGCACCGGTCTCGTAGTGACGGATGGTCTTGCCGTAGCTGCTGATCAGGGTTCCGGGCTTCGCCATGGTGTCCGCTCCTCGTTCTTGGTGATGTAACTACTATATACCCCGTGGGGGAGGCTGTCAAACCTCCCCCGCCTAGAAGTTTCTAGGCCTTGACCGGCTCCAAGACGTAGGCCTCGAAGGTGTCGTCAACGTGACCGTGGTCCCACTGTACGGAGTATTCCACCTTCAGCAGCTCCACCGCCCGGTCACGGGTGACGATCACTTCGGTGACGGTGCCCGTGTCGCTGGGGTCGTTGTGGTGGTACCACACGCGGTCGCCAACGCTGAACTTAGGGGAGAGGGTGAGGGTAGCCATGATCTGAGCCTTCCGTTGGTTCCTGCTTGCCTAGTATCAGT
>CAYWRZ010000116.1:0-1053 GCA_964460845.1 uncultured Weeksellaceae bacterium
CCTACAAAAGAATTCTGTGGAAGTGTAAGTGCGACTGTGGTAACACAACTCGTGTTTCTACAGGAGATTTAAAAAGGTCTGATGGAAAGGGTGCTCGGTCTTGCGGATGCAAGAGAGCCACCTCTGGACAGGATAGTCCTACTTGGAAGGGGGTCGGAGAGCTTTCTTCATCTCACTGGTCTAGAATCCAGAGCAATGCTAGGAGAAAGGGTCGGGAGGGGGACCTCACCAGGGAATTCATCTGGGAGCTATTCCTGGAACAGAATCGCCTATGCGCGTTAAGTGGTATCCCGCTTGAGATGGAAAAGGATGCATCTCTCGACCGGATCGATTCAAATCTTCCCTATACCAGGGATAATGTCCAGTGGGTACACAAAGATATCAACCGGATGAAGACCGATTTCAGTCAAGATCATTTCATTTATCTATGTCAGAGAGTAGCTGAAAACAATGGCTAGACCCAGATGCAAAACTAGTGGGAAGGTGAGATACCCTGACAATGTGAGTGCCCAGTTGAGTATGGAACGAATTCTCAGCAAAAAAGGACACCTTAGGGGATCAGAACCACGGCGCACATATCAATGCCCGAGTTGCAAAGGATGGCACATGACATCTCGCGCAGTTTGGACAGAAAGAGTATAGTTAGCCCGCTTATGGAGCAGCAATAATTCGGGTCGGGAAGACAGTACCAGATTGATTGATTCTGGTATTGTCTTCCCGCTTCCGTCTGCGAGCTAAGGGCTGTAACCCTTGTGGCTGACCTGCTACAATGGTTATATTATCTTCCAGAAGCATATTTTAGAAAGCTGAGTTATAGATGAATAGTCTTCTTCCTGATGGGTCTATTGCAGATCCCTTTTCAAACTATATTGCCCTCAGCAGATATGCACGTTGGTTAGAGGATGAAGGTCGTCGTGAAGTGTGGTCAGAAACAGTTGACCGCTATCTCGGATACATGACGGATAAACTTGAGTCCGAATTCGATTACAGGCCAAGCGAAGCACTCGTTGACGAAGTTCGTCAGGCAGTTCACAACCTGGAGCTTGTGCCATC
>CAYWRZ010000117.1:0-541 GCA_964460845.1 uncultured Weeksellaceae bacterium
GCACTTCCAGCCCGACCTCGTAGGGCGGGGCGACCAACCGTGCGAGATCACCGCGGCCGGCGTCCGACCCGAGATCGAGTACGACGGATTTCTTGCCGGCGTGCCAGTGGCCGTACGCGTGCCCACCGAACTCGTGCCGGCTGGGATCGCCGTCGGCCGGTTCGACGAGCACGACGTCGTAGCCGAGGCCGACGAGGATCCGTCCGGCGAAGCGGGTGAAGGGGCTCGAGAGTTCGACCACCCGGATTGCGGATTCGACCACGGCTGCTCCAATCGGTGACGCGGGTTCTTCGGTGAGTGCGCCGACACTATGGCGATGCCGGGCCCCGGGAAACGATTCCGTTCTGCTGACCGAACCGGGCGCGATCCGGCCGGCAGAACGGATCGATCATTCGGTGTCGGTGTGCTCGGACACCCAGCCGTGCAGCATCACGGTGTCGGTGTCTACAGAACCGGTGATCTTGCCCTGGCCGCGGAAGAAGGTGACCAGGTCGTCGGCGCGGGCCGTGTCGTCGGCGGTGAAGTCGCGTCCGACGAAGTC
>CAYWRZ010000117.1:551-1038 GCA_964460845.1 uncultured Weeksellaceae bacterium
ACTGTGCGCTTCGCCTCCGCCGGGTCCATCTGGATCGCCGACGAGATCGCCGCGGCCGCGCGGTCGGGATCCGAGTTCACGATCGCGGCCGCGTCGGCGACCACCGCAAAGACTCGAGCCGCCAGATCCTCGTTCGCGGCCAGCCACGACTCCGAGGTGAGCAGCCACTGCGAGTACCGGGCGCCGAAGTCGCCGCTGGTGCCGACGACGCGGCCCCCGGTGGCGACGGCCTGCGCGACCCACGGATCGAACGAGATGAAGCCATCGATATCACCGCGGGCGAGCAGTGCCGGCTGTTCCGGCGGGCTGGTGCTCACCAGTTTCACGGCTGCCGGGTCGAGGCCCAGACAGCCCAGGTACGCGTCGGTGAAGTACAGGCCGATGCCGGGGAACACGCCCATCGTCTTGATCGACTGCGGCGTGACGCTGGGGCGGAGCACCACTTGGAAGTAGCGGTCGGATTCCTCGTAGACACCGAGTGCGCGCA
>CAYWRZ010000118.1:0-1037 GCA_964460845.1 uncultured Weeksellaceae bacterium
CTGGAACTTGGCAGATACAAGGTCTCTCCACTGGTATAGCTCAAGATCCGCATAGGTCGGCAAGAGCGGATCTGGGTCCATCAGCTCAACGTCGCCCCATGTACGATCTTCGAATTCTCCGGTGTCACCGATGTTGAACGGCACCCACCATTCCGTTACACCTCGGGCCCTAGGCATTACCGTCTTCTCTGCTAGGACAGAGTTGTTGCGGTCGATGATCTGAAGAGATAGAGGTGAAGAAAGAGTGGTGTCTGTGTAGACACGAGCCGCTGCATAAAGCCGACCCTCTTCTGAGGTGAATACGTATTGGTTGTATCGAATACCACCAATAGACTCGTTGTCGATGTCGCCTTCTAGCTCTTCCCAAATATGCTCTTCAAGCGTACCCCAAGAAGGATACGTGATCTCCATTTCACCGTAGATGTTGGCACCCGGGAATCGGGTGACCTCCATCATTTCACCAAGGCTGTTACTGTCGAATGGCTTGAAGTCAAGGCTAGGCACATCTCCGGTCGGGGACCAGAAGGTAATGTGCTCATCCTTGAGGTGAGAGTCATTCAAGAGCTGACGAGAAGCACTCTGAGTTGTTGCGAACTGTACACCCCGAACATTGCGTCGAGACTTGAATACGTCAGACTCAAGGGTTACCGGGTGGATGAGGCTGGCAGGGGACTTGATATAGTCGTCGTGCCATTCCCACGGCTGCTCAATACGGTCCAGGGTCTGAGAAGGTGCGTCAGGACCCTTAACGATGGTCTCAACGTCGTCCTCGTCGTCCGGAACAGACTGACCCTCACCCATCCAAATGGCACCGTCGAATGAACCATCAATGTATTGGCTGGTGGTTGCACCAGACTCAAGCTGAATGGCATCTAGGTAGAGATCGGCAAGATAGTCGCCTGCATCAGGGTTAGCCATTGTGTAGATAGAAACCTCAATACTATCTACATCTTCGGAGACCTCAAGCACCATCTTATAGCGGGTCCAGTTTGTTTCTGTCTCCGCATATTCAAAGATCTGCTCAACGTCTTCCTCCA
>CAYWRZ010000119.1:0-1035 GCA_964460845.1 uncultured Weeksellaceae bacterium
TCGTGGTCACGACCACCGCCTCGACCCGCACGCGCACCTGGCTACGCGTGGAGGCCGAACTGGACACCAGCGAGTATCCGACCGGGATTTCGGTGGGCCGAGACGAGTTGCGTGCGTTATCCATCCGCCCGCATGCCCAGTGCGGAACGTGGAACTACACCATCGAACCGACCCACACCGATACCGCTGCGGCTGTCGGCCGCGACCGGGAAGGCGAACGTGCCGCGGTCCTTGCGTTGCTCGCCGACCCCCGCCTGACCGGCATGACCGGTGCCGAGTTGGACGAACTCACCGCCCAATTGGCTTCGGTGCAGGCCGCCCGCGCCGAGCAACGCCGCTGGCACCAACGCGGCGGGCGGCGCCGCCGGGCGCCGGGTGCCGGCAAGCGGCGGTTGATCTCGGACGCCGCCGCGCTGCTGATCACCCTCGTGTATCTGCGGCAGGTGTGCTCCCAGCGGGTGCTTTCGGAACTGCTCGGGGTGAATCCGAACTCCATCGGCGAGATCATCGCCGAAACGCGGATGCTGTTCGACGAGCGTGGTCACCACGTCACCCCGATCATCGGGTTGCGGTTGAGCACCGCCGCCGACCTTGTCGGATTTGTCCGCGAGGACCGGGTACTCGGTCCCGCCCCGAATCGGCTGCTCCCCGAAGCGTTGTCGCATCCGGCGCTGACCGGCATGAGTCGCCGGCAACTGGACGAACTCGTCGAACGTCTCCGTTCGGCAAGCCGCCATGGTCGAACGACGCCGCTACGCCCAACGTGGCGGCGAGCGGATGCCCGGCGGCCGCGGCGGAATCTTCCTTCAGAAGATCACCGATGCCGAACGTGTTTTGGCCACGGTGCTGCACCTGCGGCGACTGTGCACTCGCGCTGTCCTTGCCGAACTGTTCCAGGTCAGTCCGCGCACCATCGGTAATGCGCTGCTCGACGTGCGACCACTGCTCGAACAGGACGGCTACATCCCGGTGCCGGCACCCATCCGTTACCGCACCGCCGCCGAACTTCTCGCCGCCATACCACCGCACGAGAGC
>CAYWRZ010000120.1:0-1033 GCA_964460845.1 uncultured Weeksellaceae bacterium
GGAGTAGGAATCCACGGCTCAGACTTACCGGTCTCGGCAGCGGTCAGACCGATACGAACAAGGATCAATGGGGTGTAAAGACGATCGGCAATGGAATCCATCGCCGCATTGAGCATTTCCTCCTGAATGATGGCACGCATTGCGCGCATCATGAGGGGAACACCACGCGGATTGAACGTGTCAGCGGTGAACCTGAGGTGCTTGAGTAGCACGTTGGATACAGGCATTCTTGCTTCGTCACGAGAATAGTTGAGAAGGTGCGGGTACTCCGCGATTAGCTTCTCATACTCCCAGCGAGGCTCACGCTTCTGAATAACATTTCTAATGCTCTCAGGCAGACGCATAAAGAATCGCGGGTCACGGAGGAACGGACTCTTCTGAACCTCAATACCGTTCGGGTCTAGAAGCTCCTCACTCTCCCAAATACCCAGAGACTCGTTGAATGTACCAAAAGGAAAGGCCTCACCGACTAGCCAGTACTCTCTGCCGAGGTCGATAAGGAACTTTTCATAATCAAGGTGGTCTTCAGAAAGGAATAGCTCCCGATAGAAGTCCGCAACCTTCTCATCCTTACAGCTAATCTCTAGGCCCAGGATCGGATACTTTGCGAAAATATCCACACAAGATGCAACGATCGGGTGGGTAAGGTAAAGAAGCCTAGCATACTCACGGATCTTGACAAGCTCGTCAGGATTCGTAAAGTCGTAGGGTAGGTTATTCTGCCGCCAGTAGAAGAGCGGGTCACGAGGACGACCCGTGGCAAAGCTCATATTGACCGCAGAGTTATTGTTGTTTGCAGTCTTCTGGTTTACTCTTCGGTTATGGCGCATCTCTGCGACAACACGATCTGTTTTGTCGCTAGTAGTGGCAGCAGTTCCTCCGGATAGCTTCGCGAATTTTCTCTCAAGTGCCCGGAGTGGACTAGAGGCCTTTTCTCTTGACACGAGGTCTCCTAGCTAGTTATCGTCTGAGATAACATTGATCATTCTGTCTCTATCTGCGGCGTAGTTAATCGCAAGGTGCCGGAGATATG
>CAYWRZ010000121.1:0-1024 GCA_964460845.1 uncultured Weeksellaceae bacterium
GATGCCATTAAGCAGGCAATCCAGGGTCGGGACATCTCCAGTGAGAACGAAACCCAAATGGTGGTTAATGAGCTACTTGGTGAGGGTGGAGCACTCCACACCAGGCGTTGGGTTGAGATTTCAGCGATCAACTCCATTACCGGAAACCAGTTCCAGAGTGAAACTGAACTTGTCCATGCTCTTATCAAGGAGTATGCAGGCCAGGGTCTTGGTGCAGCGGCTGACATGGAAGCCGAGGCTGCCGCAGCTACACAGCCAGGTACAGCCGGAGAAGTTGCCGGAGCTGGTGGGTCCAACCTAACCCGTAACGCTCAAGAGAAGGGTGCTCTTAACGTCACCAGTCCGGGAACGAGTTCACCGGTCGCTGGAATGTCTGACGAAGAGGCAGCAGAGAAGCTTGATGAAATCTACTCTGAGGACGCCGGATACTGGGATAGCTGGGACAAGGGTAAGCACGAAAGCGCCACCCTTGATGAAATGGCTAGCTGGGGACAGTCTGGGTTCAAGGAGCAGGCCGGTAGAACGGGTAATACATTACTCAGTCTTCTACCACCTGTTACTGCATACCGTGCTGGACAAGCTTTGATCACGGGTAACAGACCAGATGCCATTGCCAAGAATACCCAGCTAACTGGTGCGTCTAAGGCATACCAGGAAAATTACGTTGAGCAGGGTCAGTCTGATCCATTCCTTGAGGCTCTTCTTCAGAACACCGGAGACCACAAGAAGGCCAAGGTAAGCATTCCGACCGCAGAAGGCGATAAGGTTGTTAGCCTTGAGGATGCCATTACAAACTACGCCGATCAGCTCGCTTCTGGTCAGGTAGAATTCGTTGAAGGTGACATGGCCGGTCAGTCCACCGAGCAGGTTGCTGGTATGTCTGGCCGAGGAGATCTTTCCTCTGGCGAATCCGTTGACGATGTTGGTCAGAGCCAGAGCGAATGGGCGGAAGAGAACCCAGACATTGTCAATGAGCGCAGGCAGAACGTTGTTATCGATCTTACCCCAGAAGCAGCAAGGGTGT
>CAYWRZ010000122.1:0-1020 GCA_964460845.1 uncultured Weeksellaceae bacterium
CAGGGCGTTTTCGTCGGGAGATATCGACGAATCCGTCAAGCGTCTGTTCGGGACCAACGACCTCGGGCGTATCTCCGCCCTGCTGACCGATGGTGGCATGAAGGCGGTTAGCTAGGGACAATCCGGCGCTCTCCCACATTGGGAGGGTAGCCGGTACCCCTGAAGGGATGTAATGGGATGACCCCCATATCTCCTATTGCATCCTTCCAAGGGTACCGGACAGAACGGCACCTATTCCAGCGGGGAGAATGATCATGGTACTTCACACGGTCGCTATCAACGTTCGTAAGGGCAATCTCGTCGAGGCCGAAATGGCCCCGGGACTGGTCCACCAGTTCTACGCGGAAGAGGTGACCCACGACGACACCGGTACTCACATCCTGGCCGACGACGGGGGAACGTGGAACCTCGCTGATCTGGCACCCGTGGACATCATCGACATGACCCGCTAGGCGTCCCTCAGACCAACGCTAAGAGCCGATCGGGTGGGGGTCGGTGTAATCCCCTACCCTCCCGATACAGGCCGACTCAGCCCCTCCAAAGATTCTTGATGAATCTGGTTTGACCACTCTGGTCACGGGGTAGACTGTAGTTAGAAGCGAAAACGAGCTAAGGGGCACACAATGAGCGCTACGTACAACGTCAACGGCTACGTCTCCTACGGCGACCGGTACGACGTTCCCCGGTTCACCGTCACCGCCGACAACCTGGACCAGGCTACCGAGGCCGCCAAGGCGCACGTGGCCACTCGGGACGACGGCCGTACCGTCAAGTTCGGTCACCTGGACGTCTCCCCGGTCTACAACCCCACCACCGACCGTCGTCGCCACGTCACCCTGTAGGACTAGCAGGACGGCCCTTCCCCATCACGGGGGAGGGCTTTTCTCTTGCCACCGAAACGGAACATCCTACGTCCGATCATAGCCGAATACGACGAGGGGGACATAGGGCCGATATAACGGAAACGGAACTAGCCCAACCTTCCAGTCTATCACATCCCCACTGAGCCCCGTCAAGGCC
>CAYWRZ010000123.1:0-1013 GCA_964460845.1 uncultured Weeksellaceae bacterium
ATTTAATCCACCCTACAAGCACAAGAAGAGGAGATAATAAATCACAACCAGGTACACTTGAACACCCTTTTGCTATTGAAGAAGATTCGGAAGGTAATATTTGGTTCGGAGATGTATATACAGGAGCTTGGAAATATGACGGTAAAACGTTTACAAACTATTCAGTTAGCGACAATCCATCTAAACCAATGATTTGGACCATTTATAAAGACAACAAAAACAATTTGCTTTTTGGAATGGCAGACGGAAATATATTTAAGTTTAACGGAAAGGCTTTTGAAAAGCAATTTTAAGAAATACGAACACAAAACGTTGGCTGTAAACATATAGAAACTCACGACCAAAAAGAAAATGAAAGAAATCGCTGAACTTTCTACCCAAACAATAACACTCGACAGAAACGAGTTTCTGAAAGTGAAAGGCAGTATTGATACCAATGTGTATTATGTGGAAAGTGGGAGTTTACGGATTTTTGTTTTGGACGACTACGAAGAACAGACCATTCGGTTTGGTTACAAAGAAAATCTGATTGCTTCGTTGGATTCTTTTTTGACGGGAAAACCCTCTGACCTGTATATTCAGGCGATTAAAAAGACGGTTATAAAAGTCATAACCAAACCGCAAATTGACAATTTTTTGGAAACCGGACACAACCAAAATTTGTGGAGAAAAATTTTGGAAAACCTCGTCATTCAGCAAATGGAAAGGGAAATAGATATTTTAACTTCTTCGCCAAAAGAAAGATACGAAAGGGTTTTGAGAAGAAGTCCCCAACTTTTTCAGGAAATCCCGAACAGGCATATTGCAAACTATTTAAGAATGAGCCCCGAAACATTATCACGATTAAAAAAGTCTTGATTTCAATCAATAGTTTTGGAAAATTCTTTTTTGACCTTTGCATAAAATTTTAAAATTATGCAATCAGAAAACTTAATCCAATCGCTATTGGAACAGACCCGACAAATCATAAACCAAGCCGAAAAGGTAAAGGCTTATGACCTACACCCCTTGAC
>CAYWRZ010000124.1:0-662 GCA_964460845.1 uncultured Weeksellaceae bacterium
GCCGGACAATTGGAGCCCGGGTAGGTCGATGATCGTGTCCTCGGCGATCTGCAGGGCCCGCCATCCCCGCTGCCGGGCAAGTGCGGCGGAGTTCTCGGAAACGGAGAACAGACACGGTATCGCTGCCTGCGATTCGGCGAATCGCAGGAAGTCGTCGACCAGACGTCCTTGTTGCCCCGACTCTGCGATCGGATCGGCGAGCGCGATGACCATGCCGGCGTGACGGCGGTAGCCGATCACCCCGCCGCCATCGGGTGTGAAGAAGTAGTTCATTCCGTCCCAGGTCATCATCCACGACATGGTGCTGCCCCCGTGGCGGCGGACAAGATCACGGACACTGTCGACGACCTCACCCGGCGAGGCCACCGTGCCCGCGACCTGTCGGCGACGTGCGACAGTGAAGGCACTGCGTCCGGCAAGAAGCAATACGGCTTCGCCGGCCCACAGCAGAGATGTTCCGACGGTGACCGCGCCGATGCTCTCGAAGTTCGTCGTGATTACCAGGATCACGACCGTCACGGTGGCCGCGACCACGACAAGGGCGTACAGCAGGGTGAGCCACCAGGCCCACCGGCGACCGCGCCGTAGCTGTTCTGCCAACGCACCGGCGACGATCACGGAGATTGCCGTGGACCATCCCGAGGCCTCATGTGCTGCTGTGG
>CAYWRZ010000124.1:672-1012 GCA_964460845.1 uncultured Weeksellaceae bacterium
CGCTTTGTAGTCGCCGACGAACGTGCCGTTCGCGGGCCCCTCGCCGGGAACGAAGAACACCACCACATGCACCGCGGCAATGAGCCACAGCCCCACCGAGGCGACCAGCCGGGCTTCGCGGCGGGTGCGTGGACGTAGTCCGCGTTCAGTGTGTGTGCACCAGCGTTCACCGACGAGGACGAATACGACGAATACGATCAGATGGGCCAGATCCGCGAACCGGCCCATGAACAAGAAACCTACGGTGACGTAGCCGTAGAGCAGAGCGCGGATGCGTAATCGCCACGGGGAGACCACCGTTGCCGTGGCGGCGGCGAGCACCGCGATGACCGCGGTCGTG
>CAYWRZ010000125.1:0-1011 GCA_964460845.1 uncultured Weeksellaceae bacterium
AAGCTTCGGGACCGCATTGCGAGAGTGTAAGTTCAGTGACCTTGACTGCTGCCGAAGCAGGTGGCACATGGAGTGGTACAGGTATTACAGATGCTGCTGTCGGAACATTTTCTCCCTCGACTGCTGGAGTGGGCGTACATCAGATTATTTATGCAATCGGCGGCAACTGCTCGGTGAGCGATACGATCCAAGTTGAAGTATGGCGTGTCCCTGATGCTACTATCCAAGCTTCGGGTCCGCATTGTGAGAGTGTAAGTTCAGTGACCTTGACTGCGGCAGAGGCAGGTGGCACATGGAGCGGCACGGGCATTACGGATGCATCGGCGGGAACATTTTCACCTTCATTAGTAGGCGAAGGATTTTATGAGATAGTGTATTCCATAGGCGGCAACTGCCCGGTAAGCGATACGATCCAAGTTGAAGTATGGCGTGTTCCTGATCCGAGCATACAGGCATCGGGTCCGCATTGCGAAAGCGTGACTTCGGTAACTTTAACTGCTGCCGAAGCAGGTGGCACATGGAGTGGTACAGGTATTACAGATGCTGCTGTCGGAACATTTTCTCCCTCGACTGCTGGAGTGGGCGTACATCAGATTATTTATGCAATCGGCGGCAACTGCTCGGTGAGCGATACGATCCAAGTTGAAGTATGGCGTGTCCCTGATGCTACTATCCAAGCTTCGGGTCCGCATTGTGAGAGTGTAAGTTCAGTGACCTTGACTGCTGCCGAAGCAGGCGGCACATGGAGCGGCACGGGTATTACAGATGCAGTGGCGGGAACTTTTTCTCCCTCGACCGCTGGAGTGGGCGTACATCAAATCATCTATGCAATAGGCGGCAACTGTCCGGTAAGTGACACGATACAGGTTGAAGTATGGCGTGTACCTGATCCGAGCATTCAAGCTTCGGGTCCGCATTGCGAGAGTGTGACTTCGGTGACTTTAACTGCGGCAGAGGCAGGCGGCACATGGAGTGGAACGGGTATTACGGATGCAGCGGCGGGTACATTTT
>CAYWRZ010000126.1:0-1011 GCA_964460845.1 uncultured Weeksellaceae bacterium
GGTGTTCCCGTCGTCGGCCGGCACTCTCCGGGACCCGCACAACGTTCGTCGGCAGTGGCGTGATGCTCGGGGTGAACGGTTCGCGTGGGTGACCCCGCACAGCTTCCGGCGGACGGTCGCGACCCTGATCGACAGGGAGGCCACGACGGAGGATGCAGCGAGCCAACTCGGGCACTCCGGCACGGCGGTCACGCGCAAGCACTACATCGAGAAGGCGGCTGCGGCCCCGGACCTGACCGCGGTACTGGATCAGCTCGGCAGGTAGCGAAGTCAATCCGTGTCGAATCCGTGTCGTGGTGACCCGATAACCGGATACGAGAAAGCCCCTCACCGGCATTGCTGCTGGTGAGGGGCTTTTCTGTGTGCGCCCGAAGGGATTCGAACCCCTAACCTTCTGTTAGCAAGATCGACAATTCCGACTCATTCCGTGTCGTTCGGGAAACAGCGTTTCACCTGCCCGAACAGGGTGAATGTGAGCGTCGGTCATTCCGACTCATTCCGTGTCGTATCGGTCAATTCGTGTCGTAAACGTGTCGAGGGTCAGAAGTACACGGATCAGGATTCACTCCTCGAGGCAGTCCCCCGCTTTCGCTGATCGGGCAAAGTGGATGCCATGACAGCACCGCAGATCAGCGAAGAAACGTTGCTCGGCAGCATCGAGAACATCCTCGGCGAGGCCCGCGACGAACTCCATGCCGTCGACGAGATCGCGGAGAAGCGAGACCTCACCGACCACGAGCGCGAAGAACGTCGGTATCTCCGCAAGCTCGTGTCGACGACGACGGAGGTTCGGGCCGGCATCCTCGCCGGGCACATCTGACGTCACAGCCCGCCCTCGGGGCATCCATACGCCGAGGACGGGCTGTGTTCATCACCGGCCAGGGGGACAGCTCCCCGGGCCGGGAGTCTTCAACCTGAGGTCACCTCACCCAGGGATCAGGGTCGACCGCGTCGGGTTCCGACCCCGACGTCAACCAATCCGGAAGCGGCTTCGCGTCGGCCTCGAGAATC
>CAYWRZ010000127.1:0-1004 GCA_964460845.1 uncultured Weeksellaceae bacterium
CCTCAAAGTTTGAGATGACAACCTCCTGATACTGCCGTAACCGCAGGGTATCAGGCTTGTCCAGGTGATCCCGTACAGTCACCACAAGCTCGTTGTGTACCTCGTCACGATCGATGGTTACAGCGGTGAGAGTGGGGGTAGAGTAGCCCCTACGGCTCGTCGTGAAGGTGTGACCTTCTCGAAGGTTCTTAGCCATCGTCTTCTTGCGAATTACCTTGGACATTTCCAGCCTTCATTGATTAGGTTATCCATCCAGGACTTGTAGTCCTGCTTCCACTTGTGACCGGCATAGTATTCACGCTTACCATTGATATATGCAATCCACCGGAGCATTGAACCATCAGGCTCGCAAATACCAGTAAAACCCCAGTCTTTAACCAGAAACGTTTCTGTGTCTTTTGTCTCAGGGTTGATCATGGTGGTATCTACTTCTATACGCATTCTATCCTCCTTCAATGCAAAAGGCCTAGGATGGTATTCCTAGGCCTTTTGCCGCCTTACATCATGTCACTGGCGAACTACTATTCGCCACCCTTTTGGACGAAACCCATCACGAATTCCTCGGCATTCTCCTCTAGGACATCATCGATATCCGCTAGAAGGTCGTCGATTTCATCGCTATCAACGTTAGTCTCAGTGTTTGCTGAGACCTCTTCGACTTCGTCCTCGTTCTTGTTCTGGTGCTTCTGCTCTTGCATCACTGGCCCCCAGTTCCGTATACCCCTGTTTAATAAGGATATCGCACTTGATCCTGAATGCGTAACTGACTAACCCGTCTTCAATCTCGGTGTCTTCACGCACTCCATTTACAAAGTAAGAGGTTAGACACTGGTCGCCTCTTGGAGAGTAGCAGATTGAGACTACAAACTTATGCTCATCGCCGTTGATAAGCCTAACAAATGTCCTGGACATGTTTATGCCATTCTTCTCGCCATTGAGATTATTTGTTTAAACTGGCATAATATCCTCCAAATGAGTCAGGGCAGGCCGAAGCCTGCCCATCA
>CAYWRZ010000128.1:0-1001 GCA_964460845.1 uncultured Weeksellaceae bacterium
CGACGTGGAACGCGTCCACTGGTCGAACACGATGGCGCCGCTCGATCCGACCGATGTGGCAGGCGTGCTGCAGGCACTCCGCGAAAAGGGACCGGACACCTACCTGATCACCACGCGAAGCCAGGAGGCGTTCGTCGAGCTCGGCCAGGGATATCCCCTGGGCTGGGGCGACGAGTTCCGCGACTCGCTTGCCGCCGCACCCGGGCTCCGCACGGTCGTCGAGAACCAGGACGCCACCGTCTACTCACTGGACTGGCCTCCGGAAGCCGAAGCCGACCACAAGGAGCTGATGTCCACCGGAGTGCAGGTGTGGCTCACGCCGTGGACCGGTGTCGGCGTCGCCTTCCTGGTCCTGCTTGTGGGCACCCTGGGTGTGCGTGAGGCGTGGCGCCTTCGCCTCGCTCCCGACGAATACACACGTCTGCGGCCACTCGCGTTCGCCGCAGCACCACTGCTCATCGGATTCGTGCTCGTCGTGCTCGAGCGTTTCGTGATGTTGACGTCATGACGAAGAGGGAGCGAATCGACCGCAACCGAACTCCACCGACAACGAGGAAACCATGTCTCACAACACTCTTTCCGAACCCGGCGTCGACACCGCCGACATCGATACCGCCGGTGACGTGGTGACGGACTTCGTCGCCGCGGTGCAGGGCCTGCCCGGACACGCGGCCCTCGTGCACAACGGGTCCGTGATCACCTACGGGGACCTCGCCGAGCGGATCCGCTCCACCGCATCGAGATACCGCACGACCGAGCCGGGCACACACAGGGGATCCGGCCGGATCGGTGCGGTCGTGTCGCATGCACCCGCCGTGGTGGAGCACCTGCTCGGAATCCTGCAGGCCGGTGCGACGTACTGCCCGATCGACTCGGCTCTTCCCTTGGGCCGCAAGCGCTCTCTCACCGCGGCCCTCGGAGTGGATCGCGTGATCGACACCGACCGCGTCACCTGGGAGTCGGACGTCCTGTCGATCGACATGCTCGGCAACCAGGTCGCG
>CAYWRZ010000129.1:0-359 GCA_964460845.1 uncultured Weeksellaceae bacterium
TTGCTTTTAATAACGTTTTCGGATATTACATAGAAGTCAGAAATACACATAAAGACAAAGTTCCAAGTGAGTGGATTCGTAAGCAAACTTTGGTTAATGCAGAACGATACATTACAGAAGAATTAAAAATATACGAAGCTAAAATTTTAGGAGCAGAAGAAAAGATTTCTACTTTGGAATCCGAAATTTTCGAAAAACTGATTAGTTGGATTTCGGGATATATCAAACCGATTCAGACCAATGCAAATCTGATTGCACAACTCGATTGTTTGTCAGGATTTACGACTTTAGCTATCGAAAACAATTATTCAAAACCTGAAATTTCAGAAGATTTTTCGTTGGAAATCAAAGCAGGAAGA
>CAYWRZ010000129.1:369-1000 GCA_964460845.1 uncultured Weeksellaceae bacterium
CGAAAAACGACTTCCAATCGGAACACCTTATATTGCGAATGATGTTTATCTGGACAGAGATTCGCAACAAATTATTATGATTACAGGTCCGAATATGTCTGGAAAATCTGCTATTTTGAGACAAACAGCACTTATTGTTTTGCTTTCTCAAATCGGAAGTTTTGTTCCTGCAGATTCTCTCAAAGCTGGATTGGTAGATAAGATTTTTACACGAGTTGGGGCTTCGGATAATATTTCGATGGGAGAATCAACTTTTATGGTTGAGATGAACGAAACAGCTTCGATTCTAAATAACTTGTCCGAAAGAAGTTTGATTCTGCTTGACGAAATCGGAAGAGGAACAAGTACCTATGATGGAGTTTCGATTGCTTGGGCTATTGCAGAATATTTGCACCAACATCCGTCTCAAGCAAAAACGCTTTTTGCAACGCATTATCACGAATTGAATCAGATGACTGAAATTTATGAGAGAATCAAGAACTTCAATGTTTCGGTTAAGGAAACCAAAGATTCGGTTTTGTTTTTAAGGAAATTACAAGAAGGAGGTTCAGCTCACAGTTTCGGAATTCACGTAGCAAAAATGGCTGGAATGCCTCAAATGGTTGTTCAGAAAGCACAAAAAATGCTTAAA